>JAXSPP010000012.1:0-8205 GCA_037927135.1 Candidatus Pampinifervens sinense | reverse complement strand
CAGTGGCCATAGGGCTTGTTGGCATAGCCATAGCCTATGTGGTGTATGTGAAGGGTTTGATAGACCCAGAGAGGGCCTATGAGGCCCTAAAGCCCTTGCACACAACACTAAAAGAACAGTTCTTCACCGAAAAATTCTACCATAGAGTTTTGGCAAAGGGCTATATGTCCTTTTCAAGGGCACTCTTCCTTGTAGGTGATAGGTTTCTTATAGATGGCTTTTTAAACTTGCTAAACTTTCTATTCTTCAAAGTGGTTAAGTTCCTCTGGATGAAGCTAGATATAATGCTTGTAGATTTGTTTGTAAACGGTGTGGCCCGCGCTTCTTATTGGACTGGTAAAAAGGTAAGAAATATACAGACTGGACTTTTAAACCATTATGTGAGCTTTCTGTTGGCTGGTGTGGTTCTAATATTGGGTATAATCCTATACAGCATGAGGTGAACCATGGAAGGATTTCCATTGATCTCTTTGAGTATTATACTGCCGTTAGTAGGGAGCTTTTTGATACTTGTAGCAAGGGAAGAACTCTCCAAATGGATAGCCGTATTCTTTAGCGGTGCTGTTTTCCTCCTTTCTTTGATCTCTTTATTCTTCTTTGATTTTTCCAATGCGCACAGGATCCAGTTTGAGGAAAGGTACAGCCTTATTCCAGAACTAAACTTAAGCCTTCACCTTGGCTTTGATGGCCTCTCTTATCTTATGTATATACTTACTACCCTTGTCTCTCTTTCGGCCATACTTTGGTCCACAAGGGACCATCAGATAAACCATAGGTTAAAGGAATACTACATATGGTTCTTACTTACAGAAAGCTTCCTTGTAGGGGTCTTTGCAAGCCTTGACCTCATAGTTTTCTATGTCTTTTATGAACTCACCTTGGTGCCCATGTTCTTTGTTATAGGCATATGGGGCTACAAGCTCAGAATGTATTCAGCTTATAAGTTCTTCATATACATCTTTGTCTCCTCCCTCTTTTTGCTTCTTGGCATAGTAAGCCTTGCAGTCCAGCATTACAAACAGTTCGGCAAGTTTTCCTTCAACTACTTTGACCTTATAAACAACAGGTATAGCCTTGAGTTTGAGATTTTTATGTTCCTTCTTTTCCTTATCGCCTTTGCGGTAAAGACGCCCATAGTGCCTTTCCACACATGGCTTCCGGATGCTCACGGTGAGGCACCAACGGCCGGTTCTGTAGTCCTTGCGGCCATACTCCTTAAGATGGGCACCTACGCACTCCTTAGGTTCAATATAGGCCTGTTCCCAGAAGCTTCCCTTTTCCTTATGCCCCTTATGGTCCTTTGGGGCATATTCTCCATAGTCTTTGCCTCTTGGTTCACCATAAGCCAGAGTAATGTAAAAAGGTTTGTGGCATACTCTTCTATAAGCCATATGGGCTTTGTGGTAGCCGGTATGTTCCTTTTGAATGCGGAAGGCTTGAGGGCAAGCATTACAGAGATGTTTGCCCATGGCCTTACCTCCTCCGCTCTGTTTATGATGGCAGGCTTTATATACAACAGGCTTCACAGCTTTAACATGCAAGCCCTAAGGGGAAGTATAAAGTTCATGCCCTTGTTTGCCGTGCTTGTGGCCATTACAGGCTTTTCCTCCATGGGTCTTCCCGGTGGTTCTTCCTTCTGGGGTAAGTTCCTCACCATAGTGGGTGCAAGAGAATACAGCCTTATACTTGCCTTCCTTGTAATAGTGGGTGCCTTCTTTAGCGCCGTGTATGTTCTTTACCTTTTGAAGACCCTCTACTTGGATACAAAGGAAGAAAGCAGGCTTGTGCACTTTACCGATATAAGAGGCTATAAACTTGTTGCCTACCTTCTTATGGTGGTGCCCATGCTTATGGTAGGCCTTCTTCCCTTCCTATTCTTCGCCTTTTATGACCCTTACATAGACCACCTTCTAAAAGCCATCTTTTTTTTTAAGGATAGTGGGGGGCTAAGATGGAACAGCTGGTAAGATTGGAATTTCCCAACCTTTGGCTTGTCCTCCCAGAACTAACAGTTTTAATAACTGGCTTTATCCTCTTTAGCCTAGACCTTATATACAAAAGGATAAACCATGCCCTTGCCATAAGTGTAAGCCTCACAGGCTACATAATAGCTTTGCTCTTTCTTGTCCTAAACCCTAACATGAAGGGAGAAACCTTTTATGGCTTGTATTATAGAGACAATTTTTCAACTCTTTTGCAGGTCTTTATGCTCCTCCTTACCATGCTTCTCCTTGGCTTTACATACAAGTATTACAAGCACAAAAGGTCCTTATACGGAGAGTTTTATTATATCCTTAACTTTTCCTTGGTAGGTGGTATGTTCCTTGCCTCTTCTTATAATCTCATAGTGCTTTATGTGGCCCTTGAGGCCGTATCCATATCCTTTTACATCCTCACGGCCCTTCTTAGGTCCGACTTTAACTCTAAGGAAGGTGCCTTCAAATACCTCATGCTTGGTGGCCTTTCCATAGCTCTGGCCTCTTATGGCGCTGGCTTTATGTATCTATACTCTGGCTCTTTGGACCTAAGGTATATCCTCACCCATGTGGGTGAAAACCACTACTTTTTAGTTTTTGGCCTTGTGCTTTTCCTCATAGGCTTTGCCATAAAGATAGGTGCTGTGCCTTTCCACTTTTGGCTTCCCGATGCCTACCAAGGCGCTCCTACGCCCATAACGGCCTACATGGCTTCCTTTGGAAAGCTTGCCTTCTTTGCCCCCCTCGTAAGGCTAATGCCCTACGTTCAAGAACACTTCTCTTATGCGTGGGTAACCACCGTAGGCATCATATCTGCCCTCACCATGCTTTATGGAAACCTGGTAGCCCTTGTGCAAAAGGATGTAAAGAGGCTTTTGGCTTATTCTTCCATAGCCCATTCGGGCTACATAATGGCTGCTATTGCTGTAGCTAAAGTTATTGGCCTAAAGGCTGTGATCTACTTTTTGATAGCCTATGCCCTTATGGGCTTTGGTAGCTTTATGGTGCTTGCCCTGCTTGAAAGGGTCCCCAACTGGGAGAACAGGCTTGAACAGTTTTCTGGACTTAGGTTTTCCTCTCCTTGGCTTGCCCTGTCTTTTATGATAATGCTCCTTGCTCTCCTTGGTGTTCCACCCACCGTAGGCTTTGTAGGAAAAGCTTTGGTCTTTATGTCCCTTTCCTTTGGAGATCTTTGGTGGCTTGCCTTTGTAATGATAGTGGCCACCGGCATCTCTACAGGATACTATCTGAGGATTACTGCCCTTATGTTTATGAAGGAACCCAACGGCGAGTTTAACCTTTCCCTTTCCGGTGCTGAAAAGTTGCTTATAATGCTTATAACCATAAGTATTGTCTTGCTTGGAGCTGTGCCTATAATATTATGGAGTTTTGTAAGTCCTTCTGCTGAGAACCTTTTTGTGAGGTGAAGGCATGGATTACTTGGCTTTGCTTATATTCTTTGGGATTACATTGGGTATAGCACTGGTGTTTGTGTTTATAAACAACCTGCTTGGTCCAAAGTCCTCAGAAGCTCTGCAAGACTATCCTTATGAGTGTGGTGTTCCACTTTACGATAAATCCGCTCAGTCTACCTTCCATCAGGGCTATTACCTTTTGGGCCTCCTGCTTTTACTCTTTGATATAGAAGCCGCCTTTCTTTTCCCTTGGACTGTAGTCTACAGACACCTTGGCATCTTTGGCTTTATTGAGATGTTCCTCTTTATACTTATCCTTACCTATGGGCTTTTATACGCTTGGAGAAGAGGAGCCTTAAATTGGCAGTTTGAGGAAGAAAGTCTATAAAGGAGTTGAGGTATGCCTTGGGCAAAGGGAGAAGACTTTATTGACCTAAAGGAGAGGTTTAAGGAGCTACAGATAGAGGAAAAGCCTACCATTACAGCCTTGCACATACCTAAAGGAGACCTTATAGACCTTCTGAAGGCATTAAAAGAGGAAAAGGGCTTTAAGCTCTTCATTGACCACTCTGTGGTTGACTTTCCGGACAAAAAGCCTAGGTTCCAAGCCTTTTACATACTTTACAATGTGGATGAAAGGAAGAGGGTTGTGGTAAAGACATGGACCGACGGAGAACTCCCTTCCATAGAAAAGCTCTGGTTTGCCGGCAAATGGGCCGAAAGGGAATGCTATGATATGTTTGGTATAAAGTACGAGGGGCACGAGAACCTTGTGAGAGCCTTCATGTGGGAGACCTATCAATACCATCCCTTAAGAAAGGACTTTCCTCTGGAAGGCTATGCCACCGAATACCTTCCTTCTTTGAATGAGGTCCTTTGGGGAGACAACTTACAGGGTCTTATGAACTACGATAGAATGCACACGCCTGTACCAAGCCTTGAGGACCTAGAGATTACAGAAAAGAAAAGACTAAAAAAGAAGGCACAGATAGTGCTAAATTGGGGTCCCTTGCACCCTGGCACTCACGGAACCATGTGGTTCCTCTTTGACCTTGAAGGGGAAAGGGTATGCCAGTGCGATGTGATATTGGGGCAGCTCCACAGGGGTGTGGAAAAGCTGGCGGAGAACGAAATGTACAATCAGTTTTTGGTCTACACAGATAGGATGGACTACATCTCTGCCCTCTGTTCAAATCAAGCCTGGGTGGTAGCCGTAGAAAGGCTTCTCGGTATAGAGGACCTTGTGCCAGAGAAGGCAAAGTATATAAGGACCATGATGTCCGAGCTTCAAAGGATAAACTCCCATCTTCTTTGGCTTGGCACCTACGCTCTTGACCTTGGAGCATTGACCATATTCCTTTACGCTTTCAAGGAAAGGGAAAAGATAATGGACATAATAGAGGGCATAACGGGTGCAAGGCTCACCATCACCTACCCTAGGATAGGCGGTGTAAGGATGGACCTGCCGGAGGGAGCTCTGGAGGTGATAAAGGCCTTCATAAAGAGATTTCCTAAAGAGCTAAAGGAGTGGGAGACTATACTTAGCAGAAACAGGATTTGGCTCAGAAGAAACATAGGTGTTGGTGTGATAAGCAAAGAGGATGTGTATTTCTATGGCCTTACTGGCCCTGTGGCAAGGGGCTCTGGTGTGCCTTATGACCTTAGAAAGTTTGAACCTTACGATGCCTACGGATGGGTAGAGTTTGATATTCCCGTGGGAGAGAATGGCGATGTCTATGATAGATACTTGGTGAGGATGGAGGAGATGAGGCAAAGCCTCAGGATCATTGAGCAGTGTGTGAACGCCTTAGAGAAGATGCCCAAGTCCGCTCCCTTCTTTGCCGAATCTCCAGACCCCAAAAAGATAAAGCTTTCTCTGGATGGAATAGGTCTTAAAGTGCCAGAGGGAGAGATATACTCCTCTGGAGAGAACCCAAGGGGTGAGCTGGGCTTTTACATTTACTCCACCGGTGGCATAAAGCCTTACAGGGTAAAGATAAGGCCAGGATCCATGTATAACCTTTGCGTATATCCAAAGCTCATGAAGGATAGGGTTATTGCGGACGCAGTGGCCATTTTGGCAAGCCTTGACCCAGTGGTAGGAGAAATAGACAGGTAGGAGGAAAGGATGGAAGGCCTTTTGCTTTGGCTTGTGATAACACTTATAAAGATACTGGTTATCCTTGCCATAGTGCTTGGCATAGGTGCCTACCTTACCCTTGTGGAAAGGAAGGTGGCGGCACACATTCAAAGAAGACCAGGACCTATGGTAGTAGGCTGGCATGGCCTACTCCAGCCTTTGGCCGACGGCCTCAAACTCCTTACAAAGGAGGACCTATTCCCCAGGTATGGCAACAGGTTTTTGTATAACCTTGCCCTTGTAATGGCCTTAGTGCCAGCCACCCTTGTTTTTGCGGTAGTTCCCTTTGGCCCAGAGTTTGAAGTCTTTGGCATAAAGGTAAAGCCCATACTTACCGACGTAAACGTGGGACTTCTTCTGGTCTTTGCCCTGGGCTCTATGGCCGTCTTTGCCATAGCCTTGGCTGGCTGGGCCTCCAACTCCAAGTATGCCCTAATAGGCTCTATGAGAAAGGCAGGAATCATCGTCTCTTACGAAGTGGTCATAACCTTTGCCGTAATGGGACCCATCATATTGGCTGGCACCCTTTCCACCTACGAAATAGTTCAAAAGCAGATAGAGCAGAAGCTTTGGTATATATGGCTACAGCCCTTGGCCTTTGTGGTTTATATGTTTGCCATGCTGGCGGAAACGGGAAGGGTTCCTTTTGATATACAGGAGGCTGAGGCAGAGCTGGTGACAGGCTTTACCGTAGAGTACGGTGGTATGAAGTTTGGCCTTTTCCCCCTTGTAGAGTGGTATGTGGAAGTGCTATCCCTTTCGGCCATTGCGGTGGTCCTCTTCTTAGGTGGCTGGTCCCCCATAAACATACCCTTCCTTGGCTTTGTAGATCCCCTTTTCTTCCTCGGTCCATTTTCGCCCTTTGCCTGGTTCATACTAAAGGTTTCCCTCCTTTTCCTCTTTGTCCTCTGGCTACATTGGACCCTTCCAAGGTATAGGATTGACCAGATAACTGAGACGGCATGGAAGGTAATGCTTCCGCTTACATTTATTAACCTGGTGCTAACGGCCATAGTGGCACCACTTGTATGGAGGTAAAACACATGGTTAAAAAGGTTTTTGAAAGGCCTTTGAGCTGGCTGGAAAGGATTCTCTTCTTGGATTTTATAAGGGGCCTCTCCATAACCATAAGGCATGCCTTCAGAAAAACCATAACCACCCACTATCCTTATGAAAAGCTCACGCCACCAAAACGTTTTAGGGGCTTTTTTGGACATAAGGTAGTGGATGGAAGAGAGCCACAGCCCGCCTTTGACGAGTGGGTGGAGAGGTTTAAGATAAAAGTGGAGCCAGGAAGGAGCCGCTGTGTGGTCTGTATGCTCTGTAAAAGGGCATGTCCTGTGCCCCAGCTTTTTGAGATAGAGGGTGAAAAGCTTCCAGACGGAAGGAGAAGGGTTTCTGTTTTTAACATGAACATGATGCTTTGCACCTTTTGTGGCTTTTGTGTGGATGCCTGTCCTGTGGACTGCCTCTTTCAGAGCGATATTCATGAGACGGCCAGCTACACAAGGAGGGATGCAGTGCTTGACCTTGAGACATTAGAAAGGATAGGGAGAGATTGGCAAAGAAGAAGGGAGGATGAGCCAGATAGGATATGGATAGATGATCATCAGAGACAAAGGCTGTGGTATGAAAACTCTATAAACTTGCCGGAGGTAAAAAGGTGATCCAATGGATAGTCTTTTTACTCTTTTCCGGGCTTGCCCTTCTTTCTGCACTCGGTGTGGTCCTTTTACCCAATCCTATCTATGTAATAATTGCCCTTCTTTCCGTCCTTATCTCCATAGCGGGTATATTCTTTGTGGCTGGTGCGGAGCTTGTGGGAGCCTTACAGCTCCTTATATACGCCGTTGCTGTGGCCGTCTTTTATGTCTTTGTGCTAACTGCAGTTCCCTGGGAAAAGGCTCTTAAAAAGGACAGCCACTATAGGGTATCTGGAGTTTTGTCCTTTCCACTTGTGCTGCTACTTTACTTGGAGATGGTCCTTGTCTTCCTCATAGGTATAAGCGTATCTCCCAAAGGCCAGTTTAGGGAGCTAATACAAAAGTTTGGCAATACAGAGGTGATAGGTGTTATACTGTTTAGTAAATACTTTTTGGCTTTTGAGTTGGTTTCTTTGGTTCTTCTTATTGGTATGATAGGGGCTGTTTTGATAGGAAGGAAGGAGGCTCAGGTTTATGAAGATGATACCCCTTGAGGCTTATTTGATACTCAGCATTGTTCTGTTTGGGCTTGGCCTCTTTGGTATGATAGTGCGTAGGAATATGGTGACGGTGCTTATGAGTATGGAGCTTGCCCTAAATGCGGTAAATGTGCTTTTTGTGGGTACGGATGCCCATCTTAGCTTGGTGGATGGCCAGGTCTTTGCCCTCTTTATCATAGCCCTTGCAGCCGCAGAAGCGGCCGTAGGCCTTGGTATAATAATAGCCATATTTAGGCTAAGGAAAGTAGATTCTACAGATGAAATAGTGGATATGAGGGGTTAAAATGGAGATACTAATACTCCTTTCACCCTTAATAGCCTTTTTGGTAATAGGCCTGTTTGGCTCAAGGCTGGGGGATATGGCATCTGCCATCCTTTGCGTTCTTGGAGGACTCTTCTCCTTTCTCTTCTCCCTCTGGGCCACCTCAAAGGCACTTCAAGAACCCTTTAGTGTAAAACTCTACGACTTTT
>JAXSPP010000011.1:0-17944 GCA_037927135.1 Candidatus Pampinifervens sinense | reverse complement strand
CAGTGGCCATAGGGCTTGTTGGCATAGCCATAGCCTATGTGGTGTATGTGAAGGGTTTGATAGACCCAGAGAGGGCCTATGAGGCCCTAAAGCCCTTGCACACAACACTAAAAGAACAGTTCTTCACTGAAAGGCTTTACCATAAGGTTTTGGCTTACGGCTATCTTTTCTACTCAAGGGTGCTGTATGCCACAGCGGAAAGACAGCTTATAGATGGTTTGGTAAACTCTTCTTATGTGGGCGTGCGTGCCTTGGGTGGTCTTTTGAAGGCCTTACAGGCAGGCAAGCTTAACCTGTATATACTCTTCCTTTCTGTTGGCTTTTTGACCCTTTTATTCCTAACAATCTTTTGGAGGTAGAGCATGGAGAACCTTCTCAACCTTGCCATATTCCTTCCACTCCTTGGTGCCATAGCGGTTGGTATTGTCAGAAAGGAAAAGTTTTCAAAGTTAGCTTCCTTAGTGATCTCTTCCATAGTCTTCCTTATTATCCTGTATCTGTTTGTCAATTTTGACTGGAATTCTAAAGGCTTCCAATACATCACAAAAGTGGACTGGATCCCCTCCCTTGGCATTTCTTATCACGTTGGTGTGGACGGCATGGCCATATCCCTACTTTTGATGACCTCTTTGGTCTTTTTGGTTGCCTTCTTGTGGTCCTGGAAGATAGAGGACAGGCCAAACCTTTACTTTGCTCTCTTCCTTGCTTTGGAGACTGCATGTTTGGGTGTTTTCTCCGCCTTGGATCTGTTCCTCTTTTACCTCTTTTGGGAAGGTATGCTCATTCCCATGTATTTCATCATAGGCCTTTGGGGACATGAAAGAAAAGTCTATGCTGCCAACAAGTTTTTCGTATATACCTTCTTTGGTAGCGTTTTCCTCCTTCTTGGCCTTGCCAGCATAGTGGTCTATGGCTATATGATGACCGGCAAAATATCCTTTGACTACCTTTTCCATCTTAGCTTTTCCTATCCTATGTTTTTGCAAACCATTGCCTTCTTCCTCTTTGGCATAGGCTTTGCGGTAAAGATACCCATGTGGCCAGTGCATACATGGCTTCCCGATGCCCACGTGGAGGCTCCAACGGCTGGCTCTGTAATACTTGCTGCCGTGCTTTTGAAGATGGGCACTTTTGGCTTTGTAAGGTATTCTCTTCCTCTTTTCCCTGAGGCAAGCAAGCAATTTATACCACTTATCTTCTTCCTTAGCCTTGTGGCCATAATTTACACTGCCATGATGGCCATAGCCCAAACGCATATCAAAAGGCTCATAGCTTACTCCTCCATAAGCCACATGGGTGTAGTGACCCTTGGCACCTTTGCCATGGACCACAACGCTCTTAACGGTGCCATATACATGATGATAGCCCACGGCCTTTCTTCCGCAGCCCTCTTTATGTCCGCCGGCTTTATATACGACCGTATACACTCCTACCATATGGATGACCTTGGAGGATTGGCCAGGTATATACCGAAGCTGGCCGTGTTCTTTATGATAGCTGGACTTGCAGGCATAGGCTTTCCGGGCTTGGCTGGCTTTGTGGCAGAGTTTTTGGTCTTCCTTGGCACCTACAAAAACTTCCCTGTGTGGGCCTTCATAGCAGGCTCCGGTGTGGTTTTGTCCGCCGCCTACTTCCTATACATGTACAAAAGGGTCATGTTTGAAGAGGAGACGATCTCCGAATACAGGCTTGAAAAGTGGAAGCACCTTAAGGACCTAGAGGCCCATCACACCCTCTCCTTTGTGCTTATAATAGCTTTAGCCTTGCTCATGGGCCTTTACCCTTACCCCTTTGTAAAGGTCATAGAACAGACCACCAAATACGTGTTGGGAGGCTAAAAGGTGAATTGGAATGCCCTATTGCCTGAACTTGTGCTTGCCTTTGGCATACTCCTTCTTTTCATACTTGACCTCTTTGCCAGCAAAAAACACTATAGGACCCTTACCTACATATCAGCCCTTGTGCCAATAGCCTCCTTGATAAGCCTGCTTTTTGTAAATTACCCCTCAAAAACCCTCTTTGACCTCTTTGAAGTCAATTCTTTAAACCTCCTTGGAAAGGCAGTAATATACTTGCTTACAAGCCTGGCCATCTTCTCAATGCAGGACTATTATGAGAAAAAGAACTCTGTATACACGGAACTTTCTTACCTTCTACTCTTGCCCACCCTTGGCCTCTCCATACTCCTTTCTTCCAACAACCTTGTCCTCCTCTTCCTCTCCCTTGAACTTGCAAGCATAAGCATGTATGTGCTAGTGTCCTTACAAAAGGGTGAATACTTTTCAAAAGAAGCCGGCTTTAAATACCTTGTGATAGGTGCGGTGGGCACCTCTATGCTTGCCCTTGGCTCAGCCTTTTACTACGCCAGCACAGGTAGCTTCTTTTTCAAAGAGTACAGGGATGAAAACAGCCTTTTCTTGCTTGCCATGTTCCTCATACTCTCCGCCTTAGCCCTCAAGGCCTCCGCAGTCCCATACCACTTTTGGACACCAGACGCCTACGAAGGTGCCCCCACACCCATAACAGGATACTTATCCTCCGTGCCAAAGGTGGCCATCTACTTCTTCCTTGTAAAGCTCCTATCCTACTTCTATCACCTCAAACAGTGGCTCATCCTTGTAGCCTTCCTTTCTCTCCTTTCCATGTTCTATGCCAACTTTGTAGCCTACGCTCAAAGGTCTGTAAAAAGGCTCCTTGCCTACTCCACCATAGCCCACGCTGGCTACTTCTTCCTAGGACTGGCTACAGCCCAGCCAAACCTTCAAAAGGCTCTGCTATTTTATGTTTCCCTCTATGCCTTTGCAAGCCTTGGAAGCTTCACACTTATGGCTTCCCTTGAAAAGAGGGAGGGCTTTAGCCACCATATCCTTGACTACAGAGGACTGTTTAAAGACCACCCTGTCCTTGCTTCCATCTTTGCCCTATTTCTCTTTGCCTTCATAGGCATTCCGCCTATGGCCCTCTTTGTTGGTAAACTTGGCCTCTTTATGGGCCTTGTAAACTCCATGCTCTTCCCCCTTGCCCTTGCTTTTGTGATTGCCAGTATCATATCGGCAGGCTACTACCTTAGGGTTATAGTCTCCATGTTCCTTGAGGAGGGTGAAAAGAAGTATCCGCCCACCAAGGTCTCCGGTGGAGAGGCCCTTACCCTTATGGTCTGCGCTCTGCTTGTGCTTATCCTAGGTATTTTCCCCCATCTTTTCTACGACCTTATTAGGTTCTGATGCTTTTAAAAGTCTTACCGGTTGGCCTTCTTTCTGTAAACTGTTCCATAGTGGTGGATGAGGAAAGTGGTAAGGCCCTTGTGGTGGACCCGGGAGCGGACCCCCAAAGGATAATAAAAGAACTTGAGCCTTTTGAACTTGTGGGCATTGTGGCCACCCACGGCCACATAGACCATGTGGGACAGGTAAAGACCCTAAAAGAACGCTTTAATGTGCCCTTTTATATGCATCCCGCGGACAAGTTCCTTCTTACAGATCCTATCTGGCCCGGCTTTGAAAGACAAATAGGAGCCAATTTCCCCTGTCCAGAGCCAGATGTGGAGCTAAAAGACGGTATGGAGATAAGGTTTGGAAAAAGCAAACTTAAAGTTATTCACACTCCTGGGCATACACCCGGCCTGTGCTGTCTTTATTCGGAGGAGGATAAGACCCTGATAGCTGGAGACCTTCTTTTTAAAGGGAGTGTGGGAAGATGGGACCTTCCGGGCGGAAGCCTTGAGGATCTAAAGAGGTCTTTGAAAAGGATATTCTCAGAGCTTGAGGACGATGTGCTTGTTATAACTGGGCATTATGAGGAGACTACCATAGGACATGAGAGGCTTTTTAATCCATATCTTAGAAGCTTGTTTGGGTAAAAGATTTGACTTATGTTTTTCTCACATAAAATGATAAACTCATGAATAAATTTTTTACTTTCTTAATTTATACTTTTACTACGATTAAAGATTGGGGGGGTGGCTATGCTGTTGGAGTTTGATGAGAATCTAAAAACTGGTGTTCCACAGATGGATGAAGAGCATCAAACTCTTATAGACCTACTCAATAGGGTTGGCATGTTTTTAAAGAAAGGGGAAAAGGTTAAGGCTGTTGAGTTTTTCAAAACTACAATCACTAGCTATGTAGAAATTCATCTTAGCAATGAAGAAGCCTTTATGGAAAGTATAGGCTACCCGCATCTAGAAGAGCACAAAAAGATCCATGAGATTTTTAGAAAAGAGGTCCAAAGGCTTCTGCCAGCTATAGAAAGTGGAGATTACCATGCTTTTACTCAGGCCTTGGCTTTGAGCTGGGGCTGGCTGTATAACCATATAGCAAAAACTGATAAAAAGTATGGAGAGTACGCAAGAGAAAAGGGGCTTATTTAACTATCTTTTGGGAAAGAGTAAAAGCTTCTCTTTTACAGTGTATTTGGCCTTAAGGTAAGGTCTTAGCTCTCCTACCACAGGTTCACAGCCCAAGGCCTCAAGGGCTGTTTTCATCTTGTTTGGCATAAAGGGTTCAAGGAGGTTTGCCAAAAGGTGTAGACCATCGGTCAATGTATAAAGCACCTTTTTTAGGGCCTCTTGGTCCGTTTTTGCCAAACTCCAAGGTGCTTTTGCATCCACATACTTGTTAAGATAGGAAGAAAGCCTCAAAACAGCCTCTAAGGCGTTGTAAAAGTCTACGTTTTGCATTCTCCTTTCGTACTCTTCCAATATTTCTCTGGCAAAGTTTTCATACTCTTGGTCCTTTTTACCTTCCGCTTTGCCGTCCAAGTATTTTAAAACCATAGCGCTTACCCTGCTAAAGAGGTTTCCTATCTCATTGGCAAGCTCACCGTTTAGTCTGTTTAAAAGGGCCTCACTTCTTATGTTCCCATCTTCACCGAAGGGAACTTCCCTCAAAAGGAAGTACCTTACCTCATCCACTCCCCACTCTTTAACAAAGTCGTAAGGGTCTATCACATTACCCAAAGACTTGGACATCTTTTGACCTTCCACCTTCCACCAACCATGGGCGAAGACCTTCTTTGGAACCTCTAGGCCCACAGACATTAAAAAGGCTGGCCAATAGACCGCATGGAACCTAAGTATATCTTTTCCGACAAGGTGTAGGTCTGCAGGCCAAAGGTGGGGCTTGTCCCTTACGGCGGACACATAGTTAAACAAGGCATCAAACCAAACGTATATGGTGTGGTCTGGATCAATGGGCACTTCAATGCCCCACCTTACCCTACTCCTTGGCCTTGTTATAGACAGGTCCCTTAGCCCTTGGCTCACAAAAGATATAACTTCCCTTCTTCTGTAGCTTGGAAGTATAAAGTCCTTTTCCCTATCGTATAGGTCTAAAAGGACCTTTTCGTACTTTGAAAGCCTAAAAAAGTATGAAGGCTCCTTTATGTAATCACAGGGCTTTAGGTGTATAGGACAGAGATTGCCCTCCAACAGCTCACTTTCCGATTTGAACTCCTCACAACCCACACAGTACCACCCTTCATACTCCCCAAGGTATATGTCCCCCCTCTCATAGCTCTTTACAAACATCTCCTTTACAAGCTCCACATGGTCTGGGTCAGTGGTCCTTATAAACCTATCGTAGCTTATGCCTATATGGTCCCAGAGGTTTTTAAAGACCGCCGAGTTTTTATCTGCAAGCTCCTTTGGATCCATTCCCTTTTCTTCTGCGCTCTTTTGTATCTTTAGACCATGCTCGTCTGTGCCCGTTAGGAAAAAGACCTCATAACCCTTCTTTCTGTAATACCTTGCCAAGGTGTCCGCCGCCACAGTGGTATAAAGGTGTCCTATATGTGGCACATCGTTTATGTAATAGATGGGTGTAGTCAGATAAAACTTCTTCATGAGGCTTTTTATTATATTACAAAAGGGAATGGTTGAATGCCTTTTCTTAGAAAAGGAAGGCCTTTACCATAGTGCCATCTTTTCTTCCCACAAAGGCCTATTGGTAGGAAGGGTCTTCAAGGAAGGAAAGTACTATAATGGACTGCTTATAGATGAGGATAAAAAGGTTGGTCTAATAATAGAAGGAGGAGAGGATATAAGCTTTTATAGTGTGAGAAAATGTAAGGATAAATATGTAGCCGTAGGACACAAGGGGAAGAGGGCTTTTCTAATCTTTTATCGGAAAGATTCTGGTGATATTCTAGCTTTTGTTGGCCCGGAGGGTATACTTTGGCAAACGGATTGTGCTTTGGCTGTGGGAGGCTATAAAAAGGATAGCTGGCAACTTCTGCTTTTTGACATAAAGAAAAATAAAGCTCTTACCTTCTCTTCTGGTGAAAATATGTATGCCTATAGCTTTAAAAGGATGTCAAAGGGCTACGTGGTTGTTGGTAGGGTGGGAGAGGAAGGAAATTATGACGGCTTTTTGCTTTGGCTTGATAGGGATTTGAAGCCTGTTAAGATTTTAAAAACAGGTTGGAAGGGTAACGATTACCTTAGGTATACAGATGGACGGTGGACTGTGGGAAGGATGGAGGTAGAAGGTGATTCGGAAGGACTTCTTGTTGACCTTAGAGGTTTGAAGGCCTTTGTATATAGAAGGGAAGGTTTTGACTATTTTAGGCACATTGCAAAGGGCCTTATATTGGGTGAGGTGGAGGATGAGGACAGCTTATCGGTGATGGCTTTTCAGCCATAAGGTTTTATGACAACAACTCTAATGTAGCCTATGGCTACATGTATATGGGAAAAATGGCCTATGCAGTAAGGATAAAAAGACCAATAGGCCCTACCTTTTCCTATGACGTACGGTCCATTGCCTTCAAATGGCAAAACTTTAAGCTTTTTTCTACAGGAGAAGTGCTAAATGAATGTCCTTTGTGGTATAATAATTTCTAAGTTAAGCCCCCATCGTCTAGCCCGGTCCAGGACACCGCCCTTTCAAGGCGGAGATCGCGGGTTCAAATCCCGCTGGGGGTGCTTTCCCCTTGACAAAAATCCAAAGCTTAGGTTATAGTTTTTTTGCCTCCCTGGGGGCAAAGGAGGAGTGCTATGAGAGTGTTTATAATACTAAGCTTAATAATGGGCCTAATAGGTCTATCTTTGCCCATTGATGGGTCCTTTGCCCAAAGTCATAGAAAGGATAAAGTGGTTCATGTCAAAAATAAGAAGGTGAAAAAGAAGGTTAAAAAGAAGGTAGCATACAAAAAGCCTCGCTATGCCACTCATATAAATAAGCCTCAAGAAGGTGAGCTTTTAAAACTGGAGGGTATGGTAAAGGACTTAAATGAACAGTGAAGAGCTTAGCATAATAGAAGAGCTTAAGATAAAGCAGGGAGACACTTGGCGCGTTCTAAAGATTATGAGCGAATTTGTCAAAGGCTTTGATGCCCTCTCTTCCGTTGGTCCTGCGATCACCTTCTTTGGAAGCTCAAGGCTAAAAGAGGACAACTATTATTATAAGATGGCCTATAGGACTGCTCTTATGCTGGGTAATCTTGGATTTCACATAATAACGGGTGGTGGACCCGGTATAATGGAAGCTGCCAACAGAGGTGGCAGGGATGCTGGCACACTTTCTGTAGGTTTGAATATCCAAATACCCACTGAACAAATACCAAACCCATATCAAACCCTCTCTTTAAACTTTGACTACTTCTTTGTAAGAAAGGTAATGCTACTTAGATATTCCACCGCTTACATCATATTCCCCGGTGGCTTTGGAACCCTTGATGAACTTTTTGAAGCCTTGACATTAATTCAAACGGGCAAAAGCCCACCATTCCCTATTGTGCTTTTCGGATACGAGTATTGGAAGAAACTGCTTGACTTTATGCGCACAGAGATGGTATATCATGGCACAATAAGCGAGGAGGATCTCAATCTTTTATCCATATGCAACAGTCCTGAGGAGGTGGTAAAGCTCGTATTGGATGAGATGAAAAAGCTTTATAAGAAGCTTAAAGAAGAGGAAAGTTATAGCCATTTCTTTAGAAGGCTGGAGGATATACTTGTTAGGGCTGGGGTTTTGCCATGAGGTTGCTTCATGTTTCTGATTTTCACGCTGGTAAAAAACTCTATGATAAAGTTAACAGAAATGAAGACCTTGTTTATGCCCTTGAACAAATAAAAGGTATTTGTAGAAATGAAAAGATAGAAGTACTTCTGATAGCTGGCGATATTTTTGATAAAAGAAATCCAGATTTTGAATCCCAAGAGATCATCCTAGATTTCCTTACAGAGATAAATTCCTATGGCTTACATACCCTTCTTATAGCAGGCAACCACGATAGCTATGATTTTATGAAAATATATAAAAATCTAAAAAAGCTTGCAAATATACATGTTTTTGATAGACCTTCAAAGGATGTAAAGGATGCCATCTTTGAATACGGTGAATTAAAAGTGGCATGCTTGCCCTATCCAGACGAGAGGGCTCTTACACATCCTGATGAGGAGAAAGAGAGGAGTTATGCGGAAAAGGTGGCGCTATATATGAAGGCTCTGGCTTCAAAGGTAAAGGATGCGCGCTACAAGGTTCTTTTAGCCCATATTATGTTAGACAAGGCAAGGGTTGCTGGCAGTGAGCTCTACTCCAGTATAAGTCCAAGTGTATCGGTTAGGGCAGATACCATACCTGAAGAGTTTGACTATGTGGCCCTTGGTCATGTGCACAGGAATCAAAGGATAGAAGGCGTGGTGCCAAAGGTATACTATTCGGGCAGTCCATATCAGATAGATTTCTCGGAAGAGGGCATAGATAAGTTTGTAAACCTCCTTGTCTTTGAGGATGGTTTAGTAAAGGTTGAACCTATAAAGCTTGACTTAAAGAGGGAATTAAGGGAAGTAATCTTGGAAGAGGGAGATAACATAGCACAGAGGCTTGAGCAGTATGCTGGCAAAAATGTCCTTCTTAAAGTAAGGCTAAAGGTGAAAATGGGCGATCCCTTTTATAACCTAAAAAAGGATCTCATACAGAGGATTCTGGGTGAAAGGCTAGCAAAGCTTGAGATAGAACCTATTGGTGCTCCTGGTTCTGTGGAAGTGAGGGAAGGAAGCCTTAACTTGATGGACCTTTATGTGAGCTATTATAAGGAAGTGCATAGAAGTGAGCCTTCTGAGAGCCTGAAGGAAGAGTTGCAAAGGTTGATAGATAGAGCAAGCCATGAGGCCAATACGCCTTGAGCTGGAAAACTTTACCGTCTATAGAGGTAGGCATACTCTTGACTTTTCTCCGTTAAGCTTCTTTGTAATAAAGGGAAAGACGGGTGCTGGTAAATCAAGCCTTATAGATGCTATATGCTATGCCTTGTACGGTAAGGCTCCACGCTATGGCAAAGAGAAGGCTCACAGCTATCTTCTCTCAAGGGGCGAAACCTTTATGAGAGTTCTCTTTGAGTTCTCTGTTAAAGGGGATTATTACAAGATTGTAAGATGGTATAGGCGAAAAGGTGAGAGTGGTGAGTCTGATTTTAGGTTCTACAAAAACGATAGGCTATTGTCTTTAAAGGAAACTGAATTGAACAACTATATTAAAGAGATACTAAGGCTTGACTATGAGACCTTTACAAAGGTAATAGTTCTGCCACAAAATCAGTTTGATAGATTTTTAAAACCGCAAGATCCTAAAGAAAGAAGGGGAATATTAAACTACCTTTTAGGTTTTTCTGGCCTATTTAATGCTTTAAAGAAGCTTATAGGTGAAGAATATAAGGCTTTGGAGCAAGTTATAAAGGTTAAAAAGGAGAGGTTTAACCAGCTTTTACAGGCTAATGAAGGTGAAATAAAAAGGTTGGAAGAGGATATAAAAGTTCTTGAAAAGCAATATGAGGAGTTAAAGGATAGAAAACTGGAACTTCAAAGGCTTCTGGAGCTTTGCAAAAGAAGGGACGATTTGGAAAAAGAGAAGCTTGAGGTTGAGGAAAGATTAGGGGCTTTATTAAAGGTGGAGGAAGAAGTAGAAGAGAAGAAAAAGAGGTTAAAGCTTGCCATTGAGCTGTTGCCTTATAAGCCAAAGATTGAGGAGTATGAAAGGATAAAAAGGCAAGAGGAGGAGCATATAAGGGAAAAGCAGAGGAAGGAGAGGGATCTAATTGCATATTCGGATGAATTAAGGTTAGTTGAGGAAGAGTTTAAAAGGATAGAAGAGGAGTTCAAAAGGCTTGAAGAGTACTATGAAGAGCTTTCAAAACGAAACACTGTGCTTCAGATGATAGAAAGCTACAAGGAGATGGAAAGGGAAAGGGATGTGCTTGAAGGAAGGTTGAGGAATATTGAAGAAGAATTGGTAAAAGTAAAGAAGGAAGAGGAGGAATACAAAGAGAGGATTGGCAGGGGTGAAAGCCTTATAAAGGAGGTGCAGGAGAAAATAAAAGACTATGAAGAAAAAGGTGTGGAAGAGAAGATAAAAAGCATAGGTGAGTTAAAGGAAAAGCTAAAAAGGCTTGAAGATTTGGAGAGGGAGGAAAAAAGGGTTTTAGAGGAAATAAGGGAAGAAAGAAAAGGGCTTGAGGTCAAAGAAAGGGCTTTGGAAGAAAAGGATAAAGAAAGGCATGGGCTTGAGGAAAGGATAAGGGAGCTTCAGGAAGAGCTGGAAAATCTTAGGCTTTTCTTGCAGGAGGAAGTGATCCTTGTAAGCCGAAGGATGGAACTGGAAGGCATGCTAAAGAGGGCTGTTGAACTTGAGGGGCTGAGAGGGGAAATAAGGGGGTTGGAAGATAGGTTGAAGGATGTTGAAGAGATATTAAAAAGGTTGGAAGAGGAGCTTTCTGAGCTTGAAAACAGAAGGCTTGAGATATACGCAATGGAGCTAAGGGCTTCTTTAAAGGAGGGGGATGTGTGTCCTGTGTGTGGTGGTGTGGTGGGCCATGTGCATGAGGTAAGCTTGAAGGAGGATCTGGAAAGCCTTTTAAATAGATTGAAGGAACTTCAGGATAAGAAGTCTTACTATGAGAGGGAGAGGGCAAGCCTTGAGGCACAGCTAAATCTTTTAAAAGAAAAGGAAAGAACTCTTACAGAGGAACTAAAAGGCCATGACAGGCAAAGTATAGAGCTTGAGCTTTCAAGGCTAAAAGAAAGGCTTGAGGAGGTTGAAAAGAAAAAGGCCTTGATGCAAGAAAGGGAAAGGGAGCTAAAGGAGCTAAAAGAGAAAGAAGAAAGGGTTTTGAAGGATCTGGAGAGGATAAGGATAGAACTGGAGAGGCTAAAAGAGGGCTTGAGGCACAAAGAGTCTCGCTTAGAGCAGATAAGAGAAGAAAAGGAAAGCCTTGTTTTCAGCCTACCTGATGATCCAAGCAGGGTGGAGCAGTATATAAAGGAGGTGGAAAGGGATTACAAGGATTTAAAGGACTTGAGGGATAAGGAAAGGAAGTATTTGGAAAGGTTAAATAAGCTAAGGGAAGAGCTGTCTCAAAAGGAGAAGAGGAGGGTGGAGCTAGAAAAGGAAAGGGAGGGTCTTATGGAACAGATAAAGGAAAGAGGAGAGAAGTTGAAAAGGCTTGAAGAGGATATAAGGGCGCAGATTGGAGAGCCTTATTCTCACCTTTTGGAGCAAAGGGTAAAAAGGGAGGTGGAGTACCTAACAGAGAAGATAAAACGGATACAAGAGGACTATCGGAAGGTAAGCGAGTATAGACAAAGGATAGAGTTGGAGTTAGAAAGGCTAAAGTCGGATATAAGAAATATAGAAAACAGTCTTTTGAACCTTAAAAGGCAAAAGGAAGAGGTGGCAAAAGGGCTTTATGAGCTATATGAGAGGTTTGGAAGCCTTGAGGAGGCGGAAAAGTATATGCTTGACCGAGGGAGTATAGAAAGGTTGAGGCAAGAGGTGGAGCAATATGAAAGGGATAAGGAGAAGTGGAAAGGAAGGAGGGAAGAGTTAGAGAAAGGCCTAAAGGAGCTTGAGGGCCTGCCAAGGACAGATAGGGTGGAAGGGGAGCTATCGGAATTGGAGAAGAAGATTCATAGCAATAGGGAGGCCTATGGCCAGCTTCAGAGGTCTTTGGAAGAGCTAAAGAGGCTTGTGGAGGAGAGGAAGGGAATTGAGAGAGAATTGCAAGAGCTAAATTTCAAGTATAGCCTTTATAAAAAACTTAGGGAGGACTTTGAAGATAACAGGTTTCCAGATTATGTAAGTCAGTTGATGCTTAGTAGGGTGGCAGAAAGGGGTAGCTATTACCTTTTTAAGTTCACATCTGGTCAGTTTACCTTTGAGATTGTAGATAAAGATCTGTATGTGATGGACCACCATACGGGCCACATTAGGCCAGTCTCCAGCCTTAGCGGTGGTGAGACCTTTCTTGCGAGCCTTTCTTTAGCCTTTGCAGTGGCGGATATTCTTTCTCAAAATGCACCTCTTGAGAGCCTTTTTATAGATGAGGGCTTTGGTTCTTTGGACAGGGAGACAAGGGAATCCTTAGGAGAGTTCTTTGAAGTGATAAAACAATCCACAAACAGGATGGTGGGCATAATAACCCATGTGGAAGACATTGCGGACAAGTTTAGCCAGCGCATTGAGGTGGAGAAAAAGGGCGCATCTGCCAAGCTGAGGGTTATATATTAAAAGCCTTAGGAGGTTTTAAAGTGGTAAGGTTTTTTGTGCTTATGCTTATGCTTTTGACCTTTGTCTTTTCAAGAGAGGTGCCTTTTACTCAGGAGGATAGGGATAGGCTTAGAAATGTGGAGATTAAGGTTGAGAGGCTTGAGGTGAAGGTGGAAGAAGGGCAGAAGGCTTTGCAGAGGCAGATTGATGGTCTTCAAAAACAGATTGACAATTTAAGGACCTTAATGCTATGGGGCTTTGGTGTTTTGTTTAGTGGTATGGGAATTTTAATAGGCCTGGTAATGTGGGACAGAAGAACAGCCATATCTCCTGTAGTAAAAAAGACAAAGGAGTTGGAAGACAAAAGCGATAAGGTGGAAAAGGTTTTAAAGGAATTGGCTAAAGAAGACCCAAAGATAGAGCAAGCCTTAAAGAAGGCGGGACTTTTGTAAGCTTTAAATTGACAAAGGGTGTGCAGAAATTTAAAATTTACCCTATGAGAAGGATTTTATTGGTGTTTTTCTTCTTGAGTTTTCTTAACCTTGCTTTGGCTAAGGAAGTGCCTTTTACACAAGAAGATAGAGACAGGCTTATAAGGTTGGAAGAAGGTCAAAAGTTTTTGCAAAAACAGATTGACGACTTAAAGATATCAACTCAAAAACAAATTGACGATCTAAGGACTTTGATGCTATGGGGCTTTGGTATTCTTTTTGGTGGTATGGGAATACTTATAGGCTTGGTAATGTGGGATATAAGAACAGCTATATCTCCTGTAGTAAAAAAGACAAAGGAATTGGAAGAAAAAAGCGATAAAATGGAAAAGGTCCTAAGAAGTTTGGCGAAGAGAAATCCAGAAGTGGAAGAGGCTATGAAAAGGGAAGGATTGTTATGAAATTAAATTTAAAGCTCTTTTATGGGCAATGAAGATGTTTCAAAAATGGCAGAAGTCTTAAAATAGAAAAGTGATTTTACAATGTATGCCATGAGACTATCTTTAATAATCTTGGAGGTGCTTATTATGGTGGCTGTTGCCCTTTCTGGAGAGCTAAGGGTCTACAAGCTTCCCAACGGAGCCAAGCTTGTGATAAACAAAAGGGAAGATACTCAGGCTGTTGCCCTTCATGTTTGGTTTAAGGTGGGGTCCATATACGAGGACTATCACCAAAAGGGTATGGCGCACTTTTTGGAACATATGCTTTTCAACGGTTCGGAAAAGTATGCCTACGGCCAGATAGACTACATAGTGGAAAGCCTTGGCGGAAACATCAATGCTGGCACTTCCAAGGAATACACCTTTTATCACATTACCATAGCCAAGCCCTATTGGAAGCAGGCCTTTGAGGTTCTCTATCAGCTAACGCAAAAGCCCTTACTCCTTGAAGATATGATAGAGAAGGAAAAGCCCATAGTTATAGAGGAGCTAAGGCGTGGAAAGGACAATCCTACCACCGTGCTTTGGGAGGAGTTTGAAAAGCTAATATACAAGGTCTCTCCATACCGCTATCCTATAATAGGCTACGAGGAGACAATCCAGAAGTTCAATAGATCCATGCTTCTTGAGTTCTACAAAAACTTCTACCAGCCAAAGAACATGTTTATAGTGGTGGTGGGGGATGTGGACCCTGAAGAGGTCTATCAAGAGGCCCTTGGCACCTTTGGAAAGGAAGAGGGAAGGCCCGTGCAAAGGCCAAGCATACTTCCAGAACCAGAGCAGTTGGAAAACAGAAGCAAGCTAATAAAGGACCCAAGGGTGGAGAAGACCTATTGGCTTATAGGCTGGAGGGTGCCAGCCATAGGCACAAAGGAATACTATGCCCTTGTGGTCCTTGACCAGATACTGGGCAACGGAAAAACTTCCCTTTTCTATAGAGAACTAAAGGAAAAGGGGCTTGTGTATGGCATATACACAGGAGACTTTGGAAGGCCAATGGATAATGTCTTTTTCCTTTCTGCCACCCTTGATAAGGAGAGGCTTGAGGAGGTAAAGGAAAGGGCCTTTAAGCTTATGGAAGATTTAAAAGAGAACCTTACAGAGGAAGAGGTGCAAAAGGCAAAGGAGAGGGTGATAAACTCGGAGGTTTTTGCCCTTGAAAAGGTGGAAAATGATGCCTTTTATATAGGCTATTCTCTCACCGTTGTGGGCCTTTTGGACTACTATAAATACTTTGAGAACAACATAAGAAGCGTAAGAAGGGAGGATGTTTTAAGGGTGCTTGAGAAGTATATTCTTGGCAGGCCATACAGCGAGGTTATTATGGTGCCAGAAAAATGAGCTATATAATACTTCTGTTTTTTCTCCTTAGTCTTTCCTTTGGAGGTGTGAAGGTGCAAGAACACAGCTTGCAAAACGGCGTAAAGCTTATATTGAAAGAAACACAGGGCAAGGGCATAGTTTCTGGTGTGATCTTTATAAAGTCTGGCACCTATGGAGAGGAGAAGAGGGGTCTTACAAACCTTATGGCCACTCTCCTCACAAAGGGAACAAAAACATACAACTTTTATGAGATAGCCAGCGCCTTTGAAGATTATGGGGGAAATATATACACTTCTACGGCCGATGACTATGTGGAGATAGGTTTTTCCACCAAGGTGGAGGGTCTAAAGAAGGGTCTGGAGGTCATAAAAAGCCTCTTGACGGAGCCTACCTTTTCTCAAGAGGATATAGAGAGGGAAAAGAAGAATGTGCTTCAGGCCATAAGGTCAAGGAGGGAAAGGGGCCATGAGCTTGCAAGCGATACCTTAAGGAGGATAACCTACAAGGGTTCCAACTATGAGGTAGGCCCACTGGGCCAAGAAGAAGATGTAAAGGCCATAAATAGGGAGGACATTGTCAAAAGATGGAAGGAGGTTTTAAAGTCAAGGAATGTGGTGGTAAGTCTGGTGGGAGACTTCAAATCAGAAGAGGTTTTGCCTTTGCTCAAAGAAGTCTTTTCAGCCTTGCCAGAGGGGGAGTACAAGGTAGAGCCAAAGAGTGTGCCCATGGTGGAAAACCTTGTGGAAAGGGTCAAAAGGCCCGGATCTCAAGCCACTGTCCTTTGTGCCTTTGATGCTCCAGACTTCAGAACGGAGGAATACTTTGCCTTTAAGGTGCTTGACAGCGTGCTAGGTGATGGCATGACCTCAAAGCTTTTTAAAGAACTAAGGGAAAGAAAAGGCTATGCCTATGCGGTCTACTCTACCTATCCTACTCGCCTTTCTTCTCCAAGGCTTATGGCCTACATTGGCACATCGCCGGAAAAGAAGGAAGATGCCCTAAGGGATATGATAGAGGTGGTGCAAAAGGCCGAGATAACTCCAGAGGATGTGGAGCTTGCCAAGAATAAGATAATAGGTGATTTTCTGTTGGCCCATCAGACAAGGGCAAGGCAGGCTTGGTATTTGGGCTTTTTTGAGGTTATGGGCTTTGGATGGAGGATGGACCAGGAGTATCCGGAAAGGATAAGGGCTGTGAGCTTTGAAGAGGTGAAAAGGCTAAGGGAGAATTATCTTAAAAACTATCATTGTGTGGTGGTGGAGCCATAATGGGAGACTTTACAAAGGCAGGACTGGACAAGGGAGACCTTGAGAAGGAATTGGAGCATGTGCTTATATCCGCCAAGATGTTATACAGAAGTTATTTAGCCACCATAGAGGACCTAACGGCGGAAGAGCTAAGGTGCGACCTAGAAGAATACAAGGACCAATTGAAGAAAAACATCATGCCCTTGGTGGGCAGGGCTGAGGCCACAAAAAACAAAAGGCTCATAAACATGGCCTACGAAATAAGATACCTTTATGAGAAGATCATAGAGTCTATAGAGCAGAGGCTAAATAGCTTTTGAGCTTTTCTATGGCAGAGCTCTTTATCTGAGACACCCTTGCCATGGACACACCCAAAAGCTTTGCTACCTCTTTGAGGGGTAGCTCCTCATAGTAAAGTAGCTGAAGCACAAGCTTTTCCCTTTTTTCAAGTCTTTCTATGGCTTTTAAAAGCTTTTCCCTTATGTCCTTTTTTATCACAATCTCTTCTGGGCTCTCCTCTTTGCTTTCAAAAAGCTCTTCATAGCTTCTTCTCTCAGAAAATATCTCCTCAAGGCTCATAAGGTATGAAAAGCTTATAGCTTGAAGGTCCTCTTTTAACCTTTCTGGGTCCTCTCCAAGGAACTCTGCCAATTCCTCATCGCTCACTTCCCTTCCCTTTTCTATGCTAAGCTTTTCTAAGGCCTGCCTTATGGCCTTTTCCTTAGACCTTACATTCCTGCTTGCAAAGTCAATGCTTCTAAGATAGTCATACATGGCTCCCTTTATGCGTAGCTTCAAGTAGGCCGTAGGGTTTTTGTTTTTGTCAAGCTTTGGAAGGGCTTCTACCACTGCAAGCACACCGTAGCCTATTAGGTCCCTAACATCCACAGACTTTGGCAAGTGCCTGTAGAGCCTGTAGGCTATCTCTTTAACCAAGGGCAGATAAGAGAGCACAAGCTCCTTCTCTTCTGCTGTCATTGGAAATATTTTAAAATCTTTGGAAGATGAAGATATACAAGCTTGGAAGGCTTCCAAACATGATCTCCACCACCCTCTTTCATGCTATGGCAGAGCTTGGCTATGAAGGGTTAATTTTGTGCGAGCCGGAAGATACTTACATAAGCCTTGGCTACTTTGATAAGGCGGAGGAGATAATAGACTTGAAAAGATGTAAGGAGCTTGGCATAGCTGTTATAAGGAGGCAAACAGGCGGTGGTGCGGTGCTTTTGGCACCAGGCCAGGTATTTTATCAACTTTTGATACACAAAAGCAAGGCTCCCTTTAAAGTGGAAGATGCATACAAAAAGCTATCCCAGCCGGTTATCAGAGCTTACAAAAGGCTTGGTGTGGAAGTAGAATACAAGCCCATAAGCGACCTTGTGGTAAAGGAAAGTCAAAGGAAGATAAGTGGTCAAGGTTCTGCCGATATAGGAAAGCTCTTTGTCTTTGTTGGAAACATCCTAATACGCTTTGACCCAGACCTCATGGCAGAGCTTTTTGCTCTAAAAGATAAAAATCAAAGAGAGTTGGTAAGAAAAAGCCTTTGGGACAATATAAGCTGGCTGGAGAGAGAACTAAAAAGGAAGGTAAAACCTGAAGAGGTGGTAGAGGTGCTTATTGAGGAGTTTTCAAAAGACTTTGACTTTGAGGGCTATGGTAGTGTGCCCCAAGAAGCCCTTGACCTTGCGGAAAAACTGCGGGAAGAGATGACCTCAGAGGAGACCATCCTTGAGGATACTGGAAGAAGGCATACAGCCATAAAGATTAGGGAAGGAGTTTATGTAGAAATTAAATAAAACAGTTTTTTGGCGATATTATTATTAAGGGAGGAAATTATACGCCGAGTGAGAAATTCCCTTTAAGCTAAACCTTCCATATCAATAAAAAGACAGCAGGGCTACTATAATAGTAGCCCTAAAAACCATCGGAGGTTTTTACCATGGAAATTATACCACCTTACC
>JAXSPP010000010.1:0-50150 GCA_037927135.1 Candidatus Pampinifervens sinense | reverse complement strand
AAAAGTCGTAGAGTTTTACACTAAAGGGTTCTTGAAGTGCCTTTGAGGTGGCCCAGAGGGAGAAGAGAAAGGAGAAGAGTCCTCCAAGAACGCAAAGGATGGCAGATGCCATATCCCCCAGCCTTGAACCAAACAGGCCTATTACCAAAAAGGCTATTAAGGGTGAAAGGAGTATTAGTAGCCCTTCCATTCTACTCCCTCAGGTGAGTAATCTCAGAAGAGCCTTCATAGCCTTTGAGCCTAAAGAGGGCCACTATTAGGCCAAGGCCTATGGCCACCTCAGAGGCAGCCACAGCCAAAACAAACAGTGCAAAAACCTGCCCTTCCACACCGCCAACCATTTTATCTATACTTGCAAGGGCCAAATTTACCCCGTTCAGCATAAGCTCCGTGCTTATCAAAAGGGTTATAAGGTTCTTTCTTATGATAACACCAAGCAGGCCCGAAAGGAATAAAAAGATGCTTATAAGAATATAAGCCTTTTCTATACTCACTCCTCTTTCCTCCCAAGAAGGATGGCTCCTATCATGGCGGTCAATAGTATAACAGAAGCCACCTCAAGAGGAAAGAGGTAAGTGGTGAAAAGGCTCTTACCTACCTCCTTTACATTGTTTTGCCCTGCCACACCCACATGGGCAAAATCTCCATTGAGTATGGCATAGGCAAAAGCTCCAAAGGCCAAAAGCAAAACAGGAAAGCCAAGGAAAAATTCTTTTTTATAAAAGCCTTCAAACCTTTTGACCTTTTCCCAAGGAATGGTGGTTATCACAAAAACATAAAAGACCACTATGGCAACCGCATAGATTATAAGCTGTAAGCCTGCTAAAAGCTCCGCACCCAGGTGAAGAAACATGCCAGCCACTGCCAGTATAAGACTTATAAAGGAAAGCAGAGCATGGACAGGGTTTTTCAAAAATAGAACACCTATCACCGAAAGCACAGCCCAGGAGGACAAAAAGCCAAAGATTATCCACTCCATTCTATCTTCCCCCAAAGCCTTTCTCTATGTTCATCGTCAATCCATATGCGGTCGGGTTCATGACCCCTTCTCTTCTTCCAATCTATGGCGTTCTCTTCAAGCTTGTCCATTTTAAGCACTGCAGACCTTCTTGTATAGCCAGCAAGCTCATAAAGGTCTGTCATGGTAAGACAGCCCACAGGGCAGGCATCCACGCAGAGGCCACAGAAAAGACAGTTAAGCAAGTTCATATCAAACCTGACCACCTTTTTAGAGCCATCGGGCATTTGCACCGCCTCTATTCTAAAGAGAGTAGGCATAGGACAGGCCGTCTGGCACATATAACAGGCCACGCACCTGCTTTTACCCTTCTCATAGCTCATAAACTTTTCTATAGCTTTTAGAGAGTCTGGCTCTGTGCCATCCCAAACAAAGTGCCCATGGGCCCCTCTGTACCTTTTGGGTGGTGTTAGCTTCTCAAGAGGATAGTTGGTGGTGATTGGCCTGCGAAAGAGATTTTTTAGCGTGACCGAAAGGCCCTTTATGAAATCTACAAATAGCACCGTCTCTATAAGACTAAGGAAGGCTTTCCTGTCTACCTTTTTTATACCCATAGTGGGCTATTATTTTAAGACATGTTAGACCCTTGCGCAAAAGTTTATGAGATTGGTCAATCACTTTATATACTATAATGGCTTAAATAAAAATCCTACATCCCTTCCACAGCCCCCAGATCATAGCCTCCCACTTGAGTTATCCTAACTTTTATAAGGTCGCCTGGCTTTAATTCCCTTTGTGTTTCTATGTAAGTTATCCCATCCACCTCCGGAGCCTGTGCGTAAATCCTTCCCACTGGCACAAAGCCAAACTCTTCATCAAAGCCATCCACCAAAAGCTCAAACTCCTTTCCTATAAACTCCTCATTCTTTCTTCTTGTTATCTCTTCCTGAACTCTTAAGAGCTCTTCTTTTCTTCTTTCCTTTTCCTGCATGGGTATTGGGTCTCCAAGGCCAAAGGCATGGGTGCCTTCCTCTTGGTAGTAGGTGAAAACACCAACCCAGTGGAAGTGGCCTTCTGATACAAAGGACAATAACTTTTCAAAGTCTTCTAGACTTTCCGTTGGATAACCCACTATAAAGGTGGTTCTTAGGATTGCATTGGGTAACTTACTTTTTATCCTCTCTACAAGCCTTCTTACAAAGGTCTCATCATAGCCCCTTCTCATACTCCTTAGGACTTGGCTTGAAATGTGTTGCAAAGGCATATCAAAATAAGGAAGGAGTTTTTGAGATCCAGCCATGTAATCAATGAGGTCATCCTCTATTTCCGTGGGATAAAGGTATAAAAGCCTTATCCACCTTATGCCTTCTATCCTTTCTAGCTCCTCAAGTAGCTTTAAGAGGTAGCCCTTGCCATAGAGGTCCCTCCCATAATATGTAGTGTCTTGAGAGACTATGCAGAGCTCCTTTATGCCCTCTTCTGCAAGATATTTTGCCTCTTTTATGATGTCTTCTAATGGCCTTGATCGGTGTCTTCCTCTTATGTTGGGAATGGCGCAAAAGGAGCAAAGGCGGTTGCAACCCTCCGCTATCTTTAAGTAGGCGTAGGATTTTGGAGTGGTGATAACTCTTTTTGTTTCCTTTGTGGGCTTTAAGCCTAAAAACTCCACTATCTGGTCCCAGCTTTCTGTGCCAAAGTAGGCCATAACCTCTGGTATCTCCTTTTGAAGCTCCTCCTTATACCTTTGCACAAGACAACCCATTACTATGACTTTTTTCTTATCTGAGTACTCAAGGATAGTTTCTATAGCCTCTTGCTTGGCTGGGTCTATAAAACCGCAAGTGTTTATGATTATCACATCAGCCTTTTTAGGGTCGCTTACAAGCTTGGCTCCACCAGCCTTTAGCTTACCCAAAAGCACTTCCGTATCTACCAAATTCTTAGCACACCCTAAGCTTATAACACCTATCTTCATCGCATAAATTTTAGGTCAAAGAAACGGAGGGGGCAAGGCCCCCGGTAGGGTATTAGTCAAAGGAGGGTCTTGGTGTTTTTTCGGTAGATGGTGGAAGAACTGGCAGTGTCAAAGCGTGCTTTGGAATCTCGCCTGTCAAGGACCTAAGGAAGGCCACTATAGCCTTTACCTCATCATCCTTCAGCTGAATACCTAGCTGTATGTCTGCCATTATCCTTACAGCCTCTTCCAAGCTCCAAACTTGACCGTCGTGGAAGTATGGTGCCGTCCTTTCCACGTTCCTAAGGGATGGTACCTTGAAAACATACATATCCTCCGGTTTCTTGGTCACATCATACCTTCCCTTTGAAGGGCTTGTAGAATTATACGGCTTTACAACTCCCATCTTTTGGAACATGTTTCCACCTAAAGCCACACCATTATGACAGCTTACACAACCCTTTTCAATGAATAGCTTTAGCCCCTTCTTTTCTTCCGCCGTTAGCGCCTTTGTATCACCCATTAGGAACCTGTCAAAACGAGAAGGTGTTATAAGGGTCCTTTCAAAGGCTGCTATGGCTTTGGCAATATTGTCATAGGTTATAGGGTTTTTCTCTCCGGGAAAGGCCTTTGCAAACAGCTCTCTGTATTGTGGTATGGAAGCTATCCTTTTTACCACCTCTTCTTCGTTTGGCATGGCCATCTCCTTAGGGTTTAGTATGGGTCCTTTAGCTTGCTCCTCCAGGTCCTTTGCCCTTCCATCCCAAAACTGGGCTATGTGGAAGGCTGCATTATAGACTGTAGGAGCGTTAACAGGCCCAATCTGCCATTTGTGTCCTATGCTTGTTGGAAGGTTGTCCACACCCCCGCTGGCAAGGTTATGGCACGTATTACAGCTTATAAGACCACTTTTGGAAAGCCTAGGGTCATGATAAAGCATCCTACCGAGCTCCACCTTTGCAGGTGTTACAGGGTTCTGTGGGTTGTCCACCACCTTTTGGGTAATGGGTGTAAAGTACTTTCTTGCTTCTTGTGGTGTTATTATGTCCTTTGAGGCCTTTCCTGCATAGGCTACCACTGCAAAGGCTCCCGCACCTAAGACCAAACCACTTACTAACAACTTCCCTTTTCTCATCGCACTACCTCCTTAATTGTTTCTAAATATATGAATATTATTATAGCACAATTGCTATAAAAGTGCAAATGAGAATTATTGTCTTTTATGCTTAAAGACTTTTATTCCATCTCAAGCTCAGCATCCACTTTAAAAATGTTAGCGTTATGAAAAGCGTCATACATAACAGCCTTGCTATAAGGGCTGTTTTTGAGAGCCTCCTTTATCTCATCCAAGTTTTTGCCCTCCTCCTTTAGCTTCTTTATGTTCTCCCTTAAAAACTTCACATAGCCAAGGGTAAAATCTACTGCGGACATATCCATGGGTTCGTTATGTCCTCCCAAAAGTAGCTTTGCGTCCATGCTCTTTATCCTCTCAAGGGCTTTTATTAAACCTTTAGAGCTTGCGCCCCTGTCTCCCATAAAGGGTATTCTGTTTTGATAGACGAGGTCTCCAGTAAAAAGCACTTTTTGAAATGGCATATAAACCACAAGGTCGTTGTCCGTATGGGCTGGAGCCATGGAAAGGATTTCAAAGACTTCCCCTCCAACCTTTAGCTCAAGCCTATCTTCTACAACCATATCCGGTGGAACTAGAACAACATTATCAAAAAGTCCTTTAAACCTTTCCTTGTTTGCGTTAAGAACCATATGGGCCTCTCCAGACTGGTAGAACTCTAAAAGCCTTTTGTGAGCTATTATCTTTGCGCCAAGCTCTTTGTAGGTCTTTGCACCATACCAATGGTCCGGATGATAGTGTGTAATAATGGCATACTTTATAGGGGCCTTTTTTACCCTCATAAGGTTCTCTACAAACTCCTTGGAAAGCTCTGGGGTAGACAAAGCATCTATAACAACCCACCCTTCCTTTGTAAGTATGGCAAAGGCATTGGACATAAAGCCCCTGTTTTCCACAGAAGGCAGAGCATCCACGCCCCTAACCATGTATATATTCCCATGCACCCGCTTTAACTTCATCTCGGGCGCCATGGCAAAGGCAAGAGTCAGAAAAATCAGGAGAATTTTTATCACCCTCATGGCTTTAAAACCTCCTTACAAGTTGTGCAAAGATGGGGCTATGTAGTGCTATGGCTATGAGTAGTAGGACCACCATTATCTTCATATAGGCCTCAAGCCTTCTTATCTCCGCTTCCACCCTTCTTATCTCAGCCCTTAACGTATCCTCCACTCTCTTTATTTCTGCTTCCAACACCTTTATATCCTGCTTGGTGGCAAGGTCTTGACTTAGCTCCTTTTTTATCTCTTGCTTTTTCAACTCTCCTATATCTCGGATTACCTCCTCCAAGACTTTGGCAAACTCTCTTGCCTCTTCCTTTCCAAACTTCCTCTCAAGCAAGTTATAGAGCTTTAATGTGGATTCTATCATGCTTTTAAAATTATACCTTTTGGAATATAATTTCTATGACTCTATGAGATTGCTCTTCTTTGGCACGCCGGACTTCGCAGTTCCATCCTTTACCAAGCTTGCAAAGGAGTTCAACGTGGTTGGCCTTGTGTGCCAACCAGACAGGCCATCTGGTAGGGGCCAAAGGGTAACGCCTCCTCCTACTAAAATAGTGGCAAAGGAGCTGGGTATAGAAGTATTTCAACCGGAGAGAAAGGTTCAAATAATGCCAATTTTGGAAAGTTTAAAACCCGATTGTATAGTGGTGGTGGCCTACGGCAAGATTTTGCCACCGGAGGTTATAAACTACCCAAGGTATGGCTGTATAAACCTTCATGCGAGCCTTTTGCCAGCATACAGAGGCTCTGCGCCAATACACAGGGCTTTAATGTCAGGGGAGAAAAAAACAGGAAATACGGTGATGCTTATGGATGAGGGTATGGATACGGGTGCTATCCTTTCTCAAGAGGAGGAAGAAATCTTGGAAGAGGATAACTTAAAAACCCTCTCTGAGAGGCTTTCCCAAAAGGGTGCAGACCTTTTGGTAAGAACTTTAAAAGACTGGTTTGAAGGGAAAATAGAACCCATTCCACAAGATCACAAAAGGGCCACCTACGCACCGCCTATTCAAAAGGAAGAGTATAGGATATGCTGGAAGGCACAAGCGGAAAGCATAAGAGATAGGATAAGAGGCCTTTATCCGGATTGCTACACCTTTACAGAAAGGGGGGAAAGGGTAAAGGTTTTAAAAGTTAGGGTGGTCCAAGGTGAGGGAGATCCAGGAGAGGTTTTGGATAAAAAAAGGCTTATAGTGGCCTGTGGAGAGGGTGCGGTGGAGGTTTTAGAGCTAATATCTCCAAAGGGAAGGCTTATGAGCGGAGAGGAGTTTATGAGAGGGTATAGGGTGGAGAGGTTTTATTAGCTCCACAGCTTTCCAAAGACCTCCAAAGGCATGTTGGGTTCAGGGTTTATATCATCTGGAGCTGTTATGCCTCTTTTGAACCTCTCCATGCCCGCATAGGCTATCATCTGAGCATTATCGGTAGAGAGCTTGGGATGTGGAATGTAGAGATCAAAGCCAAGCCTTTGAGAAAGTTCAGAAAACCTCTTCCTTAGCTCAGAATTTGCAGAAACCCCTCCCACTATAACAAGCCTTTTTATACCAGTTTTTTCCATGGCAAGAAGGGCCTTCCTTTCTAAAACATCCATCACCGCCTTTTGAAAAGAGGCGGAAAGGTCCTCTTTTGAATAGCCCCCCTCTTCTATTATCCTCCTTACTGCAGTCTTTAGACCACTAAAGGACATATTTAAGCTCTCATCCTCTATCATAGGCCTTGGAAGGCTATAGATAGGCCTTCCTTCTTTGGCCAGTTTGTCTATTATTGGGCCACCGGGATAGCCCAAGCCCATAAGCTTGGCGGTCTTATCATAGCTTTCTCCTACCGCATCATCCAATGTTCCACCGAGGAAGGTGTATTTCCCAAAGCCCTCCACAAGGTAGAGGTCCGTATGTCCTCCGGAGACTATGAGGGCAAGGAAGGGGTATTCTACAGGCCTTTCCAAAAAAACGGAGTATATATGACCTTCCAGATGATGCACTGGCACCAAGGGCTTTTTAAGATAGTAGGCCACGGCCTTAGCAAAGCTCACACCCACCACAAGGGAGAGTATCAAACCAGGTGTTAAAGTAAAAGATATAAAATCTATCTTTTTTATGTCAAAGCTTGTGTCCTTTAAAAGTTTGTCAAATAGTGGTAAAAGGTTCCTTGTATGCTCCCTTGCAGAAAGCTCTGGAACCACACCTCCGTAGGGAAAATGCACCTTTGCTTGAGAGAGGATAATATCTCCTATAACTCCTTTTTCATCCGAGTATATACAAAGGGCAGTTTCATCACAAGAAGTTTCAACCGCCAGTGTGTGCATAACCTCTGCCAGTTTTTATTATCTCCATAGCTTTACGAAGTTGTGGATCAAGAGAAGGTTCAAGGATTAAGCCAGTAGCGCCCTGAAGTCTTTTTTGTCTTATGGTTTCCTGTAGCTTTTCCTCCTCTTGTTCATTCATCTTCACTTCTACATCTGGTTGTATGCCTTTTTTGTCTATAAGTCTTCCAAGGGGTGTGTAATAATGGGCTATAGTCAGCTTTATGGCAGAACCGTCTTCAAGGGGCATAATATTTTGAACGGAAGCTTTGCCAAAGGTCTTTTCTCCTACAAGAATAGCCCTCTTGTGATCTTGAAGGGCACCGGCCACTATCTCAGAAGCGCTTGCAGAACCTCTATTTACCAATACAACCAAAGGCATATCTTCTGGTAAAATGGGCCTTCTCCTTGAAAAGTACCTTGTTATCTCACCTTTCCTTGTTTTTGTGTAAACGATCAGCTTCCCTTCCTTTAAAAACAACTCTGAAACACTTATGGCCTCCGTAAGAAGGCCTCCTGGGTCGTTTCTAAGGTCAAGGATAATACCCTTTACTCCCTGAGAGGTAAGGCCTTTAATAGCCCTCTCCACTTCCCTACTTACACCATCTGTAAATTGGGACAACCTTATATATCCTATGTTTTCAATCTTTGTCCACTTTACACTTTCAACCTTTATTATTGCCCTTTCAAGCTCAACCTTTATAGGCTTATCAAGCCCCCTTCTCATAATGGTAAGCGTAACCCTTGTACCAGGCTTCCCCCGTATCCTCCTTACCACATCCATCAATGTCATGTTGGATGTGTCCTCACCGTTTATCTCCAGTATGATGTCCCCAGACCTTATACCAGCCCTAAAGGCTGGTGTGCCTTCTATAGGTGATATAACTATAGGCCTTCCCTTCTCCATTCCTATCTCTATCCCTACACCACCGAACTCTCCCTCCGTTTCTTGCTTGAACTCCTTGTACTGTTCTGGTGTAAAGAAGGCGGAAAAAGGATCTAAGGATCTCATCATACCGTTTAAAGCACCGTATATAAGATCCTTTGTGCTTACCTCATTCACATAATTTTCTTTAACCGTTCTAAAGACATCGGTAAAAAGCCTAAAATATCTATAATCGTCTTCTTGCCTTCCACTCTGTGATGCACCCGCATTGCCAAGAAGAAATCCAGCCATAAAGGTAGCTAGAAAAAGACCTAGAAGCTTAAATCTTTTCATGTTTCTTATCCTCCTTTTTAATAAATATAGCCTTCACATCTTTTAAATAAAAACCAGCTTCACCTATACTTGATTTAGTTTTGCAATAAAGATTGGCCGGTGCATAAAACTCTCTTACACCTCCATTTTTGAAATATAGCTTCAGCTTCAACCTATCCTTCTCAGAGGATAGTACTTCTAAGCTTTTAAGGTTGTTAAAGTCTACTGAATACTCCACGTTTCCTTCCTTTACCTTAAGATAATTTCTTCCACCACAGGCCAGACCATTAAAGTGATGTCTTACACCCGCTTGATCCTCCACCTCCACTTTAATATTATCCTTTATAGGTTCAGCCATAGATAGAATAAGGGGTGCAATCCACAACAACCTTTTCATAGCATCTCTAAATTATACATCTAAAAGTCCAGATCAAGTTCATCTTCAGAAAATTCTTCCATATCTGGTTCGTAGCTTTCCACCGCGCTTATGCCAGTGGTAGCAAGGGGTTTAAACCCTGCCACATCCTTCAAGAAGGCCATCTTTATTATACCTGTAGGCCCTTGCCTTTGCTTCGCTACTATTATTTCAGCAATGCCCTGCTCCTCCGGTGATGGGTTCTTCTTGTAATACTCTGGCCTATGTATAAAGATTATGAGGTCTGCATCCTGCTCAATCTGTCCGCTTTCCCTCAGGTCTGCAAGCTGGGGCCTTTTGTCCGATCTGTGTTCCACTTGACGGGAAAGCTGTGCAAGTGCTACTACAGGAATTGATAGCTCCTTTGCCAAAGCCTTTAGGTTTCTAGATATTTCAGCAACCTCCTCCTGGCGCGATGACCTCCTCGTAGGTGGTCTAATAAGCTGAAGATAGTCTACAAAGACCACTTCCACACCCTTTTCCTTTTTCAGCTTCCTTGTCTTTACTCTGAGGTCCGTGGTGGAAAGGTTTGGAGTATCATCAATGTATATCTCAGACTTAATAAGATCAAGGGCTGCTGTCTTGATTTTATTCATATCCTCCTCGTTTAAAAATCCTCGCCTTATGTTTTGCAAAGGCACTCCAGAGAGCATGGACAGGGCCCTCATCACCAACTGCTCCTTGCTCATCTCCAAAGAGTATATGACTACAGGTATCCTTTCTACCATAGCCATGTAAAGGGCCATAGAAAGCATGAAGCTACTTTTTCCCATGCCTGGCCTTGCGGCAATTATGATAAGATCAGAAGGATGGAAGCCTGTAGTTAGAGTGTCAAGTTCAAAAAATCCTGTAGGTATACCAGTTATAAGCTTCTCTTGCTTCCTATACCTTTCTATAATCTCTATTACCTGCCTTGTTATCTCCCTTATATGCCAGTACTGGCTTATAGTGTTTTTCTCCGATATCTCTATTATCTTTGTGTGTAAAAAGTCTAGCAAGCTTGGAAGGTCTGGCTCCTCCTTTATGCCCTTTAGAATGTTTAGAGAAAGCTCCATAAGCTGTCTTAGACCAGATTTTTCTTTCACATTCCTTATGGCCTCTTCTAAAAGAGTGCCTGTGGCTGCCTCCTCCACAAGGGAGTATATAAACTGCATGTCAATTTTATCTTTCAGCCCCCTTTTCTCTATGTACTCTTTTAGGACTATATCATCCCAATCCTTACCCTTGTCCTCCCAAAGCTTATACAAAACAGAAAAAAGCAAGCGATGGTTTTCAAAGTAAAAGTCCTCCTCCCTTAAATACTCAAGGACGGTAGGCATGGTTTCTGGGTCCACAATTATGGCACCAAGGACAGCCCTTTCTGCTAGCTCGTCATGGGGTGGGTCCAGGTCGGGTATCATAGTTTATAAGTTATTTCTTTCACCCAAAAAGGCAGTAGCCTCTACTTCAATCAAGGCACCAAGGGGAAGATGGCTCACTTCTACAGTAGTCCTTGCAGGCTTTACCTTTACATCCTTAAAAAACTCCTCATAAAGCTGGTTAAACTCACCAAAAAGGCTTAAATCCTTGAGATAAACCACCATCCTTACTATACTCTCTTTTCCTACGCCCGCAGCCTCAAGTATGGCTTCTATGTTCTTAAAGATCTGCTGTGCCTGTTCTTTAAACCCCTCTCTTAACTTTCCTGTTTGTGGATCCAAGCCTATCTGACCAGAGAGAAAGAGGAAACCACCCGCCACAACCCCTTGAGAGTATGGACCTACAGGCCTTGGGGCCCTTTCTGTGTATACGGGTGTCATGGTTTATATTTTAAGGTATGCTCACCACAAATTTTATAGAAAGAAGCTATCCTCCGCAGAAGATAGAAAAAGGTTCCCTTATCTTTTCAGAAGGCAATGTTTGCTCTGAAGTCCCATTTGTGAAGGATGGAGTTCTAAAGGTTTACCTTATATCCCAATCGGGTAGGGAGCTTACCCTCTATAGGGTTTTTCCAAACCAGATGTGCATCATTGCCATGCTTACCGCCTATTCTAAGGCTGAATACCCTGCCTATACGGTGGCTGAGGAGGATTCTTATGTTTGTATGATACCTTCAGAGGTTGCCATAAGGTGGTTTGAAGAAAACCATTGGTGGCGTTCCCTTTTTATGAAGGTGCTTTCGGAAAACCTTTTGAGCCTTATGGCTATGCTTAACTCCATGGTATCGGAGAGCGTTAGAGAAAGGTTAATAAGCTACCTGCTCTCATGTTCAAAAGGTGGGTCCTTGATTAAAAAGACCCACGAGGAGATAGCCAAGGATATAGGCAGCACAAGGGTGGTGGTTAGCAGGGTCTTAAAGGAGCTTGAAAGGGAAGGGTTTATCAGCTTATGCCGGGGTGGGTTGTTTATAAAAGACCATGAGGCCTTAAGCAAGCGGGCGGACAGGGCACGCCTTTAGCCTACCTTGTCCATACAGAAAAGACAAAGTCCTTATCCCTTACCTGAGAATGACAGGAATGGCAATCTTTTGCCATATCCTTTACCAAGCTGTTGCCCTTCCCGTCGTAGGCAAAATAGCCCCAACCATCGGTGGACTTATACCTTTTTCTATCCTTTACCATAAAAGCCTCTATCTTCTTGGCTCCCTCCACGTAGGCACCATTATCAAGCACATGTTCATAAAAAACTATGGCTATAACCGACCCATCGGGAAAGGTCCTTTTACCATCCCTTTTTATGGTATTAAGCCCCTTATGGTTTACATAAACATGGTGAATACCGCTAAAGGGGTTGAAGAGAGGATGTTTTTGGTCAAAAATGACCATGCTTTTCACATGGTTCCAGCTTCTGTACTTTTCTGGAGCCACCTTAAAGGACTCTGCCAACACAAAGCTAAAGCTTGTTGCTAATGCCATAGCTAAAAACTTTTTCATGATAGCACCTCCTTGAAGGTTTTGAGTATATTTTTGGGTGGGTTTATAGAATTATCTGCAACAAAGTTACAAATAAAACCTTTTGGTGTAGAACCTCTTTGCCAAAAAGTAGCCTACAAAAAAGCCACCTATATGGGCAAACCATGCCACGCCACCCATGCCCGCAAAGGGCAGTGTTATAAGCCCGTTTATGATCTGTATGAGTATCCACATGCCTATGAAGAAGACCGCAGGAAGTTCCATAAAGGTAAGGAAGAAGAAGACAGGAACCAGGGCCAGTATTCTTGCATTGGGAAACATCCAAAGGTATGCACCAAGCACACCGCTTATGGCCCCGCTGGCACCTACCATAGGGATTTCCTCACCGCCAAAAAGAAGGCTAACAAGGGTTTGAATGATGGCTGCTCCAAGCCCAGAAAGGATGTAAAAGATGAGATACTTTGCCTTTCCTAGCCTGTCTTCTACGTTGTCTCCAAAGACCCAAAGAAACCACATGTTGCCTATTATGTGTAGCCAGCTTCCATGTAGGAACATATGAGTCAACAAAGTGTGGGGTCTTTCAAAAAGGTAGGCGGGCACAAGTCCATATTGATAGATAAAGAGCTGGAGTTCCTCATCCGATAAGCTGACCTCATAGAGCCAAAGGATGGAACAGATGATTATTATGCTTAGATTAACTATGGGGAAGCTTCTGTGAGGGTTTATATCCTTTATCGGTATCATGCCAATAGTTTAAAATCTTTATGGTGCTAATTGCAAGAGGTATAAGGAAGTTTTTTAAAAAGAGGGAAGTGCTAAAGGGTATAGACTTGGAGCTAAAAAGGGGGGAGATAGTGGGCCTTTTGGGCCCAAACGGGGCTGGCAAAACGACCCTGTTTAACTGTCTTGTGGGCTTTCTGCCTGTAGATGGTGGAAAGATAGAGCTTGATGGGGAAGACATTACCCATATGCCTGCCCACAGAAGGGCAAAAAAGGGCATAGCCTTTTTACCACAAGAACATACCCTTTTTGAAGACCTAACCGTGCTGGAAAACCTTCTTATATTCCTTGAGTTTTTTGAGGAAAGTAGGGAAAGCCAGTTGGCAAGGGCAGAGGAGCTTTTGGGAGATTTTGGGCTTTTGGAGTTAAAAGATCAAAAGGCTGGAAAGCTTTCGGGAGGTCAAAAGAGGAGGCTTGAGGTGGCAAGGGCACTGATTCCTAAGCCTAAGTATATATTCTTTGATGAGCCCTTTACAGGCATAGATCCCATAATGATTTCGGATATCAGGTCTATGATCCTTGAATTAAAGCATCAAAATATAGGAGTGCTTATAACGGATCATAATGTGAGAGAGGCTATAAGGATGGTGGATAGGGTGTATATAATCAGCGATGGCAAGATATTGGCGGAAGGTGATCCGCACCAGGTGAGTGAAAGGGAGGATGTGAGGGAGGTATACCTTGGTAGAGATTTTAGCTGGTGAGGCATATAATCAAAAACTATGAAGAGGATCGTAAGTCCTATAAACCTTAGAGAAGACCGCCTGCCACCGGGCCAAAGGTGGATCTCTGCGCCTATAGTCTATGACATAGTGGATGAGGTGCCCCAGTGGGACATAAACAGCTATAGATTTAAGGTTTTTGGCCTTGTGGAGAATCCTATTGAACTAACCTATGAAGAGATTCTAAGCCTTCCCTCTGTGGAGCTTGTGGCAGACTTTCACTGCGTTACACGCTGGAGTGTAAAAGATATAGTTTGGGAAGGTGTGCAAACCTCTTATGTTTTGAACCTTGCCAAGCCAAAGGCCAACGCCAAATATGCCCTCATCCACTGCCTTGAAGGCTACACAACCAACCTGCCCCTTGAGTATCTTTATTACGAGGATAGCATACTGGCTTACAAGATGTATGGGAAGCCCATACCATTGAGGCATGGCTTTCCTCTTAGGCTTGTGGTGCCAAGACTCTATGCATGGAAGAGCGCCAAGTATGTGTGGGGAATAGAGCTGTTAGAAGTGGATGTGCCCGGCTTTTGGGAACAGAGAGGCTATAACATGAGGGGGGACCCATGGAAGGAGGAAAGGTATTGGTAAGGCTAAACAGATACCTTTCCATGTGTGGTGTGGCCTCAAGGAGGAAGGCGGATGAGCTTATATTGCAGGGGAGGGTAAAGGTAAACGGCCTTGTGGTAAGGGAGTTTGGCTGGAGGGTGGACCCGGAAAAAGATGTGGTGGAGGTGGACGGAAAAGAAATAAAGCCACCAAAGTATAGATACATAATCCTTTACAAGCCCTGTTGTTATCTTACGGCCCTTGGGGAAGGAAAGGACGGCAAAAGGACCATACAGGAACTCATAAAGGACATACCAGAGAGGGTGTATCCTGCGGGCAGGCTTGATTACAACGCAGAGGGCCTTTTAATTCTTACCAACGATGGTGAGCTTGCTAACAGGATCATGCATCCTAGGTATAAGCTTCCAAAAACTTATCTTGTGTGGGTGAGGGGGAAGGTGAGCGAGGAAAAGGTAAAAGCGATGAGGAAAGGGGCCATGCTTGAAGATGGCTTTGCTAAACCAGACAGTGTAAAGCTTTTGAGGGTTCAAAAGGATAAAAGCCTGCTGGAGATAGTCTTTCATGAAGGGAGGAAGCATATAGTAAAGAGGTTCTGCGCCCACTTTGGCCATAAGGTTATAAAGCTAAAGAGGGTTGCCATAGGGCCTATAAGCCTAGGCAATTTAAGGCCCGGACAGTGGAGGGATCTGAAGGAAGATGAGGTGAAAAAGTTAAAGAGGTTGCTAGGCTTAGAAGAGTCAGGGAGGCATAAATGATGGAAGACCTTTTGAAGCTTTTAGCCCTTTTGCTTGCCCTTTTCTTCACCTTACGGTTCTTTCTTGGACTTTTTATCAAAAGGAGGGCTTTTAGTATGCAAGGAAGGGAAGCCGGTATACTAAAGGGTGATGGTGTAGTCTACTTTTACTCTGAGCGGTGCGGAGCCTGTAAGATGATGAAGCCAGAGATAGATAGACTTAAAAAGGTGGTGAAGGTTTTAGAGATAAATGTAGCTACACCCGATGGCTATCAAAGGGCCAAAGAGCTTGGCGTTTTGGCAACACCTACCACTCTGGTAGTGAAGGATGGTATAATAAAGAAGGCTTTTGTGGGCTATGTAAAAGCGGAGAGAATCCTAAAGGAGGTGTGAGCTATGCGCTTTTTCCTTGATACAGGTAATGTGGATGAGATAAAGCAGGCCCTTGAGTGGGGCATATTGGACGGAGTTACCACAAACCCAAGCCTTATAGCGAAAACTGGAAGGCCCTTTATGGAGGTGGTTAAGGAGATCCTTAGTTTGGTAGATGGGCCTGTAAGCCTGGAGACGGTGTCAAGGGATACGGAGGGTATGGTAAGGGAAGGTAAAATGTTGGCAGAGTTGGGCGACAATGTTGTAGTAAAGATACCTATGACGCCTGAAGGTATAAAGGCTGTTCAGATATTGGAGTCGGAAGGCATTCCCACCAATGTAACCCTTATCTTTTCACCCGCACAGGCCTTGGTGGCAGCAAAGGCAGGAGCAAGCTACATATCACCCTTCGTTGGCAGGATTGACGATATTTCGGGAGATGGTATGAAGCTTATAAGGGACATAATGCAGATATTCAACAACTATGGAATTGAGGATACGGAGGTGATAGTGGCCAGCGTGAGACATCCCATGCACGTGGTGGAGGCAGCCCTCATAGGTGCTGATATATGCACCATGCCCTTTGAGGTGATGAAAAAACTCTTCCACCATCCTTTGACGGATAAGGGTATAGAGCTTTTCTTGAAGGACTGGGAGAAGGTTCCAGGAAGGCCTTTTTAAAACTTACCGCCGCTTAACAGCCTCAATAGGTCGTTTATCATAACAAAGCTTGCAAGGGCTATTATGATGGCATAGCCCGTCTTCACCCATACCTCTTTGAACCTTGGAGAAAGAGGTTTTCTCCTTATGGACTCTATAAGAAAGAGCAGTATAAGGCCACCGTCAAGAACTGGTAAAGGAATAAGGTTAAAAATGGCAAGCTGGACGGAGATAAAAGCCATCATGCCTATGAAAGGAAGAAGACCTTGCTGGGCAGACTCGCCCGCAAGCTGGGCTATGGCTATGGGACCACCAAGGGTCCTTATGGAAAGCTCACCTGTTATGAGTTGCCAGATGGCCTTGAGGGACAATAGGCTAAGGGCATAGGTCTTTTCAACACCCTCTAGGAAGGCTTTATGTAATGGCTCTTTTACCTTAACCTTTTCCGTATATGGAGCTATACCCAATATGGGCATGCCCCTTTCCTTATCCACCTTTGGCACAACGGTCTTTTCTTCAATTACTCCATTCCTTTCAACGGTCAAAGTGATAGGATTTCCCTTTGATTGCCTTATGTAGCCTACCAGCTCATGCCAGCCTTTTACATCCTTTCCATTAACTTTTAGTATCTTGTCTCCTTTGCGAAGGCCCACTTGAAAGGCCGGACTATCCTCTACAACAAAGCCAATTACCGCAGGAATGTAAGGCTCTGCACCAAACCCAGTTATCTTTCCAAGCTTCTCCTTCGTATAAAGGCTTATCCTTTTCCCTTCCCTTAAAACCTCCACCCTCCACTCTTTGGCAAGCACATTGTCAAGAATAGCAGTTTCCACATCCTTCCAGCTTTCCACCCTTTTTGAGTTTATCTCCACAATGATATCACCTTCCCTTATACCAAGCTTTTGAGCCAAGCTGTTTTCTGCCACATGGCCCACTACAGGCTTTTCATAAAGATACTTGGGAACCTCCCTTTCAACAGCCAAAAGGAAGGTGAAGAGTAAAACGGCAAGGATGAAGTTAAAGAGTGGGCCGCCAAAGGCTATAAGTATCTTTTGCCAGCCTGGCTTGGAAGAAAAGGCCCTCGGATCCTTTATTTCCTCCTCCTCTCCATAGAGCTTTACATAGCCACCCAGCGGAAGGGCAGATATTCTGTATTCTGTATCACCAAGCCTTTTGCTAAAGAGTGCTGGACCAAAGCCTATGGAGAATATCTCCACCTTTACACCAAACAGCTTGGCCATCAGAAAGTGGCCAAACTCATGGAACCACACCAAAACACCTATCAAAACCAGAAAGGCCAAAAGGTATTCCATCTACTCCTCCTTAATGATCTTAACTATCACTTTCCTTTCCCTTGGGCCGTCAAAGTCTGCAAGGAATATGGCCTCCCATGTGCCAAGCATGAGGTCCCCGTTCTCTATGGGTATGACCCTTGAGTTGCCTATGATGGCACTCCTTATGTGGGCTGCAGAGTTTCCTTCTGAGTGGGCATAACTGTCTCTCCATGGGACAAGCTTTTCAAGGGAGTAGGCTATATCCTTTATCACATCTGGGTCCGCACCCTCGTTTATAAAGATGCAGGCTGTAGTATGTGGTGTGTATACAAGACATAGGCCAGACTTTACACCAGAGGCTCTAACTAACTCTCTAACTTGATTGGTTATGTTTACAAAGCTTGTATGCTTGGTAGTCCTTACCTTAAATACCGCCATCTTACTTCTGTGATATCTTAAAAATACACCTTTCGTGGCCTTGCGCTCTACATGCTACTTCTTTTATGCTGTACTTCTTTTCAAGCAGTTCGCTCAAAAAGCCTTCAAAAAAGCCAGCCATAGGCTCGCATACAGGCTTTTTACTTTCACCTACAGCCTCCACCAGTATGGACCCATCCACCCTTATCTCCATCTTATCCAGGTCATACTCAAAAACGTCCAAAAGCCTTGAGGACTCGGCTATGACTGTAAGCACCTCAAGGGCCTCGTCAAGCCTGTCTGTGTATATGCCATACCTTTCCTTTAGTATCTTTGCACCTTTCCTCCCACCAAGCTCTGTTGCCTTCTTAATAACCCTGTCTATGCCAAGCCTGCTAAGCTTGTAAATATCCTTATATCCATCCACAAGGGCTGCACGATGCACCAAAACCGACTCTCTTTCTATAGCTTCCGCAAGGGCCCTAAACTTATCCTTTAAATATTCCATCCCATACTCCTAAGTTTTTGTATGCCTTCTTGGGATATTTTATCCTTGCTCCACGCAGGTTCAAATACAAAGTTTACCACAACATCCTTAAGCTCTGGGAAGTTTTTTAGTATATGGTCCCTTATGTGCTGGGCAAAAAAGCCTTTGGCAGGGCAAGAGGGAACGGTTAGAGTCATGTCTATGTGAGCCACACCATCCTTTAAATACACACCATAAACAAGCCCAAGGTTAACAATATCTATGGGTATTTCAGGGTCCCGTATCTCTTTTAACTTTTCTAAAATTTCCAATTCCTTCATTTTGAATAAATATAGGCCTTTTCCCAATCCAATGCAGTTTTTATGATAAATCCCAAGTCATCATACCTTGGTTGCCATTTCAATATCTCTTTGGCCTTTGTGTTATCCGCTATAAGGGCTGGTGGGTCTCCTTCCCTTCTTGGTGCATAGACCACCTTAAAGTCCACACCAGAAACCTCTTTTACTTTTTCTATCACCTCAAGCACCGAATAGCCTTTGCCGTAGCCTATGTTGAATACATCACTTTCTCCGCCGCTTATAAGATATTCCAAGGCTTTAAGGTGGGCCTCGCATAGGTCCATAACATGCACAAAGTCCCTTATGCATGTGCCATCGGGTGTGGGATAGTCTGTGCCAAAGACCTCAAGGTAGGGTATCTGGCCTGTGGCCACCTTTACTGCCCTAAGGATAAGATGGGTTGGTTCTTTGCTAACCTGTCCTATTTTGCCTTCTGGGTCTGCGCCAGCCACATTAAAGTATCGGAGTATAGCATACCTTATACCACTAAGGGGAGCAAAATCCTTTATGGCCCTCTCTGCAAATAGCTTGCTCCAGCCGTAGGGGTTTATAGGTATAGTTGGGTCCTCTTCCTTTACCGGCACGCTTTTGGGAATGCCGTAAACGGCCGCAGTGGAAGAGAAAATAAGGTATTTAACACTGGCCCTCTCCATGGCTTGTAGAAGGTTCACAGTTCCCATAAAGTTGTTCTCATAGTATAGTAAGGGCTTTTTTACGCTTTCTGGCACCTTTACCTTTGCGGCAAAGTGAATTACGGCCTGTGGCCTAAAGTCCAAAAGCACCTCCTCAAGGGCCTTGTAGTTGAGAAGGTCCACAACCTTTAGGTCTCCATACAAAACGGCCCAAGAGTTTCCCTCCGATAGGTTATCCACCGTGAGAACCTCATAGCCCCTTTCTCCAAGAAGCTTTACCATATGGGAACCTATGTAGCCCGCGCCACCAGTTACAAGTATGCGCATGGCTATATTTTAACCTTCTTCCAAGCTTTCCGCTAAATAGTCTGCCAAGTGCATGACCTCTTGGCCTGTTTTGTGCTTTTTAACTCCATCCTTTAAGTTCAAAACACAGCCTGGACATGTGGTAAGCACCACATTAGCCTTTGTTTTCTTAAGGTCCTCTATCTTTTCCCTTTGTATCTGGTCTGACATTTTAGGGTTTGTTATGGAAAAGAGACCTGCAAAGCCACAGCAAGACTTGTCCTTTTCCGCCTTTTTTACCTCATCGCCTTCAATCCTCTCCATTACTCCATAAAAGACCTTATCGCTTACCTTCATGGCGCTGTATGAGTGGCAAGGCACATGGAAGGTTAAGCTATTTCCAGAACCTTTAAACTTTAAAGGGCTTTCAAAGACTATCTGGGCAAAGTCATAGACAGGCTTGGAAAGCTTATAATCCTCTTGTAAGGCTCCACCGCAAGTGGGACAGGCCACCACCACCGCATCAAACTCATACCTTTCCATCTCCCTTAGGTTGTGTTCTTTTAGCCTTTCAAAGGCCGGCAAGTTTCCAGAGTAATAATGGGGCGCTCCACAGCATCTTATATCCTCCGGCACTATAACTGTGTAGCCAGCCTTGTTCATAAGCTTTATAACGTTTTCTCCAGTCTTTCCATAAAAGGCGTCAATCATACAGCCTGTAAAGAAGAGAAGTTTTCCCTTCTCCTTTTCCGCCTTGAAGACCTTTCCTCTTAGGCCAAAGGCTTTTGCTGTAGGCTTTGGCATAAACTTTACAGCTCCTGTGGGAAAGGGTGTTTTTACCTCTGTAAAGGGTAAGGGTTCTAAGAGCTTCCCAGCAAGCTTTATAACTTTCCTTCCTGCACCAGATTGTATAAACTCAAGGGCCTTCAGGCCAAGGGCTTTGACAGCCTTTTCTCCAAGGATCTCCCTCTGCATATTTCTAGCATGAACCAATATTTCCTTGTATTCCACACTGTTGGGACATACCCACTCACAGCGCCTACACATGGCACACTCATCCCAGTGTTTTGAAACCTCTTCCGTTAGTGGAAGTTCTCCTTTTAAAACCATCTCCGCTAGGGCAAGCCTTCCACGGGCATAGCCACCCTCTTCTTCTATGTAGGGGTATGTAGGGCAAACAGATTTACAGAGCCCACACTTGACACATTTCTGGGCAAGGTCCATAGAAATTTCTACAAACTTCTTCATAGCTAAGTAAATATAGGAGGTTTTGGAGGGGTTGAGCTGATGTAAAACAGGGTATAATTTTTTTATTCTAGCGGGTGTGGCGGAACTGGCAGACGCGCAGGACTTAGGATCCTGTGGGCATTTGCCCGTGAGGGTTCGACTCCCTCCACCCGCACCAAAAAAGGAGGTTTAGACCATATGAAGGTAAGCGTAGAAGACAGGCAAGGATTGTTTAAGAGTTTAAAGGTGGAAGTGGAAGGAGATATAGTAAAGTCTGCCCTTGATGAGGTGTATGAATACCTCAGGCAGAATGTGGAGATAGAGGGCTTTAGAAGGGGTAAGGTTCCCCTTTGGATAATAAAGGCAAGGTTTAAAGACTATATAAGGGAGGAAGTAGGGAAAAGGGTGGCCAATGCCACCTTAACGGAGGCTATACAAGAGAGTGGCCTAAGACCTGTAGCAGACATTTACCTTGAAGAGGTGGACCTGCAAGAGAAAGACCAAAGGGTAAGCTACAGTATTTCCTTTGAGGTACCACCAGACTTTGAGCTGGCAGATCTGGAAGGCCTTGAAGTGGAAATTGAAAAGGTAGAGTTCAATGAGGACCTGGTAAAAAGGAGGATAGAGGAGATAAGGGAGGAACATGCCCTTTGGGAGCCTGTGGAAAGAGAGGTAAAGGAAGGAGACCTTGTGATTATAGAATACAAGGTGGAGGACCTAGAGGAAGGTGAGACTACGGAAGGTGAAACATCTGCCGTTGTGGGTTCAAGGATGTTTAGGGAGGAGATAGAAAGGGAGCTTATAGGTAAAAAGGAGGGGGACAGCTTCACTTTGGAAGAGCTAACTCTTTACGATATGGAGGGCAAGCCCGCCGGCAAGGCAAAGGTGGAGATAAGGATAAAAGGGGTGAAGGAGAAGGTGCTTCCAGAGCTCAGCGATGAGTTTGCCAAAGAGATCGGACTGGGTGAAACATGGGCGGAGGCAGAAGAAAAGATAAAGCAGGATATAAAAGAACAGCTAGAAAGACTTAGAAAGAGTATTATAGAGAATGCTGTAGCTAAAAAGCTTATAGAGATGCATCAGTTTGATGTGCCACAGACACTACTTCAAAGGGAACTTTCCCACCTTATTCAAAATAGGGCCTCCCAGCTTGCACAGTTAGGCATTGATGTAAGGTATCTTGATTATAGGTCTATGGCTCAAGAGCTTGCTCCTCAAGCCATTGCCAACATAAAGCTCAGGTATATCCTTGACAAATACGCACAGAAAGAGAATATAACTGTAGAGCCTCAAGAGATAGAAAGGAAGATAGAGGAACTTGCAAAGACTTATGGAAAGACTGTAGAAGAGATGAAAGAGTTTCTAGAAAAGGAAGGCCTTATGTCTGTGCTTGAAGAAGATATAAGAAGGGAGAAGGCCTTTGAGAGGATAATATCTAAGGCTTCAATAAAGGAGAAGGAGAAGGAGGAAAGGGATGAGAATACTTGACCAGCTTGTGCCCATAGTTATAGAACAGACTCCTAGGGGCGAGAGGGCCTATGACATATACTCAAGGCTTCTTCAAGACAGGATAGTCCTTCTTGGCTTTCCCATTGACGATCATGTGGCAAACCTCATAGTAGCCCAGCTTCTCTTCCTTGAAGCCCAGGATCCAGATAAGGATATATACCTCTACATAAATTCACCAGGCGGATCCGTTACAGCCGGTATGGCCATATACGATACCATGCAGTACATCAAGCCAGATGTGGTAACCATATGCCTAGGTCAAGCGGCCTCTATGGCTGCAGTCTTGCTTGCGGCTGGTGCAAAAGGTAAAAGGTATGCCCTTCCCCACTCAAGGATCATGATACACCAGCCTATAGGTGGTATTACCGGTCAGGCAACGGATATAATCATACATGCTGAAGAGATAAAGAGGATAAAGAATATGCTAAACGAGATATTGGCAAAGCACACAGGACAACCCTTGGAGAAGATAGAGAGGGATGTGGAGAGAGACTACTTTATGTCCCCATATGAGGCTATGGAGTATGGTATAGTGGATAAGGTGATAGAAAAAAGGAGCTAGAATGGTAAAGAAAAAGCAGGAAAACTATTGTTCTTTTTGCGGAAGGTCTCAAAGTGAAGTTTTGATCTTAATAGCGGGGCCAAACGATACGTACATATGCGACAGATGTGTAGAGGCATGCAACCTAATAATCAGGGAGCATAAAAAACAGATAAACCAAAGTTTTATAAAGGAAATTCCCACACCTGAAGAGATAAAGAGGGAGCTTGATCAGTATGTGATAGGGCAGGAGAGGGCAAAGAAGATCCTTTCTGTGGCCGTCTACAACCATTATAAGAGGATAAGGGCAAAGGAATTGGGTCTTAGCCTAGGGGATGTGGAGATAGAAAAGAGCAATATACTCCTTATAGGTCCTACGGGATCTGGTAAAACCCTTTTAGCTAGAACGCTCGCAAAGATACTTGATGTGCCCTTTGCCATAGCTGATGCCACTTCCCTTACAGAGGCGGGCTATGTAGGTGAGGATGTGGAGAATGTGTTGGTAAGACTGCTACAGAACTGTGGGTACGATGTAAAGGCTGCTCAAAAGGGGATAGTGTACATAGACGAGATAGACAAGATAGCCAAAAAGACCGGTATAAACCCTTCCATCACCCGCGATGTCTCTGGAGAAGGTGTTCAACAGGCTCTATTGAAGATACTGGAAGGCACGATAGCCAATGTGCCACCTCAAGGTGGTAGAAAACACCCACACCAAGAGTTTATTCAGGTGGATACTACAGACATACTCTTCATATGCGGTGGGGCCTTTGTAGGCTTAGAAGACATCATAAAACGCAGGCTTGGCAAGTCTGTAGTGGGCTTTGAAGCACAGATAAAGAAGTTTGACGGAAGAGAAAACCCACTCCACCTTGTAGAGGTAGATGATTTAATACACTTTGGTCTCATTCCAGAGTTTGTAGGGAGGCTTCCAGTTATAGCGGTCCTTGATGAGCTCACCGAAGAGGATCTTGTAAGGGTCCTAGTAGAACCTAAAAACGCCCTTGTAAAGCAGTATAAAAAGCTTTTTGAGATGGAAGGTGTGGAGCTTGAAGTTACCGAAGATGCCCTTGTAGAGATAGCGAGGGAGGCCATAAGGAGAAAAACGGGAGCGAGAGGCCTAAGAGCTATAATGGAAGAGCTTATGTTGGATGTGATGTTTGAACTTCCCTCCCTTAGGGGTATAAGGAAGGTCATAGTGGACGGTGAAGTGGTAAGGAGGAAGATAAAGCCCATATATGTGATGAAGGAGGCTGTATAAAAAAAGGAGGAGATAGAGCTATGAAAAAACTCTTCTTAGCCCTAGTTTTACTTTCAGCTGTAGGCCATGCCCAGCAGAAGTTTGCATGCGTGGATACAAACAGGATAACTGCGGAATCTCAGTATGTCAAACAGAAGGAGAGCCAGCTGAGGGAAAAGGCTCAGGAGTATCAAAAAAAGCTTGAACAGATAGGGAAAAGGCTGGAGGAATTAAAGAGGCAGATAGAGAGTAAGGGGTTGGCCCAAAATGTGAGAGAACAGAAGATAAAGGAGTATCAAAAGGTAGAAGCTGAGGGGCTTGAGCTCCAACAAAAAGCTCAAAGGGATATAGCTGAAACTAAGAGTCAGATGGAGCAGGAGATACTGGAGAGGGTAAGAAGGATTTCTCAAGAGTTGGCAAAGGCTCATGGTTTTAGTGGCATTTTTGACTGTGGAGCCCTTGTATACATAAGCCCTGAGATGGACATAACTAAGGAGGTAATCCAGAGGCTTGATCAACAGAAATGAAGTTGAGGGAATTGGCTGAGCTTATTGAGGGTGAGCTATATGGAGATGAGCACTTTGAAGTTATAGGCCTTTCCTCTCCAGAAAAGCCTAAGGAAAAGAGCGTGATCTTCCTCCAGGATGTGAAGAAGTTGGAAAGCTTAAAGGGTATGAAGGTAGCTTTGGTGGTCTCTCAAAAAGTGGACTTTCCAAACTATATTAAGGTAAAGGATGTGAAGTATGCCCTGGCAAAGTTTCTAAGCTTTTTATATCCAGAAAGGCATCCTTCTGGCGTATCGGAAAAGGCCCATGTGGAAGAGGATGTCTATATAGGCAAGGATGTTTATGTAGGGCCTTTTGTGTATGTTGGAAGGGGGGCCGTTTTGGAAGATGGGGTAAAGGTCTATCCTTTCTGCTATATAGGTGAAGGGGTAAGGATTGGGAAAAACAGTGTTCTCTTTAGTGGTGTGCATGTATATCCTGGATGCTACATAGGTGAAGGGGTGAGGATACACAGCGGTTCTGTTATAGGGGCGGATGGCTTTGGCTACTATATAGGTGAAGAGGGGGTTTTTAAACTAAACCATATAGGTAAGGTTGTTATTGAAGACTTTGTGGAGGTTGGTGCAAACACATGTATAGACAGGGCCCTAATAGACGAAACAAGGATAGGTAGGCAAACCAAGATAGACAACCTTGTGCAGATAGGCCACAACTGCCTTGTAGGAGAAAGGAATATTATAGTTTCACAAGTTGGGCTCTCCGGCAGTGTAAAGACTGGCAAAGGTGTTATCCTGGCTGGTCAAGTGGGTGTGGCAGATCATGTGGAGATAGGAGATGGAGCGGTAGTATCTGCAAAGGCGGGTGTGTCAAAGGATCTTCCAGGAGGAAAGGTCTATGGGGCTGTCATTCCCGCTATGGAATGGTCAAAGTGGAAGAGGATATATGCTTACCTTTTGAAGCTTCCAGAACTCTTTAAGGGGAGAAGGCATGAGGATAAGGATAGCCCATAGCCCAGATTCGGACGATGCCTTTATGTTTTATGCCTTGACCGCTGGAAAGATAGACACCGATGGCTTTCAGGTAGAGCATGTGCTTGCAGACATTGAGACCCTAAACAGGGAAGCCCTAAAGGGCACCTATGAAGTCTCCGCCATTTCTTTCCATGCCTACCCTTATGTGGCAGATAAGTACTGGGTGCTTCCAAGCGGTGGAAGTGTAGGTGAAGGCTATGGCCCCATAGTGGTATCAAGGGAGGAGCTAAGTAGCCTTAAGGGAAAAAGGATAGGTGTGCCAGGTAAATTGACCACAGCCTTCCTTGTTTTAAAGCTTTATGAGCCAGACTTTGAGGAGGTGGTGATGCCCTTTGATAAGATCCTTGATGCCGTAGAAAAAGGTCAAGTGGATGCAGGGCTTGTGATCCATGAAGGACAGCTAAGTTATGTAGACAGAGGTCTAAAAAAGGTTGTAGATCTTGGTCGGTGGTGGAAAGAGGAAAGGGGCCTGCCCTTACCCTTGGGATGCAATGTGGTAAGAAAGGACCTTGGCCTTGAAAACATAAGGAAGATAGAAAGGCTTATGAGGGAGAGCATCAGGTATGCCCTTGAGCACAGAGAAGAGGCATTGGAGTTTGCAAGGAGGTATGCGAGGGATATAAAGGATGACTGGGAGAGGACACAAAGATTTGTAAGCATGTATGTGAACCATAGGACGTTGGATTATGGTGAGGATGGGAGAGAAGCTGTAAGACTTATGCTAAAATTAGGTATAGAAAGGGGTATAATAAAGGCTGATATGCCTCATACAATTTTTAGTGATGAGGTGGTAAGCTAATGGCTATGTTGCCAGAGGACCTTTTGAAAAAGCTTAGGGAGCATGCTGAATACTTCCCAAGGAAGGAGCAAGCAATCCTGCTTTGTCTTCATGAAGTTCAAGACTACTATGGACACATACCACCCTTTGCCCTTGAAGAGGTGGCCAAAGTGCTTGACCTGCCACTAAGCCACGTGGAGAATGTGGTGTCTTTTTATGATATGTTTGATAGAGGAGAGCCTGCAAGACATAGGATAAGGGTGTGTGTAAGCATAGTTTGCAACCTCATGGGTTCGCAGAAAGTAATAGGTGCTATAAAGGATCTTCTTGGGATTTCATTGGGTGAAACTACAGAGGATGGAAGGTTTAAGCTTATAGGTGTGCAATGCATTGGGGCATGCTCAGAAGCCCCATGCTTTATGATAGACAACGATACTTATAAATTTGAGTCCAAGGAGAAGTTAAATGAGATCTTATCCCGTTACACCTAACATATACGCAGAGACAACGCTCAACCTCCTTTTGAAGAGGGCCAAAAAGCCCAAAGTACACACCATAGAAGATTACATAAGGGATGGTGGCTATCAAGCCTTGGAAAAGGCTTTAAGCATGGACCCTATGGAGATAATAGAATGGGTGGATAAAAGCCAGCTGAGAGGTAGAGGTGGTGCAGGCTTTCCCACTGGTAAAAAGTGGAAGTTTGCGGTGCAGAATCCAGCTCCGAGGTATCTCATATGCAACGCCGATGAGTCAGAGCCTGGCACCTTCAAAGACAGGGTGCTCATAGAAAGGGATCCTCATCTTCTTATAGAAGGCATCATAATCTCAGCCTATGCCATAGGAGCAAATGAGGCTTTTATATACATACGGGGTGAGTATCCTGCGGGCTATTATATACTTAGGGATGCTATAGAGGAGGCAAAAAGGAAGGGCTTTTTGGGCAAGAACATTTTAGGTTCGGGATTTGACCTTGAAATATATGTGGCAAGGGGTGCGGGTGCTTACATATGCGGAGAAGAAAGCGCCCTTATAGAGTCCCTTGAGGGTAAGAGAGGCTTTCCAAGGATAAAACCTCCCTATCCTGTACAGTATGGCCTCTTTGGCAGGCCAACGGTAGTAAACAATGTAGAAACTCTGTGTAATATACCCTTAATAGTCGGCATGGGCTGGGAAGAATACAGGTATATAGGTCCAAGCGATTACCCTGGTCCCAAGCTTTTCCCGGTTAGCGGAAAGGTTAAAAAGCCAGGTGTATATGAACTTCCCATGAACACTACCTTAAGGGAGGTTATATTCAAGTATGCTGGTGGCACTGTAGGAAACAAAAAGGTAAAAGCTGTCTTCTCTGGAGCTTTAGATTGCTTTTCTGCCGATGAGCTGGACACACCTATGGACTACTCACCCTTTGGCTTTGGAGGAACGGGAACGGTAATAGTACTCACCGAGGACGATGATATAGTTCAGGCTTGCCTTTGGGTAGCAGAGTTTTACGCTCATGAGAGCTGTGGTCAATGCACACCATGTAGAGTTGGCACATACGAACAGGCAAACCTACTTAAGAAGCTAATAGATGGAAAGGCCACTGAAAGGGATTGGGAAGGGTTTGATTTTGTAAACTCCCATATACAGCCCACATCCATATGCGGTCTTGGTGCTGTGGCAGGAAGGCTCATAAGGCAGGCTATGCAAAAGTTTCCAGAGGAATGGGAAAGGTATAGAAAAGCCCTTAGAGTATGAAGAGGATACAGGCTACCCTTATAGCCCTATCCGAGATAGGCTTTGATGTGCTATACCTTGAAGAATCTCCAAAGGCTGAAACTACAAAAACTGCTGTAGAAGAACCCCCTAAGGAAGATAAAGGAAAGTTGCTTGAGGAGCTCTACAGAAGGCTTGAGAAGGAAAGGACATGCATCCTTTATGAAGGTGCAAGCGGTTATGTTTTCGGTGAGGGAAACCCATACTCACCAGTAGTCTTTGTCGGTGAGGCACCAGGAGAGGAAGAAGATCAGCTAAAGCGCCCCTTCGTTGGAAGGGCAGGAAGGTATCTAAATCAAAAGCTTGAAGAGGTTGGACTAAAAAGAGAGGAGGTTTACATCACAAATGTGGTAAAATCTAGGCCACCTGGCAATAGAAAGCCAACACCTAAAGAGATGCAAAGTTGCCTTCCCTATCTCAAGAAGGAGATAGAGATAATAAACCCAAAGCTTATAGTTTGTCTGGGTTCTACCGCCCTTGAGGGCATCCTGGGCAAAAGCCTACCTATTACAAAATACCGCGGTCAGATCTTTGACTATCCCTACAACAGAAAGATAAAGGTATTCCTCACCTACCATCCAGCCTACATACTTAGGAACCCAAGCGCAGAAAAGGAGTTTGTGGAGGACCTAAAGAGGATAAAAGCTTTGCTCTCAAACCTTTGATAGAAATATCTTTAGGTAGCCCCCTTCTATCTTTGCACCCTTTGGTTCATAATCCCTTAACTTTCTTGGTAGCATCACATGGCTCTTGAAGTTTCTCCATCTTATCACAATTTCACCTTCACTCTTTAGAACAGATAGGCCCTCTTTGGTAAGGAAAGGTGCCTTAAGCTTTACCACATAGGACCCATCTTCTTCCAAAAACTCAAAGGGCTTTTCCTTATGAAAGACCTTTATAGGATCTGCATCGCCATATATAAGATAAGATAGCATGTTTAACCTCTCTAGGCCTACCACCTCATCCTCCATAAGGGGCACTGTAAAGACTGGAACAGGATAAAAAAGGGCACTTATATCCTCTATATGTCTCCTTTGCGTGAGCAACCATTTGGAAAAGTGTTCACAACCTTCAACGGTGGGAGGCAACACCTTATTGACTATGACCGCATCCACGTTAACACCAAAGAGGTTAAAATACAAAAAGGCCCTCTGACTTTCCTTTAAAACCATCTTTTCTGGATTGGCCACTATCCTAACAGAGGTTATCTCTGGATCCACAAGTATTTCATCTACCCCCTTTAGCCTCTCATAAAAGTTCTCAAGGGCCTTAAAGTACTCATCATCGGGCAGGGGAACGTCGGTGAGCCTCCTTGCCACAGGCCTTGCTATCTTCATTATATTCCTTTCCACATTGAATATCTTCCTCATATACCACTTTAGGACTGTAGGCATGGAAACAAACCTGAGGGACTCACCGGTAGGTGGAAGGTCAAGCACAAGCACATCAAACTCACCCTCCCTGTAGTATTTATTCACATAAAGAAGGCTTGTGACCTCTTCCATACCTGGAAGTATGGCAAGCTCTTCGGAAACCACCTGGTCAAGGCCTGTGGTGTTAAAGAGAAGCTCCAAAAACCTGTACACATCTCCCCAGTATCTATCCACTTCCTCCTGTATGTCTATCTCTTGAATGTATAGCTTTTCTGAGATCTTTATGGGCAATCCCTTTGCCCTTATCTTTTCCTCCTCTGGAAGGTCAAAGGCGTCTCCTAGACTATGGGCTGGGTCAAGGGAGACAACTATGGTTTTGTAGCCAATGCTAGAGAGCCTATAGGCCGTTGCTGCAGAAATGGTAGTCTTTCCAACGCCACCCTTTCCAGAAAAGAGGATTATTCTCATAGAGTAAAGTATAAACTATCTACCGTTCGCTTATTTGTTTCCATACCTTATCAAGCTTTTCTTTAAGCACTTCCGCGGTAAAGGGTTTGACTATGTAGTTGTTAGCTCCTGCTTGTATGGCCTGTAATACATTTTCCTTCTTGGCTTCCGCAGTTACCATTATAACAGGAATGTCCTTAAGACTGGGGTCCTTTCTGATCTCTTGCAAAAGTGTTATACCATCCATCTCCGGCATATTCCAGTCTAGCAACACCAAATCATACTTAGACTGCCTAAGTTTTAAAAGAGCCTCCTTACCGTTTTCCGCTTCATCCACATTTGGGTAGCCAAGCTGAGTTAATAAGCTCTTAATAATCTTCCTCATTGTAGCCATATCATCAACCACTAAAATCCTTATATTTTGGGGAAAACCCATGGCAATCCTCCTATAGTCCAAGCTCTTTTAAGATTTCATCAACTTCTTCTTGAGATATTCTACTTCCAGATATAAGCTCATGCACCTTACCTATAGCTTTAATCTTTTTATCTTCTGGAATATCTGTACTTTCAATAGAAATCTCTGCCAATTCAATAAGTTTTTTCTTTGTCTCTTCAAGAAGTTTAATAACCTCATATATCTGCTGATTGGACAAATCCTGAAAGGAAAACAGCTCATATATTTTGATTAAGAGGCTCAAGTTCTCATTATTTTTAATCTTTATAAGGTTAAGCCTCCATCTTACAGAGCTATCTATATCTAACTTCAATAGATCCTCTATGATGCCCGAAATATCTTTGGAGTTTTGAGAGATTTTATCAATATTATCTAATATCTTTCTAACACTATCCTCAGAATATTTTACAACTTCGCGTAAGCTTTCCGATACGGTAGGAGTAACAACCTCCTCTGTATACCTTATTGCAGATACTATACCTTCTAGCTTATCTTCAAGTGTCTTAATTTCATTTAAAATTGTAGCAATTATTTTTTTCACATTATCCATGATAGCTCTTCTCCTCTCTTCTAAATTTTGTAAGATAAGCTTTTAATATTTGGTAATAGTGGTGGATTTCCTTCAATTTTTCATTGGCAAGTTTCTTATCAGGATATATGTCTGGATGGAAGGTTTTCACCAGCTCCCTATACTTACGCTTAAGGGTTTGTTCATCTAAATCTTCCAAATTGAAAAATGCTACAGCTGCTTCAACGGCATAGGGTTTTCTTGCTGGCTCTATACAGTATGCCCAATATGCCTTGATATAAGCTTTCAAGATGCTGGACCTTTTCTTATAGAATATCTCAAACTCTTCCTTAAAAACTTCTTCTTTGAAGTATGACCTTAGAACATGGTAAGAATATTCTATAAACCATTCATTTATGAACCTATCTAAGTCTCCCTTATACTTTTCAAAAAGGTTATAAAACATGCTTTGAAATATATCCATCCTTTTATTGTTGATAAATTCTATTATTTTCTTCAAAAAAATGCTACCCATTTTTCTAGCCTTTCCTTGAAAATACTTTATCCAAATCTATTATACTTATAAATCCTTCCTTTATCTGGGCAACGTTTGACACAAACTCACTGTATATGGAGGTCATTGGATTTGGTTCAAGCAAACCTTCTTCCACCTTAATAACTCCGTATACTGAGTCAACTTCTACAGCTACTTTTCCGTAAGAGGTTTCCAGTATAACAAGCCTTGTTGGTGGATTTTTCTCTGGTATGCCTATTATCTGTTTAATAGATATGACTGGGATGATTTCGCCTCTAAGGTTTATTACTCCTTTTATATAGGATGGTGTGAGGGGTACAGGAAACAGCTCTAGCACTTTAGATATCTCTAGAACATTTTTGAGAGGAATACCGATAAACTCATTTTCCAAATATATCGCTAGAAATTCATAAGTTTTCTTAGTATCAGCTTTTGCTATGGAAAGATTCTTATTTCCAACCCTTACCAAACTCATCTTTCCCTCCTAAGATCTAAGATTTCTATTCTTCAAAAGTTCAACAAGGTCTAAAATGAACACTATCTTTCCATCTCCAGTGATCGTTGCTCCAGATATGCCGCGTAGATCACCAAATATTTTACCAAGGGGCTTTACCACTATTTCCTCATCGCCATATAAATCTTCAACGGTGAAAGCTATCCTCTGATTCCCTATAAGGCACACTATTATGTACCCTGTGTTACACCTTTCAAGGCCAAGAAGATCGTACATGTTCAAAAGGGGTAAAGTATGATCCCTTAAAAGTAGAACATTCCTTCCAGAAAGGGGTCTTATCTCAGCATTCTCCGCTGGTATTATCTCTGTAACCAAAAATATAGGAATGGCAAACCTTCTTCCACTTACGGATACAAGCAAAGACCTAATGATACCAACAGTAAGCGGAAAGGCCATGGATATCTTAGTACCTTTTCCTTTTTCACTCCAGATATCTATTGTGCCTCTAAAGTTTATCACTGTGTTCATAACCGTATCCATTCCAACACCTCTACCGGATATTTCCGAAACCTGATCCTTAGTTGAAAAGCCTGGAATAAATACTAATCTTAAAATGTCCTTTTCCGTCATCTTATCAAGTTGTTCTCTGGTAACCAATCCTTTCTCCAAGGCCTTTTGAGCCACTTTATGAATATCTATACCTCTTCCATCATCTTCCACTTCTAAATAAACCCTATCACCTTGATAATAAGTCCTAAGGTATATCTTTCCTACAGGATTTTTGCCAAGGATGCGTCTTTCCTCCGGAAATTCTATACCATGATCAAGGGCATTTCTAATAAGGTGTACCAAGGGTTCTTCAAGTTTTTCAAGTATGGACTTGTCCAATTCTGTATCCTCACCCTGTATAATAAGCTCTACTTGCTTACCAGTAAGCTGTGCCAGATCTCTTACAACACGGTTAAACTTTTGAAAAAGCCTCCTTACAGGTTGCATTCTGGTTTTCATTACAGCAAGCTGTAAGTCACTTACTGTCTTGTCTATTGAAGATGCTACCGATTCTAGTTCTTCTATGTATTTGTTGGAGGGCATATTTTGGATCATTTCTGCAATGGTCATTAAAAGCCTGTTTCTGTCTAAAACTAGTTCTCCAACCAGATTCATAAGGGTTTCTATCTTACTCACATCAACTCTTAAGATCTTTTCCTCTTCTCTTTCTTTCCTTGCAACAGCTGTAGCTATTTCTGATTCCTCAACTTTATCCTTACCTTCTTGTGCTATTGATCTATCCTCAAAAGTTTCTATCTCTTCTTTTACCATCTCAAGCATCTTACTTGTAGCTTCTTCATCTAATTTTTCTAAAACATCTCTACTTTCTACACTTTCCTGACTTTTGATCATACTATCAATGAAGTCTATAATCTCCTGTGGCCTTTTATTTGGCGGCATAAGAACAAGCTCTTCCAATATCTCTTCAAGTGCCTTACCTTTCAAATGGGATAAACCGTATTTGTCAAGCAATGTTTCCAAGGTATAACCTTCTTCTAGGGAAGAAAGCCTAGTAAGAAGGTCTTGCGGTACTATTATCTCTTCCCCTTCTCCATAAAACCTTAAGGCCTCCCTTATGAAATCCACCGTCTTAAGAAGGGTATCAAGGATATCTTTATTTACCGTAAGCTTTTTCTCCTTTAGTTTTCCCAAAATATCTTCAGCTCTGTGGGCTACCTCCACTATGGCACTAAGACCTAAAAAGCCAGCTCCACCTTTCAGGGTATGCATGCTTCTAAAGGCGGAGTTTATAAGCTCTTCATTACTTGGATCTTTTTCAAGGGCCAAGAGCTTACTTTCAAGATTTTCTAAATGTTCGCTAGCTTCTATTAAAAACTCTTCAAATATCTCCCTTAGCTCATCGGGTATCATTTCATTCCCCCATATCTTTCCACAAGTTCAAGCAGATGTTTAGCGTCAAACTTTACCAGGTAGTTATCTGCACCCACCATTTTTGCCTTTTCTCTGTTTGCATCATCGGATAGGGTGGTGTTTATGATAACAGGAAGGTTTAGAAAGCCCGGTGTTTCTTTTATAAGTCTAGTTAAAGTGAGGCCATCCATTTCGGGCATCTCTATATCTGTGATGACCAAGTCTATATAATCCCTTATACTCTTGCCCTGCTCTTTTGCCTCGTTGAACATACCGTTAAGCGTGTCCCAGGCTTGTTTACCGTTTTCTACCGCTATAACATCGTGTCCGGCGGATGTGAGAATATCTGTTATTATCTTCCTTGCTACTGGTGAGTCCTCAACCAGAAGTATCCTATATGGCCTTTTGACCTCCACCTTATCCTTTTCAGTTATAGGATGGAATATTTGAAGCAGGTTCATATCATTCAATATTCCTTCAAAATCAAGTATTAAAAGCAGGCCATCTTCTATCTCTACCACACCAGTTATCCTACCATTCAATTTATCGTTCAATATCTGGGGTGCTGGCTTTATATCTTGCCAAGATATCCTTCTTATCCTGTTGGCCTTATGGATGATAACACCAACTCTTTGCCTCAAAAACTCCATAAAAATGAGATATTTCTTTATTCCCTGTGGTTCCTTTATATTTAGCCACTTTGCTAAATTAATCACAGGAATAAGCTCTCCCCTTATCTCTGCCATACCTTCCACTTCTTTCGGCATATTGGGGACCTTTGTCAAAGGTGGTAAGACAAGAACTTCCCTAACCTTTGCCACGTTTACACCAAGTATCCATTCATATACACCGCTTTCCAGATCTTCGTATATCCTAAAGTCTATTATCTCAAGCTCGTTTTGGCCTGTCTTTAGGACTTCGGGCAAGCCATAGGCATCCATAAGAGCCTCCCTACTCTACCTTCTCTTTTAATTTATTTACTACAACCTCCATCTCAGCCACAATCCTGTTGATATTATTCGCTAGCTTTCTAAATTCACTAGCAACTACAGAAAAACCTTTCCCTGCCTCTCCCACCCTTGCTGCCTCAATGGCCGCATTCAAAGCAAGCAAATTGCTCTGTTTTGCCACCTTTTTAATCTGATCCATAAGCTTATAAAGGTCTTCAAACTCTTCATACTTCATATTATTACCCCCTATTCTTCTACCATTTCATCCAATTTTTTGAATATCTCCTGAGATTGCTCTTCAAGTAATTCAAAGATGCGCACTATCTGATCTTTATCCTTGGTAGTTAACTCACCTTTCTTCATCTTATCCACCAGATCTATGGCTATATCATGAAATTCTTTATGATAATGCTCTAGGTCCTTAAAGGCCTGCCTTTCCTTGTATTTTATAGATCTATCAGAATAATACCATTTACCTAGATCGCACTCCATATGGTCTGTCAGAACTAGTTCATCATATTTGTCGTTTACTATAGCCGAATAGACCCTGTTTTTAAAGATTATATGGTCAAGTTTTTTTGTTGTTAAATAAACTTTATCGCTGGTTTTTACCGCTGTATTCTGAGTTTGCTGAGCCGCCTTTTCAAACTCCGTAATTATATCTTTAAACTTTCTAATGGACTGGGCCGCCTCCTGCGCTTTAATAACCATCCTTTCAGACTCTTTCTGTGTTTCCCTTGCCTGGTTTTGAAGGTCCATTATAACCTTTGACACTTCATCCGTTGCCTTTTGTGTGCGTTCTGCCAGCTTTCTCACTTCATCCGCCACAACGGCAAAGCCCCTTCCCATCTCCCCAGCCCTTGCCGCCTCAATGGCTGCGTTCAAAGAGAGTAGATTGGTCTGGTCAGCGATATCCTTTATAAGATTAACTATTTCCGTAATGTTTGCACTTTTTTCTGCCAAAGAAACTATAACCTTATTTGACATTCCTATCATATCTATTATTTCCCTTAAATCTTTAATTATATTTTCCACCTGCCCAACACCTTCCCTTGAAACCAACAAAGTTCTTTCACTATCGCTCTTTATCCTCTCCAGAGCTTCTACAACCTTTTCCATATCCTTTGAGATCAGCATAAGGTTTGCAGCTATGCCTCCTCCTATATTGGACAATTCCTCGTTCAGCATTGCCTTTTGGATAAATCTATCATTTTCCTCTATGGCCCTTAACGGCTTTTCAAGCTTTTGAATAGCAACCTTGTATCCGCCATCAAGACCATAAACATTTGGTCTTCTCCAATACTTTCTATTGGATACCTTTTCTACAGAATGCACAATCTCAGAAATAAATGTTTGCACTTGATCCAAAAGATGGTTTAGGTTATAAGCAAGTTCTTTTAACTCCATACCTTCCTTTATTTTTACAAGTCTATCCTCCAAATTGCCATGGGCCGCCTTCCTAATTATATTGGAGACATCATTAACAAACCTTCTTACCTTTATAACGTTCACAAATATAAACCAAGCAAGTAGGAAGTTAAATATGTTTATAGCTCTTATCAGTTCAAAACCGTATTTATAAATTTCCACTGCTAAGGACACAGCAAATACTATAAGAGACAAAATATTCGCTATCTGTATCTTTGTAAGGCTAGATAGTTCTCTCATTGCCCGCCTCCTAAATTATTGAATGCCAACTTGAATATAAATTCATTATATTCACTAAAACCCTTTTCTCTTACTAAATTGTTTAAATACTCCACTGCCTTCTCCAAACCAAGGGAGGATTCAATCTCCCTCAGCTTCCTGTACAAGGGTTCTATAACGCTTGATAACACTTCCCTCTTTTCTACAGCTCTTCCGTCGCTTTGGTATCCACCAGAAACTGGATAAACATGAGCAAGCACCCAATAGTAGCTACCATCCTTTGCCAGATTTTTTACATAAACAAATACTTCATCACCACTTTGGATATGATCCCAAAGGATTTTAAAAATCGTTCTAGGCATATCGGGATGACGCACAATGTTATGTGGGGAGCCTACAAGCTCCTCCTCCGAATATCCAGAAACCTCTATAAACACAGGGTTGGCATAGGTTATCACTCCTCTTAAATCTGTTTTTGAGACTAAAAGCCCTCCTTGTGGCACTTGCCTTTCCACATTCTTGGGTTGAACTGTAGGTTTCTTCATATTAACCCTCCTACAGATAAATTATACAAGTTTTTTTCATCCTATTTAGGAGTTATTATATCAATCTTCAGATAATCCTTTAGTGCCTCTGGCACTACAACAGAGCCGTCTTCCTGTTGATAGTTTTCCAAAATGGCAGCCAATGTCCTTCCTATGGCCAGTCCTGAGCCGTTGAGAGTATGGACAAAACGGAGTTTTCCTTGAGCATCCCTATAGCGTGTGTTCATCCTCCTTGCCTGAAAGTCCTCACAGTTGGAGCAGGAGGAGATCTCCCTATACCTTCCTTGGGAAGGGAACCACACTTCTATATCGTAGGTCTTTGCACTGGAAAAGCCCATATCTCCAGTGCACAAAAGCACAACCCTGTAGGGAAGCCCCAAAAGCTTTAACACATCCTCCGCATCTGCAGTTAGTTTTTCAAGCTCTTCATAAGAATGCTCTGGCTTTACAATCTTTACGAGCTCCACCTTGTTAAACTGGTGCTGGCGTATTATGCCTCTCACATCCTTTCCATAAGAGCCAGCCTCCCTTCTGTAGCAAGGTGTATAAGAGACCATGTATATGGGTAGGTCCTCTTCGGACAAGATTTCATCCTTGAAAAGGTTGGTAAGAGGAACTTCTGCTGTAGGGATAAGATAAAGGTCATCCCTTTCACACTTGTATAGCTCCTCTTCAAACTTTGGGAGCTGTCCTGTGCCTATTAGTATCTCTGGCCTCACAAGATGAGGTGGCCAAACCTCTTTATAGCCCTTTCTTGAATGAAGGTCTAGCATAAAGTTTATAAGCGCCCTTTCCAGCTTTGCACCCCAGCCCTTTAGGACCACAAAGCGACTGCCTGAGATCTTTCCAGCCCTTTCAAAGTCAAAGATACCTAGCCTTTCTCCTATTTCCCAATGGGGTCTAGGCTCAAAGGAAAATTCTCTTGGCCTTCCCCACCTTCGGACTTCAACGTTTTCATTTTCATCCTTTCCAATAGGCACACTCTCATGGGGTAGATTGGGAATTCTTAACATCACATCCCTTAGCCTCTCCTCCACATTAGCAAGCTTCTCCTCAAGCCCCTCTATCATCCCCTTTATTCTTCTTACCTCTTCTTCAAGGGAAGAGGTGTCCTCACCCTTTCTTTTGAGCATACCTATCTCCTTGCTCTTTGCATTCCTCTCAGCCCTAAGGCTTTCCAACTCTTTCAAAATAGACCTTCTCTCATAATCCAGTTCCAAAACCCTATCTACGAGCTCCTCAAAGCCTTCTCCTCTTGTCCTTAGCCTTTCCTTTACAAACTCTGGATTTTTGCGTATTAGCTCCAGGTCAAGCATAGAGAGATATTTTAATCTACCCTTAAAAAAACCTTAAGGCTTCCGATTAATACATACAGAAAACCTAAAAGGAGGTGCGAACATGGCGCTAAAAGTGAACTTTAACTTTGAAGCAGCTGCAACACACACAGCCATTTTAAGAAACGAAAGAGAAATGAACAAGTCACTGCTTAGGCTGTCTACAGGTCTTAGGATCCTTAACGCAGCCGATGACTCCGCAGGACTCTTCATCGCAGACCAGCTTATGATAGTGGGTTCGGGCCTTGAGGAGGGAAACAGAAATATCCAAACAGCACTCTCTGCCTTGAGGATAGCGGAAAGCTCGGCAGGTCAGATCTTTGACAGGCTAAACGAGATCTATAAAAGGGTAGTGCGTGCAGCCAACGATATTAACGACCCCAACGCAAGGACAAGCTTGCAGAGGGAAATAGACAACTTCATTGATGCTATCAAAAAGATAGGCACAGACACGGAATACAACGGCATAAAGCTCCTTGATGGTACTTTCACTCAAAGGTATATCCATTACGGAGCGAGAAAGGATCAAGTATTAGAGGTAAATATCAAAAGTGTTCTACCAAACGACATTGGTGCTTACTTAGCCAAAGGTCAAGGAGCAATTTATAGCAGTGCAGCTACAGCGAATGCTACCTTTTCTGCCCAGCTTGGCAATACATCCAACTGGCTTGTAGATTCTGGTGATTATGTGGATGTAGCAGGTATAAGAGTTCTATCCTACGATGGCGTACAAAGATTTGTAGATGCAGCCACCCTTGCTAAGAATATCAATAGCAATAAAGACCTTCAAGCTCTTGGTATAGAAGCTGTGGCAAAGAATACCAACAAAGCAGACCAAGCCTTTACTGGTTTTGCTAACTTTTATACAGTAAGTGGTGCCCCAACTCTTAACTCAGTAACTCTTAACTTTTACATAGGAAATGCTAACGCTGATGGTTCTGCCACTTTTACTGTAACCATAGATAGTTCAATAACCAGTGTGCAACAGCTTGCAGATGCGATAAATACCCAAGCTTCCGGTAAAAACGCACCCATAAGTGCTAAGGTTGTAGACAATAAGCTCGTGCTGGAGACAAACAATGGAGAAACGATAGCAGTACAAGTAGTAGCAGATGTTCAGGGTACTGGCGATGTAACTGTTTATCTCAATCAAGTGTTAGAAGGTGCACAAGCTGTTACCTTTACCTCAACAAACAAATACGCCTATTACATAGACGTAGGCACTATAGATATAGCTGGTATAGACACTTATACACTTAGCTACTATGGAGTTTCTGATGATGGAAATCCAAATATCAACGAGGGATTTAACTTTGATATCGCTAGCGGAAGTTATGCTACCGCAAAGAACCTCTATGCTGTCAATGTTCTTACCAATGAGAAGGCAGAGGAATCTATGCTCATAGTCAAAAAAGCACTCCAGCGTGTGGATACCATAAGGGCTCAGATAGGTGCGGTGATGAACAACCTCCAGTCCATATACGATTCTCAAAAGGTGGCGCAGGACAACACAAGGGAAGCGGAGAACGTCATAAGGAACACAGACTATGCAGAGGAGATGACCAACTTCACTAAGCTACAGATAAAGATGCAGGCTTCTATGGCAATGCTGGCGCAGGCCAACACCTTGCCTCAACTTGTGCTGCAGCTCCTCAGGTAATAGGTTTAAGGGGAGGCTTTGGCCTTCCCCTTTATGAGGATTGGCCATGAGGGTGGAGCCAAAGGACCTTGGTCAGGTAGGTCCTGATAGGGAGGTTGTTATTCAAAGACAAGCTCAAGAGGGGGCTTTGGAGAAGATAAAGAAGGAAAGGGAAGAAAGGATAAGCAAAGAGGAGCAGGAAGGAAAGGTGAGCTCTCAGGAGATAAAGAGGTTGATGGAGGAAATAAAGAGGAAGTTTGATATGTTAAATAAGTATTTGAGGATAGAGATTGATACAGAGCTTGAAATTCCCGTGGCAAAGATAATTGAAAGGGACACAAACAGGGTGATAAGGCAGATACCACCCGAATACCTATTGGAGCTTATGAAAAAAATAGACCAAATGCTGGGTATACTTTTAAACAAGGAGGCTTGATGTGGCTGGTGAGATATACTTTAACAACCTAACCGGCAAGTTTGACTGGGGTTCCATAATAGATCAGATAATAAGGATAAAGTCCCTTCCTCTGCAAAGGCTATCTAAGGAAGCTCAGCAGATTCAAGCAAAACAATCAGCCACGCAAAAGCTTCTTGATGCTGTAAAGGGCCTATCTAAAGTTTTTGAAAGCCTCACAGTAGATGACCTCTTTAAGGGCAAGAGGGCAGAATCTTCAGATAGCTCTGTGCTAACAGCTACAGCCTCAGAGAATACACCTAATGTTACGCTAAACGTGGAGGTTTTAAAGCTTGCTCAAAAGGAGGCTATAGCTACCACCTTTGGAGTAAATGACTTAAACACTACTATAAGCTGGGATAGCTTTACCCTTGGCTATAATCTTGGCAACTACCAATATGAATATTTCACCGTGGATGCAGGAAGTGGGAAATTGCAGGACCTTGTAAACGCCATAAATGAGAAGGCAGGGAAGAGAATAGTGGCAAGTATATTCTACGACGGGACCTCTTATAAGCTTATGCTTTCAGAAAAGGATGAAAAGACTTCAAGTTTTGAAACAACAATTGATGGTAGCACAGCTTATACAACCATATTTTATGCTACCCCATTTGTTATAAACGGCCAGCAAGCTGGTGCAATTGTTCTTCAAAAGGCCCAAAATGCCCAAATAAGGATAGGGAATACTACCATTACAAGCACTTCTAACACCTTTGAGAACCTCATAACAGGGCTCAGTGTGGAGGCAAAGAAGGTAGGAACAGCCACCATAAGTGTAAGGGATGACCACTCAAAGGTGATGGACTTTTTCAACAACTTTGTAAAAAACTACAACGCGGTCATATCTCAGGTAAACCAGCTTACAGCAAAGGATGCCATATTTCAAGGAGATTATTCCATAGTGGGTATAAAAACGGAGCTATCAAGGATGTTGGATGAGCTTTTTGCCTATGACCTTGTAAGCATAAAGGAGGATGGAACACTTGAAGCAAACAGCTCCAGTATAAACTCCTTGGCAAGCTCAAACCCACAAAAGCTAAAGGAGATTATTTCAAGGCTAAAGGATAGGATGGGAGCATACATCCTTGGAACTTCCATAGCCCTTCAGAATTTTACCAACGATTACCAGAGCAGGCTTGACCAGATAAACATAAGGGTTCAAAAGCTTACGGAACAGTTAGCTAAGGAAGAGCAAAGGCTAAGACAAGAGTACGCAAAGGTGGAGGCCTTTATAAACAAGTCGCAAGAGATTATGACAAGGCTTGAGAGCTTTATAGTAAGCCTTTCAGAGATGCAAGGAGGTAAAAAATGATAAACGCATACCTTGAAAATATGGTGCTAACCTCAAACCCAGTAAGGCAGGTTATCCTTCTTTATGAGAAGGCCATAGCGTGCCTTGAGGAGGCAGTAGAGGTGATGGAAAAGAACTTGCAAGATCATGAGAGTATAAAGGTAAAGTATGAGAACTTGGGAAGGGCTACTGAGATCCTTACTGTGCTCAAGGCCATGCTCAACATGGAAGAGGGTGGAGAGATAGCAAAAAATCTTAGCGAAATCTATCAAGCCCTTCTGAACGACCTTGTAAGGATAACGGCAAAGGGTGATGAGCCAGAAACTATAAAGAAGATGGTAAAGGTGCTGAGGGGCCTAAAAGAAAGCTGGGAAGAGGTGGAGAGGAAAGTCTATGGAAGACCTCAAGAAGCTACTCCTGCAGTGTGAAGTATACCTACAGCAAAGGGATTGGGACAGGCTTATAGAAGTATTAGAAAGCATTACGCAAGAGCATATTGAAGGCCTTGATCTGGAGACAGTAAAGGAGTGCTACAGAATACTCCAACACTTGATAAGAGAAGGAGAGGAGGTAAGAAATAAAATGGCAGAAGGCTTACTAAATTTTAGAAGGTTTAAGGAAGGCTACAGGCTTTAGTATTCCCTATAGACAAGCTTAAGAAGAAGGTTTGTTAAGACCTCTGATTCATCAAAAGGTTTGATAAAATCCAAAACCTTGCTGAGTTCTTCTTCCGCCCTAGCCTTTGTTCTTTCTACTCCACCCAGTTTAAGGACCAAGTCTTTAAGCTTTTCGTGATCTCCGCCATAAAAGAGGTTCCTCTCCTCTTCCGAAAGCCTGTCAAGCACGGATATAAGGGGGTAAGTACACTTTCCCTCCGCAAGGTCTGAGCCGGTTGGCTTTCCAAGCTTCTCTTCTTTTACATAGTAATCAAGGGCATCGTCTATAAGCTGAAAGGCCCTTCCCGCAAGCATGCCCATGTGATAAAAGTCCCAGTAGTCTTCTCTGCCTGCCATTAGAGCACCTATGGCCATACAGGCACCAAAAAGGGCACCAGTCTTGTAGTCTATTATCTTTATATAAGTATCCTCGTCAATGATCTTTCCAAGACTTCTTAGCTCTAAGAGCTGCCCTTGAGACATCTTCATAACCGCATGGCTCAAAACCTCTATGCTTTGCATGTTCCCATACTGAGCGTAAAGGGATAAAGCCTTGGCATACATGTAATCTCCTGTGAGAACACAGGCTTGATTGCCAAAGACAAGGTTTGCACTCTTTTTACCCCGCCTTGTCTGGGCACCATCCACCACATCATCATGAAGCAAGGAAGCTACATGCACATACTCTATACCTACGGCCAAAGGGATGGTTTTTTCCACATCACCACCAAGGGATTCGCAGACTGTGAGGGTAAGAAGGGGTCTTATGGCCTTTCCTCCAGAGGAGATAAGGTAATAGCCTATATCAAAGACCTCCCTTACCTCTGGATCAAGATAAAACAATACCCTTTCCTTTATGTCCTCAACACTTAGCATCCTAAATAGTATAAACCACTCTTACCACTGGGCTGTAATCTTTGCCTTTTTATTCAAGTACTTATCCACAGCCAGGGCAGCCTTCACTCCGTCTGCGGCAGCTATAACGGCCTGTTTTATGTTGTTGCATAGCACATCACCAGCAGCGAAGACTCCCGGCACAGAGGTCATCATCTCCTCGTTTACAACTATACAGTTGCCATCGGTCATCTCCACCTGGTTCATCAAAAAGTCCACAGAAGGCTTGTTGCCACCAAGGAATATGAATACACCGTCCACTTGAAGGAGTTTCTTTTCCTTTGTGTTTATATTTTGAACCCACAGGCCTTCCACAAGGGAAGATCCCACTATCTCCAAAACCCTATGATGTAAAAGTATCTCCACCTTTGGATTGAACTGTATCTCAGATACTATCTCGGATGGTGCCTTTATCCTGCTTGATGGCACAACAAGGTATATCTTACTAGCAAAGCGCGAGATAAACTCCGTTTCTTCCAGGGCATAGTCATCTTCACCTATGACGGCCACAGGCCTATCCTTGAAAAAGGCTGCATCACAAACACCACAGTAAGAGACACCTTTTCCTAAAAACTCCTCCTCACCTTTAAACTTATTCGTCCTCTCCATCGCACCAGAGGCTATTATCACAGCCCTTCCTTTAAACTCCCTACCATCTATGGTGTAAACCTTCTTTATCTCTCCCAAAAGGTCTGTGGCTATAACCTTTCCCCTTACAAACTCCGCTCCAAAGGCCTTAGCATGCTCCCTCATAAGCTTTAAAAGCTCATATCCGGATATGGGCCCCCTTATACCTGGATAGTTCTCTATCTGCTGGGTCACACCTAAGGCACCATCTGCCTCCGCCCTATAAAGCACCAGTGTGGAAAGTCCTGCCCTTGCGGTGTATATGGCCGCAGAAGAACCCGCTGGTCCAGCCCCTATTATTATCACATCGTAAATCTTATCAGTATGAAAATTCAATGTGAGCTCCATCTTTTCACCTCCAATTAGTAAAATTAAATATATAACCCCCGAAGGGGGGAGATGAGTGAGATCAACCCTTTAGCACCTCATACACTCTTCCCACCAACTCTTGGGAAGGCTTTAGAGTCTTCTCTCCTTCTTTCCATTTGGCAGGGCAAGCCTCATCTGGATGGCTCATAAGATAGATGTTTGCCTTCATCTTCCTCAAAAGCTCTTCCGCATTCCTTCCCACATTGTAGAAGTTTATCTCAGATCCTACAAGCACACCATCTGGATTTATGATAAAAGTTCCCCTCAATGCAAGGCCAGTGTCCTCATCGTAAACACCAAAGAGCCTTGAAACTTTGCCAGTTGGGTCCGCACCCATCAGATACCTTACATTCTCAAGAAGCTTCTCTGTTTTTTGCCAAGCCAAGTGGGTATACTTTGTGTCTGTGGACACAGATATGACCTCCACACCCATACGTTGGAGCTCATCGTAATATTCTGCAAGGTCTGCAAGCTCCGTAGGACATACAAAGGTAAAATCTGCAGGATAAAAGAAAAGGACAACCCATTTTCTTTCCTTGAGTAGCCCTTCCAGGCTTACCCTACCAAAGCTTGAGGTTTTAGGATCATAAACTTCCAGTTCAAAGTTTGGAACCCTCTGTCCAACTCTTACTGCCATGGCTATACCTCCTTTCCAAGATTTTGTTATTGAATATTATAAGTAATTGAGAATTTTTTGCAATATGATTTAGGTCAAAAAATAGCAAGTACTTTCTTCTATACACTATAATTATTAGGGGGGTTGATGAAAAAAATAATTCTGCTAAAACTTTTTGCTATAGTGTTTATAGCATGTTCTATAATACTGCTTTCAGCCCTTTACGCCTTTAGATCACAAGCTTTGGAAGAGTCTAGACAAAGGGCATACATAATCTCAGAGCTTGTGAGGGACACTCTTACATCTTACATGGTAATGGGTGTTATGGATAGAAGGGATGAGTTTTTGAGTAGGATTAGGGAGATAAAGGGTGTAGAAGAGATAAGGGTTGTGAGAGGAAAAGCGGTAGCTGATCAGTTTGGAATAGGTTCTAAGCTTGAAGTGCCTAAGGACGAGATAGAAAAAGCTGTGCTAGAAAGTGGAAAGCCCATAGAGATACTAGAAGAGTCTTTCAGGAGTGTAAAATACAGGATAGTCATTCCATACAAAGCTGAACCCATAAAAGGTATAAACTGTCTTCAGTGTCATAGAGCTAAACCTGGTGAAGTGCTTGGAGCGATAAGCCTTACCATGGATCTTACATACATAAGGACAAATTCTTTTCAGATATTTATGTGGATAGCTTTAATACTTTTGGTAGTTTTTGCTGGAATTTTTCTGTTTTTGAATTCACTGATTACTAAAATCAGCAATTTTATTAAGGAGATAGAGCTTTCTATGAGATCCGCAAGCGAAGGTTCTTTCAAAAGTGAAATTAAGACAGATCTGGGATATGAAACAAAGTCATTAAGAGAAAGCATACAAAACTCCTTTTTAAAGCTTAACAATACACTGTTATCTATAGAAGAAAAGGTTAGGGCTATGATAGGTTACGGAGTTTTAAAGACTGGAAATGTGCTATCTGATACTTCAAAAATTGTAGATGAACTCCTTAACATATATAAGTTCAAAAGGGTTATTGAAAAGGATAGGAAAAAAGCAGATGTTTATGAAAGGATAAGGGAAGTTTTTGAGGATTATATGAGCCTGGATAACTATTCTCTTTATGAAGTTGACCAAGGAAGAAACAAGATTTCTATAGTGTATGTAAAAGGTAATAGTAGCTGGTGTAAAGACATAATATTTGAAAATGCAGATGAGTGTAGAGCAAAGAGGACTGGTATGGACGTAGATTCAAGGGAGTTTCCCTGTGTGTGTCCAAACTTTGTAGACAATGAAGCCTGTAAACAAGGAAAGCTGCTCTATTATTGCATACCCGTTTATGTAGGAGGTACTGTAGGTAATGTGGTGCAGATAGTGTATGAATGGGAGGTTGAGCCTTTTATAAACCTTATGATTCCTTACATAAAAGGTTATCTAAATGCGGCTTCTCCTGTGCTTGAGGCAAGGACCTATATGGATATGTTGAGGGAACAATCATTGAGAGATCAGCTTACAGGCCTATACAACAGAAGGTTCCTTGATGAGACTATTGATAAAATAGCAGCACAGATAAAGAGAAGGGGAACTACCCTTGGAATCCTTATGGTGGATGTAGACTACTTTAAAGAGGTAAACGACCTTTATGGACATGATATGGGGGATAAAGTCTTGAAGGAAGTGGCTAAGATTTTAACAAGGTCTGTGAGGGAATCGGATTTTGTAATAAGGTTTGGGGGTGAGGAATTTCTGGTGCTTTTGATGGATGTGCAAAGCGGAAAGTCTGAAGAGGTAGCAGAAAAGATAAGGAGGGCTGTAGAAAGCCATACTATTGAATCCTTTGGTGTAGTTCTAAGAAAGACCGTAAGTATAGGCGTTTCCGAGTTTCCTTTGGATAGCGAAAAGATATGGCAATGTATAAAGTATGCTGATGTGGCGCTATACAAGGCTAAGGAGATGGGAAGGAACAGGGTAGTGAGGTTTAGGCCAGAGTTTTGGACTGAAGAAAGCTACTAAAATATTTCTAATGAGAGAAAGGGATCTGATAAAGCTTGAATTTTTCCAGTTTTTAGAAAGGGTAAAGAGTTATGTTCATTCAAAGGCTACTGAAAGGTTTGTTGATCAAGTAAAGCCCATTACGGATAGAGGTCTCCTTGAAGAAAGGATAGGGCTTGTAGAAGCCTTCGTAAAAGTTTGCGATGATATAAAGCTTTATAAGTTTGATGATGTGGAGGATCTGATAAAAAGGACATCTATAAAAGACTATGTTATATCGGTTGATGAAGCTCTAAGCCTGTTAAAGGTAATAAGGCTTATCAAAGAAGTTAGAAAGGTTATAGGGGAAAAGGTTGTTGTCTATAAAAACCTTGCCCAAATAACAAGAAGCTTACATCTATTTAACTCTATAGAGAACGCCATTGAATCTGTGATAGACCCAAGAGGTTTTGTAAAAGATTCTGCTAGTGATGAGCTAAGAAATATAAGGCAAAGTATAAGGGAGACGGAAAAGGAGATTTTTAAAAGGCTTGAATCTGTGCTCTCAAGACCTGATGCAGATAGGATCTTTTCCGACAAATTTGTAGCCTATAAGAACGGTAGGTATGTGCTGCCCGTGAAGACTACAGAAGTTAAAAAGATAGTGGGTGTAATACATGGCACCTCTTCCTCAGGCTTTACCACCTATGTAGAACCTCAAAGTATCATAGAGCTAAACAACAGGCTTACAGTTTTAAGAGATGAAGAGGAAGAGGAAGTAAGGAGGATACTAAGAAGGCTTTCTTCTTTTATAGGAGAGCAGTCGCACAGGCTCCTTGAATCCTTCAAAACCCTTGTAATGGTAGATTATCTATGTGCTGTTGTTAGGCTTTCAAAGGAATATGGAGGAAAGTTTCCAAAACTGGGTCAGTATGTGGAGCTATCGGGTGTAAAGCATCCACTCCTAATATTTCTAAAAGAAGAGGTGGTGCCTATAGATATAAGGATTAGAGAAAGAAGGGGGCTATTGCTGACTGGTCCAAACACAGGGGGCAAGACGGTAGCATTAAAAACCTTGGGTTTATGTAGCCTTCTGTTTCAATCGGGTATTCCTATACCCATAGAAAGTGGAACTTTGCCCGTATTTGAAAAGATATTTATTGATATTGGAGATGAACAGAGCATAGAGCAAAGTCTATCCACCTTTTCTTCTCATATGAGCAACATTGCAGATTTTCTACCTTTGGTAGATGATAAAACCCTTGTGCTTCTTGATGAACTTGGGGCAGGAACGGATCCTGTGGAAGGATCTGCCCTTGGTATAGCACTACTTGAGTTTCTAAAAGAGAAAAAGGCCTTTGTTTTTGCTACTACACACCACACACCCATCAAGGTCTATGCACTAAACTCCGATTACTATGCACCAGCTACAACTCTATTTGATAAGGAAAGTTTGAACCCCCTTTATAAGATTATGTACGATGCCGTTGGAGAGAGCATGGCCCTTTTTGTAGCAGAGCGATGTGGTATTCCAAAGGAGGTTATCCTGAAGGCAAAGGAGTTTTTACCAAAGGGCTTTGAGGAATACTTCTCCGCAAGAGAAACCTTGGAAGAGTATGTAAAACAGTACAAGGATAAGTTAAAACAGTTGGAAGAGGAAAGAAATAGGCTTGAGTATCTTATAAAGGAACAGGAAAGAAAGTTGGAGGAGATAGAAAAGAAGAAAAAGGAGGAGATAGAGAGGGTTATAAAGGAGTTAAAGGGGAGGTTTGAGGAGTTCCTTTTGGAAGCGGAAAAATATGTAAAAAGCTTAAAAGATAGACAAAGGCTCAAGGAGCTTTTTAAGGAAAGGATAGAACATCCTTATAAAGAGGAAGTAAAAGAAACTCTAGAAGTGGGTGATTGGGTTGAGTTTATGGGTTCTAAGGGAAAGATCCTTGAGATAAAAGGTGAGAGAGCTAATGTGCTTATAGGTGGCGTAAAGGCTTGGGTTAAAACCTCAGAGCTTAAAAAGGTAGAGCCCCCACCAGAAGGATCCAAGCCGGAAAAGGTCTTTGAACTCAAAAGGGGTATCACTTCGGAGATAAATCTAATAGGCTTTAGTGTAGAAGAAGCTCTTACAAAGCTTGATCTCTTTCTCCAAGAGGCTTATAGCATGGGTCTTAAGACAGTAAAGGTTATACATGGCCACGGAGTTCTAAAGAAGGCTGTTCAAGAATTCCTCTCTTCCTCACCCCTCGTGGTTTTCCACAGGGAAGGTTATCCTAAGGAGGGAGGCTCGGGCACCTCCCTCGTGTATCTAACGAAGGATTAACAAGGTGATCCTGGAGAACCAGAGCAGTCGGAGCAAAGATATATAGCGCGCACTTTTAAAAGGAGTTCCAAGGCCTTTTCCTCAAACCATGGAGATATATCTCCGCGTCTTACCTTCCACAAGAAGTACTTTTCAAAAGCAGACTTAAGGTAATGCATCCAGATAGCCTTTTTGTAAAGGACTGTAGCCCTTGGTGGAAGCACAGGAGAGGCAAAAAATCCCATAGCATCTCCACCCATGTCCGCTATACATATGGCAGAAAGCTCTGGAGCATACCTATCTGGATTGTTCCTTATATCGTTCACTATGTTATGTGCTACAGCCAAAGCCATCTGCTCTATCATCATACCAGTCTTTGGTGCTCCGGTTGGTATAGGAGTCTGTTCTACTGGTGGTATGGCTGTTACCACTCCAACACCAAAGATGTTTTTGTAAGTTGGGTTTTGGAAGCACCTGTTTACTATGACCATCTTATTGGCTGGATTTGCAACCTTGTCTCCTGCGGAAGCTACCACATCCGGGCCCATAAACCTAGGCATGATCATAGAAAGCTTTGCTGGAGTTTCATAGGTTCTACCTTCTAGGTCTTCGTATATCACCTTATCTGGCTCCACTTTCGTTATCTTTACATTGGCTATCCACTTTATACTCCTTTCTGCCATCAGATCCTCCATAAGCCTTCTGGATGGCCCCACTCCTCCAAGGCCCATATGCCCCACATAAGGTTCAGAGGTAATATAAGTTATAGGCACCTTGTGCCTTATGCCTCTTCTTTTTAGCTCATAATGGAGCATAAAGGCAAACTCATAGGCTGGACCGAAACAGCTCACTCCCGGTATGGCACCGACCACTACAGGCCCGGGGTTTCTATAAAACTCTTCAAGCCTTCTGTTTAGCTCCATAGCATGCTCTGCCGTACATACAGAAGTGGAATATTGCTCCTGACCTTCTGCTCCAAACACAAGCTTAGGACCTGTGGCTATAACAAGGTAGTCATACTCTACCTCCTTGCCACCCTTTGTCTTCACCTTGTTTGCTTCTGGATCAATGCTTTCCGCATCCTCATTGATAAAGTCTATCCCGTGCTTTGGAAGAAGGCCAGCCAAGGGTATGCTGATGTCTTCAAACTTCCTCCAGCCTAAGGCAAGGTGGGGATAAGAGGGTGTGAAGCCAAAGTAGGGCCTACCAGATATTACAGTTATCTTGAGGTCTTTGTGAAGCTTTCTTAGGTTGTAGGCTGTGGCTATACCACCTATACCACCACCTAAGATAACCACATGCTTGTTCATAACTTTACCTCCTTTGAGATTTATCACTTATAATTATATAAGCTATACGCCGAGTGAGAAATTCCCTTTAAGCTAAACCTTCCATATCAATAAAAAGACAGCAGGGCTACTATAATAGTAGCCCTAAAAACCATCGGAGGTTTTTACCATGGAAATTATACCACCTTACC
>JAXSPP010000009.1:0-79152 GCA_037927135.1 Candidatus Pampinifervens sinense | reverse complement strand
TTTTCAATGCTGGTAGTGGGTGGAGGACTTTAACTTGTGTGCTTGTGTATGTATATGCTTATGCTATTGGATATAGTTATTACAGGAGGGGTGAACTTGAGGTCTAATTTCTCACCCAGCGTATATTTAAAAAGATTTTACCTTTATAGCCCTTTTCACATACCAATTTAAACACTTTTTCATACAGCATGAGATCAAGCTTTAAAATTACACCCAGCTTTTCCGCCATATTTATAAACTCACCCGCAGTAGCACGTTCCTCTCCAACCCTCATCAAAACCTCATATCCATACACCTCATCGCTCTTTAAATCTACTATAGGCTGGAAATAGGGATATATCTCTCCTCTATCCAGAGCGTTCAAAAGCTTTATAGCCTTCACACTAAGGTTCTTGTAGGATTCTACCAGCTCTTCAGGGCCAGGCACCCTTATCCTACCCTTGCCCTCCTCCTTAGCAGTTCTCAACATACTGTCCGCCAGTAAAAACAGGTCATTAGGTGTGTCCGCATGATCAGGGTAAACAGCTATACCGATTGAAGTCTTCACATTCAAAACGCTACCGTCTGGCATAGTGATAGCCATGCTTTCTATGTGCTCTTTCAAGGATAGGGCAAGGTTATAGGCATTTATAGTGTCAGCACCAAGGGCTATGATGGCAAACTCGTCACCACCGTATCTTGCAACTATATCCGATTTCCTTTTCCTTTCACCTATAGCCTTAGCTACTTCCTTTAACACCATATCACCTATGTAATGTCCATAGGTGTCGTTTATAAGCTTAAAATTGTCAATATCAAGCATCAGTAAAGCAAGCTTTCTGTTGAACCTCTTTGCCCTGTCTATCTCATAGTTTAAAAGCTCCCAGAAGGTCCTCTGGTTATATAAGAAAGTAAGGGGGTCCCTCATGGCGTAAAACTCTATCTGCTTTACATAGTCGCTTATAGCCTTTGATGATCCTACGGCATTTATAAGCATGGAAAGCAGACTGCTTACAACTATCTGGGTAGCCTTATCCTCTATAAGGCGCGATTCTAAGCCTATACCTACTATGCCACCCAGCTGTGGTTTATCAAGAAAGATAGCCTTTGTTCTTAACTTAATGCTTTCCTTATCTGCAATGCTGTAGACTTCATCGTTGTTTATAGTATAGTGGCTAAAGTAGATCTGCCTATCTATCAACAGAGATATAGGCAATTCTAAGCTTATTTTAGACTTTATAAAGCTTTCCATATAATTTTTTAAATCTTCCTCAGCCCTTTTATACCAAAATACATCTACTCTTAGCTCCTTATCTTCAACAAACATAACGAAAACTATATCTATAGATATTATGGAATTCATCTCCTTTATGAGACCTTTTACATATTCATGCCACTCTTCAATGCTTTTTGATGTTAATATGATCCTTTCTAGCAATTTGGCTTCAAGCTCTAACACCTCTTTATCTACAGCTATAGACTTAATCTTTTCACCAAGATGTTGAATAATTTCATAGATTGGTCTAAGTTCTTCATAAGAATCTTTTAATATGGATGTTATATTTTCTAAATCTTCAACAGACTTTATATCTTTAACAGTTTTACTTATATACTTGCACGTTGTAATCACAATTCCCCTAAACTTCATAATAAGTAAGATAAAGAGGAAGGAAAACATCAAAGCGGGCAATAAAAGTAAAAAATTAAAAAGGGTTTTCATATGTGATACAAAGCCTGCCAGGTTTATACGCGTCTCTATCAGGCCAAGCACACTTCCTTCCACAGCGTTCACATGACATCTCAAACAATCCTTTTCCGCCTTTACTGGAAAGATGTACGTGTAAACGTAGTTTTTAAATACCTTTTGTGTTTGGCCTTTAAAAGCAAGCTCATGCAGTTTAGTCTTTTGAGGTTCAGGAAGGTCTCCAAAGATTTCTTTTACAAGGTCAGATCGGTATATATCTATGCTTATAGGCGTTCCATGATAGGAGGCCTCAACCGCCTTTATAAACTCAAGAAGGTCTTTTCTCTCCCATCCTCTCCTCATCACTTGATACATGGAGTTAAACACCTGCCTTGATCCTCCCTCCGCTATCTGAAAAGCCATACTTTCTGTAAATGATGCCATATACCTCTCTGAAGCAAAATATAGGAGTGTATAAAGGAATAGGGTTAGAAGACCATATAGGATGCCAAAGCGAAGAGTAAAACTTTTGTTTGCGCTCACCGCTCACCAAATATTATAGCATGGTTTTTGATTAAAATTAATATAGCAACTCAATATGCTTATCTATAAGAGGTTGCCATCGGTAAGGGATGCAAGGGTATACATGTCTGTGGAAAGAACCTATCTTGGCTACATTAGGCTTTCCCTTTATGCCCTCTCCTTTTCTATATTTCTAGTAAAGCTTGAGGTACTAGCAGACATAACACAGAAGATAGATGTTTCCTTGGTGCTGAGGGTTGTGGCCATAGCCTTTGCTCTTATAGGAGACCTTCTTTTAATTCTAGGAACGTTGATATTCTATTGGGATATATCTTATATAGAAGGAGGTCTTATGGTGGATAAAAAAGAAGTTGTAGACCCAAGGATCTATATGGCTGCGGAGAGGACCTTTTTGGCATGGATTAGGACCTCCATATCTCTAATCATATTTGGCTTCGTTATTGAAAGGTTTGAGTTCTTTATAAGGCAGTTGGAGAGGGTTTTTAATATGCACTTTGATGGTGGGCATCAAGGCTTGGCAAAAATAGGCCTTTTTATAATATTCATAGGGCTGATAACCCTTATCTTAGGCGCTGTGAACTTCTTTAAGACTATAAGGCAGGTGGATAGGGGATTTTATAGGACAAGTTTGTGGTATTACAAGCTTTATGGAATGATCCTATTTCTAACCTGTATGGTTCTGACCTTTTATGTGCTCAGAATTATCTAAGCTAAACCTTCCTCTTCCCAAGCTGTGAAAGCCTTCTGTGCAACTCCCTTAGCTTTTCTCTTACAATACTGTGAAACCTCTCCGCTCTCATACCTGTAAGTATCTCTATAGCATCATCCACATGATCCACAAGGTATATATGGAAAAGGCCCTTTTCTATGCTCTCCAACACCTCATCACTAAGCAGCAGATTATCATAGTTTCTCTGAGGAACTATGACACCCTCAACCCCTTTAAGTCCATACATTTTACAAACCTTGTAGAACCCTTCCACCTTCTCCTTTATGCCACCCACAGGTTGCACATTACCCATCTGATCTATAGACCCTGTGACGGCTATGTATTGCTTTAGAGGGACCTCTGCAATGGCAGAAAGTATAGCTAAAAGCTCTGCCATAGAAGCACTATCTCCCTCAACCTCATCGTAGCTTTGTTCAAAGGTCAGTGTGCAAGAAAGATGAAGGGGCATTTCCCTTCCATACTTCCTTCCAAGATAACCGCTAAGTATTAAGACACCTTTAGAGTGTATGGGTCCGCTTAACTCCACCTCCCTCTCTATGTTTATTATTCCCTTATCACCTACGTATATGGAAGCTGTTATCCTTGTAGGCTTCCCAAAGCTGTAATCTCCAAGATCAATAACGCTAAGGCCATTTATCTGTCCTACCTCTTCTCCTTCAATACGCAGTATTACCTTACCCTCCTCTATCGCCTTCCTAATCTTCTCTTCTACCAGATTGGACCTAAACACCTTCTCCTCTATGGCCTTCCTTATGTGCTCTCCTTTTATAATGTCTTCTCCTTCTGCAAAACTTTGTGCTTCTCTTACAATGTCCACAATATGCCCAAGGATTACGTTAAACTTCTTCCTGCTTCCAGAGAGCATAACACCATATTTAAAAAGTTCTGAGAGGGCATCGGAAGAAAGGTGTTTTAAACCCTCCTCCTTTACTATCTTTTTTAAAATCCTTGGAAAGCTATCTACTATCTCCTGATTTATATCCACTATGGGGTTAAAATCTGCCTTAACTTTAAAGAGCCTTCTAAACTCAGGATCATAGTTGTAAAGAAGGTAATAGAGATAGGGATCGCCTATTAGCACCACCTTAAACTCTGCTGGCACTGGCTCTGGGCTTATTCCTACAAAGGGCACAAAGCTATCTTCAAAAGGGTGTATTGTCATGTATATCTTTTTGTGCATGAGCACCTTTTTAAAAGCGTCCCAGAGGAAAGGGTTTTTCAAAAGGTCTTCAGCCCTTAGAACTAGGTAGCCTCCCCTTGCCCTATGAAGGCATCCAGCGGACAGGCTCATATGGTCTGCATACAGAACACCCATCTCTGCCGTATAAAAGACTCTTCCAAAGAGGTTTTGAAAGGTGGGAACCTCACAAAAGACTACGGGAGCACCTTCAAGGTTTGAGTTGTCCACTATTACATTTACCCTAAAGGTGTTAAAGGATTTTTCTAACATCCTTTGAAGGGCCACATTTCCTTTGGAGGTATGCCAAGAGAGGAAAAGGTCCGCATTTTTAGCAAGCTCAAGCTTTAACCTGTTTATGTGCTCCGATAGTCCATCATAGTCCTTGTATTTTCCTTCAAACCTTGAAAAAACTTTATCCACCACATAGGTTGCTACCCTATTCCTAAGCTCCCATATTTCGTCCGAAAGGGAATGATCAAGCTCCCTTAGGGCCCTCATAAAATCCCTAAACTTATCTTCAAACTCAGAGAGATTCTTCTCATAACTCTCTTGAAGCCTTGGATTGGCGTAGATCTCCTCTTCGGGCACAATCCTTCTTCCTACGAGGGGTAAGAGCTTTATACCAGCTGGTGTAAAAACTACACCAAGGTTATGTTTTTGAGCTTCCTCTACAAGCCTTTGAACTACTTCTTCCTTCTTACTCTCAATCCTCTTTGTTATCCTTGAAACCTCTTCCTCATACTCTTTACTTTCAAAAGCCTTAGGTATCTCTTCCTTTAAGGCTTCTATAGCCCTATCTATATCCTGCGCAAAGGCCTTTCCCAAACCAGCCGGTAAAAGTAAAGGCTTTGGCTTGAGCGGATTGTCAAAGTTGTTTACATAGCATATGTCCTCCGGTATCTTTTTGTTTTTTGATGCCTCCTTTAACCTTGTAAGGGTGTATATGGTTCTGCCTATACCTTCGGGGCCAGAAACGTAAAGGTTATAACCTTCCAACTCAGTTTTGAGGGCCAAGTCAAAGGCGGACCTTACCCTCTCCTGACCTGGAAAGTATCTACCCTCCTCCACATCCAACGTAGAATAGCTGTAGGTATAACCGTATAAAAGATCCTCCTTAGAAAGCTTTTTTATAGCCACCTTACACTACCTTCCTTATCTCCCTTCCAAGCTTTTCTTCCACAGATTTTACCTTACTCTGCAATCTTCCAGACTTACCCTCTCTGTAGTCTATCTTCATAGTTATAGAAATCCTTGGGCAGTCCTTTTTGAGGGCTTCAAAGCCTTCCTTTAGCACATTCATCACCTCATCCCAGCTCTCACCCTCTATTATGGTGCCCATGGGTGTAAGCACATAGGGAAGGCCAGATTTGTCTACTATGTCCACTACCCTAGCCACATACTCGCTTACGCTTTCTCCCTTTCCTATAGGCGTCATGCTCACAAACACAAGCACGCTCATAGTTATATATTCTATCATGCTATAATAAAACTCCCATGGAGGAAAAGCTCAGAAAGTACTACAGGGATATTGGCATAAAGGAGCTGAGGAGACTTTTGGAAGAGAAGCTAAGGCGCATCCCACCCACCATGGAGTATGTGAGGAACCTTATCCTTGATGCCAAGATGTTTATGAGGATACTCTCCGATGAGGAGTTTGACCTAAAGGAAGAGGCCAAAAGGGACTTCATATCTGCCCTTCTTTACCTTATAGAGGACAGGGACTCCATACCGGACAAAGTGCCCCTCATTGGCTACTGGGATGACTACAAACTGATAAGGTATGTGAAGAATAAACACAAGGAAGAGATAAACAGGTACTTCTCACAAGTGAAGCACTTTATAGCCAACTACTTCTGATGCTTCGGTTTTTGGCTTATAGGACCTTTCAAGCTTTTTTGACTCTCATAGGCGTCACCTTTTTGTCCTTTTTGATAATAAAGCTGGCGCCAGGAGACTATTTGGACCAGCTGAAGTTAAACCCACAGATCTCACCGGAGACCATAGAAGCGTTGAAAAAACAGTATGGCTTGGACCAAAACTTTTTTGTGCAATATTTTAAGTGGCTCTCTTCCGCCTTGACCTTTGACCTTGGCTATAGCTTCCAATACCATGCCCCCGTGTCCCAGCTTATAGGGGAAAGGGTTTGGAACACCCTTCTTCTTACAGCCACTTCAACCATACTCTCATGGCTCATTGCAATTCCCTTGGGCCTTTGGGCAGGCCTAAAGGAGGGCAAGCTTCCAGACAAGATAATAAGGCTATACAGCTATGCTTTTATGTCTTTCCCTTCCTTTTTCTTAGCTTTTATAATCCTTCTTTTGGTCTCAAAGACAGGCCATGTGCCCGTGGGTGGTGTGCACAGTCCAAACTTCCATGAGCTAAGCCTTTGGGGCAAGATAGTAGACCTTTTGGCCCATATGTTTGTGCCAGTGCTAACTCTAACCCTTGTCTCTTCCGCAGGCCTCATAAGGCTTATGAGGAGCGCAGTCATAGAAATAAAAAACAGCCCTATGGTGATAATGCTTAGGGCAAAAGGTGTTTCCCAATGGGTTATAATAAAGCATATACTCAAAAACGCCATGAACCCCTTTACCACACTCATTGGCTATGAGATAGCTGGCCTGCTTTCTGGTGCGGCCCTCATTGAGATAATAGTGGGTTGGCCTGGCCTTGGAACACTTATGCTGGATGCTGTCTTGTCCCAAGACCTTTTCCTTGTGATGGGTGGGCTATATATTGGTACTATAATGCTACTTGTGGGCAACCTGATTGCCGACATACTTTTGGCCATAATTGACCCGAGGGTAAGGGAGAGGGAGATAATAAGGTAGGAGGTAGTGCCATGGCAAAGGTGGCCATCATATTGGCAGAAGGCTTTGAGGAGGTGGAGGCTGTAGCCCCTATTGATGTGCTAAGGCGTGCTGGCGTGGAAGTGATCATAGCAGGGCTAACTCCCGAGCCGGTAGCGAGCGCAAGGAATGTTAAGATAGTGCCAGATACTACGGTGGATAACCTAAACCCTGAAGAGCTTGATATGGTAATACTGCCCGGCGGTGCGGGCGGTGTGGAAAGGCTAAAGCAGGACCCAAGGGTGGAAAGGCTCATAAAGGCCATGCAAGAAAAGAAAAAGCTCATAGGTGCCATATGTGCAGCACCCACAGCCTTGGCAAAGTTTGGAGTGCTGGAGGGCAAAAGGGCCACCGTTTATCCTTCCCTTGTGGAGGAGATAAAGCCTGCCCACTTTGTGGACCAGCCTGTGGTGGAGGATGAGAACATAGTGACAAGCCAAGGGCCTGGCACAGCCCTTGAGTTTGGCCTAAAGCTGGCAGAAAAGCTTGTGGGTAAAGAGAAAGCAAAGGAAGTGGCTCAAAGGATGCTTGTAAAGTATCAATGATACAGGTAAGGGTAAGGCCTGGAGTAGAAGACAAGATAAGGGGCTTTTTCCCATGGGTATACAGGCCTGAGATCATAGGCTACTCTAAAAAGCCTCAGAAGGGAGATCTGGTAGTAGTCAGGGATTACGGTGGAAAGTTTTTGGGCTATGGCTACATAAACCCCTCTGCCAACATAAGCATAAGGATACTTTCTTTTAACAAGGAAGAACCCATAACAGAAGAACTGATAAGAAAAAGACTAAAAGAAGCCTTAGAATATAGGAAAAGACTATACCTTGATAGCAACGCCTACAGGCTTGTGCATTCAGAAGGAGACCTTCTGCCGGGCCTTATAGTGGATGTTTATGGTGAGTATGTGGTGGTGGAGTTCACCACCTACGGCATGAACAAGCTAAGGCATTGGGTCATACCAGCCCTTATAGACCTTCTTAAGCCCAAGGGCATCTATGAAAAGGTGAGCGAGTATGTACTCTCTGTGGAGGGTATGGATAACAAGGAAGGTGTTATCTATGGGGAGGTGCCAGAGGAGATCATCATCTGGGAGCATGACCTTAAGTTCTTTGTAAACATACCACATGGGCAAAAAACGGGCTTTTTCTTGGACCAGAGGCAAGCAAGAAGGCTTATAAGAAGCTTTGTAAAGCCCGGTGCAGAATGCCTTGACCTTTTTTGCCATACGGGTGGCTTTGCCTTAAGTATGAAAAAGGCTGGTGCAAGTAAGGTTATAGCGGTGGATATCTCCGGCCCAGCCCTTGAGGTGGGAAAGAAGAATGCTGAGCTTAACCAACTGTCTGGTATAGAGTGGATAGAGGCCAATGCCTTTGATGTGCTCAAAAAGTTCTACCTTGAGGGAAGGAAGTTTGACCTTGTGGTAATTGACCCACCATCCTTTGCAAAAAACAGGGCGGCAGTGCCCAACGCTTTGAGGGGCTACAAAGAGCTGTTTTTGAGAGGCATACAGGTTACAAGGCCCGGTGGCTATCTGGCAGTATACTCTTGCTCCTTCCACATCACAAGGGACCACCTTTTGCAAACCCTTCTGTCCGCTGGAAAGGACGCAAGAAGACAGCTCAGGATAGTGGGAGAGAGCTTCCAGGACCTTGACCATCCTTGGATACTCCAGATGCCAAACACCCTTTATCTAAAGGGCATATATGTGGAGGTGCTATAGTGGATATAAAGCATGCCTTTATTATGGGAGCGGTGGAGGGCATAACGGAGTTTTTGCCCATCTCTTCCACAGGCCACCTAATACTTACAGCCCATATACTTGGCATACCTCACGATAGCTTTACCAAAAGCTTTGAAATATCCATACAGCTTGGAGCCATACTGGCCATCCTCTTCCTATACTGGCAGAGGTTTTTAAAAGATGTGGAGCTTTGGAAGAGAATCATCATTGCCTTTTTGCCCACAGGCCTTTTGGGCTTTAGCCTTTACAAGTTCATAAAGGGCTACCTTATAGGCAACGACCTTGTGGTGGTAATAGCCTTGGTTTTGGGAGGCTTTTCCCTCCTTTTTGCGGACAGGCTTTGTGAGAGGTTTTGTTATATAGGGGATATAAGGGACCTTAGCTATCCAAGGGCCTTTGCCATTGGAGTCTTTCAGAGCCTTGCCATGATACCTGGAGTCTCCCGATCTGGTGCCACCATAATAGGTGGTATGCTTATGGGCTTAAACAGGAAGACTGCCGCAGAGTTTTCCTTCCTTTTGGCAGTTCCCACCATGCTAATAGCCACAGGCTACGACCTTTATAAATCCCACCAGAGCTTTAACCTCCAGGATTGGCAAGTCCTTTTTGTAGGCTTCATAACGGCCTTCTTCTTTGCCCTTTTGAGTGTAAAAACACTTCTTAACTTTCTAAGAAATCATTCCTTTTTTGTCTTTGGAGTCTACAGAATATTAGTTGGCCTGCTTTATGCCTATGTGTTTTTGAGGTAAATTGGTTTATCATACAATATTATCCATGGTGGGGAGCGTCCTGGACTTAACCTTTATAGTTAATGAACCAGGAAAAACTTTAAAAGATAGATTTAAACAGCTTATAAAGGATTGTAAATACTTTGATTGTATCGTGGCTTACTTTAGAATAAGCGGTTTTTATGCCCTCTGGGAAGCCTTAGAGAAAACGGAAAAGATAAGAATACTTGTAGGCATGGGAGTGGACAAAAAGACCTATGACCTGCTTTCTGTTAAGGAAGTAAAGCAAGAGGTTCAAAGGTTCATAGAGGAGGATATGAGCCAGTCGGAGGACCATCTCAGAGTGGAAGAGGGGGTTCGTAAGTTTATTGAGTGGATAAGGGAAGGAAAACTGGAGATAAGAGCCCACCCTTCCAGAAGGCTTCATGCAAAGGTTTATATTATGACCTTTAAGGAAGGGGACAGGGACGTGGGAAGGGTAATTACTGGTTCTAGCAACTTTACAGAGTCTGGGTTGGAAGATAACCTTGAGTTCAACGTAGAGTTAAAAGACCGTGCGGACTACGAATATGCAAAAAGTAGGTTTGAAGAGCTGTGGAAAGAATCTGTTGATGTAACGGAGGACTTTGTGCAAACCTTAAAAGAAAGGACATGGTTAAAAGAAGATATCACGCCCTACGAGCTATATCTTAAATTCCTTTATGAATATTTTAAAGAGGACCTGGAAGGCTTAGAAAGAATTTACCAGGAGTATGAACCAACCAATTTTAAAAGGCTTGAGTACCAAGAACAGGCGGTTTTAAACGCAAAGAAGATAATAGAAGAGCATGGTGGAGTCTTCATATCCGATGTGGTTGGACTTGGTAAAACCTATATTACAGCAATGCTTGTAAAACAGCTTGGTGGAAGAACTATTGTTATAGCACCGCCCAATCTTATTGACAAGAACAATCCCGGGTCTTGGTACAACGTTTTTAGCGACTTTGGCATACCCGCATATTATGAATCTACTGGTAAGCTTGACGAAGCCTTGGAAGAGATAAAAAGAAGAGAGTATAAAAATGTGGTTATAGATGAATCGCACAGGTTTAGAAATGAAAGCACCATAAGCTATGAAAAGCTTATGCAGATATGTAGAGGCAAAAGGGTAATTTTGGTATCAGCTACGCCTTATAACAACACTCCTTTGGACATTCTCAATCAGATAAAGCTGTTCCAGAACCCTAAAAACAGCACAATTTCGGGAATTAAAGACCTTGAAAGATTTTTCAAAAGACTACAAAAGAGGCTTGATGAAGTAGACCGTCAGGAAAATTATGATGAATATCTTAGGGTAGCTAAGGAGGTAGCTAAGGAAATTAGGGACAAGGTTTTGAAATACATAATGGTAAGAAGGACAAGAAGCGAAATAGAAAAGTATTTTGCAGAAGATTTAAAAAGGAATAACATAAAATTTCCAGAAGTGGAAGACCCAAAGCCGATCTTTTATAAGTTAAACGACGAAGAGGATAAAGTTTTTATGGAAACTGTAGAGCTTATAACTAAAAAGTTAAAGTATGCACGTTATACACCCATGCTTTACCTAAAGCGTGATATATCACAACAGGAGGCTCAATCCCAGAGGAATATGGGATCCTTTATGAAAGTTTTGCTTGTAAAGAGGCTTGAGAGCAGTTTTTACGCTTTTAAAAAAAGCATTGAAAGGTTTATCAATTCTTATGAGAAGTTTATAAAACACTATGATAATGGTGTGGTCTATGTCAGTAAAAAGTATATAAACAAGATATTTGAGCTTTTGGAAAGTGGAGATGATGAAGCAATCCACAGGTTGATTGATGAAGGAAAAGCGGAAAGATACAACAGCGAAGACTTCATTCCAGAATTTAGAAAGGATTTAGAGTGGGACCTTAATATACTTAAAAGAATAAAATCCATGTGGGATTCTTTAAAAAGAGACCCAAAGCTTGAGGAGCTTTTAAAAAACCTAAAAGAAAACCAGCTTTTGAAAAAGGGGAAAATAATCATATTTACCGAATCAAAGGAAACGGCAGAATACCTGGCAGAAAAAATAGAAGAAGACAAACATATTGAAGGAAAGGTTCTTTTGTTCACTGGCCAATCTTCTCCTTCAGTTATGGAGGATGTTATAAACAATTTTTCTGCAAAAGCAAGAGAAAAGAGGGATGAATACAGAATACTTATATCAACAGATGTGCTTTCTGAAGGTGTTAGCCTTCACAGGTCAAACATAGTTATAAACTACGACATACCTTGGAACCCAACAAGGCTTATGCAAAGGGTAGGAAGGGTAAACCGCATAGACACACCCCATGACAAAATCTACACCTTTAACTTTTTCCCTACCAAGCAAGCGGACACAGAAATTGAACTTACAAACATAGCACGGTCCAAGGTAGAAACCTTTTTAACTTTGCTTGGTGGAAATTCTGCCATACTAACAGAGGGTGAACCCGTATCTTCTCACGAGCTGTTTGATAAGCTTCTATCCAAAAAGACCATAACTGAAGAGGAAGAGGAGGAGGAAAGTGAGCTAAAATACTTGAGAATTATTGAAGATATAAAGAATAACAACGAAGCACTATTCCAAAAGATAAAAAATTTACCTAAAAAAGCCCGTTCTGCAAAGGCTCTTTCTCCATCAATAGAGGCTTTAGCATCTCACAGTTCTCTTTTGACCTTCTTTAGAAGAGGTAAGTTGATGAAGTTTTTCTTAGCAGACGGAAAAGAGGTAAAAGAGGTAGATTTTCTAACTGCGGCAAAAATATTTGAAAGCCAACAGAACGAAAAGAGGGAGGAAATACCATTACAAAAATATTACGAACTTCTTGAAAGGAACATAAAAGCCTTTGAGGATGCAATCAATGAAGAATCTTTAGAAGTTAAAAGCGGAATAACAGGGTCTAATAGAAGGTTATTAAACTTGCTTAAAGCAAACCAAGATAAAATTACAGATGGTCTGCACAGAGAGTATATAAATTTGGTCATAAACAGGCTTGAAGAAGGACTATTGCCAAAGAGAACCATCCAAAGGGTATTAAAGTCTATTGATGAAAACAAGGAAGATATATTGGAGGACCCGATTAAACTGATTGGAATACTGAAAAGCCAAATACCAGAAGAGCTTTTGAAAGGCCATTACATAGAGGCAGAACGTATGGAGAAGGAAAGGGGGGAAGTAATACTCTCTTTATACTTACTTTGAGTGCCATGTCTTTACATTTAAAAAACTTTAATAAAATATAACGAGGGATGGAAAGGGGTCAGGCGAAGGAGTTAATAAGAAGTTGTTTTGAATCACCCTTTGACAACAGAAAATTCACCTTATTCCTTAAACATCTTCTAAAAGACTATGAGGAAGAGAACATAGAATATAAGGGCGGTCAAATTCCAGAGAGGTTTAGAAATTATGTAGATTCTTTAAGGCATATAGGTAAATACGAAGATGATAACAAAAAAATAGTCCTGCTGGTTGTTCATTTAAAGGATGAAAATACCCTTGAGAGGGCACGTGCGCTACAAAGAAACTTGGTAGCTTGGTATTTGAAGGAGGGTAATTTCCGTGCTGGCTTGGTGGCCTTTGTGGCAGAGGGTAGTAAAAGCTGGAGATTTTCCCTTGTAAAGCTTGATTATAGGCAAGAGATTACGCCATCTGGTAAGCTGGTTGCAAGGGAAGAGTTTACACCCGCTAAAAGATGGTCCTTTTTGGTGGGTGAAGGAGAAAAGAGCCATACGGCTCAGTCAAGGTTTTTGCCCCTATTGGAGGACGATAGAAAAAGGCCTACCCTTAAAGATTTAGAAGAAGCCTTTAGCGTTGAACCAATAACGGAGGAGTTCTTTGAGGCATACAGATATGCCATAAAGGAGGTTATTGTAAGGTCCTTAGGTGAGGGTTCCGACTACAAAAGGCGTTATGCTTTTGCCCAACAGCTTCTTTCAAGAATACTCTTTATATACTTTTTGCAAAGGAAAAAGTGGTTAAAGTGGAAAGATTATGAGCAAGACCCTAATTATATGAGAAATCTATGGAATAAATACAAGGAGTATGTCAAAAGAGATCCAAACCAAAAGGATACTTTTTACTCTGTATGGCTTTCAAGCCTATTCTTTGGTGCTTTTAATAAAAGGTCCAGCCTTATAGACAAAAGACTTCCTGAAGAAATTCAAGAGTCCTTTAGGCTTATGCCATACCTTAACGGTGGGCTATTTTTGAAAAACGACCTTGATGAAGAATTTACACATGTGCCAGACAGCGTTTTTGAGTGGCTTTTTGAACCAGATTTGAGCGAAAGGGATAAGAAAAAAGGCTTTTTGGAGGTATTCAACTTTACCATTGACGAGGCTTTGCCCTTGGATGTGGAAGTGGCTGTGGACCCAGAGATGCTTGGCAGGGTCTACGAGTCTCTAATAGCGGAGGAAGAGAGGGGAGAAAGTGGTATTTTCTATACTCCAAGGGTAGAAATTGATTTTATGTGTAGGCTTTCCTTAGTGGAGTATCTTGCCAGTCAAACGGACATTGAAAAGGAAAAGCTTATAGACTTTATTTTTGACCCGCATAATGGAGTTGAAAAGCTAACAGAAAAAGAGGCAAAGGCAATAAAGGAAAGTTTAGAAGATGTAAAAATAGTTGACCCTGCAGTAGGTTCTGCTTCTTTCCTTGTGGGTATGATGAATATACTTGTGGAGCTTCATTCTGAGCTTACAAGGAAAATTGAAGGAAGGGAGGAGAATATCTATGCACTAAAGCAAAAGATCATTAAAGAGAATTTATATGGTGTGGAAGTAAAGGATTGGGCCGTAATGGTGGGAGAGCTAAGACTTTGGCTATCTTTGGTTATAGAAACGGAAGAAAAATACATGGACATATACACCAAACCCCTTTTGCCAAACTTATCTTTCAAAATCCGTCAGGGTGATTCTCTTGTGGAAGAAATAGGTGGTATTCTAATAAGCCTAAGGGGAGAAAATCCCAAAAAATACATATCTCCAAAAATAGAAGCAAAAATAAGAGAGCTAATTGATAAAAAGAACGCCTTTTTCTCCGGACAAGTGAGCGCAGATTTAAGGGAGATAAAAGAAATTGAAGAGCTTGAGCGGAATATTTTAAAGGAGATTCTTGAGGCAAAAATAGAGATGCTTGAAAAGGAAATTAAACAGGCTGAGTTTTATAAAAAATTAGAAGAGGGTAAAGGCCTATTTGGTGAGGTTAATAAGAAGGAAGGGAAAAGGAAGGAAGAGGAGATTAAAAGTCTTAAAAGGGAAAAGGAAAGGCTTGAAGAGGCCTTAAGAAACATTGAGAATAAAACACGGAAGGATTATTTCCTTTGGGAGATTGATTTTGCAGAAGTTTTTGCCACAAAAGGTGGATTTGATATTGTAATTGGAAACCCGCCCTACGTAAGGCAGGAGTTGATAGCCCCACCCTTGGAAGATAAGAGTAGATACACAGAAGAAGAATGGAAAAAACTGAAAAAGGAATATAAGGATAGGTTGGAAAGTTCTGTAAAAAGTATTTGGAAGAATGTTAAGATAGACAAAAAGAGCGACCTTTATGTATATTTTTACTATCATGGGCTTTCTCTCTTGAGAGAAGGTGGAATATTTTGCTTTATAAACTCCAACTCTTGGCTTGATGTGGAATATGGAGCGGGGCTTCAGGAGTTTTTACTCAAAAGAATGCGACCAATTTATATTATTGATAACCTGCGGAAGCGTTCCTTTAAGCAGGCAGATGTAAATACGGTGATTGTTTTGATTCAAAGGCCAAAAGAGGAGCTTGATGATTATACGGTTAAGTTTGTAGCCTTTAAGAAGCCCTTTGAGGAAGTGGTAAATGCAGAAGTAATAAAGAGGCTTGAAAGCATAAAAGAGCCTGTTTTTGACGATGAGGATTTTAGGGTGTTTCCAAAGTCAAAAAGGGAGCTTTTGCTTGAAGGCAGTGAAATTCCAGAAGAAGAGGGCTTGATAGGATATAGTAAGCCAGAAGAGCTTGTTTATGTTGGCAATAAATGGGGCGGGAAATACCTAAGGGCACCAGAGATTTATTTTAAGATTTTGGAAAAGGGGAAAGGGAAATTGGTGAGGTTGGGAGATATTGCGGAGGTAAAAGCTGGAATTATCACAGGTAATAATAAAAAGTATTACACACGAATGATTGGGGAGTTTGATCCATTAACTTATTCACCTGTTTTTAAAAGTCCCCGTGAGGTAAATAAAATTTTGCTTACAGTTGATGATGCAGTATGGCTGATTAAAATAAAAGATGTCCCTTATGAAATAAGAAGAGCTCCATTATTGTGGGTAGATTTGAGAGGTGATAAACATATTTGTCATTACAATAAAGATAATCTACCATTCGAACACAATTTTTATGGAATTTCTGGAATCAAGGTAGATAATGAAACTTTATGTCTGATTCTTAATTCAACTTTAAGTTGGTTTTTTATTGAGGTAATTGGGAGGCGAGGGTTAGGAGGTGGAGCGATAAGATTGGTAAAAATTGATATAGTAAAATTGCCAATTTTAAACAATTTAAAGTTATCAATGAACAAATTTACTCAACTTATTAACCGTCCTATCCACTCCATCTTCACCGAGCTTGGCTTTGACCCCAATAAGCCCATCCGTGAGCAAGAGCCAAATCCGTTGCCAGATAGAAAAGCCCTTGATGATATTGTCTTTGATGCCTTAGGATTAACAGAAGAAGAAAGAAAAGAGGTCTATTGGGCGGTGGCGGAATTGGTCAAAAATAGATTGGAGAAGGCAAGGAGTGTGTGAGATATGAAAGAATCTCAGAATATTGAATTTAAAACATCATGGCGTGATGAATACTTATGAAAAACATTGATGCAAGCCTTTTGGAAAAGCTTGGAGAAAGGTGGCTTAAGACGAAAATACAAAGGATGAAAAATCTCCTTAGGATTGCAGAGGCAGATGAAGCCTTGTATAGAGAAATAATGCTTTCTTTGGGTTATCCAAAAAATAAAACACAATTTTTGGAGCTTGCGCTGATAACACCTTTTAAAGAGATAAAAAAGCTAAAAGAAAGGGAAAAGATAGAAAAGGCTTTGCTACACCGTGCTGGTTTTATAGAGCTAAGAGAAGGTTCTTTGGAAGGCTTTGACCTTTCCTTGAAGATGGATAAAAGTGTATGGAATTTTAAGAACATACGTCCGGCAAATTACCCAGATAGAAGGATAAAAGGAATTTCTGTGTTGTTGGCAGAAAGTTTGCCCAGTTTGGTTGAGTATTTTTTGACAAAGATAACAAGAGAAGAAAAAGAGCTGGTTGATACTCCAGAAAAGGCAAGGCAATGCGTAAATAGAATAATGGATTTTAAAGGTATAGGCATTTTAAGAAAAAGAGAGATGTTTTTTAATATTATTCTACCCTTTTATTTGGCTTATCTTGAAGGTAAAAAGGAACATACCAGTTTTTTAGAAAGGCTTTTTCAGCTCCATCCACCACTATCCGAAAACTCCATAACAAAAAGTTTTAGACTTCAGATAGGAGAAAAATACGATAAACTTGTAAGGTCTGTTAAGGCATACTTTGGCTTACACCTTTTACACAAGCTTAAAAATTCAGAAGAAAATATGTTATAATTATCCGATGAAACTCATATCCGCCAATTGGAAGATGAACTTAACACCATCTCAAACCAAGGAATACATACAAAGGTTTTTGCCCCTTGTGGAGGGAATAGAGGACAGGGAAATTCTTCTTTGCCCGCCTTTCACTTCCCTATGCGTGGCAAGTGAGATGCTAAAGGACAAAAAGGTAAGGCTTGGGGCCCAGAACTGCCACTTTGAGCCAAAGGGTGCCTTTACCGGTGAGATATCTTTGGATATGCTAAAGGAGCTTGGAGTCTCCTATGTGATAGTGGGCCACTCGGAAAGGAGGTGGATCTTTGGAGAGTCGGACGAGCTTATAAACAAAAAGCTAACAGCCTGTTTGAAGGCGGGCATAAGACCCATACTGTGCGTGGGAGAGAGGATAGAGGAGAGGGAGGCAGGGCTTACCTTTAAGGTTATAGAAACTCAGATAAGGCTTGCCCTTTCGGGCATAGAGGCCTATACAGATAGCATAGACATAGCCTACGAGCCCGTTTGGGCCATAGGCACGGGAAACCCAGCCACGCCAGAGGATGCTCAGCTTGTGCATGCCTTCATAAAGGACCTACTTTGTAGCATAAACCCACAGCATACTGGAAAGACGAGGGTCCTATACGGTGGAAGTGTAAACCCGAATAATGCACCAGATTTTATGAAGATGAAGGACGTGGATGGGCTACTGGTGGGTGGAGCCAGCCTAGACCCTGAATCCTTTGCCAAGATCGTAAAGTCCTTTTAGAGATAGCAGAGGCAAGGGTGCATAGATAAAGGAAAGAAGGGTGAGGCTTGTGCTGGTGTTCTCCACAAAGGATTTTATTAGGTTCAAAGAAAGCCAATGGTAGGAAAATAGGGAAATTAGGGCTAACAAAGAGAGGCTAAATCGTCGCCACCTCAAACACACCCAGCTTACGCTTATGGTTATAAAGATGGGAAGAAGGGCCGTAAGCACACGCCTCAAGATCTCATAAAGGTAATACCTTTGATTTATACCTATCTTTTCACCTATCAAGCTAAGCATAAATAGATTTTTCATAGATAGGTGCTCTGGCCTTTCGGCAAGGGGTCTTATTTGGGAAAGGTCAATATAATGGATTGTCATATCTTTTATAGACTCCTCACCCGTAAATAGATTTTTTATCTTTGCCTCCCTCAGTTCTATGTTTTCTCCCTTCCACAGTCCCCTTTGTGCCACCACTAGCTCTCTTATGGAACCCTCTGCCACCTTAAGGTAGTAAAAACCGTAGACACTTCCAGTGGACAGATCTATAAGTTCAAAGTTGTAAAAGCCCTTTTCTCCATTTTTTTCCTCTAAAAGCCAAAGGTTCCTTATTATTCCTTTTTCTAGCTCTTTGGCCTTTTTATATTCCCTTTCTATAATGTATAATCTTCTTTGATTCTCTGGATAAATCTCATAAGATCCAAAAAGGTTGATAAAAGAGAGGAATAGGGAAAAAACTATGATAGAAAAGGAAAAGCTTAGAGGAGATATACCAAAGCTTTGAGTCAAGAGATCAATCTTCTTCTGTGTGAGCCTTCTGAGGAATAAAATCAAGGCAAGGCCTCCTACAAAAGCGCTGATGTAAAAGAAGGCCAATGGCAGGAAGTTAAATGTATAAGACAAAAGAATACTAAGGCTTTTTTGCTTAAAGACTGCAAAAACTTCACCAATAAGATAAAAATACAATATGCCAAAAAGCACAAAAAGTATGATGAAAAAGGTTTTTATGTAGTTCAAAAGCATGTATTTGGCTAGCATGGGTTAAAATTTTAATATGAAGACGCCCTTATACCATCTGCACAAAAGCCTCGGAGCCAAGTTTACAGAGTTTGCAGGCTGGGAGATGCCAGTAGAGTATTCATCCATTTCTAAGGAAGTGCTTTCTGTAAGGGAAGATTGTGGCATCTTTGACATATCCCACATGGGAAGGCTTTTGATAAAAGACAGCCTTGAAAAGCTTGAATATATCACTTCAAGGAACGTGGCAAAGCTAAAGCCCAAAAGGGTCCAATACAACCTACTTATGAATCAAAGGGGTGGCATAAGGGATGATATAACTATATACAGGCTCTCTGAGGATGAGTTTTTCCTTTGTGTGAATGCGGTAAATAAGGAGAAGGTGTGCGAATGGTTTAAAGAAGAAGGGATTAAGGTGGAGGATATAAGTCATAAGACTGTGCAGTTTGCCCTTCAGGGCCCAAGGGCTGTGGAAGTGCTAAAGGAGTTCTTTCCAGTGGAAAGCATAAGGTATTACCACTTTGAGGTCTTTGACGGCATCATCGTATCAAGGACGGGCTATACGGGAGAGGATGGCTTTGAGGTGTATGCGGATATCTCTAAAGGGATTGATCTTTTTGAAAGACTGGTAAAGGTTTGCACTCCTTGCGGGCTTGGTGCAAGGGATGTGCTAAGGATTGAGGCTGGCATGCCCTTGTATGGTCATGAGATCTCTGAAGATATAACACCCTTTGAGGCAAACTTGGACAGGTATGTAAGCCTTGAAAAAGATTTTTTGGGCAAAGAGGAGCTTTTAAAAAAGGAAATAAAGAGAAGGCTCTTTGGTTTGGAGCTATTACAGAGGGGTGTGCCAAGAGAAGGCTATAGGGTCTTTTACGAAGGTAAGCCCATAGGGTATGTGAGCAGCGGCACCTTTTCTCCTATCCTTCAAAAGGGCATAGCCTTGTGCTTCGTGGATGTCAATTTTAGGCAAGAGGGCCTTGAGGTGGAGCTTGAAGTAAGAAATAGAAGGCTACCCGCCAAGCTTAGAAATTACCCCTTCCTTAAGAAGACTTGAGTATACCTCTTTTATCTTATTCAAGCACTCCTCCTCATTGGAACAGTAAAGCCTTAAAAAGACGCTTTTGCTAACTCTATAGGTCCTGTCGTAGTATTCGGTCATCAGAAAGATGGCAAGCTCTTCTATTCTTCCTTCCTTTAGCATGCTCAAGGCCCTTCTGTATTTCTCCTCCCCAAGGTATTTTCTTATCTTACCTAAGGCTCTTTCTACCTCCTCCTGCCAGCCCTCAAAGGCAGTGTATTCTTCTATGATGTTTTTTAGCCTTCTTTCAAGGCTTGTTTCTATCTCTATAAATATACCCCCTTCCTTTTTTTGCCAAAAGGCTTCCAGAAGCTGTATGTTTCCTATCACCCTACTCTCATCCTCCACTATCAAAAGCTCAGAGTTTATCCTTCTTAGCTCCTCATATAGCAGTGCATCAAACATCTTTTGGCTTACCCTCTTCTTTATGCCCACCTTTCCAAAGACAGACCCCCTATCTTGGGCGAGGTCCTCAAGGTCTACAACAGGGTAGCCCTCCTCCTTTAGCCTTCTAAGAAGCCTTGTTTTGCCCACTCCGGTTTTGCCTGTGAGCACCAAAAAGGTTTTACCCTCCAAGAGTCTTTCCATGTCCTTTAGGATAAACTCCCTGTAGGCCCTGTAGCCCCCTTCAAGTCTTAGAACCTCAATACCCATAGACCTTAGCACTTTGCAAAGCTCTTGACTCCTTAGCCCTCCCCTCCAACAATAGACTATCACATTTTTATAATCCCTTTTGAGGCTTTTAAACCTTTCAAGAAGGCTTTGTAGCTTTTTCCAAGCTATTTCATAGCCAAGCTCTTTTGCCTTTTCTACCCCTTCGCTCCTATACACAAGACCTATTAGCCTCTTTTCCTCATCTTCAAAGATGGGTATGTTAATGGCTCCCGGTATATGAAACTCCTCGTATTCGGATGGACTTCTAATATCCACCAGAATTCTCTTTTCTAAAGTGTAGACCTCTTCCGGCTTTATATCCATGTTTTAATAATTTAAACCACCAGAGGATGCCTCAAGGTATACCTTTCTACCACTTAGGTCATACTCTTTGATAATCCTACCTAAGCTTTTATTGCAACTTATGATGTAATCCGCCGTGGGGTTTTTGCTTAGCCTTTTTAGCGGCTCACCCTTCCATATTCCCAAGTATAGGCATATGGATTTTTCTTCCGGGCATTCACAGGCTATACCCTTTCTTAAGTCTATAAGGGTAGCCATGTCTTTGGCTATTCCCTTCCTTGAGTTTGGTCTGTTTTCTTCATAGCTAAAAAAGACAAAGCCATAAACAAACCTTAAGGCTATGGTGATTATCAACAAGCCAAGGACTAATCTTTTGATAGCCTCCTTTTGCATGGCTTGATGGATGTAGTAAGAAAAGATAAGGGCCAGTATGGGATAGAGTGGCAGTATATACCTTCCCGCCGAATGGGAAATCCAGTAGGGTATGTAGTTTATAAAGAAAAGAAGAGGTAGGAGTTTTATCTCAGAAGGAAGGTTTAACTCTCTTCTTAGGGAGTATAAAGAAAGGAGAAAGATAAGGCTCCATGGCAAAAGGTCCTTAAAGTTAATCAGAGGGTAGATAAGCATATGCTTTAGCCTTGAAAAATCCCCTTCCACCCTGCTAAAGGATTCTCTCCAAAGATTCTTTAAATATTCAAGAGGTTCTGGAGTTTGAAGTAGCCAAAGCAAGGGAATAAGGAGGGAAATAAGGTAGATAAGCACCGTCCCTTTATTTAATAAGGCTTTTAGGTTCCTGTTGTATATGGCAAAGGCAAGGAGGGAAAGCGTAAGGAAGGCGTAGGCAGGAAGGCCCTTGAGAAGGGCAGAAAGGCCAAAGATAATGCCAGACAGGATGGCCCAAGAAAAGGCGCCCTTTGCCAAAGGTAAAGGGAAATCATACCACCAAAGACAAAAAAGGTAAAGGTTATATCAATCTCCGCCAAGTATCCATAAAAGAAAAGCACGTTGCCAAAGGTGAGGAATATTAAGGAAGAAAGGAGAGATAGATTAACCTTCTTAAATAAGTTATAAGAAAAAAGGCCTACGGCTAAGGTGGTTAAAAATAGAAAAGTCAAGCTTACAGCCCTTCCTGTTATCTCACTCCACGGGAAGGTATGGGAGTAAGCTATTATAAGCCAGTTGAAGAGGGGAGGTTTATTGAAATATGGCTCGCCAAGAAAAGTAGGCTGGAAATAGCTTTTTGAATACCACATTTCAAAAGCTACGATAGTGCGGAGCGATTCTTCTCCTTTAAAAGGATACTTGGAAAGGTTTGGCATAAGGCTTAAAAGAGCAAGCACAATGAGAAGTGTAATGTTCATGCTACGTATGTAATTTTATCATACACACGGTTTAAAACTTGCCACTACGAAGAATGAATTTCTCACTCAGCATATACTGGAAAATATTATATAACATTGCTTTAAAATAGTCCTACATGGAAGAGGTAAGGGCCTTTATCTGGCAAGGTGATGCGCTCTTGCTTTTGGATCAGAGAGAACTCCCAGAAAGGGAAGTGTGGTTGAAGCTAGATAACTATAAGGATGTGGCAAAGGCTATTAAGGATATGGTAGTGAGGGGAGCGCCGGCCATAGGCTGTGTGGCAGCCTACGGCTTTCTTCTTGGAGTAAGGTCTGGTGAAGACCCTACCCTTGTCTACCAAACTCTAAAGAACACAAGACCAACAGCCTATAATCTCTTTTGGGCTTTAGACAGGATGAAAAGGGCCTTGGAAGAGGGAAAGGATCTGGAGGCTGAAGCCAGAGCCATAGAGGAAGAGGACTATAGGGCAAATAGGAAGATGGGTGAGATAGGTCAACAGCTTATACCTAAAGGTGCAAGGATACTTACCCATTGCAACACTGGAGCGCTTGCCACAGCAGGGTGGGGAACGGCCTTAGGTGTAATAAGGTCTGCACACTACGCTAAAAAGGATATCTTTGTTTGGGTGGATGAGACAAGGCCGTACCTTCAGGGTTCAAGGCTTACAGCTTGGGAGCTTGCAAAGGAAGGTATACCACACAAGATAATAACAGACTCTACAGCTGGCTTTCTGATGAAGAAAGGTCTTGTGGACTGTGTTATAGTGGGTGCGGATAGGATAACGAGAGACTATTATGTGGCCAATAAGATAGGCACCTATACCCTATCGGTGCTGGCTAAAGTCCATGGCATCCCCTTCTACGTTGTCGCACCAAAGTCCACCTTTGATATGAGCATTGAAGGAGAGGAGAGCATAAAGTTGGAGGAAAGGAGCCAAGAGGAAGTAAAGCTTTGCAAGGGTGTTCCTATAGCCCCCAAGGATTCTCCCGCTTTACACCTTGCCTTTGATATCACGCCGCCAGAGAACATAACAGCCATAATAACGGAGGAAGGTATAATAAAACCATGAGCCTCACAGAAATACTAGGAGACATAAAGAGTGGAAGAGAGTGTGAGGTAATAACCTCTTGGAAGGAGATTCCCATAAGGTTGAAGCTAAAGGTAAAATGGGTTTCCCCGTTGGAAAGGTTTATAAGCTTTGATGTCAAAAACTGCAAGTTTAAACATCTTTTTTCCGACAGAAGCCAAGTGTACATAAAGGTAGGAGAGCTGTTCATTCTTTGTAAGGTCTTTAGCAATATAAGGGATGAGCTAGTGCTGGAGGCTGACTCTCCCGTTCCTGCACCACCTATAGTTTTAAGGGAATTTATAAGGGTACAGCCTACAGAAAAGGAGCCTGTGTATGTATCCTTTTGCATATCGGAAGATTGTGTGGTAAAGGTGAAGGCGGTTGATATAAGTGAGTCGGGTGTGGGCGTTTTGGTAAATCAGGAAGAGGCAGGCAGGCTTATAGATCTTCTCTCTCAGATAGTATCGGATATACAAAGGATACATACACCTTTTGATATAGAGATTGAGCTTCCAAGGGAGGGGACGGTTAGAACAAAGGGTGAGCTAAAAAAACATAATAACATAATAGGAACACAGGGGGATATTTACATCAGATTGGGCTTTAAACTGGACATGGAAGAAAGTCAAAGAAAGAAGATAAGACAGTATGTTATGAGAAGGCAAAGGGAGATATTGGATCAGATAAAGTCCCTATGAGAACTATCCTTAAGATAGCCTTAAGATACCTAATATCGGGGAAAGGTTCTACAAAGCTGGTTTCTTTTATAGCCCTTCTTGGTGTCTCTTTAGGTGTTTGTGCCCTTCTCCTTACCATGGGTGTTTTTGCTGGCTTTCAACACGAGCTAAAGGAGAAGATACTTTCCGTTTCACCTCACATAATAGTCAGCCTTTTAAATCAAGATGAATTTGAAAGGGTTGAAAAAGAGCTAAGGAACGTGGAAGGTGTGAAAAGTGTATATTCAGTAGTTCTGTATCAGGGCCTTGTTTCAAGGGATGGGAGAGTTTACAGCGTAAGCGTAAAGGCCTTAAGAAAGGATGATGCCCATAAGATATACGGTGTGAGGTTGAGGGGTGGTGTGGCAGTTGGGAGTGGTTTGGCAGACCTTTTGGGAATAAAAAAGGGTGAAGAGCTACTCCTTATCTCTCCCATGGGTCAGCATACACCTTTAGGCTTTTTGCCTAAGGTTAGGAGCTTTCTTGTAGATGACCTTTTTCAAAAGGGTACCTTTGAGCAGGATTATGCCACTATAGTCATGGAGATGGATGTGGCAGAAGACTTTTTTGGACAATCTTACCAGCTTTTGGGCTACGAGGTATACCTGAGAGATCCGTACAAGGCACAGGAGGTAAGGGAAAGGATTGAAAAGGTCCTAGGCAATGAGGCCATAGTGCGCTCTTGGATAGACCTCAACAAACCCCTCTTTAACGCTTTGCAGGTGGAAAAGGTAGGTATATTTTTTGTGCTTATGCTTATGATAGTTATAGCTTCTTTCAACATAACCAGCCTTTTGTTTATGAAGATAAAGGAGAAGATAAGGGATATAGCTATACTGAGGACCTTTGGGCTAAGAAGGAGACAGGTTTTACTCATCTTTTTATTCCAAGGGCTTTTCCTTGGAGCCTTTGGAACGCTTATAGGCCTTTTGCTCTCCCTTGTGGGAGCCCATCTTATAAACGAGTATAGGCTTATAAGGGTGCCAGCAGATGTTTATATGATGGATCATGTGCCCGTATACTTTGAGATGAGGGATGTGATATTCACCTTGGCAGGAGCGATCATACTCTCCTTACTCTCTAGCCTTTTGCCAGCATACAGGGCAAGCAGGGAAAGCATAGTGGAAGTCTTGAGGAATGAATAAGGTTCTATACACACAGAACCTTTGGAAGGTGTATGAAAAGGGTGTGGAGGCCTTAAAGGGTGTGAGCATTGAGGTTTATGAGGGGGAAATGGTAGGCCTTATGGGGCCCTCTGGCTCTGGCAAGAGCACCTTTCTACACCTTGTGGCTGGACTGGAAAGGCCCACAAAAGGTGATATATACCTTTTTGGCCAGAGTTTGGCCCATCTTGGTGAAGATGATCTTGCTAAGCTAAGACAAAGCTACATAGGCTTTGTTTTCCAGTTTTACTATCTTCTGGAAGACTTTAACGTTTTGGAGAATCTTACCATCGTTGGAGAGCTAGCAGGGATAGAGAGACCTAAGGAAAGGGCCTTGGAGATTTTAGAGTATTTGAGGCTTGATCACAGGTTAAAACATAAGCCAAGTCAGCTATCCGGTGGGGAACAGCAAAGGGTAGCTATAGGCAGGGCCCTTATGCTAAACCCTAAGCTTCTTTTGGCGGATGAGCCTACGGGAAATTTAGACTTGGTTGAGTCCAAAAGGATATTTGAACTGTTTGTTAGGCTAAAGGAGGAAAAGGGCCTTACTCTTTTAGTAGCTACTCACAACGAAGAGTTAAAACCCTACTTTGATCGCATATACAGGTTAAAAGATGGAAGATTGGAGTTGTAAAAAGGTGTAAATTCTTTTAACTTTTTATTTTATGCTTTTTGAAGACAGGAAAAAGGCTGGAGAGCTTTTGGGTGAGTTTATAAAGGATAAGGTGGGGAGTGTGGATCTTGTGCTTGGAATTCCAAGGGGTGGTGTGGTGGTGGCAAAGGAAGTGGCAAAAATTTTGAAAGCACCGCTAAGCCTCCTTATAGTTAGAAAGCTAGGTGTTCCATCAAACCCAGAGCTGGCCTTTGGTGCCATAGACCCAGATGGACACATATACACGGACCGGTGGATAGTGGATTATTTTAAGATCTCGGAGGAGGAGATAAGGAGGATAGCTAAGGAGGAGTTAAAGAAGATAAGGGAAAGGGAGGAGAGGTTTTTAAAGGGCAAGGCCTTAGAGGTGGAAGGGAAGGTGGTGCTGGTGGTGGACGATGGGATAGCAACAGGACAGACCATGATAGCTGGCGTTGAATATCTTAAAAGGAAAGGGGCAAGGAAGGTTATAGTGGCTGTGCCAGTGTGCCCTATAGAGACTTTAGAAAAGCTAAGATCTTATGCAGAGGTTCTGTGCTATCATGTGGCAAAAGGGGGAAGCTTTGCTGTAGGTATGTTCTATAAGGATTTTCGCCAGGTGGAAGATGAAGAAGTGGAGGAGCTTTTAAAGGATGGAGTTCTTTGAGGTTTTGGAAAAAAGGCATTCTATAAGGAGGTATTTGGAAAAGCCTGTGGAGAAAGAAAAGCTTCTGAAGATAATGGAGGCCATAAGGAGCGCACCCTCCGCCGGAGACCTGCAGGCCTATGAGGTCTTTTTGGTGCTTGATAGGGCAAAGAGGATTGAAATAGCCCGTTGGGCTTTAAACCAATGGTTCATAGCGGAGGCTCCCGCCGTCTTTGTCTTTTTTGCCAATCCAAAGAGAAGTGCCATAAAGTATGGTAAGAGGGGTGCGGAGCTCTATTGCATTCAGGATGCCACAATAGCCTGTGCCTATGCCCAGCTTGCCGCAGTAGCTTTGGGCCTTGGCACATGTTGGGTGGGTGCCTTTGAGGAAAATGGCCTAAAGGCATGTCTTTCTGCACCAAAAGATTGGAAGCCAGTGGCCATTCTTACCGTAGGCTATCCAGCGGAAGAACCCATACCAACACCAAGGAGGAGTTTGGAAGACCTTTTTACTGTAATTGAATAGCTTGCAACTTTGAGAAGAGGTAGATATATTTAAAAAGGTTATGGAGGTGTGTGTAAAAGAGAAAGACCCCCTTTACAGGAGGTTTTCTACATGATCTACAAACAGCTCATGAAAAAGCTTATGGAGATAAGTGAGAAGGGTTATGTGACTTACGATGAGATCAATGAGCTTTTGGGCCCTGAGCTTGTGGACACAGAGCTCTATGAGGAGATCATGGACTTTTTACAAGAGCGGGGAGTGAAGATAGTGGATAGTGAAGAGGCTTTAGAGGAGGAGAGAGAGGATGCCATAACCGTATCCACAGAGAGCCTTCTTCTTAGTGGAAAGGACGGTGATCCTGTAAGGCTATACCTTAAGGATATGGGTAAGATACCCCTTCTCAAAAGGGAGGAGGAGATAAAGTATGCCAAGCAAATAGAAATGGGAAGGAAGATTATGAGAAGGGGCCTTTTGAGGACCTCCTTCCTGATAGATAGGGTCCTCAAGGAGTGGGGAGAGGTGTGTAATGGTAAGATAAAGGTTACCGATCTTATGGATACTGTGGATGACAGCAAGACCTTGGAAGAATATGAAGAGAGCCATGAATATTTGGAAAGGTACTTTATAGAAAAGGGTTTGGAGCTGGCAAAGGCCTATAAAGAGGCCCTCTACTGGAGAGACCTTTACCTGCTTTACGGGACACCTGAATACAAGAAGGAATATTTAAGAAGACATGCAAGGATGAATAAGATTTTGAAGGATATGAAGCTTAAGTATTCAAAGTTTGAACGTATAGCGGATGAACTCTTGAACCTTTATAACAAATACACGAAAAAGCTCAAAGAGTTTGAGTTGAGAAAGAAAAAGTTGGAAAGCATCCATCCGGACATAGAGGAGCTTATAAGGGAGTATGATAAGGATCCTTCCTTACGTGAAAAGGCCGAAAGAGCTGGTTATGACTTTGCTAAGTTTCAAATATTAAGAGATGAATATTTGGCTTTGAAAAAGGATATTGACGAGATAAGGAAGGAGATGGGCATTTTGCCAGAGGAACTCCAGAGGGTGATACAGATAATAAAGGAGGGAAGGACAAAGGTCACTCAAGCAAAGCAGGTTATGGTAAAGTGCAACCTAAGGCTTGTAGTTTCTATAGCTAAGAAGTATGTAAATAGAGGTCTTCATTTCTTAGACCTCATACAGGAGGGCAACATAGGCCTTATGAAGGCTGTGGATAAGTATGACTACAGGAAGGGTTATAAGTTCTCCACTTATGCCACCTGGTGGATACGCCAAGCTATAACAAGGGCAATAGCGGACCAAGCAAGAACCATCCGTATACCCGTTCACATGATAGAGACGATAAACGATATTACCAAGGCGCATAAAAAGCTATTCCAAGAGCTTGGAAGAGAACCTACTCCAGAAGAGATAGCAAAGTATCTTGGCATATCACCAGAGAAGGCAAGGAAGGTAATGCGCATATCGCAAGAGCCCATATCCCTTGAAACACCTATAGGTGATGATGAGGAAACCCACCTTAAGGACTTTATAGAGGACAAGAGCGTTCCTTCACCGGAGGAGCAGGTAGCAAGGAAGCTTTTAAGAGAGCAACTTATCAAGGTGCTCAACACCTTGGGAGAAAAGGAGAGGGAAATACTTATGTACCGCTACGGTCTTGTGGATGGCATAGAATACACCCTTGAGCAAATAGGCAAGATGTTTAACGTAACAAGGGAGAGGATACGCCAGCTTGAGACAAAGGCCATAAGAAAGCTAAGACATCCTGCAAGAGCTAAATATCTTAAGGATTTTGAGTGGTAAGCCTGCTGTAGATCTCTGCGAGGACTGAAAAGTCCTCGCTCCCCATCCCTAAATACTTAGCCAAAGCGTAAGCGTTTTTAACATTTTGCACACTGAAGGTAAAAGCTCCTACATCCTTTATAAGATCCTCCGCATAATGCAGATCTTTGTGAATCAGATCAACGGAAAAGTGGACGGAGTAATCCCTTTCCAACAGCTTTTTCTTTTTGACTTCAAGAAGGTAGGATCTGCCAGCACCACTTTCTAAAACCTTTATAATGAGATCCCTGTCAAAGCCACACCTCTCTCCTATACCTATAGCCTCACAAAGCACTTGCATAAAACCACCCAACACTATGTTGTTTATAAGTTTTAACTTTGTAGCATCTCCAGCCCTACCTACATAGAAGATGTTTTTACAAAACTTTTCAAAAAGGACTCTATTTTCCTCAAACTTCTCCTTGTCTCCACCAACCAATATGGTTAGCTCACCCCTTTGGGCAGGTATGACGCTTCCCAAAATAGGAGCATCAAGGTAAAAGGCACCCAACTTTTTTAGCTCTTCATAGGCTAGGCCTGCATAAAGGTAATGGTTTGTGGTCATATCTATGATGGTCTTCCCCTTTATATCACCTTTTGATAGGCCTTCTTCTCCAAAGATCACTTCTTCCGATGCTTTAGAATCAAAGACTATTACAAAGACTTTATCTACCCTGTCTACGAGATCCTTTGGGCTTTGAGCTATGGGAACTCCGAGGTCTAGAGCCTTTTCCTTTGTTCTGTTCCAAACTATAAGCTCTACACCTTGTTCTATAAGCCTTTTTGCTATGGCCTTGCCCAAGCTTCCTAAACCTATAAAGCCCACTCTCATAGTAAACTCATTATAGCAGGACTAACCGTTTCCCAATCTTCATAGGGAAAGCTTATGTATGCCCTTTCTGAATCATATATGACCTCTTCCCCAGATAAGCCCACCTTTTCTACAAGTTTTTTTAACCTGTCTGCCTTTTCCTTTGGAACGCTTATAGTATAGGTTCTTCCAGACCAGCCTTCCTTATCCTTTTCAAGGTAGATGTCTATCCATATATCTCCCAGCTCGTAGGAAAGCATAAAGCCCAAAGGCTGTGCAAGGCCCAAAATCTTTGCTATCTGGGAGATGTAAAAATCTAGCTCTTCCATATTAAAATCTTAGCACGAAGTCTCTCTTAGTTTCACATGTTAACCAAAACTTAACCAAACCTTAAAGATTTCTTAACAAAAAGCCCATAAACTTAGTCCAAAACCTTAAGGAGGCAAAGCCATGGGTGAGTATTTTGGGGACGTATTGAAAAGAGCCTTGAGTAGGAGAGAGGTATTAAAGTCTGCCATCTTTGGTAGTGCGGGCCTTGCTCTTGTAGCCTGTGGTGGGGTGGTGGCTCCTTGGCGGAGGCAACCCAACCACCCTTGAGCTTTAAGACCATCTATCCAAACACAGAGGACAGGATAACTCTGCCAGAAGGCTACAAGCACAATGTGGTAATAAGGTGGGGAGATGCGCTGGATAGTGGTCCAAACCTAAACTGGGATAGCATCTATCAAAATGGCCCCACAGACCAAGATATAGAACGTCAAAAGAATTGCTTTGGCTATAACTGCGACTTTTTGGGCTTTTTTAGAGCTCCCAACGGAAAGATCCTCCTTGCCATAAACCACGAATACACAAACCCAGAGCTCATGTTTAGCAACTTTTTAGATGATCAAGGCAATCCAAACTCTGGAAGACCTACGGCTAATGAGTCAAGGTTTATGCTGGAGGCTCATGGAGTTTCCATAGTGGAGGCAAGAAGAAGGCCCGATGGCTCTTGGGAGTATGTGAAGGGCTCACCATACAACAGGAGGATAACGGGCTCAACGGAGATAGAGATCTCTGGTCCTGCAAGGGGGCACAACCTGATGAAAACCTCTTATGATCCCACTGGCACAGTAGTTCGTGGCACTCTCAACAACTGCGCGGGCGGAAAAACACCTTGGGGCACCATGCTAACCTGTGAGGAAAACTTCCATTCTTACTTTGCGGGAGATATAAACCAGCTTCAGGACCCTACAGTTAAAGCCATACACCAAAGGTATGGTGTACCAAGTGGCTACAGTAAGTATTATGGCTTTCACAACATAGACAGCAGGTTCAACATAAATCAAGAGCCCAATGAAGCCTTTAGGTTTGGATGGGTGGTGGAGATAGACCCAATGGACCCAAGCAAAAAGCCTGTGAAGAGGACAGCCCTCGGAAGGTTTAAGCATGAAGGGGCCACATGCGTGGTGGCGCCCGATGGTAGGGTAGTGGTCTACATGGGGGACGATGAAAGATTTGAGTATGTGTATAAGTTTATAACCAAGGGTAGATATAACCCAAGTAGCAGGGATGCCAACTGGGGCCTTTTGGACGAGGGAGAACTTTATGTGGCAAAGTTTAACGATAACTTTACAGGCCAGTGGTTGCTAATAGCTAAATGTGAGAAGAATCCCGATGGCACATATCAGATTACACCAAACCCAGCCCTTCCACAGGAATTTCAAAGTGATCCAGTCTTATGCTTTATAAACACAAGGGGAGCGGCCGATGCCTTAGGCGCCACCAAGATGGACAGGCCTGAGGATATGGAGTGGAACCCAATGACCAAAAGCGTGTGGGTGGCCCTTACATACAATGAGAGAAGGGGTCAATCTGGTCAGCCTCCTGCCGATGCAGCAAATCCTAGATCTCCAAACCTTATGGGCCATATACTTGAGATAATGGAAGACAATCAAAACCCAGCTTCTTTGACCTTTAGGTGGCAGATACCAGTGCTCTGTGGAGACCCTTCCTCTCCGATAATAGACAACAGGCTCATCATCTACGGACAGTTTGCAAACTCCCAAGTGCCAGCCATATCGGCACCGGACAACTTTGTGATAGACAAACTTGGCAACGTGTGGATAGCTACCGATGGAAATCCAAGCTCAAGCAGGCTTAAGAAAAACGATGGAGTCTACGTTTTAAACCCATTTACAAAAGAGCTTAAGATGTTTCTCTCTGGAGTGCGGGGCTGTGAAATATGCGGTCCAGAATTCTCCGATGATTGGAGGACCTTCTTCTGCAACATACAACATCCGGGGGAAACAGACACAAACAACCCTTCTAGCAGGTGGCCCTATGATGGCACGGCCAACATTCCAAGGCCTTCTACCATAGCAGTCTGGAGAGAGGATGGAAGGGAGATCTTCGCATAAGGCATGCCTTACCTTATACTACACTATAAAGCTTGAGGGGGTGTTCCATGGATTACAGGGAAATAGTTTCAAAGGTAGAAGAGCTTTACAGAAATAGGTCTGTTATGATACTAAAGGATCCACTCCAAGAGTTCTATTCTCAACTCTTTAAACTATCGGGCTTTGGTGTGGGTGCCCTTTTGAACTTTGCGGGAAAGAGGTCTGGGCATGTGGTCGGTGAGCATATAAAGAATCTATTAAGAAGTGCTACCTTTTCCCTTGAGGAGCTTACACCCTATTTAAAAGCCTTTATTGAAATTCCTGGCTTTTGTAAGGAGGTGGAGTTTGAAGTAAAAGGGGAGGATTACATACTTGCAAGGGTGAAAGGGTCCTTCTTTGCGGAGAAGATGCAAAGCAATAAACCCGTTTGTCTTCCTTTGGCAGGTGCCTTTGCAGGTGTCCTTGAGGAGATCACAGGCAGATCTTGGGAGTGCAAGGAATTAGAGTGTCAAGATCAGGGTAAAGAACTTTGCCTTTTTGAAGCAAGGGCCAAATAAGGAACTTTTAGTTTCACTTTTTTATGATAAAAACCACCACTTTTTGAAAATATGGCTTATAATTTATATCACCCTTTTTAGGAGGTTGGAATGAAGGTAAGGGTGGTTCAGAAGGAAGATTTTCACTTTGTAGGTGTGGGTGAAGCAGGAAAGGAAGTGCCCATAGATGCCGCAGGCTATGTGGGTGGAAAGGGTAGGGGTATAAGACCCCCAGAACTCCTTTTTCATTCTATAGCGGGCTGTGTAGGTATCCACCTCTATGAAGCCCTTCACAATGAGGGAAAGCACACAGAGCACATAGAGATAGAAACGGATGCAGAGAGGGTAACCGAAGGCTATCCCAAGGTCTTTACCAAGATATACCTATATGTAAAGGTGAAGGGTGATGTCACAGAAGAGGATGTAAAAAAGGCCCTTGATAAGACCATATATGACCCTGGCACATGTTCCATAGCATACATGATAAACAAAGTTGCCCCCATTGAATACAAGATAGAACTCCTCTAGGAGGTAGGCATGTTCAAAAAGGTCCTTATAGCCAACAGGGGTGAAATAGCCTGTAGGATCATAAGGGCTTGTAAAGAGCTTGGGATTAAAACGGTGGCCATATACAATGAGATAGAATCTACAGCAAGGCATGTAAAGATGGCCGATGAGGCCTATATGATAGGGGTAAATCCACTGGACACGTACCTCAATGCGGAGCGCATAGTGGACCTTGCCTTAGAGGTTGGTGCGGAGGCTATACATCCCGGCTATGGCTTCTTGGCAGAAAATGAACATTTTGCAAGGCTATGCGAAGAAAAGGGAATAACCTTCATAGGGCCCCACTGGAAGGTTATAGAGCTTATGGGAGACAAGGCAAGGTCAAAGGAGATAGCTAAAAAGACAGGCCTTCCCACTGTGCCGGGAAGCGATGGTATTTTAAAGGATGAACAGGAAGCAAAGCAGATAGCAAAAGAGATAGGCTATCCTGTTCTTTTAAAAGCTTCCGCCGGTGGTGGTGGAAGGGGTATTAGGATATGTAGAAATGAAGAAGAGCTTTTGAGAAACTATGAGAGCGCCTACAACGAGGCCCTAAAGGCCTTTGGAAGGGGAGACCTTTTGCTTGAAAAATACATAGAAAATCCACATCATATTGAGTTTCAGGTTTTGGGAGACAAGTATGGAAATGTGATACATTTGGGAGAGAGGGATTGCTCCATTCAAAGGAGAAACCAAAAGCTTGTGGAGATAGCCCCCTCTTTGCTTCTTACACCAGAGCAAAGGGAGTATTACGGAAGCCTTGTGGTAAAGACGGCCAAGGAGATAGGCTATTACAGCGCCGGCACAATGGAATTTGTAGCGGACGAAAAGGGAAACCTTTACTTTATTGAGATGAATACAAGGATTCAGGTGGAGCACCCTGTCACGGAGATGATAACTGGCATAGATATAGTAAAGTGGCAGATAAGGATAGCCGCTGGAGAGCCCTTAAGGTATAAACAAGAAGACATAAAGTTTAACGGTTATGCCATAGAATGTAGGATAAACGCGGAAGACCCTAAGAAGAACTTTGCTCCTAGTATAGGCACTATAGAAAGGTACTATGTGCCTGGTGGTTTTGGCATAAGGGTAGAGCATGCTGCTTCAAGGGGCTACGAGATAACACCTTATTACGATTCCATGATAGCAAAGCTTATAGTGTGGGCGCCTCAATGGGAGGTGGCTGTAGACAGGATGAAGGCTGCATTGGAAACCTATGAGATTACAGGCATAAAGACCACCATACCCTTGCTGATAAAGATAATGGAAGATCCAGACTTTAGAGCTGGTAAGTTTAACACAAGGTATTTAGAAACACACCCTCATCTCTTTGATTATCAAGAGCATAGGGATAAAGAAGATTTTGTGGCCCTTATATCTGCGGCCATAGCCGCTTACCATGGATTATAAAAACTTGAGGAGGTAAGGCATGCATCCAGTGGAGATAATGGAAGAGATTCAAGAGAAGTTAAAAGAGTATGAGAGGACAGGCTTTAAAAAGAAGATATTGATCACAGACCTTACACCAAGGGATGGCATACAGTGTAAGCTGGCAACGCGCGTAAGGACCGATGACCTCTTGCCCCTGTGTGAAAAGCTGGATAAGGTAGGTTTTTACGCTGTAGAGGTTTGGGGTGGTGCAACTTACGATGTCTGCTTGAGGTACTTAAAGGAAGACCCATGGGAGAGGCTAAGGCGTATAAAGGAGGTTATGCCCAACACCAAACTGCAGATGCTCTTTAGAGGTCAGAATATTGTGGGATATAGGCCAAAATCGGACAAGCTTGTCTACAAGTTTGTAGAAAGGGCCATAGCCAACGGTATAACCGTTTTTAGAGTCTTTGATGCCCTCAATGACAACAGGAATATAGAAACGGCCATAAAGGCCATAAAGGAGCTTGGTGGAGAGGCCCATGCTGAGATAAGTTATACTAGGAGCCCAGTGCATACCTACCAGAAGTGGATTGAGTACGCTCTTGAGATAGCTGAAATGGGTGCAGACTGGCTCTCCTTTAAAGATGCCACTGGTATTATAATGCCCTTTGAAACCTATGCCATAATAAAGGGTATAAAAGAGGCCACTGGTGGTAAACTGCCTGTGTTGCTTCACAACCACGACATGAGCGGAACGGCCATAGTGAACCATATGATGGCCATACTGGCTGGTGTAGATATGGTGGATACAGTTCTTTCTCCTCTAGCCTTTGGATCTTCACATCCGGCTACCGAGTCCGTAGTGGCCATGCTTGAGGGCACACCCTTTGATACGGGCCTTGATCTCAGAAAGATAGAAGAGTGTGCCGAAATAGCAAGACAGATCCGCAGAAAGTATAAGAAGTATGAAACAGAGTATGCTGGAGTAAATGCAAAGGTTCTCATACACAAGATTCCAGGTGGAATGATATCCAACATGGTAGCTCAGCTTATAGAGGCCAACGCTTTGGACAAGATAGAGGAGGCATTGGCAGAAGTGCCAAATGTGGAGAGGGATCTGGGTTATCCACCACTTCTTACACCTTCTTCCCAAATAGTGGGTGTGCAAGCCGTCCTAAACGTCATATCTGGAGAAAGGTATAAGGTAATTACCAAAGAGGTAAGGGACTATGTGGAAGGTAAGTATGGAAAGCCACCGGGCCCCATATCCAAAGAGCTTGCAGAAAAGATACTTGGTCCAGGCAAAGAACCAGACTTCTCCATAAGGGCTGCAGACCTTGCAGACCCCAACGACTGGGACAAGGCCTACGAAGAAACAAAGGCCCTTTTGGGAAGAGAACCTACCGATGAGGAGGTGCTTCTATATGCCCTCTTCCCCATGCAGGCAAAGGACTTCTTTATAGCAAGAGAGAAGGGAGAGTTACATCCAGAGCCTATAGAAGAGTTGGCGGAAACCACAGAGGTAAAAGCTGGCACAGTTCCAGGTGCAGCACCGGTAGAGTTTGAAATAGTTTACCATGGAGAGAAGTTTAAGGTTAAAGTGGAAGGTGTTAGCGCCCATACAGAACCAGGCAAGCCTAGGAAGTATTACATAAGGGTTGATGGAAGGTTGGAAGAGGTGCAACTTATGCCCCAAAAGGAAGCTATACCTTCCGGTGGCATTCCTCAAGCGGTGGCCCAAGCGGAGGAAAAAGGCATTCCAAAGGCAACCCAACCAGGTGATGCCACAGCACCTATGCCCGGTAGGGTTGTAAGGATACTGGTGGAAGAAGGTCAGCCCGTAAACGAGGGTCAGACGGTGGCGATAGTGGAGGCCATGAAGATGGAGAACGAGATCCATGCACCCATTACGGGCATAGTCAAAAAGATCTTTGTAAAGCCTGGAGATAACGTAACACCAGAGGATGCCTTGCTTAGGATAGAACCAGTAAAGCCTGAAGGAGACACCTACGGATGATGCTAAAGGAAGGAGACTTGGCACCAGACTTTTGTCTAGAGGGCTTAGATAAAGAGGGAAGAGAGGGGAAGTATTGCCTTAAAGACTTCCTCTCTTCCCACCTTATCCTCTACTTTTATCCCAAAGATGACACACCAGGATGCACCCAAGAAGCCTGCGATTTCAGAGACAATATGAACATACTACAGGCTAAGGGCTTTGTGGTTGTAGGCATAAGCCCGGATGACCTTCAATCCCATAAAAGGTTTAGGGAAAAGTATGGGTTGAACTTTGCGCTTTTGAGCGATCCAGAAAAGGAGGTAGCTAAAGCGTATGGAGCATACGGTAAGAAGAAGATGTACGGGAAGGAAAAAGAAGGCATAATCAGAAGTACCTTTCTTATATCACCAGAAGGAAAGGTCGTAAAGGCTTGGTACAATGTAAAGGCAAAGGGGCATGTGGAAAGCCTTTTAAAAGAACTTGACAAGTTAAATAAGTCTGCTTTATAATTTTGGTTCAAAATACTTTTATAGAGGAGGTGAAAAAATGAGGAAGCTTATAGCACTTGGAGCGGTAGGTCTTGCACTACTGGCAGTATCTTGCCAGCAGAAGCCAGCAGAACAGCAACAGCAACCAGCAGAACAACAGCAACCCGCTCAACCTGCACAACCACAACAGCCTGCACAACAGCAACCAGCTGAACAACAGCAACAGCAGCAACAACAACCCGCTGAACAACAACAGCCTGCTGGCGAGCAAAAGAAGTAAGCTTTTGTTTGGGGGCTTTGCCCCCGCAACAGTTTTATAATTAGGAGTGAAGGGCTATGTACGCTGTTATAGAAACGGGTGGAAAGCAGTATAAGGTTGAAAAGGGTTTAAGACTTAAGGTAGAAAAGCTACCCTATGAGCCTGGCACGCTAATAGAATTTAAGCCACTTCTTATAAGAAAAGAGGATGGTTCTTTGGAGTTCAATAAAGGCAAGGTTGTGGCAGAAGTTCTGTCCCATGGAAAGCACAAAAAGGTTATTGTGTTCAAGTTTAGGGCAAAGAAAAACTACAAAAGGTGGAGAGGTCATAGACAGCCTTATACAGAGATATTGATAAAAGAAATTGAGGAGGTGTAAGCATGGCTTCAAAGGCCAGTGGTGGCTCAACGAAAAACGGAAGAGATAGTCATTCTAAAAGGCTAGGAGTAAAGAGGCACGATGGACAGTTTGTTAGGGCTGGAAATATCATAGTAAGACAGAGGGGCACAAGGATATATCCAGGAAGGAATGTGGGAATGGGTTCAGACTTTACCCTTTTTGCACTGGTAGATGGTATAGTGAAGTTTGAAACAAGGAAAAATAGGAAGGTTGTCAGCGTCATACCTGTAGAGGCAACTACAGCCTAAGCTTTTTATCCCTCTCCTTGTAGCCTACCAATTCTTTTATGGCCAAGGCTAGCTCCCTTATTTCTTGTTGTGCGTGTGGATGTGTCCTTAGGGCTATAAAGTTGTCTAAGGCTATCCTAGGAACAGTCCAGTAGAACCTTGTTTTCATAAACTGGGGTAAGATGCCCCTTGCTATCTCCTTTGCCACTTTTTTCTCCACCATAGCCCTATAGAGAGACTTTAGGTCTTCTATGTACCATTTTATCTTCTTTAAGAAAAGAGAATTCCAAGGCTCTTCTATTGGTTCGTCTATGGATGCTTGCTTGTTGCTCTCTGCCTGTTTCCTCAAATACCTTGGCACATAAAAATCTGGCTCATAGTCCACATACCTTCTGCTGATTTCATTGTAAGAGCCAAACCTATGCCTGTGCCATTGGCGTGCTACAAACAGTGGGCATTCAATAACAAAGGTATAGTAGTCCATGTCGGTGCCAAGCTCAAGGCTGTCCACAAGGCCCACCCATCCAGAAGATGTTTCTATCCTTTCCTTTAAATAAGCATCATCTTTGCTGTAATCTTTTACTTCCTCCCCCTTCCATATGGCCACAGTAGCGGGCAAGGCCTTCTGTAAGTATTCTTCTAGACCCTCCGGCACATGCGGATAGGCGTTTATAAAGCTTCTTAGATTGAACCATATGAAACCTCCGGAGTAATACAATTGCACCGCTGGGTTTTCAATACGACTAAGAAGGTCAAGCCATAGGCTTTTGTCCGCTTCCACGGCTATTATAACATGTTCAAAGGGTGATGCATGCTTATGCTTCAGAAGATACCTTATAAGCTTTATGTCCCTTTCTACATTTACCTCTTGATCCCTCCCGAAGGAAACTCTGGCACATCTTACTATCCTTTGATCAGATCCCATTATATGTACCTTCATAGCTCCTCCAGAAGTTTTTTTACTCCAAGGCTTGCAGGCTCCCTTATCACAAGGTCAGCTATGGAAGATATGGGCGTTTCCTCCGTGTTTATCTCTATGACCTTTGCACCCTTTCTTTTGGCCAAAAAGGGGAGGCCTCCTGCAGGATAAACCACGCCAGAAGTACCTATCACTACAAACACCTGACAAGAGGATGCACCCTCAAAGGCCTTTTCAAGGGCATCCTCCGGAAGGCTTTCACCAAACCAAACCACATCAGGCCTTATCAGGCCCCCACACTCCTTACAACTGGGTGGAAGCTTCTCATAAAAAGTGTTGTAATCATAATACCGTGCTCCACAGTTTAAACACCTTACACGCCATATATTACCATGCAATTCCACAACCCTTTTAGAACCAGCCCTTTGGTGTAAGCCATCCACATTTTGTGTGAGAAGTAAAAAACTATCCTTATACCTTTCTTCTAAGAGAACCAACCCCTTATGGCCTTCATTGGGTTCAGCCTTGGCTATTATGCTTCTCCTCCAAAGATACCACTCCCAAACCAAAGAGGGGTCTCTTCTGAAAGCCTCTGGAGTGGCCAGCTCTTCAGGCTTATAGCTTCTCCAAAGGCCATCAGGCCCTCTAAAGGTGGGTATACCGCTTTCTGCCGATATGCCAGCACCAGTCAATACAACCACCTTTAGAGAACCCATGGAAAAGATATTTTAAATTATCTTCTCCTGCTAAAAAGCTCGTAGAGAACGGGAAGTAGGAAGAGGCTGAGGGGCAAGCCTGTCAATATTCCACCTATGACGGCAAGGGCCAAAGGTTTTCTGAGCTCCGATCCCGCAGTAAGGCCTAGGGCTACAGGCATAAGGGCCGAAACTATGGTAAGGGTAGTCATCAGAATGGGCCTTAGCCTTTCCTTTCTTGCTTGAAGAATGGCTTCGCGCACAGGCACACCTTCCTTTCTTAGCTGTATTATCCTCTCAATGAAGAGGACCGCATCCCTCACTATTATGCCCACAAGCAGTATTATGCCAAAGTAGGAGGGGACGCTTAAGGATGTGTTGGTAAAAAAGAGGAGGCCAAAGGTTCCAGATATGGCCAAGGGCACCATTAAAAGCACCAAGAAGGGGTATTTGTAGCTTTCAAAGAGGGAGGCCAAGACCATGTAAACACCCACAAGGGCAAAGATGAGGGCAAAGCCAAGGCCTTGAAAGGCCCTTTGAAACTCTTTAGCCTGACCTACAGGCTCAAAGGTATAGCCAGGGGGAAGGTTGCTTTTAAGCCAACTTGTGAGCTCCTCCACCGCCTCTGCCAAAGGCTTGTCTGGTGAAAGGTTGGCAAAGAAGGTAAAAGAGTATTGCCTGTTGTAGCGGTTTATGGCCTTGTATCCAGTGGCAACCTCCATTTCCACAAGCTCCGTAAGGGGTATTAGCTCTCCCTTGAAGTTCCTTACAAATACCTTTTTAAGGTTTTCCCTATTTTCCACAAAGCTTGGCAAGGCTTTAATGTAAAGGTCGTAGCTTTCTGCACCGAGCTCATAGGTGCCAAGCTGGAACTTTCCGAAAAGCACGTTCAATGTAAGGGCTATGTCCTCCACGCTTACCCCAAGGTCTCCAAGCTTTTCTCTCTTTACCCTTATCTGCACCTGAGGCTCGTTTAATCTTAGGTCCGTATCCACATCTCTGTAGCCTGGCCTATTTCTAAACTCTTTTACCAACCTCTCTGAGATGTTTTGTAGCTCTTCAAGGGATGGGCCTTTTATGACATACTGAAGGTCCACAAGCCTTCCACCCGCCGGTCCCACTATGCCCGGTGGCTCTATGCTTATCCTTACATCCTTTATCTTTTTAAGGTCTTCCCTTACCATTTCCATGATCTTGGCCTGATGGGGTCTTTTCCCTTCCTTCAGATACACAAAGCCTATGCCACCGTTCACATCAGGCCTTCCCGCCACACCTTGACCCACAGCCATACCAAAGCGGTCCACATAAGGGTTCTTCAAGAGGATCCTTTCTATCTCTTCCGCCTTTTTCCTTGTGTATTCAAAGGAAGAGCCGGTAGGCGTTTCAAACCTTATAAGAAATCTCCCTTCATCCACTATGGGGAAGAATTCTTTCTTAGTAGCCCTAAAGAGCTGGAAGCCTATGAAAACGCTTATGAGTGAGAGGGCTATAACAATGGTCTTGTGGTCAAGGGACCATCTCAAAAGCCTATCAAAAAAGGCTTCAAAGCTTTGGTATGCTCTTGTAAAGGGGTTTGAGGGTTCTTCGCCTTTTACAAGCCTTGAAACCGCCATGGGTGTAAAGCTTATGGCAACTAGGTAAGAGAGGGCTATGGCTATCACTAAAGTGAGGGCAAAGCTACCAAAGAGCTTGCCTACCACACCCTTTAAAAAGATGATGGGAATAAACACTATTACCAAAGAGGCGGTGGAGGCCAAAAGGGCAAAGATGACTATTCTGGTCCCCACCTCTCCTGCCTGCAAAGGTTCAAGGCCCTCCTCATACCTTCTTCTAAAGATACTTTCTAGCACCACTATGGCATCGTCTATGACTATGCCTACCGCCACCGCAAGGGCAAGGAGGGTAAAGGTGTTTAAAGAGTTTCCAAGCTGGTATATAAAAAAGACCGTTCCCAAAAGGGTTATGGGTATGGCAAAGATGGGAACAAGGGTAAGCCTTAGACTGCCAAGGAAGAAATAGACCACAAGGGCTGTAAGGAGGCTACCTATGATGATCTCCTCTATGGCCGCCTTTACGCTGTCCTTTACAAAGATGGAAGAGTCAAAGGTGTAATCAATGCGCATGTCAGGGGGAAGCTGTCTGTTTAGCTCTTCCATCTTTCTCTTTATTGCATCCACAACGGCTACTGTGTTTGCCTTTGATTGCTTATAGACCACAAGGGCTATAGCCTGCTCCCCCTTATATCTTGCCATGCCTCTAAACTCATCCTCTGTAAACTCCACAAAGCCCACATCCTTTAGCCTTACACCGTTTTTTATATACACACCTTCCAATTCCTTTGGATCCTTGACTTTTCCATAGAGCCTTATTATGTACTCTCTGTCTTTACCGTAGATGGCTCCCGCTGGAGACTCTAAATGGTTTTTCTTTATAGCCTCTACCACATCTTGAATGGCCAAGTTTCTTGAGTATAGCCTTTCTGGGTCAATCCTAACCCATAGCACATAGTCCCTGAAGCCCCCAAGGTCCACCTGTCCCACGCCGTTTATCCTTTCAAACTCCCTCTTTATTACCTTGTCGGCCCAGTAGGCTAAGGTTTGATAGTCTGCCGTCTTTGAGTGAAGCAAGGCCACAAAGACGGGGGCAAGGGAAGTGTCTACCTTCCTTACCAAAGGTGGGTCCACACCCTCCGGAAGCCTACTTAAAGCCCTTTGGACTGCATCCCTTACCTCCTGTGCTGCCACGTCTATGTCCTTCTCAAGGGAAAAGGTTATGGTTATACGGGAGGTGCCAGCAAAGCTAACGGAGGTTATGCTTTCTATACCGCTTATAGTGGCTATTTGGTCCTCTATCTCCCTTGTTATATTCACATCCACCACATAGGCGTTGGCACCAGGATAGTTGGTAACGATTGTGACTGTAGGAAAGTCCACATCGGGAAGGCGATCTATGGGCACAACCCTGAGGGAGTATAGGCCAAGCAAAATAAAGGCTATCATGAACATCCAAGAGGTCACTGGCCTGTGTATAAAGAACCTGTACATGGCAAGATATTATAACCGACCGACCGGTCGGTATGTTATAATAAAGGCACTATGAGAAAGCTTTTATGGCTTGCCCTTTTGGTGATTTTTGCCTTCTCCTGTCAAAAAAGGGAAGTGCAAAAGCCCCAAGAGAGAAAGGTGGTAGTTAGCCTTTACACCGTAAAGTCTGAAGAGGTTCCCATAGAGTATGCCACAAAGGGATACTTTGAAGGGGAAAAAGACATAGTGCTTAGACCCTTGGTAAGCGGTAGGGTCCTTAGCCTTTTTGTAGATGAAGGAAGCTTTGTAAAGGCTGGAGAGCCCCTTTTGAAGATAGACCCTGCCGACTATGAAAACATAGTAAGACAGATAGAAGCCCAGATAAGCCAAGCCAAAGCAAACTACGAGAATCAAAAGGCCATTGTGGAAAGAAGAAGGCTTTTGTTTGAAAAAGAGCTTATAGCAAGGGAAGAGTATGAAAATGTCAAAACACAGCTAAAGGCACAAGAGGAGCTTATAAAAAGCCTTTATGCACAGCTAAACAACGCAAGGCTAAACCTTGAGAGAACAACCTTGAGGGCACCCTTTTCTGGGTACATAGCCCAAAGGTTTGTAAACGTAGGGGACTACATAACACCCCAGAGCCAGACTTTTCGCCTTGTGGCCCTTGATCCCATAAGGTTTGTTTTTCAGGTGCCCCAAGAGTACCTTCCCTACGCCAAAAAGGGTTCAACTGTAAAGATAAAAGTGGAACCCTTTGGAGATTTGGAAGGAAAGGTTTTCTTTGTATCTCCTGTGGCGGACAGCAGTAGGCTTATAACCATAAAGGCTAAGCTTTCCAATCCAAAAGGTGAGCTAAAGCCGGGCATGTATGGTGAAGCCAGATTGGTTATAAAAACAGAGAGGGCCTTTGCGGTGCCAGAGAGGGCTGTGGTCCTACAAGGGAATAAAAACATACTTTGGCGCATAGAGAATGGTGTGGCTCAAGCGGTGGAAGTGGAGGTGATAAAAGAAGGCCAAAATGGAATGGTTTATGTAAAGGGGGATTTGAAGGATGGAGATAGGATAGCCCTTGACAATGCCTATGTGCTACAGCAAGGTATGAAGGTGGAGGTAAGATGAGACTCATACTTTGGCTTTTGATGAGTTTTTCCTTTGTCTTTTCTTTGACCCTTGATAGGGCCTTGGAGCTTGCCATAAAAAACCACACACAGGCCAAACTCTCCCTTTTGGATATAGAGAAGGCAAAAGAAAGCATAAAAAAGGCAAGGGCTGGCATACTGCCACAGATAAGCTTTTCTTACAGCTATACAAGGCTTGGGGAAGATCTTGCCTTTGGCTTCACTCCCAAAAACAGGCATAGCTACACCTTTGAGCTTGACCAGACCATCTTTGACAAGTCCGTCTTTGAGGGCATAAAGCTTGCAAGAGATCAAGAAGAATTACAAAGGCTTATCTATGAGGATGTTTTGAGGGAGGTGCAGTTTCAGACCAAACAGCTCTTTTATGCTCTCCTTTACAAAAAGGAGGTGGTAAGGATAGCTCAGGAGAACTTGCGCTATTGGGAGGAGAACTTAAAGCTTGCACAGGCGAAGTTTGAGGCAGGCATTTTGCCAAAGGTGGAGCTTATGAGGGCAAAGGCACAGCTTGAGAGGGCAAAGGCAGACCTTGAAAAGGCTAAGGCAGATTACAAAAAGAGCCTTGAGGACTTTAAAAGCTTCCTCAAGTATGAGGGGGAGGACATAGAACCGGAGGGAGAGCTAAGGGCCATAGAATACAAACAGGAGGACTATGAAAAGCTTTTGGAGAACAACAGCACTATAAAAGTTGCAAAAAAGAGCCTTGAAGTGCTTGAAAAAGCAGTGGAGGTGCAAAAGGCCCAATACTATCCAAGCCTTTCTGCCTTTGCCACCTATCAAGGAAACACTGCAAGGTTGGGGGGTAGCGACAAAATGGTGGAGGGCTACACCTTTGGAGTGAGGCTAAATTACAAAATATTTGACGGCTTTGCAAGGGAGGCCAATGTAGCTCAAGCCAAGCTTGATGTGCTAAAACAGATGGAAAAATTAAAGGATGTGGAGGCAAGCCAGAGGGCAGAGCTAAGAAAGACGCTCCTTGACCTTGAGTCTTTGAAGGCACAGCTAAATGCTCTTGAGCTTTCCCTTGAGTCTGCAAAAGAGTCCTTGAGACTTTCTACAGAAAGGTATAGGTTTGGTGTGGCAAGCCAGCTTGAGGTGCTTGACGCCATAAACAACTACAACAGCCTTCTGGAAAGCTATTACTATACCCTTTACCTTTACAACACAAGCCTTGCGAGGCTTGAGAGGTTAACAAGATGAGCACAAGGGAAAAGATAATCCAGTCTGCCAAGGAGCTATTTTCCAAAAAGGGCTACAACCACACCACTGTGGAGGACATAGTAAAACATGCGGGCCTTTCAAAGGGAGCCTTTTACTTCTACTTTAAGAGCAAGGACCAGCTTATGGAAGAGCTTATAAACAGCATGGCAGAAAGGACAAAAGAGATAATGAGAAGGTGGCTAAATAAGGGCCTTTCTGCGGAGGAGATGATAAGGGGGCATATAAGGGACTTTTTGGTAGAATGCTATCAAGACAGGCACATAGCCTATGTCTTCTTCTTTGAACTCCTTTGCAACAGGGAGGAGTTTAAAAGGCTTCACAAAAAGCACATGGAGAACATTTTGGCCTTGCTGACCAAGATGGTGGAAAAGGGCTACAAGGAGGGTGAGTTTAGATGCGGAAGTGTGAAGACCTTGGTAAATCTCATTGTGGGCTATATGAGGCTTTTGTATATGGAGAGGCTACTTTTGAACAACGCAGGGCTTGAGGAGATACTTCAAGAGGCACAAGAGGGGCTTGATGTGATCTTTAGGGGTCTAAAATGTGGGTCGTAGGCCTTTTGCTTTGTCTTTTTAGCCTTTCCTTTTCCCTAACTCTTGAGGAGCTTTTGAAGTCTGCAGAAGAGAAGAACGCAAGCCTTCTTTCCAAGAGGTATGCCATAGAGGGGGCCAAGCTACAGCTGAAGGCGGACAAGGGCCTTTATTATCCGGAGTTTTTATTAAACTACAAGTTTTCTTGGCAGTCGGAGAGGCAGTCCATAAGCATACCAGCCTTTGGAGGCCTTCCACCCCTTGTGGTAGAGAGTTCAAAGGATACATACCAAAGCTTTCAGGCAGGCATAAGGCAGATAATCTTTGATGGGGGTCAGAGGTCTTCCAAGGTGGCCATATCAGAGAGGCTTTTAAAGGTTTCAGAGGAGGAATACAAGGAGGCTCTCTTGGACCTTAGGCTTGAGGTGATAAGGGCTTACCTTCTGGTGCTATCTTCCTTGGACCAGATGGAAGTCATAAGAAAGCAAAGGGAGGCCATAGAGGCGGACCTAAGGCAGAGAGAAGCCTTTTATAAGGAGGGTCTTGTGGCCATCACGGACGTGCTTCAGGCAAAGGTAAGGCTGGCGGAGGTAGAAAGGGACCTAAGACAGGCAGAAGGAAGCTACCGTATAGCCTTGGCAAATCTTTCAAGGCTTACGGGCATAGAGGAAGAGAGACTAAAGGAGCTAGAGCCTATAAAAAGTCAGGTGGAGGTTCCGGATTTAAAAGAACTCATAAATAAGGCCATGGTCCAAAGGCCAGCCATAAGGCTGGCAAAGGAAAGCATAGAAGTGGCAAGGCTAAAAAGAAGGCTTGAGCTTTCTGCCTTTTATCCAAAGGCCTTTTTGGAGGCTTTGTATAACTACTCGGACCAAAACCCCAACGTATACCCCAAGGGCTTTTTTACTCTTAGCGCCGGTGTAAGCCTTAGCTTTAATGCTTTTAGTTCTTACTACAGGGCCTTGTCCTATGTAGAAGAAGAAAAGAAGTCCAAAGAAGAGCTAAAGGACATCACAGAAAAGATAGTCTTGGGCATAAAGTCTGCCTATGAGAGGCTTCTTACCGCAAGGGACAACCTACGAGTGGCCGAAGAAAACCTAAAGTTTGCAGAAGAGTTCTACAGGCTTTCCCTTGAGCAGTATAGAAACCAGATAATAAGCGGCACGGATTTGCTTGGCGCAGAGGCAAGCCTCACTCAAGCAAGGAAAGCAAAAGTCATAGCCTACTATGATCTTCTTAAGGCTTACTTTGAACTTTTAAGAGAGGTGGGAGAGCTATGAAGAGACTGGGGATTACCATCCTTATAATCTTGCTTTTGGTCTTTTCCTTTTTTTCCTACCGATGGATAAAGCATAGGATGGACTACGCCATAAGCGATGCGGTCTTTGTAAGGTCGGACAGCATGAGCAATGTGGCCTTTGAAGTAAGCGGTAGGGTGGTGGAGGTCTATAAAGATGTGGGGGACAGGGTAAAGGCCGGTGAGCCTTTGGCAAGGCTTGAAGACACAGACTACAAAATAGCGGTAGAAGGTCTTGAAGAAAACATCAGGTCTTTGGAAGCTCAGATATCGGCTTTGAAGGTCCAAAGGGAAAAGCTTAATAAGCAGGTGGGCCTAAAAGCAGGTGCTGTAAAGGATTCAATAGAGGAGCTAAGAGAAAAGAAAAAGGCCCTTTTGGGCCAAAGGGAGGAGATGAAAGCACAGCTTGACCAACTTTCCAAGGACAGGGAAAGGTTAAAAAATCTTTTAGAAAAAGGGCTTGTACCAAGCCAAAGGTTTGAGCAGGTGGACACCCAGTATAAGGTATTCCTTTCAAGGCTTTCTGCCCTTGAGGCCAACATAAAGGAGCTGAACATTTCCATCCAAAGGCTTGAAAAGGAGTATGGCATAGCAAAGGCGGAAGAGCTAAGCCTTAAAGAGATTGACAAAAGGATAGAGGCCATGGAGGGAGAGTTAAAAGGTTTAAAAGCCAAGCTTGAGAAGGCAAGGCTGGACCTAAAGAGGACCCTTCTGGTTAGCCCCTTTGATGGTGTGGTGGCAAAGAGGTTTGTAAGCGTGGGAGATACGGTAAAAGCTGGCCAGCCTGCCTTTAGCCTCATAAAGGAAAATTCCTACTATGTGGAGGTTCTGCTGGAGGAGGACAAACTAAGGGGTGTAAAGGTAGGTTCAAAGGCCTACATAAGGCTTGATGCCTATCCAAAGGTGGTTTTTGAGGGTGTGGTAGAAGAGATAAGCCCGGCTTCCGCCGCTACCTTTGCCCTTGTGCCAAGGGACATATCTGCAGGAGAGTTTACAAAGGTGGTGCAAAGGATACCTGTAAAGATAAGGATAACAAAGGGAGACCTTAGCCTTTTGAGGGTGGGCATGGGTGGAAGGGTGGAGATAAAGAGGGAATGAGGCCCTTTCACGAGACTTTAAGCCCAGTAGAGAGGATCATATTGACCTTTTCTTTGATGGTTGGCGTCTTTATGGCCATTTTGGACACCACCATCGTAGATATTGTGGTGCCAAAGATGATAGCACCCCTTTCTACGGACTTCTACGGCGTGCAATGGGTAATAACAGCTTACATGACCTCAGCCGCAAGCGCCATCCTTTTGGTAGAGTGGCTGGAGGGCATAATGGGCCGAAAGAAGGTATTTCTCTTGGGCCTTTTCCTTTTTACCACATCTTCCTTCTTCTGCGGTCAAGCCCAATCCTTGGAGTGGATGGTGGCATCAAGGACTGTGCAAGGCTTTGGAGAATCTCTTATAGTGGTGAGCGCAGAGGCTTTGCTCTTTTCCGCCTACGCACCGGAAAAAAGAGGCCTTGCCATGGGCATATATGGCTTGGGGGCTAGTTTTGCGCCAGCCCTTGGACCTACCTTGGGCGGATGGATAACAGAACATATAGACTGGCGATGGATATTTTACATAAACCTACCCATAGGCATTTTTAACTTTGCTTTGGCCTTTTTCTTTTTAAAGGACTACAGGCCACAGCACAAGGTAAAACTTAATCCTTTGTCCTATTTATTTTTGACAAGCTTTACCGTTAGCCTTCTTATAGTCCTCTCAAGGGGCCAAAAGGAGGGCTGGTTTTACAGCGACTTTATCCTTTACCTTACTATCCTTTCTGTCTTTTCACTTTTGCTCTTCTTCTTGTGGGAGACCCTTTCCAAAAACAGGCTAATAGATTACTCCCTCTTTAAGATAAGGGAGTTTTTGATAGCTCTTTGGGTCTATTGCTTTGTGCTTGGCTTTTCCATGTATCAGGTCTTTTACCTTATTCCCCTTTACTTTGAAAAGTTAAAGGGCTATACCACCCTTCAGGCAGGCCTTGCCATCCTCCCCATGGCCCTCGCCATAGGCCTTTTGTCTCCAGTGGCAGGACTAATATCTGATAAAAAATCCCCCAAATTAGCCCTCTACATAGCCACCCTTAGCTATCTCCTTGTTAACTTCCTACTTCTTCCAAGGCTAAACTACTTTACTCCAAAAGATACTGCCATACTATACCTTACCCTTATGGGTGTGGGCATGGGCTTTTTCTTTGCCCCCATAACCCAGATGGCCCTAAGGAGCTTGGGAGAAAAAACTACATTTGGAGTTAGCCTTATGCACTACATACGCTTTGTGGGAGGCTCCTTTGGTACAGCCTTGGCCACCAACGACCTTCAAAGGTTTGCTACAGAAAACTTCCAAAGAAGCACAGAAGTGCAAAATATACAATGGGTCCAGATGCATATCCAAAGGTGGTCTCAAGAACTTAGCCTCCTCACCCATCAGTCTCAAGAAAAGGCACAAGCCCTCTTCTACCAGCTTCAAAGCCTCTATGCCCTATCTGATGCCTTTGGCTCCACCCTATTTTTAGCTGGCCTTTGGGCCCTGTTGGGAAGTGTTCCTATCTTTTATCTTCTTTTTAAAGATGTTTTAGTGCGTAAAAGAAAAGGATAGGTGTAAAATTATACCTATGGTTTTTACAAGGCTTCTTTTTATCCTTTTCCTATTTTTTGGCTTTTCTATGTCCCAGCCGGAGATTGACGAAAATAAGTTAAAAGAATTCATAAAAAAGTCCTTTAGCAACTATAGGAGTTCTGAGTTTATAATCAGGAGCGACAACCTTTTTGAAAAGCCCTTCATTGTGGGTAGGTCTAAAAATCTAATTTTGGTTCATTTTGCAAGTATGGGTGCCACAACGGACCTTACAGTTCTTTTAATTTATAAAGACAACAATTTTCAAGTTGCTAAAATTAAAGATGGAGATAAATACAAAGATGCTATATTTTTGGTTGGTACAGGAGGCGCTGGAAGGTATTCTTACAATGTAAAGCTTGAGGAAAAACTAAAAGTTTATGAATACTCCATATATGGCAAGAAAGAGGATTATTGCAGGGCTAAAGTGTATGATTTTGACGGAAAGTTTTTTGTAATTAACGATCAAGAAAGTATGATTGAAAGTAAAAATTACTGTAGGAAAGTTTGTAAAGAACTTGAAATTAAAAGTAAGGCTTGCACCTTTTAAAGAAGGACCTGTACAAGCCTATCCATTTCCTCCCTTGTCCTCTTTTCTGTGATGGCTATAAGTAAGGTGTTTTTATACCCAAAGTCATCAAGGGGCACGCCAAAAAGGAAGCCGGAGTTTAAGGCCTTTTGATAGAGCTCTTTACTCTTTTCATGCCTTAGTGGAAACTCCCAAAGATGTTTCCCTTTATAAACCTCTTCAAAGCCAAGGCTTAAAAGCCTTTCTTTTAAGTAAAACGCCTTTGAGAGGCTTTGAATTGCCACCTCCCTTAGTCCTTCCTTTCCAAGAAGCACCATGTATAAGAGGTTGGCAAGGGCTATGAGGTTTTGATTGGTGCATATGTTGGATGTGGCCCTCTCCCTTCTTATGTGCTGTTCTCTTGTTTGCAACACAAGGGTAAAGGCCCTCTTTCCTTCTATGTCCTCCGCCATGCCTACAAGCCTTCCGGGCATCCTTCTCACATGCTCCATCCTTGTGGCAAAAAAGCCCACATAGGGACCGCCAAAGTTTAAAGGCACTCCCATCTGCTGGCCCTCTCCCACCACAATGTCAGCCCCAAACTCTCCCGGTGGCTTCAAAATACTCAAGGCTATGGGGTCCGCCACCACCACCAGTGGTACTTCATACCTTTTGGAAAGTTCAGATATCTCCCTTAGTGGCTCCACAAAGCCCAGAAAGTTTGGATATTGCACCGCAAGTGCATGGACCTCTCCATCCTTTAAAAGGTTTTCCAGCCTATCAAGGTCCGTATGGCCTTCTTCTGTGAGAGTGCAAAGGGCTATCTCATCCCTATAGCCCATAAGGTAGGTGCTTACCACCTGTCTATAAAGAGGGTTTATGCCCTCCGAAAGTATAACCCTTTTGCCCTTTCCCCTTATAGCCCTTGCCATCAAGATGGCTTCCGCAAGGGCAGAGGCACCATCATACATGCTTGCATTGGCCACATCCATCTTGGTAAGCTCACATATGAGGCTTTGGTATTCAAAGATGGCCTGGAGGGTTCCTTGAGAGGCCTCCGGCTGGTAGGGTGTGTAGGCTGTCAAAAACTCTCCCCTGTTTAGTATTTGCCATATAACCGATGGAACGATCCTATCGTAGGCACCAAAGCCTGCAAAACACACAAGCTCTGCGTTTTGACTTCCCAATTCTTTTATATACCTTCTTATCTCTTCTTCACTTTTTGGTGGAGGCAAAGAAGGTTCAGAAAGTAGAGAAGGGTCTATGTGTGAAAAGAGGTCCTCAAGGCGGGAGAGGCCAAGCGTTTTTAAAATCCTTTCAGTTTCTTCTTCAGAGTGGGGTATGTACATCTACCTTTCCCTTTCTTCGTAGCCCAGTTCTTCCTCAGGCAATGCCTCTAAAGACTCTTCTATCCTTTCTTCCTCCTCTGGCATTTCAAGCTTTACCTCTTCTCCTTTTTCTTCCTTGACTATCTCTGCAAGAAGCTGGGCATAGTCTTCTGCTGGCATTAGGTCTTCCACCTCCATTGGATCAGAAAGCTCAATGACTGCAATCCATCCATCCTCATAAGGAGATTCGTTTATAAGATGAGGTTCATCGCTTAAGGTTTCATTGACCTCTACCACTGTGCCAGAGAGGGGTGCATATATAGGGGATACACTCTTTACAGATTCCACGTTGGCTATAGTGTCTCCGCTCTCATAAGATTCACCTACCTGTGGCAGGTCTATATAGACCACATCACCCAGTTCCTTTTGTGCATAATCGGTAATGCCGATCCATGCCTTGTTGCCTTTAACAAGGGCCCATTCATGATCCTTTGTGTAATACCTATCCCTTTTCACCACATACTTGCCAACCACAATGTCTTCCATAATCTTACCTCCTCAGAGCATTTCATATTCTATACCATAATCTTGTTTTACCTTCTCCATAAGCGTGCTGAGGTCCTCTTCATCCTTTTCAAGGAGCAAAAACTCTAAGGACCTTATAAAGTAATCAAGGTCAATTAATCTAAAAAGCGCCATACCCTTTCCGTGTTCATTTAAGAAATGTAAAGCATTTACCCTTCTTTTACCTATAAATTCTTTTATCTTATCAAGGCTTATAATCTGAGATGGATCAAGTACCATCACATCGTTACCCCTTAGCTTTCTCAAGCCCTTATAAAGACCGTACAAGAAAGTTCCCCTATCGTTCCTTATGAAAACTAGGTCTGGGAACTTATCTATAAAGTCCTTCATCTCGGAGGTTATGACCGCATATAAGCTGTCAGGACCCACAAGCCTTTTGAATATATTTACCTTTTCGCTTACCTTTTGAAGAAGATCGCTGTCGCCGAGCAATTTTGAATAAAAAACTAAAAGAACCTTCATCCTGTTATAATATTATAAGCTTCTGCGGAGGTTGATATGCCTAAAATAAGAGTGGCAATAGCAGGCGTTGGCAACTGTGCCAGTAGTCTAATTCAAGGCATCTACTACTACGCAAAGCACAAAGAGGGTGTAAGCGGTCTTATGTTTGAGGATGTAGGTGGATACAAGCCCTGGGACATTGAAATCGTTGCCGCATGGGACATTGATGCGAGAAAGGTAGGTAAAGATGTATCAGAGGCTATCTTTGCACCACCCAATTGCACAACGATCTTTGAACCAGATGTTCCCAAAATGGGTGTAAAGGTGAGGAAGGGTAAGGTGTTGGACGGCTATGCACCTCATATGGCCAACTATCCACCGGAAAGAAGCTTTGTTTTGTCCGATGAAAAGGAGGATGAGCTAGAGGATGTGGTAAGCGTTCTAAAAGAGACTCAAGCGGACATACTTATAAACTACGTTCCCGTTGGTTCAGAACAGGCTGCACGCTTTTATGCGGAAGCCTGCCTTAGGGCTGGCGTTTCCTTCATAAACGGTATGCCCACCTTCATAGTCTCCGACCCAGAGTGGGCAAAGAGATTTGAAAGTGAAGGCATTCCTGTGGTGGGAGACGATATAAAATCTCAGGTTGGTGCTACCATTTTACACAGGACCCTAGTCCAGCTCTTCCTTGACAGGGGTGTAAAGATTGACAGAACATACCAGCTTAACTTCGGTGGCAATACGGACTTTCTCAACATGCTTGAGAGGGAGAGGTTAAAGACTAAAAAGGTCTCAAAGACGGAAGCGGTATCTTCCCTCATACCTTACGAGATGGACCCAATGAACATACATATAGGTCCTTCCGACTGGGTGCCCTGGCTAAAGGACAGGAAGATAGCCTATATACGTATAGAAGGTAGGCTTTTTGGCGATGTGCCTATGTATGTGGAAGTCAAGCTTGATGTGGAAGACTCACCAAACAGTGCGGGATCAATGATTGATGCCATAAGGTGCTGTAAGCTGGCAAGGGACAGGGGCATAGGAGGACCCCTTTATTCCATAAGCGCCTACACCATGAAACATCCACCCATCCAGTATCCCGACTGGCAGGCAAGGAAGATGGTGGAAGAATTCATTCGTGGAGAAAGAGAAAGATAGGCTGTGGGTTCACACTGCCAGCGTAGGCGAGTTTAACACCATAAGGCCACTTCTAAAAAGGCTTTATCCAAAGTACGAAATAGTTCTTACCTATTTTTCCTTTAGGGCAAAAGAATACCTGAAAACCCAAGAGGGCAAGGCATACTTTCACAAGCTCTATAGACTTCCCATTGACCTTCCACCTTTTGTGATATCCTTTGAAAGGAAAATCAGACCTGTGGCCATAGTCATTATGGAAAGAGAACTCTGGCCCTCCCTTTTGACATTTACAAAAGCACCAAAAGTATGGCTAAACGCCTACACAAAGGGAGGGCTTTTGGAAAGATGCCTATCTAAAAAGTTCTCTTTAATTATCACAAGAGACGAGCCATCCGCAGAAAGGTTTAAAGGCTATGGCTGTAAAAAGGTCATTCCCTGTGGAAATCTAAAGTTTGTCCTTGAAGAGCCAAGGCCTGTAGAATTAAAAGTGCATGCCTCAAGGCTTATAGTGGCTGGAAGCACCCATCAGGGAGAGGAAGAGATCATAAAAAAAGCCTTTGACCTTTTGAGAAGGGATTTTGAAGGCGTCAAGCTAATAATAGCACCAAGGCATATAAAGAGGGCCAAAGAGGTGGCGGAGGTCTTCAAAGGTTATAGGGTAAGTTTTAGAAGCAGTCAAGAGGAAGACTGGGATGTGCTTGTGGTGGACACCCTTGGTGAGCTTTTTTCTCTTTATGCCTATGCGGACGTGGCTATTGTGGGAGGCACCTTTGTCTCTGTTGGTGGGCACAACCTTTTGGAGCCTGCCTACTTTGGAAAGCCAGTCCTCTATGGACCTCACACCCACAATGTAAAGGATCTAAAAGACTTCCTTGAAAAGGTAGGCCTTGGCTTTCCTGTAAAAGATGAAAGGGATCTTTACACAAGGCTTAAAGAATTACTTTCTAGCGAGCTTTCAAAAGAGCCTTTTAGCCTTAAAGAGTATTCTCAAAGGGTTTTGGAGTGCTACCTTTCTGCTTTAGAGGGAGTGCTACTTGAAAAAGTGTTTTAAATGTAGGATAATTACCCATACATGAAGGACCTTAGACTAAACCTTATCCTCTTGCTTGCTTTGGTCTCTCTATGCATAGCCATTGTCCTTTTAAGGCCTATAAACCTTGGACTTGATCTAAAGGGTGGCATATCTATGGTGATACAGCCGGACATAAACTACAGCCTTGAGCAGGAGTATGAAAGGTACGCAAAGGATGTAGAGAGGAAGATAAGGGGGAGGGGGGATATAAAGGTGCTTGATGTGGTGCCTCAAAAGGATGGGATAAGGATTGAGCTCTTAGAAGAGGGTGATTATGCTAAGCTTTTTACACTTTTAGAGAAAGAATTTCCAAGGTTTGAAATCTTTAGACAAAGGGGTGAAGTGATCTTAAGGCTAAAGGAGTCGGAGATAGAACAGCTTAAAAGTGGGGTGCTTACGCAGACTATAGAGGTTTTGAGGAAAAGGATTGATGAGCTTGGTGTGGTACAGCCCGTTATAACACGTATAGGCTCCGATAGGATATTGGTGGAGCTTCCCGGCGTTTTGGACATAAAAAAGGCCAAATCCATAGTGGGTAAAACTGCCCTCTTGGAGCTAAAGCTGGTTGTAGACTCTGGTCCAAAGGAGGCCTTGCAAGAGAAGCTGACAAGGGACTATGAACTTCTTCCAGACCAAAAGGGTGCTGAGTGGTTTTTGCTGGAAAAGGTGCCTGTCATAACTGGAGCGGACCTAAAGACGGCTTATGTTAGCACAGACGAGTTTGGCATGCCGGCGGTAGGCTTTGAACTCACAGACAAGGGTTCTCAAGCCTTTTCAGAGGCTACGGAAAAGAACATAGGTAGAAGGCTTGCCATAGTGCTTGACAAAAAGGTGATCTCTGCACCGGTGATAAGGAGTAGGATAAGCGATAGGGGTCAGATAAGCGGAAACTTTACACCAGAAGAGGCAAAGGAGCTTGCCATTGTGCTAAGGGCTGGAGCCTTGCCTACAAAGGTAGAATTTCTCCAAGAGACGGTGGTGGGGCCTTCCCTCGGTAGGGACGCCATAGAGCAAGGCATAAAAGCCGGTATAATAGGCTTTGTCCTTCTTGTGCTTTTACTCATATTTAGGTACAAAACCTCTGGCATAACTGCCACCCTTTCCATACTCCTCAATGCTCTCATGCTTTGGGCTGGATTGGTGCTTCTTGGTGGGACTTTAACACTGCCCGGCATTGCGGGCATAATCCTAAACATGGGCATTGCAGTGGACTCCAACGTGCTCATCTTTGAAAGGGTAAAGGAAGAGCTAAGGCTTGGCAACAGCGTAAGAAAGGCAATAGAGCTTGGCTACAGGAGGACCCTAAGCGCCGTTTGGGACACGCATATAACCCTATTGGTTGCAGCCCTCATCCTCTTTCAGTTTGGTAGTGGCCCAGTAAAAGGCTTTGCCACTACCCTTACCATAGGCACCATAGCCTCCTTTGTTTCCAATGTATACTTTGCCAAGGTATTCCTTGAACTTTTAAGTAAGCTAAGACTTTTTAAAATCTAAAGGTATAGGCTAAAGCTCTTCTTTTCCTCTTTGCTAACTTTGCTCCCTTCACCTACATCGCTTAAAAAGCTCCTTTCTTTATCTTCCCTTTTATTTTGTCTTTGATCGCTATGGTAGATCATGCTACCGTTTAGTTTCAAAGCCTCAAGGTTGAAGCCAAGGCTTTGTAAGGATTGCACAAGCCTTTGGACTTCAAACTCGGTAGGCTGTCTATAGATCTCTTCCTTGAGGTTTATTGAGAGCCTGAGCCTGTCTCCCAAAAGGTTGAGCCTTAAGGAGGCCTCATCAAGCTTTATGCTTATCTGCTTTGGCTCGTGGTTTATAACAGGCTCCTGCCTTCTTACAGATTCTACCTTTGTACCATCTTGTTTAATAGGTGTTACTTCTCCTTTACGGACAGAGTTATGAAGCGTTAGTTCATCCAAAGATCTCTCTTCCTTGTATTCACTTTTTACCTTTTGATACTCTTCCCATGAAGATGCGTTTTTTTCAAAGGGTGTTAATGTATCCTTTTGTGATCTATCTTCCAAAATAAAGCTCTGGACAGCATCCTTATTGGAAACCTTCTGTTCTACTGTTTTATTTTCAAGTGGTATATCTTTGCTATCAAATTGCGTTTTTTGAAAAGATTGTAAAGGTTTTAAAAGTTCCTTTGTAGCTGTAGATTCTGGGTCTTTAAAAGGTTCTAAAATGTATGAATCTTTTTGTTCGGTAGCTTGTCCTGGTTCTCTAATGTTTATAAAAACCTCATTATCGCCACCTTTCTGATTAACAGTATATTGACTGCTCTTATTCCCCCTGTGTGAACCTTCTACCTCCATAGGCTTTAAAAGGTGCACTACTTCTGCGTTATTTGTAATAAGCTTTTTGCCTTTCTTATACAAGCTAGTAGTCTGAATTTTTTCTTCTTCCTTTAAGCTGGTATTTTCATGTGTTAATATAAACCCTTCTGTGATTACCTTATCATTTTTATCACTTTTAAAACCGAGGAATTCCTCAGACCCTTCAGCCTTTTCAAAGGATACAGCATACTTTATACCGTCTTGCTGTACCCAAGACAGTTTTATAAACTCACCGTTGTCTACAAATACTTTTACCTCTGTTTGAACTGAAACTTTTTGATAAGTGCTTTCCTCTCTATTAATTACAGCACCTTGATCCTGAAACTCTAAAGTAGCATCAACCTTAACAGGTGGAATGATATTTGGAATATTCACAAAAGATGTAATAAAGGCTTCATGTTTTTTGTTGTCGCTTGCCTTTCCACTTCCCTCCCCTTCCATAATTTCCAATAGTACGGACAAAAAGTCCTCCCCTTGAGAAACATTAGAAAAACAAGGTGCAAACTGCAAGCTACACTCAAAAGGCAATATTAGATCTACACCTTCACTCCTCATCACCCCTCCGCTTGTTTAACAATTTAAAACCAATCCTTATAGAAGTCAAGCACTTTCTAAAAGGTACAGCACATCCTCAAGCAAGCTATCCCTGTTTTCTTTTGTCATCTCTAAAAGCACCGCACCCCTGAGTCTTCTTATCTCGGCCACAAGTGGGTCCACATCCCTTATGGGTATGGTGATGACAAAACTTTTGGTAGGATCGTAAATGATCTGTCTTATCAGCTCTTTGAAAGGCTTGGAAAAGAGCTCCATCTTACCCACCTCATCCACCACCACTATCTTCTTTTCCGATAGAGCCTTTTGAAGTATAGGCAGTGCCAGGCTTTCAAACCTCTCCACATTCACACCATAAGATCCTACAAGATGCTTTGATGTGAAAGTTTTGCTGGCAAAGAGCAACCTTCTGCCCTCTGTGGTTACTATCTTAAAACCTGTGCGCTTCTTTGTCTGTGGATCTCTCACTTCTTCCGTCCAAAAGCCTATAGCCTTGCCTTTCAGGGCCTTTACAAGCCTTTTTATAAGGGTGGTCTTACCTATTCCTGGCTCGCCAGTGATGATTATCTTCATAGGTCCTGCAAGGCATAAACTTTTAGCCTTCCCCCATAGTTTAAATAGCTCCTTATGGCCAAAAGCATGGCATAGCCACCTCTCACAGTAGTGGTGTAAGGAACCCTATACTGGACCGCAGACCTCCTTATATGGTATGCATCGCTCCTTTCTTTCCTGCCCGTGGGCGTGTTTATTATCAGGTCTATCTCCTGGTTCTTTATCATATCCACCACGTTGGGCCTTCCTTCTGACACCTTTAGCACATGCTTTACATCAAGGCCCTTTTCCTTCAAAAATCTGTAGGTGCCCGTTGTGGCATACACCTCAAAGCCAAGCTCCAAAAAGCCCTTTACCAAGTCCACTATCTTTGGCTTGTCCCTGTCTGCCACGCTTATGAATACTTTGCCCTTTAAGGGTAGCCTGCTTCCTGCTGCAAGCTGTGCCTTATAGTAGGCCAGGCCAAAGTCTTCCGCAATGCCCATCACCTCACCGGTGCTTTTCATCTCAGGACCTAGCACTGGGTCTTCTTCTGGAAACCTGTTCCAAGGAAAGACCACTTCTTTGACCGAGTATATGTTTTTGTCCGCCGGCATAAAGTCGCTGGCAAAGTGGGCCCTCCCTTGAGATAGCCTTTCAAAGACCTCCGGCACCAGATCCCTTAGCCTTTTTCCTATGCCTACAAGGGCCGATAGCTTGGCAAGGGGGTAGCCAATGGTCTTGCTCACAAAGGGCACAGTCCTTGATGCCCTAGGGTTTACCTCCAGCACATAAACCTCTCCATCCTTTACGGCAAACTGCAAGTTTACAAGGCCTTTTACTTTTAGGGCCTTGGCTATAAGCTTTGACTGCCTTTTTATCTCTTCTACAATCTCTCTTGAGAGGGTGTAGGGTGGTATGCTGGCTGCGCTGTCTCCCGAATGGACTCCAGCCTCTTCTATGTGTTCCATGACCGCACCTATGAGGTAATCTTCACCGTCCCCAATGGCATCCACATCCACCTCCACGCTGTCGGATAGGTACTTGTCTATGAGTATGGGCCTCTCGTAGCTAACGCTTACTGCTTCCTCAAGATACTTTAAAAGCTCCTCCTCATCGTAAACGATCCTCATTGCCCTACCACCAAGCACATAAGAGGGCCTCACAAGCACAGGATAGCCAAGCTCTTGTGCTATCTTTAAAGCTTCTTCTTTTGTCCTTGCTGTCCCGCTTGGGGGCTGTTTTATCCCAAGGGAGTTTATGAGGTTTCTGAAGAGTTCTCTGTCTTCGGCCATGTCTATGCTTTCCGGCGGTGTGCCAAGGATGTTTATACCAAGGTTTTTAAGAGGTAAGGAGAGTTTTAGAGGCGTTTGGCCCCCAAACTGCAAAAAGACCCCATCGGGCTTCTCTCTGCGTATCACTTCCAAAACGTTTTCAAGCACTATGGGCTCAAAGTAGAGGGCATCGGCCGTATCGTAATCGGTGGAGACCGTCTCCGGATTGCAGTTTAACATTATGGTCCTTATGCCCTGCTCCTTTAGCGCAAAAACGGCATGCACGCAGGCATAATCAAACTCAATACCCTGACCTATCCTATTGGGACCACTGCCAAGAATTAGAACCTTTTTCATTAAGGTTTATATTTTAGCATCAAGTCTTTCCTTCAGCCATCCCACCAAAGGGGGAAGCCAGCAAAGATTTGCCGCAATCGTTTCTAAGGCCGTATAGACCTGTGTGGTTGGGCTAAAGCCTATAAGGCGGGCTATAAGCAATCCTATTGGAACAATCAAAATAATCAATAGACTGGTAAGCATCACCGGATGACGAATATACTGGCTTATGGCCTTTAACAAAGATCCTTCCTTTCTGTAAAGATAGATAAACCCAGATATGTTGGCTCCTATCTGGTCGCTGAGTGCATAAAAGTACGGAATGTAAAAGCCTTCCACTCCATAAACGTTTATACCAAAGAGACGACTTCCCCAGTCAATAAACCATGGGAAAGCCATTCCCAAAAACTTGCCCCATCCGTAGGCCTCCGCCATAGACCCTGCCACACCACTAAGCCTTTGACGTAAGGCATAAACCCCTTCAAAGATACTTTCTCCTTCTCCCGAAAGGGTGCGAACTGCCCATTCTCCGACAGGGTTGCGCTGATAGCCTAGAAAATCCAGCAAAGCCCCAAGGGAAAGCCCACCAACATACCCTCCAACGGTGTACTTTAGCAACCTGCCAAACTCACCCTTCTCTTCTAAGCCCTCCCTTACCTCTTCGTTCATGTTCTTATTTTACTCCAGTTCAGACAGGTTTATTGATGATACTAATCATCTACCACCCACCCTCCTCACTTCCATAAGCTTCTCCTTTAGGCTTGCCAGCTTCAGAAGGGCTTGAAGGGGTGTGAGGTTGGCTATGTCCAGCTGGGCTATCTCTTCCAATATCTGTTTTTCTTCCTCCTTTAAGCTTTCTGTATATACCCTCTCCAGCACAGGCAGGCTCTTTGAAGTCTTGAGGTCCATAAGGAGTTCTTCTGCCCTTCTTATGACCTCTTTGGGCAGTCCTGCCTTTTGGGCCACCTTTATGCCGAAGCTACCCTCCGCCCTTCCGGGCTTCAAAAGGTAGAGGAAGTTTATCTCCTCTCCCTCCTTGCTTATGGCCATGTGGTAGTTTTTAATGCCTTTCCTTTCTATCTCTGTGAGCTCAAGGAAATGGGTGGCCACAAGGGTCCTGGCCCTTATGTTATCCAATATGTACTCTATTATTGCCCTGCTTATGGCTATGCCGTCGTAGGTGGATGTGCCTCTTCCCACCTCATCAAGCACTATAAGGCTTCTTGAATCTGCGTTGTTTAGGATGCTTGCCACCTCCAGCATCTCGTTCATAAAGGTGGAGACACCAAGGGCAAGGATGTCTCCAGAGCCTATGCGGGCATGGATGGAAGAAACTAAGCCTATAGTGGCAGAAGAGCAGGGTAAAAAAGATCCCATGTGGGCTAAGATGGTGAGGATGGCCACTTGCCTTATGTAGCTTGATTTTCCGGCCATGTTGGGCCCTGTGATGATGAGGACAAGGTTCTCCTCGTCCAGTCTGGTTGGGTTTGGGCAGTAGGGCCTTACAAACTCCTCAATGACCGGATGCCTCCCTTCCTCTATGTAAAGCACCTTGTCTTCCACAAGCTTTGGCTTTACCCATCCCTTGTCAAGGGCTATGGTGGCAAGGCTTTGAAGATAGTCAAGCAAGCCCAAAAGCTTTGCGTTCTCCGCAAGCTCCTCAAGCCTCTTTAAAACCCTTTCCCTGAGGGCTAAAAAGAGTTCATACTCAAGGTTGTTTATCTTGCTTTGAGAGGAAAGGATCTTATCTTCCAATTCCTGAAGGTAATCGGTGGTAAAGCGCTCCGCATTGGAGAGGGTCTGTCTTCTTCTGAAGTAGTCTGGCACATACTTGAGGTTGGGCTTTGTCACCTCTATGTAGTAGCCCATCACCCTGTTGTAGCCTATCTTTAGACTCTGTATGCCCGTCTCCCTCCTTAGCCTCTCTTCATACTCCTCTATGAGCCTTTGGGCGTTGTCCCTGTAGTATCTTAGCTGGTCAAGCTCTGGGTCCACACCTTCCTTTATAAGGCCTCCCTCTTTGAGGTGAAGGGGTGGGTCATCCACAAGGGTCCTCTCTATGTCTTCCCTTAGGTCCTTTAGCTCAAGCAGGCCTTGGCCTATTTCTTTCAGCATGGATGCCTTGGCAGAAGAGAGGATAGCCTTTAAGTTCTCAATGGCGTATAGCGTTTTCTTTATATGCACAAGGTCCTTGGGCGTGGAAAGTCCTCCGCTTATCCTGCTTATGAGCCTTTCAAGGTCTGGCATGTTTTCAAGGCTCTCTCTTATAGACCTTAGAAGCTCTCTTTTGTCTATTAGGTCCTCCACAGCCTCTTGAACTCTCTCTATTGTCTCCTTGTCTCTGAAGGGGTGCAATATATGAAACCTTAGCCTCCTTCTTCCCATGCCCGTTAGGGTCCTGTTTATCACACCAAAGAGGGAATACCTCTCGGAGCCATCGTAGGACTCTAAAAGCTCAAGGCCTCTGGCCGTCCTATAGTCTATGCGCACATAGCCCTCACTTCCATAAGGCCTTGGCCTCCTCAAATAGGGCAAAAAGGACTTTTGGGTTCTCTTAAGGTAAAGGTACAAGGCACCAAAGGGCAAAAGGTCCTCCTCCTTTTCAAAGCCAAGGCCCTTGGCGCTGTATATGTTCATGTCCTCCTTTAGTGTCCTTAGCCCCTCTTCAAAGAACTCTTCATCCAGCCTGCTTATGAAGACCTCCATCTCCTTTATTTCAAAGTCAAGGTCCTTTGGAAGCAAAAGTTCTTTCGGTGAAAACTTGAGGATAAACTCTTTGGCACCCCTTTGGTCAAAGCTACCGCCTACAAACTCGCCCGTTGCTGGGTTCAAATAGGCGCATAGGTATTCCTTCCCCCTCCTTACAAGGCCCACAAGCCCGCAGGCCTCCTTCTCAAAGTATGTGCCGGGAGTTATAACTCTTATCACATCCCTCTTTACAAGGCCCTTGGCCTGAGAGGCGTCTTCTAACTGTTCGCATATGGCAAGCTTGTAGCCCTTTGCCACAAGCCTTGATATGTAAGAGCTTGCAGAGTGGTAAGGCACTCCGCACATGGGTATCCTTTCCCTGCCCTTTCCCGCAGGCCTGGAGGTGAGCACAAGGCCCAGCTCCCTTGCGCCTATCTCCGCATCCTCATAGAAAAGCTCGTAAAAGTCTCCAAGCCTAAAGAGGAGAAGGCAGTCTGGATACTGCTTTTTAAAGTAGTGGTACTGAGAGAGCATGGGGGTGAGGTCTTCACTTGGCGTATTCCACATGCCTTACCTCTCTTATTACCACCACCTTTATCTGACCGGGAAACTGCATCTCCTCCTCTATCTTCCTCGCTATGTTCTTAGAGAGCAAATAGGCCTCCTCGTCGCTTATCTCTTCTGGGTTCACTATGACCCTTACCTCCCTTCCAGCCTGCACTGCATAGGCATTCTGGACTCCGCTGAAGGATTTTACTATCTCCTCTAGTTTTTCAAGCCTTCTGAGGTAAGCCTCAAGGCTTTCCCTCCTTGCTCCTGGCCTTGCGGCAGATAGGGCATCGGCAGCACACACAAGGGCAACTTCTGGATACCTTACAGGCTCCTCCTCATGATGTGCCTTTATGGCGTTTAGCACTGGGTCTGGCTCGCCGTAGCGTTTGCACAGCTCTATACCTATGTCGGTGTGAGAGCCTCCAAGCTCATGGGATACGGCCTTTCCTATATCGTGCAAGAGTCCAGCCCTCCTTGCCATCTTGGCATCAAGCCCAAGCTCCTCCGCCATAAGGCCAGCCAGATAGGCTACTTCCTTAGAGTGCAAAAGCACATTCTGAGAGTAGCTTGTCCTGTAGTAGAGCTTTCCAATGTAGTAGTAAAGGCCTGGGTTTATGTCATATAGGCCAAGCTCCATGCACGTCTCTTCCCCCATCTTCCTTATCTTCTCATCCATCTCCTTCTTAACCTCCAGTACCACCTCCTCTATGCGTGCAGGGTGGATCCTCCCATCTTGTATGAGCCTTTCAAGGGCTTCTTTGGCTATCTCCCTTCTTAGCGGATCAAAGGAGGATATGGTCACTATGTCTGGTGTATCGTCAATGATGAGGTCCACGCCTGTTAGAAGCTCAAAGGTTCTTATGTTCCTTCCCTCCCTTCCTATTATCCTTCCCTTAAACTCGTTGCTTGGAAGCTCTACGGTGGTAGTGGTGTAGTTTATGGCTATCTCAGAGGCCAACCTTTGTATAGCTGTAGTTATTATCCTTCTTGCTTCAAACTCCGCCTTTTCTCTTGCCTCATCTTCTATACGCTTCATAATCCTTATAGCTTCAATCTTTGCCTCCTCCTCCACCTTCTTAAAAAGCTCACTTCTTGCTTCTTCAACAGTCATGCCAGCTATCCTTTGAAGCTCCGCCAGCTTCTTTTGATTTAACTCCTCTATCTCCTTTTCTTTTTCTTCAAGCTCTTTGATACGTGACTGAATGTACTTTTGAGCCTCATCTATCTCTCTCTCCTTTTCCCTTATCTCCCTTTCCCTTCTGTAGAGCTCCTCTTCTCTCCTCTCAAGGGCTTGAGCCCTCCTCTCAATGTTTGACTCCCTCTGATAGAGAGCTTGCTCTAGCTTACTGAGCTCCTTCTGCCTTTCGGATATATATTCCTCCATACTCTTCACACTGCTTCTTACCTTATCAGCCTCCTCTTGGGCCACCTTTATTATCTTCTCTGCCTCCTTTTCCGCAGAAAGCTTTATCTCTCTAGCCTCTTCCTGAGCCCTCCTTAGGATATCCTGAGCTTCTTCTCTTGCCTTCCTTACCAGCTCTTCCACCTCTTTACTATCAAAGGAAACCTTCCTTCCTTTCATTAAAAAACCTATCAAACCACCCAAAACTAAAGCACCAAAAGCTATCAGTAAAACCATACCAGTGCTCATTCTTCCTTACCTCCTTTATAGATTTTTTCCTCTGTTATAACCAGGTCAACGGGTATATCCCAGCTATCCCTTGGAACCTCTTCCAAAACTTGAAACTCATAACAAACTCCCACCCTTATACCTCCCAACCTCCTAAGCAACCTATCGTAGTAACCCTTCCCATAGCCTATGCGGTAGCCATACTTGTCAAAGAGCACACCAGGTATGAGAGAAAAATCCACCCTTTCTGGTTCCACCTCCTCCCCTTCTTGCGGTTCCATCAGACAAAAGGCTCCAACATCAAGCCTTGTTTCCCTTTCAACGGCCAACAGCTTTAGCTCATCACCGTTAACCTTAGGCAGGATGAGGGTCTTTCCCTCTTCCCATACCAGAGAAAAGAGGGGGGTAATATCGGGCTCACCCTTGTGGGGACAAAAGAGCAAAACCCTTTTTGCTTCCTTAAAGTAGGGTAGGTTTGCTACTCTGTTTACTATCTTAGAAGACAGTCTCTCCCTTTCCTCTTGAGAGAGCCTTTGCCTTTCTTCTATGTATCTCCTTCTTAACTCCTTCTTTGTTAGCAACTCTTCCACCTCCTCTTTCAAGGAAGGGAAGGCAAGAGGACAACCCGCCCATGCCGTGGGGAAAGGAACCTTCGGTGGGCCCCAAAGGCGTTAGGTGGGTGCCCTCCCGGGAGGCCCATGGGACTCCCCCGGAGGCCGGGCTCCCTATTACCTTAAGGTGTGGACCCCAATATAAGTTCCTTCTCCACGCGCAGGGCAGGCCTTATCTTAGCCTGACACCAAAGGCCCCTTCTAGGTCCTCCAAAAGCCTACCAACCACTTGATTTACTTCCTCATCGGACAACGTTCTTTCTTTACTTCTAAAAACCAACCTAAAGCTTACACTTTTCTTGCCTTTCCCAAGCCTTGGATCTGTATACACGCTAAACACCTTCACATCTTCCACAAGCTCATACTTTCTGATATAGGATATTAATTTATCCACATCCATCCCTTTGTCCATAAGGAGGGTAATGTCCCTAATAAGGGGTGGAAAGCTTGATATGGGCTTATAGGTCCTCTTTACCTCCCTTAAAAAGTTCAAGTTTACCTCACCCAACATCACCCTATATCTTAGCTCCAGCCTCTCCTGAACAACAGGATTTAACACACCCACATAGGCCACCTCTTTTCCATTCACGCTGTAGACCCTCTGAAGATAAGGGTGGAGGAAGGGCAAGCTTGACGATTGGGAGGTATAGTCCTCCGAGTATAGTCTTAAAAGGTCCTGCACAAGGCCTACGGCCTCATAGGGCGAATACTCCTCCTCTGGGAATAGCCTCTTTGTTCCAGTCATAAGGAAGGCAAGCCTTGTTTCTTCGCCTTCCTTTGTGAAAACCTTTCCTATCTCAAATATGGCCATACTGTAGTTGTAATTCTTTGTGTTTTCAACACAAACCTTCAAGAGGGAAGGGATCAAGGAGGTCCTCAAAAACCTCTGAGACCTGTTTAAAGGATTTAATATCTCCAGCTGTGGCTCTGGGAGAGAAAGAAGCTCGTATAGGTCCTTTTCTTCAAAGGAGAAGGTTATAACCTCGGAAAAGCCCCTGCATACCATAAAATCCCTTATCCTTTCTTCAAGGCTTTCTATCTTTGATGGCCTGGAGGGAATCCTCAAAGGTTCAGCCTTTATGTCCGCATAGCCTATTACCCTTAGCACTTCTTCTATCACATCCACATCCCTTTGCATATCAAAACTTCTATGGGGTGGTATATACACCTCCACACCGCACCTTTGGGTCTGATGGGGTATGTCAAGGGAGCTTAAAATCCTTGATATCTCCTCCTTATCAAAATCCCTTCCCGAATACCTTCTGTACTTTTCAAGGCTCAAAAAGACCCTCTTTGGCTCATAAGGTTCTGGGTATACATCCTTTATGGCTTTGAGTTCTCCGCCGGCAATGTCTAGCAAAAGGCTTATGGCAAGGTCTTGGGCCCTTTTTACACCCTCTATGTCCACATTCCTCTCAAACCTGTAGGAGCTCTCCGTTTGCAGTCCAAGGGACCTGGCAGACTTCCTTATCCTATAGGGGTCAAAGTATGCCGATTCAAGGAGTATGGAACTTGTATCCTCTTTTACCGAGCTTTCAAGCCCTCCCACCACTCCCGCAAGGGCCAAGGGCTTTTCCCTGTCCGCTATAAGGAGGTTTATGGGCATAAGGTCCTTCTCCGTTCCCATTAAGGTCCTTATGTTTTCTCCCTCATAGGCATCCCTTACAAGGAGTGGAAAGCTTATAGCTTTTAGGTCAAAGGCATGGAGGGGCTGGCCCTCCAAAAGCATTACGTAATTGGTTATATCCACCACGTTGTTTATGGCCCTTATGCCACACTGCCAAAGCCTCCTTCTTAGCCAAAGGGGGGAGGGTTTTACCTTTATGCCTTCTATTATGGCTCCTCTGTACCTTTTGCAGTCCTTTGACTCAATCCTTATATCTATCTCCCCAAAGTCCTCATACTCTGGATATTTTCTTTCTTTCTTCCTTAGGCCAAAGAGGGCGCTTATTTCCCTTGCAAGACCCTTTACAGAGAGGAGGTCTCCCCTGTTGGGTGTGGGTTCTATCTCAAGGATGTATTCACCAAAGCCCAAAAGGTCATAGGCGGAGGTGCCAGGCTTTATATCTTCATCAAAGGTCAAAACACCTTCAGATTGGTCCTCCAAGCCAAGCTCTTTTGCAGAAAGGAGCATGCCTTGAGAAGTAATACCGTCAAAATCCCTGGCGCTTATACACATGTTTCCTACCCTTGAGTTGGGCAAGGCCAAAAGCACACCCTTCCCTTCTTCTAAACTCTTGTACGCTGATACTACCTGAAGGTAAAGGTCTTCACCCGCCTTTACTTTATAGACAGCAAGGTCCCTTGTGGGATGCTTTTTCTTTTCCACCACCTTTGCATACACAACGCCGTCAAGGTCAAGGTCCCATCTGCTTACCGAAGTTTCTACGCTTTTTAGGGTGAGCTCTTCCGCCACCTTGTATGGGTCAAGGTCCTGTAGGTCTATAAACTCAGAGAGCCAGGAGAAGGGAACTTTCATAGGGATATTTTAACATGCTTATAGGTCCTTGTAGGGTGAGGTGGTAAGGTACTTTTCACCCCCATCGGGGAATATGACCACTATAACACCTTCCTCCAGCTCCTTTGCCAGCTCAAGGGCAGCATACAAGGCTGCACCGCTAGACTGACCCGCCAGAATCCCCTCCTCCCTTGCCAGCCTTTTTGTCATCTCATAGGCTGGCTCCGTTTCCACAAAGATGGTCCTGTCCAAAAAGGTCTCATCAAAGATGCCAGGCTTTATAGAGCTTTCTATGTGCTTTAGACCTTCTATACCATGAAAGGGGTAGGCTGGTTGTACACCTATTATCTGTATATCTGGATTGTATACCTTTAGCCTTCTGCCCGTTCCCATTATGGTCCCACCGGTCCCTATACCAGCTACAAGATGGGTTATCCTTCCACCCGTCTGGTTCCATATCTCTATACCCGTGGAATAAAAATGTGCCTTCCAGTTGGCCGGGTTATTATACTGGTCAAGATAAACGTATTTTTCTGGCTCCTTGCTTACCTTTTCCCTCACAAAGAGTATGGCTCCATCGGTGCCTTCAAGGGGGTCTGTAAAGTATACTTTGGCGCCGTAGGCCTTTATTATCCTCTTTCTCTCTTCGCTTACGTTGGCTGGCATGGCTAGCTCCACAGGCACACCAAGGCAGGCGCCCACCATGGCAAGGGCTATGCCCGTGTTGCCCGATGTGGCATCAATAACCACCTTGCCCTCCTTTATAAGCCCCCTTTCTATGGCATCAAGGAACATGCTCAAGGCTGGCCTGTCCTTTACAGAACCTCCAGGGTTAAAGCTTTCAAGCTTGGCGTATATCTCCACTTTGGGTGATATGTAAGGTGGTATGACCTTTCTAAGCCTTACCAAGGGCGTGTTGCCCACAAGGTTTAGTATGGAATTCCTTATCTTCCTGTAAGCCTCGTCGTGCTGACCTAAAACCCACACAGAAAGATTATAAAGCAAGCTGGCTTATAACCTTTGCTATATCCTCCATATCCTCATGGCTCAAGGTTCTTACATCCAGCAAAAGCATATCCTCCTTCACCCTTGCCACTATGGGTGGCTCAGAACTCCTTAGCCTTCTTTCAAGCTCTGAAGTGCTAAGGTTTTTGTGCCTAATCCCAACGCAGTAGGTCTCCAAAAGCAGCTCTGGCATGGCACCACCACCGCAGGCAGAAAACTCCCTAATTATATGAACCTCTAAATCCTTTATACCCCTTAGCCTTTTTGAAAGCCTTTTGGCCTTCCTCTTTAGCTCTTCAGGCCTCTGTAAAAGCATGGAAAGCACCGGTATCTTCTCATATTCGCCTTTTATGTAAAGCCTTAGTGTGCCTTCAAGGCCCGCAAGGGTAAGCTTATCTATTCTTAAGGCTCTGCTCATGGGGTTCTTTTTCATCCTTTGGATGTACTCTGCCCTGCCAAGGATTATGCCCGCCTGAGGGCCACCCAAAAGCTTGTCTCCACTGCCAGAAACTATATGCACACCCTTTTTTATACACTCAGTAAAGCTTGGCTCTTCCGTGTTTATACCAAGCTCCCTAAGGTCTATAAGCACACCACTGCCTATATCGTAATAGACGGGAAGTCCCAATTTCAAAAGCTCTTCTATCTTTGTCTCCTCCACAAAGCCCTCCATGTAGAAGTTGCTTCTGTGCACCTTCATCAAAAGGGCCGTATCCTCTGAGATGGCCTTCTCATAATCGGATAGCCTTGTTCTGTTGGTGGTTCCCACCTCCACAAGCCTTGCGCCAGAGGCCTTCATTATGTCCGGTATCCTAAAGCTTCCGCCTATCTCTACCAGCTCACCCCTTGAGACTATCACCTCCTTTCCAAAAGCAAGAGTGTTTAACACAAGATAAACTGCCGCCGCATTGTTGTTCACCACATGCACAGCCTCCGCTCCGGTAAGATCTTTTAGCAAGCCCTCCACATGGCTAAGCCTTGACCCCCTTTTCCCCTCCTCAAGGTCATACTCAAGGTTGGAGTAGCTTTGGGCTATCTCCTTTATAAACTGGGCCACCTCCCTTGCAATGGGAGCCCTTCCAAGGTTTGTGTTTATTATCACGCCTGTGGCGTTTATGACCCTTTTTAGGTTTGTGCCAGAAAGCTCTCTAATCTTATATTCAATGAGCCTGTGTAGGTCCTTGAGGTCCTGCCTTTTGCCTTCTTTTATCTCCTCCCTTACCCTGCTTAGCACCTCCCTTATGGCCCTCTTTACAATCTCTTGCGGATAGCCCTTGAACTCCTCAAGAAGCCTTGAAACGGACGGTATCTGCCTCAAAAGATTCATCTCAAAAACACCCTCCTATCTCCTTCCCTTCTTGTGATGCCAAGCCTGTCCATGTGTTCAAGCAAGGGTATTAAATACTTTCTTGTAAGTCCAAGGGCCTCCTTTGCCTCTTTGATGCTAAACTCTTTCCCTATGGCTTTTAACCTCTCCACGTAGCTGTCAAAGAGCTCCTTTGAAATATAAAGGTAGTCCCCAAGGCTGTAAACTTGGCCTTTTCTGACGGCCATAGAGAGGTATTCCTTGTAGGCCTCAAGCTCCCTCTCCTCCCTTATGCCCTGAGAGAGGAGGTCCATAAGCTCTCTATAACCCTTTAGGTCCTCAAGCCTTGCCCTTTTGGCATCAAGCAGGTAGCCTTCCACCACCTTCACATCCTTCAGGCCACTTAGGGCCAATTTTAAAACATCTTCAGAGACACCAAGCTTTGACAGAAGCTCGGGCAAAGAAACTATGCCTCCCTTTGTGGAAAGAATATCTTTTACTCTCTTTGCAAGTTCCTCAAGGCTTTTGGGATAGTAAAGGGTATCTTTTAGCCTCGGGAGGTTGGGTGGGTTGATGGCATGTCCGTAAAAGGAGAAAAGGTCTGAGAGGCTAAGGCCCATAAGGCCCCTTTCAAGAAGGAGGTATTGAAGTGGGTCTTCCCTCAAAAGGCCAAGGTTTTCCCTCAAAAACCTTTTGGAAGCTCTTGTGGGAATTGGATGGAGAACCTCATAGTGGCCCACAAGCCTTCCGGAGGAGTCAAGTATGGGACCCTTGTCCCACCTTATACAAGGCACAGGTTCTGAGAGTTTAAGAAGGTAGTAGTCTTCCAAGATGTGCTGAGAGGAAAAGGACACCTCCCTCATTCCAAAGAAGGCATAGCCTACGCCCTTTGGCCTTTGGCCCTCAAGCCTCACTATAAGCCTTTTGGAGCTTTTGATACCCTTTACCAAAAAGTAGCCCCTTTCTACTTTATCTGGTTCAAGCTCTGGAATGTTTAAGGCTAGCCTCTCTCCCGCCTTTCCTTCCTTTACAAACCTTCCATGGTTTTGAAGCCTTTTTACTCTGCAGACAAGGCCCAAAGGCTCAAGGGTAAGAAGGTCTCCTTCTTCTACCTTGCCAGACACACAGCTACCCCTCACCACCGTTCCATAGCCCTTTACGCTAAAGGCAGAGTCAATGTAAAACCTAAAGAGCCAATCTTCTCTGTCCTTTATGTTTTCCTTTGCGTACTCCCTTATGCCAAGCCTTAAGCCTTCCATGCCCTCCCCTGTGATGGAAGAGACGCTATAGATACCAAAGAGGTCAAGGCCCTCTTTTTTTATAAGGTCTGAGGCCTCCTCTGAAGCTAGCTCCACAGTAGATTGGTCCACCCTGTCTATCTTTGTAAGAACAAGGAGAACTTTTTTAATGCCAAAGCTTTTGGCTATTTTCAGATGCTCTACCGTCTGGGGCATGACGCCTTCTCCTGCATCCACTACCAGCATAAGCCCCCACACGGGAGCAAGGCCACATATGGCATTCTTTATAAACCTCTCATGCCCAGGTATGTCTATTATCTCCACCCTCAAGCTCTCCTCTGGGAAGTCCAGAAAGGCAAAGCCTATGTCTATGCTCATACCCCTCCTTTTCTCTTCTGGAAGCCTGTCTGTATCTATGGAGGTAAGGGCCTTTACAAGGCTTGTCTTTCCGTGGTCCACATGACCGGCCACACCTAGAGGAAAGTATTTCATAAGAAATATTTAAAGGCATTAAGGGGTTATTGAATAAACTCGTCAATCCTCTCCATAAGCCATTGCAAGCACCTCAAGTGGATGATAGACCCTTTTGCCCGTTGCCAGCTCTATATGGTTGCTCGAAAGTGGACAGTCGGACACAAAGAGGTCTGCACCGGAGCTTTTCATATCTTCAAAGAGCCTTGATCCTACCTTTATAGACATGTCAAAGGTTTCCTTTCTCACACCAAAGGTGCCATCATGTCCAGAGCATCTCTCTATTATCTGAATCTTTGTGTTTGGTATTAGCCTCATGAGGGCCACAGCCCTGTAGCCTACGTTTAGGGATTTAAGGTGGCAGGGTATATGGTAGGCTATGCTTCCCACAGAATGCTTAAAGTCCTTGTTGAACTTGCCCTCTTGATGGAGCCTAAAGAGGTATTCGTGCACATCGTAAACCTTTTTGGAGACCAGTTTAACGTCTGGGTCATCGGGTAGTAAAAGGGGGTATTCATATTTTATCTGAAGGGCGCATGTGGGCACGGGCACCACAATATCAAAGCCAGCCTTTACATACTCCTTTAGCCTCTCCACATTATACTTTGCCTTTTCTATAGCGGAGTCCAAGTCTCCTATGTCAAAGAAGGGTATGCCACAGCACTGCTGTTCTGGAAGCTCTATGTATATGTCGTTCTTCTCAAAGACTTTTACAAGGGCCTTTCCCCTCTCTAAGTAGTTGTAATTTAAAAGGCATGTGTAAAAGAGGGCCACCTTACCATTCTCACCCTTTACCGGCTTTCTGTTCTTTTTAAACCAGCTTACAAAGGTCTCTGAGTTAATGGGTGGGAGCTTTGCCCTCCTGTCAATGCCCATAAAGCTTTCCATAATCACCCGGAAGGTGGGTGTGTTGTTTAGTTTATTCACGATGGGAGCAAAGGGAACGGAGAGTTTACCTACCAAATCTGTGTTCAATATTAGCTTATCCGTTATCCTTGCTCCTTTGTTTTTGAACTTCCATACTTTATACCTCAAAGAGAGGTGGGGGAAGTCTATCCTCCACTCGTGGGGTGGTGTATAAGGGCATTTAAAGTAGCACTGTTTGCAATGAAAGCATAGCTCTAGGGGTAGGGCTAGCTCTTCCTTTGAAAGCTTCTCAATATCATCGTTGTGTCTGTCTACCGCATCAAAGAGTGTTGGAAAGGAGGGACAGTAGGTAACGCACATCCTACAGTCTTTGCATTTGGAGAAGACCCTCTTTGCCTCTTCCCATAGGGCCTCTTCATTTAAAAAGTTTGGATCCTTTATATTGAATTCAAAGTCTTTTACACCACCTATGGCGAGTTCGTTCATAATCCCCTCCTTTTTAATTAATTAAGGGTGGGGGCAAAGCCCCCTAAAGGATCAAAAGGTTATGTGGAGCTCTTTAGAGATTCAAGAGCCTTCTGGAACCTTCCTGCATGGGACTTTTCTGCCCTAGCGAGGGTCTCAAACCATTCGGCTATGTCCTCAAAGCCTTCTTCTCTTGCCACCTTTGCAAAGCCTGGGTACATCTCGGTGTACTCATAGGTTTCTCCAGCTATGGCAGCCTGGAGGTTCTGCTCTATAGTTCCTATGGGCATCTTGGTAGCTGGGTCTCCACCGCCATACTTCTCAAGGAACTCCAAGTGTCCAAAGGCGTGTCCAGTTTCACCTTCTGCTGTTTCCCTGAATATGTTGGCTATGTCTGGGTAGCCCTCAATGTCTGCCTTCCTGGCAAAGTAAAGGTATCTTCTGTTGGCTTGAGACTCGCCAGCAAAGGCATGCAGAAGGTTCTCTAGGGTCTTGGTGCCTTGCAAGCTCTTGCTCATGGCCTTCACCTCCTTTTAGGTTTTTAGTTAATACATATTATATGCAAATTTTTTTCATTTGTCAAGGGGTAAAAAAATTTCAGTAGGCTTTGCCTACCTATTTTGATTCTACTGTGTTAACATGATATAGCATGAAGTTAAGCCTTAGCATAGAAGAGGTGGAGGCCCTTTCAAAGGATTACAACCTTATACCTGTCTTTGCAGAGTTTATGGCGGATACAGAAACTCCTCTATCCCTCTATCTTAAGTTGAAGGACGGATGGAGGTATAGCCTCCTTCTTGAGAGCGCAGAGGGGGGCATAAAGTGGGGCAGATATTCCTTCATAGTGCTCTCCTCTGGATTCTACTATGCATGGAAAAGGGGTATAGGTTGCATATACGACAGGGGAAGGGTAAAGCTCTTTGAAGAGAGGGATCCTTTAAAGCCCGTTGAGGATCTTCTTAAGGCCTTCAGACCCTACAAAGATCCAAGGCTTCCGAGGTTTTGGGGTGGTATGGTGGGTTATGTGGGCTACGACATAATCAAGTGCTATGAACCCATAGAGGACAAAAATCCTGACCCTTTGAATGTCTTTGACCTTTTTATGCTCATGAGCGACCTTGTGGTGGTGCATGACAATTTGAGTGGTAGCCTACGTATAGTAGTACCACTCCATGGGGAGAGGAACATAAAAGAAGAGTATGAGAGGACAAAGAGAATGATGGAAGGTATAAAGGAGAGGATCTTCAAAAGCTGTGTTTATCCCATACACTTTCCAAGCAGGGAGCCAGACCTAAAGGAATGGAGCTCCAACTTTACAAAGGAAGAATTTTTAAGCATAGTCAAAAGGGCAAAGGAATACATAGCCCAAGGTGATGTGGTGCAGGTGGTGCTATCCCAAAGCTTTAAAAAGGACTTTTCTGGAAAGCCTGAGAGTATATACAGATCCTTGAGGTATTTAAACCCTTCACCCTACATGTACTACATGGACCTTGGAGACCTAAAAGTTATAGGCTCCTCCCCTGAGGTGCTCGTAAGGCTTGAAGGGAAAAGGATTGAAACAAGGCCTATAGCGGGCACAAGGAAAAGGGGACTCACCGAAGAAGAAGATTTGGAGCTTGAGAAGGACCTTTTGGCCGATGAAAAAGAAAGAGCGGAACATCTTATGCTTGTGGACCTTGCCAGGAACGATGTAGGAAGGGTTAGTAAGCCAGGAAGCGTAAAGGTAGAAGGTTTTATGAGGGTGGAAAGGTACTCCCATGTGATGCATATGGTGAGCGATGTGGTAGGTGAGCTAAAGGAGGGGCTTTCTGCGGTGGATGTGCTAAAGGCCCTTTTTCCCGCTGGTACCGTCTCTGGAGCTCCAAAGGTAAGAGCCATGCAGATAATAGAGGAGCTTGAAAATCAAAGAAGGGGCATATATGCGGGTGCGGTTGGCTACATATCCTTTGATGGAAATATGGACATGGCCATAGCCATAAGGACTGCACTGGTCCTTGGAAATGAAGTCTTTGTGCAGGCTGGAGCTGGCATTGTGGCCGACTCGGACCCAGAAAAAGAGTGGTGGGAGACGGTAAACAAGGCAAAGGCCCTCATGAAGGCCATAAGCATGGCAGAGTCAGTCTAGACCGGTTATGTTAAAATAACAGAAGATGATAACAATAAGCGCTAAGCTTTTATTGTCAAACCATCATGGCAAAGAGAGAGTTGTAGACCTTATGAGAAGATGGTCTTCAGCTATGAGATATGCCTACAAAAGACTTTTGGAAGGCATGGAAATAAACACTTTAAGAAAGTTAATTCAAAATGTGTTTGGACTAAATGCCAGATATTCACACTCAGCCATTGTTAAAGCTCAAGCCTTGATGAAAGTAAGAAAAGAGAAAGGAGAAAGCTTAAGGAAGGTCATCTTTGGTGGAAAGGATATTTTTAGAAAACTGCAAAAAAGACATATAAACGGGAAAGACTATCAAAGATTAAAAAACCAATTCCAAGAGAGAAGAAAAGGCAATCTCTATTCCATAGGACAAAAACACTCAAAAGGTAATCAAAACACAAGGATAGAGGTAAGAGAGAATGGAACATATCTTAGGATAAACACAGGAGAAAGGCAGTATGTATATGCCTTGATAAGTGCGGGGGAGAGGATAGAGAAGATTAAAGAATTAGCCTTTTCTGGGAAGGCTTATACAGTGGAGCTAAAGCTAAGAGATGGCAACATCTATGCCTACTTCACTATAGAGGAAGAATATCCAGAGGTAGAGATTACAAAGGATTATGGAGTAATAGGCATAGATTTAAACGCCTATCCAAACCACATAGCTTGGGCAGAAACAGATGAATGTGGAAATCTCTTAAGCTATGGTGAGTTGCCAATGCCAGAACTAGGAAGTGGCAATAGCAATAAGAGAGACTATTACACATGGATATACGCACATAAGGTTATAAGCTTAGCCAAAGAGAAGGGAAAGGCTATAGTGATAGAGAAGTTAAAAATGAAGAAAAACAAAAGAGGGGACTGTTCTGGAAGGAAGGTAAGAAGAATACAGCATAACTTTGCTTATAGAAAGCTCTTAGAGAGGATAAAACTACTTGCAAAAAGAAATGGCATAGAAGTGATAGAAGTAAATCCAGCCTACACATCTATCATAGGCATGTTAAAGTATGCACCACAATACATGGTAAGTAAGGATGTAGCTTCTGCCTATGTGATAGCAAGAAGGGGCTTAGGATTAAAAGAAAAGATCCCAAAGAACTATATGGGGCTTCTTAAAAAGTTAAGCGTAGAGGAGTTAAGGGAATTAAAAGAGTATGTGAAAGAGAAGGTAAAGAATGTCTATTTGAAAGCTAAGCACATAAAGGAAATAGAAGCTTTGATAAAGTCTTTAAGCCTTGGGAGTGAGCCATGGAGGGTATCCCAGCCTCTGGATGGAACAAGCGGGGATACTCTAAATCCATGGCGAGTTCTCAAGGTAGTGGTGCTAACCGCACTCTCCCCTGAGAGGGTCCTTAGGGACCTCTCTGTCCTGAAAGATATTCTCTTTCGGGGCTTGTGGGGAGACCCGATATGGGCACGAGCTCCTACTGCAGGGGGTAGGGGCGGTAGTCTGTGTTAAAGCACAGGCTATTTTTGAAACACCCTGGAATCAGTCCAAGAATAGGGAAAGGCCCTTTAGGCCTACCCTTTTGAATAATTCCCTCTTTATCATAGCCTTTAGAAGTTCCTTGTTTTCCTTAAAAACTGAAAATTTCCTCATAAGGCTTATCTTTTCTTCCTTGCTAAGTGAATCATAGAGCTTTTGGGCTATTTTGTTTTCCAAGCCTAGGAGTATCTCCTCGGCCTGTGCTTGATCCTTTGGCTCTTGGTAGGTAATACTTTCTCCTAAGAACCTTTTGGCAAGCTCAAGCCTCTGGTAGAACTTTTCCTTCCAACCTTGCGAATGCCTTTTTATAGCCTTCTGCCTTCTTTTTTTTATCTCTTCAAAGCTCATAAAGAGGGGAAGCTTGGACCTCTTCTCTGGAGGATAATAGAGGAAAAACCTTTTTATGCCTTCCTTTACCGCTGGCAATGGATAGCCTTCTTCCTCCAAGAACTTTAAAAACCATGCGTCCCTTGGTGAAAGGAAAAAGTCTCCCTTTATCTTTAGTATAAAATCCCTAAGCTCTTTGTAGTAGCTCATGGACCCTCCTTAGTACCTCATCATGAGGAAGCGCTGTTCTAAAGCCCTCTCCCGTGTAATGGGTTCTCACGCCCTCAAAGACCTTCAAAAACCTTTCTATGGGTGGAGGCTGGCCAAGCCTAAAGGCCCTAGCCATTGAAGATATGGTGTAAAAGCCAAGGCTGTTTATTTTAGACTCCTCCCTTATTATCTTAAGAAGCTTGTTTGTTTCCTTGGATATCTCCACCATCCCCCGTATTTGCCACAGATTTTCCACAAGGTCCTTGTCCCAAAGCTCTCCAAGCCAGAGAGGTCCAGCCCAAAGGAGCCTCTTGCCACAATGTGGACACCTATCCTTTAAAGATTCAAGACCTACACCTTCTCTGTATAGGCAACCATCACAATAAAGTAAATAGCCTATCCTTTTCAAAAGCTTGTCCGCCCTTTTGGGCCCTATGTCCTTTTGGAAAAAGACCCTAAAGTAGTGCCTATAAGAGTAAGAGAATATGGGCCTCAGAGCATAGTCAAGCTTTGCACCCTCTTCTATGACCTTCTTTATGAGTATCCTTATGCCCACCTCATGGTAAAACTCGGCAGAAAGCAAAGGCTTGGAGGCATACCTTCTTATGCATGTGCTAGGGTAGGTGCCAGAGAGGACTGATGTGTCTGTGGCCGTTATGGCCAGGATGCCATACCTTGCCACTGGGAGTATACCGCTTTCCAAAAAGGGCACGGGGGATCCAAAGGGGTCAATATCCACATAGTGAAAATTTCTTAACTTTCTTAAGAGCATACAGGCATCCTCTTGGTATATCTCCACTCTTTCCTCTTCAACTCCATGGCTCCTTATGAGCCCTCTAAAGAACTCCACAGCCTTTGGACTAATATCGTTATAAACTGCCAGCTTTACCTTGTTTGTCTCCAAAAGCATTCTAAGAAGCCTTACACCGCTTGCTCCCATTGGATCACAGATCCTTACATCTTGGTATGGCAGGCTCAAAAGTATCAAAAGGCTTATGTCCCTGTTTTCCCTCATATGGGGGTTGTAAAAGACTTCCATCTTGGAAGATACTACCTCTGGAAGCTCAAGGTCCAAAAGCACCTTCCCTTCCCTTATCATGTGAGCCTGTAGCCCTTTACCGTATCCACCAAAAGCCTTACCTTGTTTAGGTCCATATCGGACATAAGCCCATGGCCCAAGTTGAATATATACTTAGACTTCCTTGGAATGCACCTCAAAAGATCTAACACCTTCCTTACTATAGTCTCTTCATCTGCATAAAGCACCGTAGGATCCAAGTTCCCCTGAAAGGCCTTAGAGCTTTTTCTCATGGCCTCAATCATATCCACAGTCCAGTCTACAGAGATGGCATCTACAGGAAGGCTCTCAAGGGCCTTTAAAAAGGAGCCAGAGCCTCTATAGAAGTATATGATGGGTGTGTCTGAGTATTTTTTAAGCTCTTCAAAGAGAACTTTCAAATAGCCTTGAGCGTATTCCTCAAAGTCCTCATAGGGCATGTACATGGCCCAGCTGTCAAAGACCTGAAGTAGGTCCGCACCAGCTTTGATCTGCCCCTTCAAATACTCCAAAAGGTTCTCCACAAGTAAACTCATAAGCCTTCTGTATTCTTCTTTTTTTGTCCACATAAAAAGCTTTGTCCTTCTAAAGTCCCTGTTAGAAGAGCCTTCCACCATATAGGCCATCAGAGTAAAAGGAGCGCCACAAAAGCCTATAACTGGCACCTCTTTGACTTGATCTTTTACTCCCTTTATTATTTCACCCACAAACTCCACCTGAGAAAAGCTTATCCTTTTCAAAGAAGAAACATCACCATCCCAAGAGAGCACTGGCCCTTCTCCCTCCTCAAAGCTTATCTTCACACCCATAGGCTCAAGGGGCACAAGGATGTCTGAAAAGATGATGATGGCATCCACTCCAAGGATTTCCAAAGGAAGCAAGCTTGCCCTTACTGCAAGGTCCACCTTTTTGCAAAAGCTCAGAAAGTCCTTTTCTTTGTCCCTTAGTTCTCTATACTGTGGCATGTATCTGCCAGCCTGGCGCATAAGCCAAACAGGGAAGCGCCGTATCCTTTCTCCTTTTATGCTTTCAAGAAGAAGCATTTAAATAATCTTAACACATCTTTTTTTTACCCCCCAAAAAGGGGGGTAGGAGGAGGTGAGCCATGGGTGATTGCAAAGTGAAGTGTATAATATTTTAGCATACGCTGGGTGAGAAATTAGACCTCAAGTTCACCCCTCCTGTAATAACTATATCCAATAGCATAAGCATATACATACACAAGCACACAAGTTAAAGTCCTCCACCCACTACCAGCATTGAAAAGCT
>JAXSPP010000008.1:0-83280 GCA_037927135.1 Candidatus Pampinifervens sinense | reverse complement strand
GTAGGTAAGGTGGTATAATTTCCATGGTAAAAACCTCCGATGGTTTTTAGGGCTACTATTATAGTAGCCCTGCTGTCTTTTTATTGATATGGAAGGTTTAGCTTAAAGGGAATTTCTCACTCGGCGTTTTAAAATTTTATAATGTTCTCATGTCATATGAGGAGACTATACCAAAATCCATAAGGGAGGCCTTAGAGAAGTTAACACTTATACCCACCTATGGAGAAAGGGGAGCTGGAAGGTTTTTGTACAACCTTTTGAAATTAACAAAGGAGAAAAGGCTTGAGATAGTAAGATCGTTAAAGGAAGTGGTTGAGAATATAAAGACCTGTGTGGAGTGTGGCATATATACGGAAGAGGAGCTGTGTAGCATATGCTCCAATCCTAAAAGGAGTAAAAGGTTCATATGTGTTGTAGAGGAGCCACAGGATGCCTTTGCCATAGAAAGGTTGGAAAGATACAGAGGTGTTTACCATGTGCTGGGCGGTAGGATAGCACCTCTTGAAGGCATAACACCTAATGACCTTAGAATAGACAGCCTGTTGGAAAGGATTGAAAGATACTCTGCAAAGGAGGTGATAATAGCCACAAACCCCAATCTGGAGGGTGAAGCAACGGCCGTTTATTTGGCAAAGCTTATAAGAAAGCACTTTCCCAATGTCAAAATAACCCGTATATCTCAAGGATTGCAGTTTGGATCCTTAATAGAGCTGGCAGACGAACTATCCCTGGAAAAATCTATAGAGAACAGGAGACCATTAGAATAGTCTTCCCTTCTTAATATCTTCATCCTTACATCGCTTCTCATTATCTTCAACCTCCTAGGTATGCCACTGTCATAATCGTAAGCATGACCTCTGCCCACAAGAACTATTATCTTATGGCTTGGATACCTTTCCAAAAGCCTAGCTATAGCAAGCGCCATACCATTATCCCAAGCGTTCTGCACATCAAAAAAGCTTCTCTCATCCACCTTTGGATGATTCTTTAACACCTCCCTCAATCTCTTCCTTTCATAATCTGTCTGTTCAATGATTGGTGCGGGCAAAAGATCATCCCTTACCCTTTCAAGGCCTTCTGTCCTTATTTTCCTTATCAGCTCAGAAGGCAAGTTTATGGCCGCTATCTTTATCCCTTTTTCCTTTGCAAACCTCCATATATCCCTGTAAAGGGCAGGATCAAATCCCCACCTTTTTTCATACTCTGTTTTTATCAGCATTTCTCTCTCATCTATTTGACAGTCTATGTATTGATCCAAAAATGTTTGAAATGGTTGTTGAAACATCTCCATAGCTATGATTAATCTATAACCCTTCCTATGAAGATGCTCTATTACACTTAGCTGAAAACTATGATCTTCTGCGCTAGTATGTTCCTCCGGTACAAATATAACATGATATTGATCAAGGTTTATTGAAGCTAAGGGGATTTTTAGATATGAAATGAGGATTAAAATAGTCAAAATTGCCCACATGAGGTATAATTTTAAATACTAAAAATTTTGTGGAAAGGAGGAAGAAAAATGGCAAGGAAGCCTAAAAAGAAAGGCGGAGCTAGGTATAAGAAGGTGGTAATATCCTTACCCAAAAGGCTATATTATGTGCTCAACGGTATAGCGATGGGTGATGAGCGCAAATTAAACAGGTTAATAAAGGGTATACTTGAGGATAAGCTGATGGAGTCAACTGTTGCAGAACTGGAGCTGTACCTTGGAAGGGGTGAAGAGGAAGAAGAAATGGTAGAGGAGGAAGAGAAGGAAGGACAAGAAGAACAAGGTTAAATGATAAGCGACCGACTGCTTGGCCTATCACCTTATAAGACAGAAAAGAGCTATGCTAAGATAAGGCTTGCTTCCAATGAGCTTTCCATTGATTTTCCAAAGGAGGTAAGAAGGCGCATAGCGGAAGAGGTAGCCAATATACCTTTTAACCGCTACCCTGATCCAGAGGCTCATCTTTTAAAGGAAGTCCTTGCCCAAAGGCTAGGTGTAAGACCGGAAAACCTATTACTTGGTAATGGGTCTGACGAGCTCATATACTACCTTTCCATAGCTGTAGGGGAGTTTGATAGGGGGGTTTTCTATCCTATTCCCACCTTTCCTATGTATGGCATATCTGCACAGATGTTGGGAAGGGAAAGGGTTGAAGTAAGACTCAATGAAAACTTTGATATAGACTTGGAAGAGAGCTTGAAGGCCATAGGGGAGAGAAGGCCCATATTAGCCTACTTTGCCTATCCTAACAACCCTACTGGAAACTGCTTTGATGAGGGAAAGATAAAAAGGATAAGGGAAGAAGGACTCTTTTTAGTTGTAGACGAGGCCTACTATTCTTACTCTGGAAAGACCTTTCTAAAGGAAGCCATAGGACGGGAAGATACGGTTGTTCTTCGCACACTCTCCAAGATAGGTATGGCTGGTCTCAGGATAGGTGTTATGGTGGGAAAGGAAGAGGTCATAAGGGAGCTAAGTAAGATAAGGCTACCTTTTAATGTCAGCTACCCAGCACAGGTGGTGGCAAGGCTTATACTGACAGAGTTTTATCACATAATAGAGGAGGCGGTAAATCTAGTCATAAGGGAGAGGGAGAGGGTTTACAGAGAACTGTCAAAGATGGAAGGTATTGAAGTCTACCCATCAGAGGCGAACTTTTTATTCTTTAAAAGTTTGCATATGCCTGCCGACGAGCTTCACAAAAGGCTTTTGGAGGAGGGAGTGTTAATAAGGAACTTCTCCTATATGGTACCCCAATGTCTGAGGGTGAGCATAGGAAGGCCGGAAGAGAACGACGCCTTTTTGGAGGCTATGGAAAGGGTGCTTAAAAAATTTGACAAATGAAAAAGATTTGCATATAATAGATAATAAAAAGGAGGAGATGCCATGAGGAAGATTACAAGGGAAGAGATACTGAACATCTATGAGTATGAAAAGATACGCCCTCAAAAGGTGCAGGAGATCATACAGATGAAGAAAAGAAGAAGGGTGTTTATAGAGCCTTGGATACATTTGGTATTTGAAAATAGGGAAACGGTGTGGTTTCAAATCCAGGAGATGATGAGAGCGGAAAGGATGGTAAGAGAAGATGAGATTCAAAGAGAGATAGACATATACAACGACCTTATTCCTGAAAAGAACGAGCTTTCTGTTACCATGTTTATAGAGATACCTGATGCAAACGATAGGAGGAGGATACTACCCCAACTTGTAGGCATCCACGACCATCTTTACTTCCACATAGGAAATAAGCATACCATTAGGGCCATAGCCGATGAAAGAAGCAAGGAAGATTATGAGTATGGAAAGGCTGCTGTGGTTCATTTCCTGAAGGTAAAGCTTACCGATGAACAGGTGGAAGATTTCAAAAGGGAACAGATAAGGGTAGAGATAAACCATCCCAACTATAAAGGCATGGCGGTAATACCCGAGGAGGTAAAGGAGGAGCTGATAAAGGACCTAAGTTCTGAATAAGGATTTTGGTGGGTTGTGGGCCCATATACCTTATGATTGTCCCATTAAAATATGATATATATCAGGTATAAAGTGATTTGATGATATTATAGTTAAAATATGATAGAGAGCCTTGAGGGTCTTCTAAAAACCCTTCAAGAGGAGATCCCTATTGTAAAAAGGCCCTTTTTGGAGATAGGCGAAAGGCTTGGCATAGGAGAGGATGAGGTTATAAAAGCCATAGAAAGGCTTAAAGAAGATAAGGTTGTAAGGCAGATAGCACCTATATACGATACAAGGATGCTGGGCTATGATTCTTCTTTGGTTGCCTTTAAGGTAAAGCCTGAACGCATAGAAGAGGCCGCATCCTTTATAAACACCCATCCTGGAGTGAGCCATAACTATGAAAGAACACATGAGTTCAACCTGTGGTTTACCATAGCGGTACCCCCTGATGTGGGTGTGAGCCTAGAAGACACGGTAAGGTATATGGCTGAGAAGGTAGATGCTTTGGATTATAAGATACTCAGGGCCAAAAGGGTCTTTAAGATAGGGGTGAGGCTGAGCTATGAATCCCTCATGGAAAGGGAGGAGGTAAGCCTAAAAAATTATGACTATAGACCTTTAACTGAGGAAGAAAAACTCATAGTAAGAATTACGCAGGAGGATATGCCCTTGGTAAGCAGGCCTTTTGATTATTATGCCAAAAGGCTAAATATGAAAGAGGATGAGCTTATTGAAAAGCTATTGGAGTTCAAAGAAAGGGGTATTCTAAGGAGAATAAGCGCCATCCTTTATCACAGAAGGGTAGGATTTAGTGCCAACGCCATGACAGTTTGGAAGGTCAAAGAAGATATGATAGAAGAGGTAGGCAGATATTTGGCAGGCTTTAAGAGTGTGTCCCATTGCTATGAGAGGTTTGGCTGGGATTATAACCTCTTTGCAATGATACATGGAAAAGAGGAGGAAGAGGTAAAAAGGTTTGTAAAAAGCATAAGCCAAGGGTTTGGCCTAAAGGACTATGCACTTCTTTTCTCCACAAGAGAGTTCAAAAAGAAGAGGATAAGCTACTTCTCAGAAGAATTTTACAGATGGTATGAGAGGATGGTTTAGATGAACATAGGGGGCTTTCAAAGCTTTACCCTGATAGACTATCCTAACAGGATGGCCTGCATAGTTTTTACTCAAGGATGTGATTTTAGGTGCCCTTACTGTCAAAATCCTGAGCTTGTTCTATGCACAGCTAAAAGTATTCCTCAAGAGGAGATAATTTCTTTCCTTTGGAAAAGAAGGGGAATGTTGGAGGGTGTGGTCATAAGCGGTGGAGAGCCAACTATTCAAAGGGATTTGGAAGACTTTATAAAAAGGATAAAGGATATGGGCTATCTTGTAAAGCTAGACACCAACGGCCACAATCCACAGCCTCTTGAGAGGATAATAGACCTTTTGGATTATGTGGCCATGGACGTAAAGGCACCCCTTTATAAGTATGAAGAGGTGGTAAGGGCAAAGGTGGATGTGAAAAGGATAGAAGAGAGTATAAGGCTTATAATGGAGAGGGCAAAAGATTATGAGTTTAGGACCACTGTGGTGAAGGAGCTTCTTTCAGAGGAAGACCTTCTTCAGGTTGGAAGCCTTATAAAAGGGGCAAAAAGGTATTATCTTCAGAGGTTCAACCCAAGAAAAACCTTAGACCCAAGCTACAGGCATAAAACTACTTACACAGAAGAGGAGCTAAAGAGTTTAGCAAATAGGCTAAAGGAGTATGTCAAGGAGTGTTATGTAAGGTAGCCTCATACCAAGAGAGCTTTTCTTTGAGCCTTACCACACTTCCCACCACCATTATGGCAGGTGGGTTTACCTCAGGCGGGTTTGTGGAAAGCTCATAAAGGTCTGTTAGAATCACCCTCTGCCTCTCTGTGGTACCATTCTCTATAAAGGCCACAGGCTCCTTTGGATCTCTTCCTACCTCTATTAGCTTTCTGGCTATCTCCTTCCTCCTTGAGACCCCCATTAGAACTATCAAGGTGTTTATACCTTTTAGACTCTCCCAATCTATGCTTGATTTTTCCTTTCTTGGGTCCTCATGTCCCGTTATTACGGCAAAGGATGAAGATATGCCTCTGAAGGTTATCGGTATGCCAGCATAGGCTGGCACTGAATAAAAGGAACTCACTCCCGGAACTACTTCAAACTCTATGCCATGCTCTGCCAAAAAGAGGGCCTCTTCTCCTCCCCTTCCAAAGATGAAGGGGTCTCCTCCTTTTAGCCTTACCACCACTTCCTTTGTGTGAGCATACTCAAGCAAAAGCTCGTTTATCTTCTCTTGTTCTATGGTATGTTTTCCATCTTCTTTTCCTACATAGATAAGCTCACAGTCTGGCTTGGCAAAAAGAAGTATCTCTTGGTTTATGAGCCTGTCGTAGAGGATAACGTCTGCGGACTTTATTAATCTCAAAGCTTTTAGCGTTAAAAGCTCTGGGTCTCCCGGTCCTGCGCCCACAAGGTATACTTTACCCATAGCACACCTCCTATGGCAAAACAAAAATGCCCGATGGGTTTGGGACATCCACTTCTTGAATAGGCCTTAGGTCTGGAAGGCTCAAAACCCTTAGCTTAGAATCAAAGTAGGAAGAGATATATAGCCTTTTGCCATCCTTGGAAAAGCGCATATGCATTATCCTTTTGCCAGCCTTTACCTCCCTTATCACCTTTCTTTCGGATACATCCACAAGGGCTATGTAGTCTTCCCTATCACCGCTGAAGTTGACGACCAAAAGCCTTTTGTCGGGAGAAGCCACTACAAATACTGGAAGGCCAGGAAGGTCTATACTTCCCTCCAGCCTTAGTTCTTTTAAGTTCAATAGGTATAGCTTCCTTTCTCCCACCGCCGGCACATAGGCCATTCCATCCACCACACCCCATGTGCCAAAGTGAGGTATCTTAAAAACAGCCTCTCCGTTAGAACTTAGAGCTATCTTTTTGTATTCACCTTTCTTTAAGTCTAAGATGCCAAGGGAGGGCTCTCCAAAAAAGCCCACAAGGTATTTATCTTCGTATAGCAAAGCATCAAAGGGCATCTTCCCAACATCCTTTAACCTTTTTATCTTTTCTCCCTCCACAACCCACACCTCATCCCTGTCCATGAGGGCAAAAACAAAGCCAGAAGAGTAAGCCTTTATACCCACATTCCTTGAGTCTGTTTTTATGGTTTTAACAAGGTTTAGGTCCATATCCAATAGCACCACACTATCCGGGTCATAGTTGGCCACAAGCACATACCCTTTGAAGAAGTCAAGGCCTATACCGCTGTTGCCCACCTTTACCCTTTTTACAAGCTTGTCCTCCCCTGGGTCTATCTTTGAAAGGAAGCCATCCCTGCTTATCACATAGGCAAAACCCTTGTAAAACTTCACCGTTGCATGGTTTAGATTTCCAAGCCCCCCTATCTCACCCTTCAGCCTCCCATCCTCTATAACCGCCAATTTTCCCCTTTCCCTCTCTACCACATAGAGCTTTTCACAGAAGGCAAAGATTGGCAGGAGCAAAAGCACTATAAGTAGCATGCTGGATCCTCCTCCCTGCAGTCGCCAAGGACCGCGTAGGCCCTTGCCCTTGAGTTCCCGTTGCATATGTCTATGTATTTACATCCTCCGCACCTTCCCTTTAGCCTCCTTGGCCTCTCTCTTAGAAAGCTAAGTAGTCCATTACCCTGCCATATCTTCACAAGGTCCTCATCCCTCACATTGCCTACGCTGTGGAAGAAGAAGGGGTCTGGCTTTACACTTCCAAGGTGGTCTATGTTTATGAGCCTCACGCCCGCCTGGTTTCCTCCCCAAAGCAAGAGCCTCTCATAAAGCCTGTCAGATAGGTCTGCATACCTTTTAGAAAATTCTTCATATAGAAGGACTGCATCCGCCTCGTTGTTTCCGGTGACTATGTCTATGGGTATTCCCCTTTCCACATACTCAAAGGCCTTGTCAATTATAAACTTGACAACCTTTCTGTACTCCTTCTTTTCCAGGTCCGTTAGCCTTTTGGCCCTTCCAGAGTAGACAAGGTGAGATATGTAAATCTTGGGAATACCTTCCCTTTCTACAAGGTTGAATATGAAGGGCAGACTCTTGACCGTTTGGGGAGCGAGGGTAAAGCGAAGTCCAACCCTTATGCCCTCCTCAAGGCATAGCCTTATGGCATTAAGAGACTCTTCAAAGGCGCCTCTCTTGCCCCTAAAGAGGTCATGGACCTGTGGCTCTCCGTCTATGCTTATCCCAACATAATCAAAATGCTCTTTTATATCCCTTATAAACTCTCTAACAAGTAGGCCGTTGGTAGAAAGGTAGGTCCTTATGCCTTGCTCTCTTAAAAGTTTTGCTATGTGAAAGAGGTCCTCCCTTAACAGAGGCTCACCGCCGGAGAGGATAGCAAACTTTACCTTGATATGGGGTAGCCTTTTTACAAGGTTTGTTGCCTCTTCTGAAGTGAGCTCATAGGACCTTATGTCCTTTGCAGAGGAATAGCAGTGCTTGCAGTAGAGGTTGCATCTGTTGGTGAGGTTCCATATGAGTATAACACTGTCTCCAAAAGCTTTTACCTTTTTCCCTTCCAACACTTCCCTTAAGTACTCCGTCATCCTAAGCATAGTTGAGCTCCACCACCACTTCGCATACGTTGTCTCCATGGGCGTTGCACTTGCTTTCATAAACCCTTACCCTTTTGTTTAGGTAGCTTTCCACTATACCAGCCACAAAGCCAGCCTCAAAGTGGCATATCTTCTTTCCTATGTTTGGCATGCCGGAGCATGTAATACACTCATCAAGAGCTACCACGATCCTCTCCTCACTCCTTTCAATTGGTATTAAGAGGCCCACTCGTAGGTCTTTGACAAAGTCCGCCACATTCATGATGTATTTGTCTAAATCCTCATGTCTTAGCCTTTTGCCCACCTCTTTTCCAAACTCTCTTCCTGCGTTCTGCACAAGGGTTATAGCTCCCTTATGGCCCACCGTATCCTCCAAATACATGCCCGTGAATACCCTAAAGGCTCTAAACACCAACACTGGCACATCCTCACCCAAATGGGGCCTCCTTATCTTTGATATGCTTTCAATCCATCCAGCCATCCTTTAACGCCTCCATAAAGCTTATGAGGGCCTTTAGCTCCTCTTCTCTTAGGTCTATACGTGGCATGACGTTCCTTGAATATCCCAAGAGCTTATGGGTATTCTGCGGGTCAAGTATCTGGGCCATTATGAGGGCCTTATCCCTTTTCTTGGCAGACCCTTTTAGTGGAGGTCCAAAGGCTTGCTCTGTGGTATGGTGGCATCCCCAACACTTTTCCATAAAAACCTGATGGCCAAGCTGGGAAGCTTCAAAGATTCTACTTTTGTTAAAGAAGTTATACTTTCCAGCGGGCATACTTGCAGGGAATTCTCTTAGCTTTTTGAGGCTCACTCCATCATAGATTATTAAAGCATCCTCAAGGCTCACGTAGGCAAGCCTGCCATCTGAGGAAAACTCTGTATGCGTAGCCCTTTTGCCTTCCACTGGCCTTATTCTTATTAGCTCTAAGCTTCTTTTGTCCAAAAGGGCCAAGGTGTCCGAGGATTCATCCACCCATACATAAGGTGTGCCATAGTTGCTTCTTGCCAAAAAGCCAAAGCTTTTGAGAGGAATGTCCTTTACATGCTCCCATTTATAAGCCTTCCATATAGACAGGAGGGGCTTTCCAAGGAGTGGGGTGGCAAAGTAAAACTCACCCTTTGAGTACCAAAAGTAGGAAGAAGCAAGGTGAGGAAGGCCAAGGGCCTTTAGCTCCTTTACAAGCTTTAGGTCCTTCAAAGAGTATATCCTTAGGCCGTCTTTTGTGCTACCTATAAGGTACTCTTCAAGGGGGTCTATGGTAAAGTCTTCCAAGCTGATATCTAGCTCTTTGTAGGTTATTCTTCCATTCTTGTTCAAAAGACCCACATAGGGCCTGTCTCTGAAGGTAAAGATAAAGCCTTTGCCGTTGCGAAGCTCATAAACTGCGTTTATCTTGCCTTTTACCTCTTTTATCTGTATAAGTCTTAGGTCCTTGTCAAAAAAGACCAGGGAGGGAGGAAGCCAGCAAGAGGCTACAAGAACTTTCCCATCAGAAGAGAGAGCTATGTTCCTCAGGTATATACAGGCTCTTACCTTTTTTATCTCTCCCTTCTCCGGCGAGTACTTGCTTATCCATCCACTTCTTGACGGTATGTAAACTTCTCCATCCTTAGAAAACTTTACCCCACCATGCACGTAAGATACAGGGACCTTGCTGAGGACCTCCAAGCCCTCCATCACCCAAAGGAGACCTTTCCCCCTCTCCACCATTACAGTAAGGCCCCTCAGGTTGTTTATCCTTACCTTTTCCACATGAGATAGGCTTTGGCTCTTCTCTATGTCTTCTCTGCTCCACCTTAACTTATTTTCATCCACAGGCCCTTTTATAAACTCAACTATGGCCCTTATCTCATCTTCTTTTAGATGCTCAAAGCTTGGCATTCCAATGGTGCCCTTTTTTATCACCTGGTATATTCTTTCTTCAGACTTTGGTATAAAAAAGGGGGGAAAGAGGAGAGGTGCACCCCTCCCAAGCCTGTCTTCACCATGACAAGAAGAACAATACTTTTGATAAAGCCCCTCCCCTACCCCAAAGGAAAGGGAAAGGAGGAGTAGGGGAAGAAGTAGGTATCTCATCAGTAGATGTCCTTCATGGTGTTGTAGACGTTGAAGTGTCCAGTGGGAGTTACCACCCAGTCTCCTGTGATCTCATGCTTGAGCTTTAGGGTTTTGTCATCGTAAACAAGTATGGCTTGTTTGTGTGGCTCGTTCTTTTTACCCCAAACAGAGACCCACACTTCATCACCGTTCTTGTTGTACTCAAGATGGACAGCCCTTCCAGCATACTTTTCTGGTATCTCTATCTGAGCCTTTAGCTTAAAGGTGTATTTGTCAAAGACAAAGATAGACCTTTGCAGTTTAGGGTCGTTATTTAGAGGCCTGTCTACCCAAATATGGGGGGATTTGGGATGAGTCTTTATAAATAGGTTTCCTCCACCCTCACCGGGCATTTCAAACTTGGCAACTACCTTAAAGGCATACTGGGGATACCTGACGGGGTCTGTGCCAATGCATTGGATGGTGTTGTCTCCAAGGTGTCCTGTGCACCATATGGGTCCATACTTGGGATGGTCTATGTTGGCACCCCTTCCTGGGTGTGGTATTCTGCCCACCTTTACATTCTTGACAAGCTTCTTTTCCTTAGTATCCACTATGGATATGGTGTCTCTGAAGTTTGCAGCAACCAAGAAGTATCTCTTTGAGGCATCCCAACCGCCATCGTGTAGGAACCTCTCTGCCTCTATCATGGTTATCCTAGGGGCGCGTATGTTAGAGTAGTCCACAAGCCATATCTGTCCAGCCTCCTTTATGTTTACCACCCACTCTGGGTCATGGTGGGAAGCCACTATGGATGCTACCCTTGCCTCCCTTACAAACTCATTAGTATCATAGGTATAAGAGCTCGTTGAAATTATCTTTAGAGGTTCCAAAGTTTGCCCGTCCAGTATTACCATATGAGGAGGCCAATAGCATCCTATGATGGCATACTTATCTAGAAAGTCTCCCTTTGGACCTTTGTATTTGGATGAGTCTATAGACCTTGCGTCATAGCATGCTTTTACTTCAGCAACCGTATCTGGCTTTTTCATCCACAGGTCCACTATTGTAGCCTTTCCATCCCTTCCTATGGTGTACAGATAACGACCGGAGGCTGAATACCTTACTATATGGACTGCAAAGCCAGTGTCCACTATGTTCACGAGTTCCTTTGTATCACCGTCAATTATGGCAACCTTTCCAGCATCTCTAAGTATGACAGCCATAAAGTTCTGCCAGTTTCTGTTGTGTTCGGGTTTTTTTGGCCTCTTTTCCGGTGGAACATACACCTTCCAATGCTTCTTCATGTCTTCCAAGGACATCTCTGGTGGGGGTGGTGGCTCATGGAGTAAAAACTTGGCCAAAAGCTCAATCTCCTGAGGGCTAAGCAATCCCTGCCTTCCCCAGTCTGGCATACCACCGGGCGTTCCATAGGTTATAAAGGTTTTGAGCGTCTCCACACCCATCTTCCTTGTCTTTTCGGGCAATAGGTTTGGTCCAGTGGCACCTTTTCTAAGAGTTCCATGGCATCCAGCACACCTGTCAAAGTAGATCTGGGCTGCTCTCTTCATCTCCTCTTGAGAGAGGGCGGGGAGATCCTCCTTTTGCTGCGCCAAGGAAGGCACCACAGTGAAAAGGCCAAAGACTGTTGCCATTCCAAAGATCCCACTAAGCAGGTACTTTTTCATGTCCACACCTCCTTGTATGATTTATGTCATATTTATAATTATAAGTGTTTATTTACAAATGTCAAGATTTTTTTACCGAAAAATCTTTAATAGGACCCAAAGCTGTCTTCCCCAAACCAAGAGAGGAACTACAATGAAGGTAAGAAGACCTCCCATCACATCAAAGATGAAAAACCAGTCTATCTGATAAGTGCCCGTCTCTATGTTGTATCTAAAGCATCTAAGCCAGAAGCTCTCCACAGGGGTAAGGCTTGCGTCTTCTTTTTTTGCCTCAAGCACTGAGAGCCTTAGGTCTCTAAGCCTTGGACTCACGCCGTATATGTATCTTGATATCTTTCCGGAAGGTGTAATGACCACATAGAGGTTGGGATGTTCAAACTCTTTAAGCCTCTCATCATACCTGTACTTGTAGTCTATAGCCTTTAAAAGCTTATCCACTTCATCGCTCCTTGCCACAAGCCAGTTGTTTGGAAGACTATGAACTTCCCTAAACCTTTTTAGGTCCAATATACTATCCCGTGGGTCAAAGGTTATGGAAAGGACCTTTACATCCTCCTCAAGGCCTTTTATAGCCTTCTTTAGCTCTTCTGTCATTACAGGACAAGCGGAGGAGCATTTGGTATATATGGGATTTATTATGAGAACCTTACCCTGCGAAAGATCCTTTAGGCTATAGACCTTCCCCTCATGGTCCTGAAGCCTTATGTTAGGCATATAGGTGCCGATGGTTTTCTTTTCATCGGGCAAAAGGTTGGAGAAACAAAGGGAAAGGAGTATAAAAAGGAGACTAAGAACCTTTACCATGTTTGTATACCCTCAGAAGGGATGCAAGGGAGTAAAAGAGGAAGAGAAGTCCGCCAGCTACGGCGAGCAAGCTTCCCATACCCATCACGTTCAAAGCAAGAAGTACCTCAGCCTTTTGCACATACTCAAAGCCATAAGTTTTTCTTGGTGCTCCCAAAAGGCCAGCAATGTAAAAACCTATCACCAAAAGGTTTATACCAAGACCAAATATGACAGGCTGAAGCTTGGCAAACTTCTCCCAGCTTACAAAACCAAGCCTTTCCTTTAGCATATAGTAGGTAAGGCCCATAAAGGCTATGGTTACTCCGGAAACTACACCATGATAATGGGCCGGTATTCTAAGGTCGCTCTGCATCCCACCGTAGGCTATAAACTCGCCTACATAGTACACAAGCATGGAAGAGACCAAGGACAAGGTAGACACATCCTTGTTTATCCTCATATTCCTTAGCACATAGAAGGTGTGTACAAAGACGGGCACACCCAAGCCTATTCCAAAGGAGAGGACCACAAGAAGCCTAAAGCCATGGGAGAGCATATCTGTAAGGTAGCCATAAAAGAGGGTCAAGGAGAAAAGGAGCATAAAGAGGTTTGCTGAGCTTATAATGGGGCTTGATATTTGCACTCCGGAGTTTTTCTTCAATAGCTCATGCCATACGCATAGCATAAGGGCTGTGTACATAAACTGCTGAAGGTGTCCAGGTATCCAAAAGAGCCTTTCAAAGTAGAGCTTTCCTTCACCTTTTACAAGGAGCAAGGATAGAAGAAGGGACAGCACTGTCAAAAGGCCAAAGATAATGGATAAGGACAGTAGTTGTGTTTGTGTATCTTGGGTCAAAAGGCTTTTTACAGCTTTCGGTAGTCTAAAAAGTACCTCTGAAGAAAAGCCCAAGAAGAAAAGAGTAAGGCCTGCGTAGAAGATAGGATTCTCTATGACTGGTATATAATTGTTGAGTTGGGGCTGTCCATAGGGAAAAAGGCAGGAGAGGGAAAGGAAAAGCATACCGAGTAGGGTGGCTGGAGGTGCTACCTTCCCCTTCCTGCCCTCCTTGTAGTGCCAAAAGGCCATACCAAAGGTCATAAGCCAGACTGTAATAGAAAAGGTCACATGGCCCACTAAAAAGTGGTAAAAGAGAAGGGGTGAATCAAGGAGTTTAAAGAGGGGAGCCCTTGTGAGGGCTATGAGGAGCCCGAAGATGCCAGCAAGAAGGAGTGAAAAGAGAGAAAGGGAGAGGAAGAAGAGCATTACCTTACCTCCCACATGGCTGCGAGCCATCCCCAGTTGAGAAGTAGGAATATGATGAAGGTGGCCATGAAGAGAAGGGTAAGGGCAAGAGTTCCTGGAGCTTCAAAGCCATGGTTTTCTTTGGCTGGTGGTGGGGGTGAGGCTATTTGAAGTTGCATATCCTGAGGACCTCTCAAAGGAGCACCAAAGAAGACAGAAAAGACCACTATAAGTATCCACATTAAGGCACCTATAACAGCCATTAGGCCACCTATGGCAAAGAGGGCCCAGAAGAAGTCTGTAGCTGGGTTAAAAGTATAGGTAAAGGGTCCTCCGGAGAAGGTAATATCGTAGTGTCTTCTTGGAACACCAAAGGCTCCAAGTATGTACATGGATACAGCCAATATGGCTATCCCTATGCCAAAAACCCAAGGCTGTAGCTTGGCAAGACCAAAGAAGGAGATGCGCTTTCTAAACACAAGGGGTATAAGGTAGTAGGTAATACCCATGAAGGCTAAGGTAGTTCCACCCACCACAGTTCCTTTAAAGTGTCCTGGTATGGAAAGGGTATTGTGGGCTATTATGTTGGTTTGTTCCATACCGTTTACTACACCCGTTATACCACCTATAAAGCCAAAGATGATGATAGAAAGGAATGTGGCCGAAAAGGCTGGGTTGCCCCATGGAGCGTTTTTGAGCCAGTCAAAAAGACCCTTTGTAAAGCCTCTTCTCCTTTGGGCCGATTCAATGGCGGATGGAACAGCAAAGGCATGTATCATAGAGGCAAGGACTGCCAAGTACATGATGTAGCTTGTGTTAAAGACTTTCCAAACGGGGCTAGGCCCTGGGTCTACTAAAAGATGATGTGCTGAAGCTACGTTTATACCTATAATGTAAAGGAGAAAGGCTATCCTGCTTACCTTTTCATTGATGGATGTACCACCAACCGTAAGAAAAGCTCCAAGATACCACACGGCTATCATAGCCGTTACATTTATCTGCTGTGAGGAATGTCCAAAACCCCACCAGACGAGCTTATAAACACCCGCATCTATGCTCTTTATGATTCCCAAAGACCAAAGGAAGGTGGGAATATATATTATGGCGCCAGTGGCAAGGGTTATAAAGGCTATTATGGCAGCTGCCATAAGACCGTAAGTAAACAGAGGTAGGGAATCTCCATATGTCCCTTCTTTCCTAGCTATCATAAGGTTTGCAAAGAAAAGAAGAACACCTATGAGGGCACCAACTGCAAAAAGGATAATGCCTAGATAATAAACTGGGTGTGCCTGCAAAGGAGCGTAAGAGGTCATCAAAACGTCAGCCTTTCCAGTCAGTATGGTGTAGTTGACAAGGAGAAAGCCTAGGACCATAAGGATGAAGGCAAACCATCCAAGCTTTGGTGAAGACATCCTAGAGTTTAGCACTATGGTAGAACCAAAGTAGAGGCCTGCTATCTCAAAGAAGACTATCCAGAATATTAAGGCGTTGAGGCCATGAAGGGTGAGCACTCTATAGTACCAATCCACCGGCAAAAGATGCACCACCTGCCATCTTGTGAGCACCAAAAGGAGGGCTCCGATCACACCGATAAGAAGGGAGACAACGGCCATAACAGCGTTAAGCTTTATAAGCTTTTCGGCATTTAAGTCCACCTTTAGGCCTGTAATATCACACATCCTAAACATGGCTTACCTCCTTATTCTTTGACTATGATCTTTCCTATCATCATGTGATGTCCTATACCGCAAAACTCATTGCACACTATGGCAAACTCCCCAGCAGAGGTAGGCCTAAAGGTAAGCACATAGTCATATCCCGGATAGACCATAAAGTTCATGTTGACAGGTTGCAAAGAAAAGCCATGTAAGAGATCTAAAGAAGATATGTGGAACCTGTACTCTTGGCCCTTTTTGAGCACCAAAACGGGCTCCCATCTCCACATCTTGGCCACAAGGAAAACATCGCTGTTGGGTGGCGGTTCAACCACAGGTATTCCGTTCATCTCACCTACTTTGTACTTTTCTATAAAGGCTGTAGCCAGAGCGTTAAACTCCTGAGGAGTTGTTCTGTAGGTGGTAAAGGAGGGGTTTTGCTTTCCGTAGATGTGCCAGACAATCATCCAGAAAAAGAGGATAAGGCATACCACTAAGGCAAGGGCTATCCACATCTTCTCATCCTTTGCTACCTTCTTAAAGTACCATCCTTCTTCAGGTGGTAGCAGGCTCATGTCACTTACCTCCCAAAAGTGATGCTTTTAACTCCTCCGGTATGGGCGAGAGCCATGCCAGTTCCATAAGGCCCCAGATAAGGTAAAAGACGGCATAGATGGTAACCCCTATGAGGAAGAGAAGCATAAAATCGTCCATGACCAGCTGAAGGAAAGGAGTCTTTTTTTTCTCCTCCATGTTCTACCTCCTGTAAGTGATTACTTACAGGATTAAGTTTAAAATAAAATGGTATTATTGTCAAGAATTTAATTTATCATATTATAACGTGAAATTAAAATCTATAAGATTTTAATAAAGGGCTTATATTAATAAAGTAAGTATGTATTTACAAGGAGGTAAAGGATGGAAGTGATAAGCATACAACCCTTTTACATAGCCTTCCAAAAGATCTCCTACACCTTAAGCAAGTTTTTTTCCTCCAGGCTAAACCCACTCTACCACCTTGGAGCTATAGCTGTATTCCTTCTTGTCATAGATGTAATCTCTGGTGTTTACCTCTTCCTTTTTTACAGCATAGATCCAAAATCTTCCTATGCTTCGGTGGAAGCTATATCACACAGCTTTTTAGGAAACATAATGAGAGGCATACATAGGTACTCATCTGATGCCTTGATTCTTACCACTATCGCTCATATGATTCACGTGATCATAACAGATAGGTTTAGACTCTTTAGATGGGTGGCTTGGGTGACAGGGATCGCTACTTTACTCATCTTTTTAGCCATAGGCATCTCTGGTTATATCCTAGTTTGGGACACAAAGGCACAGCTCCTTGGAATACTGACTGCTAAGTTCTTTTCTTTTCTACCAGTCTTTGGAGATGTTCTTATGAGTGCTTTCCTTGGCAAAGATGTAAAGTATCTGAGTGGCCTCTTCAGAATACTCCTCTTTGCCCACATAGCCCTCACCATTCTCATAGTCTTTACCCTTTGGATTCATGTGATGAGAAATGCAAGGCCAAGGCTCATACCTCCCAAGTTCCTTTATATAACCATAACCTTACTTCTTATAGCCCTCTCCATACTTTTCCCCGCAAAGAGTGACCCACCAGCCTACATAGAAAAGCTACCCTTTGAGATGAGCCTTGACTGGTTTTATTTCTTTGGCTATCCACTTCTTAAATACCTTCCCATGTCTGCCAATTGGATCCTATTCTTAGGATTCTTCACCTTCCTTTTTGTTTTCCCATGGCTCATAAAGGGAAGGAGAAACCCTCCCGCACAAATAAACCTTGAAAGATGCACTGGATGTGAGCAGTGTTATATAGACTGTCCTTATGAGGCCATAACCATGAGAAGCTTTGATGGAGATAAAAAGGCTGTTTTGAATGAAGGAAAGTGTGCCGGCTGTGGTATATGTGTAGGGTCTTGCAGTGTAAAAAGTATAGACATTCCCACTTTTCCTATTGTGGAAATAATAGAGAGGGTGAGGAAAGAAAAGCCCTCTTACTTAGCCTTTAGATGTCCTTTTAGCGCCCAGCTTCCTGAGAGAAAAGGGCTTCTTTCCTTTACAGTGCCTTGTATAGGTGCTGTAAATACCCTCTATGCAGAGGAGCTACTTGATATGGGATTGGAAGGCCTTATCCTAGTTTCCTGTGAGTATGAGGACTGCTACTTTAGGGAAGGCAACAAATGGTTGGAGGAAAGGTACAAGAGGGAAAGAAGACCTATCTTGAGGAAAAGGGTGTTGGGAGGAAAGGTGCTTATACTGGAGGCTCCTTACGTAAAACCCATTGAAAAGGAAGTGGATGAGTTTATGAAGGAAGAAAAAACTGGTAAAGAACCCAAGATAATAGCTTTAGAAAAGACAAACTACGTAGTAGCCACACTTATCCTTACCATACCAACTTTTCTTTTCTATCCTCTAACAACTTATAAGATGTCCTTTTATCCTACCCACAAATCTGCAGTGGTTCTAAACTTTAAGTATAGGTCCTCTCCTGTCAAGGAAGCCATGGTTAAAAAAGAGGGTCTAAAGCATATGCAAACACAGCTGGCTATAGCAAAGGAGAGGTCACCTATTAAGGTGGAAATAATCTCAGAAGGAAAGACGATTTACTCAAAGACCTTTTATCCAAGGGGTCTAAGAAAGGATGCTTCACTCTTTGTCTATGATGAGATCTTTTTAGAACCCAAAGGGAAAAAACTAAGGCTAAGGTTGGAAGAGATAGCCCATAAGGAGAAGGTGAAAGAAATTGAGTTTGAAACACCCCAAAAACCAAAAGAGAGCGTGCTTATAACTTACGATGATGCTACTGGGAGCTTTGTAGTTCTAAGGTGAATATATATCTAACTCTTATGATTGTAATCATTTACATACTTAACTTAAGACCTACATTCTAAACCATGCTGGTAATACCCGAAGTAGGAAAGGGCTTTAGTTTAGATGGCGTTTATCTAAGGCTTTTAAAAGACACCCTTATGCCCTCGGCGGTAGGCTATGAGAGGGTTTATATCCTTTCAAAGGGCTCGGGAAGGTACATACTGGGACAGAGGTTTGATAGGGTGGAGGCTCCTGCAGTCTTTTATGTGAAGAGGGCTGAGTTATTTGGCTTTATGTGTGAAGGCGAAGCAGAAATATATGAGATAGCCTTTGGAGGGGAAAGCCTTCAAGATGGTGAAACCATTGATTTAAGAAGTATAGAGCATGGCAGAAGGCACCCTTTGGTGATGGAAAGGTTTTCCAAAACCGCCAAAGGCGAAGCCTTTTTCATCATAAACGACCACGACCCCTTACCCCTTTACTTTCAGATGAGTATGGCCTTTCCCAAAAAGGTGGGATGGGAGTATGTGGCCTATGAAGGTAGCTACTGGAAGATAAAGATAAGGAGGTTGTAGTATGAGAAAAGTGGGATTTGCCCTTGCCTTAAGCCTTAGTCTTGGTTTTGCCCATGAGCATACGCAAGAAAGTAATCTCACCTTTAAACAGGTGATGCAGATGGTAAACATGTCGGCTATAAAGATGCTTCAAGGCTTTCTTTTAAACAACGATTGGTTGATAATTGAGGGAGCTAAGGAGATAGCTGAGCATCCTACACCAAAGGGAGGACCTTTAAAATACGTAGACCCATCAAAGAGAGAAGAGTTTATAAAATTTATGCCTACCTTTGAAAGACAAATCCATGGTGGTGCAGAGGAGGTCATAAAGTTTGTAAAGGAAGGTAAGAGAGATCAAGCTTTTCAAACCTACATATGGATGATACAGGGTTGTATGGCATGCCATGAGCTCTTTAGAGATAGCAGAAAAAAGGATGGTATAATTTTAAAGCCATGATTAAGGTGGAGATAGTCACGCCCAAGGGCCTGCACTTTTCTAAAGAGGTAAATTCTGTAAACATACCTACTGTAGAGGGTGAGATAGGAGTTTTGGAAAAGCATATGTATCTCATGACCATGCTAAAGCCTGGGCTTGTCTACTTTGATGGCAAGATGGAAAATGGCATTGCAGTAACCTACGGCTTTGTGGATGTCACACCGGAAAAGGTCATAATCCTTGCAGAGGAAGCTTACAATATAGGGGAGATAGATCCAGGAAAGGAAAAGGAACTCTTTGATCAGGCGGTAAAGAAGCTTGCTACAGCCCAAACTATGGAAGAGATAGAAGAATGGGAAAGGGTAAAGGAAAGGGCTAGGACTTTACTTGAGCTAGTAGAAAGGTTTGGAAGAGTTTAAAGAGTTTGAATTCTTTAGGGGTAAGGTAAAGTTTAAGCAGCCGAAGGCCCATAGGCTTTCAATAGTAGAGATCCTGTTTGTGGCCAATCTTAAGGGGATAAAAAGAGGTTTTAAAGTAGCAGACCTTGGAGCAGGCTTTGGCACCCTCTCTATACTTACCGCTCTAAGATATGAGTGTCAGGTTTGGGCTATAGAGAGGGATAGCACCATGCTAGACCTACTTTCTTACAACGTAAAGATTAACAATTTAGAAGATAGAGTTCATGTAGTTAACCTTGACATAAAATACATAGAAAAAGGCTTTAAGCCACAATTCTTTGACGCCATAATAGCCAATCCTCCCTTTTATAAAGGAACAACTTCAGATAATGTATATCATCATGAAATAGATACTACACTTGAAGATTTTATAAGAGCTGGAAGTTTTTTGCTTAAGGATGGAAGAGGATTTAACTTATTAGTTTCTTCAGATAGGTTGCTGGAGGCTGCCCTTTATATGAAAAAATATAATACAAATGTTCTTTCAATTAGGATTTTTTATCCAAAGGTTACTAAAAATGCTAAACTGGTGCATATTTATGCATTGAAAAATCTTAATCCTAGGCTTAATGTTGAAAAACCTCTTATAATTAATGAAGAAAATGGAGAATATACTCAGGAAGTTAAAGGTATACTAGAAAATTTTTTCATGGTATAATTGACTAGATTTAGGAGGAGCTAAATGAGGTTGCCTGAAAAACTGGTTGAAAGGATAGCCGATAGAATCCTTAAAGAACTTTACGAGAAGGAAAGGATTATAGAGCCTGAAGATCCTTATGTGTTTAGAAAGAAGATAATAGCCATATTTAAGCAGGCGGAAGAAGAAGAGAGGATGTTGGATGAAAAAACTAAAGAGATCTTAAAAGAAAAGCTTGACCTTTTAGAAGAGACTAGCTTGGACTATAGGACTGCCTTTAGAACCGTGAGGAGTAAGCTTGCTGAGGAGATGAATATCCATACCAATAAGCGAGAGAGGATGAACCAGATAGTGCAAAGGATAAAGGATCTGATAATGGAAGATCCTCAAGTGGAGATATATGAAGAGCCTGTGGTTATAAGGAACAGGATAAGGGCCATACTTATGGAGGCTGTAAAAGAAGAGGAGGAGATAGATAGGGAAGTTAGAGAGAGGATAAGGTCCTATTCAAGAAGGATAGTGGAGGGTACACCCGAGTGGAACCATCTTTACAAGAAAATATACGAAGATGCGCTAAAGAGAAGGGGTCTTCTTTAAGGAAGGTAGGCTATTGGATTCTGCCTTATTCCGTATTTTAAAACCTCGTAGTGAAGGTGAGGGCCAAAAGCCCTACCTGTGGTCCCTACATTGCCTATTATTTGACCTTTGACCACCCTATCCGAGTATTCTACCTTTATATCTGATAGGTGTGCATAAAGGGTCACAAGGCCATAGCCATGGTATATTATGACAGTTTTCCCATAGCCCCTTATCCAACCAGCGTATATAACCCTTCCATCTGCGGAGGCTACTACAGGTGTGCCATAGGGAGCTGATATGTCCACACCTGTATGAAACTCTCTCCTTCCACCTACCACCCTCCATCCATAGTCAGAGGTTATAACACCCACCACTGGCCAAATATCGGGCTTTAACGTTTCTACAGTTTTCACATTTACAAGCTCCTTCATTGCTTCTTCGGCGGATAGCTCAACGGCCACTATCTTATTAACTGTATCCACATCAAAAAGATCATCTTCAAGGAGTTGGGAATCTTGAGAAGAAGTTTTTGTAGGGCCACCTATACCTAAGGGGGATTGGTTTTCTATGGGTTTATATAGGGCTCCCACAAGAACTAAGGCAAGTATGTACCTTCCCATAGCCCAACCTCCTTAGACCCTTTTCTAAACTCTATCATATGGTTGCAAACTTTGTCAAGGGGTTTTATAATATTATCTACAATAGGGTGCGTAGCTCAATGGCAGAGCGGGCGGCTCATAACCGCCCGGTTGGGGGTTCGAGTCCTCCCGCACCCACTAACCTAAAAAGCCTTTCAAAAGATCTCCAAAGAAGACAAAGAGGCCTATCCTTACAGTTCTAGCTATAAGGCTTGCTATCATAAAAGTGATCAAAGGCATATGAAAGAGTCCAGCAAGCCAACACACAAGCTTATAGGGCTCTCCAATAAGGACAGCCCAAAAGCCATATCTGTTAAAGAGGGCCTCACCCTTCATGTAGAGCCTTTCTCCTAAAACCTTCCTTACAGCAACCTCTCCTAAAACCTTTGCAAGATAGTAGGCTACAAGGGCTCCAAGTAAGTTACCAATCAAAGAGACGAGACCTGCCACATAAGGGCTAAGGCCGAAGAGGGGAGCGCTTAGAATGAAGGGAAAGGGTGGTATGGGTTGAATTATAGATTCGGTGAAGGATAGAATGAAGAGGGCTACATATCCATACTCATGCACAAAGGTCTCTGCCCATGTCTTAAGATCTGGAAAAAAGCCTTCAATCATTAGATGATTACCTCCATAAAATCCTCCGCTGCAATTATCGGTATATTGTACTTCTTGGATAGCTCTTGGGATACCTTCTTAGGGTCGTGCTGTGTAAGAAACTCGTAGCCAAAGTGAGTAAGTATGACCTTTTTAGGTTTTAGGTTGTTTATTAGCCTTTCTGCATCTTCCACAGTAAGATGGTCAATAGGCTTAGTCTTCCTATACAGGGTGGTGTTTATTATCATTAGGTCTACACCTTTTGGATACATTTGAAGCATTCTATCCTCATATAGGGCACAGGAAACGTAAAGGATTTTATCATTAAAAAGCAAGGCATATGTTTCAGCACCATGGTGTGTATGACTCATAACAGCCTTTACTCTTACAGACTTATAGGAGAGCTCCAAACCTTCTTCTAAGTATCCTTCCTTCGTAAGCCTCTCTCTTATAAAGGGAAGAACTACTCTATCTTTTCCTTCAAAGGCAGACTTTGGAGCAAAAAGGGCTACATTCCTTAACTTTCCGCCATCGGTAGCAGATTCAATTACCGCATTCACATCGGAGGAATGATCCAGGTGTATATGTGAAAGAACTACAAGGTCAATGCGCCTTGGGTCTATGCCAAGTTGATGCAAATATACAAAGGCACCGGGACCCGGATCCACATGCACAAGATTTCCAGAAAGTTCTAGGAGAAAACCACCAGACCTCCTTAAGAATCTAAATACGCTAGCCCTACCACCAGCCGTTCCTAAAAAGATCACTCTGTCCAACGCAGGAGTATGGAGTCGCTCGGACAATCCTCTATCACCTGAAGAAGATCATCCCAAACTTTATCTATGGAAACCTTTAAAATGACAAGGGGGAAGCCGTCCCCCCTATCCACAAAGACCTCCGGAAGTCTTTCATAACATAGCTGGCATGCGGTGCAAGTATCTATATCAACCTCAATCTTTATACCTCTTCCGTTATGATAGAACCGCTGGGACATTCGTCGGTAACCTCTTTTACCTCGTTTTCCAGCTCTGGTGGAACGATCATCCAGCCATCTGGTCCAGGGCTTACAACTTCCGCAATACCATCTCCTCTGTTTTTATAAACCTCTGGCACTCTATCATAACACAGCTCGCATGAAGTACAGGTATCTGGGTCTACCTTTGTCCTCAAAGCCATACTTGCACCTCCTACATAAGAGTTTGGAGTTTTAAAAGTATATCATAGTTTCAAATTATCAATATAAACTTAATCATATCTTGCCAAGGGCTTCTGCCACCGTTTTGCCAATAAAGGCAGGGTTTTCTATGACGATAACACCTGCCTCTCTGAGGGCTTGCATTTTGGCCTGAGCCGTTCCCTTTCCTCCGCTTATTATGGCCCCCGCATGCCCCATACGCCTTCCCGGTGGTGCGGTAATGCCAGCTATGTATGCAAAGACGGGCTTTTTCACATGGGCTTTTATAAACTCAGCCGCCTCCTCCTCCGCAGTTCCACCTATCTCACCTATCATCAAAATGGCCTCCGTTTCTGGGTCTTCGTTAAACATGGCTATCACATCCTTGTGAGAGAGGCCATGCACCGGGTCTCCACCAATGCCCACCGCCGTAGATTGGCCAAGGCCGTATTGGGTAAGCTGATAGGAAGCTTCATAGGTCAGTGTTCCACTCCTTGAGACTATGCCGATAGTGCCCCTTTTGAATATATGGCCTGGCATTATGCCCACCTTTGCCTCACCGGGAGTTATCACACCTGGGCAGTTGGGTCCTATGAGCTTGGCATTAGGATAGTTCTTTCTCATGTAGTCCTTTACCATCATCATGTCCCTTACTGGTATGCCTTCCGTTATGCAGACAATTAGCTCAATGCCAGCATCTAGGGCTTCCACTATGGCATCGGCAGCAAAGGCTGGTGGGACAAAGATCAAAGAGCAGTTGGCACCAGTCTCCCTTACCGCATCCTCCACCGTGTTAAAGACAGGTATGCCTTCTACTTGCTGTCCTCCCTTTCCAGGAGTCACTCCTGCCACCACTTGGGTGCCATAGGCTTTACATTGGACCGCGTGAAAGGACCCTTCTTTTCCCGTAATGCCTTGAACCACCACCTTTGTGTTTTTATCCACAAGTATGGCCATAGCTTAACCTCCTTTTGAAGCAAGTTCTACAGCCTTTTTTGCTCCATCCCACATGTCCACTGCGTTTATAAAGTTTAGGCCCGATTCGGCCAAGAGCCTTCTCCCTTCTTCCACGTTGGTCCCTTCCATCCTCACCACCACAGGAACTTTTATCTCCACCATCTTTGCTGCTTCTATTAGGCCCTGGGCAAGCCTGTCGCATCTGAGGATTCCACCAAAGATGTTTATGAAAACAGCCTTCACATTGGGGTCTGCCATTAGAATCCTAAAGGCGTTGGCTATCTGCTCCACGTTGGCACCACCACCCACATCAAGGAAGTTGGCTGGCTTTCCACCCGCCAGCTTTATTATATCCATGGTGGTCATAGCAAGGCCTGCACCGTTTACCATACAGCCTATGTTGCCATCAAGCTTTATGTAGTTAAGGTTGTACTTTTTGGCCTCCACCTCAAGGGGGTCAAGCTGGGTTAGGTCTTCTAGCTCTTCAAGGTCCTTGTGTCTTATGAGGGCATTGTCATCTATCTCCACTTTGGCATCAAGGAGCACAAGGCCTCCTTCCTTCGTAAGCACAAGGGGGTTTATCTCCACAAGGCTAGCATCAAGGTCTATGTAGGCTCTATAGAGGGCCAAAGCTATCTTTACAAACTCATTTACAGGGAGGCCAAGCTTGAAGGCTATCTTTCTGGCTTGGGAGGGCATGAGGCCAAGGGCTGGGTCTATGTGGAGCATATGGATGGCCTCCGGCTTTTCCTTTGCCACCTCCTCTATCTCCATACCACCTTCCGCTGAGGCCATCAAAACTGGCTTGGACACAGACCTGTCAAGGGTTATAGAAAGGTAGTATTCTTTTTCTATGTTTGTTGCCTTCTCTATCCATACCCTGCTTACAGGCTTTCCATCGGGACATTGGAAGGTCTTGAGGACTTTGCCAAGCATACTTTCTACCGCCTGCTGTAGCTCCTCCATGTTTTTGACAAGCTTTACACCGCCCGCCTTTCCCCTTCCACCGCAATGCACCTGAGCCTTTACCACAAGTGGAAACTCACCAAGCTCTTCCGCCGCCTGCAAAGCTTCTTGAAGGCTAAAGGCTACCCTTCCTTCTGGCACAGGGAGGCCATACTTTTTTAAAAGCTCTTTTGCTTGATGTTCATGCAGTTTCATGCCAGCCTCCTGAGTTTAGTTAAACAATTATAGCCCAAAAATCATATGATTTTCAGCATATTTTGATCTTGCTTTTTGCCATCATATTTCTAAACAGGGACGCACTGGAGTTTTTAGCAAGGTTTTCTGTGTGTAAAATATTTAATAATGAAAGAAAAGGTAAAAAAAGCCCTGCTGGAGACAATAAAAGCCCTATACTCTACAGAGATAAACGGCTTTAGCCTTGAGCCACCAAGGGAAGAAAGCTATGGAGACTATGCTACCAACGTAGCCTTTCTGCTTGCAAAAAGCTTAAGGAGGAACCCTCAGGAGATAGCCCAAGAGGTAGCTCAAAGGCTCAGCAACGAAAGTTTTTCTGCAGAGGCTCTAAAGGGCTTTATAAACATAAGGCTAAAAGAGGGCTTTTTGCAAGAGGAGTTTTCAAGGCTTTTTAAGGAGGGTAGCTCTTACTTTTTTGAACCTGTGGAAAGGCCTCTTTATATGCAGGTGGAGTTTGTAAGCGCCAACCCTACTGGTCCTTTGCATGTGGGACATGGAAGGGGCGCGGTGGTGGGTGATGTGCTAAGCAAAATCCTCAAAAGGTTTGGCCACAAGGTAGTAAGGGAATACTATATAAACGATGCTGGCAATCAGGTCTATATGCTTGGCCTTTCGGTGGTTTATAGATACTATGAGCTTTTTGGGAAGGAGGAAGAAAGCTTAAAAAAGTCCTTTGAAGAGGAAGGCTATAAGGGCAAGTATGTAATAAGGTTTGCCAAGGACCTAAAGGCCTTCTATGGAGAGAAGATCCTTCATATGCCTATTGAAGAGGCTATAAACATAGCCAAAGAATACGCCTACAGGAGACTTCTGGAGGATATAAAAGAGACCCTTGATAGTATGGATGTGGCCTTTGATGTGTGGTTTAGTGAAAGGAGCCTCTACGAGAAGGGTTTGGTGGAGGAGGTGATAAGGGAGCTAGAAAGGAGGGGCTATGTGTATGAGAAGGATGGAGCCCTTTGGTTCAAAAGCAGTGCCTTTGGCGACGACAAGGATAGAGTTTTGAAAAAGTCCGATGGATCTTACACTTACTTTGCTGGAGACATCGCTTATCATTATGAGAAGTTCAAAAGGGGCTTTGAAAAGGTTATAAACCTTTGGGGTGCAGATCACCATGGGTATGAGAAAAGACTAATGGGGGCCTTGAAGGCCCTTGGCATTCCAGAGGATTGGCTTGTAGTGGAGTTTGTGCAGATGGTAAGGCTCATAAGTGAGGGGCAAGAGGTGAGGATGTCCAAAAGGACGGGCGAGTTTATAACCCTTGAAGACCTTTTGGAAGAAGTAGGAAAAGATGCGGTAAGGTTTGTCTTTTTGACAAGGAGTAGCGACACACCCCTTGACTTTGATATAGACCTTGTGAAGAAAAAGACATCAGAAAACCCTGTCTTTTATGTGCAATATGCCCATGCAAGGGTGAGGGGAGTGTTCAGAGAGGTAAAGGAAAGGTATGGCATAGATGCGGACAAGGAGGACCTTGTGCCTTATGTAAAGCATCTTAACTCTCAAGAGGATCTTGGGCTTATGAAAAGATGCCTTTATTTGAAGGATGTCTATGAAGGTGTTCTCAGCACCTTTTCTCCACACCTTATCACCTACGCCCTCTTGGACCTTGCTAAGGACTTCCATCACTATTACAACCACCATAGGGTAATGGTGGAGGACAAAAACACAATGCTTTCAAGGCTTGCCCTTTTTAAGGGGGTGGAGATAACCTTAAAAACCGCCTTTGAAATCTTAGGAATAGATGCACCGGAGAGGATGTGATGAGGATAACGGTTGTGGGTGGAGGATACGTAGGGCTTACTACGGGTGTTTGTTTTGCCCATTTGGGCCACGAGGTAATGGTGGTGGAAAAGGTTCCACAAAAGGTGGAAATGCTAAGGTCTGGCAAATCGCCCATCTACGAGCCTGGGCTTGAAGAGCTTCTAAAAGAGAACCTCCAGAAGGGGAGGATAAGCTTTACCACAAGCCTAAAGGAAGGGCTTGATTTTTCCGATGTGATCTTTATATGCGTGGGAACACCACAGAGGCCCGATGGCTCCGCAGACCTCTCACAGGTAGAAGAGGTGGCAAGGGAAACGGCAAAGATAATGAAATCTTACAAGCTACTCATAGAAAAGTCCACGGTGCCAGTAAATACACACAAGCTCATAAAGAAGACGGTGCAAAGATACCTAAAGGACCCAAACATACCCTACGATGTGGCCTCCAATCCAGAGTTTTTGAGAGAGGGATCGGCCATAGAGGACTTTTTAAATCCAGACCGTATAGTGATAGGTTTGGAAAGCCAAAGGGCAAAGGAGATCTTTGAAGAGCTCTACAAGGACTTTAAATGTCCTATCATCTACACAGACCCTGCCACGGCAGAGCTTATAAAGCATGCCAGCAACTCCTTTTTGGCTATGAAGATATCCTTTATAAACATGATAGCAGACCTTTGTGAAAAGGTGGGTGCGGATGTAAAGCTTGTGGCCGATGGCATGGGCTACGATAAGCGTATAGGTAGGGCCTTTCTCAATGCAGGCATTGGGTATGGAGGCTCTTGCTTTCCAAAGGATGTAAAAGCCTTTATAAGGATGGCTCAAGATTATGGCCTTGACTTTGGGCTCTTGAGGGAGGTGGAAAGGATAAACCAGGAGAGGCCTGTAAAGTTTGTGGAAAAGGTAAAGAATGTGCTTTGGAGCTTACGGGATAAAAGGCTTGCAGTCTGGGGCCTTTCCTTTAAGCCGAACACGGACGACATAAGGGAGGCACCATCTTTGAAGGTGGTGGATATGCTCTTAAGGGAAGGTGCCTATCTTTCCCTCTATGACCCCAAGGCTATGGAAAACTTCAAGCTTGTCTTCCCAGAAGGCAAGCAGGTAAGCTATGCAAAGGATATGTACTCTGCGGTGGAAGGTGCTAGCGCCCTTCTTATACTTACCGAGTGGGATGAGTTTGTAAGGGCAGACCTAAAAAGGGTAAAGGAGCTTATGGAGCTTCCCATAATAATAGATGGAAGGAACATCTTTGAGCCAAAGGATGTAAGAGCCTTGGGCTTTGAATACTATCCTACAGGAAGATGAGGGTTTTGATAACGGGGGTGGCCGGCTTTATAGGCTCACACCTCTGCGAAAGGTTTTTGAAGGAAGGCTTTTATGTGATAGGTATGGATAACTTTTTGACCGGAAGTCCAGACAACATAGCCCACCTTTTTGGAAACAAAAACTTCCACTTTATACACTACAATGTGGTCAATTACATCTATGTGGAAGGGCCTGTGGACCTGGTGGTCCATCTTGCCTGTCCTGCCTCTCCAGTAGACTACATGAACCACCCCATACACACCATGAAGGTGGACTCCCTTGGAACACTAAACACCCTTGGTCTTGCCAAGCTAAAAAGGGCCCGTTATGTTTTTGCTTCTTCTTCCGAGGTTTATGGGACTGCACAGGTGCACCCTCAACCGGAAGATTATTGGGGCTATGTGAACCCAATAGGACCAAGGAGTGTTTACGATGAGGCAAAGAGGTTCTCAGAAGCCCTATGCATGGCTTACTGTAGAGAGCATGGCCTTGATGTGAGGATAGCAAGGATCTTTAACACCTACGGTCCTCGTATGAGAAGGGGAGATGGAAGGGTAATACCAACCTTTATAGAAAAGGCCCTAAAGGGCGAAAGCCTTCCCATATACGGTGATGGATCTCAAACCAGGAGTTTTTGCTACATAGATGACCTTGTGGAAGGGCTCTTTAGGCTTTCGGTAGAGGATGGCTTAAAAGGTGAGGTGATAAACTTGGGAAATCCTGAGGAGATAAGGGTGTTAGATTTGGCTAAAAAGATCATTGAGCTTACTGGGTCCTCATCCAAGATAGAGTTTCTTCCCCCAAGGCCTGATGACCCACCAAGGAGGTGTCCAGATATAAGTAAGGCAAAGAGGTTGCTAAATTGGTGGCCACAAACTTCTTTGGAAGAAGGCCTGAAAAAAACAATAGAGTGGTTTAGAGGGTTTATAATTAACTAAGGGAGGAAAGAAAGGTGAAGAGGGAAAGGTTGATCATACTCTTGGGAATACTTGTAGCCCTTATATTCTTCTATCTTGGTCTAAACGAATGGTTGAAGAGCAAAGAAGAACAGGTTAGCCCACCACCCGTGGTGGTAAAGCCCACATCACCTCAAACGCAGCAAACACAAACACCACCTACGGAAAAGCAAGAAGTGAAGAAGGAAGAAGCTAAGCAAGAGGCCAAGCCCACACCCAAGCAAGAAGAAAAGGAGGACCTTTTGGCTAAAAAGATAAGGGAAGAGAAAGAAAAGGCGAGTAAGGAATCTGTGGCAAAAGCGGAAGGAGGTAAAGATAAGATAAATGGAGAAAAAGAGGTTCCACAAAAGGAACATAAAGTAAAACCAATAAGGACTTATACAGTTCAAGTGGGTGCTTTTACCAAAGAAGACAATGCCAAAAAGGTGGCGGAGAAGGCAAGGAAAATGGGCTATAGTGTAAAGGTAGTGGAGGAGGACAACTTTTATAAGGTTAGGCTAATCGTTCGCACGGATAATATAGAGTCGGAACTCAGCAAAATCAGGAAAGTCTTTGGCAGTGCCATTATCAAACAATGAAGAGGCTTATTTTCCTTCTCTTACTTTCCCTTGTTCTTTCCTGTGCCACACCACAGGAAGAGGAAAAAAAGGTAAAGTGGCAATATCACTATGACCTTGGTATGTCCTCTTATATAGCAAAAAACTACTCAGAGGCCATAGCCAACTTTTTTATAGCTTCTCAGCTTGCACCCAATGAACCAAAGGTGTGGAACGCCTTAGGTTTAGCCTATATGGAGGTTCAAGAGTATAAAAAATCAGAAAGCGCCTTTTTGAAAACCCTTGAGGTGGACAAAAGGTTTACGGAGGCTAAGCTAAACCTTGGCATTCTCTACTACAGACAAGCCGATTATGAAAGGGCCATAAGCACGCTTAAAGAAGTTTTGCAGGATGAGGCTTTTCCGCAAAAACATATGGCTTTTTATTATCTTGGAAAGGTTCATCAAGCTATCGGCAACAGGCGTGAGTATATAAATAACCTGAGGAAAGCGGTAGCCTACAACCCCATGTTTATAGATGCACAGCTGGAGCTTGCCCAAGCCTATGAGTTGGAAGGAGACTACAATTCTGCAAAGGAGGTATACCAAAACCTTATAAACAATGGTATAAATGACCCCAATTTAAACTTTAGCCTTGCAAGAATAGAATATAAACTCGGAAACTACACTTTAGCCAAGGGTTATATAAAGAAGGTATTGGAAGATAGGCGTACAGTACCTCAACTTAAAACTCAGGCTTATGAACTTCTAAACCAGGTACTTATAGCAGAGATCCAAAAACAAAAGTCACAGAAAGAGGAACCTTTTAGGGAAACAGAAAAGGAAAAAATGAATGAGATAAACCAACAGAATCAGGAGATAAAAACATATCAGCTTAATCAGAAAAGGACCAAAACATATAAAATCCAGCTTGGGGCTTTTTCTTCCCGAGAATCTGCAGAAAAATGGAAAGAAAAGCTTGAAAGGGATCTAAGGTTAAAAGATGTAGAGGTTTTAGAAGGATCTGGCATGTTTAAAGTAATCTATGGTAGCTTTAGCACAAGAGAGGAAGCGAGAAGGGAACTTGAAAGACTTTGGAATATGAATGTGTATGGTTTTATAGTCTATGAATGATCAAAGGCTTTCCTTTGTAGAGGGAAGCTTACCTCCTACTATGCTCACAGCCTGCCTTAGGCTAAGGGCAAAGGCTTTAAAAGAGGCCTCAGCCACATGGTGAAGTATCTTCCCAGAAATTACCCTTATATGAAGGGTGCTTTTACTCTCAAGGGCAAAGCCTTTGAAAAACTCCCATATGAGTTCAAAGTCAAAGTCTGTTATCTTGCCCCTCAGCCCCAGATCTTCATAGAAAAATAGAGGTCTTCCGGAGAGGTCTATACTTGCTAAAACAAGGGCCTCGTCCATAGGCACTATGGCATAGCCATAGCGGTTTATTCCCTTTTTGTCTCCAAGGGCTTCAAGAAAGGCCTTGCCAAGTACAATACCCACATCCTCTACCGTGTGGTGGTGGGATACATGCACATCTCCCTCCGCATAAAGTTCTATGTCAAACCTTGCGTGCCTTGCCAAGGTCTCTACCATATGGGTGAGAAAGCCTACAGGAGTCTCTACCTTGTAATTTCCCTCCCCGTCAAGATTCAGACTCAGCTCTATCTTGGTCTCCCGCGTTTGCCTCCTGATATACGACTTCCTCATTTAGCATGTATTCTACCACAAAGTTCCTCAAAGATGTGGCTGGATCGGAAAAATAGACCTTTATGCTTATGTCCAAAAGGTAAAGCCTTCTCAGCAAAGACAACAGCTCTTCCTTGGAGTTCTTCTCAAGGTATCTTTTGAAGTTGAGCACTTGGAAGGGATGCTTTACATCCACCAAGCTTAGGGCCTCCTCTGGCTTTTTCCCTTCTTCTATGAGGTTTTTGGCGGTGTATAGCTTCAAAGCGTAATTGGTCAAAAGGGTAAGGACCTGAAGGGGATGCATGCCAGACCTCAAAACGGCATTTAAAGAGTCCAAGGCCTTCTCATAGTCCTTTAGAAATATACCATCCGCAAAATCAAAAACGCTCATCTCCAGGTCTGACACCAACACGGCCTTTATGTCCTCAAGGGTTAGCTTGGGCTTTCCATATAGTACAAGCTTGTCCGTTTCGTTTTTTAAAATCATAAGCTGGTAAGAGGTGGCCTCAAGGAGGTAATCAAGGGCAGAGTCCTCTATGCTAATGCCCTCCTTTTGAAGCTTATTTTTTACAAGTTCTCTTATCCTTCTTCTATCAAGCTTGTTGGCGCTTATAATGTCTCCAAGCTTTGCTATGGTAGAAAAGGGCTCCTTTTGGAGGTCCTTATCGGTAAGCTTTGTCTCAACATAGAAGAAGATAAACTTGTCCCTTACTTTACTAAGGAAGGAAGAAAACCTTTTATAATCCTTTATCTCTTCAAAGAGGTCCATAGCTTTGTAGACAAACAGGATCTCTTCCTTTCCAAATATTCCTCCAGTGGTAATGGTCCTTTCAAAGTCCTGCAAAGATACTTCATCCCCCCAAATGATGCTAACAGGGTATAGATTTCTTAGTTTGTCTAAAAGAGTTTTTACGAGGTATTCCTCTTCACCAAAGACAAGGTTTACCCTTTTTAAGGTCTTTTGTGAAAGATTCTTTTGGTACTCAATTATGTTTATCACGAGTGCATCGCCTTCAGAAAATCCCTGTTTGTCTTAAACTTCTTGAGCTTGTCAAGGAGGAACTCCATGGCTTCTATAGGGTCCATGGTGGCCAAGAACTTCCTTAGGACCCAAATCCTTTGGAGCTCCCAGTCTTCCAAAAGTAGCTCCTCTTTTCTTGTGCCAGACTTCTCTATGTTTATGGCAGGGAATATCCTCCTCTCCATGAGCCTTCTGTCCAGGTGTATCTCCATATTGCCCGTGCCCTTGAACTCTTCGTATATAACATCATCCATCTTGGATCCTGTCTCTATGAGGGCTGTGGCTATTATGGTGAGAGATCCACCTTCCTCTATGTTCCTTGCCGCACCGAAGAACTTTTTGGGCCTTTGAAGGGCTGTGGCCTCTATACCACCGGTAAGCACCCTACCGGTGGGTGGAGTCACAGCGTTGGCAGCCCTTCCAAAACGTGTCATGGAGTCCAAAAGGATAACCACATCATGCTTTAGCTCCACAAGCCTCTTTGCCTTTTCTACCACAAGCTCTGCCACCTGTATGTGCCTCTCTGGTGGCTCGTCAAAGGTAGAGGCTACCACTTCCGCACCATCGCCCACAATCCTGCGCATCTCAGTCACTTCTTCTGGTCTCTCATCTATGAGAAGTATTATGAGATAGACCTCTGGATGGTTTTGGATTAGAGCTTGGGCTATCTTTTGAAGTAGGACTGTTTTGCCAGCCTTTGGCGGAGCCACTATAAGACCCCTCTGTCCTTTTCCTATAGGTGCCAAAAGGCTTACTACCCTGGTGGATAGCTCTGTAGGTGATGTTTCAAGGTTGAAGCGCTCCGTTGGATGGTAAGGTGTTAGCTTTTCAAACTGTGGCCTTGATTTGAGAATCTCAGGATCGGGCGGTAGCCCATTTACCGACTCAATCCTAATAAGTGCCTGATACTTCTCCTTCTCCTGCGGTGGTCTTGCAAAGCCTATTATAGTATCTCCAGTTCTTAGACCGAACTTTTTGATCTGGGAGGGTGCCACATACACATCGGTGTAGCTAGGCATGTAGTTGTTTTCTAAACTCCTTATAAAGCCGTAACCTTCTGGCAAGATCTCAAGCACACCCTTAATGAAGTTTAGGCCCTCCTCCTTCGCTTGAACGCTCAAAATCTTCTCTATAAGTTCCTCCTTTCTTAGGCCGGTTACCCTGGATAGCTCAAGCTCTCTCCCTATCTTTTGAAGCTCCTGTAAAGACATCTTTTTAAGCTCTTCAAGGGTATAGATCTTTTTCTCTTGGGTTTGTTCCATAATCTACAACCTCCTTTTTATTTTCCTATGCAAAACCTTGAAAATATGCTTCCAAGGATATCTTCTGTGCTTATCACCCCTACTATCTCTTCCAAATAACTTATAGCTTCCCTAAGGTCAAGCATAAGTATCTCAGGGAAGATGTCTTCCTTTTCCAGCCTGTCTATTATTGATTTTAACACCTCCTTTGATTTTTTCAAGAGGGTTTCATGCCTTACAGATATATAAACATGCATGCTGTCAACAGCATAAACACCCAACTTCTCCAAGATGGCCTCCTTTAGCTCCTCTATACCTTCACCCCTTAGCGCGCTAACTTTCAAAGCCTTTGGGAAAGCCTTTACCACTTCCTCCTCCACAGGCAGATCTATCTTGTTTATGATTACCAGGTGCTCCAAAGGCTCTACCAACCTGTATATGTATAAATCCTCATCCTCCAAAGGCTTACTTCCGTCCACAACAAAGAGGACCATATCGGCGCTTTTGAGTTTTTGCAAGCTCCTTTCCACACCTATCCTTTCTACTGGATCATCCGTGTGCCTTATGCCCGCAGTGTCTATAAGGTTTATGGGTATACCTTTTAGAGTAAGGCTCTCTTGGAGAAAGTCCCTTGTGGTCCCCGGTATGGGTGTGGTTATGGCCCTTTCTGTCCCCAAAAGGGCGTTAAAGAGGGAAGATTTGCCCACGTTGGGCTTCCCCACTATGGCAAGGTTTATACCTCTTCTTAAATACTCTCCCGTTCTTACCGTTGAAAGGAGCCTTTCTACGCTTTGAACTATGTCTTTTAAAAGGTAAATTATCTGTTCTTTACTTAAAGTTGGAATGTCCTCTTCAGAAAACTCTATGTCAGCTTCCACATAGGCAAGTATTTCAAGCAGCCTTTCTCTCAAAGAGTTTATAAGAGAAGATAGCTCTCCTTGAAGCTGCCTTTGGGCTGCCTTTAGGGCCCTTTCTGATTTGGAGCCAATGAGGTCTGCCACCGCCTCCGCTTGAAGTAGGTCCATCTTTCCGTTCAAAAAGGCCCTTTTGGTAAACTCTCCCGGCTCTGCAAGCCTTATGCCCTTTGAGATGAAAAGCTCTAGGGCCTTTCTTAGGATGAGGGGATTGCCATGTAAAAATATCTCCACCATATCTTCTCCCGTGTAGCTTTTGGGAGAAGGATAGTATATGAGAATGCCCTCATCCAATATCTCACCCTTTTCATCCTTTAGTTTTATAAAGTGGGCATACCTGGGCCTTGGCTCTCCTTTCATAACAATTAGGTCCCTTATCTTGTTCATCACATCAAGGCCAGAGAGCCTTATGGCCCCTATGGCGCTCTCTCCAAAGGGTGTGGCTATGGCAACTATGGGCTCCCTTTGCTTTATCATACTAGTCTAAGACCAGTTTAAAGCCTTTTGCCAGGTCCAAAGCCTCCTGGTATTCTTTATAATATATCCTTCTTGAAAGTTCTGGGTAGTCGTAGGCCTTATAATAGGGCCTATATTGGTCCATGATGTTTATGTAAGTTTGCGGAGAAATTTCTTTGAGGCTTTCTAAAACCTTTTTTGTGCCAGCAAGGCCGTTTGGAAGGATAAGGTGTCTTATAAGCAGGCCCCTTATGGCTATGCCCTCCTCATCCACCTTGAGGTCTCCCACTTGTCTGTGCATCTCCCTTATGGCCTCTAAGGCCACCTCATAGTAGCCCTTTACCTTTGAATACTTTCTTCCTGTGGCGCTATCTCCGTATTTAAAGTCCGCAAGGTATATATCCACTATGCCATCAAGGAGCTTCAAGCTCTCCAAGCTATCGTAAGAAGAGGTGTTATAGACTATGGGTATTCTAAGGCCCTTCTTTACAGCCAAATAGAGGGCCTCCAATATCTGTGGCACCACATGGGAGGGGCTAACCAGGTTTATGTTATGACAGCCAAGCCTCTGCAATGTCAAAAATATCTCCGCCAGCTCTTCCGGCCTTACCTCTTCTCCCTCCCCTAGCTGGCTTATGGTGTAGTTTTGACAGTATACACATCTCATATTACAGTAAGAGAAGAAAACGGTGCCAGAGCCCCTTTTGCCCCTTATAGGCCTTTCCTCCCCCCTATGAGGAAAGTAGTCTGCTACAATTGCATACCTTCCCGTTTTGCAATAGCCCAGCTCCCCTTCCAACCTGTTTACTCCGCATCTGTGGGGGCAGACCCTACAGCTTTTAAGCATACCAAGGGCCTTTTCTATCCTCTCTTGCCAGTCCTTTTCTGTAAGGTTCAGATAAGAAGGGTATAGCATGCTTTAGCTGTATTCTATCTTTATGCTTCCGATGATATTTTTAAAGTCCTTCCATTGTATGGCAGGCCAGGTTTCTGTGGTGGCATGTCCAAAGGACCTTACGATCATGGCAACCTTTGCCGCTTCCTCATCGCTTGATGCCTCAAATATATCCAGATAGTCATAGGGACCAAAGACTACAAGGTTCATGATCCACTTGACATTGGGGCAATTCTCCTCAATGAGCTTTTTTACCTGCTGTTCTATCTCCTTTAGCTTTTCAAGGTTTTTGACCGCATAGGGTGAGATCTTTGTAAGCATGACATAAAGCCCCATGATACTCACCTCCTTAGTATTAAATTTAGTCTTTTTCTTCTCTCCATCTTCTATAAAGCCTGTGCTCCAGCCTCAGACTGTCTAAAACCTTTCCTACCACAAAATCCACAAGGTCTTGAATTGTTTTAGGTCTGTGGTAAAAGCCTGGGCTTGCGGGCATAACTATGGCGCCGGCCTGGGCTACTTCAAGCATGTTTTTTATATGCACAAGGGAGTAGGGTGCTTCGCGCACAAGCAATACAAGGGGCACCCTTTCCTTTAGAGCCACCTCACCTATGCGATGGATGAGGTTTTGGTTTGTTCCCTTGGCTATGTGGGCCAGTGTGCTCATAGAACAGGGGGCTATGATTACGCCGGTGTATTTTACAAGCCTTGAGCCGCTTGCCACAGGACTGGCTATGTCCTTTTCCGACAAGAGGTTTACACTTGGAAACTCTTTGAGTATATCCTCTTTTGTAATATCCAACTCTTCCTTTAAAACTATCCAGCCCGAAGAAGAAACTACAAGGTCTATATGAAAGTTCATGGAGCTTAGCACTTGCAGAAGTCTGTAGCCGTATATGGCACCGCTTGCACCTGTTATGCATAAAACCACTTTTTTGGGCATGTAAAAATTGTAGGGCCTTTGCGTGTAAAATATTCAAGATGAAAAGCCTTTTGATAGCCAACAGGGGAGAGATAGCGGTTAGGATAATAAGGACATGCAGAGAAATGGGGATAAGGACTGTGGCCATATATTCGGAGGCAGACAGCAACAGCATACATGTAAAGCTTGCGGACAAAAGTTTATGCATTGGGCCTTCTGAGCCCTCCAAAAGCTACCTTGATATACCAAGGGTCATGTCTGCCCTTGAGGTGTCCGGTGCGGACGGAGTGCATCCGGGCTATGGCTTTCTCTCAGAGAACCCTAAGTTTGCCGAGATAGTTAGGGCAAGCGGTAAGGTCTTTGTTGGGCCATCTCCAGAAACCCTTGAGCTTATAGGCGATAAGGTAAAGGCGAGGGAGATAGCCAAAAAGGTAGGCCTTCCTCTGTTGCCCGGAAGCGATGGGCCAGTGGACTTTCAAAAGGCCCTTGAGGTGGCAAGCAAGATAGGCTATCCTGTGGTCATAAAGGCTGCGGCTGGTGGAGGCGGTAGGGGTATAAGGGTGGTATATAACGAGAAAGAGCTTAGGGAGAAGTTCCCATTGGCAACGCAAGAGGCGGAGGTGGCCTTCGGCGACGGAAGGCTTTATGTGGAAAAATACCTCATAAACCCAAAGCATATAGAGATACAAGTGCTTGCAGACAAGTATGGAAACGTTATAACCCTTGGAGAAAGGGAGTGTTCCATACAGAGAAGACATCAAAAGCTTATAGAGGAAGCACCAAGCCTTGCCTTAACGGAAGAAAAAAGAAAAGAGATGGAAGCCCTTGTAAAGGAGTTCTGCAGGGAGATAGGGTATGAGGGTGCGGGAACTGTAGAGTTCCTTATGGACCAGGAGGGGAACTTCTACTTTATGGAGATGAACGGGCGCATACAGGTGGAGCATCCCGTTACAGAGATGGTCTACGGCATTGACCTTGTAGAGTGGCAGATAAGGATAGCAAGGGGGGAGAGGTTAAACATAGGAAAGCTACAAAGAAGGGGCTATGCCATAGAGTGTAGGATAAACGCAGAGGACCCAAACACCTTTTTACCCTCTCCCGGAAAGGTGGAGGAGCTGTATATACCTGGTGGCTACGGTGTGAGGGTAGATACACATCTTTACTGTGGCTATGTGGTGCCACCCTTTTATGACTCCCTTCTTGCCAAGCTTGTATGCTGGGGCCAAACGAGGGAAGAGGCCATAAGAAGGGCCCTAAGGGCCTTGGAAGAGTTTCGCATATCTGGAAACGGCTTAAAGACCAACATAGAGTTCCACAAAAGGGTATTATCCACAAGGGAGTTCCAACAGGGCAGACATCACATAAGGTTTATAGAGGAGCTGATGATCTGATGAGGGAAAGGGTCAAAAAGTTTTTGAGCAGTCTCTTCTATCAGAAAAGAATTCCATCTTCCATCATCTTCTATGGTAAGGAAGGTATAGGCAAAAAGGAGCTTGGCTTTGAGTGGGCTATGGCCCTTCTGTGTCTTGAAAATAGGTATCCACCCTGCGGTAGCTGTGAATCATGCAGACACATGGAGGACTTTAAACAAAAAAAGACGGAAGAGCTAAAGTTCTATGGGGAGGACAAGAGGGGTAAAAAGGTATATCTATACCTTAGGGGAGACCATCCAGACTTTATATACCTTGCACCGGAAAAGGCTGAGATAAAGATAGATCAGATTAGGGGTGTGAAAGACTTTGTATATCTTAGCCCAGCCCTATCAAAGAGGAAGGTAATCATTATTGAGCCAGCGGAGGCCATGAACCCATACGCACAGAATGCCCTTCTTAAGGTGCTAGAAGAGCCACCAGAAGACACACACTTTATACTCATAACAAGCCAGGTTCAAAAGCTTCTCAGCACTGTAAGGTCAAGGAGCTTCCTTATAGAGATACCACCCTTGACCCAGGAGGAGCTAAAGAGGTTGACGGGCATAGAGGATCCGCTTATCCTTGAGCTTGCAGAAGGTAGCATAAGCATGGCAAAGAAGCTAAAGGAGGATAAGGAGTTGTTAAACGCTGCAAAGGATATATTGGAGGGGGACGCTCTCACCCTATACAAAAGGGTGCTTCAGGTGGAAGACTGGGAACAAGATAGGCAACAAACGCTTCTAAAGCTACTCCAGGCTATACTGCATAAAAGGTATGTGGAAAATAGGAATTATGAGCTTAAGAAGATCCTTGACATGATAGCATGGGGATTAGAATATTTAAACAGAGGGATAAGGCTTAGTCTTTTACTACTTCAGATAAGAGGAGGTAAATAAGCATGTCTTATATAAAAGCACGCTTTCAAGATACCAATAAGATACTTCAGGTAGAAGGTGTATGGGAAAAGGATGTGGCAAGGGGCGATTACCTTGTGGTCCAATCGGAAAAGGGTGAAGAAGTGGTAAAGGTCCTTGGTGCTTCAAAAGAACCAGCACCGCTAAAGGCTTACTTTATCAGGAAGGCTTCGGAAGAGGATATGAGGATAATGAGGGAAAATGAAGAAAGGGCAAAAGAGGCGCTTGAGATATGCAAGAAGAAGGCTGTAGAACATGGTCTTGAGATGAAGCTTTTGAAGGCATACATACCCTTAGACAGAAACAAGATCTTTTTCTATTACACCGCAGAGCAGAGGGTAGATTTTAGAAGCCTGGTAAGAGACCTTGCAAAGATCTTCAAAAGAAGGATAGAGATGAGGCAGATAGGGGTGAGGGATGCGGTGCAGATGATGGGATGGATAGGCGCATGCGGTGAACTCCCTTGCTGTGTGAGGTTTCAAGAGGAGTTTCAATCGGTATCTTTAAGGGACATAGAGGAACAGAATCTCCCTCTCTCTCCTCAAAAGTTTACAGGTCCATGTGGTAGGCTAATGTGCTGTCTTGTCTTTGAAAGGGAGAACTACCTTGTAAAGGCTCTCCTTCCAGAGGTGGGAAGCGAGCTATGCTATGAGGGAAAGGTTTACAAAGTGGAGCTTGTGGACCCGATAAGATGGAAGGTTTTGCTTGTCTCAGAAGAGTCAAGGAAGGAAGTAAGCTTGGATGATATACTGCCAAAGGGCTATGAGAGGGCCCTGGAGCACTGCAAGGCATGCGGAAGCTGTTGCAGAAGGGGTGTGCTGGAAAATGAGGCTTTTGCAGGACTTGAGCAGTGATCTAAACAGGCTTTTCCTCTTTGAGCTTGAGGATGGCAAAAGGGTAGAGGCTGTCTTTTATAGGGGTGATACGCTATGCATATCCACGCAGGTGGGCTGTGCCATAGGTTGTCCCTTCTGCCTCTCTGGGAAGGAAGGCCTTTTGAGAAACCTTAGCTTTAAAGAGCTGATAGGCCAGTATGAGCTTTTAAAAGATATGGTAAGCATAAAAAGGATAGCGGTGGCGGGCATAGGTGAGCCTTTGATGAACTGGGAAGCTGTAAAGGAGGCCTTTTGGTATTTCAAGAGCCTTGGCCTGAAGGTGAGCTTTTACACCACAGGACACCCTACAAAAAACTTGAAGGAGCTCTTAAGACTTCCCCACTCTGGCGTGAGCATATCTTTGCATTCTACCGATGAAAGAAAAAGAAGGAAGCTTGTGCCTCATGCAGGCCCGCTAGAAGATCTTATAAAAACCTTAAAGGAAGAGCTTTCAAACATGTCTCTAAGAAAGAGAAGGAAGGTAAGCCTTGCCTATATACTTCTAAAGGGTATAAACGACTCTCCACAAGATTTGCTGGACCTTGCAAGGCTCGCAAAGGAGCTAGGTGTAGGTATAACCCTTCTTCGCTACAACAAAACTAGGGAAGGCTATGAGGATGTGGGAGACATGGCCTATGAAGAGGCCTTTTTACTTCTTAGGTCCTATGGCATAAGGGTTACGCTTTCTACACGCTACAGAAAAGACAGGCTCGGAGGCTGTGGAACGCTTGTAGTCAACAGAGTGCTAGAGGGTGTTTAAAAGGTCCCTTATGATCTCCTCGTGGTCTTCTTCACCTACCTTTTCCTCCTGCACAGCACAGGAGAGGGGCATAATTTGAACCTTTGTAATGCCTTGCCTTAAAAAGTCTAGCTTTTCTGCCGCAGCCTTTGAGAGGTCAATGATCCTGCCTTTCTTATGTGGACCTCTATCTGTCACTATTACCACCACCTCTTTACCGTTGCTTAGGTTCCTAACAAGCAGATATGTTCCAAGAGGAAAATACCTTGAGGCGGCCGTGTATTTGTATTTGTTAAATATCTCACCAGAGCTTGTTTTTCTTCCATGAAAGCCCTTTCCATACCAGCTGGCATAACCCTCATAAACCTTGCACTCTTTGGCCAACACTAAAGAAAATACCATTAGAAAAATTACAAAAACTCTCATGGCTCAATCTTTATGCAAATTGTTTTTTTATGATATCATAATAGAGCTAAAATTTCAAGACTTTTATCCAAGAAAGAAACACCCAGTTGCAAGGATTTCAAAAGAGTTTTAAAATTTTTACTATGTATAGGATAATTTCACCCCCCCCGTTTGGAGTTTGATTTTCAACGGTTTCACAAACCATACTGAAAAAGGAAGATATCATGCATGAAATCTTGAAAACCATTTATAAAGTCCTTGAAAAAGAGGAATTTATAAAGCCACTTTTAAAAACTTGTGCAGAGGAAACAGAAGCAGAAAGGGTGGGCTTTTGGAGCATAAAAGAGGAGATAATTTTTTGCGAGTGGCTCTATGTAAAAGAAAAGGGGGATTTTGAAAAAGGGTATTATTTTGAAAAGGATAGATGTGAAGAATTTTTACAAACCTTAGAAGAGGAAGGCATCTTTGAAAGTAAAAGGGCACAGGAGGATGAAAGGCTAAGCCAATGTATGAAAGACTACTTTAGGTCCAACAATACATACCTCTTTCTTGCCATCCCTGTATGGTTTGAAGGAAAGCCCTTTGGCTTTTTGTCCCTTGAGAAGTCTCAAAGGAGGCAATGGGCAGTCTTTGAAAGATACAAGGCCCTTTATACAGCCAGCTTGATAAGCCTTTTGCTTGAAAAACAAAAGGGAGACTTTTTACTTAGGATGTATAAAACTCTATCCTCCGTCAATCATATCATCTTACAGGCAAAGGATAAGGAAGAGCTTCTAAGATGGTTCTGCAAAGCAGCAACTGAAGAGGGTATGTTTAGGATGGCATGGGTGGGGCTTTTGGATGAAAAGGGCAATGTAAAACCACTTTGTTCCTCTGGTTATGTGGAAAACTATCTTAGCTCTTTGAATATCAACATATACGATGAGAGTGTAAATAAGGGACCCACAGCCAGAGCCATAATAGAGGACAGAGTGCAGGTAAACAACGACACAGAAACAAACCCAGCCATGGCTCCATGGCGGGAGGAGATGCTAAAGAGAAACTACCTCTCAAGCTGCGCCCATCCCATAAGGTTTAAGGGTAGGATAATTGGCACCATAAACCTATACTCTGACAAAAAGAACTTCTTTACTGGGGATGTTCTAAAGCTTGTGGAGGAGCTTGCAGAAGACATATCCTTTGCCCTTGAACACTTAGAAACCTTAAGGACAAAGGACACCCTCTTTAGGGCTGTAGAGGAAATAAAGGATTGGATCGTGATAACAGACAAGAACGGCTACATTGAGTATGTAAACCCTGCAGTGGAGGAGATATCGGGCTACAAAAGGGAAAAGCTCATAGGTAAAAGGCCCTCCATATTTAAGTCTGGCTTGCACTCTGAGGATTTCTATAAGGAGCTGTGGGATACTATTACCTCTGGAAAAGTCTTTTATGCTACCTTTATAAACAGAAGAAAAGATGGTAGCCTTTTCTACCTTGACTCTAAGATAGTTCCTATAAGGGATGATAAGGGTGAGATAAGCAATTTCGTGGCCGTTGGAAGAGACATTACACAGGTTAAGCAAATAGAAGAAAGGCTAAGGTTCCTTTCCAACTACGACCTCCTTACCGGCGTGCCAAACAGGGAGCACTTTCTTGAGCTTTTGGAAGAGGCTACGAAAGAGGGAGGAAATATAGCGGTAGCCTTTGTAGATATATACAACTTCTCCAGCATAAACCTATTGTATGGATACTCTGTGGGTGATAAGATCCTTTCCTCCTTTGCGGAAAGGCTTTCAAAGGTTGGGGACGGATGCGGAAGGTATGGCTCTGATGAGTTTTTGGTTTTCAAAAGACTGGAGAGTCCAAAGGACCTTGAAGAGCTCACAAGGGATATCTTAAAGGCTGCACAAGACCTAAAGCTCACAGTAAACATAGGCATATCCATATACCCCTTGGATGGAAGGAGCCCATCTGAGCTTGTGGAAAAGGCTATTCTTGCCCTCAAACAGGCAAAGGGTGGCACTTCTTCCTTTGCATATTATAAAAAGGGTGAAGAAGAGAGAATAATAAAAGATCTAAAGATTGGAGAAGAACTAAACTATGCCATAGAGAGGGGTGAGTTTGTACTGCACTTCCAGCCCTACTATAGCTCAAAGGACCTAAGACCGGTTGGAGCTGAAGCCCTTATAAGATGGTATTCTGCCGTTTTTGGCCTTTTGTATCCCAAGGACTTTTTACACATTGTGGAAAAGAAAAGGCTCACAAAAAGGCTTGACTATTGGGTCTTTGAAGAGGCCATGAGACTCATAAAAGACTATTCTATAAGTGTTCCCATCTATTTAAACCTTTCCCCCCTCAGTATAGATGAAGACCTCCCAGATTACCTTAAAAGTCTTATAGAGAAGTATGAAATTAGCCCAAGCCTTATAAACTTGGAGATAACAGAGGAGGCTGTAATAAAAGACCTAGAAAGGGCTAATAGAATCTTGGAAGAGGTGCATAACTTGGGCATAAGCATAGTCCTTGATGACTTTGGCATTCTGTATTCCTCACTTTCCCTCCTTTCCAAGTTCCCTATAAGCTATCTAAAAATAGACAAGTCCTTTGTGGACAGGTTAGAAGATGTAAAAACCCTCAACATAGTGCAACATCTTGTAAGCATGTGTAAGACTCTAAACATAAAAACCATAGCGGAGGGTGTGGAATATGAGTGGCAAGCAGATTTGCTTATGAGAATGAGTTGTGATTATCTGCAAGGCTATTATCTTAGCAAGCCTATAACCCTTGACAAGTTTCTGGATCTTTTAAAAGGCCAAGCCACATAAACACTTTTAACCTTTCCGCATATAATTATTTACTAAATGGCTAAGCGTATAAGGTACGAAGACAGGAACCCCGAACCTCTTATGCCCCCTCAAGAGAGGGTAAAAGGCTTTAGAGAATACGCTCTTGGCTATTCTGTCCCTCTTGCCCTTGATGAGGCCAAAAGGTGCCTTTTTTGCAAGGATGCGGACCAAAGGTGCATAAAGGGCTGTCCCATAAATGTGGACATACCTGGCTTTATAAAGAAGATAACAGAAGGAGACCTTGTGGGTGCTTACAAAAAGATCATTGAGGCGGACCCTTTCCCCTCCATATGCGGTAGGATATGTCCTCAGGAGAGGCAATGCGAAGGTTCTTGCATACTGTATTATGATACGGTGAAAAATAGAAAGAATAAGGGACTTCCAGTAAGCATAGGCGCCCTTGAGAAGTTTGTGGGAGACTTTATAAGGATATCCGGCATAAAGGTGGAGGTGGAAAGGGAAGAACCTACAGGTTATAAGGTGGCTGTGGTAGGTGCCGGGCCTGCGGGGCTTGCCTGCGCCTATGACCTGGCAAGGTGGGGGCATGAGGTGCATATCTTTGAAGCACTGCCAAGGGCTGGGGGTGTGATGGCCTACGGCATACCCCATGCGAGGCTTCCAAGGGAGATAATAGACTGGCATATAAAGGAGCTTGAGGATTTGGGTGTTAAGTTCTTCTTCGGATATGTGGTGGGAAGGACCATAAAGCTTTCAGAACTTTTGAAAAAATATCATGCAGTCTTTTTGGCTGTAGGTGCAGGAAGGGGGTCTTTGGGTATAAAGGGGGACCATCTGAAAGGTGTCTATTCTGCCATTGAGGTGCTAACAAGGGTAGGGCTTGCAAGGGCAGACCTCTTTCCACAAAGCGCAACGCCTGTAAACCTTGGAAGAAGAACTGCCATAATAGGTGGTGGCTTTACGGCTGTGGACTGTGCCATAACGGCCCTGAGGCTTGGAGTGGAAACCCACGTGGTATACCGAAGGACAAGGGAAACATCCTCCGCACGCCAAGAGGAGTGGGACCACATTGCGGAAGAGGGTGCCATAATCCATTGGCTAACACAGCCCATAGAGATAGTAGGAGACGAAGAGGGTAAGGTGGTAGGCCTAAGGTGTATAAAGATGGAGCTGGGAGAGCCAGACGAGAGCGGAAGGCCAAGGCCTGTGCCAGTGGAAGGGTCAGAACATATAATAGAGTGCGATTCGGTCATATTTGCCATAGGGCAAAAGGCAAATCCTGTGGCTTATGAAGACCTGCCAGAGCTTGAGCTTACCAGATGGGGAACAGTAAAGGTTGATGAGAACTTTAGGACATCTGTAAGGGGCCTTTTTGCCGGTGGAGATGTGGTAAACGGTGGAGACACGGTGGTAAGGGCCCTCGCGGAAGGAAGAAAAGCGGCCAAGTCAATCCACAAATTTCTTATAGAGGAGGTAAGTTCATGAAAAGGATTGTTCTTATCTTAGGAGCTGTCCTTTTGGTCTTTTTTGTCTTCAGGGCCTGCGGCGAAAAGCCGGAGGAGTCTGCCAGAGATACGGTAAAAGACTTTATTGAAGAGGTAAGGGATGGAGAAGGAAAAGAGGCAGTAAAGCTTCTGTATCCACCCTTCAGAGACGCATTGGCTCAAGAGCTGAAAGTTCCAGTACAACTAACGGAGATGAAGCCATCGGAAGTCCTGGCCTGCGTGCTTTCTTCCATGGGTGAGAACATAAAGAAGGTAAAGGTGCTTGATGCAAGCAAGATAGATGACAAGCATGTGGAGGTGGTGGTAAAGATAATAGACAAGCAAGGTGTGGAAAAGATCTTTAGCTTTATAGTGATAAAGGACGAGAAAAAGTGGAAGATAGCCAGCATATCGGGAATTAAATGAGGATACTTCTTTGGCAGACAGCCTACCTGGGGGATGTGGTCCTTGCCACCCCCCTAATAAAGAGTCTCAAAAAGAATTTTCCAAAGGCGCATATAGCCTTTGTAGGCAGAAGCTTTATAAAAGAACTTCTAAAGGGCTTTGATATAGAGCTAATTCCCTTTGATAAGGGCTTAAAAGAGAGCTTTGAAATGCTGGAAAAAATAAAAGACTACCATGTGGCCATAAGCCCACATATATCCGCAAGGACAGCCCTCATCCTCTTTTTCTCCGGCATACCTATCAGAATTGGCTTTGACAGGTCGGAGCTCTCTTGGCTATACACTCATAGGATAAAACACCGATGGGACATGCACGAAGTGGACAGAAACTTAGAGCTTTTAAAGCCCCTTGGTATAAAGAGCTTTGAAAGGCTTCCTACTTTGATGGTAGAAGAGGAGGAAAAAAGAAAAGCTGTTGAGAAGTTCGATCTCCCAAAAGAGTTTGTGGTAATCTCCCCCTTTTCTAACTTTCCACTAAAGGAGTGGAAGCTGGAAAACTGGCTTGAGCTTGTCAAAAGGATAAGGCTTCCTGTGGTGGTGATAGGAAGGGAAAGAGCTGAGGCTTTCAAAGATAGCCCAGTTATAAACCTTGTGGGAAAAACTAACTTGAGGGAGCTTATGGCCGTCATAAGTCTCTCAAAGGTTGTAATATCCTGCGATTCTGCACCAGTGCATATAGCCAATGCCCTTGGTGTGCCAGCCATAAGCATATACACTGCCACATCACCAGATTATGGCTTTTATCCTCTAAAGGGCTATTACCTTAAGCCAGACCTCTGGTGCTCCCCCTGCTCGCCAAACCCAAAAAGGTGCAAAACAGGCACTCAGGCATGCTTAAACAAAGTTAGTGTAGAAGAGGTGCTTGAAAAGCTTGAGCTTGTTCTCTCTTGATGGTTTATAACCGACTGGGCTATGCCTAAAAAGAGAAGGGAGGCCAAGAGGTTGGATGCTCCATAGCTTACAAAGGGTAGGGCTATGCCTTTGGGTGGTATGAGGTTGGAAACCATGGCCATATTCCACAAAAAGGAGAGGGCAAAGTTCAGAGCTATACCAAACAAAAGGAGCTTTTCCATAGGATCTGAAGCCTTTAGAGAATGCCAGATCAGCCTACCTATGAGAAGACAGTAAAGGACAATAACCATGAGAATACCCAAAAATCCCATCTCCTCACCTATCACGGCTATAACGTAATCTGTATCAGATGCGGGCAAGGAACCCATCTTTTGAAGACCCTGACCTATACCCACACCCATTAGGCCACCCCTTGCAAGGGCATAAAGGGACTGTATGATCTGGTATCCACTGTCCTCAGGATCAAGAAAGGGATCCTTCCATGCGGAGATCCTCTCCGCCACATAACCCTTTGACGTGAGAATGTAGTATATGAAAAGGAACATAAATAGAAAAACTATGAAATATACCCTTTTTGGAACACCACCTACATAGACCATCAAGGCTGTCAAAAGCAGAATAAAAACGGCCCCACCCTTGTCCGGTTGCAAAAGCAGTAGAAAGGCTATAAAAATAGGGAAAAAAAGCGCCCACATAAGGTGCTTCCATCGTCTTAGACTTCCTTTCTTAACTATGTAATAGGCCAAAAAGATGACAAGGCTTATTTTGGCAAACTCCAAAGGTTGTATACTGGTACCCCAAAGCCAACGATCAACAGATCTACTGGTAAAAACCTTTTTTACAATAACAGCCAGAAGGCTTCCAATGGTGAGTAAGATAAGCACATAAGGAATAGACCTTTTCATAAAAGTTCTGTAGTCTAGCCTTGCTAAAAGGTCCGCAAAGGTAAAACCAATAAAAAAGGTCAAAAGCTGGACAAGAGGCTTTTTGTACAACGATAAATTGACATAAGAGTCCATAAGATAGGGAACTAAGTTTATGCTTATTATGACACTCTCCCCTATAGTAAAAAGGGCAAAGACGCTAAAAATTATCCATCCATCCCAATGTCTCAGCACTTTATAATTAAAAGTATACTTCCTAAAAGGAAGGATGTATAATATATTATGTAATCCGGGGTAGCTCAACCGGCAGAGCGGGGGCCTGTTAAGCCTCTGGTTGGGGGTTCGAGTCCCTCCCCCGGAGCCAAAGGACATGATAGAGATTAAAGGCGTTACACTTCCAGTTTTATTAGTGGAGATAAAGGAGAAAGGTGATATTCATACCATAGCAGAAGAGATAAGAAAAAGGATCTCTCCTAAGCTTTTTGAAGGGAGTTATGTGCTTATAGATAGCAAAGGACTTCTAAGTAAGGAAGAGGTTGAAAAGATAGAAGAGATACTTACAACCAAAAGTGTAAAAAGGCTAACCAGTATTGAAGATTCAAAGAGAGGAAGGCTTTTGATAATCCAAAAACACCTCCGGTCCGGTCAGAGGGTGGAGCACAATGGAGATATTTTAGTCCTAGGGGACGTAAACAAGGATGCGCAAGTGATAGCAACGGGAAACATCATAGTTATGGGAAAGCTTAGAGGTATTGCCATAGCTGGTGCCTTGGGTGATGAAAGCGCCGTAGTGGTCGCCCTTGAGATGGAACCACAGCAGATAAGGATAGGTAGAAAAGTAGCTATAATGGATGAAAAGGAAAGAAAGTCCCCTGGTTATCCAGAAGTTGCAAAGGTAGAAGATGGTAATATAATACTTGAGAGGGTATAGATGGGTAGAGTGTTTGTGGTTACATCTGGAAAAGGAGGTGTAGGCAAAACAACAATAACTGCCAACTTAAGCGTAGCTCTAGCTAGCCTTGGAAGGAAGGTATTGGCGATAGATGCGGACATAGGTCTTAGAAACCTTGATATGATATTGGGTCTTGAAAACCGTATTGTTTATGATGTGTTAGATGTTTTGGAAGGCAGGGTGGATTTTCGGAAGGCTTTAGTCAGGGACAAAAGGGGCCTTAGCCTTTGGCTACTTCCAGCAAACCAAACGAAAAACAAGGATGCTATAGACAAGGATAGGTGGGTGGAGCTTATAAACACAATAAAGGAATCAAATGAATATGATTACATATTTATAGATTCTCCAGCGGGTATTGAAAGAGGATTTCAGATAGCCTCTTTACCTGCAGATGTGGCGCTTGTGGTAGTAAACCCAGAGGTTTCTTCTATTAGAGATGCGGACAGAGTGATAGGACTTTTGGAAAATATGGGCAAAAAGGAATACTATCTTGTTATAAACAGGATAAAGTGGGAAAGTGTGAAGAAGGGGGAGATGCTTTCGGTGGAAGATATAGTGGACATACTAAAAGTAGAGCCGATAGGCATAGTACCAGAGGAGCCAAAGCTTATAGACTTTACCAACAGGGGTGAGCCTATAGTGCTATTTAGTGAATACAACGCTTCAAAGGCTATAATGGATATGGCAAGAAGGATTGATGGTGAAAAAGTTCCTATGGTAAAGTATGGTGAGAAAAAGAGCTTGCTTGAAAGGCTTTTGGGGAAATAGACATGATATTGGACTTCCTTTTTAATAAGGGTAAAAGTAAGGAGGAGGCTAAAAAGAGGCTTACTTTGGTCCTCTCCTATGAAAGGAAAGGACTTCCACCGAACTTTGTAGATCGTCTTAAGGATGATTTAATCTTTGTCTTTTCCAAATATCCACAGTTTGAAGTGGATAAGATTGAGGTGGATATAAGAAGGGAAAGGGAGGGATTTGATGAGCTATGGATAAGCATACCTTTTAAGCAATGAGAAGGTTGGTATTACTTCTTGACCTTGATGGTGTTTTGGTAAAGGATAAGGCTTTGAACCCATTTACAGATTCACATAACTTTTTGGAAGGTATAAGAAGGTTAGGTATACCCTTTAGGGTAGTTTCCAACAACTCCACAAGGCCACCCAAAAGGATATTGGAAGAGCTAAAAGAAAAGGGAATAGAGCTAAGGGAGGATGAGTTTATATCACCCCTTTCCATACTAGGTGATTACTTAAAAGAGGCAGGGGTAAAGAGGGTGTTCTTTATAGGAATGCCTGCGGTCAAAGATTACCTTTCAGAGCTTGGCTTTGAAGTGGTGGAAGATCATAGAGTGGAAGCGGTTGTTATAGGTCAAGACAGGAATATAGACTTTAGGAAGTTAAAGCTGGCCACATCCGCCGTTTTCTTAAACGGAGCCCAAATAATCCCTGTAAACCTAAGTAGGATAGTCAAGGATGATGATGGACTATACTTTCCAGGTGCAGGATCTTTAGCTCTATGCATAGCCCATGCTTGTAATTACAAAGGGGACATACCAAACTTAGGAAAACCTTCAAAGGAGTTTATAGATCATGCCTTAAAGGGTTTGGAAGGAGAGGAAGTGTGGCTTGTGAGCGATGATATATACACAGACCTCATGGGCGCAAAGGATTTGGGTATAAGGACGGTCTTTATGACCACTGGAAAGTACAAAGAAGAGGAGCTAAAAAAGGCCAATTTTACCCCAGATTTTATGTTCAACAGCTTATCAAGCCTATTGGAGTACCTTTATAAAACTGTTTCTCCTTAACCTTTCAAGCAGTTCTTGCCTTTTTTGTTCTATCTTTCTCATCATTATCTCTTGCCTAATGCTTTCATCATCCACTCCACCTTTATCCTCGGATAAAACCTTTGCTATATAGATATGTTCCTTGTCTTCGGCCAAAACCACTTGACCAACCTTTGCCTTCCAAACCTCTCTATCAAGGCTTTCCACCAGCTCTCCCCTTGCCACCCTTAATCTTTCCAAATTAACACCCAGCTCTTTTGCCAAAGCTTCAAGAGGTTTGGATGGTTTAAATACCTCCACCAGTTTATCTCCCTTACTTTTATCTAGCACAAGAAGTTCTATCTCTCTTATCTCCTTTACATCACCCCTCTTTAGCCTTTCAGTTTGAATCTCCACATCTGAAACCCTTATATCTTTCCCCAAAAAGGCTATAAGGCCCTGTGTAACCAAAAGCTCCTTTTCTAAGAACCTTCTTAGATCTTGAAGGCTAAGGCCTTCCTTTGCAAGCTCCCTTGCCAATCCTTCAAGGTCCATCCTGTTAGCTTTGGCTATATTTTGAAGAACCTCATCCACCATACCCTGTGGCACTTGAAGACCCTTTCCTATAAGATACTGGTAGAAAAGCATATCCTCTACAAGTTTTTCAAGGACCTGCCTTCTTGTAAGCCCTTCGTAGAAAAGCATGCCCATCTTTACATCGCTCTCCAGTATGGGTTCCGAGTTTACAGAAGCAACCACTCTATCCACAAGCACTGCTGGAAAGCTTAAAGCTGTCCAAAGTAAAACTCCACAGAGTACTTTTTTAAAGCCTCCCTGAACCATCTTTGAAATACCTCCTGTCTTCTTTCTCTGAGTAGCTTTTCCCTCACTATAGGCTTGACCTCTTCCAAAGGTATTATACCGCTTCCTCTTCTGTCTGCCACTCTAAAGATAACATACGCACCACCCACCTCTATGGGCCTTGTAGTTTTACCAACTTCATAGGGATAGAGCTGTCTTTTTACTATCTCCGGCAAGGTCTGTATAGAATACCACATGGGCTGACCGATCTTTATATCCCTGTCTTCCCTTACGGGAAGGCCATTGCTGAGCCTATAATAAACTTCATTTGCCTTATCAAGATTCCCAACAGAGTACCTCTCTAGCAAAACCTGCGCTGGCAACTTAAAGTCCCTTAGGTTAAGGTAGTAGTATGCTGTTATTTGACCCTCCTTTATATCCAAATTACCCCCTATCCTATCTACTATCTTCTGGCTGAGAATTTCCGTGTATAGAAACTCCTTCGCTATGGGGCTTAGCCTTTTACTTCCTACATTCCTTTCTACATAATCTTCAAACTCCCTCTCCGATACAAAAAGCCCCATCCTTTCTGCTTCCATCCTTATTATCCTGCTTCTTACATACTCCACTAAAAACTCCTGAAAATCTCTAGAGCTAGCCCTTGCAATAGGTAGATGAAGTATCTCTCTCCAATAGGCATTGAAGGCTTCTCTTGCCTCTTGTAGGGTTATAACTTCTTTGTTTATACGCGCTACAACTTTACCGGAAGCGAGGCTTATAATAAGTAAGAGTAGAACCAAAATCATCCATTTTCTATTATACCTATTTTAGGCAAGGAGGGAATGCCACAAGATTATGCCATCCCTGTAGCCTAATATATCTTCACATGCCCTCTCGGGATGGGGCATAAGACCGAAAACGTTCCCTTCTTTGTTGCACACACCAGCTATATTGTTTACCGATCCATTAGGATTGGCTTGAGGCGTAATATTTCCATCCTCATCACAGTACCTCAAGACTACCTGACCATTCTCTTCTATCTTTCTTAGCTCTTCTTCTGGAAGATAGTACCTTCCTTCACCATGAGCTATGGGCATCCTTATGACCTCTCCCCTCTCAAACCTTTTGGTAAAAGCTATCCTGTTGTTTTCCACCCTAAGGTATACATCCTTGCATACAAACCGCATATTCTCATTCTTTAAAAGGGCTCCAGGCAAAAGCTTTAGCTCAGTAAGTATCTGAAAGCCGTTGCATATGCCAAGAACAAGACCGCCTTTCTGGGCAAAATCTACTATAGCTTTCCCAAGAGGAGTTTTGCTGGCAAGCACACCAGCCCTAAGGTAGTCTCCAAAGGAAAAACCTCCTGGGATTACCACACAGTCAAAGCCTTTTAAGTCCTTTGTGGTGTAATCTACAAAGCTTACCTCTTGTCCAAGAAGATCTCTTATCACATAGTATGTATCATAATCACAGTTAGACCCTGGAAAAACGCAGACTGCAAACTTCATTCTACTATGTATTCCTCCACAAGAGGATTAATAAGATATTTCTCTACCATGGTCTTTATGTCCGTTTCCCTCTCCAATTCAAGCTCCACCACCTTGCCCACTTTTACATCCTTTACAGGAAAGCCCTCATCCAGTAGCATCTCCTTTACAGCCCTACCCTCTGGGTCAAGAAGGCCTTTTTTGGGAAGTATAAGAACTCTCACCCTCATGACCAACTCTATTATATCATTTTAACTATGCTTAAAATAGGTATAACTATAGGAGATCCTGCGGGGGTAGGGCCCGAACTCATATTAAAGATATCTAGACACTTTGACCCAAAGAAGGCTTATATCATCTATGGGGAGAAAAAGATAATAGAAGCTGTAAAAAGGGAGCTTAGCATAGACCTTGAGCTTAGGGATATTTATACCATAGAGGAGGTGGACTCACCTGGAGTCTATATAGCGGACCTAAACATAAGCGAGACAGAAAGGCCCATGCCCTCTTTGACCTCGGGTAAGGTGGCTGTGGCCTATCTTGGAAGAGCTGTGGTGGATGCAGTCTATAGGAAGATCCATGGCCTTCTTACCATGCCCATAAACAAATTCTGGACAAAGCTAGCTGGCTTTTCTTTTGAGGGTCAAACGGAGTTTTTGGCCCAGGCCTGTAATGTAAAGGAATATGCTATGCTTCTTTATTCAGAGAAGATTAAAGTGGTTCCTTTTACCACCCATATACCTCTCAGGGAAGTGCCAGGAAGAATAAAAAGTCAAGAGATAATAAAAAAGGTAAAGCTTATAGTAAGGGAATTTAAAAGGCTTTTTGATATGGATCCTACCGTAGGCATTCTGGGCCTCAACCCCCATGCTGGGGATATGGGGACCATAGGAGAAGAAGATGTAAAAGAGATAGCGCCCGCGGTAGAAGCCCTAAAAGCTGAAGGCTACAAGGTGGAAGGGCCCCTTTCTCCAGACAGCGCCTTCTTAAGGGACGATATTGACCTTTTCCTTTGTATGTATCACGATCAGGGCCTTATACCTTTTAAGCTCCTTGCCTTCAAAGAGGGTGTAAACCTTACCCTCGGACTACCTTTTATAAGGACCTCTCCAGACCATGGTGTGGCCTACGATATAGCCTGGAAAGGTCTTGCGGATGAGTCTTCAGCCTTGAGCGCCCTTAGGCTTTGTGAAAAACTGGTAGAAAAAACATGTCAATAAGAAAAAGGATATACTTAAGCTTGCTTTTCTCTGTGTCTTTAACCCTTATCATATCCTTCATCCTGCTTTACTTTATATCCTCTCGGCTCATTGAGGGCAGGATTAGAGAAACGTATGAGTTCATATACAAGAACTATAAGGAGATAGTAAACCACGAGAAGGAAGACCTAAGGTTCCTTGATGAAAATTCTGCTGTGAGAGGTGATTATTATTACAAAGAAAAATTACGTGATAATTCCTGTGATGAGGAACCTTATTATAGAATACTACCTTCCGGTCCTTATTATGGCATGAATAGGCTTTATCCCGATGGGTGCTATTTTGTAGGCATTAAGCTTGAGGATATTCTAAAACTAATGAAAAACTCCGTGGATGTGGATTGGATAATCTACTACAACAGAAACCTTTTGAAGGATGTTTTGGATGGCTCCATTGACAGTTTTATGAAGGAAAAGGTTGTTATAGATAATGTGGTTATTGACAGGTTTTCGAACCCAAAAGTTCTTTACATGCCTCTTGACGTTAAGGGCTATATGCTTCATGGTAGTTTTCTTAAAAAAAGCCTTCTTGTAGAGGTTCCGCTTACGGGTATGAATGGCCTTCCTATAGGAAGGGTAGTGCTTATAAAAGATGTATCTGGCATATATAAAGAAACATACCTAATATTCCTTGCGCTTGCTCTATACTCTTTGTTTGTTTTCTCCTTCTTGGCCTTTATGCTCTTTAGGATAGCTTCAAGCTTGGCAAGCAGAGTGATCTTTTTAAAGAACATAACCGCAAGCATAGAGAAAAGGGATTTTTCTGTAATTGACCTTCTTAAAAATTCTAAAGAAAGTTCCAAGGATGAAGTCTGGGAACTCAAGCATAGTATATACAACATGGCTGTAAGTCTAAAACACGCCTTTGAGGAGTTAAAAGAAAAGCAAAAGGAGCTTGAAGAGTTGGCCTACTATGACCCCCTTACAGGCCTTCCAAACAGAAGGTTTTTCTTTGACCATGCCAACCTTATCCTTGAGAGTGCAAAAAGGTACAATACTCCCCTTACCCTCCTTCTTATGGACCTTGACCACTTTAAGAAGATAAACGACACCTATGGTCATGAGGCTGGAGACCTACTTTTAAAGAACTTCGCAGAGGTTCTGAAGAAAAACTCCAGAAAGTCGGACCTTCCTGCAAGGCTGGGTGGTGAAGAGTTTGCCCTTCTTATGCCAAACACAGACCTTCATCAAGGCAAAGTGGTTGCAGAAAGGATAAGACAGTGTTTTCAAAATAGCGTTATTGTGTATAGAGGAGTGGAGGTGAAGACCACCCTCAGCGGTGGACTGGCCTCTTATGGTCCAGGTGTGGAGAACATAGATGACCTCATAAGGATGGCCGATGAGGCCTTATACAAGGCAAAGAATCTTGGCAGAAACAGAGTGGAAGTTTACGAGCCTAAAATATAGGCACATCAAAGGCTGGATTGGCAAGGGATCGGAGCATGCCGTATTTTATGGCCCTTATTAGCTTATCATCTAGCTTTCTTTCCCTAAACCTTATAAAGTGATGGAATAGCACACCGCTTGCCTCAAGGCCAAGCCCCTTGTCTAAAGCAATTTTTTCAGCCCAGCTCTTTATCCTCTCACCTTTTAAAAACCTGTTCCTTGGATTCAGAGGTCTTCCTTTCCCCAAGCCCACAAACTGATATCCGCACACCGACCCCTCTTTTAAGAAGACCTTTACCAGCTTGCCATCCCATTCAAAGCTAAAGGATTCTTCCGCATCTTCAAAGACTCCTCCACTGCCCGCCGTGACAGACCTTGTCTTTACCGCGTTGTAATCCACAAGGCCTGGGTTTTTGACCCTTAGCCCTGCCATATTGTAGCCCGCTATGGCACCACTCTGCTGTGCTGTAGGAAAGAGGGCTATCCATCTTTGGTTGCCCCAGGCGTCTATGCCAGAACATATGTCTCCGGCTGCATAAACATCAGGGTCCGATGTTTGCTGGTATTCGTTTACCAGTATGCCTCCCACTACCCTTCCTGTAGCTTCGTTTATGTGTAGCTTTATGTCCGTGTCTGCCACAAGGTTTATCCTGGGTCTTACCCCAGTGGAAAGTATGACCATATCAGCCCTTATGAACTTGCTTTTGTCCGTCCCATTGGGCCTTATCTCCACAGCCTCCACCCAACCATCCTCTCCATGTATGGCCACCACCTGATGGTTCAGGTAGAAGTTTATACCTTCCTCCTCCAAAGGCTTCATGTACCTGTCAGCCATAAACTTGTCCAACATCCTCGGAAGCACCCTATCAAAGAACTCCACCACATGCACCTCAAGGCCCATATGTCTTAAAGTCTCCGCATCCTCTATGCCTATGGGGCCCGCACCCACTATTACCACGCTCTTTACCCTTCCCGAAAGCACCCAATCTCTTATCCTTTTTGCATCGTAGAGGTTCTTGGCTGTGGTCACACCCCCCAGCTCCACACCGGGAATGGGTGGCACAAAGGCGTAGGCTCCCGCTGCCAAAAGGCACTTATCGTAAGCTATCTCCTCTCCCCCCTTTACCACAACCACCTTCCTTTTGTTGTCAATGCCTACCACTTCTTTACCGGGCCTAAAGTCCACCTTGTATTTTTCATAAAAGCTAAAGCCACCCTTATAAAAGAGGGCCTCCTCGGAGATGTCTCCCCTTATGACATTTTCCATACAGTTGGGTGCGTAGGTAGGAAACTCCTCATCGGAGAGGACTATGATGTCTGATTCCTTATCCACCTTTCTAAAAGCTTCTATGGCGCTTGCGCTGGCTGGCCCATTGCCTACTATTACTACCCTCATCCTTTGCCACCAAGCCTCAGTATATACTCCACACAGGTTCTTACACCAAAGCCCGTTGCCCCCTTTGTATAATAACCGAACTCTTCCTTAAGGTAAGCAGGCCCCGCTATATCAAGATGCACCCACTTTATACCTTCTCCCACAAACTCCTCAAGGAACATGGCCGCTGTAATGGCTCCGCCGTACCTTCCCCCAGAGTTCAAAACATCCCCCTCACCCTTCTTTATCTTCTCCCTTAGCCTCTTGTCATCCATAGGTAGCTTCCACATCCTCTCACCGGTAAGCCTTGAAAGGCTAAGTATTTCATCTCCAAACTCATCATCGTTGGTAAACAGGCCCGCCGTGTATTCTCCAAGGGCTACCATGCAAGCACCGGTCAATGTGGCCATGTCAATGATCCTTGAGACACCAAGCTTGGAGGCATAAGAGAGGCTGTCCGCCAAGGTTACCCTTCCCTCTGCGTCCGTGTTGTCTATCTCTATGGTCTTTCCGTTCATGGCCCTTATAATATCATCTGGCCTGTAGGCTGTTCCGCTGGGCATGTTCTCAGCCGCACCAAAGATGCCATGCACTTCCACCTGTGGCTTTAACTGGGCTATGGCCTTCATTATGCCTATGACTGCGCATGCTCCAGACTTGTCCATCTTCATGGTCCTCATATAATCTCCCGTCTTTATGTTGAGGCCCCCGCTGTCAAAGGTGAGGCCCTTGCCCACTATGGCTATCCTTTCCTTTGGCTCTCCCTCTGGCCTGTATACCATATGCACAAACCTTGGTGGTGTGGCAGAACCCTTACCCACGCTCCAGAGGGCATACATGCCCATCTCTTGAATCTCTTTTTCATCATAAACTCTACACTCAAGGCCATAATCTTGGGCCACCTTTTGGGCTATCTCCGCAAGGCTTATGGGGTTTATCACATTTCCTGGTTCATTCACTAGGTCTCTGGTGAAGTTCTGGGCTTCCGCCAAAATTTTTCCCAGGTTTATACCCTCCTGGTCTCCTCCGTATATATAAAGGTTTTCAAGGCTTGAATTTTCTTCCTCTTCTTTCTTGGTTTTATACTTATCAAACCTGTAGCTTCCAAGGATGGCACCCTCCGTTATGGCCTTGCTTAGCCTATAGTCTATATCCCCCGCATAAACATAGAGGCTCTTTACCTTATCCCTTTTTGCCCTTTTGGCTATAAGGGCTGAAGCTATTCTGTAGCTGTCTTCTCCCACCTTTTCCCTTTTGCCAAGCCCAGCCACATAAAAGACCCTTACCTCACCATCCACTATTAAACTCACCTTTGCAAGGCTCTCCTCCTTCCCCTTAAAGTTTTCTGCCTTCAATAGCTTTTCTACCTGTTCTTTTAGATCACCCAAGAAGCTTAAGCTTTCCCACTGGTCTTCAAAAACAAAAAGACCTACAGGGTCCTTTACACTTTTTACATCAAAGTTTGAGGCCCTTACCTCCATTTACTCCTCCTCCTGGCTTGAGATTTCCCTTTTCATTGCCACTTTTCCAGTCCTTGCCATCTCCCTTATACCAAAGGGTCTTACAAGCTCTACAAAGGCATTTATTTTATCCTCAGTACCAGTTATTTCTATGGTGTACGTATCGGGAGAGACATCCACCACTTTGGCCCTAAAGATCTCCACAAGCCTTAGCACCTCGTCCCTCGCCCTTGGTGTGGCCGTATGAACCTTTATAAGGGCAAGCTCCCTCTCCACATGGGGTATATCCGTCAGATCCTTCACCTTTAGAGTATCTATAAGCTTCCTTAGCTGTTTTACCACTTGGTCTATGACCACATCGTCGCCTATGACCTCAATGGTCATGCGGGATATGCCTTTTTCGTGGGTCTCTCCCACCGAAAGGCCTTCTATGTTGTAGCCTTTACCAGCTATAAGGGTTGCTATGCGTGCCAGAACGCCCAGCTCGTTCCTCACAGTTAAGGTTATGATGTGCTTCCTTACCTCTCCCTTCCTTACCTCCCTATAAAGTGGTGCCTTTATAGTATCAAGTTGCATGCCTCCAATGGTGTCCGCCATTTCCTTTACCTCCCTTATCCCACCAAATACATGGTTTCCGCTTCCACAGACTTTTTGCCATCTTCTAGGATCATCTCCCTGTAGGACCTTCCTGCAGGAACCATAGGAAGCACATTCTCCTCCCTGTCCACACGAAAGTCCATCAGAACAGGCCTGTCATCAATCTTGAGGGCCTCCTCTATTATCTCCCTCACATCCGATGGCTTTTCTGCCCTAAAGCCCACAGCTCCGCAAGCCTCAGCCAATTTGACAAAATCTGGCTGGACGCTCAGATCCACTTCAGAATACCTCTTCTCATAGAAAAGCTCTTGCCACTGGCGCACCATACCAAGATAGCCATTGTTTATTATAGCTATCTTCACAGGCACCTTGTAATGCACGGCAGTAACAAGCTCCTGCATGGTCATCATAAAGGATCCATCACCGTCTATAACAAAAACCTCTTTGTCCGGCCTTCCTATCTTGGCTCCAATGCCCGCAGGCAAGCCAAAACCCATGGTGCCAAGGCCACCGGAGTTTATAAACTGCCTTGGGAAGGAGTACTTATAGAACATGGCTGCCCACATCTGATGCTGGCCCACGCCTGTGGCAATTATGGCCTGCCCTTTTGTGGCCTCGTATATCTGCTCTATCACATACTGTGGCTTTATGACCTTGTTGGACCTTGTGTATGTAAGTGGATATCTCTTCTTCCATGCTTCTATCTGCTCAAGCCACTTTTGTCTTTCCTCTGGGTACAGTATCTTTGCACCCTCCCTCTTTAGCTCCTCAAGGATCTTTCTCAAGACTATCTTTACATCACCCACTATGGGCACATCCACCACGATGTTCTTTGAGATGGAAGCAGGGTCTATATCCACGTGGATGATCTTGGCCTGGGGTGCAAACTCTTCCACCTTTCCTGTTACCCTGTCATCAAACCTGGCACCTATGGCTATAAGAAGGTCGCAGTGGTAGACGGCCATGTTGGCATAGTAGGTGCCGTGCATGCCAAGCATGTGCAAAGCCAAGGGATGAAGCTCAGGAAAGGCACCCTTTCCCATGTTGGTGGTAGTCACAGGTATCTTCATAAGCTCTGCCAGCTCCACCAGCTCCCTTTGGGCCTCCGCTTGGACCGCACCACCACCCACATAAAGCACAGGCCTTTTTGCCTCCATTATAAGCCTTACTGCCTTCCTTATCTGCTGTAGGTTGCCCTCAAGGTGTGGCCTATAGCCAGGCAAAGACTCCTTTACCTCCTCAATGGTAGGTATCTTCACATCGCTTAGCTTTTGTGTTATGTCCTTTGGAATATCCACAAGCACTGGCCCAGGCCTTCCAGTCCTGGCTATGTAAAAGGCCTGGCGCAGTATGAGAGGTAGGTCCTCTATCCTTTTGACCAAAAAGTTGTGCTTGGTTATGGGCCTTGTGATACCCACTATATCCACCTCTTGGAAGGCATCGTTGCCTATGAGGTGTGTGGGCACCTGTCCCGTTATAAAGACCACAGGCACAGAGTCCATGTAGGCGTCCGCAATGGCTGTCACTAAGTTTGTAGCACCGGGTCCAGAGGTGGACATGGCCACTCCAACCTTACCAGTGGCCTTTGCATAGCCTTCTGCCATATGCCCAGCACCCTGCTCATGCCTTGCCAATATATGCCTTATACTACCATCCCTGTATAGGGCATCGTAGACCTCCATTATAGCACCGCCGGGGTGCCCAAAGATCACCTCCACGCCTTCTTCTTTTAACACCTCTATCACAATATCTGCGCCCTTTCTTGGCATGTCCTACCTCCAAACAAAGCTTGTAAAAGTATAAAATATAAGCAGAAGGTTTAAAATTGGTTAATTTTTGACTCTTTTGATTATAAGCATATAAGGATAGGCTTAAATAAGCCTAATTAATGGTTCCTCAAAGATTTTCTTATTGACAAGCTCATTCCTTAAGAAGTATGATTATTAACAACGCTTTATAGGGAGGTATAGCATGATTACAAGGCGGGACCTTTTAAAGTCTGTAGGAGTAGGGGCCTTGGCAGCAGGGCTTTCTTCAAAGCCCATTTTTGCAGCTGCAGAAAAAGTGGTAAAGATGGAAGCCGTGCTTCCACCACCTAAGGGCAACAGGGTTGTAATATGCGGTGGTGGATGGGCAGGGCTGACGGTAGCCAAGTACCTCAAGAAGGAAAACCCCAACATAGAGGTTATTCTTATTGAAAAAAGGCCTAACTTTTTCTCCTGCCCCATATCCAATCCATGGCTTGCAGACCTTGTGAGCTTGGATTTTCTTTCCCACGACTACAACCAGCCAGCTTCCAAGTATGGCTACAAGTTTATAAACGCAGTGGTCATAGGCATAGAAAGGGACAAAAAGAGGGTCTATACTCCCCACGGCTACATAGAATACAACTACCTGGTGCTTGCACCCGGCATAAAGTACAACTATAAGGCTTGGTTTGGAGACAACAAGGATATGGCAAACTATACAAGGATCCACTATCCAGCTGCCTTTATCCCTGGTTCTGAACACTTGGCCTTGAAGAGAAAGATACATGAGTTTGAAGAGGGAGACTTTATAATCACAGTGCCTCCGGGACTCTTCAGATGCCCCCCAGCGCCTTATGAGAGGGCTTGTATGATAGCTGAAGTCTTTAAGAGGAACAAGGTTAAAGGAAAGGTTATAGTTCTTGATCCTAAGGATGATATAGCTCCAAAGGGACCGGGCTTTAGGGCTGCCTTTGAACAGGTCTATCTGGGTATTATAGAATATGTGCCAAAGGCAGTCATCAAAGAAGTGGATCCTGTAAAGAAGGTAATAAAGACAACCGCAGGAGACTTCAAGTTTACAGACGCCAACTTAGTACCGCCCCAACAGGCGGGAGAGCTTGTCTGGATGGCAGACCTTATAGCCAAGGACAAAGAGGGCAAACCCACTGGCTGGGCGGACCAAGATCCCCTTACCTTTCAGGCAAAGACAGACCCCCATGTCTTCTTGGTAGGAGACGTTATAGGTGGAGTCCCCTATCCAAAGAGCGGGCATATGGCCAACTCTCAGGGTAAGATAGTGGCAAAGGTGATAGCCTCAAGGATAGCAGGAAAAGAGTACAAGCCCACCCTTCCAGACAACACCTGCTACTCCATGGTGAACGGATCACCCCAGGAGGCTATAGTTATAAACGTAACCTACGACTACAACGAAAAGGAAAAGAAGATAGTTCCAAAGCCCAAGGTGATAAACGAAAGGTCTGAAGCCTTGGCAAAGGCTACCTATGAATGGGCAAGGTCTATGTATAAGGACATGTTCGCATAATCTTAAGGGGGCCTTGCCCCCTTTGCATCACATGTTGCAACACAAAACACCCTTCTCAATGCTCTGTGAAGTATACAAGCCTTCCAAAGCGTGGCATGGAATTTGCATATATAACACAGAGAGGTGAATAGGAATGGATAGGAGAGACTTTATAAAAACTTGTGGAACCGTGGCAGTGGCTTCCATGCTGGATGCCAGTATTTTCTCCAATTTGCTGGCAAGCCAACAGGATGGAATGCTAAAAACTTACAAAAAGGCCCTCCTTGTCAAAGAGGATGGGTCTCCTCTAAAGGAAGAAGACCTCAAGCCCCATAACAATTACATATTCTTCTATCCCTTTGTTTCCACTCCTTGTTATCTTCTTAATCTGGACCAGGAGATAAAGCCTGTGGAGATAAAGCTAAAGGATGGGCTTGGCTACCTCTGGCCAGGGGGCGTGGGGTCAAAAAAGAGTATAGTAGCCTACTCTGCCATATGCGCCCACCAGTGGAGCTATCCCACAAAGGATTACTCTTTTATAAACTACTATCCACCAGACAAGCCATCTGAGACCACAAAAAAGGCCGGTATAATCCAGTGTTGTGCCCACTTAGGTTTATACGACCCAAAGGAAGGTGCAAAGGTCTTAGATGGTCCACCAGAAGTTCCTTTGGCCTCCATAGTGCTACAAGAAGAGAATGGCCAATTTTATGCCGTAGGAGTTCTTGGTAAGGACCAGTTTGACCAGTTCTTTGATAACTACAAGGCAGACCTAAGACAGCAGTATGGTTCTACTGCAAAAGCAAAGGAGCTTGTGGAAAAATGTATAGTTATGGAGGTGGATAAATATGTCAAATCAGTTATCAGGTGTTAGTAGAAGGGAATTGATCGTAGGTAGTGCCCTTGTAGGTATTACAGCGCCTCTTTTGGTGTATTCAAAGACACAAAGCAGACTTAAGGCCCAAGTAGTTATAGTAGGTGGTGGCTATGGTGGTGTGACCGTAGCCAAGTATTTAAAGAAGGAAAATCCAAACCTTGATGTGGTTCTAATTGAAGAAAGACCTTTCTTTATGTCCTGTCCTATGTCAAACCACTTTTTGGCAGGCCTTATGGAGCTTACACCTCTGTGCTTTTCCTACAACGTGCTTGAGGTAAAGTATGGCGTGAGGGTTTTGAACGATAAGGTGCTTGGAGTGGAGCTTGATAAAAAGGTAGTAAGGACCTCATCTGGATATATATCCTATGACTATCTTGTGCTATCACCGGGTATAGACTATGATATAGAAGATTATCCATTTTACAGAGATTCCCTTGTATATAACCCTCCAGCCTTTAGGCCTGGGTCGGAGCATATATACCTTAAAAAGCTCATAGAGGACTTTGAAGGTGGAGATATAGTCATAACAGTGCCACCACCACCTTACAGATGTCCACCCGCTCCTTACGAAAGGGCAGCCCTATTGGCAAGCATGATAAAGAGAAACAAGATAAAGGCGCACATATACTTTATAGATGCCAACGAAAGACCCCTTATCAACTCAGAAGGCTTCCTTTCCGCTTACTATGACCTATATAAGGATGTGGCAACTTATGTGACCTCCGCTCATGTAAGGGATATAGATGTGCATAAAAGGATTGTAAAAACATCCCATGGAGATTTTAAGTATGACCTTGCCAACATAATACCTCCCATGAGGGCAAACAGGCTATTGCAGGATGCCGGACTTCTCAAAAGGGGTCAAAAGTGGGTAGAGGTAAATCCTCTTACCTTTGAAACTTCTGTGAAAAACGTTTTCGTTATAGGTGATGCATCTCAGAGCTATCTTCCAAAAAGTGGATATGCTGCACACTCAGAGGGTAAGCTTGTGGCAAAGATAATAAACGCAAGGCTAAAAGGTAAAGAGGTCAAAGAAGAGTATATGCAGATGATATGCTATGCCATGGTAAGCGACAAAGAGGCCATAATGACAGAAACTGCCTTTAGGTATGATGCAGTATCAAAGAGGTTCATACCAACCCATAGGGAGGATAACCAGAGGAAAGAGACAACAGCCAAGAGGTATAAAGAGTGGGCAAGAGGTCTATGGAGAGACCTCTTTGGTTAGAATTCTTTTAGCAAGCCCTTTACCTTGTCTTCCCAGCCTGGGTTGACAAGGGTGGGCTTTCTCAATCTTCTTTTTCTATTCTTTGATTTATGAGTATTGTAGTGAGCTCCACCAGACCTATACCTCTTTATCTTACCAGTGGCTGTTATCTTAAACCTCTTCTTTGCGGACCTGTTTGTTTTCATCTTTACCTTTGCCATCCTTCTTACCTCCGGCCTTAAATTATAACACAATCAGCAGCCCAAAAGCTCCTTCAAATCCCTTTCAAGCTCCCTATAAACACCTAGCCTTATACGGTAGACCTTACCTTCTTTGTCCAAAAGGTAAGAGGTGGGAAAGCCCATAAGCTTTAGCTCTTTCTCAAGGTCATTGGTAGGCCTCACTACAAGGAAGGATACGGGGTTTTCACGTAAAAACTTTTCCACAGAACTTTCAGAGCTATCCATATTCACAGCCAGTATTTCAAAGCCTTTGTCCTTACACCTTCTGTACTCTTTTTCAAAGATGGGTATCTCCTCCCTGCAAGGCGGGCACCATGTGGCCCAAAAGTTTACAAGAAGGACCTTTCCTCTAAAATCCTTTAGGCTAATTTCTTTGCCATCAAGGGTTTTAAAGGTAAAGTTTGGAAGGCTTTGATCCACCGGTGGCCTATAGGAAGATAAGCCTTCATCCTCCTCTTTGTGCTTTAGGGCAAAGAAGGCTATCATCAAGAGAAGAATACCTGCAAGTATGTAAGGTATGGCCCTCATCATAGTTTATAAATATAGCTTAAGTGGTATACTCTGCGTTGATCTTTATATAGTCGTAGGTAAGGTCGGAAGAGTAGTAGGTCCAGCCTTCCTTCCCTTCCATAAGGTCAAGGGTTATCTCAATCTCCTGAGACTCTTCCATATACTTCTTGGCATTTTCTACTGCCTTGGGATGCACCTTTCCATCGTATACAAGGTGGCTTCCTATATAAACCTTTAGCTTAAACTGGTCTATGGGGAAGGGAGTAGACCCGGCCGCCGCCACTATCCTTCCCCAGTTGGGGTCTTTTCCAAATACGGCCGTCTTTACAAGGTTTGAGGTGGCTATAGCCTGGGCTATGAGCCTTGCCTTTAGCTGTAAGGATGCGTTCTTTACCACCACTTTTATGACCCTTGTGGCTCCTTCACCATCTTGAACTATCTTCTTGGCAAGGCTAAGGGACACCTCCTCTATGGCATCGCTCACCTTTTGCAGGTCCTCCTTTAAAAGGCCAAGGCTTATAAGGCCAAAGCTGTCGTTGGTGCTCATACATCCATCCACGCTTATGGAGTTAAAGGTCCTCTCATTTATGTCCCTGTGAAGCCTCTCCAACACATCTTCCCTTAGGTCTGCATTGGTAAATACAAAGGCAAGCATGGTGCCCATGTTGGGGTGTATCATGCCCGCACCCTTTGCAAAGCCAAAGACCTCCAGCTTGCCCCTTTTTACAAAGTCATACTTGGGAAAGCTGTCTGTGGTGGATATTACTTCGCTTGCCCTCTTTAGGTCAAGGGGCTCAAGAAGGTCGCAGGCCGAATCTATGGCAGAAAGGACCCTATCTATGGGCAATGGCTTTCCTATCACACCGGTAGAAAAGACAAGCACCTCATCCTCCCCCACATCCAGCCTTTCCGCCACCCTCTTTGCCATAAGCTCCGCATGCAAAAGCCCTTCCCTCCCAACACCACAGTTGGCGTTCCCGCTGTTTATCACCATAGCCCTTACCCTTCCTTTAAAGACCTTTTGAGAGTAAAGCACGCTGGCTGATTTAAAGTGATTCTTTGTAAAAAGGAAGGAAGCACTGCAAGTCTGTGGCAAAAGCACTACAAGGATATCTGGTTTTTCTCCAGACTTTAGACCCGCCTTTCCAACACCCATTAAAATGTCCATGAGAAAATTATAACCTTCTTAGCCTCTCTCTTGCGTCTTCAGCCCATGGTGCCTTACCTTGAGACAACTCAAGGGCTATCCTATAGTGTTCTATGGCCTTTTGTCTTTGTCCAAGGGCTTCGTAGTTCCTCCCAAGGTAGTAGTGGGTAGAAGCATGGTCTGGTATAAGCCTATTTGCCTTTTGGAGGTGTTTTAAAGACTCCTGGTATTCCCTTTGGGCAAACTTCACATAGCCATGCACAAAGTTTGTAAGGAAAACATCGGGCATGATCCTTAATGCAAGGCTTGAGTGCCTTTCGGCCTCCCCTGTTTTCCCCTCCATGGCAAGTATGTAGGCCATATAGGCCCTTGCTGTGTAGTTTTCTGGATATAGCTCTATGGCCCTTTGGAAGTGTTTGCTTGCTTGGCTGTAATCCCTTCTGGCAAAGGCAACCTTTCCTTTATCAAACTCATCAAAGGAGGGCTTTGTTTTTAAAAGCTTTTCCTTTGCCACCTGAAAGTCTTGTGTGTCTGTGATAAACTGGCCTGTTGGTCTAAAACTTTCTATAATCCTTTTTGCCTCGGCTATCCTTGTTTCTGGAAGTGGGTGGGTGGAGAGCCACTCGGGCGCTCTTTCTCTTTTTTCCATAGCCTTAAAGGTCTCAAAAACTCTTATCATCCCCATTGGGTCATAGCCAGCCTTGTAAGCATAGAGAAGGCCATACTGGTCTGCCTCCCTCTCCTGGTCCCTGCTGAACTTTAGGCTCAAAAGCCCCGCACCTATCTGCCCAAACTGCAAAAGGACCTGCCCGTAGGGCTTGTCTGCCAAAAGCAAGGCTCCTATGTTCAAAAGAAGACTAAGGCCAAACTGTTTTTCCAAAAACCTAGCATGGTGTTTTGCGTTTATGTGCCCAAGCTCGTGGGCAAGCACGTTGGCAAGCTCGCTCTCCGAGTTTAGCCTAAGAAGTAGACCTCTGGTGATCATGACAGGCCCACCAGGAAGGGCAAAGGCATTGACTTGGGAAGAATTTACCACATAGAACTCATAGGGTAGTCTTCTTTCTGCCACCTTCGTGAGGATGAGGCCCACACCTTTCACATAGCCTTGAACTTCCCTGTCTGGGTATAGCCCATCAAACTCCTCTATGGCATAAGGCACATAGGACCTTCCTATCTCAATCTCCTTTTGCTCTGGGAGAAGGTTTAAAAGGGGCCCTTTTGTGGTAGCTTCCGCACAGGAGGGAAGAAGGGAAAGAACAGCAAAGGACCCACCATACTTTAAAAACTCTCTCCTGCTTAGCATAAGTTTATTTTAAGCCTTAAAAGTATCTCGTTTATGACCAGCATGCCCCTCCTGTTTAGCCTCCACCTTCCATCTTCCTCTTCAAAGAACTCCAAAAGCTCTTCTGGAATGGATAAAAGGTCCTTCTCCACACCCCTTCTTGTTCTGAGGGCAACAAAGAGGTAATCGTATAAGAGGTCTTTGCCTCTTAGGACTTCTTGGTATTCTACGGGCCTTTCTCCACTTTTTACCTTCTTAGCATACAGCTTTATGTTCTTTGTATTTCCAAAGCGTGTGTGATTTACAAAGCTCCATGCGGAGACTCCAAGGCCCAAAAACTCCTCATGGGTCCAATAAAGGAGGTTGTGTTTGCACTCATAGCCAGGAAGGGCAAAGTTGGAAATCTCATAATGCAAAAAGCCCATGACCTCAAGGCTATCACAGATAAGGTCATACATATCTGCTATGGTGTCCTCAGAGGGAAGCTTCAAAAGGCCTTTGCTGTATAGGCTTCCAAACTGGGTGTCCTCGTAGGGTGTAAGAAGGTAAAAGGAGAGGTGAGTGATGGGCAGGCTCTTTAACATATCAAGCTCTTTTTTTAGGTCCTCAAGGCTTTGTCCCTCATAGCCAAAGATGAGGTCTAAGTTTATGTTCTCAAAGCCAGCTCTGTGGATGTTATCAAGGGCCTTGAGTGTGTCTTTTACAGAATGAATTCTTCCAAGGGCCCTTAGTCCTTCTTCCCTTAAGCTCTGGGCTCCAAGGCTTATTCTGCTAAAGCCTATGGACCTTAAATACCTGTAGTCTTCCAATGTGTAGTTCTCCGGGTTTGCCTCAAGGCTTATCTCTTCCACATTGGAGAGGTCCAAAAGATTGGAAAGTCTTTCCATAAAGCCTTGGTATAGCCTTGGGTCTATCAAGGAAGGAGTCCCGCCCCCAAAGTATATGGTTCTGAGGTCAAAGTCATTGTCCTTGTAGAGTTCTATCTCTTTCAAAAGAAGGTCTAAATACTCCCAGTGGTCCACACTTTGGTCCACAAAGGATACAAAATCACAGTAAGGGCATTTGTGAGAGCAGAAAGGTATGTGTATGTATAGGCCTTTAAGCATTTTCAAACTTTATGGGCCTGTTTCTGTGCTCTCTTATGATGGAGAGGGCAAGGCCAAAAAGGGTGGAAAAGGTGAGAATGCTACTTCCCCCGTAGCTTACAAAGGGAAGGGGTATGCCAACCACTGGAGCCAAGCCCATGGTCATAAGAAAGTTTACAGAGGTTTGAAAGAGCCAAAGGCCTGCAAGGGTGCCAAGGTAGAGCCTTTCCACCTTGTGGGGAATGTCCAAGGCATAAAAAAGGATTCTGTAAAAGATAAATAGGATCATGGAAATTATTAAAAAGCCACCAAGAAAGCCCCACTCTTCCGCTATTACAGAGAAGATAAAGTCTGTGTGCTTTTCCGGTAAAAAGAGAAGATGGGACTGAGTGCCTTGCAAAAAACCCTTACCTAAAAAGCCACCAGAGCCTACCGCTATCATGGATTGGATGAGCTGGTAGCCACTGCCATGGTAATCCTCATAAGGGTCAATGACTGCAAGAATCCTTTCCTTTTGATAGTCTTTTAAAAAGTGCCAAAGCACGGGAGAAAGTAAAATAAAGGTAAGGCCTGACAGTATAAAGTACCTTAGTTTGGCGCCATAGAGGAAAAGTAGAGTAGTAAGTATGACTCCGTAAGTTATGGTGGTTCCAAGGTCTGGCTGTTTGAGGGTAAGGAGGGAGGGTATGGCAAAGGCCAAAATAAGGATGAGGGACTCTTTGCTGAAAAGCCTTTTTGTGTGGCTCAAAGTGTATAAAGAAAAGATCAAAAGGGAAAACTTAAAGAGCTCTGAAGGTTGGATGCTAACCGGTCCTAAGTCAATCCACCTTTTGGCACCGTAGACCGTCTTGCCCACTATGGGCACAAGCACCAAAAGGAAAAGGTTTAAAAAGTATATAGCTGGAGCAAGGTCAAAGACCATCCTGAAGTTTAGCCTTGAAAGAAGTAGTATGATAAACCAGCCGGTTAAGATGTAAAGGCTCTGCTTTAAAAAGAGAGGGGAAGGACTTCCCTTGTAGGTGGCACTATAGACACCTACAAGGCCTATAAGGCAAAGGGCTACCAAAGCAAAAAGCAGATAAGGGTCATAATCTATAAGGATTTTCTTAAACTTGTTCTTCATAATATACAAGCCTTCCGCAGGAGGGGCAAACTTCTACTTCACCCGCTATAAGCCTTGAATACAGAGCAGAGGGAAGCTTTGTTCCACAGTTGGTGCAGGCGCCCAGAGAATCTATAGGAAGTATGATGGGTAGGCCATGCTTTTTCTTTAGCCTTTCATACTCTTCAAGGATAGACTCCTCTGTTTTGCTCCTTAGTTCTTCCAGTTCTTTCTGTAATTCTTCCAGCCTTGTGTTTAGTCTGAGCTGTGAGTATCTTAGGTCAGAAAGCTCTTCTTCCAGCTCTTGAGTTTCTTTTATAAACTTTTTATCTTCTTTCTTTTCTTCAAGCCTTTTTAGCTCCTCTTCCAACCTTTTTATGCTTTCTGAGAGCTTTATAATACAGTCCTCACTCTTTGCCTTCTCCCTCAATAGTGCCTTATATTCTTCGGCCTTTTTTACAACGTTTAGCCTCTCTTCCGCCCTCTTTGCCTTCTCCCTACACTCCTCCATCTGATCCCTTTGATGTCTTATCTCCCTTTTTATCTCCTCAATCCTCTTTGTTATTCTTTCTTTCTCCACCTTTAGGTTTTCAATCTTTTTTATAGTCTCTTCTATCTGACTTTGAAGCCTCTTTATGGCCGTATTTATCCTGTTTATCTCAAGCTCCACCCTTTGAAGCTGGAGCATTTTGGAAAATCTATCCGCCTTCACAAAGAATATAATATAAGCCATGCTGGACCTGTTGATTAAAAGGGCCCTATTGCCAGAGGGAAGAAGACTTGTAGATATAGGTATAAAGGATGGCCTCATCGTGGAGATAGGAGAAGACATTCAAAAGGAGTCAAGGCAGACCATACATGCCGATGGTAAGGTGGTTTTCCCTTCCTTTGCCAACATGCACACCCACATATCCATGAGCCTTCTGAGGGGCCTTGGTGCAGACCTTCCTCTTATGGACTGGCTTCAAAAGGTCATATGGGTTTTGGAGGGTGAGTTTGTATCTCCAGAGTTTGTAAGGGATGGAGCCCTTATAGGCATTGCGGAGGCCATAAGGTCTGGCACAACCCTCTTTATGGATATGTACTTCTTTGAAGAAGCTGTGGCAGAGGTAGCCCAAAGGGCCGGCATAAGGGCTGGCCTTGGCTTTGGCATCCTGGACTTTCCCACAAAGGTGGCAAAAAGCCCAGAAGAATACCTGCAGAGGGCAAAAGCCTTTATAAGGGAGTTTAAAAACTCAGAGCTTTTATTTCCCGTGCTCTGTCCCCATGCGGTATATACCTGCTCACCTCAAACTTTCAAAAAATCCCTTGAGCTTGCCCTGGAAGAGGATGTATACATCCACACCCACACGGCGGAGACACAGCAAGAGGTGGAGGCATCCCTTGAAAGGTTTGGGAAAAGGCCAGTGGAACACCTTCATAGCCTTGGACTGCTTAGCCACAGGCTCCTTATGGCCCATGTGGTTTGGACCACAGAGGAAGAGAGGGAAATGATAAAGGAAAGCGGTGCAAAGGTGCTTCACTGCCCTGAAAGCAACCTAAAGCTTGCCTCTGGCATAGCTCCCATAAGCGATTATGTAAAGAGAGGCATTCATGTGTGCCTTGGTACCGACGGGCCTGCCTCCAACGATAACTTGGACATGCTGGAAGAGCTAAGCCTAATGGTTAAGCTTCAAAAGGGATCAAGCCTTAACGCAAAGGCCATGGATGCAAGGACTGCTTTGAGGATAGCCACGGAAGAGGGCTTTAGAGCCGTAGGCATAAAGGCGGGCAAGATAGAGATAGGCTACGAGGCGGACCTTATCCTTGTAGATACAAACAGGCCCCACCTTCAGCCCCTTTATGACCCCATAGCCCAGTTTGTCTACTCTGCCAAGTCCTCCGATATAGACACGGTCATATGTAAAGGTAAAGTGCTAATGGAGAAGGGAGAGTTAAAGACCCTTGACCAAGAGGAGGTGCTTTTTGTGGCCAAAAAGTGGAGGGATAAGGTAGAAAAGTTCCTGAGGGATAAAATTTTAAATTAAACGGGGTGTGGCTCAGGTGGCAGAGCGTCGGCTTCGGGAGCCGAAGGTCAGGGGTTCAAGTCCCCTCACCCCGATAAAAAAAGGAGGTGAAGGATGAGGAAGCTTATGCTGTTAAGCGCCGTAGCTGGCATAGCCTTCTCCCAGCCTGTCATTGACCCACCCTTTGCAGACAGGCTTTTTCCTTATGTTAAATACGGTGAGGTATGGACTGGCACGCCAGCCCTTGTGAAGGATGCCACCATACCCAACACTCTCATAGTTTATGGCTCAAAAGAGGACCCAGAAGTAGTGGCCCTTGCGGGCAGGATAGCCTACTACCTTGGCCAGTGGACGGAAGACATAGGCTTTAATGTGGAGGATGTAAAGCAGTCAAGGATGCCCGAGCTTCTGGTAAGCGACCAAAGGCTAAAGGAGCTTAGCTACCAAAACCTTATAGTGGTTGGAACAAACAACAGCATAGTAAAAGAGCTTGGCCTTAGCTTTGAAAAGCCCACTATAAAGCTTGTCCAAAAGGATGGCAAAAACATACTGGTGGTGGGAGGTGCCAACAAGGAACAGGTGATGCAAGCGGGAAGATACTTGGCGGATATTAGGCTAAACTTTAAGGCTGGAGCCTACAAGACCTTCTTCTCCTTTGTGGCCCTAAGGGGCTATATAGAAAAGGGTGAGTTTGATTCAGCCCTAAGGCTTATCAAAAGCCCCACAGGGCTTTCTGCCTGCGGGAAGAACATGGCCTTGGCAGGACCCATGGTGGCCCAGTGGAGCGAAGACCTAAAGGCTGTGGTAAGACACAGGAACAACATCCTATATAACGAGCTTCCAAAGGCTCTGGAGGAGAAGAATCAAGAGAAGGCTATTAGCCTCTGGAAAGAAGCCATGCTGACCTGCTACCAATGCCACCAAGGCATAAACGTGCCACAGGTAAGGAAGTTCAAGCCCTTGGAGAGCATACACGCCAAGCATCAAAAAATAGCGGAAAGCTTTGGCTTGGTAAAAGTAGTTGGAAATCAAAAGTCCTGTATTGCCTGCCATGCTGGACCTACTAACATAAGAGGGTATTAATTGGTATGAAACCCATAAAAATCCTCCTCATCCTCCTCTTCCCCTTGCTTTTGACCTTGCTCTGTGTTAGGCTTAGCTTTACAGAGGCCTTTGTAGACTTCCTTTATCCAAGGGTAGTCCTCCCCCCAGACCCCATGCCCTATGAACAAAGGCTAAACATAGCAAAGCTTGGGCTAAGGTCTGTGCTATCGGATAAAGGTATGGAAGACTTTAAAAACTCTGGGCTTTTCAACTACAGGGAGATAAAGCACATGGAGGATGTAAAAAGGCTTTTGAGTCTTTTCTTTGGCTTTTTATACATTGGCCTTCCAGTTTGGCTTTTGCTTTTCCTTAGATTGAAAAATTTAAAAGAGATGGGAAGGGTGCTTTTCTTTGGGGCATTGCTTTTAGAACTTTTTGCCCTGTTTGTGTTTTTTGCTTCTTTGATAAACTATGAGTGGCTCTTTGTTGCCTTTCATAACCTTTTCTTTGACCCCTACTCTTGGAGGTTCAGGGATGAAGACATGCTACTTAGGGTTTACCCCATGGATTTTTGGTATAAGGCTACCATATACACAACCCTGATGGTCTTCTTTGTAAACTTAGTCCTTCAAATTATTGGTCTGTTCCTTTGGAGAAGTAAGCCTTGATCTTTTCTTCCATGGGTGCGGGCCTGCCAATGTAATAGCCCTGTGCATAGTCCACTCCAAGCTCAAGGAGTATATTAAGCGTTTCTTCATCCTCTACGTGCTCCGCTATGGTCCTAATGCCTAGTGCCTTGGCAATATCCACAATGCTTTTGACAAAGCTTCTATCCACAAAGGAACTCTTTATACTTTTTATAAACTCACCTTCAATCTTGAGAAAGTCTATCTGCAGGTATTTAAGATAGAGGAAGCTTGCATAGCCTGAACCAAAGTCATCAATGGCAAACTTAAAGCCAAATTCTTTCATGCCTTTTATAAAATTGCCAACCTCCACTATATCCTGTATGGCTTCCCTTTCCGTTATTTCAAATACTACCATGCCTGGCCTTATGCCATGGTTTCTTACTGTATCTATTATCCATTATCATATAATCCTCCGTAAGGTTTTGTGGAGAGAGGTTTATAAAGAGGTAAAAATCTTTGGTATTCAAGGTAGACACCCTTTCAAAGACTTTCTCCGCCATTACCCTATCCAGCTCACGTATTACCCCCATCTCCTCCGCCCTTTGTACAAAATCTCCCGCAGGTAGAAAACTGCCATCTGCATAAATTCTCATAAGAGCTTCAAAACCTTCTACACTTTTGGTATGCAGGTTGAGTATCTCTTGGAAGAAGACTTCAACAGACCTTTTTTCAAAGGCCTCTAATATCTCCTTCTCAATCTTTCTAAGAGCTGGAAGCATCTTGCTTACATGCTCTTCCACCTTCTTTACCTTGCCCTTACCTTCCCTCTTTATGAGAGCTATGAGGGCCTCGCCAAGGGCTAATATCTCTTCCTTTCTTTCAGCATCCAAAGGATAGCACACTATACCCACACTCAGGCTTATATGTATCTTATCCTCTCCAACTGAAAGAGGCGTATTTGCGATCTCTTGCCTTAGTCTTTCCGCAATTAGCTCTGCAGTATGCTTATTCGTTCTTGGAAGGATTATACCAAATTCGTCAGCACCAAGCCTGCCAATTATATCAAACTTCCTAGTCTTTCTCCTTAAGAGCTCCGCGGTATGTCTTAGAACCATGTCTCCCGCAAAGTACCCGTAGGTGTTGTTTATAACTCTTAGGTTATCCACGTCCATAAAGAGAAGGCATAAAGGCTCACCAGACCTGTTTGCCCTTTCTATTTCCTTTTCAAGGATCTTCTCAAAGCTTTTTCTGTTATAAAGCATGGTAAGAGGATCGTACTCGGTGAGGAATCTTACGCTTGCTTGAGCTTTCTGAAGGTCCTCTATAACCTTCATAAGCTTTACCACATGGAAAAGCTGATTGCCCACCGTTTTGAAAAAGAGAAGCTCTTCTTTGTCAAAGCCCCTTTCCCTTCTCAGGCCCACAATACCAGATTGATAGTGATCGCTTTCAAACTTACAGTACATGTAATTCTTGCCCATTCCAAAGGCTTCGGGGCTTTCCATTACCTCTTTTAGAAGCTCATAAGTTCTTAAGTCTGGAAAGTTTGCCAAAAAGCTACTGGAGAATACTATCCTTTCTACCAGTTCCGAATTTCTATTCCACATGTAGAAAAAGCTTCCATCCATACCAAGAACATAGTCAAGCCTTTCAATCACCTGCTTTGAGAAGGTGTCTATGTTGTTGTAAGCCTGGGTGGCATACTTAGAGGTCTCCAAAAGAAGGTATAACCTTTGGAGCTCTTTTGTTTTCTCCTCTATAAGCTTATCAAAGTTTATCCAATTTAGAAGGTATCCAAGTATGGTCCTCTCCGTGTTAAGAACATATAGCTTGGCCAAGGGACCTTCTGGAAAAGTCCTCAAAAGGCTTACAATAAGGTAGTTTTCATACAGGTTATAATGGGCTTCTTTGTGAAAATACTGGCCTCCAAGCTCTCTAACCAGCTTCTTAGTGCTACTTAGGTCAATTCCTGGTACCTCTACCTTTTCTGGACCATAAACAACAGCCACAGGTCTATTCTTTTCCAAGTCATAAAGGAAAAGGGCTTTTATCAGGTATCTAAAGCTGTGCTCAAGCTTCAAAAGGTAAAGATCTCCTTCTCTCATGGGCTTTAGTCTTAGTATATCCCTAAGGAGGCCAGCTACTTCGGTCATAATGTCAATGGCTTCTTTCCTGATGTTGATGTAGAGAATCACATAAAGAAGGAGGATATAGGCAATGAGCCTATGCAGAGAGGCAAGCACAATTAGAGGATCGTAAAAATGTTTATAGAGGGCTAAGCTAAGGGAAGAAAGGGACAGAAAGCCAAGAACTGTAAAGGTATACCAGGAGCTTTCCTCTCCAAGAAACTTGTTCCTTATCACATAGAAGGCAAGATACACACATAGGGTCACACTTACAATGTCGCAGAAATCCCTATAAATGGGCTGTCCTATACCTTCAATGTAAAGAGGTGGAAGTGTGTTATAGAAGAGAACTATATAGAAGGAGGCTATTATGGAAAGGGCCAATACAAGGCCATAGCTTTTGGCAGTTAGCCATCCGTTGATCTTGTGATAAAAGGTCAAAATGAAGAAGGCTAAAAGCACAAGACTCCTTGAAAGTAAAAAAAGATAGGCAACCTTGTCCCTTGTGTTTTTGGTTATAAAGTCTGGGAAAAAGACGAAGGACAGTATGTGATATAGGTCTGGGATCAAGGAGGGAACAAGGAATAGGCCAAACCAATAAAATCTCTTGCTTATAAACCTTTTGCCTAAGGCTATAAGTAAAATGGCCATGAAGAGAAGGAAGAAAAAAGAAGTTATACGCAACAAGGCTATCCAAAAGGCAAAGGTGGTTCTGTCAAGGACAAGCTGGTCCCTAAGAAGGTAAGTAAATAGAGTGATGATACCTCCCCAAAGTAAAAGGCCTATACTTATGTATCTTTGCATCTTTGAAATATGATATTATCATAAATTGGCATCATAGTCATAGGAGCCGCTTGGTGCCTTAGAAGTTATAAGTTTAAGTAAAAAATCCGCCACCTCTTCTGGAGGTTTCAAGGTATTTGGATCCTCTTGTGGGTAGGCCTTTGCCCTCATCTGGGTTCTTGTAGCGCCTGGGTTTAGAGCATAGACCCTAATACCCCTCTCCTTTAACTCCTCCGCCAAAAGTAGGCTAAAGCCCTCTACACCAAACTTGGAAACCGCATAGGCTCCCCAATAGGGAGCTGGCCTCTTGCCTGCACCGGAAGACATGTTTACTATCACAGAACCTTCAAACATGTAAGGGAGGACATACTTGGTTATATAAAAGACACCGTTTATATTCACCCTTATGACCTCCTCCCACACTTCTTCAGGGTAGTCTTCTATAGATAACCTTTCTCCAAGGATACTGGCGTTGTTAACAAGAAGGTCTATTTTCTTTAGTTTTTCCACGCAGTAATCTACAAATTCCTTTGCAGACCTCCTGTCTCCCACATCACAAGCCTTTATATAAAGCCACTCAGGATTGCCAAGATCATACTTTAGCTTTACTAGGTCTTCTTCCTTTCTTGAACATGTGCACACCTCCCAACCTTCCCTTAGGAGCCTTTCCACTATGGCCCTACCTATCCCCCTACTTCCTCCTGTGATGATGGCTTTTTTGAATTCCATTATCAAGGAAAAAATTATAATCCTTTCACATGAGTTGTCGTAAAGAATTTTTACATAGACGGCTTAAATTTTAAGAATATAATAAAACTCTAAGGAGGTAAAAGATGCTTTTGAGCCTTGAGGTAAGGACTCAACTGAAGGATATTTTCTCCAAAGAGCTTGTGCATCCTGTAAATCTAAAGCTCTTTTCTCAAGCAATAGGGTGCGATAGCTGTCAGATAGCCGAAGACCTTTTGAAAGAAGTGGCAAGCCTAGAGCCCGAAAAGATAAAGCTGGAAGTCTACTCACCCCTTATAGAGAGGGAGATAAGTCAAGCCTATCAGATTGAAAGGGTTCCCACCATAGTTATAGAAGGTGAAAAGGATTACGGCATAAGGTATATTGGCCTTCCTGCCGGCCTTGAATTTACTACCCTCGTGCAGGGCATAGTGCAGGTCTCTAAAAGAGAACCTAAGCTTTCAGAAAAAACTGTAGAAATGTTAAGGTCCATAGACCTACCCATAGAGATAATGGTCTTCGTGACCACATCCTGTGGATATTGTCCTTCAGCCGCCATAACGGCCATGAACTTTGCCCTTGCAAACGATAACATAAAGGCTATCATCGTAGATGCCAACGAAAACATGGATTTGGCAGAAAGGTTCCAAGTGGTAGGTGTGCCAAAGATAGTTATAAATAAAGGGCTTGTTGAGTTTGTGGGTGCACAGCCAGAAAACAGCTTTCTTGGCTATGTAATCTCGGCTTATGAAAAGATGAGGAGAGAAAATGGACAGGCTTGAATACTTCAAGAGCCTTTTGGAAAAATCACCAGATAACCCACTTGTCCACTACTCCTTGGCCCTTGAGTACTACAAACTAAAGGATTACGAGAACACTATAAAGCATATGGAAAGGTATATGAGTTTAAAGGAGGATGAAGGAGCAGGCTATAGAGTTCTGGCAAAGTGCTATGAGGAACTGGGAGAGTATGAAAAGGCCATAGAGATACTTCAAGAGGGAATAGAAAAGGCCTTAAAATACAACCATCCTAGTATGGCAGAAGAGTTCAGGTCATGGATAGAGCAGTTAAAACATTTGCAGTCTTTTTAGGCCTTTTTTCCCTTTCTTTTTCCCAAGAGCTAAAGGCATGCTACAGAGCTTATTTTCTTCTCTTTCCAGTAGCGGAGACATGTATAACTTACAAACAAGAGAATAACCAGATCAAAGCAGAGAGCTTTGTAAGGACCATAAACATAGGAAAGCTTGTAAAGAGGGTTTACAACAGAGGTGGAGCCACTATAATATTGCCCGATCTAAAGCCAAAGCATTTTGTATATTACCAAGAGGAAGGAGAGTTCAAAAGGTATCAGGAGTACATCTTTAACCATAAGATAAAGGTAAAAGAGATAAAATATGTAAAGCTAAGCGATGAAATAGAAAAAAAAGAGGAAAAGGAGTATGAATATAGAGGTTTTGTAGACCCATACACTGCAAGCCTAATACTTTACAGGGACAGCTCAAAGACAAGCCAAGGCACGGTAAAGATGTTCTACGATGACAAAGAATACCTTTTGCCCTACAGTGTAAAGGGCATAGAGATCATAGAGACACCTTTAGGTGAGTTCAAGGCAAGGAAGGTAGAAGTTTATCCAAACATTGAGACAAAAGGTCTTTTAAAACCAAAGGGGCTATGGTATTTATGGATTGATGAAGAAACTAATGTGCCAGTTAGAATGGATCTTAAGTTTGTTATAGGTTCCGCCTCTGCAAGGCTTGAAAAGATTGAAGGTGATAGATACTTGCTCAAAAGGGTTTTAAAAAGGTAGGGGGCAAAAGCCCCCATAAGATGCTTACTTCTTTTGCTCTGCAGGAGCTTGCTCTTTCTTTTCTTCTTTCTTATGCTCCTTCTTATGAGCTTTCTTTGGAGCCTTCTTCTCTTCCTTCTTTTGCTCCTGCTTTTGCTCTTGCTTTGCTGGCTCGGCTGGCTTTGCAGGCTCAGCGGGCTTTGCCTGCTCTGCCATGGCAGCACCTGCAAAGGCTACTGCAAGTAGCAAGGAAAGTACCTTCTTCATGATTCCACCTCCTTAAAGTTTTTATTCAATTTATATGGTAGCTCATCAATTATGAAAATTTGATTAAAAACTAAATCCTCTGTTTTAACAGGAAAAGGAGAAGCTCGTAAAGGATGGATATAAAGCCTACAGTGTAATAGAGTGTGTGATGGTGTTCAAGGAGTTTGACAAGTAGGTATGCTACCGCCAAAAGAATCAAGGGAGAAAGAGCGTTTATCACGTTGACTGTATACCTCTTTTTGATATCTTCCTTTGGCATAACCATCTTAAGGTTTAGACTATAATTTTCAAAGTCCGTAGAAAAGGTCTTGCCTTCCCTTTGGGTAAGGAGGGAACCCTTTTCAAAAATAATTTCCTCACCTTTTACATAAGCCTTTTTAGCGACAACAACACCCTCTTGGAACTTAAAAAAGATCCCTTCAAGCTTATTTCCCTCCTTTCTTTCCACATAAAGGGTAAACTGCCCAAAGGTTTGAAAGCTTTTTGGTGATAGTGAAGTTAGCATAATAGTGTAATACTTAATTGTTAGCTGTCTCCTGAGATAACCTATGTGGTCTTCGTTTATTAGAATGGAGCTTAACACTAAGGCTAGTAGAATTGGGAACAGATATATTACAGTCTTTGTATAAAAATAGCTTGGCATTACACCAAAAGATTGGATTATATGTAGTTTTTTACTCTCTTTGAACTCAAAAAGGCTAAGAGAAAAGGCTATAAAAAAGGAAAGTGGAAGCATGTATGAGAAATAGTAAAAAAACCAAAGCAGAAGAAAGGGAAGAGATTCGTTAAGAGGTAATCTAAACAACACTTGATCAAGCTTTATTATCTGAAATATAAGGAAGATAAAAGTAAAAAGTGCACATATCAAAAGAGAAAGCCTCAAAAACCTCCAAAAAAACCAACGGAATAGCATCTACCTTTTTAGCTTGTTCTTAAGCCTTTCCTTCTGGTTTGGCTCACCTCTTTTGCCTTCAAGAAGAAGCCTATAGGCCTTTTGGTAATATTCTTGCGCTTTATCCTCTTGTCCCAATTTTGAAAGCACATCACCCATATGCTCATAGAGGACTGGATCTTCCCTTTCCTTTTCAAGGGCCTTCAAAAGTAGCTCATAGGCCTTTTTATACTCACCCTTGTAATAAAGCACCCATGCCATACTGTCTATGAAGGCTGGGTTTTCTGGATCCTTTTCCAAAGCCTTTTTTATTAGCATCTCTGCCTCATCAAGCCTTGCCCCTTCATACCACAAAAGCAAAGAATAGCCAAGATGGTTTAAAAGGTCTGGGTCCTCTGGGTTCAATTCAAGGGCTTTCCTTAGGTCCTTCTCGGCAGAAAGGATCTCCCCCTTTTTGTCATGAACTATAGCCCTCAGAAAATAGCCCCTGTAGTCCTTTGGATTTAGGTCTATGGCTCTGTTTATATACTTTAGTGCCTCGTCATAATCTTCCTTTTCATTCAAAAGGCTTCCCATAAGAAGGTTTAGCATATAGCTGTTTGGTTCTACAGACAGGCCTATCTTTAATAATTCTTCCGCCTTTTTGTATTCCTTTTTGTCTATGTATATGCTGGCAAGCCTTTCAACGATCTTTGGATTGTTGCCAAGCTTTTTTTGTAGGTTTAAATAGACCTCAAGGGCCTTGTCTTGTTCTTTTAACACTTCAAGCAAGGTGGCGTATGTGTAGGCTATGTCTGGGTTTTCTGGATTTTCTTTGTATAGCCTCTCCAATATCTCCTTTGCCTCTGATGTGTTTCCAGACCTTATTAGCACAAGGCTGTATTGATAGAGGTAGTTTCCGTCTGGGTATAGGTCTGCAAGCCTTTTGTATATTTCCTTTGCCTCCTCATACCTGTTGGTTATAAGGTATAGGTTGCCAAGCCTTTCAAGGGCACTTCTGTTGTCTGGGTCCCTTTTGAGAATATCCTTATAGAGGCTTTCCGCTTTGGAATACTCTCCCCTTTGTTCATAAAGGCTACCAAGGGTTATAAAGCTTGCTTCAAAGCTTGTGTTTATCTTTAAGGACTTCTCAAGGTATTCTATAGCTTCCTGCTGTTTTCCTTCCGATAGGGCTATACGGGCAAGCATAAAATAGGGTAGTGGATTGTCTGGACTAAGCTTGGCAAGGTTTTCCAAAACAGCCTTTGCCTTTACAAAATCTTTCCTTTTTAGATAGTCCTCTGCCAAAAAGACCATAATCTCCTTAGATTCTGGATTTTTGGAGTAGCCTTCTTCAAGCACCTTTAGTGCCTTTTCAGGCTCCTTTTGGGACATATATAGGCTGTGAAGCAAAAGATAGGGTTCTGGTATGTTAGGGTATTTGTTTTTAAACTCGTTGGCTATCTTCAAGGCCTTTTCATGCTTTTTTAACCTCATTTCAAGCCTTACCACATCCACATAGAGGGAAGGTGTGGGTGCCCTCTCAAGGGCTCTAAGACAGTAGCTTTCGGCCTTTGATGGCTGTTTCTCTTGGAGGTCTCTGCAAAGTATATAATCCATATAAGGGCTGTAAGAGAAGGCTATGCCAAAAAATAGTGTTATAAAAAAATGTCTCATTCTAAGCTCCTGTGTATAAGCATGGGTATCTCTAAGCTTCTCATAAGCTCGGAGGAGGTGCTTCCAAGGAGGACCCTCTTTAGTCCAGAGAGGCCTCTGCTTCCAAGGACCACAAGGTCCATATGGGGCCTTTCCTTTAAAAACCTCTTTATGCCATCGGCGGGAGACCTATCCTCAAGAATGTAAGACTCTACTTCAAAGCCTTCTTCTTTTATCTTCCCTTCCAATTCCTTTATGTGCCTTTCCTTCTCTTCCCTATACCTTTGACTCAAAACATCCCTTATGCCCTCCACTAGAGGAAGCTCTATGGTCTCTTCTACATGGATCAAAAAGATACGAGGGCTAAAGGGCTTTAGAAGGTTTAGGGCAAAGCTTAAGGCCTTGTTGGCATACTCAGAAAAATCATAACCTATAAGCACATTGCTTATTTTTTCTGGCTCTCTACCCTTTAGTATAAAAACGGGCTTGTGAGAATACTTTACCACCTTTTCTGTAGTGGAGCCTATGAGTATCCTTTGCACAAGGCCCTTTTTATGGCTTCCCAAAAAGATAAGGTCATAGGCACTTTCCTTTTCTAAAATTACCTCCGCTGGGTCCCCTACTTCTACATAAAGGCCTACTTTTAATGGCTTTAAAAATTCTGCTAGGCCTTCAAGTTTTTCCTTTGCCTTCTCCTTTTGCCTCTCTTGGAGCTCTGCCAAAAGGCTCATATCAACGGTGGCCATGCCAAAGCTCTCTGGGTAGGGAAGGTATAAGACTGGGGAGACCACATGGAGTAGGTCCACTTCCGCACTGTGGGCTTGAGCAAAGGCTTTAACAATCCTCAAAAGCGGGTTTGTTATCTCGGTAAAATCCACTGGTACAAGAAATCTCATGTCCCTATTCCCCCTTTCTTGTATTCAAAAAACAAGCTCATGAAACTCCTCAAGGTTTAATTTAATCACCTTTTCTATAAAGGGAAAGCAAATCTCGTTGCCAGCATAAACATCTGTCCCCAAAGAAAAGCCTTTGCTAAGGGCTACCTTTGCTCCTGCCTCCTTTGCTATAAGCGTTCCAGCTACCACATCCCAAGGGTTTAGTTCAAACTCCAAGAGACCATCAAAGACACCTTCGGCCAAAAGGCAAAGGTCTACGGCGGCCGCACCCGGCCTTCTCATGGCTCCTACTTTATCAAAGACCTCTTTGAATATGTTCCAGTAGGCATTTAGGTCTCTTTTGGCCCTTGAAGGATAGCCGTAGGCCACATAACATTCTTTTAGTTTTTCCTTCTGCCTAACACTTATTCTCTTTCCGTTTTTGTAGGCACCATGGCCTTCGGCAGCCCAGTAGAGGCTATCAAAGGCAGGAAGATAAACAGCCCCCACAAGGGGCTTTCCTTTGTAAAGAAGGCCCACAGAAGTGCCAAAGATGGGAAAGCCTGCTATGTAGTTTTTAGTGCCGTCAAGGGGGTCTATATACCAAACGTAGTCTCCATCGCTTGAACCAC
>JAXSPP010000007.1:0-114072 GCA_037927135.1 Candidatus Pampinifervens sinense | reverse complement strand
GTAAGGTGGTATAATTTCCATGGTAAAAACCTCCGATGGTTTTTAGGGCTACTATTATAGTAGCCCTGCTGTCTTTTTATTGATATGGAAGGTTTAGCTTAAAGGGAATTTCTCACTCGGCGTATATAGAAAGTATTATCCAGATTTTATCTTCTGGTTTAAAAAAGGAAATGAGTATGCTATAGTTTTTGTGGATCCTAAAGGACTAACGTATACAGATTACCAGCACAAGATAGATGGCTATAAGGAGATCTTTATGGATCAAGGCAAGCCAAAGGTAAAGACTTTCAATGGAATTAACGTGAGAACTTTGTTGTTTATTTACAGCAAGAATGATCCCCCTAATGAGTATAAGGATTTTGTTGTAAATAGCGTAGAGGAGATTTTTAAGAAGGTTAAGATAGCTCTTACAGAAAATCACTCTTAATATCCTACCATGGCTCAAAAGGATAAGGAAAGATGGGAAGAAAGATATAAGAAGGGTTGGAGGTCAAGCTTGCATAAGACTCTTCTTGATTTTTATCACTTGGCTAAGGTGGGAAGGGCTCTGGAGCTTGCCTGTGGAACGGGAGAGAATGCCCTTTTCCTGGCAAGCAAGGGCTTTTTGGTGGATGCCATAGACATATCCTGCACAGCCATAGAGATGGCAAGGCAAGAGGCCAAGGCAAGGGGTCTAAAGGTCAATTTTATCTGTGCGGACTTGGATGATTATGAGCTTTTGGAGGATGCCTACGACCTTGTAATAAACTTCTATTACCTGAACCGAAATCTATGTCCTAAAATAATCAAGGCTTTAAAGATAGGTGGCTTGCTTATCTTTGAGACATACAACTACAAACATCTTTGCGTAAGGGAGGATTTTAACCCTGAGTATTTACTGAAAGAGGGTGAGCTTTTGGAGCTTTTCAAGGGGCTTGAGGTCATATATTACAGGGAGGAGTTTAATATATCCACCTTGGTGGGAAGAAAGGTTTATAATACCTTACATGAGCCTGCTTGTGGTTTTTGATGAAAGTGGCAAGGCCTTAGAGGTGATAAAGGATTATGAGAGCATAAAAGAGAGGCTTGCTTCCATAGGTGTGCGCTTTGAAAGATGGAAGACAGATAGAGAGCTCCCTTGGTCTGCTACGCAGGAAGAGGTTCTACAGGCTTACAAGGAAGAGGTGGAGAGGATTGTAAAGGAGTTTGACTTTAAATCCATAGATGTGGTGAGCCTCACTCCAGACCATCCCAAGAGGGAAGAGCTCAGAAACATGTTTCTTTCTGAGCATACCCATTCGGACTTTGAGGTGAGGTTCTTTGTGGACGGAAGCGGCACCTTTTATCTGCATCCCGATGATAAGGTTTATGTGGTTTTGTGTGAAAAAGGGGATTTTATAAGCGTGCCAGCCAACACAAAGCATTGGTTTGATATGGGAACAAGGCCCTTCTTTAAGGCCATTAGGTTCTTCTCCATTCCAGAGGGCTGGGTGGCCCAGTTTACAGGGTCGGATATCTCCAAAAGGATACCAAGCCACGATGAGATAGTAGAACAGTATCTATGAAGCTGGAGCTCCCAAGGCTTTATGCCATCACCGATAGCAAAAGGTATCCAGACTTCCTTGAAAGGCTTGAAAAGATCCTAAAAAAGGGCATAAAAATGGTGCAACTTAGAGAAAAGCAGATTTCGGGCCTTGAGTATTACAGGCTTGCCCTTAAAGTTAGGGAGATGACAAAGGATTATGGGGCCTTGCTTTTTATAAACGATAGGGTGGATATAGCTTTGGCTGTGGGTGCCGATGGTGTGCATCTTCCGGAGAAGGGCTTTCCACCAAGCGTGGTAAAGAGGATGGCTCCGGGGCTTTTGGTGGGCTACTCTGCCCATAGCTTGGAAGAGGCCCTTTACGCCCAAAGGGAAGGTGCGGATTTTATAACCCTTAGCCCTATCTTTAAAACTCAAAGCCATCCGGAGAGGGAGCCCATAGGCCTTACGGTGCTAAAGGAGGTGTCTCAAAGCCTTTCTATACCAGTTTATGCCCTTGGGGGTATAACTTGGGAGAAGATAAGGCTCTGTTATAAAAACGGAGCCTATGGGATAGCTGGCATAGGCCTATTTTTTGAACATGTTGATAGTGATTGGGGGAGCAACGGCTAGCGGAAAGTCGGAGGTCTGCTGTCTTTTGGCAAAAAGGGTGGGGGGAGAGATCATAAGCGCAGACTCCATGTGTGTCTATAGGGGCATGGATATAGGCACGGCAAAGCCTTTGGATTGTATGAGGGATGTAAGGCATCATCTTGTTGATATTGTGGACCCGGGGGAGGTCTTTGATGCAAAGCTCTTTGAGGAGCTTTCTTTAAAGGCCATAAGGGAGATAGAAGAAAGAAAAGCCTTGTCCATTGTGTGCGGTGGGACCTATCTGTACATTCAGGCCCTTCTGTATGGCATGGCGGAGACTCCTCTTCCCGACTGGAAGCTAAGGGAGAGGCTATACCACATAGCCCAAAGGAAGGGAAGCCCTTACCTTTATCAGAAGCTTTTGGCCATTGACCCTTTGTATGCCAAAAAGATCTCTCCCAATGATACAAGGAGGATAGTGAGGGCCTTGGAGGTCTTTATAAACTCCGGAAGGCCCTTCTCTTCCTTTCACAAATGGGATAGGCCAAGGTTTGATTATATGGGCTTTTACCTTAGCTGGAGCTGGGAGGCCTTAAGCAAAAGAATAGAGGAGAGGGCCTATAGAATGCTGGAGGTTGGGCTTTTAAAGGAGATAGAAGGTCTTTTAAAGAAGGGCTTTGAGAGTTTTTTGACATCGCCGCAGGCCATAGGCTACAAGGAGTTTATACCTTACTTTAGGGGTGAAAAAAGCCTTGAGGAGTGCCTTGAGGAGATGATAAAGAACACAAAGGAGTATGCCAAGAGGCAGATAAGGTGGTTCAGAAGGCAAGGCTGGATAGAGATACCTATGGAAAGGCTAGGAAAGGAGGGGGCCGTAGAAGAGATCCTTTCACACCTCCGTTCCACCCAAAACCATGGACCTTATCCTTAAGGTGGGCTGGGCATCGCTTACTGGTACACCCTGTCCATCCTTTCCACATGTGCCTATACTCCAGCCAAGGTCTGAGCCAACAGCATCCACATCCATAAGGGCCTTTGGCCCGTTGCCTATGAGGGTGGCAGACCTTATGGGGTAGGTAATCTTCCCATTCTCTATCATATAGCCCTCCATGATCTCAAAGACAAAATCTCCAGTCACCGTATTTACCTCACCACCACCCATCTTCAAAACAAGCACTCCCTTCTTTGTATCCGCTATTATGTCCTCAGGGTTGTCCTTGCCGGGGGCTATAAAGGTGTTGGTCATCCTAACTATGGGCACATGGGCATAGCTCTGCCTCCTGCCGTTGCCCGTAGATTCTTTTCCCTCCCTCATGGCCGTCAGCCTATCGTACATATAGCCCACAAGATAGCCCTTTTCAATAAGCACAGTCCTTTGGGCTGGCACACCCTCATCGTCTACGGTAAAGGAACCAAGGTGGTTTTCAAGGGTGGCATCGTCCAAAACGGTTATAAGCTCGCTGGCAACCTTTTGCCCAATCTTCCCTCTGTATACAGATAGACCCTTTTGCACAAGGTCCGCCTCAAGGCCATGGCCCACAGCCTCGTGTATCATAGTTCCACCCGCTTGACCAGCCAAAACCACGGTAAAGTTGCCAGCAGGAGCAGGCTTGGCCTTAAGCATCAAAAGAGCCCTCTCTGTGGCCTTCTTTGCCACATCTTCAGGCTTTATCCTTTCAAAGATCTCAAAGCCACCCTTAATTCCTACTGATTCATAGCCCCTTTGCATTATGCCATCTTGGCTTGCCACCACGTCTGTGAAAAAGACCACCCTCTTTTGAAGGTCCTCCGCCATCTCACCAAGGCTGTTGATGATAAGGATGTCCCTCGTCCTGTCTGTGAGGACCACCATCACCTGTTTTACCTTGTCTCCATAGCTTCTGGCTGTCTCGTTTGCCCTAAGGAGGAACTCCGCCCTGTAGTCTATCCCCTTTTCATCTGGATCTATCTTTAAGTCTGTCCACCCGCGTATGCGCCTTTGGCCCACCTTAACAGGCCCATGCCCCTGTCCCCTTGCCAATGTACGCACTATCTCCATAAGGTTTTCAAAGGTAGGTTCAGTGGTGTATCCGTAGTAGGTTTTGCCATCCTTTATCAGCCTTATGCCCACGCCCTCATCTATGCCCCACTGGACCTTGTCTATCTTGTTGTCCTCAAGCTGTATCCTACAGGTGCGAACCCTCTCATAAAAGATCTCTCCATACTCTCCACCTTGAGACAAAAGGTTTGAAAGAAGATAACCAGCTTTCTCCTTTAGCATTTCCTTTACCATCTTGAACCTCCGGAGATTCTTCTAATATATGCTAAAATCTTATACCATGGGTGTGAAGATAGATATAAACAGCATACAGAGGGATATGTTTATTGAACACAATGGAGTGCCCCATAGGGTTTTGGACTACGAGCATGTAAAGCCGGGAAAGGGTCAGGCCTTTGTGAGGATTAAGGCAAAGAACATGCAGACGGGAAACGTGATTGAGATCACCTACAAGTCCTCCGATGCCATTGAGCTGGCAGACTTTGAGCAAGTCTTTGCGGAGTATTCTTACAACGATGGAGATTACTATTACTTTGTGAGTCAGACCACCTATGACATGATACCAGTGCCTCGGGAGAGTATCAAAGAGGAGATAAAGTTTTTGAAAGAGGGTATGACGGTGGTGGTATTCCTCTACAAGGGACAGCCCATAGGTATAGAACTGCCAAAGCAGGTGGAGCTTGCCGTGGTGGAAACGGAGCCAGCCTTTAAGGGAGATACGGCCGCAGGCGGTTCAAAGCCTGCCAAGCTTGAGACGGGCGCGGTAATTCAAGTGCCTTTCTTTGTAAAGGAAGGGGATATAGTGAGGGTTGATACGCGCACAGGCGCATACATAGAAGTGGTAAAGAGGGCCTAATGGACAAAGAGTTTATAAAGGAAGTTATAAACTTGGTAAAGGGAAGCGATATAAAGCAGATAAGCATAGAGGCCGAAGGCTTTAAGCTCTTTATAGAGACACACCAGAAGGAGATATCTCAAAGGATAGAAGCTCCTTTGCAGGTGCGCCATCAGGAGATCATGCCACCATCGGAGGACATACCAAAGGAAAACCTACATGTTATAAAGAGCCCTCTGGTAGGCACCTTTTATAGGTCTCCTGCACCCGGTGCTCCACCCTTTGTGGAAGTAGGAGATATAGTCTCCCCCGGTCAGGTGCTATGCATAATTGAGGCCCTAAAGGTGATGAATGAGATAGAAAGCGATGTGAGGGGCAAGGTGGTAAAAATACTTGTGGAGAACGGTGAGACGGTGGAGTATGGACAGCCACTCTTTTTGATAGACACCAACGTGTAAAGATGGAGGAAAAAAGGGTAATCCTTAAGCTTTCGGACTTAGAACACACATATGTGGCCCAAACTTCCCATGGTGAATTTCTGGTGGGAGAGGAAGGCCACAGGCCCATGGAGCTCCTCCTTGTGGCCCTAGCTGGCTGTTCTGGAGTAGATATATCTCACATCCTAAAAAAGAAAAGGCAAGAGGTAAAAGACATTCAGATTGAGGTGGTCGGTAGAAGGAGGGATGAGCATCCAAGGGTCTATGAGAGGATAAGCATAAGGTATAAGGTTTATGGTAAGGACATAAAGGAGAAGGCTGTAGAGGATGCTGTAAAGCTTTCTGTAAATAAATACTGTAGTGTTTATGCCATGCTTTCTAAGGCTTGTGATATAGATGTGAGCTTTGAGGTGATAAATGAGGCTTGAGAGCTTTTGGAAGGAGGGTAAAAAGGCATTGCTTTCTTACATGATGGTGGGCTACCCCGATTATGAGACTTCCCTTGAGGCCTTTAGAATACTCTTAAAGGAAGGCACAGATATACTAGAGATAGGCTTTCCCTTTTCGGACCCTGTGGCGGACGGCCCCACCATCCAGTATGCCCACGAGATAGCCCTAAAGAATGGTATAAGGTCAGATCATGTTTTTGAACTCTCTTCTACTTTAAGAGAGGAGTTTCCAGAAAGGCCTTTCCTTCTTATGACCTACTACAACCCCATCTTTAAGATGGGCCATGAAAACTTTTGCAAAAGGGCAAAAGAGGCTGGCATAGACGGCTTTATCGTGCCAGACTTACCACCTGAAGAAGGAAAAGAGTTAAAAGAGGTCTGTTCAAGCCTTGGCCTTTCCTTGGTCTTTTTAGCCTCTCCCACAAGCACGGAAAAAAGGCTAAGGCTAATATGTGAAAACTCGGATCATATGGTCTATTTTGTATCCCTTACTGGCACAACGGGAGCAAGGGAGAGCTTGCCTTTAGAGAGACTAAGGAAGAAGCTAAAGCTTTACAGATCCCTATGTCAAAAGCCAGTGGTGGTAGGCTTTGGTGTATCAAAGGCAGAACATGCAAGAGAGATAGCCAAGCTTGCGGACGGCGTGGTGGTAGGGAGCCACTTTGTAAAACTTTCTGGGGAGAAGAACTTTGAGGAGTTAAGAAGGAGTGTGAGGGAGATTAAGCAGGCTTTGGTAGAGTAAAATATTAATCCTATGCTCTTCTGGAAAAAGTCCAAGGAAGAAAAGCTGGCAGAAGAAGGAGACAAGGGGGCCATACTGGCCCTTATAGAGAAGGGCAAAAAGGAAAAGGCCATTGAGATTTTAGAAAGGTTCAAAGAAAACAAAGAGCTAAGGGGCCTTCTCTTCAGGCTTTATATGGAAGAGGGCAAATACTACTATGCCTACCAGCTCATAGAACACTACGACCCAGATCTTGCCAGCGCAAAGGAAAAGGCACTCATATACGAGAAGGTTGGAGAGCTTGAAAAGTCTGCCAAGGAGTATGCCAAGCTTGGAGACTGGGAGAGCCTTAAAAAGGCAGGAATGCTTATGTGGCAGGCAAAAAAGCCCCAAGAGGCTCTTGAGTATTTAAACAGGTCCCTTTCTTTAGCACCCCTTCTCAAAAGGCAGGAAGTGGAGGAGGTGATAAATAAGATAAAGGAAGAGCTTGGCCTTTTGCCAAAAGAGGGCCTTTTGGAGAGGCTACGAAAGGGACTAAAGAAGACAAAAGAGGCCATAGAGTTTGGAATAATCTTTGCAGGAAGGAAGATAGACGAAGGGTTCTTTGAGGAGCTGGAGGAGAAGCTAATAAGGGCTGATGTGGGAAGCAAAACCACCTTGTATATAGTGGAAGAGCTAAGAAAGGAGGCAATAAGGAAAAACCTAAAGACCTCCGACCAGCTTTTGGACACTTTCAAAAGGCTACTTTTGGAACAGATAGGAAGATGTCAAGAGAGCTTAAAAGAGCCCCATGAGGGTCAAAGTGTTTATCTCTTTTTGGGAGTGAACGGCTCTGGCAAGACTACCACCATAGGGAAGCTGGCCTACAGGTTTGTCAAGGAGGGCAAAAGGGTGCTCCTTGTGGCTGGAGACACCTTTAGGTCCGCCGCCATAGAACAGCTAGAAGCCTGGGCCCAAAGGAGCGGAGCCCATATAGTGAAAAAGCATGAGGGTGCGGACCCAGCCTCCGTGGTGTATGAAGCCATGCAGAAGGCTAAAGATGAAAGCTATGATGTTATCCTCATAGACACAGCAGGAAGGCTTCACACAAAGGAGCCCCTAATAAGAGAACTCAGAAAGATAAAGGAGGTGATAAGGAAGTTCTTTCCTGAAGAGCCCACAGAAACCCTTTTGGTCCTTGATGCTACCACAGGTCAAAATTCCATCCAACAGGCAAAGGTCTTTAAAGAGGCTGTGGACATAACTGGTATAGTGCTGACAAAACTGGATAGCTCGGCCAAAGGAGGTGCGGTGGTGCCCATATGTAAAGAGCTTGGCATACCTATAAAACTCATAGGTGTAGGTGAAGGCATAGAGGACCTTCAGCCCTTTGATGCAAAATACTTTGTAGAAGAACTAATCTCTTAGGAGGAAGGCATGTTTCCAGAAGAGTTTATAAAGATTCCAGAGGTGCCTTCAGGAGCCTTTGATATTCCTACCATGCCCCTCAGAGACCTTGTTGTTTTCCCTTCCATGGTAGTTCCCCTCTTCGTTGGAAGGGACTTCTCTATTAGGGCTGTTGAAGAATCCTTAAGAAGAAACAGGCTCATATTCCTTGTGCTTCAAAAGGATAAGAACATAGAGGTGCCCACAAAGGATGATCTATACACGGTGGGCACCATAGCCCATATCATAAGGTCTGCGCCTATAGAGGAAAACAGGCTAAAGCTCCTTGTTCAAGGCATAAAGAGGGCAAGGCTTATAGAATACAGGCAAACGGGAGACTTCTTTACGGCCACTGTTGAACCTGTGGATGAAGTGGAGATAGACCCTGAAAGCCTCTCTAAGGAAGTAAAGGCATATATAAGGTCTGTGAAAGAGCAGTTGGATGTGGCTGTCTCGCTTGGCAAGCAGATCATACCCGACCTTCTTATGCTTATAAAGGATCTGGAAGATCCGGGTAAAGTGGCCGACCTTACCGCATCCATTTTAGAGATAAAGGCTACCGATGCTCAAAAGGTCTTAGAAACCTTTGACCCTATAGAAAGGTTAAAGCTTGTGCATCAATTACTTCAAAGTGAGGTAGCTTTGCTAGAAGTTCAAAGCAAGATAAGGGGTGTGGCAAGGGAAAGGATAGAGAAGGAGCAGAGGGAGTATTTCCTAAGGCAACAGCTCAAAGCCATATTGGAAGAATTGGGAGAAGGGGATGAAAGGAAGGCGGAGATAGAGGAGTATAAGAAGAAGCTTAGCAAGTTAAGGATACCAAAGGATTCAAAGGAGGAGATAGAAAAGCAGATAAGGAGGTTGGAAAAGCTTCATCCTGACTCTGCCGAGGCAGGGGTTTTAAGAACATGGCTTGAATGGGTGCTTGAACTTCCCTGGAACAAAAGAACAAAGGACAGGTACGACCTGGATAAGGCTAGGGAGATATTGGATAGGGATCACTACAACCTGGAGAAGGTAAAGGAGAGGATAATAGAGTACTTGGCTGTCAAGAAGCTAACAAAGGGCAAAAGCCATATGGTACAGATCCTCTGCTTTGTTGGGCCTCCAGGCGTTGGAAAGACTTCCCTTGGGAGGTCCATAGCAGAATCCTTAGGGAGAAAGTTCGTAAGGATATCCCTAGGTGGCATAAGGGATGAGGCGGAGATAAGAGGGCATAGGAGGACCTATGTGGGTGCCATGCCTGGCAGGATAATACAGGCCATAAAGCAGGCGGGCACAAAGAACCCTCTTATAGTGCTTGATGAGGTGGATAAACTTTCCCTTTCCTTCCAGGGAGATCCGGCGGCAGCCCTACTTGAAGTGCTAGATCCAGAACAAAACAAAAGCTTTGTGGACCTCTACATTGGCCTTCCCTTTGACCTTTCGGATGTGTTCTTTATCTGCACGGCCAACAGGGTAGATACAATACCTAGGCCACTTCTTGATAGGATGGAGGTGATATACCTCTCTGGCTACTCAGAAGAAGAGAAGGTCTTTATAGCAAAGAACCACCTTATTCCAAAACTCTTGCCAGAACATGGTTTTAAGGATGGACAGGTCATATTTACCGACGATGCCCTCCTTGAGGTCATTAGGGGTTATACAAGGGAGTCTGGTGTAAGAAACCTTCAAAGACAGATAAGCTCCATACTGAGGAAGCTTGCCTTAAAACGTCTCAAGGGAGAGTCCCCACCCTTTGAAGTGAGGGCCCAGGATATAAAGACCTTCCTAGGAGTTTCTAAAAGGTATGTAATATCGGAAGAAAAGCCTATGGTAGGTATAGCGGTAGGTCTGGCATGGACAGAAGTAGGTGGAGAGATAATGATAATAGAGGCTACAAAGTTTAAAGGAAAGGGCAACCTTATACTTACAGGATCGTTGGGAGATGTGATGAAAGAATCTGCTCAGGCAGCTTTATCCTATATAAAGTCAAAGGCTGAGGAGTATAACATAGATCCAGATATCTTCTCTCAGGTGGATGTTCATATACATGTGCCGGAGGGTGCTGTGCCAAAGGATGGGCCCTCTGCGGGCATTACCATTGCGGTGGCCTTGCTTTCCCTCTTTACGGGCAAAGAGGTTAGGACGGATATAGCTATGACTGGCGAGGTTACCCTAAGGGGTAGGGTGCTTCCAGTAGGTGGCCTAAAGGAAAAGATATTGGCAGCCAAAAGGGCTGGCATCTATGAGGTTATCTTGCCCTCTAAGAACAAGGAAGAGGTGATGGAAGACCTTCCTTCCTATGTGCGAGAGAGCATGAAGCTTTACTTTGTTGAACACTTGGAGGAAGTTTTTGATATAATTTTTAATAGTTCAAGAAAAACTTAAGGAGGTGATGAAGGTTGGCGATAGTGGAAGTTTTGGAGGATGAGCCTTTTGAGAAGGCTTTAAAGAGGTTCAAGAGGATCGTGGAAAAGGAAGGTATATTAACAGAAGTGAAAAGGCGCCAGTTTTACGAAAAGCCCAGTGAAAAGAGAAAAAGGAAAGAAAGACAAGCAAGAAAGAGGATAATCAAGGCCCTAAAGAAGAGGAACCTTCTCTAAATTCACCCATTTTATAAGCTTTAAGTATTTCCCTTTGCTCTTCTAGTATAAACCTTCTTATAAAATCCTCCTCTGCCTTTCCTATGCTTTCAAATTTGATTCCAAAGCATACCTTTTCAAACCCTGTCCTGATGTTCTTTATCGTTCCTACAGTCCTTATAGGTATGGACTTTAGTTCAAACTGTAAGATTATCTTGTCCTCAAGCTTTGCTTCTATAAACCTTTGCACACAAACCTTGGCACCCTGCGGGCTTATATCCTCTATGACAGCATCTATATACTCTTCTGGCTCCTCCTCAAAGAACTTCATCTTATCCAAGCCAAAAAACACTTTTGCCGGTATGTTCACCTTCCATCTTAGGTGCTCTCTTAGCTGTATTTTTGAAAGTTGATCTGTATGAGGAACAACAACCACAAGCTTAGTCCCATCTTTATAGGTTCTTATAACCTCACTTTGAAAGTAATATCTACCATCATCCTCCCTTAGAAAAGAGAACTTAACTTTATCACCTTCCTTTGGAGCTTTTATAACTATATCAAGTATGGCTATATGAAGTTCTAACTCGTTCTTGTCCCATACGGCAGCACTGTAAGCTACATCTTCAAAGGATAAAAAACCCGTTTGATAAACATCAATATCCTTTGTACTACTAAGGGGTAAAAACCATGGCAAGCTATCAAACCTAAGCTTCTTTCTTATATGAGACACCTGTTCTATCACAGATATATCTTCTTTAACAAGCTTGTTTACACATTTTTCAAAAACAGCTTTGTTATAAAGCACTTTAGTAGGTTCATCCATAGCCTTTGCACATTTCCACATCAAAGACAGCTCAGGAAGAGAAAGGCCCACATTTTTACCCGTAGAAAAGAACTCCTCTTTTAGATGTATCCTAGCCTTGTACCTTGACCACATATATGGAAAAACTATTAGAAGACCTACGGCAAAAACAAATCCAACTACAACAAAGATCACATCATAAAGACTAGGAGATTCAAACATATACTTGGTTGCTTCCTTAAAAGTTTCAAACCCTCCCTGATAGTTCATTCCTTCTTACCCTCTAGAATTTACTCTCTATATACCTTTCTGCCTCTATGGCCGCAATACATCCTTCTCCAACAGCCACAGCTACCTGTCCTGTGGCACCACTTCTACAGTCTCCAGCAGCAAAAACACCCTCCATAGAAGTTCTCATCCTCTCATCGGTGATGATATATCCTTTATCGTCCAAATCTACTACTCCTTTAAGGAATCCCGTATTGGGCTCAAGGCCTATAAATATAAAGACACCCTCCACGGGAAGCTCCGAAAGACTACCATCCTTTGTATCTCTGAGTAATAAACTCTCCACAAAGTCCTTACCCCTTATCTCCTCCACCACCTTGTTAGGAACGAAGGTTATCTTTGGGTTGGAAAAGACCTTCTCTTGAAGGTGTTTTTGGGCCCTTAGCTGATCTCTTCTATGTATGAGATAAACCCTGTTTGCAAACCTTGTTAAAAATAGGCTCTCTTGCGTGGCCGAGTCTCCTCCACCAATTACAGCTACAGGAACCCCTTCAAAGAGAGCTCCATCGCAGGTAGCACAGTAAGATACACCACGATTTAAAAACTCCTCCTCACCAGGCACACCAAGCTTTCTAGGAGTGGATCCTACCGCAAGTATGATCGTTTTGCTCCTCAAAAGCTCTCCGGTCCTCAAATGAACAAAGAGTTCTTTACCCACCCTTTCTATCTTTATCACTTCTTTTCTTACTATCTGAAGGCCAAAACGCTCAGCCTGCTCTTTGAACCTTCTGGTGAGCTCTTTACCGCTTATCCCTTCTGGAAAGCCAGGATAGTTCTCCACAAGGTCTGTAATGGCTATCTGCCCACCGAGTGTTCCTTTTTCAAAAAGAAGGGTTTTTAACTTTGCTCTAGCACAGTATAGGCCAGCGGTCAACCCAGCTGGCCCACCACCTACTATAATGGTATCGTAAAGTATATCCTCAGAAAGCTCCATCTTTAAAGGTGGCTCAATATCATCTGCCTTAGTGCTTCTTTAGGTTGTACACCTATGCGGGTATCTACCACCTCACCGTTTTTGAAGAGCATTATGGTTGGAATGGCCCTTATGCCATACCTCATGGCTATATTGGGGTTTTCGTCTGTGTTTAGCTTTCCAAACTTCACCCTGTCTCCCATCTCCATAGCAAGCTCTTCAATGATGGGTGCTATTATCCTACATGGCCCACACCACGGAGCCCAAAAGTCCACAACTACCGGCATATCCGATTCTATCACTTCCCTTTGCCAGTTGGCTTCTGTCAAAACTATTACGCTTCCTGCCATCTTACGCCTCCTTACTAAGTATTTTGTAGATCTCTACAGCCCTTTCATCCTTGATGTAGTAGCATACTATAGAACCATCCCTTTTACAGCCCAGTATGCCCTTACTTCTTAGGATGCTAAGGTGTTGGGATACATTGGGCTGAGATGTGTGGAGGAGCTCACTAAGGTTCTTAACACATTGCTTTCCCTCAATGAGAACAGATATTATCTTTAACCTTATAGGATGGGCAAGGGCTTTTAAAAACTCAGCCCACTCCTCTAACCTCTCTTCACTCAAAATCTCAGTCTGCATGTTCACACCTCACTTGCCTATATTATATCATGCTAATATGGATAGATTACAACTTTATAGAAAAAGGGCAAAAGACCTTTATCGCGCCTTTATAATCTCATCAGGAATAATCTTCTTGGCCTGCCTTCCTCTATACTTTTACTTTAGACTACCAGTCCATCCCAACCTCCCCCTCTTTACAAACTTTTCCCTTCTTATAATAGGTCTTATAATCCTACCCATACTTTACCTCATCAGGAAAAGGTCCTTTCCCATAGAGTCTTCTAAGGATATACATTGGAGCTATACGGCCACCCGCAGGTACTTTTGGCTCTTCTCCCTTGCCCTTTTACCCTTTGCCCTTTCCCTTGTTATCTTCATTGTCTTTGCCCTCCTTGATACTCTCTTTATTGGGTATTTGCTTAGCCTTTGTGGTTTAATATTAGTAAGACCAAGAGAGGAGGACGTGGTATGAACAGAGAGGAAATCATTCAAAAGCTTTTGCAAGAAAGCAAAGAGTTTAGATATCATTACGAAAGGCATCATGAGCTTGATGCAAAAATTGACAAACTTGAAAAGCATCATCCTATGACGCATGAGCTTGAGATGGAAATAGAAGCCCTAAAGAGGGAAAGGCTATACCATAAGGATATGATGGAGGCTATGATAAATGAATATTTAAAGAGGCAAACATGAGGAGTTATACAGCTTACCTTACCTTTCATACAAAGAACAGGCGAGAGCTCATAAGGATAACGGATGAGGTAAAAAGGATAGTAGAAGAGTCTGGTATAAAAGAGGGTCTATGCCTTGTTTCTTCTATGCATCTTACTTCTTCCGTAATAATTCAAGATGATGAGGAGGGTTTGCATCAAGACATATGGGAGTGGCTTGAAAGGCTAGCTCCGTACCGAGAGGACTATAAGCATCATAAAACGGGAGAGGATAACGGAGATGCCCATCTTAAAAACCTTCTTACACACCTCCAAGTGGTTCTTCCTGTCACCAATGGCAAGCTTGACCTTGGGCCATGGCAAGAGATCTTTTATGCAGAGTTTGACGGCCAAAGAAGAAAGAGGGTTGTGGTTAAAGTGATAGGCCTTTGAGTGCCTCTTCCCTTTCTTTACATTTTGGACACCTTCCACAAGGCAATATCTTACCTCTTGATCTCCTTGGTGCTATACAAGAGAGGGTCTTCTCTAAGGGCACACCCTTTGCATACTTTAATACTACCTCACTTTTTTCCATGTTCATAAAAGGGGTAAGTATGCTCATGCGTGTAAGTTTTCGCATCAGGTCCATGTATTCTTGGTTGTTGTCGTAAAAGGGGTAAATGCCTAAACTGCCTATGGCCACATGATCTATACCTTTGAGGAGGGCATAATTACATGCTAGGGTTATAAGGTTTAGGTTTCTCAAGGGCATGAAGAGGTCCTTTCTGTGATCCCTGTTTTTGACCTTTTCAGGATTAGCATAAAAGACCACTCTTAAAGCCATAAGGTTTTTAAACTTTTCCTTTGTATATCTCCAGAGGTCCTTTGCATTTTCAAGCTCCAACACTTCCCATGGATAGCCAGACCTTATGTAAAGAGGGTATGTAAGCCAGCCCTCCTTCAGATAGAGATACAAAAGGCAAGTGCTCTCCACACCACCGCTAAAGAGCACCACCACTTTACGCACCTTCTCCCGATACATGCCTTCCACTATCAAGGTTTATTATCTCCCCTGTCATACTTTCTACTTCAAGAAGATAATGGGTAAGCTTTATCACGTCATCCATAGAGACTGGTCTTTTGAGCGGTGTTTTGTTTATGTACTCTTGCCATTTTTCTTCAGAGATCTGACAGGCTTTGAGTGTAGGTCCAAGGGCTATGGCGTTTACCAAGATATGAGGGGCAAGCTCCTTTGCCATCACCTTTACTGCCGTGTGAAGAGCTCCCTTTGCTACAAAGTAAGCACAGTAATTTCTATAGGGTGTGGTGTTGGTAGCCCAGTCTCCAAAGGCTATTATCCTACCTTTAATATCTCCTGGGTTTTTTAGCATCACAGGGTAAAGCTCCTTACAAAAGACCAAAAAGGCTTGGGCTATGGGTTTAAAGTGCTTATCTATGTCTTCCTCCTTTAGGCTATCAAGGGGTGTGGCTTCATAGGGGCTTGCCAAGTGCAAAAAGGCATCCACTCCACCAAGCCTCTCAGAAAGCTCCCTTACTGCCCTTTCACAATCTTGCCAAAGGCTAAGGTCGGCTCTTACTCCAAAAACCCTTGAACCAAACTCTTTCAAGAGGCTTTTATAAACGTCTTCGGAAGTTTTATAAACAACCCCTACAGTCCAACCCTTTTCTAAGAGGCTTTTGGCTAATTTATAGCCAATTCTTCTTATGCCAGTTATAATAGCTTTTTTCATCCGCTATTAAATTATAGATTACTCAAGCAAAATGTTATAATTTTAGTCATACCTTTGAAAAAGGAGGTTTGAGGATGAACCTTTATGAGTATGAGGCTTACGAGAAGATATTTAAAAAGTATGGTATTCCCACGCCAAGGTTTATGTTTGATAACCATCTTAGTGATGAGATAGTCAATTTTATCAATCAACTAGGTGAGTGTGTAATAAAGTCCCAAGTGCTTGTGGGAAAGAGGGGAAAGGCTGGCGCTGTAAAGGTTTGTAAAAGCCCAGAGGAAGCTATAGAAACCTTTAAGGCACTGCTTAATTACCCCGTTTATGGCGAAATGCCCGTGGGCCTTTTGGTTGCAGAAAAGGCAAACATACTAAAGGAGCTTTACGCTTCTATAACCTACTCTACAGAGGTAAGAGCGCCTGTTTTGACCTTGAGCCTTGAAGGTGGAATGGACATAGAAGAAGTCCCACCGGAAAAGGTAAAAAGCTGGGTAATAGACCCAATAAAGGGCCTATATCCACATATGGTAAGGAATTACCTTCTTGAGCTTGGCTTTCCAAAAGAATACATGGGAGTCTTAAGGGAGCTATCAGAAGTAATAGCCAACATGTGGAGGGCCTTTTGGGAGGCAGAAGCCAGACTTTTAGAGATAAACCCACTTGCCATATGTGATGTGGAAGGAAAGCAAAAGGTTTTGGCCTTGGATGCTGTGGTCATAATAGACGATGATGCAAGCATACCACCAGCAAAGATATACGGTGTTAGGACAGCTATGAAGAGGCCTCCTACAGAGAGGGAGATAGAGGCTTCTCTTATAGATAGGGATGATCATAGGGGTAAGGCAGGATCATATGTAGAGATGGATGGTGATATTGCCATGATGACCTTTGGAGGAGGTGGTTCCACTGTTACCATTGAAACGGCTTATGCCATAGGTTTGAGGCCAGCCAACTTTACAGATATAGGTGGAAATCCACCAGCTGAGAAGATGTATAAGATAACGCGCATCATACTTTCAAAGCCCGGCATTAGGGGGGTTTTAGTATGTGGTGGAACGGCCAACAATACGAGGATTGATGTGACTTTGGGTGAAGGTGTGGCCAATGCCATAAGGGATCTTTATAAGGAAGGGAAGCTAAATCCAAACTGGATATGGGTGGTGAGAAGAAACGGTCCTGAAGCGGAAAAGGGTCTTAGGATGCTCTATGAGGCCATGAGGGAGTGCGGTGTAAAAGCGGAAATCTACGACTCTTCTCTACCTTTGACGGAGGCACCTGTAAGGCTAAAAGAGCTCCTTGACAAGTGTGAAGCCTTGCAGAGGGAAGCTCAAGAGGACAGACATCTCACAGAGGAACAAGCTAAAGACATGGGGCTTTAAGCCCCTTTTATTTTTTTATTTTTGCTTGGTGGAGCGGAGGGGATTTGAACCCCCGACCTCCTACACGCCAAGCAGGCGCTCTCCCACTGAGCTACCGCCCCTAACTTAACGTATTTTATTTTAACATTGAACCCTTCTTTTGTCAATACCGAGGGAGGGTGTGTTAAAAGCCTAAAGTACTTACCAGCAAATATATAAGAAAAGCCAAGCCTACACACAAAGCACACGCTACTATGAACCTTATGAGCTTCCCAACCTTAATACCTCCTCAAGGGCTGTGTTTTTCTCATAAAGCCTTGTGAGGTTTTCGCTCCTCTTGGTTATCCAGTTGCTCCTATAAAGATGCACAAACCTTTTGCCTTCAAAGGACCCACCCTTTAGAACAGCTGGAGTCTTCTCTTCCGCCGGCAAGCTTTCAAGGATGCTCCTCAAGAGGCTAGTGTGGTCAAAGAACTTGTGCAGAACTCTCTTTGCCTTCTTTTCACCCATAAGGGTATAGTAGGTGCCTTCTATCTCACCAAAGAGGTCCATGGGCACCCTTATGTGCGCAAGCTGGGCTATGCCGTCCTCAAAGGGAGAAAAGACCACTGTATGTTCAGCCTTTTCAAAGAGATTTTCCACCTCTTCTATGGCCATGTAATCCAGCAGATCCTCTCCAAAGATGATAAGGTTCTTTGCCCTATTTAGGGCCTTCGGCAGGCTGGATATCCAATCTATGGGTATGTGCCTTATTAGGCCCATAAAGTTCCCATCGTGAAGAAGCACAAGCCCAAAGCCCTTTTCCTTGCAAAGATCCTTTAAATAATTCCCCCACTGGCTTGCCTCTTCGGCCTTCATTCCCACCGCATTGAAAACTACTACACCTTTACCTTCCAGCTTGGAAAGCTCCTCTTTTTCAATCATTACAGGCTTTAGCTTTGAATCCCTTTGCACCTTTCCTATCTTATAGACCTTCTTCTTTGTATAGTAAGAAAGAACGGGCGCCGTGGAGGTGATATCCTCACCTATAAACACGTAAAAGTCTGCATCTTCCAAGTCCTTTATGCTTAGGCCTTCATACTCTCCGTAGGAAGACAGGAAGGGCAAAAGGTCAAGGCTCAAGGGAGTGCTTACCATTGCGCCAGTCCTTTTAACTATCTCTTTTATAAGGCTGTAGTCCTCGTTGCTCATATAAGAAGATAGCACAAGGAGTGTGTTCTCTGGGTCCCTTCTTAGCAACATGGAGAGGTAGTTGGCCAAGTTGCCCCTCGTTTCCTCCTTTCCAAACATCTTTGGAGTTCTAAGCCTTTCGTAGTTTAGCACATCGTAGCCAAAAAAGGCTTTGGCGCATATGTTTAGCTCATCAGTGGGCTTTGTCCTATAAACCTTATCCTTTGACCTCCAGTCTCCTACTCCGTATTCAATCTGGACCTCACAGCCCACAGGGCAGAGATTGCATATAGTTTTCCCCTTCTTAAGTAGCCAGCTCCTTGTCCAATACTTAAAGGGCTTGGAGATTATGGCACCAACAGGGCATACATAGACGCATATACCGCACATCTCGCAGGTGGAGGTATCCATGGGCCTTATGGTGGGTGCTATGTTTGCCTGAAAGCCCCTCTCTTCCACATACAAGGCATGGGCCCCCACCACATCATCGCAGGCCCTTGTGCATCTATAACAAACTACGCATCTGTTGGAGTAATACTCAAGGAAATCGCTTTCCCAATCAAGCTGGTGCCTTTCCTTTTCAAGGGCCGAGACTGGGACTATCTGTTTTTGCGGTCCAAAAAGGGCTCCGTAGTTTTGTAGGTCGCACTCTCCAGCCTTGTCGCATATGGGACAGTCAAGGGGATGCCTTGTCATAAAGGCTTGCAAAAGATACTTTTGGTTTTCTACCACAAGGGGATGCTTGGTAGATATGGACATGCCCTCCTCTGGGTAGGTGTTGCAAGAGGTCATAAGCCTTCCAGTCTTTTCGTTAAAAACTATGCACATCCTACAGGCACCTATTATCTTGAGGCGGGGATGGTAGCAAAAGTAAGGCACTTGTATGCCAAGGTCAAGAAGGTTCTGTAGCAAGGGCTTGTTCTTTTCCACCTCATACTCTATTCCATCTACGTATATCTTTACCTTTTCCATCTTTACCTCCTTATAGGTTCATTTTAACCGGTGTTCCTCTTTTCATAAGTTGCTCAATGCCTTCTACGGCTTTTTCAAAGTCTAAAACCACTCCCCCAAAGCCCTTTGCAAACTTCTCCGCATCTTCTTTGCTAGCAAAGGCAATGACGGATGGAGAACAGCAAGGCAAAGCGGAAGAGCCCACCACATACCAAGCTGAAAAACAGCTAAGAGGCTTACAGTTTATAAAATCCCAAGTCATGCAAGACTCTATATCTTCCTCTTTTATGTTTTTGTAAAGAAGTAGGCCACAGTGGGCGCAGCATGCCCTTACAATCCTTCCTTTCTTTAGCCTATATGTAAACTCGAGCCTCTTTTCTATGGGCTTGGTGCAATAAGCGCATGTGGGAAGAGATTCCTCTACCAGCTCTCCCGCTTCTTCTCTTAAAAGCAGTTCCCCATGCTTTCTTACAATCCTTCCTTCCTTTTCAAGCTCCCTCACATCCCTGTAGATGGTCATAAGGGAAACGCCAAAGTATTGGGCCAAGGACTTTACATTCCTATAGCCCTGAGCTATCAGCTCCACTATCCGTTCCTTTCTGTCCATGTTAAAATTATAATGCTGAAAAAGGAAAGAGACAGTAAAAAAATCAATGACTGTTCTAAAAATAAATACTTCCTTCTTACTTACTTATATTTATTCCTATGAAGATGAGGACCATAAGCAAAGAAGAACTAAAGGAGCTTTACCATAAGGACTTTCCTCTTTGGGCGGAGATAAACTTAGAACTTCTCAGAGAAAAGGCTTACGATTTGGTGGATTGGGAAAACCTTCTGGAGGAAATAGAGGATATGGCAAGGTCTGACCTAAAGGCTTGTATTAGCTACTTGGCTATCATCTTGGAACACCTCTACAAATGGGACCATTTTAGAGGGCTGACCACTGGTGGGGAAGAGGCGGGCGGTATGGGATGGATAAAAAGCATAGAAAACGCAAGGGATGAAATAGAAGCACTTTTTGAAATCTATCCAAGTTTGAGAAAAAAGCTACCAGAAGAAATGGATAAAGCTTGGACCTTTGCCATACCCAAAATCCTAAGATGGGCAAGGGATAATAATCTAAATCTCTCTAAAAGAGACTTACCTAAGAAGTGTCCCTACACCTATGAAGAAGCCATGACAAGAGACTTGAGAAAAGAAATATAACACTCTCTGTGTTAAAATTATACTCCCAGTATGGCAAAGCACCTTATCTCTGTGAGAGACCTTGAAAAGGAAGATATACAAGAGTTAAAAAGCCTTTGTGAAGACTTCAAAAGGGGAAGAAGGGAAAGCCTTGAGGGTGATGTGGCCCTCTTTTTTTTGGAGAGTTCTACAAGGACACGCCTCTCCTTTGAAAAAGCCTGCAGGCTTTTGGGCCTTAGGACCTACTATGTGGGAAACAGGGAAAGCTCCATAGAAAAGGGTGAGAGCTTTTTTGACACAATAAAGACCCTTTCCGCCCTTGGCTTTAGGGCTTTTATATTCAGGGTTCCCTTTGTGCTTTTCCCTTACGAAAACTATCTAAAAGAAAGCATGAGCCTTATAAACGCTGGAGATGGAACCCATCAGCATCCCACACAGGGCCTTATAGACCTCTTTACTGCCCTTGAGGCCTACGGAAAGGTGGAAAACTTAAAGGTGGTCTTTATCGGTGATATACTCCACAGCAGGGTCTTTAGGTCCTCAGCCTACCTTTTTAAGCTCTTTGGTGCAAGGCTTGGTGTGTGTGGCCCAAGAACCTTGATACCTTCCGACCTTTCTCCCTTTGGCGTGGAGGAGGTCTTTGACAGGGTAGAAGATGCCATAGAATGGGCAGACCTTTGCGTATGGCTAAGGCTACAGGAGGAGAGGTTCAAAGAAAACTACATAGCCAGCAAGGAAAGCTACTTTTTGCAGTTTGGCTTAACAAAAGAAAGGCATAGGGCTTTAAAGGGCTACTTTATGCACCCGGGGCCTGTAAACCTCTATGTGGATATTGACGCAGAGGTGCTATACTCGGAAAAGTCCTTGGTTCTAAAGCAGGTGGAGATGGGCCTTTATGTTAGGATGGCTGTGATCTATTGGGCTTTGAAGGATGGCTAAGATACTTTTGGGAGTTAGCTCAAGCATAGCCATATACAAGGCCTGTGAGCTCATAAGGGAGCTAAAAAAGGCAGGCCATGAGGTAAGGGTGGTCCTTTCTCCCTTTTCTGAAAGGTTTATAAGCAGGCTTACCTTTTGGGCCCTTTCGGGCCACAAGGCCTATGTAGATTGGGAGGATGACCCACTTTTGCACATAAACCTACCAAGATGGTCGGACCTTTTTCTCATTGCTCCCTGTAGCATAAACACCCTCTCAAAGGTGGCCCTTGGCATAGGCGATAACCTTTTGACCACATGCGCCCTATCTCATAAGGGAACGCTTATGGTGGCTCCGGCTGGGAATGTGGAGATGTATAAAAATCCTGCAGTGCAGGAGAATATAAGAAGGTTAAAAGAGAGGGGTGTGATAGTGATAGAACCGGAGGAAGGAAGACTTCTTTGCGAAGAAGAGGGCCAAGGCAGACTTGCAAGCGTAGAAAGATTGCTTGACTGGGTAGAGTATGGTCTGAGGCCAAAGCCACTAAAGGGGAAAAAGGTTCTTATCACCGTAGGTGCCACAAGGGAGTTTATAGACAGGGTGAGGTTCATATCTAACCTTTCTAGCGGTCTTATGGGCTTTTCCTTGGCAAGGCTCTTCCGATGGTATGGTGCAGAGGTCAAAGTAATAGCAGGCTTTACAACGGCCAAAGAGCCACCGGAGGTGGAGATAATTAGGGTTGTCTCGGCACAGGACATGCTAAAAAAGGTTATGGACTTAAAAGATTGGGCAGACATAATAGTCATGAACGCAGCGGTGGCCGACTATAGGCCTCTGGTGGCCTATGAGGGAAAGATGAAAAAGCAAGAGAGGATTAGCCTTGAGCTTGTAAAAAATCCAGATATACTCAAGGAGCTTGGAAAGGCGAAAGGTCAAAAGGTCCTTGTGGGCTTTGCTCTAGAAGAAAGGGAAAGGCTAAGGGATGAGGCCATAAGGAAGCTAAGGGAGAAAAACCTTGACCTAATAATAGCCAATCCTTTGGAGAGTATGGGCTCTGAGGCCTACGAGGGCCTGATGATCTTTAAAGATGGCAAGCTAATAGAAGTAAAGGCCCAGAGCAAGCTGGAAGCTGGAGAAAGGATCATAAAGGAGATGATCTCATATTATCACTTGTTTTACAAAGATGATATGGGGTAGCTTTCTTAGCTCTTCAATGATCTCTTGAGGCACCGGGTCATCAAGGTTTAAAATGCCGAGGGCTATACCACCCTTCTTTTCTCTTCCTAGCCTAAAGCCCGCTATGTTTATACCAGCATTGCCAAGGATTGTGCCTATCCTTCCTATCACACCGGGCACATCCCTGTTTTCAAAAACAAGCATTATGCCCTCAGGCTCCACATCCACCCTATAGGAGTCAATCTGGAATATCCTTGGAATGTGTCCCTCAAGCACAGAGCCTGCCACTACCCTCTCCATACCGTTCCCCTTTGCCACCACCCTTATATAGTGCTTGAAGTCTTCACTCTCTTCGGAAGTGAGCTCCTCCACCTTTATGCCCCTGTCCTTTGCCACATAGCTGGCGTTTATGATGTTTACCGGAAAATCCACAATTTCTTTTAGAATACCCATAAGCACGGCGGAGGCTATGGGATGAAAGTGTTGGGCTATGTCTCCCCTTACCTCAATGTGCACTTCCCTTATGCCCTCCTCGGCCCACTGGACCAAAAACCTTCCCATCCTTTCCGCCAGATCAAGATGAGGCTTTATAAGGGTGATAACAGAGAGGTCTGGGAAGGGAGCATTTACCACATACTCTACCGTTTGGCCCCTTAGGGCCTTTATGACCTGCTGGGCAATGATCACAGCCACATTCTCCTGAGACTCGTAAGTGTTGGCTCCTATATGGGGAGAGAGGGACACGTTGGGAAACTTGGATATCTTATCTATAAACTCCTTTGGGGGAGGCTCTACAGAGAAGACATCAAGGCCCACTCCGGCAAGCTTTCCGCTCTCCAAAGCCCAGATTAAATCCTCATCCTTCACTATTCCACCTCTGGCACAGTTTATAAGTATGGCACCATCTTTCATTATTTCAAACTCTTTCCTTGTTATCATATGCTTGGTCTCATGAGTTAAGGGTGCATGGATGGTAAGGATGTCTACCTGACGGAGCATATCATGGAGGTTGTCAAAGAGCTTAACACCTAGCCTTTCTGCCTTTTCCTTTGGTATGTATGGATCGTAAGCGTATACGGTCATGCCAAAGGCCTTTGCCCTTATGGCCACCTGAGAACCTATGTTTCCGAGGCCTATTATGCCAAGGGTCTTACCGTACAGTTCCCTACCCATAAACTTCTTCCTGTCCCACCTTCCCTCCACCATGCTATTGTGGGCTGTGTGTGCGTTCCTTATAACGTTTAACATGTGGCAAAGGGTCAGCTCTGTAGCTCCTATGGTGTTCGCACCAGGAGTGTTTATTACAAGTATGCCCCTCATAGATGCCGCTTCTATATCTATGTTGTCTACACCCACACCAGCCCTTCCTATAACCTTGAGGTTTTTTGCCCTCTCTATAAGCTCTGCCGTCACAGGCGTTCTGCTCCTTGTGATTATGCAGTGGTAGTTTTCTACCACCTCAAGGAGTTCTTCATAAGATATGTCTGGTTCGTTGTCCACTTCAAAATCTGGCTCACGCCTTAGCAGTTCAATACCCTTTTCGGAGATAGGGTCCGTTATGAGGATTTTGTACATGCCTAACCTCCAAAAGGTGTATATATTAGAATAACATGAAAATTGATCTAACTGGCCTTTTAAAAAAGGAGGATGATCAAAACTGGACGCCGGAAGGCTTTAAAGCCTATCTTAGGAGCTCACTCATAGACTTGATAAAGCTTGAGCTGGAAAACCTTCCAAGGGATGATTGGGAGAGGACCTTAAACACTTGGAGGAAGATATGCGCCTTTTGCAGGAGTATGATGAAGAAGGGGGAGAGGGAGAGGTTTGAACTGTATAAAAGGTTTGGCTTTGATCAGACTATGATACATATTTCTGAAAGTGTTATAGAAAAGCTGCAAACAGCCATAAGCCTTGGGCTTTTGAAGGAAAAGGACAATCCAGATAGGATAATAAAGCTTGGGCTAGAGATGGAAGAGGAAAGCTCAGAAGTTATAAGCTTTATGAAAAGGTTCTTTGGGGTCTAAATTATTTCCTTATGAGAGTGGCTGTAGGTATGAGTGGTGGTGTAGATAGCAGTGTTTGCGCGCTCCTCATGAAGGAGTCTGGACATGAGGTCATAGGTGTAACCTTGAGGTTTCACCAGCTTGAGTGTTCTACAGAAGATCTTAGGGTTTGCTGTTCTCCAGAGGATGTGAGGGATGCAGCAAGGGTTTCAGAATACCTTGGAATACCCCACATAACACTAAGCTGGGAGAAGGTATTTGAGGAGAAGGTCATAAATTACTTTTTGAAGGAGTCCCTTTCTGGAAAAACCCCAAACCCATGTGCTATATGCAACAGAGAGGTAAAGACTGGTTTCCTTGCAGACTATCTCAGAAAAGTGGCCAACATAGACAAGCTTGCCACAGGTCATTATGCTAGGTTTGTGGAGTATAAGGGTGAGAGGCTTATAGGGAGGGCAATGGACCTCAAAAGGGACCAGTCTTATTTTCTGAGCCTGGTAAAGAGGGAGCATTTGGACCTTTTAGAGTTTCCCCTAGGAGGTCTAACAAAGGAGGAGGTAAGGAAGATAGCAAGGGATAGGGGCCTTCCCGTATGGGACAAGAGGGATTCTCAGGATGTGTGCTTCCTTATGGGAAGGGGGCCGGGGGAGTTCATAGAAGAGAAGGTAGGATCTAAGGAAGGCTACTTTTACTTTGAGGGAAGGCCTGTGGGTAAACACAGGGGCTTTTTCCACTACACGGTGGGTCAGAGGAAGGGACTGGGCATAGCCCTTGGCTTTCCCGTCTATGTGCATTCCATAGACCCAGAGAACAACATAGTTTATCTCTCCAGGGAGGAGGAGCTTTATAGAGATTGGCTTTTGCTTGAGGATATAAACTTCCATCTTGACATAAACCTGTGGGAGAGGCCAAAGGCGCAGGTGAGGTATAGGAGTCAAATGGTGGAGGTAAAGGATGTAGAAAGAACAGAGGATGGATATGTGGTGAGGTTTGAAAGGCCTATAAAGGGCATCACTCCCGGTCAGGTATGCGCTTTTTACGAGGATGATGTATTGCTTGGAGGTGGTGTAATAAAGCTATGATAGTTTATGGGAAGAATCCGGTGATAGAAGCTTTACGTTCTGGAAGGTCTGTAGAGAAGGTGCTTGTGGCACACGATTCCCATCCACCTTATCAAGTGGTAAAGCTATGCAAAGAAAGGGGTATTAAGATACAAAAGGTGCCAAGACAAAAAATAGAGGAGCTTTCTGGCACAAAGAAAACTCAAGGCATTTTGGCTATCCTTAGTCCCATAGAGTATGTGGAGCCTCACCTACTCTTTAAAAGGACCTTGGAAAGCGGTTCCTTTTTCCTAGTCCTTGACCACATCACAGACCCTCAAAATGTGGGAAACCTTTTGAGGACCTGCGAGGTTTTTGGTGGTGTAGGTGCCTTAATACCTAGGGATAGGGCCTGTCCTATCAATGAAACGGTGGTTAAAGCATCCTCTGGTGCGGTGTTCTACCTTATGCTTTCAAAGGTGGGTAGCCTGGCAAGGACCTTGAAGGAATTTAAAGAGATGGGTGGCTGGATCATAGCTATAGAAAGGGGTGGTAAGGATATAAGGGAGTTTGACTTTCCTCAAGGCTGTGCCCTTGTGCTAGGATCGGAGGGAGAGGGTGTATCAAAGAGCCTTCTGGAAATAGCGGATGCTGTGGTCTCCATACCGATGGTGGGAAAGATAAACTCTTTAAACGTTTCTTCTGCTGGAGCTATAGCTATGTGGCATGCATCCTTGAAAAGACTTTAATTTTTTACAAGTTGACAAAAGGAAATTATTGGATATAATTTTAGACTTAGATAGAGAAGTTGGGGGAAGTGAGAAACTCCCTCCCCCTCCCTCCCCTAACTGTTTTGCCCCACCGCCAGGTGGGGCCTTTCTAAAAAATGAGATTTCCAGAGCTAAAGGAAGCAAAGTTCAAAAGAAGGTTAAACAGGTTTGTAGGGCTTATAGAGTTTGAAGGCAAAGATTATACAGCCTACATAAGGAATACGGGAAGGCTAAAGGAGCTCCTATTTGAGGGCAATAAAGTTTATGTGGCAAAAAGGAAAGAAGGAAAACACTCCTTTGAAATAGTCCTTGCAGAGTTTAAAGACTACCTTGTTTGCATTGATTCTCATATTGCTCCAAAGCTTTATGCAGAGTATATAAAAGTTCCAGTCTCCTTTGAACCTACCTTTGGTGATAAAAGGTTTGACCTGCTTTTAGGCCATAGGCCTGTGGAGGTAAAGTCTGTAAACTTGGTAGAGGATGGCATTGCCCTTTTTCCAGATGCACCCACAGAAAGGGGAAGAAGGCATATTGAAAAGCTTATTGAGCTTTCAATGGAAGGATATGAGCCTCTTGTGGTCTTTGTGGTCCAAAGGGAAGACTGCAGAGCCTTCTCTCCCAACTGGCGTGTGGATCCAAAGTTTTCTGAAGCCCTTCTGAGGTATGTAAAGCTTGGCTTGGAGGCAAGGGCCTACCGATGTTCTGTCAGCCTTGAAGAGATTAAATTAAAAGATGAGATACCTGTGGAGGTTTTGCCATGAAGATAAGGCTTGGCCCAAAGGATGCGCTTATAGTGGTGGATATGCAAAAGGATTTTATGCCGGGAGGAGCCCTTCCAGTGCCAGAGGGAGACAAGATAATACCAAGGCTTAACCAATACACAAAGCTTTTCAACTCCTTAGGGCTTCCCGTATTCTTTACAAGGGATTGGCATCCACCGGACCACATATCCTTCAAAGAGCAAGGGGGTGTGTGGCCTCCTCACTGCGTTCAAAACACGGAAGGGGCCATGTTCCATAAGGACCTTTTTATACCACAGGACAACCGCTTTATTATATCAAAGGGCACAAGTAAAGACTTTGACGCCTACTCTGGATTTCAAGGAACCATTCTTGACAGCCTTCTAAAGGAAAGGGGTATAAGGAGAGTCTTTGTGGGTGGTGTGGCCACCGATTACTGTGTGAAAAACACCGTGCTTGGTGCTATAAACCTTGGCTATGAGGCCTTTCTCCTCCTTGATGGTATAAAGGGTGTGGATGTAAACCCTGGAGACTCGGAAAGGGCCATAGAGGAGATGCTTAGGGCTGGTGCCGTAGGCATAAGCATAGAGGATATAGGCTAAAGCACTGCGTATATGCCCCTCAGATTCCTGCCCTCTTCGTCCCAATCTAGACCATAGCCCACAAGAAAAAGGTTTGGCACCTCAAAGCCTACAAAGTCCGCCTCAAAGGGCACCCTTCTTCTCTCCTTTTTGTCCAAAAGGACGCAGGTCTTTACCTCCTTTGCACCCTTTAGCTTGAGAAGCCTGTAGACCTCCTCAAGGGTATAGCCCGTGTCTAAGATATCATCCACCAAAAGAACCCTTAGCCCCTCTATGTCCCTATCTAGGTCCTTTATCACCTTTACATGCCCTTGACTCTCTTGAGAGGAGCCATAGCTGGAGACCCATATAAAGTCCACCTGCACAGGAATGCTAAAGCTTCTTATCAGGTCCGCCGTAAAGATAAAGGCACCCTTTAGAAGGCTTACCACAAAAAAGGGGCCTGCAAAATAGTCCTCTATCTCCTTTGCCAACTCCTTTACCCTTTGGAGGATCTTATCCTCCGGTATTAACAGCTTCAAGGGCCTTCCCTTTATCTCCACCTTTCTCCTCCAGATCAAGTATCATCAAAAAGGCATCCTCACCATCGGAATAATAGCCACGCCTTTCGGATATTATTTTAAAGCCAAGGGACTGATAGAGCCTTATGGCCCTTATGTTGGACCTCCTCACATCAAGCAAAATTCTGCTTACCTTGCCCTTAAAGTATTCTATGATGAACTCCATAAGCCTTTTGCCGTAGCCCCTTCCCCACCTGTCTTTTTTTATGGCTATGGACATGATGGTGGCCTCATCGTACATCTGCCACACTACCGCATAGCCTATTATCTCACCCTCCTCCTCTAGGACGAACCTGTGGGAATAGTCAAGGTTGAACTCCTTTTCAAAGGCCTGTTTACTCCATGCATCTGAGTTAAAGCACTCTTTACTTATCCTTAGGACCTCTTCCAAGTCGGAGAGTTGCATCTCCCTTACCATGCGCTTAATATTAAATTCTATGCTGACTGAGGTGAGAGAAAAGCTTGATATATTGAAGGATAAGTTTGAGGATATAAAAACCACCCTTGACGTGCAATCCATTAGGGAGGAGATTGAGAGAATAGACAGGAGTATGGCTTCTGCCGATTTTTGGAACGATCAGGGAAAGGCAAAGAGTCTAACACAAAGAAGGAAGTGGCTTGAGGAGAACCTAAAGGAGATTGAGGAGATAGAAAGAAGTCTTAAGGATATAGAGGAGCTTTTGGAAGAGACATCAGAAGAGGACCTTGAAACCATACAGATGCTGATGGAGGAGTTAAACAGGCTTGAAAAGCCCATTAGGGACCTTGAGATAAAGGCCTTTCTATCTGAGGAGATGGATTCAAAGAACGCCTACCTTACCATACAGGCTGGTGCGGGCGGTGTGGAGGCTTGCGATTGGGCAAGTATGCTTTTGAGGATGTACAAAAGGTGGGCGGAAAGGCATGGCTATGAGGTGGAGGTGGTGGATATCAACCCAGACGATGTGGCAGGCATAAAAAGCGCAACTCTTCTTATAAAGGGGCCATATGCTTACGGTTATCTGAAGGGAGAGCATGGAGTCCACAGGCTTGTAAGGATTTCACCCTTTGACGCCAACGCAAGAAGGCACACCTCCTTTGCTTCCGTTTCGGTCATGCCACAGATAGATGAAAGCATAAACATAGAGATAAGGGAAGAGGACATTGAGATGGAGACCTTCAGGGCCAGCGGTGCTGGAGGCCAGTATGTAAATAAGACGGACACGGCGGTGAGGATAAGGCACAAGCCAACGGGCATAGTGGTAACATGCCAGCAGGAAAGGTCTCAATACCAAAACAGGATAAAGGCTTTGGAGCTTTTGAAGGCTAAACTCTACCAGCTTGAGCTTCAAAAGCTTGAGGAGAAGAAGAAGGCCCTAGAAGGAGAAAAGACGGACATAGGGTGGGGCCATCAGATAAGGTCCTATGTGTTCCAGCCCTACCAGCTTGTAAAGGATCTTAGAACTGGTCTAGAGATAGGTGATGTGAACGCTGTGATGGATGGAGAGATAGACCCATTTATAGAGGAATATTTGAGGTGGAAGGCAAAGGAAAAGGCAAAGGCTACATAATAGGGATTGAGGGGTTAAGGGAGCTCTTTTATCTTCTTAGCGAAAGCTATAAGGTTATTGCTCCAACTTTGAGGGATGGCCTTTTGGTATACGACCATGTTAAAGACTTTGAAAGCCTTGCCTTGGGCTACAAAAATGTAGAAGGACCTGCCCTTTATGCTGTTGAGAAGGCTTCAAATGGCTACTTTACCTACACCCATCCTGCCAACTCTCCAAAAGCCTTTTTGCATCCACCGGAACTAAGGCTTATGAAGGTAAAAAGGTCCGATGGGGCTTTAAGCTTCGAGATGGAGAGGGTAGAAGAAAAGTACTGCTTTTTTGATGTGAGGGCTTGCGACCTTTCTGCCATAAAAATTCTTGACAGGGTTTTCCTTGAAAAGAACTCACACCCAGACCCATACTACAAGAGCCTAAGAGAAAGGGCCTTCATAGTGGCCGTAAACTGCACCTATAGGACCTCCACCTGCTTTTGTAATACAATGGGCACTGGTCCAGAGGTAAAAGATGGCTTTGACCTCCTTATCACAGAGCTGGAGGATTCTTTCCTTTTGGAGGTGGGTTCAGAAAGGGGTGAGAAGATGGTTAGCCTTTTGGAGAAGAAGGAGAGGGCAGAGGAAAGACACTTTGAAGAGAAGGAAAGGAGGTTAAAGGACCTGAAGGATTCTATGGAGAACTTTTTTGAGAGAAAAGGGCTAGCACAGAGGCTTTATGGTAAGATGGATAGTTACTACTGGGAGCATATTGAGAAAAGGTGCCTTGCTTGCACCTCTTGCACGCAAGTTTGTCCCACCTGCTTTTGCTTTGATATAGTGGAGAGAAACAGCTTAGAATCAGATTGTAGTGAGAGGGTAAGGCTTTGGGACTCATGCTTTTCTCCTTCCTTTGCCACAGTCCACCGATTTAATATCAGGCAGAGCATCCACTCCAGATATAGGCAGTGGCTTATGCATAAGTTTGCCTATTGGGTGGACCAGTTTGATAGCTTTGGCTGTGTGGGCTGTGGAAGGTGTATCACATGGTGTCCTGCGGGCATAGACATAAGACAGGAGGTAAAAAGGCTTGCCCATGGTTGAAAACCCTTACAGGCTAAAGGCCTCAAGGATAATAAGGGTGATAAAGGAGTGTGAGGGTGTTTATACCTTTCATATTGCCACAGAGGAGGAGGCACAATTTGGACAGTATAACATGCTTTATGCCTTCGGAAGGGGCGAGGCACCCATAACCATAGCAAGTAAGGGGGAAGGCTATCTGGTCCATACGGTGAGGGCTGTGGGTGATGTGACAAGGTATATAGATAGCCTGAGGGAGGGAGACCTTCTATACTGGAGAGGACCCTATGGCAACAGGTGGAATTTGGAAGAGGCCTATGGAAAAACCCTCCTTATCCTCTCTGGTGGCCTTGGCCTTGCGGCAACCCGATGGGTCTTTGAAGAGGCCATGAAAAGGCCCATAAAAAGGCTAATACACCTTTATGGCTCAAAGGACTACGACAGCCTTCTGTATAAGTATCTTTATGAGGAGTGGTCCTCAAAGGCGGACTTTAGGGCCATAATAGGCACCTCTCATCCACAGTGGAAGGGCAAAACGGGGCTTATAACAGACCTTTTGAGGGAATTGGATATTGAAAGGGATTCTTTAGTCTTTATATGCGGTCCAGACCCTATGGTAAAGGCCTGCGTAAGCCTTCTAAAAGAGAAGGGAATTGAAGAGAATAGAATTTATGCTTCCCTTGAGAGGCATATGAAGTGTTCTGTGGGTACCTGCGGGCACTGTATGATAGGGCCCTACTTCGTCTGCAAGGATGGGCCCATATTTAGGTATGATTTGATAAAGGAATACTTTGAAAGGAAGGAGGTATGAGGGTAGGCGTCTTTAAGTTCTCCTCTTGCGATGGCTGTCAGCTTGCCTTCTTTGAACTGGAAGAGGAGTTTTTTAAGTTTTCCGAAATTGTAAGCATAGAATATTTCCTTGAGGCGCAGTCTGCAAACCGATGGGGCTTTTTTGACCTTGCCTTTGTGGAGGGGTCTGTGTCTACGCCGGAGGAGGAAGAGAGGATAAGGAAGATAAGGGAAAGCTGTAGGTTTTTGATAGCCATTGGGGCCTGTGCCGTCTCCGGTGGCATCCAGTCGGCGAGGAACTTTGAAGACTTTTTAAGCCTTTATTCTTCCGTTTATTCTCAAAAGTATGATGTAAACCCACAATCAAGGCCCCTGTCGGACTTTGTAAAGGTGGATTTAGAAATAAGGGGCTGTCCCATAAACAAGGAACACCTCAGAGAGGTCCTTATGGCCTTCCTTGAAAACAGGTCTGCAAACCTACCTTCTTATCCTTTGTGCCTTGAGTGCAAAAGGAAGGCAATTCCTTGCGTGATGGTGGCTTACCAGAGGCCCTGCCTTGGGCCAATAACCATGGCAGGCTGTGGTGCCTTATGTCCTAGCTTTAAAAGGGGATGCTATGGCTGTTATGGACCCATAGAAAATCCTAACCTTTTGGCCCTAAAGGAAGCCTATGAGAGGCTTGGAATAGAAGAAGAAGACCTAAGGGAGCTTTTGAGGTTGTCTTTTAACGGCTTTAATAAAAACATAAGGAGCTGGCTATGAGGCTGAGGCTTTCCGCCCTTACCAGGGTAGAGGGTGAGGGTGCCCTTGAGGTATACCTTGAGGATGGGAAGCCAAAGGCCTTGAGGCTTTCCATATACGAGCCACCCAGGTTCATAGAGGGCATACTAAAGGGTAAGCCCTACCATCTTATTCCAGATATTACTGCGCGCATATGTGGCATATGCCCAGTGGCCTATCAGATGAGCGGTGTTCAGGCCATAGAGGACGCCTTCGGCGTTGAAGTTCCAAAGGAAATAGAGAAAATAAGAAGGCTTATGTACTTTGGTGAATGGATACAGAGCCATGCCCTTCATGTTTTCTTTTTACACCTTCCGGACTTTTATGGTGTGCCTTCCTTGGTTGAGATGTCCAAGGTGGACAAGGAGATTGTGATGGCTGGTATGGAGATAAAGAGGGCTGGAAGCCTTATAATACAAAGCCTTGGCGGTAGGACCTCCCATCCGGTTTCTGTGGTGGCAGGAGGCTTTAGCCACCTTCCAGAGGATCTCTCTCACCTTATTGAGCCCATAGGCCTTGCCTTAGAGAAGAGCCTTTGGGTGATGGAAAGGCTAAAAGGCCTCAAATTCCCAGACTTTGAGCTAAAAGATATAGTCTTTGTCTCCCTTTGGGAAGAAGAATACCCCATACTAAAGGGTGATATATACTTTGAGGGTCAAAGGATAAGGCCCTCTTCCTTTAAGGAGATTTTTGAAGAGTTTGAGGTGCCATATTCTACGGCCAAGCATGCCAAGCTAAGGGATGGAAGGGTCTATTTGGTTGGACCGTTAGCACGCTTTAACAATGCCTTTGAAAAGCTATCTTCGTTAGCAAAAGAGATGGCCTTAAGGCTTGGCCTTGTGCCACCTTTGAAAAATCCCTACAAGAGCCTTCTTGTGAGGATGTTGGAGATCATCCACTCCCTTGAGAGGTCCCTTGATATTGTCAAGGGCTACAAAAGGCCAGAGAAAAGCCTTGTGGAGTTTAGGCCAAAGAGGTCTGAGGGCTTTGGAGTTTCTGAGGCACCAAGGGGTGTGCTGTGGCACAACTACGCCTTTGATGAGGAGGGAAGGATTTTAAAGGCCGACATAGTGCCACCCACTGCCCAAAACCTTCCAGCCATGGAGCTTTCCCTGTGGGAGCATATAAAGGGCCTTGAGAATATGAGGGAAGAGGACCTTCAAGACATGGCAGAGCCTATGATAAGGAACTTTGACCCATGCATATCCTGTGCTACGCACTTTTTGAGGGTAAGGATAAAAAATAGACCTTGAAAAAGCACGGCTTTTTTATATCTTTCTATTTCCATGATAGACACCCATTGCCACTTAGACCTTTTGAAGAAGGAAGATTTGGAAGAGACGCTAAAGGATGAGGGCTTAGAGTGCCTTATTACCGTAGGCTATGACAGGAAGACCATAAAGAACGCCATAAGGCTTTCAGAAGAACATGATCATGTCTTTTGTGCCATAGGCTTTCATCCTCACGAGGCGGACAAGGTAAAGGAAGAGGATTTTGAATGGCTAAAGGAGCTGGCAACTAAGCATCCAAAGGTTAAGGCCCTTGGCGAGATGGGCCTTGATTTCTATAAGGAGTATTCAGATAGAAAAAGGCAGGAGGAGGTCTTTAGAAGACAGATAGCCATAGCAAGGGAGCTTGGCCTTCCCATTGTGGTCCACTCAAGGAATGCAGAAGAGGAAACTATTAGGATCTTGAGGGAAGAAAAGGCTTATGAGGTGGGGGGTGTGATGCATTGCTTTACAGGGTCCTATGAGTTTATGAAGGCTTGCGTGGACCTTGGCTTTTATATATCCTACTCTGGCATAATCACATACCCAAATGCACAAGCCCTCAGGGAAGTGGTAAAAAAGACGCCTACCTACAGGCTTTTGATAGAGACGGATGCTCCCTTTTTGGCACCCCAGCCTGTGAGAGGAAAGCCAAATAAGCCACCATACATAAGGTATACGGCAGAGGTTTTGGCCCAGCTAATACCCAACAGCTCCTTTGAAGATGTAGAGAGGATGACCTCAGAAAACGCCAAGCTTCTGTTTAACCTCATAAACGGAAAAAAGGAGACCATAACCTACGTGATAAACAACAAGCTTTATATAAACCTTACCAATAAGTGCAACCTTCACTGCGCCTTCTGTCAAAGGGAAAGGGAGAGGAACTTTATGGTAAAGGGCTACTGGGTTTGGGTCTCAAGGGACCCAAGCGTAGAGGAGGTGATAAGGGAGATAGGAGACCCAAAGAAATATGAGGAGATAGTCTTCTGTGGATATGGAGAGCCTACTTTAAGGTTTTCTGCACTAAAAGAGATAGCCAAATGGGTAAAGGAGAGAGGTGGAAGGGTAAGGGTGGATACTAACGGCCTTATGTTTACCTTTTTGCCAAGGGAGAAGCTAAAAGAGCTAAAGGGATTGGTGGATGTTTGGTCTGTAAGCCTCAATGCGCCAGATAAGGAAACTTATGATAGGGTATGCAGGCCAGCCCAAGCCAACGCCTTTGAAATGGTGATAGACTTTATAAAGGAAGCTGTTAAGGAGGGCTTTGAAGTGGTAGCCACGGCAGTAGATTTTGATGGAGTGGATATGAAAAAAACGGAGGAGCTTGCCAGATCCCTTGGTGCCAAGTTTAGGGGAAGGGTATATGAGGTGGTGGGTTAAAGAAAGCTTATAAACCTTATAAGGAGGACTAATTAAATTCATATCAGATTTTAGGATATAATGACAAGGGGGTAATTAGCATGATTGATGCGGACATACTGCTGCTTGCCATTGTAAATATGGCGGAGGGTGTAAAGAGCCTCATAGGTGATAAGGGGGCAAAGGCTGTAATGCGCGATGCGGGAAAGCAAGCAGGTCCAAGGCTTTTAGAGAGTCTAATTGGACATTTCCCAGAGGTCTTGCAAAAGGAAGAGGCCCTAAGGAGGTCCTGCGCCATACTTGAGGACCTTGGCTTTGCCAAATCAATAAAGATGGAAGGGGACAAGGTTATAGCGGAGGAGGACATATTCACCGATGCCATAGTAGGCAACGACCTTATGAAATCACCAGTGGTTTACTTCTTTGCAGGGCTGATAGAGGGCTTTGTCTCCTTTATGAGCGATCAAAAAGTGGTACTTGTGCCAGAGGAGGTAAGTAGGGGCAAAATAGTCTATAAATGGACATAGAAAATATTCCTTTTAACCATAGGCTTTTCTATCTTATAAACCATAACAGACATGCCTTTTTGGACCTCTTTTACAGATACTTTCACCATCTTGGAAAGGGCTGGTTTGGTGCCTTAGTGGGTGTGCTGTTCTTTACCCTTTTAAAAAAGGCTTTTCCAAAGTATCTTCTTGTAATGGTTTTACAAACTATTATCGTAAAAGCACTAAAGTATACCATAAGGGCAAAAAGGCCTCCCTCTGTCCTTCCAAAGGTTTATGCCTTAGAGGACCTACATCTAAAATCCTTCCCTTCTGGAGACTCTGCCATGGCCATGAGCATTGCCCTATGTCTTATAGAAGTCTCCCCACCTTGGCTAAGGCCCTTTCTTCTTTTATACCCCCTTCTCATAGGCTATGGTAGAGTTTATATGGGTGTGCATTTTCCCCTTGATGTGGTGGTAGGATGGTTTATAGGAGTGCTATGCTTTCTCGTGGCCTACTTGGTCTTTTAATCTTATCCTTCCTCTACTTCCTCCTTGGCAACTGTATATTGTCCTTTACCTCCCTTGATGAAGGGAGGAATATGAGCGCAGTCCAGCACATGCTAAAAAGTAAAGACTTTATCTTCCCCATGTATAACTGCCAGCCAAGGTTTGAAAAGCCTCCAATGCTATACTGGCTTGTTTCCATAAGTTCTTTTCTCTTCGGTTTAAATGAATTTTCTGCAAGACTTGTTTCAGGCCTTTCGGCCATAGGCCTAACAGTCCTAACATACCTTTTGGCAAGAGACCTTTACTCAAAGGACATAGCCATAAAAGCCTCTTTAATACTTCTTACCTTTCCCCATCTTTGGATAGAGTCAAGGGCTGTAGTTCCAGAGATGCTAAATACCTTTTTCACCTTTGCTGGGCTTTACGCCTTTTTAAAAGAAAGGTTCCTTTTGGGTTGGCTTGCCCTGTCCCTTGCCTTCCTTACAAAAGGTCCTGTAGGTGTGGTCCTATGCGTAGGTGTTTATCTCCTTTGGAAAAGGGATTTTAGATTTCTCAACCCAAAAGGTTTATTCCTTTTCTTTGTCTTTGGCTTCTCTTGATATGCCTTCATGATAGCCCATTATGGCTACGAATACTTCTATAGGTTTTTCATATATGAGAACTTTATGAGATACACAGGGCAGAGGTCCACCCATCCTGCACCTTTTTATTACTATCTTATTGTCCTCGCCGTAGGCACCCTTTGGTACCTACCCCTATACCCAAGGCTTTTGAAAGGCTTTAAAAGGGAGTGGACCCCTCTACTTCTTTGGTTTTCCTTTGTGCTTATCTTTTTTAGCCTTGCCAGCAACAAGCTACACCACTACATACTCTTTGCCTACCCACCCCTTGCCATCCTTCTGGCCCATGTGGCAAGCAAAAGCTATTTGAGATTTGCTGTTTCCCTCTCCCTACTTGTGCTTTTCTCTTTGTTGCCCCTTTTATACCTCTATCAGTCCAACAGGTTTACACCTAAGGCATACCCCATAGTCAAAGCCTATCAAGGGCCAGTCTATTTTTACAAGGCAGAAGACTCAGCCTTGGTTTATTACTCAGAAAGATGCATAGAAAGGCTTGAAGACCCCCTTCGGGCGAAAGGCCTAATCATAACAAAGGAAAGCCATCTAAAAGATTTATCGAGTTGCAAACTTCTTCTAAAGGGCAAGGAGTTTGACGGAGTTTATGCCTTGCTTGAGTGTAATGGTGGCTTAAAATAAATCCTATGGAAAAGAAGTATGGAGAGATTGCTATAGAGCAGGCGGAGCTGGAAGCTTGGGATAATCCTACACCAGAGAGGAACTACATGATTGAGATTACCTTTCCAGAGTTTTCCTGCCTTTGTCCCCGTTCTGGCTATCCAGACTATGCCACCATAAAGATAAGATACATACCGGACAAAAAGATAGTGGAGCTAAGGTCCCTAAAGCTTTGGCTAAACAAGTTTAGAAACAGGTATATCTCTCATGAGCAGGCCACAAACGAGATATATTCAGCCCTCTACGAGCTTTTAAAGCCCAGATTTTTGGAAGTAATAGGAGATTTCAATCCAAGGGGAAACGTGCATACGGTTGTAAGGGTCAGGAGCGACGAGAACTACGGATAAGATCTTTTAACTTGCTCAAAGCATTGTAGCCTTCCCTTACCTCGTCTGGATAGACCTTGTAGGGAGAGTATTTGTGTCTTTGGTATATGGAAAGGATAAACTTGACCAGCTTGTAGTATTCTTTGTCTTTGCAAGAGGAGAGTATCTCTTCAGGGAGGGCATCCTCCTTTATTATGCCTTCTTTTACAAGCAGGGCTTTTGTCCTACCGTATAGGTTCTCCGGCGTTCTTCTCTGTTTTAGGACAAAAAGGACAGTCAAATAAAGACCGGCTGTGAATACCAAAAGATAAAAGGCTTGCAAAAACCTCTTCCTTAGGCTTTCCAGCTTTAATTCAGACTTTAAACCTTCCCCAATGTTTTTAAAAAGCCTTATCTGCTTTTCGGAAGAATATCCCACCACATTGGAATACCAAAAGCTAACTATGTAGTCCCTTATGAGGGCAAGGGTGGATATTCTTTTGACGGCTGGGGGTATGTAGGGTGGTGTGGTATCCACCCTTATCCATTCTCCGTTAACGTAGGCCTCTACCCACACATGGGCCATAGAGTTGGTAACTATATGATAGCCACCGTATTGATTCCACAAAGCTCCCTTATAGCCACCCACCACCCTTGCTGGCACCCCCATAACTCTCAAAAGCAGTGCGGTTGCGCTGGCATAGTATTCGCAGTTGCCCTTTTTTGATACAAAAAGGAAGTAATCAAGAGGATCTCCTTCATACTTTTCAAGCCTCAAAGTATAGCTATAGCCTTTGGAAAAGTAATTTATAACCCTTTTTACCTTTTCCATATCATCTTTTGCACCCTTTTCAAGTTCTCTTGCAAGCCTTTTTATGTTTGGACTAATATCCTTTGGCACATCCAAGTACCTTTCTGGGCTTTCCTTTATATACATCTCCCTTGAGGAACTAAGCCTTACCCTTATGGTTCTGTTTATCTCCCTCTCAAGGCGCAGAGTGTTTCCCAATGTTATATAAGCATTGGCGCTTATGCCTTCCACCTTAAGGATGCTATAAGGGTAATCAAGGGCTGGTATGATGTTGTCAAAGGATGGCTCAATTACTAAGGTATAAACGTATTCTCCCACACCGCTTGGTTGAGGCAGTGGCACCTCCCTTTCCTTAAGCCATGTGTGATTTTCATATCTGTCAAAAACTATAGCCCTCCAGTATGGCTCTTTTAAGCTTGGTGGAAGTCCATAGACTCTGAAGGCAACTGTGTTGTCCTCCTGTATCTCTCCTACCTTTCCAAGGCTTATGCTATCAGCCAAGCCAGTCCTTAGACCACTACCTCTGGAAAAAAGGTCAAAAAGAGGCGCTTGGCTTCGTGGTAAAAAGAAGAAAAAGGCTGGAGTAAGGAAAAGCACAAACAAAAAGAAAACAAGGCTTACAAAGAAAAAGCCCTTGTAGCTAAGCCATCCAAGCCTTTTTTCTCCAACCTTTCTATAGAGGTTTAAAAAGACAAGGGAAGTAAGACCAAGAAAGCTATAAAGCAAAAAGACCAAAAGGAAGCTAAGGCTAAGATTATAGGCCGTTGATATGGAGAGGGCAAAAAGGCCAAGAAGGAGTATCTGGTATAGGTCCCTTGGCCTTTTTTCTTCAAGGCTTTTTATGGAAAGAAGCAAAAGGACCACATGGGCAAAGGGCTTTAATAGGTCTTCAAGGCTCAAAAAGGACAAAAAGTAGAGGCTAAGTATAAAGCCAAAGAGGGTTAGAAAAACTCTTCTTATGGGATAAAAGCCCTTAAAATCCATATAAACGCCAAGAAGATAGACAAAAAGAAATACAAAAAAGTAGAGACTTTCAGCCACATTCCACAAGGAAAGTATGCCTATAAGGGCAGTAAGATGCACCAAAAGAAGGGTGATAAATCTGGAATTATCCATATATTTTGCGAACATAGCTTTTTACATCATCCTTGTGCTTAGGATGGGCGTATATTCTGTAAAATTCTATATCCCTTAGGGAAGAGACGAGGTGTGAAACTTCTCTGAGGCTTTTAAGCTTGCTCCCATCCCATAAGGGTATGTCTTCATCCAGAACTTTTTTGCTTATGTGGTCAAAGCGCAAAAGGTCCTCCTCATACCTCTCCAAAAGCCTCTCTTTTACATATTCAAAAACATCTTTAGATGAAGTGAAGAAAACCTCTCTGTAATGCTCCCTTCCCAAAACTCTCCTTACCTTCTCTTCCTTATGTCTATCCAACATAAGGGATATGACATGATGGTCCGTTTTCCTGTGGAAATCTCTTGGATCCAAAAGACCTTCTTTGAAAAAGTCTTCAATGACCTCTTTTAGATGTATGTTTAGTATGCGCACAACCTTATGAAAATAGACCTGAGAGTACATAAAGTACCTGCCAAGTATAAAGCTTTCCAAGGACCTTAAGGCGCTAATATGAACACATTTTTTACCATCCACCAAAAGTATATTCTCAAGAAGCCTGCTGTAATCAAAAAAGCCATAGGAAGTGCCACAAAAGTAGGCATCTCTTCTGAGATAGTCCATCCTGTCTGCACCAAACTCTCCCGTTATTATCATCGGAAGGCTCTTATCCTTCTTAAAGGCTATACGCACAATTATGTTGATCTCTTCATCTGTGTATCCACAATCCTTTAAAATGTCCGCCACACCCTCTTCAAAGATAACCCTTTCGCCTATGCTTTCGTGACTTTTGTCTCCGAGAAGGACCTCTGTAGTGTGGGAAAAGGGTGCATGCCCTATATCATGCAAAAGACCAGCAAGCCTAAAAAGGCTATAAAGTCTTTCATCCTTGAGACCAAGGCCTACATAAATTCTTCCAGCCAGCTCCATGGTGCCAAGGGAGTGTTCAAACCTGCTATGTTGTGCGGACGGAAAGACGAGGTAAGTTATACCCAGCTGTTTTATAAACCTTAACCTCTGCATTGGAAAGCTGTTTATTACTTTAGTTTCACAAGGATCGGCCTTTATAAGCTGATGTATTGGGTCTGAAAATTCTTTGAACATAAGACCTCCCCAAAGGAACTATAACCCTCCTTCCTTCTTCTAAATATACTTATGGCCAACTCCCTTATCTTCCTAAATATTCTACCAAGTAGGCCCTTTCCCCTATCTCTGTACTTTACAAATTCAATACGTATTGGTCCAATGCTCTGCCCCCTCTCAACCCTCTTTAACATAACCTCCATATCTCTCCTTAGCTTCAAAAGGTTCACACCATAGAATACCTCTCCCAGCCTTTCAAGCTCCTTTAGAACCTCTCTAATTATCCCTTTTACATCTTTAGCCTCTGTATACAATCTAGAAAGCCTATCAAGTATTCTAAAGTATGAAGCCTCGGAGGGATATCTCTCAATGCAAAGCTCACAGTAATTTATAACCTCTTGGTAGAGTCCTTCGTTAAAGAGTAGAGTGGATATGATTACCGCATCCTGCGCTGTTATAAACTTTCTATAAACAGCAGTTTTACTGAGTATATTCCACAACTTTAAAGCTTTTAGACCTATCTCATCAACCTGATTCAAATACTCGTGCCTTAAGCTTATCAGGTATATCCCTTCCTCCTCCACCTTATATATGTCTTTACCCATGTAAAGGTTTCCATAGAGGTCTGAGATAACAAAGACGTTCATGCTAACCAACAGATCCTTCCAATAGCTTCTTGCTCTTTGAAAGTTTTTGTAAGCACAGGATAGAAACCTGTTTAGCTCTATGTTAAAACTGTCCTCCCTTCTTACAAGCTGTAGATAGCATATAAGATAATAGATCATTTCCTTTTTTGATGGGTCTTCCAGCACTTCCAAAAGTAAGTTGCTTAAGGGATCTCTTTCTTTTAGCTCCAGCATAGTTATAATATAAACCTTGATGAGGCTCGGTGTAAACGTAGACCATGTGGCAACCGTAAGGCAGGCAAGAAGAACCTTTGAACCAAGTCCCCTTTTTGCTGCCCTTTTGGCTCAGCAAGCGGGTGCTCACCAGATCACCCTTCACTTAAGAGAGGACAGAAGACATATACAGGAGGAGGATCTAGAATTAATTAAGAGAGCTGTTCATGTGCCTGTAAACCTTGAGATGGCACCTACACAGGAGATGAAAGAAATAGCCCTTAGGGTAAAGCCTAACAGGATAACTTTAGTGCCAGAAAGACGGGAAGAGATCACTACAGAAGGTGGGCTTGATGTGGTCAAGATGAAGGATTATTTGAAGGAGTATATTAAAGATTTTAAGGAGAATGGCCTAGAGGTTTCCTTGTTTATAGAACCTGAGGAAGATCAAGTGTATGCAAGTAAGGAAGTCGGAGCGGATGCTATAGAGCTTCATACAGGAAGGTATGCGAACCTCTTTAATGCTCACCTTATAGAGGAGGCAAAAAGGGAGCTTGAGAGGTTAAAAGAAGCGGGAATAAAGGCTAGATCCTTAGGATTAAAAGTCTATGCTGGTCATGGCCTCACCTATAAAAATACTCCCCTTCTTGTAAGGGAGTTAAAGGATGTGGTGGAAGAGTTAAACGTGGGACATTCTATAGTATCCAATGCCATACTGTGGGGTATGGAAAGGGCTGTGAAGGAATTCTTGAAGCTTATGAAGTTGTAGAATATATTTAAAGCCATGGAAGGGAAGGAAAAGGTAGATCAAGAGAGCCTTGAACAGCAGGTAGAAGAGTTAAGAAGGGATCTTTTTAAGGTACTTGAAATACTCCTTCCCCCTAAGGAGGTAAGAAGGGAAGTGATTAAAAACCTTTACGTCATAGAGCTCTCCTTCTGGAAGATCCTTAAAGCAATAGTAGATCATGAGGTTAGCAAGTTGGAAGGGAAGATAGAAAAGGTTGAAAGGAAGGGAAAGGTTAAAAGAATAGAAGTGGAGTAGAAGGCATATGCTTAGAGACATGGCATTAATCTTTTTGGCACTCAGAGTTCTAGTATTTGTATACTTTATAGCTTTATCTGTGGGAAAACCACCAACTAAACAAGCACTTCTTATAGTTCCCTCTGTGATCTACCTCCTTTTCAGCATGTATCACTACCTTTATCCTGGGAAATTAAAGCTTTTCAAAAACTATGGAGACATAATCTTTGTGCCTGCCTTAGCCATATTTTCCGGGCAAAAGGAAGGTTTTTTTGCCCTTCTACCCTTCATATCTCTTTACTCAAGCAGAAGAGTATTTTACGGTATGTTATTCCTTTGGTTTACAGTCGGTTTTTCCTTTTATCATTATGGTAAGCTTGGTCTTTCTCTACTTCCATTTCTCATAGCCTTATATATATCTTCCTTACATCCAGACCTTGTGGATGCACTAAGAAAGGAAAGGTTCTATGTGAGGAACCTAAGGAAGGCTTACTCTAAGATAACTGCAGACTACAGCAAGCTGGAAAAGGAAATGGTCATTTTAAGAGCCCAGGCGGAGCTTTTGGATACCCTTCAAGAAAGTCAAAGTCTTGAAGATTATCTAAAGGCTATAAAGGAGAGGTTTAGTCTAAAGGCTATAAGTATCACACCCCTATACGAACATTCCTCAAAGGAGATAGACTTTTCCAATGGTGGATTTCATGTGCCTATAAGGCTTGAAAAGGGAGAAGCAAGGGTAAGTTTTTATGTGAACAATCCTATGGAACTTTATGATCAAGAACTATTGAAAAACCTTGAAAAGGCTAGTAAATTTATAAGCTTGTACATAGAGGGTTTTGAAGAAGGGCGTAAAGCAAAGGTTATAGCGGTGTGAGGTGGAGCCATGAGGGTGGTAGATGAATTGAAAGAAGAGTACCTTGATTTAACTGGGCTTATGTGCCCACTACCTGTGGTTATAACATCGGAGAAGATGAGAAAGATGAAAGAAGGGCAAATTCTTATTGTCATCTCTACAGACCCAGGCTTTGAAAGGGACATTATGAGCTGGTGTATGCAAACGGGCAACGAGCTTGTCAAACTCAAAAAGGAGGACGGCAAGGTTGTGGCAGTTTTGAGGAAGAGGTCTCAGGCTATAGAGCCGAGTCTTTGGTATTGGATAAAGTTCCACTCTCTGGGTGTAAAGCTTCACATAAGGCATATACTCATGCAGATAAACCCTTTTAGCAAAAAGCCAGACCACTTTATAACCTTTACGGCAATATCGGAAGGCACAAGGGCAGAAAAGCACCTTAAAGGAAAAGCAAAGCTTATACCCATACCCGATGAGATAGACCCAAGGTGTGGAGTAGTTTTGGCTGTGTATGGCTTTGGAAAGGCCAAGGAAATATATGAAGAGCTAAAAAGGGAAGGCTTTGGCGTAGAAGCCATATACAAGAAGGAAGGAAAGGGATACAGGAGGGTCTATCCATAGGAGTCTTAGAAAGGATACTTGAGCAAAAGAGGAAGGAGATAAACACCTCTTCAGAGTATATAAAAGAGCTTGAAGGCCTTATAAAGGAGAGAAAAGACTACTACCCTTTTGAGAAGGCCTTAACCTCCTGTAGGACAAGGATAATTGCAGAGGTAAAAAGGGCCTCGCCATCGGAGGGCAAGATAAAGGATGTGTGCGCAGCAGACCAGGCAAAGGTCTATGAGAAAGCTGGAGCTATTGCCATTTCTGTTCTTACAGATAGAAGCTTTTTTAACGGTTCATTGGAGGACCTCCTTGAGGTAAGAAGGGCAGTGAGTCTGCCATTGCTTAGAAAGGACTTTATTTTACATCCAGTGCAGGTGCTTGAGGCAAAGGCCTACGGCGGAGATATAGTTTTGCTTATAGTAAGAATCCTTGAGGATAGCCTTTTGAAGGATCTTCTTGATTATTCAAAGGAGCTTGGCCTCTCCCATATAGCGGAGGTCTTTTCCCTTGAGGAGGCAGAAAGGGCCCTAAAGGCAGGAGCACACATAATAGGTATAAACAACAGGGACCTTGATACTTTAAAGGTGGATGTAAGCCTATCGGAAAGACTTGCACCAAAGATAAAGGAGATGGGTGCAAGGTTTGTGATCGCCGAAAGTGGCATAGAAAATAGGGAGCAGATCCTAAAGCTGGAAAACCTTGGAGTGGATGCCTTCCTAGTTGGCACAAGCCTTATGAAAAGCCAAGATCCCTTCAAAAAGCTAAGGGAGCTTTTGGGCTATGTTTAAAATGTATCTGTTTGGAATGTTAAAAGAGATAAGGGATATTATAAGGGCCATTGGGGCAGTCTTTGGCGACATTGGAACAAGCCCAATATATACACTAACAGTCCTCATGCTACTCACAAAGCCAGAAAAGGATCAGATGATAGGCATAGCATCCCTCATTATTTGGACGCTAATCATACTGGTTTCTGTACAGTATGCATGGCTTGCCATGAACCTGAGCATAAAAGGGGAGGGTGGAATAGTAGTTTTGGGTGAAATAGCCAAGTCTCTCACAAAAAACCAAAAACTTAGAAAACTTTATAGGGCTTTCATAGTATTGGGCCTTAGCTTCCTTATGGGAGATGGTGTAATCACACCAGCCATAACCATCCTAAGCTCTTCCGAGGGTATAAGGCTTATCCCTGGCTTTGAAAACATGCCCCAATCGGAAGTAATTCTCATAGCCATAATCATAACAATAGCACTCTTTTCCATTCAAAGTAAGGGAACGGGCAAGATAGGCAGTTTCTTTGGACCCATAATGGTCCTTTGGTTTACTTCCATAGGTATAATAGGACTTTACTATATTTTACAAGCACCACAGGTCATAAAAGCCCTTAGTCCCCACTACGCCATTGAGTTTTTAATATCAAACCCGCTGAAAGGCTTTATAGCTTTATCTGAGGTTATTTTGGCAGCTACAGGAGGAGAGGCCCTATACGCAGATATGGGACATCTTGGAAGAGTCTCTATAAGAAGGGCATGGGTCTTTGTGTTTTTTATGCTAACTTTAAACTATCTTGGACAGGTGGCCTTTGTCATACTTAACAACAATGTAGAGGGACAGTCCGTATTTTTTGCATCAGCAAAGGCATTGCTAGGAGATAGGTTTTATGTACCTTTTCTTTTACTCGTAATAATAGCCGGCATCATAGCCTCCCAAGCTCTCATAAGCGGTGTATTTTCCATTGTATTTCAGGCCATAAACACAAGGATAGCTCCACTTCTTAATGTAAAACACACATCTACAGAGATAAGCACGCAGATATACATACCAGCGGTAAATTGGGCCTTAATGTTGGGTGTTATATTTATGTATTTCAACTTCAAAACTTCAGACAATATGGCTGCAGCTTACGGCTTTGCTGTTATAACAACAATGAGCATAACTGGTTTTTTCCTTATGATGATTTACTTGTTTAAAAAATCCTTTTTCCATTTCTTTATTTCCATCATCTTATTCCTTGTAGATATAGTTTTTTGGTTATCCAATATTACAAAAATACCTCACGGTGCATACTGGTCCATCCTCTTTGCTTCTGTGCCTCTATCTGTAATGACGCTTTATATAAAAGGTCAGGAAAAACTTTACAAAAAAATGAGATTTAAACCATTTAAAGAGTTTGTTATTGAATTTGAAGATGTTTACAAAAGCTCGCCAAAGATAGAAGGCACAGCTATATTTTTGATAAGGGATTTAAAGGCTATACCTCCCTACGTTATACAAACCATGTTTGACCACGGCATACTATACGAGGATAATGTATTTCTCTCTTTAATAAAAAAGGATGAACCTTTTGGTACAGAGACTTTTGTAAAAGGAAGCATAGCTGAAGGCCTCAGGCTCGTTGAGATAAGGTATGGATATATGGAGGTTTTGGATATTGATAAAGAACTCTCAAAGGTTGGAATAAGGGAAAGGGTTATCTTCTACGGTGTTGAACACATATATACGGATAGACTCCCATGGAAAATCTTTAGCTGGATTAAACGTTCTACCCCCAGTTTTGTAGAATTCTATAGGTTTCCCCATGGAAAGTTGCATGGAGTTGCGGTTAGAGTTGAGTTTTAGTGTTATAATAAATGATCTATGATAAACCATAACGTTTTTATCGCCCTCCTCCACTTTCCAGCCATGGATAAGGAAGGGAGGACCATTATAACCTCCTTTACCACCATGGACCTTCATGATATTGCAAGGCCTGCAAGGGCCTATGAGATAAATACCTACTATATAGTCCAACCGGTTGATGGTCAAAGGATGGTAATTAAAAAGCAGATAGACTATTGGCTTTCGGAGGAAGGGAAAAAGACAAACCCTACAAGGAATGAAGTGGTAAGACTTGTAAAACTATGCTATACCTTTGAAGAAGTGGTTGAAGACATAATAGCAACAAGGGGAAAAAAGCCGGTAATCGTTGGCACAGACGCTAGAAAATACCCTAATACCATATCTTACAGATGGCTCTCGGAGGAGATACATAAAAGAGAAAGGGACTTTTTGATAGTTTTTGGTACAGGTTATGGCATTCCACCATCCCTTATGAACACCTTTGATTACATACTTGAACCCATATATGGCGCTGGAGACTGGAACCATCTTTCCGTGAGGAACGCCGTTGCCATCATACTTGACAGACTTCTAAGCAGGAACAGGTGCTAAAATGCTATACCATTTGGCCCTTTACCTTAGGGATTACTTCTTCGCCTTCAATGTGTTCAAATACATAACCTTTAGGTCCTTTTTAGCAGTGTTTATAGCTTTTACAATAACGCTCATACTTACACCCATCTTTATGAAGAAGATGAAAGCCATACAAAGGCTTTTTAAAGGCTATATAAGGGAGTATACGCCGGAAGGACATTTGGTAAAGAGATATGTTCCTACGATGGGTGGTCTTATTATAGTGCTCTCTGTTCTCTTTTCTTCTTTCCTACTTATGAGGCTTGACCTTTTGTACTTTTGGATAATAACCTTTTGCATTCTTGGCTTTGCCCTCATTGGCCTTTGGGATGATGTGGTAAAGCTAAAGAACAAAAAAGGTATATCTGGAAAGAAGAAGTTTTTAGCGCAAGTGGTCGTAGCTAGTATAACAGCCCTTTTTATCTACTTGTATGGTGATATAGACACAAAGATCTACTTTCCTCTGTTTAAAAACCTACAGATTGACTTAGGCATCCTTTACATACCTTTTGCAGTGCTTGTTATAGTGGCCACATCAAACGCTGTAAATCTTACCGATGGGCTTGATGGCCTTGCCATTGGACCTGTTATGACTACGGCTGCAAGCCTTGGAATAGTAGCTTATGCAACAGGTCATATGAAGATAGCCGACTACCTTAACATTCCCTATGTACCTTACGCTGGAGACCTTACCATTTTGTGCTTTGCCATAGTGGGTGCAGGGCTTGGCTTTCTATGGTTTAATGCCTTTCCCGCACAGCTTTTTATGGGAGATGTAGGTGCTCTTTCTTTGGGTGCTGGACTAGGGGTTATAGCCTTGGTTTCCAAATCAGAGCTTTTGCTTCCTATAGCTGGTGGCATCTTTGTTTTTGAGACGCTTTCTGTAATACTTCAAGTGGCATACTTTAAGCTTACGAAAGGTAAAAGGCTTTTCAAGATGGCTCCCTTTCACCACCATCTTGAACTTTCCGGAGTTCCAGAGTCAAAGATAGTGGTAAGGATGTGGATCATATCTATCCTGCTTGGTATATTGACCTTGGCAACACTGAAGCTAAGATAGGTAATATATGATATTGAAAATTATTAGCATGTGGTTTATATTATATACCTATGCTTAAGGAGGAAAGGATTAAGGAGTTTATAGATGCTTGTAAGAATATGGGGCTAAAGATTACGCCCCAGAGGATGGCGGTGTATGAAGTGCTCCTAAGCAGGGATGACCATCCTACTGTGGAGGACATATACAATGAGATAAAGAAGAAATATCCCTTTGTATCTCTTGCGACAGTGTACAGAACGGTGGAAACGCTTGAAGAACTGGGCTTTGTGAAAAAAGTGGCCTACTGGGGTGGGTCTGTGCGCTATGATGCTAATGTGAGCGACCATCATCATCTTATATGTGTGCAATGTGGAGCTATAAAGGATGTAGAGTTTAGCATAGATTGGAATCTTCCACAGTATATGGAAGGATACAAGGTTTATAACTATTCAGTGCATATATATGGCCTTTGTCCGCAATGTCAACAGAAGGAAAGCTAAAAACTTATTCCAAGGAAGAGATAGAGGAGAGGCTAAAGGATATTCCTGGCTGGAGGTATGAAGGTAATTTCCTGGTTAGAGACTATGATACAAAGAATTGGAAGGAAACGGTTCTTCTGTTTAATACGATAGCGGGTCTTGCAGAAGCTCATTGGCATCATCCTGATTTAGAAGTAAGCTACAAAAAGGTAAAAGTGAAGCTGACTACGCACGAAGCGGGTGGCATCACAGATAGGGATTTTGGACTGGCTTCAGAGATAGAAAGATTAGCTTCCCTTTTATTAAGAAAATGATATAATATAAATCTGTAGGAGCCGTAGTTCAGCCCGGTTAGAACGCCGGCCTGTCAAGCCGGAGGGCGCGGGTTCAAATCCCGTCGGCTCCGCCACTATTTTTTAAGTATATTAACTAGAAGCATAAGAAGGAGGGAAAGAAGGAGACTGATAAGAAGGGAAGTGGCTATTGGAAAATAGAAGGTAAATCCATCCCTTTTTATGAGTATATCTCCAGGCAATCTCCCAAGGCCAAAGGGCAGTTTTTCAAAAAAGGTCAGAAAAAGGCCTAGAATTATGAGGATAAAGCCTAAAAATACTAAAAGTTTTCCCATTTCACTCATACGGCCACCCTCTTCTTTCTAAACATTATAAAGGCTATTATCTCTGCCACAGCTCTGTAGAACTTTGGAGGTATCTCTTCACCCACTTCAACCAAAGGATACATGGCCCTTGCCAACTCTTCTTTTCTAATTATTGGAATGCCATGTTCTTGTGCTATCTGAACTATCTTTTCTGCTACAGATCCTTTACCCTTTGCCAAAACCCTCGGAGCTTTATCCCCCTTTTCTGGATCATACCTTAGGGCTATGGCTATATGAACTGGGTTTGTTATGACTACGCTTGCCTTTGGCACTTCCTTCATCATCCTTCCGCGCGCAAGCTGTCTCATCCTCTTTCTAATAGCGCTCTTTATGAGAGGATCTCCCTCATGCTGTTTATACTCCTCCTTTACCTCCTCTTTACTCATCCTTATCCTCCTCTCATAGTCCCATCTTTTATAGCCGTAATCTAGGATTGATATAAATATGGCAAGAAGGCTAAGGATAATTATCAGCTTGAAGGTAAATTTAAGAAGGAAAAGGGTGGAGCTTTTCGCGTCGTAAAAGGGTGTTGTCAATATATGCTCAATATCACCTTTTATGAGAAAATAAGCAACTAAAGCAAAGATAGACACTTTTAGAGTGTTCTTTATGAGTTCAAAAAGGGCATTAAGGGAAAAGATCCTTTTTATTCCTTCAACAGGGTTTAACCTTTCCCATTTGAATTGTAAGGGCTTTAATGTAAAGATGAAGCCAAACTGCCCTATATGAGCTATTACTACTGTAAGCACCGCTATCAGGAAGAAGGGAAAGAGTAGCGATGGTAGGCTTTTGCTCAAAAGGCTAAAGATGGTAGAATAGCCTAAATAGGGGTTTTCTATAACAAGGTAGATTATTTTTAAGACTTCGTAGAAGATATAGGCGCCTGTGAGGAAGAGGATGATGGATGATAGGAATACCAAAAGGGATGAAGCAAGCTCTGGGCTCTTTGCTACATTTCCCTCCTCCCTAAGCTTTCTACGCCTGTAAGGTGTGGCCTTCTCCGTCTTATTCTCCTGTGCCATACCTAGCCACCCAAAAGGGCTATAGACCTAATTATATACTCCTTTAGATGGGTGGAAAAGGACCATAGTATAAAAGGTGTGGCAAGGGTTAATATCAAAAGCCCTAAGAAGATCTGTATAGGCAACCCTACCATAAAAACGTTTATCTGTGGTATGAACCTGTTTATCAGAGCAAGCACTATATTCAAAAGTAGCATTACGGCTATTATGGGTAAGGAAACTTTAAAGGCTAAAAGGAAGCTTTCATAAAAGAAGTCCAGTAGTAGCTGTGGGTTTATATCGTAAAGATTGAAAGAGCCAGGAGGAATTTTCTCAAGGCTCTTGCCAAGGGAAAGGAGGATTATCTCCGCACCACCTATGGCTAGAAAAAGCAATGTGGCAAGGAGGGAAAAAAAGGAAGAGATTATAGTAGTTTGAGGCTGTTGAGGGTTAAAGACTGTTGCTAGACCTAACCCCATGTTTACGCTTATGAACTCACCGGCTATATGCATAGCATCAAAGATGAGCCTAAGTAAAAGGCCAGCTGTAAAACCAAAGATAAACTCCTTCAAAAAGGCAAGCATAAGGTGCGCAGTCGTTGGAAAATGGGAAGGTTCTATCTCATAGTAGAGAAAAAGGGAAAAGCTTATGGCCGTTGCTAAAAAGAGCTTAAAGGTAGGTGGTAGAGTTTCCTTGCCAAAGATGGGAACCATTATAAGGAAGCTGAGGACCCTCACATATATGATAAAGAGGGTAAGAAGGGTGTTTATATCAAGGCTCATCGGAGCCAAGTGGGTATATTGATGATGATCTCCTTTGTATAATCAAGGAGCTTGTTCAGCATCCACGCTCCAAGCAAGAGCACAGTTATATAGGCTGCTATTATCTTTGGTATATAGCTTAGGGTCATCTCCTGTATCTGGGTGGCTGACTGAAGTATGCTGATTACAAGACCTACAAGGAAAGTTATGATAAGGACTGGTGCTGATAGGATTAGGGCCATCTCCAGGGCTTTTTGTCCAAGGGACACAACCATATCCGGGCTCATTGGTAGCTCCTTACAAGAGATAATACCACCAGCTCCCACCCGTTTGCAAGAACAAAGAGCATGATCTTAAAGGGTAGGGATATGATCTGTGGAGGTATCATGAGGATACCTATGGATATGAGTATGGAGGCTACCACAAGGTCTATTATGAGGAAGGGAAGATACAGAAGGAATACTATTTGAAAGGCTACCGTTATCTCGCTGACCATAAAGGCTGGTATTACCACGCTAAGGGGGATATCCTTAGGGCTTTTTATCTTCTCCTTTTCTTCCTTTGGGAGGTTTGCCATATCAAGAAAAACCTTTAGGCTCTCCTTACGTGTATTCTTTATCATAAAATCCTTCATTATGCTTGTGCTTCTTTCAAAGAACTCTCTATCAGTTATCTGGTTTTTCAAAAGGGGTTGAAGGGCTTCTTGGTTTATCTGATCAAACACAGGTTTCATGATGAAGAAGGTTAAAAATAGGGCAAGGGAGATTATTACTTGGTTAGGAGGAACTGTGGGTGTGCCAAGGGCCTGCCTAAGCAATGAAAGGACGATAACTATCCTTATAAAAGAGGTGGTCATTATGAGTATGGATGGTGCAAGAGAAAGTATGGTAAGGAGTATAAGGAGCCTTATTGAAGTATCAAGCTGTCCTGTTCCTATCCTCAGTTCTACATTTGGCAGTATCTGCTGGGAGAAGGCCAAGCTGATCATCAGAAGGTTAATCAGAAACCACTTCATCTTTGTAGATTACCTCTACAGCTTTTTCGTTGATAGCTACTACAAAAAGCCTCCCTTTTATCTCAAGCTCAATTAAGAACATGTTTCTACCTATTGGGATAATCCTCTTTAGCTTTACGCTAGAATCTTTATCTTCCTTTGCCCATCTCCACTTTTGTAGCAAAGGGACAAGATAGGGCAAGAGGATTAGTATAAGGACTATCACTATGGCTAAGGAGATAAGAACGCGCAAAAGGTTAAAGAAGAGGTCTGTCATGTGGTCTGTACCACAAACTCTGTAAAGTATATGTTTCTTACACCGCCTTCAAAGAGTATAGTGTTTATCCTCTTTATAAGCTCCAACCTTAGGCTTTCCCTTCCTTCCGGTGTCTTTACAAAAGAAGAGGTCTTGCTGCTTATAACATCAATTATGGCATCCTTTATTATGGGGAGCCTTTTTTCTACCTCTTGGCGCACCTTTTCGTCGGATAGTTCCAAGGTTATGGATACCCTTGCATAAGCATCCACATCCTTATCAGCCAAGTTCACCGTAAAGGTGCCCACTTCCATCATAACACCTACTTGGGAAGGCAATGGCACTTTATCTTCCTTTTTACCCTTTTTGACAAAGAAGAAAAAGTATGTACCAGAGGCACCAGCCAAGATTATCAGAAGAAGCCCTACTATTAAGATTAGCTTTGACTTCCCCTTTTTCTCCTCCCTGGCCTCCTTTGCTTCTTCAGCCATGCCTTTAATTATACACTATCTTCTTAGATTGGCCGTTTGGCCAAGCATTTCATCAGCCGCAACTATACCCTTAGTGTTAAACTCAAAGGCCCTTTGTGCTATTATAAGGTTTACCATTTCTTCCACTATGTTCACGTTGGATGATTCCAAATAGCCTTGTAGCAGTGTTCCTAGGCCTTGGTTTCCTGGATTGTCCACGATGGGTTCTCCAGAGGCATCCGTTTGTATAAATAGGTTGTTGCCAATCCTGCGAAGGCCAGCCGGGTTTACAAACTTTGCAAGCTCTATCCTTCCAACCTCTTCCACCGTTGTGGCACCCTGTCTGAGAACGGTTACGGTGCCGTCCGGCCCTATGCCTATACTTATGGCATCCGGTGGTATGGTTATCTCCGGGTCTAAAGGATAGCCATCGGGGTTAACTATCCTTCCATCCGCGTCAAGCCTAAATTGACCATTCCTAGTGTAGGCTATGGTACCGTCGGGCATAACCACCTTGAAGAAGCCATCACCTTGAATAGCTATGTCAAGGGTGTTCCCCGTTTGAATTATGTTACCTTGGGTAAATATACCGTAGGTGTCCGATACATAGGTTCCTAAGCCTATTTGGAATCCGGAAGGATTACGGGTAGCGGGAGAGGTTGGAGCCCCTGGGTCTCTGATCGTTTGATAGATAAGGTCTTGGAATGTTGGTCTCATCTTTTTGTAGCCTACCGTGTTTACATTGGCCATGTTGTGGGATATCACATCAAGGTTTGTTTGCTGAGCTATCATACCTGAGGCCGATGTCCATAAGGCTCTAAACATGGCACCCCTCCTTGCTCTCCTCTAATGTAGGATCAGGTCTTTTGCCTGTTAATATCTCAATCAACTCCTTTACGCTTATTATACCCTGTTTCTTCAAAAGATGTCCGTTTGCTCCGCTTATAAATATACCTTCTTCGTAGTTGCCCAACCAGGCCGCACCCAGCCTATCGGCTATACAAAAGCCTACCTTTTTTGCTTCCTCTCCTTTGTTGCATGGAGTTATGCAGTGAGAAACGCACCCGTTCCATCCGTTGTAGCCTGCAAGCAATCTTTCAATAAAGGGAGTTTTTACAACCCTCAATGGATAGCCCACTGGAGACTTGAAAAGTATGATGTCCTCCTCTTCTGCGCTAAGAAGCACTTCTTTATATATGGGTGGCGCATCACACTCAAAGGTGGCTATAAAACGGGTGGCTATCTGAACACCGCTTGCCCCCCTTTCCATGTAATAGACTATATCCCTATAGCTCCAAATGCCGCCAGCCACTATAACAGGTATATCACCCCACTTTTTTGCCTCCTCAAGAACGGAAGGAAAAAGGTTTTCAAGCTGGTATTCGGGCATAAAACACTCCTCATATTTAAAGCCTTGATGGCCTCCAGACTTTGGACCTTCTAATACCACTGCATCTGGAAGCCTTTTATATCTTTTTTCCCATGTTCTGCATATAAGGTTTAAGGCCCTTGCTGAAGACACTATGGGAATTAAAGCCACATCCGCATCTCCTACGTATTCTGGAAGTTTTAACGGAAGGCCTGCACCGGATATTATGGCATCCGCTCCAGCTTCTACCGCATCCACAGCCACCCTGCCATAATCTGTTATGGCGCAGAGTATATTTACAGCTATGGCACCATTGCCTTCTGATATCCTTTTTGCCTCCTTTATTATCCTCGTTAAGGCCTCCTTATTATGGGTGTATATGGAACCTATAGGTCTTCCAAACTTATCCCTTTTGACAAGCTCAGGGTATCTATAGCCAGTTCCAACGGCGGAAACCACGCCTACTGCACCTTCCTTTGCTACAGCTCCCGCCAACCTTTCCCAAGATATGCCTACCCCCATCCCACCTTGTATTATAGGTATGGGCACAACCTTGTTTCTAAGCTTTAAAGGCTTCAAAGACATACAAAACCTCCTTAACTTTAAATATAAGCCTTTTAAACCTTCCAAACAAGCTTTAAATGTATTCCTTTATCCTTTCGTACAGCATGCCGGTTATTAGAGCATCCCTAAGATTGTATTCAGCTATATCCCTGTATCTACCCTTGAGAAAGGCTTCCCTCACCTTTGAACCTTCCATCTCACCTTTATCTATGGGAATGTTAAGCTTTGTAGATATAAAACTGAGAGAATAATGGTTTTTCCCAACTTTGAAAAACTTTGATATATCCAAAACTTGTGGATGTTTAGATTGTAGATAGAGGAGAAAGGTTTGAGGTTTTAGGTTATGTATTATGGTTCTTACCTTTATAAACTCCATATCAAAATCTTCGCCGTAAAAGGTTATAAGTCTTTGCACTTCACCAAGTCTATCCCAAAACATCTCAAGGATCTTCCTTTCTGCAAAGGAAATCTCCGGATGGTAAACCACTGAGCAATATTCCACCTTTATGATCCTGTCCTTTATACTGTATTCTTCCTTTTTCCTTTCCTCTTTATCAGAGATGTAGTAAACCTCCGCCCTGTTTGAGTCTATAAAGAATAAGGAGAAGGAGATAAGGTAAGAGACATAGGGGTTTGTAGAGAGCTCTCTGTATAGCTTTTCTTTTGATGCATGTTCTTTCCTACCTATAAGGTAAAGAAGGTCCTCTTGGGAGAGTCTTTCAATGGGGCAGAAGGTTTCAATATCAAAGGAAGCTACACATTCCATAACACTAAGTTATTATAGCCTCATAAGAAACTTTTATTGTCTTGAAAACTTAAGATCATAACTTAAAAGGTAAGGGAGGTGAGAAGGATGTTGGGCGTGCTCCTTATGAAAGAAAACCTATCCAAAAGGGAAAAGCTTTCCTTCTTTAGAAGCCTTTTAAAGTCGGAGATGGACGTGCTCAACGAATACTGCGGTGTAGATAATATACCCAAAAAGTATGCTGTAGAGCTCTGCCATCTTCACAACATTAAAAAGGTAAACATAGCAAGGCTACTTAGCATAATAGAGTTCTATGACCCAGATTTTATAAAAACCTTGGCGCTGACAGACCCAAGGGTGAGGAAGTTCATAGGCTATTACTTTGAGTTTTTGAGGACAAACCCCTATGGCTATGAAGCCCTTGAGCCACAAAACCTCTTTGGAAACTGGGATTTTATAAAGTATAAGCTGAAGGTCCTCTTTCCAGAGCTTAGCTTAGATGAGATAGAGAAGTTTAAGTTCAAAAGAAGAGAGTTTATAGAGTATGTAAAAGACAGGCTTGGAGAAAGTGAAGAGGTGATAGAGTCTAAGCTAAACAAAGCCACGTGGTATGAGAGCGTGCCATACCTTGAGCTTGAAGAGGAAATGTCCAAAGAGTGGCATCCAGAGCCTATAATGACCGATGAGGATTGGAGCTTTATAAAGAGGCATATAAAGGGTAGAAAGAATGTCATCCTTGTGGAGGATGGAAAAGAAAAGCTTGTATATGTGGAAGTGGATATACCGGACGAAGAATTGGACAAATACAAAAAGGACAGGGAAGGTCTAAAGAGGCTTCTTATGCAGAAGTATAACATCACTATGGATGCGGCAGAGCAGATCCTTAGAAAGGCTGGATGGGAGTCGGAAACCTACCACATAATACCACCCATACACACAGATGTGGTCCTTGACTACGGAGAAGCTAAAAAGGAAGTGGTAAAGGAAGAGATAAAAGGAGAATCTGTAAGCTATCATGAGCTTGCCAACTTTATAAGGTACCTAGGAGGCCTAGAACTAGAAGAGCTAAACTACTTTGAGCTCATATACGATAAGGTGGAACCAGAGGTGCAGGACATACTGGACCAGATGATAAGAACTCAAAGGAGGATACTTGGAAAGCTCTTTGGCATTTTCTATACGGTGGACCCGCTTATGGCAGAGGCCATTTTAACCATAAGGCCAGAGAGGATTGAATTCCTCAAATCTTTAACGGTGAAAGAAACAGTCAGAAATAAGGAGTTTAACCTATACTCCAACCTTGCAGCTTGGAACATAGTAAAGGATAGGATAGTATCCAGATTCCCAGAGGTGAGCTATGAAGAGATAGAGGGCTTTAAAGGTAGGAGGGAAGAGTTTGTAAAGCTTTTGATGGAGAGGACAAGGCTGTCAAGAGAGTCCGTAGAGAGGGCTTTGGAAGAGTGTGGATGGCTAAAGACGGAGGAAATACCACCTTTCTTAAGGCAGATAGGGCCATAAGGTGCTAAAATAACTTTTATGCTTGAGGCCCTGGTTCAAAAGAACAATACAAAGCTTTTACTTATTGTGCTTGATGGCATAGGTGGTCTTCCTGTAAAGGATGGAAAAACGGAGCTTGAGCTTGCAAGCACGCCAAACCTTGATAGCTTGGCAAAAAGGTCTGCCCTTGGCCTCCATATCCCTGTAGATTATGGCATAACTCCCGGCAGTGGGCCGGGGCATCTTGCCCTCTTTGGCTATGACCCTTTGAAGTACCAAATAGGAAGGGGCATACTTGAGGCTCTGGGCCTTGGGCTAGAAGTGAAGTCCACCGATATAGCCATAAGGGCCAACTATGCCACAGTAGAAAGACTAAACGGAAGGCTTGTAGTAAAGGACAGAAGGGCCGGAAGGATACCCACAGAAGAAAACAGAAGGATAACATCAAGGCTATCCGAAAAGATAAAGGAGATAGACGGGGTTAAGGTCTTTTTTGCGCCGGGTATGGAGCACAGGGTTGCCATACTCCTTAGATTTCCAGAGGAACTTCCAGAAGGTAGCGACAGGATAAGGGATACGGACCCGCAGAAGGAAGGGCTGGAACCTATAGAGCCAAGGGGTGAGACGGAGGCTTCCGAAAGGGTGGCAAAGGTGGTAAGAAGGCTTTTAGAGAGGGTTGAAGAGGTGCTGAAGGATGAAGATAAAGCCAACTACATGCTCCTTAGGGGCTTTTCTCAAAAGCCAAAGATGGAAAGCTTTGAGGAGAGATTTGGTCTAAAAGCCTGCGCCATAGCGGTATACCCTATGTATAAAGGCCTTGCAAGCCTTGTAGGCATGGACCTAATCAGCTTTGAAGGACAAAGCATAGAGGATGAGATAAAGGCTCTAAAAGAGGTGTGGAAGGACTATGACTTTTTCTTCCTTCACATAAAGAAGACAGATTCTTACGGAGAGGATGGAAACTACGAAGGTAAGATAAAGGTTATAGAGGAGTTTGATAAGAACCTTCCACAGATATTGGACCTGAGGCCTGATGTGCTTGTGATAACGGGGGACCACTCTACACCCTCTGTTTTAAAGGGACACTCTTGGCATCCTGTGCCCGTGCTTTTGCACTCTCCCTATGTGCTTGGTGGAACATCTGAAAGGTTTACAGAAAGGGAGTGTTTGAAGGGTGAGCTTGGCATCTTTCCAGCCAAAAAGCTGATAAACCTCATGCTTGCCCATTCTCTTAGGCTTGCTAAGTTTGGAGCCTGAGATAAATTTTCTAAGCATGGTGCAGACAGAGGTCTATGAAAAGGTTTTGGAAGGAGAGAGGCTAAGCCCAGAAGAGGCTTTAAGCCTTTTTGAGGAAGATATAACAGTTTTGGGCTACCTTGCCAACGAGGTAAGAAAAAGGCACCACCCAGAAAACATAGCCACCTTTGTCATAGATAGGAATGTAAACTACACCAATGTATGCGTGGCAGGGTGCAAGTTCTGCGCCTTCCAAAGGAAGGTAGGCTCTCCAGAGGGCTACGTGCTCTCAAAAGAGGAGGTGCTCAAAAAGGTTGAAGAACTTATAGAATGGGGTGGGACAACCCTTCTTATGCAAGGTGGCCTAAACCCAGACCTACCACTTAGCTACTATGAGGACCTTATAAGCTCCATAAAGGAAAGATTTCCACAGGTTCAAATACACTCCTTTTCTGCACCGGAGATAGTCTATCTTGCAAAGATAGAGAGGCTGAGTATAAGGGAAGTGTTAAAAAGGTTAAAAGAGGCTGGTCTTGATTCCCTTCCCGGCGGTGGTGCAGAGATACTTTCTCAAGAGGTCCGAAGCTTTTTGAGCCCCGGTAAATGCACCGTTGAAGAGTGGGAGATGGTCCACAGGACGGCCCATGAGCTTGGCATGACCTCTACAGCCACCATGATGTTTGGTCATGTGGAAAAGCCTTGGCATATAGTAGAACACTTAGAAAGGGTAAGGAGGATACAGGACCAGACGGGAGGCTTTACAGCCTTCATACCTTGGACCTTCAAAAAGGGCAACACCCAGCTTGACAACTTGGAAGAGGCCTCTTCCAACTACTACTTAAAAGTTCTTGCCATATCAAGGATATATCTTGATAACTTCAAAAACATTCAAAGCTCCCATGTGACCCAAACCATGCAGATAGGCATCATAGGCCTTCACTTTGGGGCCAACGATCTTGGAAGCGTGATGATTGAGGAGAATGTGATATCTTCCACTTCTTACAAGGTAAGCATTCCAAAGGTGGAGGATATGGTGGAGGCCATAAGGTCTGCGGGCTTTGTGCCAGCCCAGAGGGATACCTATTATAGGATTGTAAGGGTTTTTGATTGATATAATTTTCCTATGTTCTGTAGGATAAAAAGCGGTGGGGTTTTGGGGATAGAGGGGTTTGAGGTGGATGTGGAGGTGGACATATCCAACGGGCTTCCTCAGTTTTCCATCGTGGGCCTTCCAGACAAGGCCATAAACGAAGCAAAGGACAGGGTAAGGTCAGCCCTAAAGAACACAGGCTTTCAGCTTCCAGTAAAAAGGATAACGGTAAACCTCTCTCCCTCACATCTTAAAAAGCAAGGCACCTTCTACGACCTTCCCATAGCCCTTGGCATCATAAGGCTTTCCACAGGCTTGGACTTCCCAGAGGATTATGTGGTCATGGGCGAGCTCTCCCTTGATGGGAAGATAAACCCTGTGAAGGGCGTTTTGCCGGTGGTTTTATCCTTGAAAGAGCTGGGCTATAGGCGTTTTATAGTGCCTATGAGGAACGCAAAGGAAGCTGGCATTGTGGAAGGTGTGGAGGTTTATGGCTTTGAATCTTTAAAAGAGGTAGTGGATTTTTTAGCGGGTAATATAAAAAAAGAGCCAGTAAGGGTGGACCTTCAAGAGGTCTTTTCAAACTTTGAAAGCTTTGATGTGGATTTTAGCGAGGTCTATGGACAGCATCAAGCAAAGAGGGCTATGGAGATAGCGGCAGCGGGTTTTCATCCTGTAATGCTTATTGGCCCTCCAGGAGCTGGCAAAAGCATGCTCGCCAAAAGGCTCATAACCATAATGCCACCCTTGACCTTTGAAGAGGCTATAGAAATAACACGCATATACAGCGTGGCAGGCCTTTTGGATGAGAAGACTCCCATAATAACCAAAAGGCCCTTTAGAAATCCTCTTACCAACGCCTCAGAGTCCGCCCTTGTGGGAGGTGGCACCATACCACAGCCGGGGGAGATTTCCTTAGCCCATAGGGGTGTTCTCTTCCTTGATGAGTTTCCAGAGTTTAGCAGAAAGGCCATAGAATCTCTAAGACAGCCCTTAGAGGATGGAAAGGTTACCGTTTCAAGGGTTGGAGGAAGGGTGAGCTTTCCTTCAGAGTTTTTGCTTGTGGTGGCCATGAACCCATGCCCTTGTGGAAACTATGGAAACCCATACAAGGCCTGCACATGCACCCCAATGCAACTAAAAGCCTATCAATCCAAGATATCTGGGCCCATAATGGATAGGATAGACCTAAGGGTCTGGGTAAACCCAGTGGAAAAGGAGGAGCTTCTTAGTATGAGTTCGGGAGAAACATCCGCTCAGATAAGGGAGAGGGTCATTAGAGCTGTGGAAATCCAAAGGGAGAGGTTCAAAAACAGCAAAACAAAGTATAACTCACGTATGACCAATGAAGAGGTGAAAAAGTATTGTGTGATGACGCAGGAGGCAAAAAACCTCTTGAGGAGTGCCCTTGAGAAGCTAAACCTTACAGGCAGAGGCTATATGAAGGTTTTGAAGGTCTCAAGGACCATAGCAGACCTTGAAGGTGAAGAAAAGATAGCAAGCCACCATATTGCAGAGGCCCTTCAGTTCAGGATAAACGAAAAGGCACCCACATTATGACATAAATCATAAAAGAATTTCACACCCTATTCCTAAGTATGGCCTTTTCCATAATTTTTATTCAAAGAATTTCACAGGGGAATTTCACACCCCCGGCAGAATTTCACACCCTGTTTCTAAGTATGGCTTTTTCCGTAAAATTTTTACAAAGAATTTCACAGGGTATATGCACCTTTTGGACAGAATTTCACACCCTGTGAAGGAATTTCACACCCCCCATCCTAAGTGTTGTATTTTCCGTAAAAATTTTACAGGGTATAAAATCAAAAAATTTCAGAAAGACCCATACTTAGAATTAGAGGGTGTGAAATTGTGAAATTCTTCTAAAATCCTTGATACTCAAGGACTTTCTGATTTCATAAAATCAAGAAAAATCAAGGCTTTCATAGGGGGTGTGAAATTTCTTTTCGGCAAATCCTTGAAAATCAAGCACTTGCGAAGGGGGTGTGAAATTCGGGGGGTCCTATTATTATTTTTAATTTAATTAAATAGAAGACAAAAATAAAAAAAAGAAAAAGAAAAAGAGGAAATTCACAGGGAGAATTAGACAGGTTCTATTTTTACAAGCCTTTCAAACTTTAGATCCTTTAAAAGCTGGTAGTCCTTCTTTATATCCCTTCCTGCCCTTGTGAGATATCCACCTACCATCATGGCATTTGCCATAAGCACAGCCATACCGTGAAAGTCTCTGAGGTTTTGCTCCCTTCCACCACACAGCCTTAGCTCTGCCTTTGGGTTTGTAAACCTAAACATGGCTATGACCTTTAGGGCCTCTATGGGTGATATGCCCGGTGCATTCTGCAAAGGTGTTCCTTCAATGGGCATAAGGAAGTTAAGGGGTATGGAGTCTACCTCAAGGTCTCTGTAAGTTAGGGCAAGGTCCACCCTGTCCTCATCGCTTTCTCCCATACCGAATATGCCACCACAACAGGTGGAGAGGCCCACAGCCTTTATCCTCTTTATGGTCTCATACCTTTCTCTCCAAGAGTGGGTGGACACTATCTTTGGAAAGAAATTTTCCGATGCCTCAAGGTTATGGTTTACACGTCTCACACCGGCCTCTTTTAACTTTCTTAAAGACTCCTCATCAAGGGTTCCGGCAGAAACGCACACATTTATGGGAAGTCCTTCCTTTTTTATCTCCCTTACACCTTCGCATATTCTTTCCACTTCTTCCCTTGTGGCACACTTTCCACTCAGAACCACACAGTATCTGTTTGCTCCAAACTCCACACCCCTGTAGGCACCTTCCACTATCTCTTCCTTTGGCACAAGGCCATAGACGTTTATAGGTGTTTTATAGAACTTAGACTGGGCGCAGAATTTGCAATCTTCCGAACATGCACCACTCTTGGCGTTTATGATAGAACAGAACTCTATCCTATCGGGTGGATGAAAGTGGTTCTTAACCTTTTGTGCAAGATAGACCATAAGGGCCACATATTCATCGGGTGTTCTCAGTATGTTTAGCGCTTCTTCCTTTGTAAGCTTTTGGTAGTTTATGGCCTTTTCCGCCACTTCAAAAAGAAAAGATTCCCACCTATCCATAAAAACCTCCTTGGCTTAATTTGTTTTAAATATATATCTCCTGTGTAAGTTCTCCCTTGTAGTTTAACCTGTCCATTATGACCTTTCCTCTTAAAGAGGAGGTAGGTATATGATATACCTCATCTTTTGCGTAGACCTTTATCGTGTCTTCCCCTACCTCTATCTTTTCCGGAACTTCACCAGACTTTGCCAAAAGTATGTTTTTCTCCTTTAGCTCATCCTTGAAGTATACTCTCATGTGCTTTAATTTAAAAACATACTAAAACTTACTCCATGATAGTTCTTTGTGATGAGGGTCAGGTTCAGGATAAGGATAGTGGATAAGGAAGGAAATAGGCTTGGGAAGGAACATTTTTTAAAGAATAGGGATCCCCTTTATGTGGGCATGAGGTATGTGGTAGAGTTTAAGTATTTGGAGGCCACCAAGTGGCTCATGCTGGCAGAGGACTGCCAAGAGAAGTATATGCTTTTGGCCCTTATAAACTATGCCCTCGGTCAAAGGTCCCAAGGTGAAGAGTTCTTCAACGAAGCAAAAAGCTATCCAAAGATAACTCAATACGCTTTTTTGATAGAAAAGCCTGAAGAAGGTATAAGCCTCCTTATTGAAAGGCCAGAAGCCTCCTTGCCTGATTTTCTATTATCCTTGTAAAGGCTAAGGTAAGCTCAGACACATCCTTTATCTTTATCCCAGTGCCTTCAAAGTAGTAATCCACATAGTTCTTTTCTAGTCCTACACCTATGCCTATTATGGGTGTGATGGCCTTTATCTGGTTTATAAGGTCCTTTAGCTCTTTTCCTTTTAGGCCCCTTGTGGGCTCACCATCGGAGAAGACAAGGATACAGCCTCTTATGTTGTTCTTCTTACAAAAGGTTTGTATATCTTCATATGCGTAAAGGAGGGCCTTTTCAAGGTTTGTTCCGCCACCAAGCATGTTAAAAAGCTCCAAAATCCTCCACCTTACAAGCTTGTAATCTTCATGGAATTCCTTCAATCTAAACACCCTGTCGCTAAACACATCAATGGAAAAGGGCATCCTCAGAGTGCTTATGACTTCAGAGAACAAAAGAAGGGCCTCTATAGCCTTCCTTATCTTCTCCTCCCTCTTCATGGATGTGGATATATCTATGAGAAGCTTAAAGGCAAGCTCCTTTCTTATGCCTTCTTCCCTCCTCATGTACATCCTCCCCCTTCCTATGGAAGCCTCCAAGCTTAGGACTTTGTGGTTAAGCCTTCTTCCATAAAAGTATTTTCCAGACCAGCCTTCCTCCTCCTCAGGCATTAGCTTTCTAAGCCTTCTCTTTAGTGCCTCCACATAGGGCAATATGTTTGATATCATCCTCCTGTAGGCCTTAAACTCCTCCTTGTTCATCCCGTAGGCCTTTTCATACAGCCTGTCCTCTTGAGACTTCTCTTCGGACCTTCCCCCAAGGCTCAAACCGCTGGAAGCTGTGCTCTTTTGTTCCTCCCACCCCTTTATCAAAAAGCTAAGGAAACCCCTATGCTCTATATCCACCTCCAAGGTCTTTGGCAAAAAGTGCCTTATAAACTCCACATCCCTTTCTATCATATCCAAGTAGGACATCTGTTTTAAGTAGTCCCTCATCCAGTCGGGCATGTTCCTCAGGCTCTTTATTATTTCCTTCCTCTTCTCCTCCGGTATATCTATAGCCCTCTTTTCCTTGTGTTCTATTATGACCTCTTGCAAAGCCTTTGGAAGCTTTTTGAGAAGGTCCGTCATTATCCTGCCCTTGTGGGCATCCTTTCTTACCTTTCCCCTCGCCTCATCCAAAAGGAGGTCTATATAGTTTATCTCTTGTGCCTTTTCTATATGGGCTATATACTTTCCAAGCAGGTCTTCCATAAGTATGTCGTAGGCTTCTCTGTTTTTTGAGTTCAAGTATTCATAGAGTATCCTTTCCGTATCTTTGGGAAGGGCTTCCCTTCCAAGCCATGACTTCAAAAGGCTAAGGGAAAAATTGTGATGTGGATAGTAGGTGTCTATCTCTTTTAGAATCTCTTCGTAGTTTTTTATGATTGTTGACTGGTTTTGAGGATGGCTGTTTATTATCCTTGAGTCTGTCTTTATGGACTCAAGCACAGAGTAAAGCACAAGGAAGGAGGTGGGGGTAAAGCCAAACTTGTAAAACTCTCTCTGGCCAAGCCTCCAAAGATAAAGGTCTGTGGAAAAGAGATATTCAATCTCATGCCTTATGGTGTTTATGGCCTCCTCTTCCGATTTTTTTGAAAGCTCTTGTATATGAAAGACCACCCCCGCTGGCCTCTTTACCACCTCCGGCACATCCTCCACCTCCCCCTTTGCCCACATCTCCGTAAGGGGTAAAAACTTAGGGTCGTAGCCCGCACCCCACCCCTCATAACTTCCCTGTACCTCAATATCATACTCTTCAGAAAGTAGCCTTTCTATTACCTTCCACTTTTCCTTCACTTCTCCCCTATCACCAGTATGGCCCCAGGCCTCTTTATCCTCGGTGCCACTATCTCCATAACCCTAAAGTGATGCACCATGTTGGTAGATTCCACATAGGCAAGGCTAAAGTCCAGGCCTATGACTATGTCCATATTCTGTGGTCCTGCCGATACAAGCAATGCCTTTGATTCTGGCATTATGGGCGTGTAGTATATATCCTTTACAAGCTTTCTTATCTGTTCAATCTCCAAAAGGCCCGTGTTGTGATATACCCTGTTTAGCTTAAAGTAGTCCTTTGGGTTTAGTATAAGGTAGTAGTCTCCGTAAAAGCCCTTTTCCGAAAGCTTGGCTATACCGAGGGATATATCGTTGAAGGCATTGCCCACCACATCCCAATCGCTCATGGACATACTTTGCCTTCCCTCCACCGTCAAAAGGCCCTCTATCTCCAGCTTTTGATTTCCATGTATTATGAGAGTGTCCTCCGCCACCGCTGTGGCAAAGGCTGCCGCAGCAGCTTGAGATGTATCTATGGGAAGGTTGAACTGCCTGTAGTATTCTAAATCCCTCCAGCTTATACTAAAGGGCTTGTATATGGTTGGAAGGACTATATGCCTTCTTCTTCCAGTCCTTACAGGCTCACACTGTTCGCTTTCCTCCCCAGGTCTTACTTCACATACACCTGGCTCCACACCAAGGTAAACATCATAAGATATTACCTGATGGCCCACACCTATTGGGCCAACAACGGGCATAAACCTTCTACATACAAGCGTTTTTTTCGCAACTTCAATTATAGCCTTCTCCAGCTGGTTCCACTCTTCAAAGGTTAAGGGTGATTGTTCTTTTCCTAAAAAGTCCATCTTCCACCTCCTAGCTTTAAATTATACACCAATAGTCTTCAAAGGCTATCCATGTCTTTGGTATTATCTCTTTTAGATTGTCCCAGCTTTTCATGTGTTTTTTCCTCTTTTCCGATGCTCTCCATAGCACGCTTCCAAAGGTGTCTTCTGCCTCCTCTTGGTATTCTTCAAGGTTTCCTTCCGCTATGTATTTACCAGCCATACTACCAGATAGGACTGCGTTGGCTATGCCCGCACCGGTTATAGGATGGCAAAAGCCCCCCGCATCCCCCACAAGGACCACCCTTCCCCTTACCAAAGGCAAAAGACCATCAGCCGGTATCCACCCACCAGTCCTTTTAAGTATCCTCTCTTCCACAATGCCCTCTTTACATACCTCCCTTATGAACCTTCTTAAGCTCTCCATCACATTGATAGGATAGGAAGGGTCAATGCCCACGCCCACATTGGCCACCTCTCCCTTCGGAAAGACCCATCCGTAGCCACCGGGTATGTAATCTCTGAAGTATATCAAAAGGTCCTTTATTGGCTCTTTTAAGGGCATGGTGGCTTGCGCTGTAGTAAGGAAGTTTTCTATTCCCTTTCCTGTAAGCCTTGCCACCTTGGACCTTGGTCCGTCCGCACCCACCACCACATCGGCCTTTATGCAAAACCTTTCCCTTTTGTCTATATTTTCAAGCCAGACCTTTCCATCCTCAAAGCCTATAAACTGTGTCCTAAGTAAGCATTCAGCACCCATTTCTGTGGCAAGCTTGGCTATATGGTAATCAAAGACCTCCCTGTTTAAAACAAAGCCCTCAGACCACATACTGACCACCTCCCCCCAAGGTGTAAAATGTACCATATTCTCCACCCTTTGGGCTATGGCTTCCTCTGGAAAGAAGTCTTTAAACTGGTGGTATAGCTGTATGGGAACAAACTCGGCACACTGCACCGGCGTGCCTATTTTCCTCTTTATATCCACAAAGATCACACTCAGGCCCCTCTTTGAAAGCTCATAAGCACATGTAGAACCTGCAGGACCACCACCTACAATAAGCACATCAACCTTTCTCATTCTTCTTAAACAGGCTTGAAGGCTTAAAGCTTATGCTGTGTCTTTCTTCCACATACATCTCAATGCCCGTCTTTGGATTCTTTATAAACCTACCGCTAAGGCTCTTTAGCTTAAAAACACCAAAGCCTCTCAGTTCCACCCTTCCCTTTTCTACCACCATATTTACCAACTCTTCAAAAAAGCAATCTACAAACCTTTTTGCTTCTTCCCTGCTAAGCCTAAACTCCCTTCTAAGGCTTTCTATTAGGTCTGCCCTTTTCATCCTTTTCCTCCACATAAAAGGTCCTCACCCTTGAACCTTTGCTTGTGGCCACAGCCCTATCTTCCTTCTTATAGTAAACTATCTCCTCTGCCTCCACAAAGTTTGGACCCTCCTCCACCCTTGCCCTACCCCTAAGGGTTATAACCTCTTCCCTCAGGTCATAGGTCATCCTGTCCGCAAAGGCCCTTCTGTTTCCCTCCACATACTTTACATTCCCTTCCGCTTCCATAAGCCTTGCCTTTCTGTTTTCATCAAGGTATATGATCACCTTGTTGGCTGTCAAAAGGGCGTTGCCCCTTGTGAGTCTTACATTGCCCGTATAGATTATCCTGTCCTTTTCGTAAGTAAGCTGGTCTCCTTCACCCACTATGGGCTGTGAAAAGGCAAAGGAAGCAATCAATAAAAGGAAAAATAGAACCCTTCTCATTCTATGTTTACCCTCGCCTTACTAATTATAACCCTCACAGGCTTTAGCCTTATCTCAAAGCCATAGCCTTCCACCCTTTTGTCTCCTTCCTTTAGCTCTATCCTGCCATCACCATAAAACCTTCCTTCCCTTAGGTCCATATAGGCCCTTTGGCTCTTTGCCACAAGGTCCTTTGATATGAGTTCAATGCCTCCCAAAAGCTCACCCTTTCCAGTATTCCTATCTATATAAACCTCTCCAGCCCTAATGGTGGCCTCTTCAGATATAAGCTCTGCCCCCTTCAAAAGCACGTCTTTGCCTACCACCTCCAAGGATCTGCCCCTTATGGTCCATTCAATACCACCTTTGCTGTAGGACCTTATGGTCACACCTTCCAGTCTATTTACTATCTTCTCCTCTCCTCCAGTGGGTCCAAAGCTATCCACATAGGCCCTTAGCATGTAAGAGGTGAGTATTATCATAAGGCTTATAAGAAGGCTCCTAAGCATGGTATTTACTTATTATCTCTTCCCACTGTCCCCTTAGCTTCAGAAGGAACTCTATGGCCTCCCTTACTGCCCCTTCTCCGCCCTTTGCCTTTGTGGTATAAAGGGCATGGGCCTTTATCTCCTCTGGTGCATCGCAAACTACCATGGGAAAGCCCACCCTTTTTAAGATGGGCAGGTCCACATAGTCATCCCCAATAAAGGCTACCTCTTCAAAGCCAAGGGAAAGCCTCCTTAACATATCTTCCAAAACAGGAAGCTTTTCGTTAAAGCCAAGGTGGGCCTCTTCTATGCCAAGCTCCTCAAGCCTCTTCCTTAAAGCCTTGCTCTTCCTTCCAGAGATGACTCCAACCCTTATGCCAGCCATCTGCGCCATCTTTATACCAAAGCCATCCTTCACATTAAAGACCTTTATCTCCTCCCCCCTTGAAGTGTAATATAGCCTCCCATCGGTTAGCACACCATCCACATCAAGGACCAAAAGCCTGATTTTTAAAGCCCTCTCTTTAAGGTCCATCTTTATAGCTTTCCTTTAGCTTCCTTATTCTTATAAGGGCCCTGCTGTCCTCTGGCGTCACTAAGCTATAGGCCTTGCCGTAGGAGCCTATCCTTCCAGTCCTTCCTATCCGGTGTATATACACCTCTGGGTCCTCCGGTATGTGGTAGTTTATCACAAGGCTCACGCCCTTTATATCAAGACCCCTTGAGGCCACATCGGTGGCCACCACTATTTTTACCTTTCCTTCCTTAAAAAGCCTCAAAGAGTTTTCCCTCTGTCTTTGCGTCATATCGCCGTGCAAGGAGACCACATTAAAGCCCCTTCTTTTTAGCTCCTCTGTTATCTCTCTTGCATCCTTCTTTGTCTTTACAAAGACTATGACCTTTTCAAGGAGATGCTCTCTTAGTATCTTTTCAAGCTCGGAAAGCTTTTGTCTTGAAGAGTTAAGCTTTATAAACCTCTCTTCTATCTTTGGCTTTAGCTCTTCCGTTATAACCTTTACAAACTTGTAGTCCTTCCTCAGGTGCCTTTTGGCGAGGCTTTCCACCTCCCTTGGTATGGTAGCGGAAAAGAGAAAGGTTTGTCTCTCCTTTGGTAGCTGGGCTATTATCCACTCAATATCCTCTATAAAGCCCATATCAAGCATCCTGTCTACTTCGTCCAGCACAAAGTATTTGAGGTTATCAAAGTTAAAAAGGCCTCTCATTATAAGGTCCTTTAGCCTTCCTGGCGTTCCAACCACTATGTTTGGTGTGACCTTCCAAAGTAGTTCTAAGTCCTTTTGCACTGGCGTGCCACCATAAAAGCTAAAGACCTTAAGGCCTTTGTACTTGGATAGCTGTTGCAACTGTTCCTTTACCTGAAGGGCCAGCTCCCTTGTGGGTGTCATTATAAGGGCTGTGGTTCCTTCCTCCTTTTTGCTTCCTTCCACTATGGGTATGCCAAAGGCTGCCGTTTTGCCTGTTCCTGTGGCAGCCTGCCCCATAATATCGTAGCCTTTCAAGGCCAAGGGTATGGTTTCCCTTTGTATTGGTGTGGGCCTTTCAAAGTCCATGTCCTTGAGAGCCCTTTGAACTAGGTCGCTCAGCTGTGAAAAGTTAAAGTCCATTTTTTCCTCCTTTTTGTATAATCCTTTTAATTATATGCCTTGTGCTATACTTTAATAGCTAAACTTTTTAAGGAGGTGGCCGGTGGCTAACATTGTTATCACTCCCATGACCTTTAAGCCTGTCTATGAATTGGATGCGGAGATTGTGGAACGCAAAGGCATAGGCCATCCAGATACCATATGTGATTACCTTGCAGAAAATTTATCAAGAGAGCTATGCAAGTGGTATATATCCGAATATGGTGCCATCATGCACCACAACGTAGATAAAGCCCTGCTTGTGGGTGGTGTGGCAAGGGCGGAGTTTGGTGGTGGTGAGGTAATAGAGCCTATAGAGATATATCTGGTGGGTAGGGCCATACTGGAAAAGGACAGCAAAAGGCTTGATGCCCACGAGCTTGCGGTAGAGAGTGCCAAAAGGTGGCTAAAGGAGAACATAAGAAACCTTGATGTGGAAAGGCATGTAAGGATACATACAAGGATAAAGCCAGGTAGCAAGGACCTTGTGGAGCTCTTTGAAAGGTTTCAAAAGAAGGGTGAAGTGCCTTTGGCCAATGACACCTCCTTTGGTGTGGGCTATGCTCCCCTTGATAGCTTAGAAAGGGCCGTCTTTGAGGCGGAAAGGTTTTTGAACTCTCCAGAGATGAAAAAAGAACACCCTGAGATAGGAGAGGACATAAAGGTTATGGGTGTGCGCATAAAGGACAGATACAGACTTACCATAGCCTTGGCCTTTGTAGGCAAATACATAAAAGACATAGAGGACTACTTCCAAAGGAAGGAGGCCATCTTAAAGAAGGTAAAGGAGAGGGTAGAAGGTGTGGTGGGCAAAGAGGTAGAAGTCTTTATAAACACTGCAGACAGCAAGGAAGATAACTCCGTTTATATAACTGTGACTGGAACCTCTGCAGAGCAGGGCGATGATGGACAAGTAGGAAGGGGCAACAGGGTCAACGGCCTTATAACTCCCTACAGGCCTATGAGCCTTGAGGCGGCAGCGGGTAAAAACCCAGTTTCTCACATAGGGAAGATATACAACAGGGTGGCAAACCTTATTGCCCAAAGGGTTGTAGAAGAGGTGGAGGAAGTGGAGGAAGCTTACTGCTATATAGTCTCTCAGATAGGAAAGCCAATAAATGAGCCCCAGGTGCTTGATGTGAGTGTGAGGACTAAAAAGGATATAAAAGCCATTGAAGAATTGGTAAGGAAGATAGCTAAGGAGGAGCTTGATCGCATGCCCGAAATCTGGAAGGGCTTTGTGGAAGGGCTTTATCCTGTGGCCTAATTTTTATTGATTTCAGTCATAAACTTTTACTTTATCTTTTCAAAGTGATAAAATTAAGACATGGAGTATTTGGGCATATTGTTCTTCTTTTTGATAGCCCTCTTTGTGGGTCTGGCCTTTAGCTTCCTGAACGATCTTCTTGGCCCAAGAACGAAGGAAAAGATGGAAGGCTATCCTTATGAGTGCGGTGTGCCAGTATATGACCCAGAGGCAAGGGGTGTTTTCAAACAAGGCTACTATCTTCTCGGCATATCCCTCATACTCTTTGACATAGAGGTAGCCTTTCTGTTTCCATGGGTCGTTGTCTTCAATGAGGTAGGTCTTTATGGTTTGATAGGTGCGCTTATCTTTATCTTTATACTTACTCTAGGCCTTGCCTATGAATGGAAAAAGGGAGCTCTAAAATGGCAGTTCTAGATTTATATTGAGGAGGTAATAACATGGCTATGTTAAATTCTAATGGCTTTGTTTTGACTACAGTAGATGAGCTTTTGAGCTGGGGAAGGCGTAATGCCCTTTGGCCTTTAACAATAGGTCTTGCCTGCTGTGCTATAGAGATGATGCATACAGCGGCCTCAAGGTTTGACCTTGACAGGCTAGGCGTTATCTTTAGAGCCTCTCCAAGGCAAGCAGACCTTTTAATAGTGGCTGGCACGGTGGTAAACAAGGTAGCCCCAATGCTAAAGCTTTTGTGGGAGCAGATGCCCGATCCAAAGTGGTGTATATCAATGGGTGGCTGTGCATCGGCAGGTGGACCCTTCCCTACCTATGCAACCCTTCAAGGTGTGGACAGAATAATACCCGTGGATGTCTACATACCTGGTTGTCCACCTCATCCACAGGGCCTACTCTACGGCATACTACAGCTACAGAAGAAGATAAAGGAAAAGGGTGTCAAAAAGTACGATAAAGCCTTTGAGGAGTTTAGGAGGGATTTAGAACGCCAAGGACTTATTCCTAGAGAAATAGCCGTGTGAGGTATGCTATGCCTTGGATGAACAGAGCTACCGCCGACAGGATAAAGTTTGAGTTCAAGGATGTGGAGATTGAATTTACAAAGCACACCACTAACTTGCATGTAAAACAGGAAAGGTTGATAGACCTCCTCAAACATCTAAAGGAGAGGGAAGGCTACAGACATTTTATAGACCACACATGCATAGACTTTCCGGAGAAGAGGGAAAGATTCCAGGGCATATACATACTCTATAACCCGGATACAAACGAGAGGGTTATCGTTAAAACTTGGGCAAAGGATGGCAAGCTCCCATCTATTGAAAAGCTCTGGCCCTGTGCAAAGTGGGCCGAAAGGGAAGCCTACGATATGTTTGGAGTGGAGTATGAAGGCCATGAGAACCTAAGAAGGATGTTTATGTGGGAGGGCTATCCTTACCATCCTTTGAGAAAGGACTTTCCCCTTGAAGGCTTTCCAGAAGTGGAGCTTCCATCCTTGACAGAACTATATGCAGGAAGGACGGAGCCACCAAGCCATGACTATGAGGTGATGCACACGCGCATAGCTACCCTTGAGGACCTAGAAAGAACAGAAAAATCAAGGCTACAAAAGAAGGCACAGCTGGTTTTAAACTGGGGGCCTTTACATCCGGGAACACATGGAACCATATGGTTTCTGTTTGACTTGGATGGAGAAAGGGTAGTCCAATCGGACATCATCCTCGGACAGCTCCACAGGGGAATGGAAAAGATAGCGGAAAACCTTTATTATTTCCAGTTTTTACCCTACACAGACAGGATGGATTACATCTCCGCTATATGCAATGAGCTTTCTTACGTGACGGCTGTGGAAAAGCTTCTAGGTGTAGAAGTTCCAGAGAAGGCCAGATACATCAGAACCATGTTTGCAGAGCTACAGAGGATAAACTCCCATCTTCTTTGGCTTGGCACAGGAGCTTTGGACCTTGGAGCATTGACCGTCTTTCTTTATGCCTTCAGAGAAAGGGAGAAGATAATGGACATAATAGAAGGAAACGCAGGCTTTAGGCTCACCTCTGCCTTTCTGAGGATCGGAGGAGTGCATTATGACCTTGCGGAAGGAACCCTTGATGTGGTAAAGGCCTTCATAAAAGACTTTCCAAACAGGCTAAAAGAATACCACAACCTTCTTACGAGGAACCGTATATGGCTCAGAAGGACCAAAGATATAGGAGTTATAAGCAGGGAGGATGTTTTCAATTACGGCCTTACAGGTCCTGTGGCAAGAGGCTCTGGTGTGCCTTACGATATAAGAAAGCTTGAACCTTACGCTGCCTACGATGAGGTGGAGTTTGACATTCCAGTGGGAGAGGTGGGGGATGTGTACGATAGATACTTGGTGCGTATGGAAGAAATGGTGCAAAGCTTGAGAATCATAGAGCAGTGTGTGGCAAAGCTTGAAAAGCTTCCAAAGTCTGCACCATACATAAACAAGGAACATCCTGCCGTAATGGCACCAAAGGAAGATGTCTTTATGGCCCTTGAGGATATGGTAAAGAACTTCCGTATAGTGGTTCATGGAGAGTCTGCACCACCGGGAGAAGTCTACGCCAGCGGAGAGAACCCAAGGGGAGAGCTAGGCTTCTACATATACTCTAAAGGTGGCTCCAAGCCCTACAGACTAAGGATCAGGTCTGGAGCCTTTTACAACCTTTCCATCTTTCCAAAGCTTATAAAGGACGGAACTATAGCGGATGCTATAGCCCTTCTTGGTAGTTTGGACCCAGTGGTGGGAGAAACGGACAGGTAAGGAGGTTATAGATGGAGCTCTGGCTTTCCATACTTATAACCCTCATAAAAATACTTGTTGTCCTTGGTGTCTTCTTAGGTTTAGGTGCCTACCTTACATGGTTTGAAAGAAAACTGGCGGGACATATTCAGGCCCGTATGGGGCCAAAGCTTGTAGGTCCTTTTGGACTGTTGCAACCTTTGGCTGACGGTATCAAGCTCCTTACCAAAGAGTCCATAGTGCCCCAGAATGCAGATAAGCCCGTGTATTATTTGGCCGTTGTCATGGCCTTGGCTCCATCTTTACTTTTGTTCTCTGTAATCCCCTTTGGCCCAAGCTTTAAACTCTTTGGCTATGAGATAAAGCCCATCATATCCGATGTAAACATTGCCTTGCTTTTGGTCTTTGCCTTTGGATCTTTGGCTGTGTATGGCACCATCTTCTCAGGTTGGGCTTCCAACTCCAAGTATGCCTTCATAGGCTCTTTAAGAAAGTCTGCCGTCATAATCTCCTATGAGGTGGTCCTTGGCTTTTCTGTCCTTGGAGTTATCCTATTGGCTGGCACCATGAGCACCACTGGCATTGTTCAGGCTCAGATAGAAAGAGGAGTTTGGTTTATAGTCCACCAGCCTGTGGCCTTTGTCCTTTACCTTTTCTGTATGCTGGCCGAATCGGGAAGAGTACCCTTTGACATACAGGAGGCGGAAGCGGAGCTGGTAACCGGTTATAACGTGGAATACGGAGGCATGAGGTTTGGAGTCTTTCCCTTGGCCGAGTGGTATCTGAATGTGATGGCCCTTTCTGCCATTGCGGTGGTTCTCTTCTTTGGTGGCTGGTCTGGACCACCCATCTTTGGACCCCTTTCCCCCTACCTTTGGTTCCTTATAAAGATGTTTGCCCTTGTCTTCTTTGTCCTTTGGCTACATTGGACCCTGCCAAGGTTTCAAGCAAGGGACATAACAGAGATAGGCTGGAAGATCATGTTGCCTATATCCATTGTTAATGTGGTAGTAACGGCTATAGTGGCCTATATTATGTGATTATGGACTTAGACAAGCTTGCAGAAAAACTAAAGGACCTTATAGTAGGTGAGCTAAAGGAGGAATTTAGAGATTTCAAAGCCACCGTTAGCGGAGAGCTTGCGGGCTTTAGGCTCGTTGTGGAATCTTTAAATCAAAGGATGGCTTCCCTTGAGTCAAGGCAGAAAAGCCTTGAGGCGGAGATGAGAGAGATAAAAAGGATGCTTGAATACATCAACCAAAGGATAGATGAGACAAACAAGAGGATTGATGATACAAACAAAAGGATTGACGATGTAAATAAAAGGATTGACGAGACAAACGAAAAGATTGATAAAACAAGAGCGGAACTAAAAGCTGAGATTGATCAAACTAGGATAGAACTAAAATCTGAGATAGCCCAAAACACCCAAAGGATTGACCAGCTTAACAGAAGGCTTGATGAAACAAACAAAAGAATTGACGATGTGAATAAAAGGATTGATGAGACAAGAGCGGAGCTAAAAGCTGAGATTGCCCAGAACACCCAAAGGATTGACTACCTTTATATAGAGGTTTCCAAGATAAGAGGAGACCTAAACAGGGCTTTATCTCAAAAAGAGATAATTGATGATATGCTTATAAGGATACAAAGGCTTGAGATGAAGGTTTTTGAGTCCAGAGGAGGTGATTAAAATGTATAGAAGCGATAAGGTCAAAAAGGGCATAGAAAGGTCTCCCCATAGGGCTCTGCTTAGGGCCTGCGGCCTCTCCGACGAGGACTTTGACAAGCCTCTTATCGGTATAGCCAACTCCTACATAGACATTATTCCTGGACATGTGCACCTTAGGGAGTTTGTCCAGCCCATAAAAGAAGAAATTCGTAAGGCTGGTGGTGTGCCTATAGAGTTCAATGTGATAGGCGTGGACGATGGCATTGCCATGGGCCACTATGGTATGCACTACTCTTTACCCTCAAGGGAATTAATAGCTGACTCCATAGAAACGGTTGTGGAGGCCCACCAGCTTGATGCTTTGATATGCATTCCTAACTGCGACAAGATAGTGCCCGGCATGCTCATGGCCGCCGCAAGGCTAAACATACCCACCATCTTTATAAGCGGTGGGCCCATGCTGGCAGGAGAGATCAACGGCAAAAAAGTGGACCTAATCAGCGTCTTTGAAGGCATTGGCCAGCTCAAGGCTGGAAAGATCACAGAAAGGGAATTAAAGCTTATAGAAGAGCAAGCTTGCCCTACCTGTGGTAGCTGTTCTGGTATGTTTACTGCTAACTCTATGAACTGTATTACGGAAGTGCTTGGCCTTGGCCTTCCCGGCAACGGCACCATACCTGCGGTGGACCCAAGAAGGGAGATTTTGGCAAGGAAGGCAGCAAGGCAGATAATGGAACTTTTAAGGAGGAACATAAGACCAAGGGACATTCTCACGGTGGAGGCCTTTGATAATGCCTTTGCTGTAGATATTGCCATGGGAGGTTCTTCCAACACCATACTCCACCTTTTGGCCATAGCAAGGGAAGCGGGCATTGAGTATGACCTTTCAAGGATAAACGAGATATCAAAAAGGACACCAACCTTGTGTAAGATTTCACCAGCCTCATCCTATCATATAGAAGACCTAGACAGAGTAGGCGGTATTCCCACCCTTCTTAAAGAGCTCATAAGGGGTGGGTACTTGCCCTATCCGGATAAACTAACGGTCAGCCTAAAGACCTTGAGGGAAATAGCTCAAGAGGCACCGGATGCGGACGGAGAGGTGATAAGAAGGATAGAAGACCCATACTCAAGGGAAGGTGGTATAGCCATACTCTTTGGCAATTTGGCTCCAGAGGGTGCAGTGGTAAAGACGGCCGGAGTAGATCCTAAAATGCTTGTCTTCAAAGGAAAGGCCATATGCTTTAACTCTGAAGAGGAGGCTATAGAGGGTATACTGGGTGGGAAGGTAAAGCCAGGCCATGTGGTGGTCATAAGGTATGAGGGGCCAAAGGGTGGCCCCGGCATGAGGGAGATGCTCTCTCCCACCTCTGCCATAATGGGAATGGGTCTTGGGGACAAGGTGGCCCTTATAACCGATGGAAGGTTTTCAGGTGGCACAAGGGGAGCTTGTGTGGGGCACGTATCTCCAGAAGCGGCCAGCGGAGGTCCCATTGGTATAGTCCAAGATGGAGATGAGATACTCATAGACATACCAAACAGAAGGATAGAGCTTCTCATACCAGAGGAGGAGTTCAAAAGGAGAATGGAGAACTTCAAGCCCATACAGAAGGAAGTAAAAAGTCCATGGCTAAGAAGGTATATGAAGCTTGTAACCTCTGCTTCTAAGGGTGCCGTTTTGGAAGCTTAGTTATGTTATAATGATATATCACCTCGTTCCCGCCCTTAGGGCGGGGACCATTAAAGCCCAGGAGGTGAAGTATGGGAAGAAGGTATTATGAAACGGAACGCTATTATGAGAGCGTTGTGGTCTTTAAGCCTACCCTTACGGAAGAAGAGGTCCAAAGAAGGCTTCAGGAGCTTAAAGATTTTATACAGAAGAAGGGTGGAGAGGTGCTCAACATTACCGATTGGGGAACAAAACAGCTTGCCTATCCGATACAGCGCTTTCACTATGGAAGGTACTTTATCCTTTTGATAAGATCGGAAAATACCGACCTTCCCAACGATCTTGATTTCTACTATAAGATCAACGACGATGTCATACGCTGGCTAAATATGAAGCTTAAGAAATCTGAGGTAAGCCAAGTTGCTCAATAGGGTAATAATAATAGGAAGGCTTATAAAGGATCCTGTCATAAGGTACCTACCGTCCGGAACGCAGATAGCGGAGTTTGTTCTTGCCTACAACAGAAGGTATATGGTAGGAGAGGTATGGAAGGAGGAAAGCCACTTTTTTGAAGTTAAGGCTTATGGAAAGCTTGCAGAAAGCGTAGGAACGCGTATATCAAAGGGTTATACGGTGGTGGTAGAAGGAAGGCTTGTGCAGGACCGGTGGACTGATAAGGAAGGAAAGCTGCAAAGCAAGGTGCGCATAGTGGCGGAGGGTGTTAGGATAATCAATAAGCCCAAAATGGAAGGGCCTACGGAGGAGGTAGTTTTAAAGGAAGAGGAGCCCTTTCCAGAGGAGCTTCCAGAAAAGCCTTTTACTTCGGAGGATGATGAAATACCCTTTTAAGGAGGTGTATCATGGAGATAATTAAGAAGCCTGCTAAAAAGGTGTGTCCCTTTTGTGAGGCTAAAAAGAATCCAAGCTATAAGGAATACGAAGAGCTAAGAAAGTTCCTTTCAGAAAGGGGTAAGATAATAGGGAGAAGGCAGACTGGCGTGTGTGCAAAGCACCAGAGATTACTTTCAAGAGAGATAAAGAGGGCAAGACAGCTAGCTTTGTTGCCTTACCTAATAATCTAAGGAGGTTTGGCCATGAAGGTGGTGCTCATAAAGGATCTAGAGGGTTATGGTGTCTTTGGAGATGTCATAACTGTAAAGGATGGATTTGCAAGAAACTATCTTATACCAAGAGGTTATGCCTTGCCCGCTACTGAAAGCAACCTAAAACATGTAAGAACTATAATGGCTCAAAAGGCTAGAAAACTACAAAGAGAAAAGGAAAAGGCGCTGGAGCTTGCAAAAAGATTGGAGGGTATGGTGTTGGAGATCTTCAAGCAGGTGGGAGAAAAGGGAAAGCTCTTTGGATCTGTTACAACTCAAGACATAGCGCAGGCTTTGCAAGAAAAGGGCTTTGATGTGGATAGGAAGAAGGTTATGCTAAGGAACCCTATAAAGGAGATAGGCATATACACTGTAGAGTTGAAGCTTCATCCCGAGGTGAGCGTGTTTATAAAAGTGGATGTAAAACCACAAAAGTAGACTATATTTATAGATACTATGCGCGAGGTATTTGTTGAAAAGGCTTCCTATAAGATAAACGGTCTTTTCTACTGGCTTTTTTTATTCTTTGCAGGCGCAGGCCTAGGGCTTCTAAAGGTAGAGAATACCTTCTGGTATAAGTCTGCCACGTTAGCCTATGCCTTATCTGCAATAATATACCTTAGCACAGTGCTTTTGCGCGACAGACTCATCCAAAGCTTGGCTTCTTTTAGTCTTTATGCTGGCCTTATCCTTAACCTTGCTGGTATGGTAAGAAGGACCATACAGACTTATGAGCTCGGTGTCCCCCATCCACCTTGGAGCAACCTTTTTGAGGCTTTGACCTTTTGGAGCTTTGTAGTAGGCTTTATATATCTAATCGTTGAAAGAAAGTATGGAATAAGACTTCTTGGAGCTTTTGTTGTTCCAATAATCTTGTTCCTTTCAGCCTTTGCCATCTTTTACGCCTCAAAGGAGATAACACCTTTAGTGCCCGCCCTAAGGAGCTATTGGCTCTATCTTCATGTGGTTACCGCCTTTACAGGCTATGCTGGTTTTACTGTAGGTTTTGGTGGAGCCCTTCTTTATCTTCTAAAGGATAAGTTTCCTAAACTTCCTTTGCCTTCTAAGGAGATACTTGATGAGATAACCTATAAATCCATAGTCATAGTCTTTCCCATATGGACTGCTTCCATAATCTTTGGTGCTGCATGGGCCAATGAAGCGTGGGGAGGATATTGGAGCTGGGATCCTAAAGAGGTTTGGTCCCTTATAGTATGGCTGTTTTTCGGGGCCTATCTACATGCAAGGCAGATGCTTGGCTGGAGAGGTAAAAGAACGGCTTGGATGGTGGTCTTCGGATTTATAACCGTGCTCATATGCTTCTTTGCGGTAAACCTCTTCTTCCCAGGACTTCATAGTTATGCAACAGATTAATCTATAAACCTTTCCGCTTCCATCCTAGCCTCTTCAATCATTCTTTTTACCTTATCCTGCTGTGTTTCCAAAACTTTAGCTACCTTCCCTATCGTATCCTCGTTTCCACTCTCCTCCAAAAGTTCTATAAGGGAAAGTATAAAACCCAGCAAGCTAAGCCTGTTTTCATAAGCTTCCACTATCTCTCCATCTAGGGCTAAAGCCCTTGCAAGGTCTGCTGGCTTTTGACCAAAGATCTCCCATGAGAGGGAAAATAGCCCCATAAGATAAGCCTTATCCTTTACCTCCTTTGAATATATTTCCGCAATCTTTTCTCCAAGGCTTGCCCTAAATAGTGCCCTTTTCCACAGCTTCTTTTCTTCCTCATCGGCAAACATATCGGACAAAGCCAAAACTATAACAAACTTTGCCACATTCTCAAGGCCTAAATAAACTACAGCCTCCTCCACATTACTAAACTCCCTTATCTTGGGAAAATATGCAGAATTTACAAACTTAAGCAGTTTATATGTTACTCCTACATCCTTTTCTATTATATCAATCACCTTTTTAATGTTTCTTGCTTTTATAGCATCGTATATTTTTATTATGGTTGATTTTAAGAAAGATATGGTGCGTGTATCCTTGACCATAACAGGCCTTGAAAGATAATTCCCTTGGAAATATTCAAAGCCTAACTGATAGGCGTTCTCATAATCCTCCTTTGATTCAATGTTTTTAGCTATTATACCTTTTTTAAGGCTTTTTAATATGCTTATAACCTCTTTTAATTCCTCTTGATTATAAGGATTGTCCTTTATGTTTATCTTTACAAAATGACATTTATTTAAAAGCGGCAGATAGTCAATCTTTTCAAAGCCAAAATCGTCTATGCAAAACTTAAAACCGCGTTTTACAAGCACCTCTATGGCCTCTAACAGCGTATTGGTCAGCCTTTTGTTTTCTACAAGTTCAATGCCTACATACTTTGGAGAAAGAAGGTCAAACATGGAAGCTTCAAGGAATATGGCTGGAACATTAACAAAAACCAGCTTACCTCCACCCACATTCTGCGGGCCTATCTCCACCAATACATCTATGGCTATGCTTGTAGCCTTAAGAGGGTCAAAGTTTTCAGGATATCTTCCAGTTCTTCTATCTTGCAGAAATATCTCATAGAAGGCCACCTTCCCCTCTCTATTGTAAATAGCTTGCTTACAAATTACGTTCATGGGTCTATATTATAAAGACCTTCCAATAAACTTTGCAAATTACCCTTGCCAATACTTCTCAGATAATTTACAACATACTTCCCTATAATATCCACTTCTACGTTCACCATATCTCCAGGCTTTCTCACTTTTAAATTGGTATTTTCATAGGTGTGAGGGATTATATTTATGTGGATAATGCCACTTTCTATTCTGTTTATCGTTAGACTAATACCATCTATACCAACAGAACCCTTTTCTACAAAATAAACCTCGTAGCCCTCCTTTATCCTCACCTTTAGGGACCAATGCTCTCCCCTCCTTATAAGCTCCACTATAGGTGCTGTAAAGTCCACGTGGCCCTGAAGTATGTGGCCACCTAACCTATCGGAAGCTCTTAAAGCTCTTTCCAAATTCACAAAGTCTCCAGGCTTTAAGAGCCTTAAATTGCTCCTGCTTAGCGTCTCTTCAGAGAGGTCAAAGGAAAGCCTATCTTTTTCTATCTTTACAACTGTTAAGCACACACCGTTTACCGCTATGCTATCACCTACCTTCACCTCATCAAAGCCAGCCCTAACTGTTAGCCTTCCACTCCTTAAACTCTCTACAACACCTACCTTTTCCACAAGGCCAGTAAACATCAGAAGATCACCTCCTCGGAAGAAAAGACTGGACCTTCATAGCATACCCTCTTGTAGCCCTCCCTAGTTTGGACCACACAGCCCAGACAAACACCCCAACCGCAGGCCATCCTGCTTTCAAGAGAAAAATACATCCTGTGGCCCGTCTTCATGTTCTTTAGGGCCCTTAGCATAGCCTTTGGACCACAGGCATGGACTATCCAAGATGTATCAAACTCCTTTAGCACATCCGTTATTAGCCCCTTTTTACCCTTGCTTCCGTCATCTGTGTAAAGGATATAATCAAAGCCCTCTTCCTTTAGCCAATCTTCCATACCAAGATGTTCCTTTGACCTTCCCGCATAAACAAAGAGGACCTTTTTGCCCATATTCCTTAGCTCTTTTCCAAGCAAAGTGAGGCCCGCAAGGCCCACGCCACCACCTAAGAGAAGATGTCTATCACCCTCGTATGAGAAAAGCCCTTTTCCAAGAGGTCCAAGAATCCAGAGCCTTTCTCCTTTCTTTAACTCCGAAAGTATTTTTGTTCCTCTTCCCACAAGGTCGTAAAAGATGAGAAGACTATCACCTCTTACATCGGCCACAGCAAAGGCTCTTCTGCCCATAGGGTCAAGACTGTTGGAGACCTTTACCATTACAAAATGCCCAGCCTTTATATCTTTTGCTATCTCTGGAGCCAAAACCTTCAAAAGGTAGAGCCTTCCAGATATATACGTGTTCTCTTCCACAAGGGCCAATATATCCTTCATCTTTTCTCACCCTTTAAAAGGTTATCTCCCAAAAGATTAAAAGATAGAACTACCAAAAATAAAGCTACACCGGGAGAAAGTATCCAAGGATGGGCGGAGATTAGGTTTACATTTCTTGCATCAGAAAGCATGTTGCCCCAGCTTGGGTAAGGTTCTTGTATGCCAAGGCCCAAAAAGCTCAAAGAGGCCTCGGCCAGTATGTAGCCCGGGAAAGAAAGGGTGGCAGACACTATAAGGTAGTAGTAGGCATTGGGTAGTATATGAACCCTCAAAATTCTAAGGGTTCCAGCACCGTAGGTCTTTGCAGACTGGACAAACTCCTTTTCTCTGATGGAAAGCACCATGCCCCTTACCACCCTGGCAAGCCCAGCCCAACCAAGGAAGGAAAGGATGAATATAACCATAATAAACACATAAAAGCTCTCCATAGTCAGAGGAAAGACAGACCTCAAGGAAAGCATAAGGTAAAAGGTGGGTATGGCAAGAAGGACTTCCACTATCCTCATTATTAAAGCATCTACCCTTCCGCCAAAATAGCCCGCTATGCCACCTATCAAGCTTCCAAGGAAGAAGGTTATGACAACTCCCACAAGCCCCACCGTCAAAGAGACCCTTGCGCCATAAACTATCCTGCTAAGGATGTCCCTGCCAAGCTTGTCTGTTCCCAAAAGGTATAGCTTACAAGGCTCTTCTACAGACAAAAGCTTGTATCCATACTCACCCTTATGCATAAACCTAAGCCTGCATGATACGCTTTTATCTTCTTCATAGACCTTAAAAAGGGGGTCTACCATCTTGTAGGGATGTACGTAGGGAAAGGTGGGCTTCCCTTCTTTAAAGAGGTGTATTTTTGTAGGTGGATGAAAGGGTGCCTGCCTATTTTGCAAGGCGTAAGGATAGGGTGCCACAAGCTCTGCAAAGAGGGCAAAGAAGACAAAAAGCCCTATTATAGTAAGGGGGAAGATAAGCCCTCTCATCTGAAAAACCTTGAGATCAAAGCGCCTATGTAGCCCACCAATACACCAAGGAGGAAGCTCAAAACCACCAAAAGGCCCAAAGGCATCTCTGGAAGCATATAGTATACACCTCTGAAGGCTGGTGTAAGAACAAAGGCTACCTTTTCTTGGTTTAAAAACAAGAGCATGCCAGAGAGGCCAGCCACCCCAATCAAAATCAAAAAGCCGAAAAACATCTTCATAATCCTTCCTCCCTTTTTGCCACTTCAATCCTCTTTAAAAGCTCCTCTTTGGCCGTTCCTCCAAAGGTCTTTCTCCTGTCTGCCACCTTTTCTGCGCTCAAAAGATCAAGCACATCCTCCTCATAAAGGTTCGAGAACTGCTTTAGTTCCTCAAGGGTGAGCTCCTCTGGTCTTTTGCCCTTTTCCAAAAGGTAGGCCGTTATGGACCCAGCTATCTTGTGGGCTTGACGGAAGGGAATGCCCTTCATAACAAGGTAGTTGGCAAGGTCCGTCATGAGAGTAAAGTCACCGCTTGCCTCTTTTAGCCTCTCTGGTCTTATGCTCATGCCCTCAAGCACAAGCCTCATGCCCTCAAGGCAATCCCTTATAGTTTTAAGACTATCAAAAAGAGGTTCCTTGTCCTCTTGTAGGTCCCTGTTGTAGGCCATGGGAAGGCCCTTTAAGGTGGTAAGAAGGCTCATCAAGTTTCCATAGAGCCTTCCTGTCTTTCCCCTTATGAGCTCAAGCACGTCTGGGTTTTTCTTCTGAGGCATTATGGAGCTTCCCGTGCATAGCCTGTCTGGAAGGTCCACAAAGCCAAACTCCTCTGTGGACCAGAGGATAAGGTCTTCTGCCAGGCGCGAGAGGTGCATACCGCACATGGCGCAAGCATATAGCACATCCAAGATAAAGTCCCTATCAGCAGTAGCCTGCATGGAGTTTCTACATACTCTACCAAAGCCTAAAAGCTCTGCCGTGTAGAATCTGTCTAAGGGGAAGTCTAGACCAGCTACCGCACCGGAGCCAAGGGGAAGGCAGTCGGAAGACCTGTAGGCCAACAAAAACCTCTGCTCATCGCTTAGAAAGATCTCTCTGTATGCCAAAAAGTAGTGAGAGAGCCTTATTGGCTGGGCCCTCTGAAGGTGTGTGTAAGAGGGCATAACAAATTCCAGGCTGTTTTCTGCAAGCCTCACAAGGCTTTTCCTTAATTCTTTTAAGGCCCTTATGACCTCCAAAAGCTTATCCTTTATGTAGAGCTTTTCATCCGTTGCCACCTGGTCGTTTCTGCTCCTTGCAGTATGAAGCTTTCCCCCAAGGTCCCCAAGCCTGTTTATAAGATCGGCCTCTATATTCATATGCACATCTTCAAGCTCCTCTTTGAACTCAAAGCTTCCCTCAAGGACCTCTTTTTTTATGGCCTCAAGACCCTCAATTAGCTTCTGCGCTTCTTCTTCTTTTAACAGCCCAGCCTTTAGCAAGGTTTTCACATGGGCTATGCTCTGCCTTATGTCCCAAGGTGCCAGCTCTTTGTCAAAGCTTACTGACTGAGTAAACCTTTCTACGAATTCCTCCGTCCTTTCCTTAAAACGGCCTTCCCAAGGCTTTTGCATAGTAAAATTATAAGTCTACAAAGTTTTCATCAAAACTTCATAAAGGCTTAACTTTATTCATCTTATAATTCTTCTCAAGGAGGTGTGGCATGAAGAAGTATCTATTTTTAACAATAGCCATAGGAGCCCTTTTTGCCTTCTCCTGCCAGCAAAAGCCGGCAGAACAACAACCTCAACAACAACAGCCACAGGCTGAACAAAAACCCGCAGAACAGCCCGCTCAACCGCAGACAGAACAAAAGCCAGCAGAACAGCCTCAAAAGCCACAAGAACAAAAGCCTGCTGAACAGAAAGGCTCTCAGGCACCGGCAAAGGATATGCAAGCCTTTGCCCAACAGAAGGGCTGTTTTGCTTGCCATGATATAAACACAAAGAAGGTAGGCCCAGCCTTTAAAGATGTGGCAAAGAGGTTTGCAGGACAGCCTGGTGCAGAGGAGGAGATAGCCAAGAGGATAAAGAACGGTGGTGTGGGCACTTGGGGCAATGTGCCAATGCCTCCTCAGAATGTGACAGAACAAGAGGCAAGGGAACTTGCCAAGTGGGTGCTTAGCCTAAAGTGAGGGAGTTTTTCAAAGCCTTTTTAGAGGTTCACTTTAAAAAGCCTGTGGAGGTCTCCCAGTCCTATGGGAGGGACCTCCTCATCCTATCTCTTTTTTTAGACTACTTTGGCCTTGACAACCCCCTGGGCATATACGCTTTGGACCTATATCCCTACTTGCTTGAAGAGTTTCACCTCTGGCACAAGACCCTTGGCCTAGAAAAAAGCGGTTTAGACTTCCTGCCGTGTTGTTAAAAAGGCTTATCTTCTTTGGTGGAAAGGGGGGAGTGGGCAAAAGCACTCTCTCTTGCGCCGTGGCCTTAAGGCTCTCAAAAGAAGATAAAAGCCTTCTGGTTTCCATAGACCCGGCCCATTCTCTTTCTGGCATACTTGGAATGCCCATAGGCCATGAGGTAAAAAAGATAAGAGAAAATCTCTATGCCTTGGAACTTTCCGCCGAAAGGCTTGTGGAAGAATACACGGAAAGGGTATTAAGGAGCCTTGGGGACCTTTTGCCCCATGTGAGGTCTGGACTAAAGGAGTATGCCAAGTATTTGAAGCACTCACCCACAGCCCTTGAGACGGCCATCTTGGACCACCTTTTGGACCTATGCCAAGACTATGCTTATGTGATAGTGGACTCTGCGCCCACAGGCCAGATGTTAAGGCTTTTTGAGACGGCCCACATGGTAAAGGGCTGGTTTGACTTTTTGACACGCTTGGCAAGAGAAAGGGAAAAGGTGCAAGCCTTTATGGGCAAGAAAGATAGTCTTTTGAGTTTGATAGAAGAGAGAAAAAGCAGAGTAGAAAGACTTTTGGATATTTTAAAAGAAAAAAGCTTGGTCTTTGCCGTGGCCAACGAAGATCCTCTGTCCTTGGAAGAAGCCCAAGAGATAAAAAGGTCCTTAAGAGATATGAGGGTGTATATAGTTTTAAACCGTTGGAGGTCCATGGAGGGAGACTTTATAAAGGTTCAAGAGGCAGAAAGGCCCTATGGGATTAAGGCCTTGGAGGGTTTAAATGTGGAGGGGATAGTGGGGATAATAAAGTCTGAGTAGCTAACTTATCTCCACACCCACTTCCTCACCTCTATCCCCAAAAAGGTCAAAATTGGTATGAAAAACACGTAGGGAAGCATATCTAAGGGGAGTTTTACCGCATGGAAGTAATCGGAGAGAAGGTATACGGCAACAGCTTGGAGGATTGCACCTATGGAGATGCCCAAGAATACATAAGGGTTTAGCCTTATATGTTCTATTGGATTCCTTAAAAAGGGTCTGTCGGAAATTTCCTGTATGCCAACGGCCCACTGGCTTATGACTGCCGAAGTAAAGCTAACTGTTAAGGCTATCTCATAAGGATAGTTTTTAAGCATATATAAGAAAAGGAAGTAGTGGGCTATGGCCATAAGAAGGCCGTTGTAGATTACGGTGATGATCTGATGCCTTCCTATAAAGGTCTCTATGGGGCTTTTGGGCTTTTCCTTCATGGGGTTTCCTTCATACTTGGTAAAGGGGTAAGCCTTGTCCTGAACGCCGTCCGTTACCAAGTTTATCCAGAGTATCTGTGTAGGGTATAGGGGCAAGGGAAGGTCTGTGATGATGGCAAGGGAGTTGTAAAAGATCTGGAAGGAGTTGGCAGAAAGAAGGTATCTTATAACCTTGCCTATGTTTTTTGCTATGAGCCTTCCACGCCTTATGGCGTTTACTATGATGGCAAGGTTGTCATCCAGAATGATCATCTTACTTGCATCCTTTGCCGCTTGAGAGCCAGAACCCATGGCAATGCCAAGGTCTGCCACCCTCAGGGCGGGTGCATCGTTGGCACCATCACCTGTTACAGCCACCACCTCACCCCTTGACTGCAAAACCTTTACTATCCTGTATTTGTCCTCTGGCGTAGCCCTCGCAACCACGGTAGTCTTTTTAAGCAAGTTATAAAGCTCATCATCGCTATACCTTTCAAGGTCCTTCCCCTCAAGAGCTATATCCCCCTCCTCATATATATTTACCATGCTTGCCACGGCCTTGGCCGTAAGAAGGTTATCGCCGGTTATCATTATTACCCTTATGCCCGCAGACCTTGCCGTCTCTACGGCCTCTTTTACTCCCTCTTTTGGTGGGTCCAAAAAGCCCACAAGTCCCACAACTTCAATCTTTACCTCCTCCACATCCTTTGGAATCTTGTCAAGTCTCGCATGGCCAAAGGCCAAAACTCTTAGCCCTTCCTGTGCCATCCTGTTGTGGTCCTCCCAAACCTCTTTGGGACATTCCCTTTCACACATATTAGAGAGGCTCTCCAAGGCACCCTTTACATAGAAGTCCAGCTTGCCAGACCTATCGGATACAATAACGGCCATAAGTCTTTTCTTTGTATCAAAGGGATGCTCCCACACTCTTTCGTAGGCTTTTCTCAAAAACTGCCAGTTTACCCTTTCTTTTTCTAGCCATTCAAGCAAAGCCATCTCCAAAGGGTCTCCCCTCATGCCGTCCGCATCGTTGCAGAGGGCAGAGGCCAAAAGTAGCTTCCTTTTGTCATAGGCCACATAATCTTGAACTGTTAACCTTCCAAGGGTTATGGTGCCAGTCTTGTCTGTGCATATGTAGGTGGCACTTCCCAAGGTTTCCACAGCGGGCAGGTATTTTACAAGCACCTTCTCCTTTGAGAGCCTTATGGCTCCCACCACAAGGGCAAGGGTGACCACTATGGGAAGGCCCTCTGGCACTGCGGAGATGAGCTGGGCTATGGCAAAGAAGATAATGGTTTTTGGCTCTCTTCCTTGCATTATGCCTACAAGGACAAGAAGGCTAAGAAGCACAAGGAGTATAAATATCCATCTTTTTCCAAAGACTCCCAAGGCTTTGGTAAGTGGGCTCTCTGGAGAACTTTCTTGAACCCTTTGGGCTATCTTCCCAAGCTCCGTATTCTTTCCAGTGGCAAAGACCACACCCAAGGCCTTGCCACGCAAAACCACCGTGCCCTTATAAAGACAGTTTGCCCTCGCATGAAGGGGTGTGTCTTCAGAAAGCAAAAGGTCCGCATCCTTTTCTACCGGCAAGGACTCACCCGTTAGCAAGGCCTCATCCACCAAAAGGCCAACGTTTTCCAAAAGCCTTATGTCCGCAGGCACCACATCACCCTCACCCAAAAGCACTATGTCTCCCGGCACAAGCTCTCTGCTGTCAACCTCAACCTCTTTACCATCCCTTATCACCTTTGTCTTCAAAGCGGTCAAGGACCTCAAAGCCTCTATGGAGGCTATAGCCCTTAGCTCTTGATAGAAGCCCAAAAGGCCGTTTATAAGCACAATGCCATAGACCAACAGGCCATCCTTCACATCTCCCAAAAGGAAGGCTATAAGGCCCGCCACAAGAAGGATAAGAATAAAGGGACTTGTAAACTGTCTTATAAAGACCATTATCCTGCTTTCCCTTTCCTCCTCAAGGGTGTTTTTGCCATAGAAGGAAAGCCTTTTTCTGGCCTCTTCCTCGGTAAGACCTCTCAGACTTGTATTTAGGTCCCTTAGGCTCTCTTCAACGCTTTTATGGTGCATGTGGAAATTTTATGGTATAATCTTTTTGCCATGCAAGAGATAAGCCTGAGTCATGTGTATTTAGGCTTGGTAGCCATGGGCATTTCCCTTGGGCTGATAGCCTTGGCAGGAAGGCCCTCTCTAAAGCCTACAAAGTTCCAGGCCCTTTGGGAAGGCTATGTTAGGTTTGTAAGGAGTATGGTCCTTGAAAACATAGGCCATGAAGGCCTAAGATATGTGCCCCTTATAGCAAGTATAGGGCTATTTGTTTTCTTCTCCAACCTCCTTGGTATGGTGCCAGGCCTTGAAGCCCCCACAGCCAACGTGAACACAAACCTTGCCATGGCTCTAGTGGTATTCTTACTCTATAACATAGAAGGCTTTAGGCTACATGGCATTGGCTACCTCAAGCACTTTATGGGTCCCAATCCCTACCTTGCCCCCGTTTTCTTTGTAATAGAAATAGTTTCCCATCTTGCAAGGCCCATAACCCTCACCCTCAGGCTTTTTGCCAACATGAAGGGTGGCGCCTTGCTTCTGGTAGTTTTGGTGGGCCTTGTGGTCCAAAACCCATTCACTATGGCCGTTTCGCCTGTCTTCCTACTGTTTATAATAGCCATCAAGTTCCTCGCCGTATTTATACAATCCTACATATTTATGATACTTTCTGTGGTTTATCTTGCTGGTGCTGTAGCCCATGAGGAACACTAATAATAAATCCATTGAAGGAGGTTGATAAAATGAAAAGGAAGCTTATGACCGCCTTGGCGCTGTTGGTGCCTTTTATGGCTGTTGCTGCAGAACCTGGTCAGGGGGATTCTCTTAAACAGGGACTTATGTTCCTTGGTGCAGGCCTTGCCATAGGGCTTGCAGCCTTGGGAACAGGTATTGGCATGGGTCATGCGGTAAGGGGCACACAGGAAGGTGTGGCCAGGAACCCCACCGTTGGTGGAAGATTGCAAACCATAATGTTTATAGGCCTTGCCTTTATAGAGACTTTGGCTCTTTATGCCTTGCTTATAGCTATAATACTTCTATTCGTAAAATAATGGGGCTCTTTGCCCCTTTTTAATGGAGGTATAGTATGGCTACCAAAAGGAATGTAACGCGTATCTCCAATCTGAAGCGTAAGCGAAAAAGTGGTTTCCTTGCCCGTATGGCTACCAAGAGTGGAAGGGCTATAATAAAGAGAAGAAGGAAAAAGGGAAGGAAGAGATTGGCACCTTGAAGAGGGTGGTTATAGGCTTACTTAGGTTTTGGCAGATGTTCGTATCTCCCCTTTACCCTCCTAGCTGTAGGTATTACCCCTCCTGTTCTGAGTATGCCATATTGGCTGTGGAAAAGCATGGAGTTCTTAAGGGTATGATCAAGGCTGTGTGGAGAGTGCTAAGATGCAACCCCTTTTCTAAGGGTGGTGTGGATTATCCCTGATGGAAAGACACGATCTGGACCTTAAAAAGCTCTTTATCATCTTTGTAGTCATAACCCTCTTTCTTTTTGCTTATCAAGCCTACCTTATCCTGTTTGCACCACAAGAAACTTCACAGCAGGTTCAAAGACAAGTCAAAGAAACTATAAAGGATGTGCCCTCTTTGCTCCTTGGAACTTCAAGAGAAAAAGAAAAACCTAGAAACTTGAGAACCTTTGATTTTGAAAGGTTTAGTCTGGTGCTCTCAGAGGAGGGTGCAAAGGTAGTAAGCTTGACGGATAAAAAGTATAAAAGGGAGCTTATAACGGAAGAGGAAAAAAGGCTAAACTTATACCCACTTGAAGTCTTCACAGGAGACCCACAGATAGACTACCTTCTTAACTTTTCGCGCTACGAGGTCTATACCCAAAATAACCAGATAGTGGCAAGGCTAAAGGCCGAAAACTTTGAGATTAAAAAGATATTGGAGTATAAAGGTGATTACTTTTCTCTAAGCATAGAATCTTCAGGCCTTCCTTCTGTATTTGTTTCCGCTGGTATGAGGGTTCAAGAGGATGAGTTTTTCACCCATGCGGGTCCTATAGTGAAGATAGGCGACAGTGTGGAGAGGATAGATGTGGAAAAGGTGGAAGGAAAACAGCTTATAACTGGAGATATTAAGTTTGCTGGAGAAGAAAGCAGGTATTACTTTAAGGGTTTTTCTGGCCCCATTTCGGCGGTAGCAATTTATAAGATAGAAAATAAAAACACAATTACCTTGGTAAAGCCAGATGGCAAGCTTCTCTTCTACGCCGGTGCCAAAGAGTACTCAAGGCTAAGGGCCATAGGTCTCTCCGACACCATAGACTTTGGCACTCTAAGGCTTATAGTAAAGCCCCTATTTATCTTTATGTATTGGATATACGAACATCTTCACTCTTGGGTCTTCTCCATTATTGCCCTCACTTTAATAGTTAGACTTCTCATGTTCCCCCTCACATACAAGAGCACTGTGGCCATGAGCAAGATGGCCGAGCTTGCACCAAAGATGCAAGAGCTAAAGGAAAAGTACAAGAACGACCCTGTTAAGTTCCAAGAGGAGATGATGAAGCTCTACCAAGAGGTGGGCTTTAACCCCATGTCTGGATGTCTTCCCATCCTTTTGCAGATACCCATCTTCTTTGCCCTGTATAAGGTGCTTACCATAACGGCAGACCTACAGCTTGCCAAGTTCCTCTGGATACAAAGCCTTGCCCAAAAGGATCCATATTACATACTTCCTGTGATCATGGGCATTACTATGATAGCTCAGCAGTTCATAAGCCCAAGCCCAGAAAAATCCCAAAACTACATAATGATCATAAGCTCTGTCTTCTTTACCTTCCTCTTTGCCAACTTCCCCGCTGGCCTTGTGCTCTATTGGACACTCAACAACATCTTTAACCTTGGTCAAACTTATGTGATAAAGAGGCTAACCTTTAAGGAAGAAAAACCTGCCAAGAAAAAAGGTAAGAGAAGATGAGGGTTTTGATAACTGGCGGTGCGGGCTTTATAGGCTCCAATTTGGCAAAGGCCGTTGAAAGGCGCTACCCCAAGGCAAAGGTCTATGTCTTAGACAACTTCTCTTCAGGACACTTTAAAAACCTTCTGGGCTTTAGAGGAGAGGTGATAACGGGAGACCTCTCAGACCCAGAGCTTTGGGAATGGCTAAAAAATAACTTTACCTTTGATGTGGTCTTTCACAAAGGTGCCATAACGGACACAACGGTGCAGGACCAGTTTAAGATGCTAAGAGTAAATGCGGACAGCTTAAGGTATATATTGAGTGCATGCCTTTATTGGAATGCTAAGCTAATATATGCCTCCTCTGCGGGCGTTTATGGGAACAGCCCTCCTCCCATGAGGGAAGAAGAAGGCTTGGTGCCAGAGAACATCTATGGCTTTTCCAAACTTATGATGGATCGCATAGCCTTATCTTTTATGGAAGAGAACAAACACATTCAAGTGGTGGGCTTTAGATACTTTAACGTCTATGGACCGGGTGAGCAATACAAAGGGAAGACTGCCAGCATGATATACCAGCTATACAGGCAGATGAAGGAAGGCAAAAGGCCAAGGCTTTTCAAATGGGGAGAGCAAAAGAGGGACTTTGTCTACATAGAGGACGTTATTGAGGCAAACCTTTTAGCCTTAGAAAAAGATATTTCAGGCATTTTTAACATAGCTACAGGAGAGGCAAGAAGCTTTAATGAAATTGTGGATATCTTAAACAGATACCTTGGCACAAACTATGAGGTGGAATACTTTGACTGTCCTTATGACTTTTATCAAAAGCACACTCAAGCAGATATATCAAAGGCGGAAAGGCTTTTGGACTACAGGCCAAAGTATAGGTTAGAGGATGGGATAAGGGATTATCTTGAAAGACTGGGAGAGAGTATTAGGTCTTGACCTTGCAGGAAGTCCAAAGAGGAAAACGGGCTATGCCTTCTTAAAGGATAAAAAGCTTGTAGTGGGCACACTGTATACAGATGAGGAAATACTGGAGATTTCAAAGGGCTTTAAGCTTGTAATGATAGACGCTCCTCTCTCATTGCCAGAGGGAAGAAAAAGCATAGAGGACAGAGGACCTCATTTTAGAGAATGCGACCTCCTTTTGAAGAAAAGTGGACACAGGTTCTTTCCAATAAGCCTTGGACCTATGAGGATGCTTACAGAAAGGGGTATGAGGCTTGCGAGTATCTTAAGATCAGAAGGTTTGGAAGTTTTAGAGACCTTTCCGGGTGCCATGTATGACCTTTGGGGAATAGCCAGGAAGAACAAGGATGCCATCCTTAGCTTTTATAAAAGCTTGCCCTTTGAGCTGGAAGAAAGACCTTATTCTCAGGATGAGCTGGATGCTATAGCCTGTTGGCTTGCGGGCCTTTGCTACCTTATGAATAGGGCATTAATCCTTTCTGGAAAAGATGGGAAGATAGTGGTGGCTACGGGGGAGTGTTTTAACCCTTTAGTATCTCAAAGATAGCCTTTCTCCTCTTACAAACTCCAAGATCCTCTCCTTTATGCCCTTTGCGTCTATTCCCACAAGGCTCCTTAAAAGATTTTGGTTTCCATGCTCTATAAACCTGTCTGGAATACCAATGTTCAAAACCCTTTTGATGTAGCCCTTTTGAGCAAGCCATTCAAGAACGCCGGAGCCAAAGCCCCCCATTATCACATTGTCTTCCACTGTGATAAAAAGCTCATAACTTTGGGCAAGCCTCTCAAGAAGATCTTCATCCATTGGCTTTACAAACCTTGCGTTTACAACGGCAAAGTCCAAGCCCTCTTTTAGGAGCTCCTGAGAGGCCTCCAGGGCCTGATAGACAGGATAGCCCACAGCCAGTATAACACCGTCTTTTCCATCCTTTAGCACCTCCCAGCTTCCTACCTTCAGAAGCCTAAAGCCCTCTGTGGGCACGCCGTAGGCTGGACCCCTTGGATACCTTATGGCAAAGGGCCCATTGTGCTGTAGGGCTGTGTAAAGTAGGTCCCTTAGCTCCTGCTCATCCTTCGGAGCGCTCACTACCATGTTGGGAATGCACCTGAGGTAAGAGAGGTCAAAGACTCCATGATGGGTTGGTCCATCATCGCCCACCAGGCCACCCCTATCTATGGCAAAGACCACAGGAAGGTTCTGAAGGGCTATGTCATGTATAACTTGGTCATAGGCCCTCTGAAGGAAAGTAGAGTAGTAGCATGCCACAGGCTTTAGACCTCCTGCCGCAAGGCCACCTGCAAAGGTGCAAGCATGCTGTTCTGCAATGCCCACATCAAAGAACCTATCAGGAAACCTTTGACTGAACTCCACAAGGCCTGAGCCTTCCTTCATGGCGGGAGTTATAACCACTATACTTGGATCTTTCTCTGCTAGCTCTACTATGGCCTTTCCAAAGACAGAGGACCATGTGGGTGGAGAAGGTTTTTTAATGAACTCTCCCGAATCTCTCTTATAGGGAGCAACACCGTGCCAAGTGACGGGATCGTTCTCTGCAGGCTTGTAGCCTTTACCTTTCTTCGTGTATATATGCAAAAGCACAGGCCCTTTTATATGCTTTATGTTTTCAAGGGTCCTTTCTAAGGCTGGAAGGTCGTGGCCATCCACTGGACCTATGTAGTTAAAGCCTAGCTCTTCAAAGAGAACGCCGGGAGAGATAAGCCCCTTTAAAAACTCCTCTGTGAGCTTCATAACCCTCAGGGTTGGGCTTCCAAAGTGTTCAAGAAGCCTTTTTATCTTTTGCCTTGTCTCTTGAACAAAGTGACCGCTTATTATCTTGCTAAGATAGGTGGAAATGGCTCCCACATTAGGAGATATGGACATCTCATTGTCGTTGAGTATCACAATAAACCTGTCTGGCCTCAAGTGTCCTGCATTATTGAGAGCCTCAAAGGCCATGCCTGCCGTCATGGCACCATCGCCTATGACTGCTACCACATACCTCTCTTGGTCTCCCATAAGGTCAAGGGCCTTTCTGAAGCCAAGGGCTGCCGATATGGAGGTGGAGCTATGACCTGCACCAAAGGCGTCAAAGGGGCTCTCTTCCCTTCTCAAAAAGCCCGATATACCACCGTACTGTCTGAGGGTTGGAAACAGATCTTTCCTATCTGTTAAGATCTTCCAAGGGTATGCCTGATGGCCTATATCCCAGACTATTATGTCCTTTGGAGGGTCAAAGACCCTCAAAAGGGCTATGGTGAGCTCTACAACACCTAGGCTTGGTGCCACATGGCCACCGTTTTTAGCGGTAACCTCTATTATGTAATCCCTTACCTCTTCCGCAAGCCTTTGAAGTTTTTCATAGTCATACTCTTTAAGGTAGGCAGGCCCCTCATACTCTCTTAAAAGCTCATACCTTTCCAGCATAGTCTATAAAGCTATGCCAATTAGGAGAAAAAGACAAGTCTTAGCATCCAGCCTGTAAAGAGCTGGAAAAGGGTAAGTAATAAGCCTATGGATGGAAGCAATACCATCTTCCTGCTTACCCCTTCTCCCTTAAACCAAAAGACTATAAAGCTGAGCAATGAAAGGAGGAAGAGAAGGATACCTACCCACTTGTGAGGAAAGGTCCATATGAAGGGTGCTTTTGATTGCACAAGAGGTATGTTTGAAACATCAAAGCCAAAAACCACAGAAAGGAGGGCAAAGATGACAAGAAGGCCATTAAGATATACACCATACCTTGGCACACTCCTTGATTTCACGATTAAGGCCATCTGTAGACCAAAAACAAAAAGGGCTAGGATGAGGGTAGGGTAGGCAAAGAATGGATGAAGTAGAAGCATCACAACACCTCCAATTTTTTATCAACTTCTATTATATCTCTATAGAGCTTCATAAGTATATCTACATAGTCTTCTACACCTGCCTCTACCTTGTCCATAAGCTCCTCAAGCCTCCTTGTGAACTCTTCTTCAAGAAAGTGTTTTATCTCCTCTCTACTGTTAAGGTAGTTATAAACCTCTTTGCCAAGATTGGTAGGGATAAGAAAGCTTTTCCTCTCTATCACATAGCCCCTTTCTATGAGCTTTTCCACTATGCTGGCGTAGGTTGATGGTCTTCCTATGCCTCTTCTTTTCATTTCCTGAACAAGCTCTCCATGGGTATAAAGGTAGGCCTTTGGCCTTGAGAGCATATTCTTCCTTTGAGACACATCCAGAGTGCCAAGCAAGGGCCTATAAACTTCCACCGGCAAAAGCCTGTTGAAGCCGTCTTGCAATATCTGCACTGGCACCTCTACCTCTTGACTTCTATCCAAAGCCTCAACCCTTAGCTTCAAAACCTTTAATCTTACAGGCCTCATTTGGCTTGCCATAAAACGGTTGAAGATAAGACCATAGAGCAAAAGGTGATCCCTCGTTAGCCCTTCCACCTGACCGCTCAAGACCAAGGCCCTTAGCTCCTCCGGCTCTATGGCCTTTGTAGGCCTAATACACTCATGGGCTCCTCCCTCTCCCCACACCCTCGCATGGAAATACTCCTCTCCGAACTCCTCCTTTATGTATTCCTTGGCCACTCCTATACCGTAGTCCGATACCCTTGTGGAGTCTGTCCTGTGGTAGGTTATATAACCAAGCTCAAAGAGGGTTTGGGCAAGGCTCATGGTCTTTGGCAAAGACCACCTATAGGCATCGCTTGCAGCCTTTAGCATAGTATCTGTGCTAAAGGGTGGTGGAGGGTTCCTATCCTCTTCCCTCTCTTCTAAAAGCTCCACTTGCACCTTGGAAAGTCTTTCATAAAAGCTTTGGGCAGACTCTTTGTCTTCAAAGACCCACTCTACCCTCAACCTTCCCTCTTCATCTATAGGAAAGACCACCTTGTATATCTTCTGTCTGTATTCTCTTTCCCTTTGTATGATCCATCCCAAAACAGGTGTTTGAACTCTACCCGCAGAGAGCCAATGCTTGCCAAAGGCATGTTGCAAAAGCCTTGAAAATTCAAAGCCTACCCATCTGTCCGCAACCCTTCTTAAAACTTGGGCTTTTACCAAGTTATAGTCAAAGTCCCTCGTTTCCTTTATAGCCTTGGCTATAGCCTTTCTGGTGACCTCATGAAACTCCATCCTCTTTATGTTTGGATTGTAGGGCTTTAGTAGTTCTGATAGATCCCATGCTATCTTTTCCCCTTCCGTGTCTGGGTCTGTGGCTATGAGCACCTCTTGTGCCTCAAGGGCCATACGCCTTAGGCTTTCCACAATCCTGTCTTTGCCTTCAATGACTTCATACACAGGCACAGGCTTGCCGTTCACATAAACACCGTGAAAGCCCTCTTCCTTGTTTAGGTCCAAAACATGGCCAAAGCTTGAGGTGATCATTATGTATCTATCTCCTGCTGAGGTCTCCATAAGCTCATGGTCCCCCACCCTTCTCCTTACAGCCTTGCCAAAGAAGTTGGCTATGGTCCTTGCCTTGTTTGGAGACTCCACCACTATAAGCACAGGCTTTAGAACCTCTTTGTTTTGTGGCCTTTCTTCCCCTTGTAAAAAGGCCCTTATCTTCTGCCTATCTTTGTCCACCTCTTTTAATAGCTCTTCAAGGTTTACCTCTTCCAAGCCTTTAAAGTTTATATCTTCATTGAACCACTTTACCTTCCTTATGAGGTGTTTGAAGGCCCTTTTGTCATCAACGAGAAGAAGGCTAAGGCCTTTACTGATGCCTCCGGCGAACATGCGCGAAGTTCTGCCGCTTGCCTGCAGATAGCCAGTGGCGTCCGATACTACCATCTGGTAGCCTTCTTCCGTCTTCCTTAGGGTTATCTCCTCAGAGCTCATAAGAAGGTCAATCACCTCTTGGGAGGTTAAAAAGCTTCCCACCTCTTCCTTTAGCCTTTCTATCCTTTGTGCAAGCTCTGGCCTGTCCTTTAAAAACTCCTCCGTCAAATACTGGTACCTTTGCAAGCTTTCAAGCCATCTATCTATATCTCTTAGCCTTTGCGGTAGCCTTTTGGCCACAAGGCTCCTCAAAGACATAAGGGCCCACAAGAGGTGAGAAAGGTTGTTTTCAAACCTCAAAGAGATGACTATCTTCGGAACTCCGTAAAAGATGGCATACCTTATCACATGGGGCAGGTCTATGCCTCTGGCAAGAGGATTCCTGTAAGAGGATATGCCCACAAGTATGTCTATCTCACCTTCTTCGTAGCTTTTTAGCACCTCATCGTCAAGCTTCTCATAGGAGACAGCCCTTATGCCCTTCTCCTGAAGGTAAGAGACCACCTCATCCACAAACTCCTTCTTTCTATCTGAAGGTATAAAGAGCAACCCACCCTTGCCAAGGAGTCTAATCCACTCCTCCAAAGGCCTTTTGTTTATATCCTCGTACAGGTCCACCACATTCCTAAGGTAGAAGGTGGGTGTGCCCACCTCAAAGCCAAGGAGTTCTCTAAAGAGCTTTATCCTGCTTGACCTTGGGTTGGAAGTGGCCGAAGATACCACAAGCACACCCCTTCTCTTTTTGGAAACCTCCTTTACTTTCTCTGCAAGCTCTTTTAGCCCCTCCCAATCTTCTTCATCCTTGTTCCTCTTTTCCTTTAGCCTTATGAGCCTCATGGCAAGATCAATATCTTCCATATCAAAGCCAAGAAGAAGTAAAAGCTTGTCTATGTTCTTTGCCGTCTTTAAGAAGGAGTCCACATCATCCACAAAGATAAAGTCAAAGTTTTTGGGTATGATCTCCTGATTTTTGTATAAGAACATGGAGGTGCTAACAAGAACTTTAAAGTCCCCCTCTTGCAGTCTTGCCTTCTTTATCTCTTTTTGCTTTGCACTATCATCGGAAAAGTAAAGTATGTCCTCTTCCTTTAGTCCAAAGCCTTTTAGTTTTTGGACTGTCAAATCTACCAATACCTTGGTAGGAAGTATTATGTAAGACTTTTTGCCCTTCTTTGCCAAATAGCTTGCCATAGATACACCAAAGGAGGTTTTACCCACGCCGGTGGGTGCCAAAAGGCCAAAGGAGTTTCCAAGGAACACCCTCTTTGCCCAGCTCTCCTGAAGGCTCCAAGGCTTGGACCTAAGATGCTTTTCAAAGTGCTTTTCCCACCTTTTTAGCTCCTCTTCCATGTGGCACACTTTGCTGAGCTCTCCCTCCCTTAACATATGCCTACAGTAATCCTTTTCCACCTTTGGCATGCACCTCTCGCAAGGAAGGCCTAGACTGAGCCTTTCTGCGCTAATATCTCCTCCACAGTTGGGACAAAGGCCTTTGAACAAACTTGCTATCATAGTTCTTAATTTTATACCTTTTCTTCCCTACCCTTTAGTATAAGCCTCAAGGGTGCATGCTTAATCTTGAGATGCTCCCTTAATCTTCTTTGGAAGAACCTAAGATAGTCTTGTCTCCAAAGCTCTGGGTCGTTGGTAAAGACCACCACCGTAGGTGGCCTTGTGCTCTCTTGAAAAGCATAATACACCTTTACTTCCTTACCCTTTCTGGAGGGTGGATGCTTTTCCTTTATAACCTTTTCTATGGCTCTGTTTACAAAGGAGGTCTTATGCTGTATGTTGTAATCTTCCCATACAAGTTCACAGGCTTTTAGTATGTCTTCCACTCCTTGGCCCTTTATGGCAGAGGTAAGCACTATAGGAGCAAAATCAAGAAAGTAGAGCTCCTCCCTTAAATAGCTTTCTATCTCCTTTCTGCTGGCCTTAACCAAATCCACCTTGTTTCCAACTATTACACATCCCTTATACCTTCTTTCTATAAGCCCACCTATCTTTTTATCCTGGTCTGTTACACCCTCCGAAAGGTCTATAACAAGACAGCATATATCTGCAAGCTCAACAGCCTTTATGGACCTTCCCACAGAGAAAAACTCTATACCGTACTTTACCTTACTTCTCCTTCTCATACCGGCAGTATCTATGAGGATAAAATCCTTGCCTTCAAAGGAAAAGGGGATCTCTACCGCATCCCTCGTGGTACCAGGAGTAGGTGAGACAATGACCCTTTCCTCATGCAGCAGAGCATTTATAAGAGAAGACTTGCCCACATTGGGCCTTCCCAGAAAGGCTATTTTTATACCCTCTAAAGACCTCTCTTCCTCCTTTGGAAGTCTTTCTAAAAGCTCATCAAGGATCGCATCCACACCTTTTCCATGATGGGCAGATATGGGGAAAACCTTTTCAAAGCCAAGGGAATAAAACTCATAAACCCTATCCATTAGCTTTTGAGAATCTATCTTATTGACAGCAACAAGCACCTTATCCTTATAAGGATAGAGCAGTTTGGCTATATATTCGTCCCCAGCAGTGAGACCTTCCCTACCATCCACCATAAACACTATCACCTTTACCTTATCAAGGAACTTCTGAACCTGCCTCTTTATAGCTTCCGTCATCTCGTCTCCTTTTTCCAGTACACCACCCGTATCCGCCACCACAAAGCTCCTATCCTTCCAGTGTGCTACACCTTCCACTATATCCCTGGTAACTCCAGGTGTGTCATGGACTATGGCCTTACGCCTTTTAACAAGCCTGTTAAACAGTGTGGACTTACCTACATTGGGCCTTCCTACAATTAGCACATCTACCATGGGGAAAAGAGTTTAACACATAAGGCTTGATTTTTATAGTACTATGGGTATAATTATACCTTACAAGTTATGCGATGAAAGATAGAGTAGAGGAGAAGCTAGATCTTGGAAGCTTTGATGAAAAGTTTTACGCCATAGTAGGAAGGGGTGATGAAAACCTAAAGTACTTCTCCCAGCTTTTTGATGTAAAGATAAGTGCAAGGGGAACTGAGATAATCATAAGGGGTGAGGAGGATAAGGTAAAAAGGGTGTATGAATTTTTAAAGGAGATAATAAAGGAGCTAAAAAGTTCTACCCTGACCGCTCAGGAAGTAAGGGAAAGGGCCAAAAACTTTCTCCAGGCTAAGAAGACCTTTGAAGAAGAGTCTCAGGAAGAGATAATATTGATAACACATAGGAAGAAGGCCATAGTTCCAAAAACACAAACTCAAAGGCTTTATGTGGAAGCTATAAAGAACAACGATATAGTCTTTGGTATAGGGCCGGCGGGTACGGGTAAAACCTATCTGGCCATGGCCATGGCCTTGGCACACCTTAAGGCTAACAAGGTGAATAAGATCATACTCACAAGACCTGCTGTGGAAGCTGGAGAAAAGCTGGGCTTTCTTCCCGGTGGTATAGCGGAAAAGGTAGACCCTTATCTGAGGCCCTTGTACGATGCCCTTTATGATATGGTGGATTATGATAAGGCAGTTTATATGCTTGAAAGGAACATAATAGAGATAGCACCACTTGCCTTTATGAGAGGAAGGACCCTCAACGATGCCTTCATCATATTGGATGAGGCTCAAAACTCCACAAGGGACCAGATGAAGATGTTTTTAACAAGGATAGGCTTTGGATCTAAAGCGGTGATTACGGGCGACATTACACAGATAGACCTTCCAAGGAGAGAACAGTCTGGCCTTATAGAGGCCATAAAGGTTTTAAAGGGCATAGAGGGTATAAGCTTTGTTTGGTTCAAAGAGGAAGACGTGGTGAGACATCCTATAGTTGCAAGGATAATAAAGGCCTATGAGGAGTTTGAAAGGTCAAAGAAAGAACAGGATATGGGTGAGGACAAAGAGGAAAGGACTTCCAGTCAGGTGGGTTAAAAGTTTAGCGAATAGGCTTTTGGATATTCAGGGCTTAGAAGGAATGGGAATAAGTCTCTATTTTACCGATGATGCTGAGATAAGGGATTTAAACAGAACTTACAGGGGTAAGGATAAACCTACAGATGTGCTTTCCTTTATCCTTGATGAGCCTGTAGAAGACTACAGGCTGCTTGGAGAGATCATAATCTCGGTAGATACGGCCAAAAGGCAAGCAAAGGAGTTGGGCCACAGTTTTAGAGACGAGATAAAAAGGCTTATAGTCCATGGTTTTGTGCATCTTTTGGGCTACGACCATGAGCTTGGTGGAGAGGAAGAAAGAAAGTTTAAGGAGCTTGAAGAAAAGCTTTTAAACTCCCTATAATCTTCTCTATGCCCAACTATGTGCTCCTTTTGTCCTTCATTGGAACCAATTTCCACGGTTGGCAGATACAGCCCAACCTAAGGACTGTACAAGGTGTGTTAAAAGAGTCAATAGAGAAGATCTTTAGAGAACCTGTAAAGCTTATAGGCTGTTGTAGGACAGATGCGGGAGTTCATGCAAAAGAGTATGTGGCCAACTTCCATGCAGAGCGTAGCTTTGACACAGACACCCTTCTCAAGGCTCTTAACTCCTTACTTCCAGAGGATGTGGGTATAAAAAGGGTCTGGATTCAGGAGGGCTTTAATGCCCGCTTTGACACAAAAGGCAAGGTTTATCTTTACAGAATTTTAAACACACATGCCAGAGACCCCTTCCTTGAACCCTTTTGCTGGAGGATACCCTACAAACTGGATTATGAAAAGATGGCTATAGCTTCCAAGCTTTTTTTAGGCACCCATGACTTTACCGCCTTTGCCAAGCTTGATGAAGAGAAGAACACCATTATAACTGTAGAGGAGGTAAGTTTGACAAAGGAGGGAGACCTCATAGAGTTTAGGATAAGGGCAAGGAGTTTTTTAAGGTATATGGTGAGAAGGATAATGGGTAGCCTTGTATACCTTGGCCTTGGAAAGTTGAAGATAGAAGACATAAGGGAATATTTATCGGGTAGGGGCATATGCCCCTACACCGCAAAGGCAAAAGGCCTCACCCTTGAGAGGGTCATACTTTAAGGGCACTTACTGGCATCATGGGGTGGGCTATCCACTATATCAAGGAAGGCTTCAAAGGGACCCATGTTCTTCATGGCCACACCCTTCGGCCCTTCAAACTTCAGTCTTCCTAACATCATAGCCTTCATAGGCCCATACTCCTTCCTTCCCATCTCCAACCATCTTTTTGTCTCAGCATACATCAAAAAGTCATCCTTTCCCCTTTTATCCTTAGCGGGGCCACCGTACACACACAAGGCCTTACCACCCTCATTCCTTATGGTTAGCTGTATCTGTTTTGCCTCACCACAATCCTCCCTGTAGATGAATATCTTCCTCTCTTGAACGGCCGTCCAGCTTTCACTCTTTCCAAGCTGATCTACAAGCTGTGGAGTTTTGTTCCAAGCTTCACATAGTGCTTTGGCGTATTCACCTCCCATAAAGACTGGTGAAGAAAAAGCCAGAGTACCTATACCTAGAGTAAATAGAAAGATCCTTTTCATATTGAACCTCCCGAGTGTAGTTTTAGATAGGATATAAAGCTTTATCTTCTTTTTTCAATCATTTTTTCTTATCTTTTCATAAGCTATTAAAATGTCCTTATATGCTTATTCCACTATTTCCGTGCCCACACCTTCTTCTGTAAATACTTCCAAGAGTATGGAATGAGTTATCCTTCCATCTATTATATGAACCTTCTTTACACCACCCTGAATGGCATCCAGTGCACTCTTCACCTTTGGAAGCATACCACCTTTTATAACGCCTTCAGATATAAGCTTTAACGCTCTCTCTCTTTTAAGCGTAGATATTAGCTTGCCTTCTTCATCCTTCACCCCTTCCGTGTCCGTAAGGAAGATGAGCTTTTCTGCCTTTAGGGCCTTTGCTATCTCGGAGGCCGCTATGTCCGCATTTATGTTGTAAGCTTCACCCCTTTCTCCCACACCCACGGGAGCTATGACGGGAATATAGCCCTTATCCATAAGGGTTTGAAGAAGCTCCACATTTATACCTTCCACCTGCCCCACATAGCCTATATCCTCCTCTGGCACCTGCAAACCTAGAGCTCTAAAGTAGGCTTCTTTATCCAACTTCCTTGCTCTTATTAGCTGTCCATCCCTTCCAGAGAGGCCAACCGCATACACATTCTTACCGCTGTACCTGTTTATCAGAGCAACTATATCCTTATTTATGTCTCCCGACAGGACCATCTCCACCACATGCATAGTCTCCTCATCCGTCTTTCTCATACCACCAACAAAATGTGGCTTTATGCCAAACTTCTCCAAGGTTTGACTTATCTGTGGCCCACCACCATGAACTACTACCACCTTTATCCCCACATATCTGAGAAGCACTACATCCTTGGCAAAGTTTTCTCTGAGTTCTTCTTCAACCATCGCAGAACCACCATACTTTATTACAAAGGTCTTCCCATAAAACTCCCTTATGTAAGGGAGGGCCGATTGAAGCACTTTTGCCTTCAGTATAAGATCCTCTATCATGGCTAGAGTGCTCTTTTGACCTTCTCTATATCCTCCACTTTTTCTACGTTAAAGACCCTCACATGGGACACAGTTTGCTGTATGAGCTTTGAAAGCACGTTTTTGGGTCCAACTTCTATAAAGGTATCCACTCCTTGCTCTACCATATAAAGCACACTCTGATACCATCTTACAGGTGAAAAGATCTGCCTATACAAATTCTCCCTTATCTCGTGTGCCATTGTGTGAGCCCTTGCGGTGTAATTTTGCACTAAAGGTATGCGTAAGTTCTTTATGGGAGTTTGCGCAAGCTTTATTCTAAAAGTGTCCGCCGCAGGCTTCATAAGTGAGCAATGGGATGGCACAGAAACCTTCAATGGGATGACCTTAGCGCCCATCTCCCTTGCTATCTGACTAGCCTTCTCTACAGCTTCCTTTTCTCCAGAGATGACCGTTTGCTCTGGAGAGTTGTAGTTTGCTGGCTCTACCACACCAACATCCTGTGCAAGCCTACATACCTCTTCCACCTTTTCCGGTGGTAGTTTAAGAATGGCTGCCATAGCACCTTTCCCTTCTGGCACAGCCTCTTGCATGTATTTACCGCGTAGATGTGCAAGCCTTACAGCTTCAAATAGCTCAACACCTCCAGCCACAGCGAGGGCTGTGTACTCTCCTAAGGAATGCCCCGCTACAAAGTCCGGCTCTGGAAAACCATAAGACCTTAGCACCTCATATATGGCAAGGCTCGTGGTAAGTATGGCTGGCTGTGTGTTTATAGTTCGGTTTAGCTCCTCATCAGGCCCTTTAAAGATTATGTCGCTAAGGTTGTACCTTAGGGCCCCCTCTGCACTATGAAAGACATGGGCAGCTTCTGAAAACTCCTTATAAAAGTCGTAGCCCATGCCCACATACTGAGAACCTTGTCCTGGAAAAACATAAGCTATCTTCCCCATAAGCCCTTTATTTTAAACCAAATCCTTTAAACGATAAAAACTATCCCTTCTGAACTCCTCCCTCTCATAGGGATAATCTGTCCTATAGTGGACACCTCTGCTTTCCCTCCTCCATAGAGCACAGCTGAGGGTTGCTAAAGCTACAAGGCTTATATCCAAAAGCTGTCTGTTTTCCACAGTAGGCCTCCAGCTTTCCCAACCTTCAAGCCAACCTTTAAGCCTTTTTACAGCCTCTTTCAACTGGCCTTCTTCTCTCTCTAGTCCGCAGCTCTCCCACATGAGCCTTCTTAGATCCTCAAAGCTAAAAGGCGGGTCCATCCTTCCTTCCCTTTTATTTTCAACAGGCCCCTCTTTTAGCTTTAAAAAGGCCATATCCCCACATATCCTATAGGCCGTCCTGTATCCAAAGACTACCCCTTCCAAAAGGGAGTTGGAGGCTAGCCTGTTGGCACCATGCACTCCTGTACAGGCACACTCTCCAACAGCGTAAAGCCCAGGAAAGGCTGTCCTCCCATAGCTGTCCACCTCTATACCACCTATAAAGTAGTGGGAAGCGGGTGTGATAGGTATGGGCTCCCTCTCAGGGTCATAACCCCTCTCTTTCAGCAGGCTGTAAATGGTAGGAAACCTTTCTGAAAGTTTAACACCTTTATGGACAAGGCTCCTCAGATCTATAAATACCTCCTGACCTTCCTTTATCCTTTTATAGATAGCCCTTGCCACTTCATCCCTTGGCTTTAGCTCATCTACAAACCTCTCACCCCTTTGGTCCACAATTATGGCACCCTCACCCCTTACCGCCTCCGATATGAGTATGCTGGTGTTCTTTACCACCGTTGGATGAAACTGGACAAACTCTGTATTCATCAAGCTCAATCCCTTTCTTAAGGCTATTCCGAGGGCATCCCCCCTTACCTTCACAGGGTTGGAAGTGTGTAAAAACATGCTTGCTGCACCACCGGTGGCAAGCACAAGGACTGGAGTCCTTATAAGCTTTAGCTCCCCATCGTAGTATATTAGCCCTTCAACACTCTCTTCTCCCAAGATCTCTTGCAGCTCTCCCATCAAAACCCTTATATTCAGCTCCTTCACCCTCCTCCAAAGGGCTTCGTATATAGCCCTTCCCGTGTAGTCCTTTACCTTATAAACCCTTGGAAAGGAATGGCCCCCTTCTATGGTAGTATCTTCATCAAACTCCACACCCCACCTTTTTAGGTCCATAAGCCTTTGGATGCCTTCATCCACCAATATCCTAAGGTTTTCCTCCTTACACAATCCTCTTCCAGCCCTAAGGGTATCCAGCATGTGAAGATAGGGACTGTCCTTCGGATGGAGGGCGCAGGCTATACCACCCTGGGAATAATACGTGTTTCCAATGCCTCTTGTTAGGATAACTGGGTCAAGGCCAAGCTCCTTTAAGACTATGGCCACAGTTAAGCCAGCTATACCGCTACCGCATACAACTATATGGGCTTTTTCTGTGGGAAGCTTTGAAGTATCAAAGTCAAGAAAATACAGCATGCTTTTTGTAGATATCCACTATAAGGTCTGCAAGCCTTTTGGAGTCATGCCTCACAAAGTCTTCCTTTTCACCTATTAAGTCCTCCGCATACACCTCAATGCCCTCTTTTGCTATCTTGGCCACATCGGGTATAACAGGCTCCTGACCCTCTTTTAAATACCTTCTTAAAACCTGGTCTGAAGGCATCTTTGTATTCACAATAGCCGCATCTATCCTATCTATACCAGTAATCTCTTTAAAAACTCTGATATGATCGTAGGCGGTAAAGTCATCCGTTTCTCCTGGTTGCGTCATGGCGTTTACCACAAAAACCCTAAAGGCTGGAGACCTAAGAACAGCCTCCCTTATATCCTTTATAAGCAGGTTTGGTATGATGCTTGTATAAAGACTTCCAGGACCAAAGACTATAACATCGGCGGACTCTATCTTGGCTATGGCATCAATGGGGGCCTTTGCATCCTCCGGCTCTATCCATATACTTTCAATCTTTGCCTTTTTTGCCTTACCATACTCGGTTATCTCTTCCTCCCCACATATCTTTTCTCCATCGCTGAACTCTGCGCAAAGTTGAATGCTTTCAAGGGTTGCAGGTATTATCTCCCCCTTTGTTCTAAGGATTTGAGAAGCTATGTTTATGGCTTGCATAAAGCTACCCGTTATCTCTGTGAGGGCTACAAGGAAAAGGTTTCCAAAGGCGTGTCCTTCAAGCTCTTCCCCCTTGAACCTAAACTGGAAAAGTTCCCTCATTATGTCTTCGCTTTCTGAGAGGGCCACTATACAGTTCCTTATATCTCCAGGTGCTGGAAGGTTATACACCTTTCTTAGCCTTCCCGTGCTTCCACCGCTGTCCGCAACGGTAACTATGGCAGAAAGGTCTTGAATTTCTTTTCCTACCTTTTCCTTTAACCCCCTCAGCAGGGTTGAAAGCCCTGTTCCTCCTCCTACAGCCACTAGCCTCATCTTTACCTCCTTGAAATCTTTTCAAATGTGAATATTTTAAAACATATGGTTAAATTAAATCTAAAGGAGATATTCAAAACTAAGAAAAGGGTTTTTTACAACTTCCTTTTTAAACCGGAGGATATTAAACTACCACCAGACTTAGGAGAAATAAAGGAGCCCATATCGGTTTATGTGGAGATAACAAAGGAGGATGGTGCCTACAAGGTGCATATGGAGATAGAAGGGTATGTGGTATTAGAGTGTAGTAGATGCCTTACTCTGTATCATAAGGACATAAGCATGAAGGAAGTGGTGAGGATAGAGCCTTATCCTATGGAGGATGTGGTGTATCTAAAGCCTGCAGACCTTGATGTATCCTTCTATGAGAATGAGGAAGAATTTGACCTTACCAACTTGGTAAGAGAGCAGATCATCCTAAGCATTCCTATAAAGCCCCTTTGTAGTCCAGATTGTATGTCGGGCTTTGAGGCCAAACAGATTGAAGAGGAGAAGATCACGCTAGGGGACCTTCTAAAAAGGAGTAATATGCTATAATAAAAATCTCCTTTAAATTTCCTATGGAGGCGTTAAAATGGCTGTTCCAAAGAGAAAAACGTCAAGATGGAGAAGGGATCAAAGAAGAGCTCAAAACTTTTTTGCTAAGCTAAAAGCCCTATCCTTGGCCAGTTGTCCAAACTGTGGTGAGCCTATTATGCCCCATAGGGCATGCCCTTACTGTGGATATTATAAGGGCAGGGAAGTTATAAAGACTTCATGACAAGGATAGCGGTTGATTGCATGGGGGGTGATTATGCCCCCGAGGAGATAGTTAAAGGTTGTATTTTGGCCTATAAGGAACTGGGTCTTGAAAGCATATTGGTTGGAGACGAAGAAAGGATAAAAAGCATACTAAAGAGGGAGGGCTTTAAGGGAGAGCTGGAGGTGGTTCATGCACCAGAGGTCATCCAGATGAACGAGCCACCTTCCAACGTTTTAAAGAAAAAACAATCTTCCCTTTTTGTGGCTGGGAAGCTTGTAAGGGATGGGCTTGCCGATGGCTTGGTCTCCGCCGGAAATACGGGCGCAGTGCTTACAGTGGGTAAGTTTGTCATAGGGTCTATTGAGGACCTTGAGCGTCCAGCTATTGGTGTGGCCCTTCCTAACCCAAAGGGGAAGACTGTGCTTATTGATGTGGGTGCCAACGTGGACTGTAAGCCTAAGCATCTTTTACATTTTGCCGTAATAGGGCACACTTACGCCGAGGAGATACTGGGAATAAAGAACCCAAGGGTGGGGATCCTTAGCATAGGAGAGGAGGAAGGCAAAGGCAACGAGCTTGTAAAGGAAACCTATCCCCTTTTGAAGGCGAGCAAGCTAAACTTTAAGGGAAATGCGGAGGGAAGGGACATATACGCGGGCACCTTTGACGTTATAGTGTGCGATGGCTTTGTGGGCAATGTTATACTAAAGGCAAGTGAGAGCCTTGGCTTTGCTGTGCTTCAGATGATAAAGGAGGAGGTGCAAAAGAGCCTTTTGGCAAAGATAGGGGCCTTGCTTATGAGGCCTGCCTTGAACAACTTCAAAAAGAAGGCAGACTTTACCGAGTATGGTGGCATACCCCTCCTTGGTGCAAAAAAGCCAGTCATCATAACCCATGGAAGGGCAAACGCCAAGGCCATAAAGAACGCCATAAGAGTTGCCAACGAGTTTTTAACCCATCACTTCAACGAAAGGCTTTCTGAAAACCTAAAAAGATTATTGCCTCAAGAGGTAAAGGTCTGATGGGTATAAGCATAAGGGGTATGGGCTATTACACTCCAGAAAACGTTTTGACCAACTTTGACCTTGAGAAGATGGTGGATACATCCGATGAGTGGATAACCACAAGAACCGGCATAAAGGAAAGAAGGATAGCAAAGGAGGAAAGCCTCCTTGATATGGCATACAGGGCAAGCCTTAGAGCCTTAGAGGATGCAAGCCTCTCACCAGAGGATATTGATGTTATAATCCTTGCCACCCTCACACCAGACCTAGGCTTTCCAGCCAGCGCATGCCTTTTGCAGGCAAGGCTTGGATGCCACAAGGCCTACGCCTTTGATATATCCGCCGCCTGTAGCGGCTTTTTGTATGGCCTTGAGATAGCCAGCGCCTTGCTAAGTTCGGGAAAGGCAAAAAACATCCTTCTGGTAGGTGCGGAAAAGCTATCCCAGATAGTAAACTGGACGGACAGGTCCACATGCGTCCTCTTTGGAGATGGTGCGGGTGCAGTGGTCCTCTCCTCCGAAGGGGAAGGGGAGCTTTTGGCATCGGTTATGAGGTCCGATGGCAACTATTGGGAGATACTGTACGCAGAAAGGTGTGGCTATATAAACATGAAAGGAAAGGAGCTTTTTAAGCTGGCCGTGAGGGCCATGGCAGATGTGTGTGAAGAAGTTATGCAAAGGGCTGGAGTTTCCAAAGAAGACATAGATTTGGTAGTTCCACATCAGGCAAACATAAGGATCATGCAGGCCTTGGCCGAAAGGCTTGGTATTTCTATGGAAAAGGTCTATTCAAACATACACAAGTATGGAAACACAAGCGCCGCATCCATACCCATAGCCCTCTGCGAGGCCAAGGAGGAGGGAAGGCTAAAAAGGGGCAATATAGTCCTGCTTACTGCCATGGGTGGTGGCCTCACATGGGGGGCAAGCCTCTTGAGGTTCTAGCTTGAGGTATGATGCTATAGTCATAGGAGGAGGTCCGGCTGGGGCCTCTACGGCCTACCACCTCTCAAAAAGGGGCCTTAAAGTCCTTCTTGTGGAAAAGGAGAGGCTTCCAAGGTTTAAGCTTTGCGCCGGCTGTCTTTCTGCCAGAGCCTTAAAACTTCTTCCAGAAGGCTATGAGAGGCTTTTGATAAACAGGATAAGGGCTGGAAGGCTTGGCTATAGAGGGCTTGAAGAGTATAGACTGGAGGTGGACAAAGAAATAGCCTACATAGTGGACAGAAGGGATTTTGACCACTTCCTTGTGGAGAAGGCCCTTGAGGCTGGTGCAGACCTCTTGCAGGCAAGCTTTTTAGGCTTTGAGAAGGAAGGACAAAGCTACAAGGTTTATACCTCTTCTGGAAGTTTTTTTTCGGACTTTATAGTGGGTGCGGATGGAGCCCATTCAAAAACGGCGGATATTTTGGGCTTTGGGAAAAGAAGGGCCTTCAAAAGCCTTGAGTTTTTCACAGAAGGAGACCTAAAGGAGGAGGTGCTAATAGAGATAGGCTGGGTGAGCAGGGGCTACCTTTGGGTCTTCCCTCACGGTGATGGCATAAGCGTGGGCATTGCCACCACGGGCAAGGAGGACCTTTTGAAGATACTAAGGGAGTATTCAAATAAAAAGGGCATAAAGTTTATCCATCCGAAGGGCTGGCACATACCCTTTCCAGAAGGGGACCTAAGGCTTGGAAGGGATAGGGTGCTTCTTGTGGGAGACTCGGCAAGCATGACAGACCCACTTTTGGGAGAAGGCATATACTACGCCCTTTGGGCGGGAAGGCTTGCCTCGGAGGCAATAGTCAAAAGCCCGCAGGAGCCTCTAAAGGCCTACAGAGAGCTTTTAAGGCCTCTAAAAGAAGAGCTTCTGAGTGCTGGAAAGATAGCCAAGCTTGCCTACAGGTTCCAATATGTGGCGTATAAAATGGGAAGGGATTATGCCTTGAAAAACTTTTACAGGGTGCTTTTAGGAGAAAAAAGCTATGGAGAGCTTTACCTTAAAGGATTGTTTGAATTTTTAAAACACTTGACCATAGAGAGCTTTAAGAGTATACTTAACCCACATGAGGGGAGGAATAGTAGGGGTATTTTTAGTCGGAAGTTTGGCCTTGGCAGGAACGGATAGCATAGTTCTTACAGCCCTCACCTATATGGAGAGGCCTTACCAGTTTGGCGCCAATGAACTTTACCGAATGGACTGTTCCGCCTTTGTAAAAAGGGTCTTTGAGGTAAACGGCATAAGCCTTCCAAGAAGCACGGCAGAACAGGCCCAAGTGGGAATTCCAGTAAGCCTTGATGAGATAAGGCCGGGAGACCTACTGTTTTTTAGCACATACAGGCCAGGGCCCTCCCATGTGGGCATATACATTGGCAACGGTAAGATGGTCCATGCCAGCGAAAAAAGAGGAATAACCATAGATAGGATAGACGACCCCTATTGGCAAAAAAGGTTTCTCTTTGCGAGGAGGGTGGTAAAGGATAGTATTACCGTGGTTCAAAAGGGAAACAACCAAGGGGAGAGGGACGAGATAGCGGACCTCATCTTTATCCTTTCTAACCGCTAAGGTATCTCCTTATTAGCCTCTCCCAATTTTGCAAAGAGTTTATATGAGCGTATATGACCTTCAGATAGCCCTTCTTTTGAAACTCTTTTTGTATTTCCTTTGGCAGATCAAGTAGCCTTTCTTCATCTACCATATTAAAGGAAACTTCTACCCCTTCATAGCTTAGCCTTCCACCCACCACAAGCTTTAGTTCAAACAGAAGGTTTAAAAACTCCTCCGTCTCCTCCTTGCTTTCCTTCAGTCTAAGAGAATAGGCATAAAAGTTCCTTTCAAAGTATGGGGCTACAAACTCACCCTCCCATAAGGAGTTTCCTTCCACCTCAGAAAAGCCAGGGCAGGTAAGGTCAAGGGCAAGATACTCACCCTCTATAAAGAAAGGATACTGTCTGCAAGTGTAAGGCTTTTCACCTTCTATAAGACAACCCACCCCATCCTTGAGATATATACAGCCCTTTCTGTCCTCTTTGAGCCTAAAGTAGGCACAAAGAAGCCTCTGTTCCCTATTTTCCTCATCTATCTCAACGTTTATCACCACAGGGAAGTGCCTTGAGAGTGGAATGACCTCCTCCAAAACTACGAAGGTCCTATCGGGTATAAGACAACAGCTATGCGGACAACTTTCCTTTAGACAGTGCCACTTTAAGTTTTTGTGCTTCTCATGATCAAGGAGTTCCACCTTTGAAAAAAGTCTTACTTTATCCCCAGCCTCTCCCATATCCTATCTATCCTCTCCTTTACTTCCTTTGACATCTCTATCACCTTTGGCCACTCCCTTGTGTAGCCTTCCTCCTTCCACTTGGTTGTAGCATCTATTATCATCTTTCCACCAAAGCCCACATGGTTTGTGCTGTGGTCCAAAACGTCTATAGGGCCTTTCAGTATAAGCACATCCCTTGATGGGTCCACATTATTGCCCCAGGCCCAAAGCACCTGTCCAAAGTCATGAACGTCTATGTCCTCGTCAAAGACCACTATATGCTTTGTGAGGGACATAAGACCAAGGCCCAAAAGGCCATAGGCTACCTTAAAGGCATGCCCTGGATAGCGTTTCTTTATGGATACAAAGCAGAAGTTGTGGAAACAGCCTTCGGCGGGCAGGTGGTAATCTACCACCTCAGGCAGGTTGAACTTTATAAGGGGCAAAAATATCCTCTCCGTTGCCCAGCCTATGTATTTGTCCTCTTGGGGTGGCCTTCCCACTATGGTGGTAAGGTATATGGGATTGTTTCTGTAAAGGATGGCCGTTACGTGCATCTTAGGATACTTGTCCACAGGCGTGTAAAAGCCCGTGTGGTCCCCAAAGGGACCTTCATCCACCAGGGGTTCTTCTGGGTCCACATAGCCTTCTACCACTATCTCCGCATGGGCTGGATATTCAAGGTCAACGGTTATACCCTTTATGAGTTCCACACCCTCCTCCCTTATGAAGCCTGCAAAGAGGTATTCATCCACCTCCGGTGGCAAAGGTGCGGAGGCCACATAAGAAAGCACAGGATCCCCACCTATGGCTACAGCCACCTCAAGCCTTTTCTTTAGCCTTTTTGCCTTCCAGTAGTGATGGTTTCCATCCTTGTGTATCTGCCAATGCATGGCCAACTCTGTAGAAGATAGCACCTGAAGGCGGTATAGGCCCACGTTCCTTATGCCGCTTTCTGGGTCCTTTGTGATAACTTGGCCAAAGGTTATATATCTTCCACCGTCTTCTGGCCAACATTGAAGTATGGGAAACTCAAAAAGGTCAATCCTCTCCCTTTTTACATTCTCCCTTATGGGACCATCCTTTACAACCTTTGGTAGAGAATCGTTTAACTTTTTTAACTCTGGCAGTTTTTTTAACTTGTCAAGGAAGGTGTGAGGAATCTCTGGCCTTAGGAGTTTGTATAGCTTCCAGCCTATATCCTCAAGCTTTTCATAGCCAAGGGCAAGCTTTATCCTTTTTTCAGAACCCAAAAGGTTGGTAAGCACAGGAATAGAGTAGCCCTTTGGCCTCTCAAAGAGTAAGGCCTTCCCACCACCGGGAAGTTTACAAACCCTGTCTGTCACCTCCGTTATCTCAAGTATGGGAGAAAGCTCTTCCTTTATCCTTATGATTTCTCCTTCCTTTTCAAGCCTTTTGATAAAGTCTCTAAGGTCCCTGTAGGGCATCTTCTCCTCCTTCCATAAGGCATAGGTCTTCCCTACACCTTACCGCTGGTGCCTTGCTGATTTTCTTTGAGACATCAAAAAGCAGTTCTCTTATAGAATTTCTCAAAGATTGGCGAAGCTCATACAGCTCTTTTAGCTTTTTAGAAAGCTCCTTTGCCGTTTCTTCTTTCCCTTGCGCCAAGGCACAGTCCATCCTTCTTATAACCTTCTCCGCAGACTCATCGCAATGCACCAAAGCCATAGAAAGATGTTTTAGAACACACCAAAGGCTCTCTATCTTGCTCCTGAACTCTCCACCGCCTTCCCCCGATAGATCAAGAATGGAGAAAAGAAGGTTCCCTACAGTTTTTCTCCTGTTTCTCAATTCATCTATGTATGCCACAAGGTCTTCAAGCTTTGTCTCCCCTTCCAACTCCATAAGGTGCTGTTCCGCATGGGCAAGATGGGCTATCAGATATATCATTTCCTCCACCAAAGCCTCTTCCCAAAGCGCTCTTTCCATAAGAATAGTATAATCTTAAGGAGATAATACGCCGAGTGAGAAATTCCCTTTAAGCTAAACCTTCCATATCAATAAAAAGACAGCAGGGCTACTATAATAGTAGCCCTAAAAACCATCGGAGGTTTTTACCATGGAAATTATACCACCTTACCT
>JAXSPP010000006.1:0-130111 GCA_037927135.1 Candidatus Pampinifervens sinense | reverse complement strand
GATAGCCGTAGGCCACATAACATTCTTTTAGTTTTTCCTTCTGCCTAACACTTATTCTCTTTCCGTTTTTGTAGGCACCATGGCCTTCGGCAGCCCAGTAGAGGCTATCAAAGGCAGGAAGATAAACGGCTCCCACAAGGGGCTTTCCTTTGTAAAGAAGGCCCACAGAAGTGCCAAAGATGGGAAAGCCTGCTATGTAGTTTTTAGTGCCGTCAAGGGGGTCTATATACCAAACGTAGTCTCCATCGCTTGAACCACCTTCTTCTTCACCTACCACAAGATGGTCTGGAAGGTGTTTTTGTATATGCTCCCTTATCCTCTCTTCTGAGAGCTTATCCGCAAGGCTGTATACGTCCTTTTCACCCTTTTCCATAACCTTGTTGTCTTCTCTCCTGTAAAACTCCTTTAAAACAAGCCCTCCCAAAAGGCTTGCTTCCTTGGCCACTCTCAAGAAAAGCTCTATGTTATGCATCGTCCAACACTTCTATACATGGTAGGCTGTTGCCCTCAAGAAGCTCCAAAAAGGCACCACCGCCAGTGGATACAAAGTCTATGGCGTTATAGACTCCAGCCCTGTGGATGGCATGGTCCGTATCGCCGCCTCCCGCTATGGTAAGAGCAGGAGACTGAGCAAGCATCTTTGCCGTCTCGTAGGTGCCGTCCTTAAACCTATCCAGCTCAAAAACTCCCATGGGGCCGTTCCAAACTATGGTTTGGGCGTCTGAGATGATCTCCCTCAAAAGGGCTACAGAGACTGGCCCTATGTCAAGGCCCATCCACCCATCGGGTATTTCCTGCCAAGGCACCACCTTTGTGGGTGTGTTGTCAGAAACTTCTTTTCCTATCACAAAGTCCACAGGAAGATAGAGCCTTACATCCAGCTTTTTGGCTATCTCCAGTATATCCCTTGCCGTATCAAGAAGGTCTTCTTCCACTAAGGAGCTTCCCACTTTGTAGCCTAATGCCTTTATAAAGGTAAAGGCCATGGCACCACCTATAAAGAGCTTATCCACCCTCTTGAGAAGGTTCTTTATTATGCCCAGCTTGGAAGAGACCTTGGCACCGCCAATGATGGCCACCACTGGCCTTTGTGGGTTTACCATGGCCCTTTCAAAATAGCTTATCTCCTTTTCAAGCAAAAAGCCCATAACCGCAGGCTTTAATATCTGTGGCACAAGGTATACAGAGGCATGCTTTCTGTGACATGTGCCAAAGGCATCGCTCACATAGACCTCACCAAGCCTTGCCAAAGCCTTGGCAAACTCCTCGCTTCCCTTGCTTTCTCCCTCATGGAACCTCAAATTCTCCAGAAGAACTACTTCCCCCTCCTTCATGTTGTAGACCACCTTCTCCACCTCCTCTCCCACACAGTCGGGCAACATTTTAACCTCCCTGTTTAGGTATCTAGATAATCTTTTTGCTACAGGTAAAAGACTAAACCTCTCATCCCTTCCCTTTGGCCTTCCAAGGTGGGACATAAGGATGATCTTTGCCTTTGCATCCAAAAGGTATTCAATGGTGGGAAGACTTGCCCTTATCCTCGTGTCATCCTCAATGTTTCCAAACTCGTCCATGGGCACGTTAAAATCCACCCTTACAAGCACCCTTTTACCCCTTACATCCACATCCCTCAAAGTCTTCTTCCTAAAGGGCATGCTGGCCTCCCTTCAGAAGTCAAAGTCTATATCTTCATCGTCAAGCTCTGACCTATCGCTTATTTCAATAACACCTCTTAGCTTTAGGGCAAGCCTTTTTAGGCTTTCAAGGTAAAGTAAAAGACCCTCATACATCTCCAGCATGGCCCTATACCTTTTTATGTCCTCGTAGGTAAGCCTTTTTGTCTTTAGAAGTTTTTTCACCGCTATTTTAGAGACATAGGCTCTGGAGTATTTTTCTTGCCATTCCTTCCAGAACTCTGGACTGTTTACCGGCGTTTTTACAATAAAATATTCAAGGTTGGATAACTCTTCCATGAGATTGATATCAATGGTGCTTTTCACTGGCAGACCTCCTTATAGAGAATTATAACATGCTCTTGTTTTATAGGCGTGGGGGTCTTGGAGATACACTCCTCACCTTTCCAATCCTTGAAATTTTAAAAAAGTCTGGCAAAAAAATATGGGCAGTAGGAAACACAGACTACTTTGCCATTGCAAGGGAGATAGGCTGGGCAGACTTTATAAGCTCGGAAGTTCCAAAGGAGGAGTTTGAAGAAAGGATAATAATAGCCCATGATGGTAATGTAAAGCCCTTTCCAGAAAAAAGGGTATGGCTTGTGGAACACTACCTTAAAAGCCTCAAGCTATCTGGCAATTTTTCTAAGGTTTTGCCCATAGAACCCTTTGAAAAAAGCCCCTTACAAGATTGTGCCGTGCTTCACCCCTCCAGCGGGTCCCCAAAGAAAAACCCACCCCTTGATCTTTTCCTCAGAATAGAAGACTTTTTGAAAGGACAAGGCTTTAAAACGATGTATTTGATAGGTGAAGCGGACCAATGGCTAAAGGATTATGTTAAAAACTACTTTGAAAGCTTTTCTCCCCTTGAGATAGCCAAAGCGCTAAAGGGCGCAAGGCTTTTTGTGGGAAATGACAGCGGAATTTCTCATCTTGCAAGCTACTGCGGTCTTCCCACCTTCATCTTCTACGGCCCCACAGATCCAGTAGTTTGGAGACCCATAGGAGAAAGGGTCTTTCAGATAAGCCTTTCTTTAGAATGTAGTCCTTGCTTTCCCCAAGTGTGTCAAGAAAGAAATTGCCTTGATACTAAAGCTCTTTTTGAAATTTTTAAAAGGGCCTTTAAAGCCCTAAAATAGCTCCACTTCCCTTATGTGTTCCACCTCCTTACCCCTTACGATCACCACCTCCAGCCTGTAGTCCACCACCCCATACTTTGAAATGTACTCCTCTATGCATTTTAAAAGCCTTTCCATCTTCCTTTTGTCCACCCTCTCCGCTGGGTCTCCAAAGGCTTTGCTCCTTCCACCTTTTACCTCCACAAAGACCAGAGTATTACCACTTTTGGCCACAAGGTCTATCTCACCAAACCTACAATGGTAATTTCTGTGGAGTATTTTGTAGCCAAGGCTTTTTAGGTATGCTACAGCTAGGTCTTCAAACTCTGCACCCTTCCTCAAGGCTTTGAAGAACCTCTTCAGGCTTTACTACGGCCGTACCAAGCTTTCCTACCACAATGCCAGCGCACAGGTTGGCAAGCTCACAGGCTTTGTCCCAACCCAAGCCTATGAGGGCACAGGCCGTAAGCACCGCCACCACCGTATCGCCAGCTCCAGAAACATCATACACCTGCTTTGCCCTCGCTGGAAAGACCTTATATTCCTTGTCAAAAAGGGCCATGCCCCTTGGCCCAAGGGTTATCACAAGAGTATTCAGGCTCAGCTCTCTCTTTAACTTCCAGCCAAGGCCTTGCAAAGACTCTTCATTGCCCATGGCCATAGCCTCTTTTTCGTTTGGAGTCATAAGGCTTGCACCCACATACAGATGCTTGTTCTGAGGCCTTGGATCAACAGCAAAAAACACCCTCTTTTCCCTTATCCTGTCCATAAGGCTTTTAACCACCACACCTTTTGCATAATCGGAGACTATTATTCCATCTACATCCAGATCAAGCCTCTCAAGCACCTTCTTTAGAACTTCACCTTCCAAAGCCCTTCTCTCCTCTACATCCACCCTGAGAAGCTGTTGAGATACAGCCACTATGCGTGTCTTTTCTGTGGTAGGCCTGTGAGGGTCCTCCACCGTCAGGTCCTCAACGCCCACCTCCTTCAGAAGACCCCTTATAATATGTCTTCCATAATCTTGACCAACCACACCAAGAAGGTATACCCTTACTCCAAGGCTTGAGAGGTTATGGGCCACATTCCCCGCACCGCCAAGCCTGAACTCTTCCCTTTGTACCTCCACCACAGGAACGGGAGCCTCTGGAGAGATCCTCTCCACCTTACCAAAGACATATCTATCAAGTATTACATCACCTACAACAAGGACCTTAAGCCTTTTGAACTCATCAAAGATCTTCAGAAGCTCTTCTCTGTCAAGACTCGTCAACTATCTTTACCTCCTCTCCCTCTTCTATAAAAGCGGAATGAAGCTCCCTTACCGCGAGCTCTCCATATTTGTCCTCTATAAGGCAAGAGATCTTTATCTCCGATGTGGATATGGCCATTATGTTTATGTTATTCCTGTATAGGACCTCAAAGACTTTGGCAGCTGTGCCATAGGAGCTCCTCATGCCTATACCCACCACAGAGACCTTAGCTATTCTGTCATCCCTTACCACCTCTTGAGCCCCTATCTCCTGGGCTACTTTCTTTACAATCTGCTCCGCCTTGAGAGCATCAGCCTTGTTCACCGTAAAGGAAAGGTCTGTATAACCCTGATGGGAAACGTTTTGTACTATCATATCCACCACTATGTGAGCATCCCCCAAAGCCTTAAAGATCTTGTAGGCTATACCTGGTCTGTCTGGCACCCTTACTACCGTTATCCTTGACTCGTTTCTCTCCAAGGTTATGGCCCTTACAACGCTTTTTTCCATGACCTCCTCCTCTGGAACTATCCATGTGCCCTCACTGTCGTTAAAGGAGCTCCTCACATGTATCCTTACATTATATTTCATAGCAAATTCTATGCTCCTTGCCTGCATAACTTTAGCGCCAAGGGAGGCCATCTCTAGCATTTCTTCGTAGGATATTACAGGGATCTTCTTTGCGTTAGGAACTATCCTTGGGTCCGCTGTAAAAACCCCTTCCACATCCGTGTATATCTCACAATCTGCACCTAAGGCATAGGCTAAAGCTACTGCAGACAGGTCCGATCCCCCTCTTCCAAGGGTAGTTATCTCCCAATCTTCCGTTACACCCTGAAAGCCAGCCACCACAGGTGTATAGCCTTCGTTCAAAAGGTTCTTTATCCTCTGAATGCCTATCTTCTTTATCCTTGCCTTTGTATGGACGTTGTCGGTTATTATGGGTAGCTGCCAGCCACAAAGGCTTACCGCTGGCACTCCCAGCTTCTGAAGGGTCATGGCAAATAAGGCAATGGCTTGCTGTTCTCCCGTGGAGATAAGCATATCCAGCTCCCTTTCTGGCGGCATAGGGTCTATCTGCTTTGCAAGGTTTATAAGCCTGTCTGTCTCACCTGCCATGGCGGAGGAAACAACAACCACTTTATAGCCTTCCTTTAGCTTTTGGATTACCCTTTGAGCTGCGTTTTGAATCCTTTCCAGGCTTCCAACGGATGTTCCACCAAACTTAACTACCAAAATTTTCATCTATACTATTTTAACTGATAAAATTATAAGCAAATAGGCTTTGTGGAGGAAAGACTATGCTGCAAAGGAAATTTCTAAATTTTATCTTGATAGGAGGCTTTGCAGGGGGTGTTTTATTTAGTGCGAAGGCTCAAAGTATAGAGGGTCTTGAAAGTGCGTGTAAAAGGGGAGATGCCAAAAGCTGTATAGAGCTTGGTGATATGTATGCAGAAGGAAGAGGGGTACCTCAAGACTACAGGAAAGCTATAAGCCTTTATAGGAAAGCTTGTGCAATGGTCAACATAGGAAGACGTGAGTATAGATTGCCTGCAAAAAGGAGGGAGAAGAAGGATCTCAACCATTACAGACAAAGGCAGAAGGTCACAGCTTTGCATAGCGAAATGATTCAAAGGAAAAGCTATCCTGAAGTAGAAGAAGTACAAGAAAGGCAATCGTTAACAACCTTCCCATTGATCAGCCAACAGAAGGAGCCTGTGGCTGTGGATACAAGGATAAAAGAGCTTTATGAAAGAGCTTGTAGGATGGGGAACAATATGGCCTGTTATAGGCTTGGGGATATGTACTATTATGGCAGAGATATAAAACAAGATTATAACGAAGCATTGGAGTACTATCAAAAAGCCTGTAGGATGGGGAATAACCTTTCATGCTATAGGCTTGGCGATATGTATTACTATGGTCAAGTAAAGAATGGAGACCTTTTAGCCATGTCTGAATTTTTCTACCAAAGAGCATGCAATCTAGGAAACAGTATGGCATGCTTTAGGCTTGGGGAAATTAGCTACTATATAAACCAGGACCTTCAAAAGGCTTTGGAAAACTATCAAAAGGCGTGCAACTTTGGAGACCCCAACGGATGTTATAAGCTGGCTACTATTCAAGCAGAAGTGATAAATAAGGAAAATATATACATAAAGGCTATAGAGTTCTATCAAAGGGCTTGCAACCTTGGCAATACAAATGCATGTATTGATTTGGCAAACATATACTTGGAGGGAAAGGGTAACCAAAGGAATATACCTAGGGCCATGGATCTACTTCAAAAGGCTTGTAGTATGGACAATCCTATGGCCTGTGCAAGCCTTGGAAACTTGTATATAGAGGCAAAAGGCGATCAAAGGAATTATTCTAAGGCTACGGAACTTCTCAGAAAAGCTTGTGATGGTGGAAATGCTTTCGCCTGCGGAAGACTTGGTACTATGTATGTTAATGGCAATGGTGTTGTTCGCGACTATTCTAAAGCAAGGGAGTTTTTAGAAAAGGCTTGCAATATGGGTAATGCTATAGCCTGTGCAGACCTCGCCGCTCTTTACAGCTTTGGACTTCTGAGGCCTTGACAATTCATAAAGGGTTGCTATACTTTATAAAGTGAGTTCCCTAAGGGGGCGAATGGGTTCGACGGGGACCGTAGGACAGGGTTGCAGGCAGGGTGGCAACCTTAACAGCCGCCTAAAACACTTCCCGAAAGGGAACTCGCTCTCGCTGCCTAATTGATGGCAGCGGCTCTCCCATGGCCTGGCCCCTGGGCTGTGGGAAGGGTTAAGAGATCAGGGGTGTAGGCTTGGTCTGTTGCAGGGACAGACCAAGCTGAAAGAGGATCCCTGCTCGCCCTATGGGGTTTGCCAGTGGACACCCATAGGGTTAAAGGAAACACTGGCTAAGCCTGTAGAGGCCCTGTGATCCGAAGGTTCTCGGACGCGGGTTCGATTCCCGCCGCCTCCACCAAATTAAATATCAACTTGCCTTAGCACCTTCCTTGATATCCCTATCTGGCACTATAAGGGAAAGGTTCTCACCATCGGAGAGGGCAAGTATCATACCCTGAGATTCTATACCGAAGATCTTTCTAGGCTTTAGGTTGGCAAGCATAAGCACTTTTTTTCCTATAAGCTCCTCAGGGCTGTAGAACTTAGCTATGCCTGCCACCAAGGTCCTTTCTTCCTCTCCAAGAGAAACCCTTAACTTTAAAAGCTTCTCCGACCCTTCTACCCTTTCCGCAGAAATTATCCTGGCAAGCCTTATATCCAGCTTTAAAAAGTCCTCAATACCTATAAGATCCATCACCGTCTCCTAAAAGTGAACATCACACACCTGCTCATACTCTATCAGCTCTTTTATGGTTGGGTTTTTACCACAGAGGGGACAATTGGGATCCTTGCGCAGTTTTACCTTCCTAAAGTCCATAGAGAGGGCATCCATTATAAGGAGTTTACCTACCAGCGGTTCACCTATACCGAGGAGTAGCTTTATGGCCTCTGTTGCCTGAATACAACCCATAATTCCACCTATGGATCCGAGTATACCTGCCTCCTGACAGGAGGGAACCAAACCAGGTGGTGGCGGTTCTGGATAGAGACACCTGTAGCAGGGAGATTGTTCCTTGTTTCTGAAGTCAAAAACGGAGATCTGTCCTTCAAACCTCAGCATAGCGGCAGAGACAAGAGGCTTTCCAAGAAAGTAGCAGGCATCGTTTATAAGGAACCTCGTTGGGAAGTTATCCGTTCCATCAAGGACCACATCATAGTCTTTTATTATGTCCATCACATTGGACTTGTTTATCATAGTGTTGTAGGTTATCACCTTCACATCTGGATTTAGCTTTTCCACAGTCATGCGCGCAGACTCTACCTTGGGAATCCCTACCCTTTCTGTGGAATGAAGTATCTGTCTTTGGAGGTTAGAGAGGTCCACCACATCAAAATCTACTATACCAATTGTTCCAACCCCTGCGGCAGCAAGGTAATATATGGCTGGAGAACCAAGACCACCAGCTCCTATAACTAATACCTTAGACTTTAAAAGCTTCTCTTGACCCTTTCCACCAACCTCAGGCAGTATTATATGCCTTGCGTAGCGCCTTATTTGCTCTTCTGTAAACTGAAACATAGTTAATAAATTATAAAACTCCCAAAAGTCTGTGCAAGCCTTTGGTATACTATATGATAATTATCAGGCTGGAGGTGTATTAATGAAAAAGGTCATCTTTAACACGCCAGAGCACAAGGTAGTATTCTTTGAAGAACTAACTCCCGCGAGCGCAGTTCAAGCCAATCAGGTCCTTATAATTCACAAGGATGAAGGCATGCTTTTAGACCCAGGGGGTCATAAAGTCTTTTCCAAGCTCCTTTCCGAACTGTCTATGTATATACCCCCAAGCCAGATAAGGTATATCTTCCTTTCCCATCAAGATCCAGACATAGTAGCTTCCATAAATGGTTGGCTTATGACCACAAAGGCAGAGGCATATATTTCAAAGCTCTGGATGAGGTTCTTGCCCCATTTTGGACTTGATTCACAGCTTGAGGGAAGGGTAAAACCTATAGATGACAACGGCACAGTGCTTACCTTAGGTGGAGACTGCAAATTATACATACTTCCAGCTCACTTTTTACACTCACCTGGCAACTTCCAAGTTTACGATCCATGTTCCAAAATCCTTTTTTCCGGCGACCTTGGTGCCTCCTTAGGACAAGATTACTTCTTTGTGGAGGACTTTGACAAGCATATAAAGTATATGGAGGGTTTCCACAGAAGGTATATGGCCAGTGGCAAGGTTTTAAAGCTTTGGGCCAATATGGTCAAAGACTTGGATATTGAGATGATAGTTCCCCAGCATGGAGCCATCTTTAAGGGCAAGGACATGGTAAGGAGATTTATAGAGTGGGTAGAAAACCTTGAGGTGGGTGTAGACCTTCTAACGCAAGATATGTATAAGGTTCCAGCAGGGTAAAAAAATTACACAATGGCTCGTATTTAGGTAAAGGTTTAGATAAAGGCAAAGTTTAGCCTTTTAGAAGTTTGCCACCCTCTTTCATCTCTTTTATGCTAATAGAACATGAAAGATTTTGTCCATTTGCATCTTCACACTCAGTACTCTTTGCTTGATGGAGCTATAAAGATCAAGGATCTGTCAAAGAAGGCACAAGAGTTTGGTTATAAAGCTGTTGCCATAACGGACCATGGAAACCTCTTTGGCATCTTGGACTTTTACAAAGAGATGAAGTCTGTCGGTATAAAGCCTTTGATAGGTATGGAGGCATACTTTACCACAGGTTCGCGCTTTGACAGGAAAGGAAAGGCCACAGAGGATAACATAACGGATAGATACAACCATCACCTCATCCTTATAGCAAAGGATGACAAAGGCCTTAAAAACCTTATGAAGCTCTCCACCCTCTCTTACAAAGAGGGCTTTTATTACAAACCACGTATAGATTATGAGCTTTTGAGCCAATACCATGAAGGGCTAATAGCCATAACAGCATGCCTGAAGGGTGTACCCACATACTATGCAAGCCTTGGAGAAGAGCAAAAGGCGGAAGAGTGGGTAAAGAAGTTCTTAGACCTTTTTGGTGATGATCTATACCTTGAGCTTCAGTCCAACTCATTGCCAGAACAGGAGGTGGCAAACAGGATACTTATAAAGATAGCAAAAAGGCTTGGTGTAAAGCTTGTAGCTACCAACGATTCACACTACCTTTTGCCCGAAGACAGGCTAGCCCATCAGGTGCTTATGGCCATACAGATGAAAAAGACCCTTATGGAAATACAACAAGGGGGAGGCCTCAAATGTGCCAATGAAGGCCTACATTTTGCAAGCCCAGAAGAGGTATGGGAGAAGTTTAAGGGAAAGTTTGACGGTTGGGAAGAGGCGCTAAAGAACACCCTTGAAGTGGCTGAAAAAACAGCAGAAAGCTTTGATCTTCTTGAAAATAAAGGTTATCTCTTGCCAGATTATCCTGTGGAAGGGTCAAGCCTAGGAGAGCTATTGAAGGACCTTGCGGTAAAAGGTTTAAGGCAAAGGATAGAACAGGGCCTGGCTAAGGATACAAAGGAGTATTGGGACAGGCTTTATTATGAGCTTGATGTGGTCTCCAGTATGGGCTTTGAAGGCTATTTCCTTATAGTTCAGGACTTTATAAACTGGGCAAAGTCTCAAGGCATACCTGTAGGCCCAGGTAGGGGCTCGGCCGCCGGATCCCTTTTGGCCTTTGCACTGGGTATAACGGATGTGGACCCTATAAAGCATGGCCTTCTGTTTGAAAGGTTTTTGAACCCAGAGAGGATATCCATGCCGGACATAGATGTGGACTTTTGCATGGAAAACAGAGATAGGGTCATTGAGTATGTAAAGGAGAAGTATGGGGCTGAAAAGGTGGCTCAGATCATCACCTACAACGTGATGAAAGCAAAACAAACTTTGAGGGATACGGCTAGGGCCTTGGGCATCTCCTATCAAACTGCCGATACATTGGCCAAGCTTATACCCCAGGGTGATGTGCAAGGAACGTGGCTAAACCTTGAAGAGATGTACATGACCCCTATAGAGGAGCTTCTGGAGAAGTATGGAAAACATAGGATAGATATAGAGGAGAATGTTAAAAAATTCAGAAAGTTGTGCGAAGAAAATCCGGAGATCAAGAAGCTTGTGGAGATAGCTCTAAAGCTGGAAGGGCTTACAAGACATACATCCTTGCATGCTGCCGGTGTGGTTATAGCACCAAGGCCTTTAGAGGAGCTTTTGCCCCTCTACTACGACAAGGAAGGATCTGTGGCAACACAGTTTGATATGGTAAAGCTTGAGGAGATAGGCCTGGTTAAAATGGACTTTTTAGGTCTAAAGACTCTTACAGAGCTGTATAAGATCAAGCAAATGGTAAAAGAGAGGCATGGAGTTGATATAGATTTTTTGAGGCTTCCTTTGGACGATAAGGAAGTCTATGAACTGTTAAGAGAGGGCAATACAACCGGAGTTTTCCAGCTTGAAAGCGCTGGCATGAAGAACCTTCTCAGAAGGCTTATGCCAGACAATTTTGATGACATAGTGGCAGTCTTAGCCCTCTACAGGCCTGGTCCATTAAAGAGCGGTCTTGTGGACAGTTATATAAACAGGAAGCATGGAAAGGAGCCTATAGAATATCCCTTCCCAGAGCTGGAACCTGTTTTAAAAGAGACCTATGGTGTATGGGTATATCAGGAGCAGATAATGAAAGCATCACAAATACTGGCTGGGTTTACACCAGGAGAGGCGGATACTCTAAGGAAGGCTATAGGAAAGAAGAATGCCGAACTTATGGCGCAGATGAAGGAAAAGTTTATAAAGGGCGCAGTGGAGAGGGGCTATGATGAAAAGAAGATAGTAGAACTTTGGGAAGATATAGAAAAGTTTGCTAGCTACTCCTTCAATAAATCCCACTCGGTAGCTTATGGATACCTCTCTTATTGGACTGCATACCTTAAGGCCCACTACCCTGAGGAGTTCTTCTGTGTTAAGCTGTCTACGGAAAAGAACGATAAGAAGTTTATTAGCTTGCTTAAGGATGCAAAAAAGGAGGGCTTTAGAATACTGCCACCAGATATAAACAAAAGCGGTGTGGACTTCACCATTGAGGACAAAAGGACCATAAGATTTGGTCTATCAAGGATAAAAGGTGTGGGAGAAGAGACGGCCAAGCTTATAGTAAGTTGCAGGAAGAGGCCATGGACCTCCTTGGGAGACTTTGTAAGAAGTGTGGAAAGCAGGAAGGTGAACAAGAGGACCCTTGAAGCCCTTATAAAGGCTGGAGCCTTTGACTTTACAGGTGAAAAGAGGTCCTATATACTTCATAGATTGGAGCACGGTACTGTTATGTTTACAAAAGGCCTCTTTGGTTTTAAGGAGGAGATAAGAGAGGAGGACAACTCCAAGTATGAAAAGGAAGTTTTGGGTTTTTACATATCTTCCCATCCTCTTGATCCATACGAAGAGCTTCTCAAAGGAAGGATTTCCTACCTTGAGATACTTGAAGAGGTAGAAGAGGGAACCTTTACCTTTGCGGGAGTTATAACGGACCTTAAGCTAAAGAAGACACAAAAGGGAAACCAGATAGCCGTTTTTAACCTGGTTGATAAGACGGGTATAGCTGAGGTTCTTGTGTTCCCAGAAACCCTAGAGCAGAACAGGGAAAAGATAAAGGAGGATCAGGTGATTGTGGGAAGGTTTGATGTGGACATGGACGAAGAGACGGAGGAAGTAAGACTCTTGTTAAAAGAGGTCTACACACCGGAGGAGTTTTTAAAGAGGGAAAGCACTCCATTAAAGCTTATCTTTATGAAGGAGCTGGAAGAGGATAAGCTAGAAAGGTTGATGTCTTTGATAGAAGAGTGCAGGGATGAGATGGGAAGCGAGCTGATAATTGAGCTTAGGATAAACGGTTATAGAACTATAATGCATGCAGACCCAAGGATAAAGGTAGGTATGGACATAGTGAGGTTTAGGGAAGAGCTTGAGAGTATGGGCATAAGGGTGGAGCTCTTCTAATCTATTAGAAGTGATAACTTTGGAAACTCTTTTATGTCATCTCCCCTTTCTAAGACCTGGATATGAAAAGCTATATGTTCAAGTAGATTAGATATGTCCACATACTTTAGCACTTCACTACAGCCCTTTAGCTGTTCATAGGACATCTTTAAGACCTTCAAAGCGCTATCTCTTCTTCCACACAAATAGTGGTTGTAAGCTATAGCCAGTCTTATAAGCCCTTGATAACAGTTTCTTGAAGCCTTATCCTCTTTTGGAAAGAGTCTCCATAGGTCTTCAAGCACCTCATGTGCTAAATAATAATCACCCCTATCCCAAAGTCTTTTTGCCTCTTTTAATAGTTCTATCTCCTTCAAGTCTTAAAACCTATGGCGAAGCCTATGGCAAAGCTTCCTGCAAAGGCCAGCTTTTTTATAAGGCCTTGGACAAAGGCTGTAAAGCCTTCAAACATGCCCCTAAATAGAACAAAGAGCTGATCCCAGTTCACAGATATTATCCCCTTACTTGCAAGCCACATGAGGGAAAGGATATAAAGGCCAAGGAGGAGAAGGAAGAGGTTTAGAACCCTCCTTACGGCAAAGCCTACCACAAAGCCAGCAAAACCCGCATAACCCATATCCAAAAGAAAATCTCCCAAGCTCATTGGTATCTGAATACGCTAGGATTTAGTATATCTGGATAGTTGGTTGTCATTTCATAGTCAAAGAGCTGTTTCCTTATCCTCTGAAGGTCCCACCTGCTAGGCCTGAAGGGATAACTCTTTATATCTGTTACAGAGCTGTCTCCAAAGGGTCTGTTGCAAGCTACTTCTGTAGTCTTACCCCTACAACCGGAGGTCATAAAGGGCCTTCCACTCCAGAAGATCTCCTCAAAGGTATCCTTGTCTATTCCAAAGTCTATGATCTGACCCCTTTCATTGAACTTCATATCCTCATAACGGGCTATCTTGTTGTCTATCAAATACCTTGCAAACTGAACCCTCCTGTACTGTGGTGCAGGACAAGGCCTTTCCTTCTCCATCATTGAGCCCTCCTCCGGCCAGAAGGAGAAGAGATGGGTTCTTGCACCCAAATCTCTCACCTTCTGTATAGTTTCTACCATTTCCTGTTCTGTTTCACCAAGACCTACCACAAGGTGGCACCCCACATAACCATCACCCATCACATCACAAGCCCACTCTAGAACCTTCCAGAAGGTCTCCCACTTATGTGGGCTGTTCATGGGCTTTCCTCTTAGCCTTTCAAAAAGCTCAGGTGTGGCACAATCTAGGGCTACTGTGACTGTATCGGCCCCCAGCCTCTTGTAATCCTCCATATCTTCATAGGTTGTGCCTGTAGCATTGATAAGTAAGGATACGAAGATCCTGTCCCCTAGTTCAGAGACCACCCTTTTTAGGATATACTTTGTATCCCTTATGGCTTTTGGGTGGGTTATCTGAGCTATACATAACCTTTCCACATGTCCCACCCTCTTGGTCCTCTCTATTATCTCATCAAGCTTTACCGTAGGCCACTCTACCCTTATAAAGTTCTTCTTTGAATACTCCATCTCCCTTGCCTTCTGAAGGCCACAGTAGGCACAGGTGGCATGACAACCGGATGGGTAAGTCAATAGGGTGTTTATACAACTTAGCCTTGTATTTCTATAAAACTGTCCAGGCACTATGCCAAGGGTCATGGCTGCTGCCATGCTTATCTGAAGATACTCAGGACTCTCCTTTTGTTCTGTAAGCCTTTCAAGCATAAGCCTATCCATGCTAGCACCTCCAAAGCTTATTATAAACCTACCCTACTCCTTCTTTTTAAGAAATTCTTATAACACTATAAGCTTATCTTTTCCTTTTCATTATGATGGCTGACACTTCAGCAGCCTTTTGAGGGTCCATGGCCTCAAGTATGGCGGCCGCTTGCCTCTCCTTTAAATTTAACAATATTTCCGCCGCAAGGTTCGGATCTAGATTGTTCATAATCGCACCAGCCTCATCCGGCGAAGCTTTATTGAATATCTCAACCAGTTTCTGCACCTCCTTTCTTCTTTCCTCCTTTGGCACCTCCACCCTCCTTAGCTCTTCCAACCTCTTCCTCTCCTCCTCCAGTCTTTTCAGCTTTGTCTCAAGGTCCACAAGTATGGACCTTACCTCCTCCCTGGCCTTATCCTCCTTATCTTTTTTAATCTTTTTCTGTAGGGCAGACTGCGAGTTAGCAAAACCACACAAGCCCAAAGCTAGCCACAGTATTAAGACTACATTTAATACCATTTTCTCATAAGATGAATAAAATTGCTTTCTTGCATGCTTATATTATGTTCTCTTAGCTTATTCTTTCTATCTAGCAAACCTTTCAAAAGCTCAAGAGCCTTCACATCCTTATAAATTTGCTTAACTTCCTGCATTTTTTCTTCCTTGATTTGATTTAAAGCAAAAAGTCTAGCCAATAGATCCTTCTTCTTTGATAAAACTGCCCTATAACGAATTATTAAATCTTCAGAAAAGTTTTCTTTGACAAGGCTGTTTATCTCTTCTGCAATCTCATCCAATCTTTGAATTTCAAACTCAATAGACCTTATCTGTGCATCAATATTTTTTAATTCTCTTACCTTCTCCTCCTTTATACCCTCCTTTATCTTTATAACTCTACCAATATCCATGGCTTATAATTATAAAATTATGCAACATTTGACACCTCAGCAGGTAGCGGAGCTCAAAAATGACCTTATAAAACTTAGGGAGAAGATAATAAAACATGCGGAAGAACAGATAAGGGATCCTTCCAATGTAGTGTTTGAGGGGGGAGACGAGATAGACAGAGCTAACATAGAGACCGGTAGATATATAAACCTTCAAAGGATAAAAACGAGGGAGCTCAAGCTCCTCAGAAAGATTGATTATGCCTTAATGAAGATAGAGCAAGGGACCTATGGTATATGCGAAAGCTGTGGGGCTACCATACCCTTTGAAAGGTTGAAGGCCAGACCAGTTACCACCATGTGCATAAACTGTAAAGAACTGGAAGAGGAGATGGAAAATGGCTGAAAGCTGGATGTTTCCAAGGGTAAGCAAGCTACCAAAGTACGTTTTCACCATGGTAAACGAGCTGAAATACAAGCTCAGGCGTGAAGGTGAAGATATAGTGGACCTTGGTATGGGAAATCCGGATATGCCACCAGCCCCACACATAATAGAAAAGCTCTGTGAAGTGGCAAGAAGGGATAATGTGCATGGCTACTCTGCCTCAAAGGGTATACCAAGGCTGAGGAAGGCCATATGCGACTTTTACAAAAGACGGTATGGTGTAGAACTGGACCCAGAAAGGGAGGCCATACTTACCATAGGTGCTAAGGAAGGCTACTCTCATTTAATGCTTGCCCTTCTTGAACCGGGAGATACGGTGCTTGTCCCCAACCCTACCTACCCTATTCACTATTATGCACCCATTATAGCGGGTGGTGATGCCATATCCGTACCCATAATGCCAGAAGATGGGGAAGACTTTGAGGAAAGCTTTCTTAGAAAGGTAAACGATGCTTTGAAGGCCTCTTTTAGAAAGCCGAAAGCAATCGTGGTTAGCTTTCCCCATAATCCTACAACCATATGTGTAAGCCTTGACTTCTTTAAGGAATTGGTAAGGATTGCAAAGAGAGAAGGTATTTGGATAGTGCACGACTTTGCCTATGCAGATATAGGCTTTGACGGCTACGAACCACCTAGCATACTCCAGGTGGAAGGTGCTAAGGACGTGGCAGTAGAACTCTATTCCATGTCAAAGGGTTTTTCTATGGCCGGTTGGAGAGTAGCTTTTATGGTGGGCAACGAAATACTTATAAAGAACTTGGCGCATCTTAAGAGCTATCTAGATTACGGCGTTTTTACTCCAATACAGGTGGCTTCCATAATAGCCCTTGAAAGCCCTTATGAGATAGTGGAAAAGAATAGGGAGATTTATAGGAAAAGGAGGGATGTGTTGGTGGAAGGGCTAAACCGCATTGGCTGGCGCGTTGAAAAGCCTAAGGGTAGCATGTTCGTTTGGGCAAAGATACCACCTGAAGTAGGCATGAGCTCCCTTGACTTTTCCTTATTCCTTCTGAGGGAGGCAAAGGTGGCCGTCTCTCCAGGCATAGGCTTTGGAGAGTATGGAGAGGGTTATGTGAGGTTTGCCCTTGTGGAAAACGAACAGCGCATAAGGCAAGCCGTAAGGGGTATAAAAAGGGCTTTAGAGAAGTTTATGCAGAGGGTTTAGCCTTTGATACAAAGTAGGCATGAACCTCCTCTGCACCAACAGACATAAGAAGGTATGCAAGCCTCTCTATGGTAGATCCCGTAGTAAGAAGGTCGTCTATAATCAGCACTTTTTTATCTTGCACATGATCTATAAAATCCTCTCTTAGCCTGTAGCCCAAAACCACTTTTTTCCTCTTTTCTGCCTCCAGAGAGGCAAGGGGTGGAGCCATGTCTACCCTTTTAAAAAGGCTAATGTAGGGCACCTCCGCACCCTTCAAAATATACTCCATATGGTTAAAACCTCTATTCCAAAAGCGCCTCAAGTTTAGGGGTGGAAAGGTTATAAGGTCGGGCTCCACTTCCTCTATATACTCCCAAAGGTGGTCCTTTATGATGTTTCCGAGGCCTTTGGCAAGGCTTTTTGAATTGTAAAACTTTATACACCTTATGACCTCCTTTAATACACCTTCATACAGTCCAAAGACCCTATAAGAAAACACGTAGCTTGGCCTGTGGCTGTAGTCCATAGGATGATAGGGTTTTAGACTGCTGAGGCATGAAGGGCATATGAAGCCTTGACCCCTTCCTACAAAGCCTTTCCCACAATATCTACACCTCCTTTCGGCAAGGCCTAAGGCTTGCAATAGGGCTATCAAAGATAACCCTCCCTTCTCATAGAAAAAAAGCCCTTGGAGTTTATTATAAGATGGTCCAAAAGCTCAAAACCCATAAGTTCACAGGCCTGCTTTACCCTTTTGGTAAACTCTACATCCTCTCTTGATGGTCTTAGATCACCCTTGGGATGGTTGTGGGCAAGGATTATTCCATAACAGGCCGTGTTTATAGCATGATAGAGTATCTCCTTTGGCTCGGCATTAAGAGCGTTCATCCTACCTATGGCTATAACTTCGTAGGAAAGTAGTCTGTTGGTAGGGCTGAGGTATAGGCCTATAAGGTATTCCTTTCTTTCATCCACTTTGCCTTTCAAAAATTCATAGGCCTCTTCAGGGTTGTTTATAAAAACACCTTCGTAGGGATCGCTTATCCTCCTTGCCAGCTCCACTATGGCCTTTATTTGACATGCCTTCGCCTCCCCTATGCCTTTGAAGCGATCCATAAGCTCTTGAGGAGATACTCTAGAGATCTCCTTCCATCCCATCCTTACTATCTCCCTTGAAAGGGACAGAACGTCCATCTCCCTTGTGCCAGAGCCCAATATGATAGCTAAAAGCTCTTCATCCGAAAGTTTTTCAGGACCAGAGGCAAGCATCTTTTCTCTTGGCTTTAGATCATCGGGCATCTCTTTCAGGCTTCTACGTCTGTGATACATCGCTTTCCACCATCACCTTTATCACCTTCTTTTCACTTGCCTGAACAACCTTAAACTTATAACCCTCGTATTCTATACTATAACCCTTTTGAGGAATGGATCCAAGATAAAAGCAGAGAAATCCACCTAAAGTGGTATATGGCCCATCTGGAAGCTTTATGTTAAAGAACCTTTCTACCTTATCTTTTTCTACGTCCCCCTTTACTATCCATTTGCCCTTCTCTATTTCAACAAAATCCTCCTCTTCCTCCTTCCTTCCCTCATGCAAGCCTCCTATAATATAGCTTTGCAGATCGTCCCAAGTGATTATCCCAAGCAGGTTGCCCCTTTCATCCACGACCACACCCATCTGTTCCTTACTTTTCTTTAGAAGTTCAAAGGCCTTTGCCACAGTGGTAAATTCGGAAAAATAATGTATGGGTCTTATGAGCTCCTTTATAGACTTTGCATGCTTATTCTGGATTAGGTCAAAGAGGTCCACATATCCCACAATCTGGTCCACCTTTCCGCTGTAAACAGGCAACCTCCTATACTTATTCTCCTTCATGATCTCCATTACCCTATCTATGCTTGTATTCTCTTCCACCATAACCACTTCCTGTATAGGCTTTATCTCCTCTGTTATAAAGATGTCCCTCATAGAAAGGATCCTAGTTGCAATGCGAAGCTCTTCTTCCTTTGAGGCAATATCCTCCATAAGCTTCATCAAATCCTCCTTTTCAAACCTCTCCTTATATCTATCCTTCAAAAGGTCTGTGATAGACCTACTTACAGCTCTGGCAAAAACAAGCAAAGGCTTTGTAAACATCTTTAGCTTGCTAAGTATCCATAGGGAAGGTAAGAATAGTCTTTCCGCATGCTTTTGATAGAGGCTTTTGGGCAATATCTCACCAAGGAGTAAGGTGAAGATGACTAGGCTTGAGGAAAGTATTACCTCAAAGCCTTTTATGAAGGGAAGGTGTTCCGATAGATGCACTACCGCCAGGGTGTAAAAGGTGGAGGAAAAGACTATGCTTACAGTGTATCCGAGCATGGTTAGGGTTATGTATTCTTCAGGGTTATCGTGAAAATCCTTTAAGAACTCCTGCTTAGTTTTTCTGTATAAGCTCAGAACCTTTCCCTTATCTACACTCACAAGGGCTATTTCAGAACCTGCAAAGAAGGCTTCAACTAGTATAAAGAAGAAGGTTCCCAAAAGAAAGCCTAAGATCTCCATCCCACCACCACCCTATCCTGACCAGCATAATCCTTTAGGACCATAACTTCATAGCCCTTACTCTTAAAGATATCCCTAACTATAGGGCCTTGATCGTGGCCTATTTCAAAGGTAAAAAAGCCATCTCTCTTAAGATAGCTGTCTATTTTTACGCTTATCCTTTCGTAAAACTCCCAACCCTTTTGTCCACCTATAAGGGAGGTGTAGCCCTCCCTCTTTACACCTTCTGGCAGGCTTTTCCACCTTTCCATCGGTATGTAAGGTGGGTTTGAGACTATAAAGTCAAAGGCTGTTGGTTTTATGGCCTCAAAGAGGTCTCCTCCAAAGAGCCACAACCTGTGTATAACACCATGCCTTTGAGCGTTCCTTTTGGCAAGCTTCAAAGCCTTTATATTTACATCATTGGCAAGCATTGTAAGGTTTTCACAATGCAATAGAAGGCTTATGCTTATACACCCAGTGCCCACACCTATTTCAAAGCCTATAAGCTTTACATCCTTTGGAAGCCTTTTTAATACTTCCTCTACAAGCAGTTCCGTCTCAGGCCTTGGAATCAAAACCCCTTCCTCTACATAGAACTCCTTGCCAAAAAATTCCCACTCCCCAAGCAGGTATTGAACAGGATAACCTGACTCTAAGATTTTTAACTTATCAAAAAAGGCCTTTTCTATATCCTCTGGCACTTCCATATGGTCCATAAGGTAAAGCTTTTTATAGTCTTCACCTAGTAGGTGGGCCAGAAGAAGGAGCCTGTCCTTGATTGCTACCCGACTGGGTTTGGACAGGAGCTCTTTTACCTTCATCCTTTATCAGAGACCCTCTCTTTGAAGGGTGCGTGAGTACAAGAATGATGGCCAGGGCCATAAGGATAAAGCCTAGCCAGTAGGTGATCTTTGTAAGTATAGTATCCACCCCACCTGGTCCAAAAACACCCTGTCCCATACCACCAAAGGCGCTACCAACGTCTCCTCTGCTTCTCTGCATAAGCACTACAGCAATGAGCAAAAGGCCAACTATTATAAAAACCGTAAGAAACAGGTAATACATGATTAATAATTATAGCTTTTGTTTATAATTTTGTTTATAATAATATGCAAAACTTTAAGGAGGGAGAGATGAAGAATCAATTTAAGATCCTATTGACTATAGTAGCAAGTATAAATCTGTTTGGTTGTGGTGGCGGAGGAGGCAGTGGATCTTTGGATTTTGATTCGGTGGTGGTGAGTATAGCTGGTGTAAAAGACGATAATGGAAATCCACCTCCAATAAATGTAAGTTGTAATGTGGTATATAATAGCTCAGGAACATGCGTAGGAGAAGATTTTCAAAGTGAGATATTTGTTATAACGTTTAATTCTCAAACTATCAAGAATGCTCAAGGTCAACCAGTTACTTCTAATCCTTCGCCTGTTTACGTGGAAAAGTTTAAATTAAGTTTAAGTAATTGCCTATCTGGTGTTTATGAATTTTCAGTAGGGGCTACACTATATCCAGATAAAGATACAGAGGTAAAAATTCAAAATATGAGATTTTTCGCTAATTTATGCCCTCAACAGTATTCTCCTTTAATTTGTGATACAATTGCTAATATGGAGTTCTACCTGGTAGAACAATATTCAGGAAAGCGCAAGACCATTGTCTATCCCATAGACTTAAGAATTGAGGGACAACAATGCAAATAACAACCCTCATAACCATATTGAGTATGCTCACTATTTCAATAAGTGGTCTTTCCATAGTGCTTGGCCTTTTCTTAATCAAAAGTGGAAGAAGGGAAGCGCACAAAAGGGCTATGATAACCGCTTCCATCTTCGCCCTTATATTTGTTTTCCTGTATGTGCTTAGAAACTTTCTGCAATCTCAAGGCCTTATCCCTATGGGTAAATATGAGGGTCCCTACAGAGGCCTTTTCCTTTTTATCCTTTGGTCCCATACCATCCTTGCCATAATCAACTTTCCCCTTGCTGTAATCACTTTAAGGTACGCCTTTAAAGGCACTTTTGAAAAACATAAAAGGATTGCCCCCATAACGGCCTTTGTTTGGATCTATGTGGCCATAACTGGCTGGCTTATCTTCTACTTTATGCAGTTTTTAAACCAATGAAGCTTCGCATAGGCCTTGGCTTTGATTCCCATGCCTTTGAAGAGGGAAAGCCCTTAAAGCTGGGCGGTGTTTTAATAGACTTTCCAAAGGGCCTAAGGGGCCATTCGGACGGTGATGCACTTCTTCATGCCATAACGGATGCCCTCTTGGGAGCCATTGGAGAGCCAGACATAGGTGAGCTGTTTCCCGATAGAGATCCAAGGTGGAAAGGAGCAAACTCGGAGGTCTTTTTAAAAGAGGCCCTACGGAGGGCAAAGGAAAAGGGCTACAGAGTGTTGAACCTTGACTGTGTGATCGTGGCTGATGAGCCAAGGATTGCACCCTATAAGGAGGCCATAAAGGAAAGCCTTTCAAGGCTTCTTGAGCTTCCAAAGGATAGTATTTCCATAAAGGGTAAGAGTCGGGAGGGCTTTTGTAAAGAAGAAGGTTTGGCCTGCTTTTGTACTATCCTTTTAATCCATGAAGGTTAACCTTGTACTTTCCGGCGGAGCTTCTCGGGGTATAGCCCATATTGGTGTGATAAAAGCTTTGGAAGAGCTTGGCTTTGAGATAAGGGCCATAAGCGGAGTAAGTGCTGGTGCCCTTGTGGGAGCTTTCTACTGTGATGGCTACACACCAGAGGAGATGCTAAGGGTTGTAAAATCAAAGGAGTGGCTAAAGTATTTGAGGCCAGCCATTCCAAGGCTCGGCTTTATATCTTTAAAAGAGGCGGAAAAGTACTTGAATAAGATGCTATCCATAAGGCGCATTGAAGAGGCAAAGAAAAGGTTATTTATCGGAGCCTTGGACATAAAGAGTGGAAGGACCCTTTACTTTGATAGGGGAGATCTTGCACCCATACTTTTGGGTAGCTGTGCCCTGCCTGGCATCTTTGAGCCTATAAGGTATAAGGAATATCTTCTTATAGATGGTGGCATTACCAACAACCTTCCTGTGGAGCCTTTGCTTTCCATGGATGGCATGCTTGTGGGCGTGGATGTAAACCCAAGCGAACAGGTGGAGAAGATAAGGAGTATATTTCACCTGCTTGTGAGGAGCTTCCTTTTGGCGGTGAGGTCCAACGTGGAAAAGAGGAAAGAACTTTGTCATGTGGTAATAGAGCCAGACCTTTTTAAATACTCACCTCTTAGCCTTCTGAAGGCCGATGATATATACAGGCTTGGCTATGAAAAAACTATGCAGGTGCTAAGGCCATATGTCCAATAACAAAATGCTCATAGACCCATCGGATAGCAAGCTAAGGGTAATAAACAGGGTGCTAAGGCTTGCCATGCCCATCATCCTTTCAAACCTGCTCTACACCGTAGAGAGTGCCTTTTCCATCATACTGGTCTCTGGCATTTCTGCCACTGCTGTGGCCGCCGTGGGCTACTCTGCAAGCATGCTCTGGTTCATATACTCCCTCATGGCCCTTGCCTACACTGGCACCACGGTGCTTGTGGCCCAAAGGGTGGGAGCAAACAAGGACCCATCTCCAGCCCTCCTTTGGGGCCTTATCATCTCCCTTCTTATAGCCCTCCCTCTTACCTTCCTTGGCAAGGATTTGGTAGCTTACCTTATGCTCAACTTTGGTGCCTCAAAGAGTGTGGCAAGCCTTGCAAAAGAATACCTTGAGCCCGTTTTCCTCTTTATAACTGTGGGCTTTGCCACCAATACCCTTTATGCTGCCTACAACGGATACGGAGATACAAAGACACCCTTCAAGGTGGCCCTTCTCATGAACGTGGTAAACATTTCCTCCGCCTACCTTTTAATATACGGCAAGTTCGGCCTTCCAAGGCTTGAGGTTGCCGGTGCGGGCTGGGGCATAGCCCTATCGGAGATAGTAGGCCTTCTCTTTTATATCTACCTCTATGTGCGCTACAGAAAGCCCTTTCCCATAAGCCTTTGTCTTGACAAAGATATACTCCTTAGAATGTTGCGCATAGGCACGCCTACGGCTATAGAAAGGGCTTTTACAAGCCTCTCCTTTAATGTGTTTGTGGGACTTGTGGCCCAGTTTGGTGATAAGGTGCTTGCAGCACACCAGGTGGGCCTAAGGGTAGAAAGCATCTCCTTCATGATAGGCTTTGGCATGATGATAGCTTCCACTACCATTGCAGGACAGAACTACGGAGCCAAAAACTTCAAAGGGCTTGATTATGGAGTGAGGATAAGTGCTCATACTACAGCTCTTATAATGGGACTTATAGGTATGTTTATAGCCATCTTTCCACACTACCTTTCCTTAATCTTTACAAGGGACAAAGAGGTCATAAGCTATGCGGTCTATTACCTTGTTATAGTTGCCCTATCCCAGCCACAGATGGCCTATGCCAGCATTTTTTCTGGCTCTCTAAAAGGTATGGGAAAGACCCATATACCCCTCTTGGTGAACCTCTCTTCCTTTTGGGTTTTTAGAATACTGCCCTCCATGTTCGTGTTAAAATTCGTCCATAGCCCCTTAGTGCCTTGGGTCTTTATGAGCTTGGAGACCACTTTAAGGGCCATAATCTTCTACTTGGCTTACAGAAGGGAGATAAGAAGGTATCTATAAGACCTTGCTTCTTTTTCTTTTATTTTTGTACATAAGCTCATCAGCTTCCCTTATCATCTCCTCCACACTCTTGTATCTGTCGCTTGCCTCCACCACACCATAGCTGAAGGTCACTTTAAGCCTTTGGCCCTTTACCATCAGCTGAAGATCTTCCAGCTTACTCTTTAACCTTTCGGCTACACCTACGGCCTGTTCCTTTGTTGTCCTTGGCATAAGTATGGCAAACTCATCCCCTCCCCATCTTGCCAAAATATCCCTGGCCCTGAGGTTCCTCCTTAAGAAAAAGGCTATGCGTGCTAAAACAAAATCCCCTACCGAATGCCAATAAGTATCGTTTATCTTCTTAAAGCCATCAAGGTCTAGAAAAATCAAAGAAAAGGTGACCCCTTTGTCTCTGTATTCGTCAAACCATTCCCTTAAGGCTCTTTCAAAGGATCTTCTGTTGAAGGTGTTTGTAAGATAATCAATGTTTGCTTCCATCTCAGCTTCTTCCAATCTACTTCTTAACCTTTCTATAATATGGTGTTGTTCTTCTATATCTCTCAAAAACCTCTCATTTTGAGCTTTTATATCCCTTATGTGCATCAAAAGCTCCGAAAGGAGATGGGTCAAATCCCCCTCTGGGACCCTATCTTCTATCTTAGAGATCTCTTCGGCCTTCTTTGTAGCATACTCCTTATACTCTTTCGCCAGTTTGCTAAGATCCTCTATCAGCTTATTGAGGATATCCAAGGTTATCTCAAGGTCGCACTTTGAATCGTTCAAGCCCTCTTCCCCATATAGCCTTTTGTAAAGCTCTATAAGCTCCTCATCACACGGTTGCTTGGTCATATTTTCAAAAGCATAGCAGAAGACTATAAACCATCTTTCATAGTTCTTAGGTGTGGGTAGTATGTTATTTCTTAGCAGGAATTTGATCTCCTCTTTGATGATGTTGGCCAGTATCTTTATATCCGAGCTCTCTAGAGGTAGGCCCTTACCAAGCTTATAATAGAGCTTACACTTATCCATAGATACACTCTTCCCCCTTGTATCATTCTCCACAATATACTATTTTATAAAACCATGGGTATATTCATTGAAGATCTTCTACACTTTGGAAACCTTATAGATAAGGAGATTGAGGTAAGGCTTACCAGTGAAGAGTTAAGAAGGGCTTATCCAGACCTTGATTTTAGGATAGAGGAGGGTATATTAAAGATCCTTCTGAAAAAAAGGTTTTTATTTTTTAACAGGTCCTATGAAATAAGGCTTTCTGAAGTCTATGGAAAGGTGAGGAAGGATAGGGAAAGTCTGAAGCAATGGGCCTTTTTCAAAGTTATATCCAAAGATGGAATCCATGAGGTTTTGAAATTGCCAGGCTTTACTATGGAGGATGAGTATCTTGGCATGGATGTTATGCCGGCCGTTAGCCTCACAGAGGTCTATGAAAGGATACCAAAGCAGTTCAAGGAAAAACTTTTGATAAACAGGTATAAAATAGGTAAGGACCATATGTCTGTCTTCTTCAAGTTTGAAAAATGATGTTATAATTCCTTTTGGAGGAGTAAGATGGCAAAGGTGTATTATGACCAGGATGCAAGCCTTGAGCCTCTTATAGGTAAAACGGTGGCCATATTGGGCTATGGTAGCCAAGGTCATGCTCATGCCCTAAACCTTAGAGACAGTGGAATAAGGGTGGTCATAGGACTATATGAAGGGAGCAAGTCAAAGGCAAAGGCCATAGCTGATGGGTTTACCGTGCTTACTCCAGAGAGAGCTGTTCAGGAAGCGGATATAATCGTTTTCTTAACACCGGATAATGTTCAGCCTCAGCTTTACAAAGAGAGTGTGGAGCCCTTTTTGGATGCCTCTAAGAGCCTGGCCTTCGCCCACGGCTTTAACATACACTTCAAACAGATTGTGCCACCAAAAGATGTGGATGTTTTTATGGTAGCTCCAAAGGGTCCAGGGCATCTTGTAAGATGGATGTATGAAGAGGGGAAGGGTGTGCCAGCCCTTATGGCCGTATATCAAGATGCCTCTGGCACTTGTAAAGAAAAGGCATTGGCCTATGCAAAGGCTTTAGGTGCCACAAGGGCTGGTGTTATAGAAACCACCTTTAAAGAGGAGACTGAAACGGACCTCTTTGGAGAGCAGTCTGTTTTATGCGGTGGAGTAACAGCCCTTATAAAGGCTGGCTTTGAAACTTTAGTGGAGGCTGGCTACCAGCCAGAGGTGGCCTACTTTGAGTGTCTGCATGAGCTAAAGCTCATTGTGGACCTCATATACCAGTATGGCATCTCTGGTATGAGATACTCCATATCGGATACGGCCAAGTATGGTGATGTAACAAGGGGAGACAGGATATACAGGGCTGTAAAGCCCATTATGAAGGAGATACTGGAAGAGATTCAAAGGGGTGAGTTTGCCCGCGAGTGGATATTGGAAAATCAAGCGGGAAGGCCTGTCTTTAATGCCCTACTTGAGAGGGACAGGCACCACCTTATAGAAAAGGTTGGGGAAGAGCTAAGAAGGATGATGCCTTGGATAACCGGTAAGGAGCTAAAATGAACTTAACGAAGAGAAGGGAAGTCTTCAAAAAGGTCTATGCGCCTGTGGGTATAGCCTTATATAGACTTCACCTTCCTCCAAACTTTATTACACTTCTTTCTGTAGCCTTTGGCATGGCTTCCGCCTATGCCTTCTATCATGGAAAGCTTCTTACGGCCGCAAGCCTCCTTCTCCTTTCTGGTCTTCTTGATCTGGCTGATGGTATGGTGGCAAGGCTTTCTGAAAGGGCCTCCAAGTTTGGTGCAGTCTTTGACTGGATTGCGGACAAATGGGTGGATGGCTTTGTACTTGGAACGGTGGGATACTTTTATGCGGGGCCTTTTACAGCCATAACGGTTGTAACCGCTTCCATGCTCCACTCCTTTATAAAACCTGTGGCCTATGCAGAGATAGGCTATCAAGAGAGGGTGAGGGGTAAGATAAGGGATCCTCTTGAAGGTATTGGCTTTTTCGGAAGGCCAGAAACACACCTTACCCTTATAGTCTTTACCGTATTGGAAAGGCTTCAAGCTCCCATAGGCCTTGAGTTTGGAATAAGGCTTATAGCCCTTCTTACTTTGGCTTCCTTGCTTTTGAGAATCATCTATCTATATAAACACTATGGGAGAGAGTACAAATGAGGCCTTACATAATAATAGTCTCAGAGGTGAGCGTGGACGGAAAATTAACCCTTTACAGGGGGGCCTCCAGCAAGGAGCTTATGACCCTTATGGACCAAGAGGCCTACAGGTATCTTCATGAGATAAGGGCAAAGGTGGATGGCATAATGGTGGGCTGTGAGACGGTAAGGACGGACAACCCAAGCCTTACAGTAAGGTATGTGGAGGGGAAAAACCCTGTAAGGATAATTCCGTGCTCTACCGCCAATGTGCCAACGGATGCCAACATATTCTCCAAAGACGCACCCACCATAATAGTTACCACCACAAGAGCACCGCAGGAGAGGATTGAAAAGATAAAGGCCTTGGGTGCGGAGGTGCTTGTGGTGGGCGAAGACCTGGTGGACTTTGAAAGGCTCATGCCCATACTGTACGAGAGGGGAATAAGGAGCCTTATGGTGGAAGGCGGTGCATCCATAAACTGGGAACTCATAAAAAGGGGCTTTGTAGATGAGATAAGGCTTATACATCTACCTGTTATAGTAGGGGGTGAGAACGTGCCTACCCTTGTGGGTGGAGAAGGCTTCAAAAGTCTCAAAAACCTTTTGCATCTTAGGCTCAGGTCCCATTTCAAAAGGGGCAATCACCTGATAACCGAGTGGGAGGTGGTAAGATAGCTACCTTTCCTCCAAAACCAAAAGCACCTCTGGGTTCAAGGTACCGTTTACAAACATCCCTTCCCTAACAAAAAGCCTTTTGACTATACCCCTCGTTGGAGACCTTATGGTGCAATACTCTATAAGCTTTTCTACCCTCTCAAGCTGTGCCTTAAGAACTTCATACTGACTAACCTCCCTCTCATACTTACTCTTCCAATCCTCATACTCACTCCTAGAGAGCAGGCCACGGTTGAAGAGCTCCTCATACCTTTTAAAATCCCTTTCCACCTTCTCAAGCGTTGCCTTCTGAGAGTTGAGCTGAGCCTTTAAACTGTCCCTTTGAGTAGTGTAAAGAACAGGATCTATGATAACCAAAAGGTCTCCCTTATTTACCCTTTGACCCTCCTTTACTAAGACCCTTTCTATCTTCCCTTGAACTATGGTGGAAACCTTTATCTCTTGGGCAAAGACAAGGGGATAAAATAGTATCAAAAACAACAAAGCTTTCATAAGAAAATTTTATTCTATAAACTCCTTAAAAAGCCTCTCAAAGGCTTCTTTGTCTTCGCAGACTACAAAAACTTCCTGCACAGAGGCACCGTTTTTGCACAAAAGCTTGTAGCCAGAGCTGGTTCTATACTTTAGAAAAAGGCCTTTTGAACCTCTGCCTCCATTCTGTCTTGCTATTCTGCCAGGAATTATGGCCTTCACACAATCAAAGGAGCTAAGCCTCTCCAAATATCCTTCCAGGCCCTCTAGCAGATGATGCTCCAGCTTTATCTTGCCTCTTCTGTGCCTTGCCATAGCTCTTCAAACCTAATCCTGGTCTAAGACCTCACCCTCTTCAATTGTATAATATGGTCTTTCGTAGGTTGAATAGTAGTAGGGTGTATAGGCTACAAACTCACCGGCGCATGTATCCACACCTTTAAAGGCAGGAAGTATATTCCATTCATACCTTAACCTTCTTACCTCCTCCTCCCCCATGCCAGTAAGCCTTCCTATCTCCACATCCGAATAGCCCATCTCTTTGGCCATCCTCAAAACTTCCGGCGTCAGATTTCCTTCTTTTAACACCTTTTCAAACTCCACTATCTGCCTTATATTCTCCAAAAACCATGGGTCAATCTTGCTAAGCTCGTATACCTCCTGAAGGCTATAGCCCTTTCTGAAGGCGCTCGCTATATACCAAAGCCTGTTAGGGTTGGGTGTTCTTATAGCTCTTTTTATCTCCTCATCCTCCAAGGAAGAATAGTCTGGAAAGGCAAGGCCGTAAACATCCTGTTCAAGGCTCCTTATGGCTTTGTTCAAAGCCTCTTTAAAGGTCCTTCCAATGGCCATAACCTCCCCCACAGACTTCATCATTGTTCCAAGGGTTCTATCTGCCCTTGGGAACTTGGCAAAGTCAAAGCGTGGAATCTTTACCACCACATAATCAATGGAGGGTTCAAAGGATGCGGGTGTGTGCTTTGTAATGTCGTTCTTTAGCTCGTCAAGGGTGTAGCCCACAGCCAGCTTTGCAGCCACTTTTGCTATAGGAAAGCCTGTGGCCTTGGAGGCCAAGGCGGAAGACCTTGAGACCCTTGGGTTCATCTCTATCACATAAAATTCCCCATTTTCCGGATTTACAGCAAACTGTATGTTGGAACCACCAGTATCTACCCCTATCTCCCTCATTATCTCTATGCAGGCATCTCTCAAAATCTGGTATTCTTTGTCCGTCAATGTCTGGGCTGGTGCCACTGTAATAGAATCCCCCGTATGAACTCCCATAGGGTCAAAGTTCTCAATGCTACAGACTATTATCACATTGTCCTTTGAATCCCTTATCACCTCAAACTCAAACTCCTTCCAGCCTATAAGGGACTTATCTATTAGCACTTGATGGATGGGTGAGGTCTTTAGAGCTATTTCCACCTTTTCTTTAAACTCTTCCATGTTGTAGGCAATGGAACCTCCTGTGCCACCAAGGGTAAAGGCTGGCCTCAAGATGGCTGGAAAGCCCACCTCCTTTACCTTTTCAAGGGCCTCTTGAAGGGAAGAGACCACTACGCTGGGTGGCACCTTAAGGCCAATTCTTTCCATTGATTTTCTAAAGAGGTCCCTGTCTTCACCCTTCTTTATGGCCTCGTAGTTGGCACCTATTAGCTTGACGCCATACCTATCTAAAATACCTTCCTCATAGAGCTGGACGGCCAAGTTCAAGGCCGTTTGGCCACCAAGGGTAGGCAAGAGGGCATCGGGCCTTTCCTTCTTAATTATCTCTTCCAACACCTCCAGCACAAGGGGTTCTATGTAGGTTCTGTGGGCAAACTGGGGGTCTGTCATTATGGTGGCCGGGTTGGAGTTAACAAGGACTATCTCAAAGCCTTCTTCAAGCAAGGCCTTGCAGGCCTGAGTGCCAGAATAATCAAACTCTGCCGCCTGACCTATCACTATGGGACCAGAGCCTATGATGAGTATCTTCTTTATGTCTGTTCGCCTTGGCATTAAAGTCTATATTTTACACCATAAACAGGATTAAAGCCCCATTCAAAAACATATGACCTGCTTAATTGTGCCTTTTTTACGCCTTGTATTAAAATATTAAAATCTACCAGTGGGAGGTTCTATTATGAAGCATGTATGCCTTATATACGCACACCCCAACCCAAACAGCTTTAACAGAGCCATAAGGGATAAGGTCCTTGAATACTTGGGTTCAAAGAATATAAGCTACACTTTAAGGGACCTATACGCCTTGGGCTTCGACCCAGTTTTGTCCTCAAAGGATTTTGAAAGCCTTTTGGCTGGAAAGGTGCCAGAAGATATTGCAAGAGAGCAGGAGATTATAAAAGGGTCCCAACTGTTGATATTTATCTATCCCATATGGTGGACTGGCATGCCAGCCATACTCAAGGGCTACATAGACAGGGTCTTCAGCTATGGCTTTGCCTACGAAGAAAGGGATGGAGAGCTTGTAGGCCTTTTATCAGACAAAAGGGTAATCATAATAAACACCCTTGGGGCAAGTGAAGAAGATTATAGGCCCTCTGGCATGGAGGAATGCTTAAAGAAAACCACAGATGTGGGCATCTTTGAATTCTGTGGCATGCAAGTGATAAAGCATATCTTTTTGTATTCTATTCCTTATGTAAGCGATGAAGAAAGAAGGAGTATGTTGGAAGGCATAATCAAAGAACTGGAGGTGGTCCTATGAAGGAATGTCTTAGGCTTATCACAGAAAGAAGATCCATAACCTTTTTTGACCCCACAAGGGATGTGCCAGATGAGGTGATAAAGGAGATACTGGAGATCTCCGCTACCGCACCATCGGGCTATAACCTACAGCCTTGGGAGGTTATAGTGGTAAAGGACAAGGAAAAGAAAAAGAGGCTTAAGGAGATATGCTATAACCAGCAAAAGGTAGAGGATGCAAGCGCCAACATAGTGCTAATTGCCAACCCAAGGGCTGGATTTGAGCATGTGGATAGGGTTCTTCAAAGCTGGGAAAAGCTTGGCTATATAAAGCCAGAGGCAAAGGAGGCCCTAAAGGAACAGATATTATCAGGCTGGCAGGACCCGCAGAGGGCCTTTAGGAAGGCTGTAAGGGATACGGCCCTTTTTGGCATGACCATAATGATCACCGCAAGGGCCTTTGGCCTTGAAACCCATCCTATGGAAGGCTACGATGAGCAAAAGCTAAAGGAGTTTTTGAACATAGAAGATTACAAGGTGGTCCCCATGATAATAGCCATAGGCTATAAGGACCCTTCAAAGGAGCTACTTCCAAGAGCCTACAGGTTTAAGTTTGAGGAGTTTGGAAAGATAATTTAATGGAAGCCTATCTTTTGGCCTTTTTTGCCTCTGTGTGCGCCGGTGCCATAAATGCGGTGGCTGGCGGTGGAACCCTTATAACCTTTCCTTCCCTTGTTTGGCTTGGCCTTGACCCAGTGGTGGCAAACATAAGCAACACGGTGGCCCTTTGGGTGGGGTCCCTCACAGGAGCCTTCGGCTTCAAAGACAGGCTCAAGGAATCAAAGGATGCATTCCTTCCTCTATTCTTCTCTTCTGTGCTTGGTGCCCTTGTGGGTGCCTTGCTTTTGATAAAAACGCCATCTGAGACCTTCAAGAATATAGTGCCTTTTCTCATCTTCTTTGCTGTGCTGATGCTGGCCCTTAGCGAGTTTATAAAGGGCCTTTTGGCAAGGTTTGCCATAGAGGATGGAAGGCTTCACCCTCTTATACCTACAGGCCTTCAGTTTTTGACCGGCGTGTATGGGAGCTACTTTGGTGCTGGCATAGGCATTATGATGCTGGCAAGCCTTACCCTTTCCGGCATTTACAACATACATATGGCCAACGGCATAAAGAACCTTTTGGGCCTTACCATAAACTTAATTGGCGCCCTTATCTTTGTTTTGAGCGGTAAGGTAAGCTGGCCCTTTGCCCTTGCCATGATGCCCGGTTTTGCCCTTGGAGGCTATATGGGTGCAAGAATCTCTCAAAGGTTCAAACCAAAGGTGGTAAAAGCCTTTGTAATAGGCTGGGGGACACTTATAGGGCTTTACATGCTTTTGATAAAATAATCTCATGCTAAAGCTAAGCAAAGCAAAAAGAGCAAAAGGAGAGCTAAGGGTACCCTCAGACAAGTCTATATCCCACAGAGCGGTTATCTTCTCAGCTTTGGCGGAGGGAGAAAGCTATGTAAAAGAGTGGCTCTCTTCCGAAGATACTTTGGCCACCTTAAACATGCTTATAGCCTTAGGGGTAGAGGTAAAAAAGGATGGGAAAAACCTAAGGATAAAGGGGAGGGATTACAGCTTTGTTGAACCCTCAAACGTGCTTGATGCCAAAAACTCTGGAACTACTGCAAGGCTTATGCTTGGAGTCCTTTCCACACAGCCCTTTTTTAGTGTGATAACGGGGGACGAGAGCTTAAGGCAGAGGCCCATGCTTAGGGTGGTAGAGCCATTAAGGCAGATGGGTGCCTACCTTGACGGAAGGGAGAAGGGGAACAAGCTTCCCGTATGCGTAAGAGGCGGAAGCCTAAAAGGTATCTCCTTTTTTAATAAAAAGTCCTCTGCACAGGTAAAGTCTGCCTTACTTTTGGCTGGGCTGAGGGCGGAGGGCTACACGGAGGTGGTGGAGCCTGTCCTCTCAAGGGACCACACAGAAAGGATGTTAAAGGCCTTTGGTGTGGAGCTTATCCAGATGGAGGGTAAGGAAGGGCATGTGATAAAGCTAAAGGGTGGTCAAAGGCTTGTGGCTACAGAGGTATTTTGTCCTGCTGATCCCTCATCTGCCAGCTTTTTTGTGGCCCTTGCCGTTCTTCTTGAAGGCTCTGAATTGCTTCTTAAGGATGTGCTTGTAAACCCCACAAGGGATGGCTTTTTTAGAAAGTTAAAGGATATGGGTGCGGACATAAGGTATGAAAACCTAAGAGAAATATCTGGTGAGCCTGTGGCAGACCTTTATGTGAGATATTCTGGAAAGCTAAAGGCCGTGGAGGTGCTTCCGGAAGAGGTGCCTTCCATGATAGACGAGCTTCCCATTTTGGCGGTGGTTATGGCCCTATCGGAAGGAGTCTCAAGGGTGAGGGGTGCGCAGGAGCTGAGGGTAAAAGAGAGCGACCGAATTAGGGCTGTGGTGGAGAACTTGAGGGCTATGGGGGTAAGGGTGGAGGAGTATGAGGATGGCTTTGAGATAGAAGGGGTAGATGTGCTAAGGGGTGCTTCTATAAGGACCTTTGGGGACCACCGGATAGCCATGGCCTTTTCCATTGCCGGCCTTTTGGCGGAAGGGGAAACTATCATAGACAATCCAGAATGTGTTGCCATTTCTTACCCAGACTTCTATAAGGATCTTAAAAGCATCACAGGATGAGGTATTTACTTAGGGGGAGCCAAAACTATATTAAAATATTAGCCCATTTAATCCTTTGAGAGGTGAAGGTATGGAGCTTTTGGAGTATGACTCCTGCGGTGTAGGCTTTGTGTGTAATATAAAGGGGGAAAGAAGCCATCAGATTGTAAACTGGGGCATTACGGCCGTCAAGAACCTTACCCATAGGGGTGCGGTAGGCGGTGATGGAAAGACGGGCGATGGTGCGGGCGTTCTTATAGAGATTCCAAGAAGATTCTTTGCAGATCTCATAGATAAAGAGGGGCTTGAGATCTCTTCCATAGAAAACTTGGCGGTGGGCGCTGCCTTCCTCTATGAGGATGTAAGGCCTCAGATAGAGGAGTACATAAGGAAGAGCCCCTTCTCCTTAGTGGGCTGGAGGGAGGTGCCTGTGGACAAATCCGCCGTAGGCGAGTCTGCCCTCAAGGTTATGCCCAAGATATTCCACCTTCTTTTGGACACGGCAAAATGCGACCCAGAAAGGGTAGAACTGGAGCTATACCTTTTAAGAAGGCGCATAGAGACGGACAAAAAAATAAAGGATAAGGTTTATTTTGCTTCCCTCTCTTCTAGGACCCTGGTCTATAAGGGTATGCTTGTGGCAACTCAGCTGGATGTTTTTTACCCAGAGCTAAAGGATGAGAGGATAGAGTCTTCTTTTTGCCTTTTCCACCAGAGGTATTCTACCAACACCTTCCCAAACTGGAAGCTTGCCCAGCCCTTAAGATACCTTGCCCACAACGGAGAGATAAACACCTTGCTTGGCAACAGAAACTGGATGAGGGCTTTAGAGCATGAACTCCAGCACGAGGTCTTTGGAGACAACATAAAGCTTGTTAGGCCTTTGGTATACAGCGATGAGAGCGATTCTGCTTCCCTTGATAGGGTTTTTGAACTCCTTTTGCTTGTAGGCTATAGCCCAGAGCATGCCATAAACATGTTAATACCCCCCGCATGGGAGGGTATGCCTTGGCTAAGCAAAGAAATAAAGGACTTCTTTGAATACCAGTCCCTTCTTATGAAGCCTTGGGATGGTCCTGCAAGCATAGCCTTCACCGACGGTAAAAAGATAGGGGCCCATCTAGATAGGAATGGCCTTAGGCCCGCACGCTATGTGCTAACAGAAGATGGCATACTTGTGCTTGGTTCAGAGGTTGGGATGGTAGATTTGGGAGAGAGAAGGGTCCTAAAGAAGGGTAGGCTAGGGCCTGGGGACACCTTGGTTGTGGACCTCTCAAAGGGCGAGGTAAAGGAAACGGAGCAGATACTAAAAGAGCTTGCATCACAAAAGCCCTACGGAGAGTGGCTTGAAAGGCATCTTGTAAGGCTATCTAAGCTAATAAAAGACTACAGCCTTCCAGAACCAAAGGAGGACCCAGACAGGATAAGAAAGCTTGTGGCCTTTGGCTACACTCAAGAGGAGATAAAGCATGTTTTGATACCCATGGCGGAGGAAGGTAAAGAAATCACCTTCTCCATGGGTGATGACACACCCATTCCACCCCTTTCAGAAAAGCCTGTGCTTCTCTTTAGATACTTCAAGCAGAGGTTTGCCCAGGTTACCAACCCACCCATAGACCCCATAAGGGAAAGGTCTGTTATGTCCCTCAAGATGAACTTAGGACACAAGAGGAACTTTTTAAAGGAAGAGGAGGAGCATGCCAAAAGGCTTCAGATAGACAGCCCCATACTGTTGCCATACCAGTTTAAGGCCCTGATGGAGCAAAAGTATTTTAAGGTGGCCTGGGTGCCCATGACCTATCCCAAGGAGAGAAGCTACTGCGTTGTAGAGCTACAAGACCTGGCTGGAGAAAGGAGGATAACGGATATCCTTTATGACGCCATGTATGAGGGTATAAGCATATGCGACCTCAAACTTGGTGTGGAGATCGTCTGTAGAAGGGTGGAGGAGGCGGTAAGAGAGGGCGCAAACATTGTGGTGCTTTCCGACAGGAATATATCCAAGTATAGGCTTGCTGTGCCAAGCCTTTTGGCCGTCTCTGCCGTATTTAAGTGGCTATCGGACAGAGGCCTTGCCAACAGGGTCTCCATTGTGGTAGAAACGGGTGAGGCGAGAGACACACACCATATGGCATGCCTTATAGGCTATGGTGCTTCGGCCATATACCCATACCTAATGTATGAACTTATAGGTGAGCTTTGTCAAAAGGGTGAGATAAAGGTGCCCTATGAGAAGGCCATACTCAACTATAAGAAGGCTTTAGAGGATGGGCTTTTAAAGATCATGTCCAAGATGGGCATATCCACCCTCAACTCTTATCAAGGTACCAAGATCTTTGATACAGTATGCCTAAACAGGGACTTTGTAGAGGAGTACTTCCCGGGAACTCCAGCAACCCTTGAGGCGGATGGCATCTTTGAAATCCAAAACAGCCTTTTGGCTAGGCATGATGCGGCCTATGAAACGGATAGCCCACAGCTTGACTATGGTGGTGATATGAAGTTTAGGAAGGGGGGCCAATACCACGCTTGGTCTCCCTTTGTGGTAAGGGCTTTGCACAAGTTTTTGGAAACAAAGGACTACAAAGACTATAAGGAGTTTTCCCGTTTGGCAAACGAAGAGCATCCCACCTTTATAAGGCACCTTCTGGACTACAAGAGGGCAGAAAAGCCCATACCCATAGAAGAAGTAGAACCCGTAGAGAGCATCCTTAAAAGGTTTGTAACGGGTGGTATGTCCTTGGGAGCCCTCTCTCCCGAGGCCCATGAGGTATTGGCAGAGGCTTGCAACAGGCTTGGTATGAGGAGCAACTCGGGAGAGGGTGGAGAGGACCCGGCAAGGTATTGGACCATAAAGAACTCCGCCATAAAGCAAGTGGCCTCTGGACGCTTTGGTGTAACGCCTACCTACTTGGCTTCCGCCCAGGACATTGAGATAAAGATAGCCCAAGGTGCAAAGCCTGGAGAGGGTGGCCAACTTCCCGGAAAAAAGGTAAACGAGTATATAGCAAGGCTAAGGCATGCCCAGCCGGGCATAACCCTTATCTCCCCACCGCCACACCATGACATATACTCCATAGAGGACCTGGCACAGCTTATAAACGATCTGAAGGAGGCCAACCCAAAGGCTAAGGTATGCGTCAAGCTTGTGGCAGAAACGGGTGTGGGAACCATAGCTGCCGGTGTGGCAAAGGCCTATGCCGATGTGATTCAGATAAGCGGTGCAGAAGGCGGAACGGGTGCAAGCCCCTACTCTTCCATAAAGAATGCAGGAAACTACTGGGAGATAGGCCTCTCTGAAACTCAAAGGGTCTTGATGGAAAACAACCTAAGGGACAAGGTAAGGCTAAGGGTGGATGGTGGCATGAGGACTGGTAAGGATGTGATCATAGCTGCCCTTCTTGGTGCGGAGGAGTTTGGCTTTGGCACTGCGGCCATGATAGCGGAAGGGTGTGTGATGGCAAGGCTTTGCCACACCAATCAATGTCCCACAGGTGTGGCCACCCAAGACCCCAAATACAGGGAGAAGTTTAAAGGAAAGGTGGAAAACGTAATGGCCTACTTTAGGGCTGTGGCACAAGAGGTGAGAGAAATATTGGCGGAGATGGGAGTAAGATCCCTTGATGAGATAATAGGAAGAAGGGACCTTCTTACCTTTAGAACCTTTGACCATATACCCGGTTCCAAAAGGGTAAAGCTAGAAGAGTTTTTAAAGGAGGGCTATCCCAAAGACAAGCCTTTAAGGTGTATGCAGGAGAGGAACGACAACCCAAGGAGGAGTGAGCTGGCAAAGAGGCTGGAGGAGGAGGTGCTTCCATACATAGAAAGGGGAGAAAGGTTTTATGGAGAGTACACCATAAGGAACGTAGACAGAAGCGTGCCCACAAGGCTTGCCTACTATATAGCCATCAAATACAGAGATGAAGGCCTTCCTGAAGATACCATACAGCTTGTCTTTAGGGGCACTGCGGGCCAGAGCTTTGGAGCCTTCAACCACAGAGGCATGTCCTTGACCCTCATAGGCGATGCCAACGACTATGTGGGTAAGGGTATGTACGGTGGGAGGATAGTCATAAGGCCTTACGATGTGGAGGACACTCAAAACCATGTGATAATGGGCAACACATGCCTCTATGGTGCCACAGGGGGTGAGCTATACGCAAGCGGAAAGGCTGGAGAGAGGTTTGCGGTAAGGAACAGCGGAGCCATTGCGGTGATAGAAGGTGCTGGCATGCACTGCTGTGAGTATATGACCGGTGGTATAGTGGTGGTCCTTGGCCCTGTGGGCATGAACTTTGGAGCGGGAATGACGGGAGGCTATGCCTACGTTCTTGATGAAGATATATACCTTAAGATAAACAAGGATTATGTGATTACGAGGAAGCTTTTGGATGCGGAAAGAGAAGAGCTAAGAGCCCTAATAGAGAAGCATGTGGGCTATACACAGAGCCCATGGGGCAAACATATATTGGAAAACTGGGAGGATTTTGTGGAAAGGTTTAGGAAGGTGGTGCCCATTGAGCAGTGCAAGAGGGACCCCTATGGCATTACAGACCAGTGTGAGATAGAGGTTCAAAAATAAGGGCAATAAGGCTTTTCTCCTTTGCCCTCTATGACTCTGGAGAGACGGTGCTTGGAGCCCTCCTCTTCTCCACCCTTTACCCCCTCTATATTACCCAGCACATAGACGTAAAAACCTATTCAACCCTCTATGGGATTGCCTTTTTACTTTCCTTCTTTATTGCCCTAAGGCTAAGCAAGCTGGCAGACCAAAGAGGCTTAAGGAAGAAATTCTTTAGCCTCTTTAGCCTTCTCATACCACTTGTTTGCTTTGCCCTTTACCTTTCCTTTCACAGTGTAGAATTGAACTTCTTCCTCTACCTTCTTTTGGCCATCATCCACCAGCAGGCCATGCTCTTTTATAACTCCTTGCTAAAGATCTTTGAGACAAAAGGGACGGCCTCTGGCCTTGGTGTGGCCTTGGGCTATGTTGGATCTGCGGTGGTTTTAATACTTTTTGCACCAAGGCTTAGCCTTCCTACAGCCTTTATCTTTATAGCCCTTATCTTTTTCCTTTTGTCCCTTCCTTCTCTAATTTACCTCACAGAGCCAAAAGAAAGACAAAGCATAAGCATAAGGGAGGTTCTAAAGGACAAAAACTTTCTTTTAACCATGGTATCTGTGCTTTTGCTTATGGAGCTTGCCAACACCATGATAGCCATGATGGGGGTCTATTTGAGGGAGGTCTATGGGCTAAAGGAGGGGGAGATATACAGGACCATAGGCCTTTCGGCCCTTGGCGGTGTGTTTGGAGGCCTTCTGTGGGGAAGGCTAACAGATAGAATTTCGGCCAGCAGGCTTTTCCCTTTGGGCTTTTTTCTTTGGAGTGCCTTTTTAATACTCCTTTTCTTCACGCCAAGGTCTATGGTGCTCTTCCTTGGCTTCTTCGCAGGCCTTTCCCTCTCCCACCTTTGGACCACATCAAGAGTGCTCCTTATTGAAAGATTCACAAAGGGAGACATAGCCATAAGATTTTCCTTCTATTCTCTTAGTGAGCGCATAGCCTCAAGCTTGGGCCTATTTAGTTGGTCCCTATTACTTTATCTTACAGGCGGAAACTACAGGCTTTCTGCCCTTCTCATGCTTGTCTTTCCCATTTTGGGCCTTATCATATACAGGCTTTCAAACAGGAGGCCTCAGATATATGGGTTCTAAAAGCATGGGATCATCACCACCATAGCCTTCCATTAGCCTTTTGTATGCCCAAAGGCCACCATAGAGGGAAAAGGGAAAGAATTCAAGAGAGATATCTCCCAGACCTTGTCCGCTTAGCCCTACCACCTTTATGCCTTCCGGCAAGCCTTTTAAAACCTCTATCTCCCCTATCTTCCCATCTTTGCATCTTCTACAAAATATCTGGTTGCTCACTTTGAGCGCTACACAAAACTCCCCTTCCCTTTTTAGAAAGTGGCACATCATATAGAGGTTTTCATAGCCCACTATGGGCTTTTTGGTAAGGTATGCCAAGGTCTTCATAAAGGTTATGCCTATCCTCAAGGAGGTCAAATAGCCCACCCCCAAAGAGACAGCAAAAGCATCCATATGCTCTGGGTCAATGCCAAGACCTTTCAGCAAAGATGGCAGATGTTCCAAGGTCTTTTTTCCATCATCCACATAGTGGTGCAAGACAACCCTACCATCCTCTATAAGGGTGAGGTTTATGAAAGAAAAGGATGTGTCAAGGGATAGTAGCCTCATGGGTGTGTTTATTTTATACTATCTTTGATGATCTTTGATATGGAAAGGCCTGAGGGCTTTGACCCTTATGAGGTGCTTACAAGCCTTGTTGTGCCAAGGCCCATAGCATGGGTGTCTTCTATGAGCCCTGAAGGCCTTTTGAACCTTGCACCCTTTAGCTTTTACAATGCGGTATGCGATGAGCCACCAATTATCCTTATATCCATAAGCAAAAGGGAAGACGGTAGCAGGAAGGACACAGCGAGGAACATCCTTAGCACAGGCGAGTTTGTGATAAATCTTGTCTCAGAAGAGCTAATAAGAGAAGTGGAGATAAGCTCGGAAGACTTTCCACCAGAGGTAAGCGAGTTTGAAAGGACTGGCCTTGAGCCGGCAGAAAGCTATAAGGTAAGGGTGCCAAGGGTGGCAAGGGCTAAAGCATGGCTTGAATGCAGGCTTTTAAAACACGAAGAACTCTTTGGCTATGACCTTATCTTTGGCAGGGTCCTTTTGGCCGGCGCAGAAAGCCTAAATGTGTGGTCCTTAAAGCCCGTGGGGAGGGTCTTTGGAGGCTTTTGTAAAATCATTGAGATAAATCAAGAACTTTAAGGCCTTTCAAGATTAAAATAAATATTGCAATGGCTAAGGTGAAGGTAAATGGAAAGGTGTTGGAAATTCCAGCGGGTGTAAGGTTTGGCGAATACCATCATGAGATAGAAAAGGCTGGGGTTGAGTTTGGTTGTACTGATGGCCAGTGTGGTGTCTGTGTATGCACTGTGGTAAAGGGGCTTGAATGCTTGGCAGAGCCTTCTGAACAAGAAGAAGAGACCCTCTGGCGCATAGGGGAGTATGAAGAGAACAGAAGGCTCACTTGCCAGCTTGTTATAGAAAAGGAGGGCTGTGAGATAGAGCTAGAGACGGATTAACAGGTACATTCCTTTATGCCCAGCCTCCTGTAAAGGCTAACTACCGGGCACCATCCAGTAAAGGCGGACTGTATTTGATTTAAGGACATAAAAACTATAAAGAGCTTCCAAAACCAGTGGATGTCCGCAGGACGTATGGCTATAAGGAAGACTATCAAAAGCATCAGACCAGAGGTCAGTCTAAGGGCCCTGTCCATAGTCATGGCTTACCTCCAAAATATAAGGTTATAAGAATATTCTAATTTCCTTATTGAATTTGTCAAGGGCTTTTTAAAAATCTTCCTACGAGTTCTGCAAAGACAGGACTATATAAGGCTATAGCAACAAGAAGTAAAATTATCATTATCTTCATATAGGCCTCCAGTCTTCTTATCTCTGCCCTTAAGGTGTCTTCCACTCTTCTTATCTCCGCTTCTACTCTCTTTATCTCCGCCTCAAGCACTTTTATGTCCTGCTTTGTAGCAAGGTCGGAGGAGATTTCCTTTTTTAGTTCTTGTCCTTTTACATCCGCCACTTCTCGGATCACCTCTTCCAAAGCTTGCGTGAATTCCTTTGCCCTTTCCTTTCCCAAGCTCTCCTGCAAAAGCTCATAAAGCTTCAAAGTTGCTTCCATCATGGCTTTAAAAACTTTCCTATAAGCTCCGCAAAAACAGGACTATATAAAGCTATGGCAATAAGTAGTAAAATTATCATTATCTTCATATAGGCCTCCAATCTTTTCATTTCCGCTCTTAAAGTGTCCTCCACCCTTTTAACTTCAGCCTCCACTCTCCTTATCTCCGCTTCAAGCTTTTCCTCCACTTTCTTTACCTCCATCTCAAGCATCTTTATATCCTGCTTGGTGGCCAATTCCTCGGATAGTTCCTGCTTAAAGGTCTGTTTTTTGCTTTCTGTAATCTCTCTTACAACCTCCTCCAAAGCTTGCGTGAATTCCTTTGCCCTTTCCTTTCCCAAGCTCTCCTGCAAAAGCTCATAAAGCTTCAAAGTTGCTTCCATCATGGCCTTATATAAATATAGCATGGCTTCACAAAAACATCACGTAAACATAGAAAGATAGGAAAATAATAGAAAGTAAGAGGAGGAAGAAGATGAGAAAGGTCTTAATTGTGGGGCTTTTATTGGTAAGCTTGTCGTTGGCCTTAGAACTTAGAGATGTGCAAATAGAGGTAAAGGGTGATATTATAATGGTTAACAAAAAAGAGTATACAATTTCAAAGGACGTTAAGATAGAAGGACCCTCAGGTCAGGAGCTTACCTTAGAGAGCCTTCCCTCTGCAAAGACTATAAGGCTTGAGTTTGATAAAAGGGGAAAGGTCATATTTATAAAAGTTCTAGAGTGGTGGATATGAGGTGGGCACCATGAGAAAAGTGCTGTTTTTGATAGTTATCTTACTTTTGGCTTTCACGCAGACAAAGCCAGCCCAAATGTCTGATTACTGTTATGTACCACCTTTTATATCAAACGCAGTAAAGCCCAACGTTCTTATAGTTATGGATTTCTCTGGATCCATGCAATTTCCAGCCTATGTGCCATGTGATTTTTTGAGATATACTCAGCAAAAAACGGCAAACTGTGGAACTTCTTATATAACCTCCTCATCTCCTGCTAAGTATGACACTAACAAGATTTACTCGGGATACTTTAATCCAAATAAATGCTATAGTTATTCAGGATCAAACTTTGTAGAAGCAAACTGTGATTGTTCTAACAAGATCGGCACCTCCTCCTGCATCTCTGGAAACCTTTTAAACTGGATAAGTGCCACAAGGATTGATATAGCCCGTTGGGTTTTGACTGGCGGAAGGTCAAGCTCCTCTCAAGGCAACACATTTCTTATAAGCGAAGGAGCCATATACACTATATATGACTCAAACCTCAAATGCCAATTCCAAATAACCGCCGGCCAACCCAGCAACAGAAGTTTAACAATAAGAAACTACAATGGAACTTGTCCCCTTGGAAACAACGCTATAAACAACGCACAGCTTCGAATAAGACCCTCAGACCCATCTTCTATTAGAGGAATTATTCACTCCTTCTGTGATACTTCAAACTTAAACGGACAGATCAATGAAAAATGCCAGCTCATAATGGAGTTTATGGTTTTTGCAGGTGACGGGAGATATGGAGAAATAAAGGTCGGGAAACAGGCTACAATATCTCAACTGATAAACGCCATAAACAATGAGCTTCCATATTATGACACACCCACTGGTGAGGCCCTGTGGGAAGCCTATGACTTTTATAAGCAAAGCAATGACAATAACTATGAAGAAAATACTGCCTATATTGGTAGGGGTAATGGCAATACGGACCCATACTACGATGGTTCTGGTCAAAATTCTTACGCAGTACCCTGCAGGAAGAGCTTTGTTCTCCTGCTCTCTGACGGTGCTTGGAATGGGAATGTGGACCCAGTAGTGCCTGCCCGTATTATGGCAACGCAGGACCTCAGAAGCGACCTACCCGGAAAGCAAAATGTTTACACCTATGCAGTTTATGCTTTTGGCGATTTGGACCCTAATACAAAACTTCAAGGAAGACAAGCGATGATAACTACCGCCATCTTTGGCGGCTTTGAGGACAAAGATAACAATACATGGCCCTTCCCCTTTACAGGTATCCAGTATCCTAATGGCAGTGGAACCTACTGTACAAATATACAAACACCAACTCAAACTTACTGTAATAGCAGAGGAGTTCAATACCCACTTCCCCAGTGTAATCCTAATAGTTCTTGGGATCCCAAGTGCGCCGAATGGGATACAGCCCAACCACCTAAGGGCCTCCCTTACAACTTTTATGAAGCAGATGATGCTGAAAGCTTAAAGAGCGCCCTTCTTTCCGCCTTCGCCGACATACTCAAAAGAGCTTCTTCTGGTGCCACTGTGGCCACATTGTCTTCCAGATATCAGTCTTCTGCAGTGGTTATCCAGCCAGGATTTCATCCCGAATTTAATTCAATAAAGTGGCTTGGTATATTTAGAGGATATTGGATAGATAGCTTAGGAAACTTTAGAGAAGATTCAATCAGGGATAAGATCCTTACCATCTTTGGAAACGCTATTGATAAGATATTTAGGATATTCTTCGACGAAGAGCATCAGCCAAAAGCGGCTGTTTTCAACGATGACCCAGATCAAAATCCAAACGCATGTACAAATTACCAAGAGAAATATCTACTTGAAGAACTAATCCCAACTATAGATTTTGACTGCAAGCTTGCACTTACAGATGAGGATAGTAGAAACATACTTTATTTGAACAATAGCAACCAACTAAGAGACTTTATATCCAGTGAAGGTTGCCTCAATGGGTGGACAAGCATAGATATGAGCTTAACAGATCAACAGTGCAGTGATGTAATACAATATCATAGAGGACAAAAGTATAACGAGAACCACCCAGTATTATATGTGCGTAGGGAAAGGGAGTTAGATAATATCTCAAAAATTTGCCCTGGATATTCGTCAGGATCTGATGTGCCTTGGAAACTAGGCCCCATAGTATACTCCACACCAACTGTAGCAAGCAATGAACCACTTATAAGCAAATACATAATAACCTATGGAGATAGTACCTATGAGAACTTTGTAAACCAACCTGCGTATAAAAATAGAAGATCTATAGCCTTTGTTAGCACAGGCCAAGGCATGATACACTTCTTCAGAATAGGCTTTCTAAAAGAGACTGGAAACTCCTGGCAACCCATTAAAATAACAAACAGCCCAGATACAGAAAACCAGGACCAAGTAGGTAGTGAAGAGTATGCCCTCATTCCCAAAAATGCTTTGCCTTACATGCTTTGGTATGGACATAAAGACTATTGCTCCGCGGGCGGATACATACCCATTTTAGATTACAGGCTTGATGCCTTTGATGCCACTTTTTATCCAGGCTATAATCCAGAAGCAAATAAAGATATAAATAGCTGGAGAACATACCTTTTTGTTCCAATGGGTCTTGGTGGTAAGAGATTGACCGATAGTAATGGAAACACCATAGCTTCATCCTCCATGATGCTTATAGACATAACCGATTATATGGCCACTGGTCAAAAGCCTAAGGTAGTATGGGAGATAACTTTAGAAGATGGTGCCCTTACCACAGCTTACCCTGCAAGGGTTAGAATAGGAGACAGAAACAAAAACGGATATTGGTATTTTATAACAGGCTCTGGACCAAAAGACCCATATGCAGATTCTTATGATAAGTTCTTATCCAATCCTAAGCTATACATAATAGACCCATCTAACGGACAGATTCTTAAGAAGATAGATCTGAGCCCTCTTATTCCACCAAATACAAGGGCTGCGGTGGGAGACCTTATGGAGTTTGACATAGATGGTGATTATCAGGATGATGTGGTCTATTTTGGTATGTATGGTTATGATAATAACAATAGGAGCTGGGGTGGCCTGTTTAGAATAGCTCTCAAAGTGGGACCAAATACATACAGAAGGCCAGACCAGATTACCATAAGCGATATAAAAAAGGTGCTTGACTTGGACTCTTTCAGAACAGGCAATCATACCCCTCCCGTTTTTGCCGCAGTTTCCGCTACAAAGGATGAAAACCAAAACCTTTGGGTCTATGTGAATACTGGTCTGTATCTGTCTCCAAGACATAATCAGATTCCATATGACAACTATCTAATAGGCTTCATGGACCCATGCTGGAATCCTGCAGGAAAGTATTTTGATCCTACATGCTCAATCACAGTATCAAAAAACGACCTGGCGGATGCTAACAGTATAAGTGGTTATAGCAATTGCAACTCCACTGTTCTTAACTTTACATCCTCACAAACTAAAAAGATGTGTAGCTGTGATCAAAACGGTTGTTCTCAAAAGGATGTAGTAATATCCACAAACTCTCAAGTGGACCAATGCAAGCTCCAAGCTGGTAAAAAGGGATGGTACTACAAGTTTGACTCCCCAGCTTTGTCCCATTCAAGACCTTTAGTAGCCTTTGGAACCGTCCTTAGTATATACTTCAAGCCAAGCCAAGATATATGCACTCCAGTAGGAGAAACCTATATAGCGGCGTTAAATTACAAAACGGGCTTGCCACCCGCTAATCCACCTCTTGCTACAGTTGGCAACACTTCCGGCAATACGCTTAAATATTCAGTGTTTGCTGGCTATGGAGCACCACCTTTAGGAGAGGCTTTTAGATATGTATCTACTCCACAAGGAGATAGGATAATCGCGCAGACCAGCCTCGGAGGGCTCATAAACATTCAATTCCAGGGACAAAGAAAGCCAGGAAGGTTTGTGCTATGGATAGAAAAGTAAAGGGCTACACTTTAATAGAGGTTGCTGTAGTTATCGCCATCATATCCATACTTATGGGTTTGTCCATCAGGTATCTCATAAATCAGAGAAACGAAGCTAGGCTAAGAGAGGCTGTAAACTCCGTTGTTCAGTACCTGGAAGAAACAAGAAGAATGTCCAGTAGTAGGGATTTTATGCTGGGGTTAGAGTTTAGAAATGGATCCAACCAAATAATAAGGTTTAGAGTAGACAATAATTGCGCCAACAGAAACAACATAGAAACTTTTAACCTTCCTGAAGGTGTGGTCTCAAACAAAGATACATTGATAATATTTGATAGGGTAGGTTATCCAAGAAATGCTATATGTGGCCTTGGTATGGATAGGATAGTCCTTCACTCACAGCCTTTGAATAAGTCCAAAACTATATGCATTAACCGGTATGGAAGGATAAGGGTATTGGAGGGTGAAGAATGTCCACAAGGGTTTTAAAACACAAAAAAGGTTTTACCATCATAGAGCTTCTTGTAGCAATGATAATCATACTCTTCTTGGGTATAGCTTTAGCAAAAGGCGTTTTGGAGCTTATAAGGCTTGATATGAGGATAAAGGCAAGACAGACAGCAGCACAGGTGGTTGAAAGCTGGGCGTCCTTTATAGAAGCGCTTCCATATGATAGTTGGATAATAAGCCCTGGTGAAAACAATGAAGATCCACCGATGGCAGGAGGCAATGCTCTTTATTGTTATGATTGTGCGTATAACAGGGCCTTTTGTAGCATACAAGCAAGAGACTGGAGAAACTGGACAATAAACTCCGGTCAGGAGCCACCCATATGCAATCCCCAGACAGACCAACATTGTTTCTACTGCGCCTTTTTTGAACCAGGCTATGCACCTTACGGCTTTAAGGTCTACGATTCGGATGATGATGGCATAGTTGCACTTATAGACCCATACCATGGGAATAACAACTGTAGGGAGGGCGAATCAAATTGTAATGAAGAAAATATGAAATATAGATTTCCCTCATGGTATTTAGCTGGCCACCTTAGGCTTTTACCAGATTGGGGGCAAGGATCTGACGATTGCGCTTGTAGACTTGGCCATTGTAGAACAGATTGTAGAATAGGAAGCGGATGGACGAGCTGGGATGGCTCTTGGAATTTTAGAATTGATAAAAACTGCCTTGGAGGATTAAAATGCACCTATGAGGTAAGTAGGAGAGGAGGCGTTTCTTGGAGCTCTGCACCCGGCAATAAGGTGTATGTGGGTATAACGATTATAAACTACTTTGATTTAAGATCTCCTACGAACCCACTTGGGAAGGCTATAGGTATAATAGCTTGGTATTTTGACCCAATAGATAAAAGATATAGGGCTTTTACAAAGGTGGTGTTTAAGGAAAGGCAGGGTCTACCATGAGGAAGGAAAGAGGTTTTACGTTGGTTGAACTTTTAATTGTGATGGTTTTGAGTTTAATACTGGCTGGGGGTCTGATAGCACTTTATAGAAGCCTCATAGGTAATGTAGCAGAAAGAAGCACCGTTGTGAAAAGCCAGGCCCAGCTAAACTTTGTTATGGATAATCTGGCAAAACTTCTTTCCTCTGCTGGCTTTGGAATAGATAATAGCAAGCTAAACTATGGAAGTGGGAATGTTATAAATCTTATAAATAACAACCAAAGGTTAGAAATCCTTACAAGGGTAGCATCTCAGAATACAATGGCTGGCTGCTGGGGTTATATAGATAGCAATGGAAACTTTAAACTAAGCGAAGGTAGCGATGATATAATGCCAGTCTCTTTTACCACTCTAAGGAACTGTCCAACAGATCCTGGTAGCTATCCTATAAGGATAAGCATGATAGATAAAAGCTTAAACTGCCAAAGCAACTGTCTTGCTTTTAGAAATGATCCAGTTAATTTAAGACTTTACTTAGATAGTCAAAACCTTTCACCCCAATGCTTAAATGGCACCCAAAGACTAATGCTTGATATGAATGGGACACCTGCAGAGATAATACAATGCGTAGCTCATTTGAGATTTAGGTATCTTTGCGTAGACCAAAATAATGAAATAGAAGCTTTTGATACTCCTTGTCCGTATGACCAGCTTAGGGGTATTAGGCTATGTATGATGGTTCAACTTTCAGAGTCTGCACCCGCTACAGGTACCAATACAGAACCGGAGTATACAGATGCTTGTGGAGGTGGAAGGCTAACGCAATTGAACCCAAATATACAAAACACATGGAGGAATAGAAAATGGGGCAAGGTAGAAATGGACATATTTATGCCAAATTTACATTGAAATGGCAGCTTGGTATCGCTCTTGTAAATGCTCTCATATTTGCCTTATTAATAAGCGCTTTTATAACTGGTTTATACATAGCACTAAACAGGCTTTTTAAATCTACAGAAGAGATAAGGACGTTTACATCTGTGAGAGAAGCAGCCGCTGCAGGAGCAAGGTATGCAGCTTCTATGACCAATATACCTCAAAGGCAAACTTGCCAACAGCTATTTCTGGACTTTAGAATTACTGGTAGGGATGGTATCGGCAGGACAGAGATAATTATATGTAGGATAGCAAGCGATCAATTTTTGACAGGGCAAGAGATAAGTGGTACATCAAGGGAGCCAGTAACAGCAGCAGCTTCCTCAAAAGGTGGTGTATTCAAAATTGTATCTATAGCTCGCTTTCCTGCAGGGGCTCCAAGCCCTAATCAACAGACTGCAAGGGTAGAAGCAGTTTATGTAAAATAGGATGGTTGTTGAAAATCTCATAACTTTATATTAAAATTAACACCATGGACTGGATAAAAACCTCTGTAGACTACGGAGTTATGGGTATTTTGGTCCTTTTGAGCTTTCTCTCTATGGGCATCGCTCTTGAAAGGTATATGTACCTAAAAAGGGTAGATTTAAAAGCTTACAGAAGCAAGCAAGAGATTGAAGTAGACTTAACAAGAGGGCTATTTATAATAGCCTCTGTAGCATCCAACGCTCCATACATTGGACTTCTAGGAACGGTGCTTGGCATAATGCTTACCTTTTACACCATTGGACAGGAAGGCTTGGTGGATACAAAAAAGGTTATGATAGGCCTTGCCTTGGCTCTAAAAGCCACCGCCTTAGGTCTTTTGGTAGCCATCCCTTCCTCTGTGCTTTACAACTACCTTCTAAGAAAGGTAAAAGAGAAGATAAGCCTGTGGGAGATAGAAAATGGAGGATAAAGAGTTTAGCTCAATAAACGTTATACCCTTTGTGGATATACTGCTTGTGCTTCTTACCATAGTGCTTATAACCGCAAGCTTTATGGTGCAAGGAGTCATACCTGTAAATTTACCTAAGGTAAAGGAAGGAAAGGAAGAAGCCTTAAAAAGCCTTGAGATAGTTCTTACAAAGGAGGGTGAGATATACTTTGAAGGGAAAAGGGTAAGTTTGCAAGAGCTTGAGCATATTTTAAAAAGCCTTAGTCCTTCCACCAAAATAAGCCTTTCCGCCGATAGAGAGGCCAAGGTGCAGTCTTTGGTTAGTCTTCTTGACCTTTTTAAAAGGTATGGTCTGGAAAGGGTTGTAATAAGGACTGAAATAAAAAGTAGTTATTGAGTGCGTGCTACGATTGTGCATCTTATACTTTGTGAGCTTTGAGGTATATAACATACAGCTTGAAATCCTGGTGCGGTGGAAAGATAGGCCCTAACAGTGGCATTATCACCAGGGGATCCATCGGGATTGCATGGTACTAATAGGTCGTTGGTGTTAAGCGTAACCTCTCCACCAGCCGTTATAAAGTTCTGATTTCCTAAAGTACTGTAGCAGTTTCTCAAATTGTTTAAGTTAGGAATAGCTCCGGAATTTTCTATACAAAACATAACATAATCCATCAAGCATGCCCTTGCTATCGGTAGGGCATAGGATCCAACCTTCGCCTTTTCTTGATACCTCATATACTGCGGTATGGCTAAGGAAGCCAGTATGGATATTATGGCAATAACCACAAGCAGTTCAATAAGGGTAAAACCCTTTGAAAGATTGGGCCTTCCCATGACTTTTCTCATATTGAATTTATTTCTGATCTTCAAATCTTCAAGTGTCTTTTTAGTTAATATTGACTTAAACTTTTCGTTATAATAACTTTAAAATTATCTTTTGGAGGAAGTGAACATGGTAGGCAAATTAAAGCTAGCCTTTATAGCACTTTTGGGAATGGCCTTCTCAGAAGAACTTCCAGAGGTCAGCGTTACAGCCACAAGGATAGAAAGGGAAGCAAAGGATGTGCCTGCAAGTATAACTGTGGTGGGCAAGGAGAAGATAGAGCAAAAGCCCATGTTCAATCTGCAAGATGCCCTCTCTGGAATCCCGGGGGTTAATATAAGCTCAAGAAATCAAGGCTATGATACAAGGCTGATAATAAGGGGTGCGGGGCTCAAAGCTCCCTATGGAATCAGAGAGATAATGGTGCTTCTAAACGGCGTTCCAATAACAGATCCAGACAGCCTTACAAGGCTTGACTTTGTTGACACCTCTTTGATAGAGAGGGTTGAGGTGGTAAAAGGGCCCAATTCTACCCTATGGGGTGTGAATGCTGCGGGTGGTGTGATAAACGTTATAACAAGAAGTCCCTTTGAAAGGAAGGGTGGTTTTATAAAGCTTGGCTTTGGCGATTTTAACTCTCAAAACCATAACCTTTACTACTCTGCCCCTTTAGGAGGGGGCTTTTACCTTGGTTTTAATGCAAGCAGGAGACAGACGGATAACTCTTGGAGGCCTTGGAACAAATTTTGGACCAACCAGATAACCTTACAGCCTTCTTACCTTTTTGAAAACGGAGACACATGGGAAAACTATATAAGCTACACAAAGGCAAGCCTGCAGCTTCCTGGATCCCTTGTGGTAGACCCAAAAAGGAACATAGACCAATGGTCCCAGTTTTTAAGCACTGGAAGGGCACCTCAAACGGCAGACCCTTGGAAGCACATGGGAAGATATTCAGAGATCTTCTTCTTTAGTTCAAAGCTTACAAAAAGTGTAGGAAGCCTAGAGTTTATACCCTTGGTATACCTAAACCATTGGCAACACTACCACCCTGTGATAGGCAGGATTAATGAGGCAAACACATGGATATACGGCTTTGACCTTCAAGCAAACTACAGACACAGCCTTGGTATACTTACTGGAGGCATCACAATAAGACAGGATGATCAAGATACAGATTACTTTAAGTACAAGGATGTTAAGGTTGTAAGCGGTAGGATAGTTAGCACCCTTTCGGATAAAAAAGGAGACATGTTGGAAAGGCAAAATCAAAAGACCACCCTTATGGGTGTGTTCCTTCAGGAGTCTTTTCAAAGGGACAAATGGATATTGGATATAGGTGTAAGGGCAGACAGGGTAAAGTTTGATATAAGCGGGTATAAGTGGGGAGACTATTCCTTTTCTGCTGGCAACTATGTTTCCTGTCCTAATTCACAGATAGAAAACTGTTTTTCTTACAAAAGGGAGAAGACTTATACGGTGATAAGCCCGAGGGTGGGCCTGCTTTATAGGCTTGTGCCTTGGATAAACCTCTATGCAACGGTGGCAACGGGAGCGAACACACCTTCCAGCGGTGAGCTTTCTTCCAATCCAAACCTAAGGCTTACAAAGGTTATAAACTATGAGACAGGCCTTAAGATAAGGCACAAAAAGCTTTCCTTGGATACAGCCCTTTACCTGATGCATGTAAAAGATGAGGTGGTAAGGGTTATACAACCCGATGGGTACACGCAGTTTACAAACGCTGGAAAGACGGAAAAGAAAGGCCTTGAAATTTTCGCATCTTACGAAGTCTTTGAAAACCTTAGCCTTGGACTCTCTTATGCCTACTCAGACTACAAGTTCAAGGAGTTTTCTGAGATAGTAAGGGTAGGAAACCAAAGTGTGAATGTAAGCAGGAATGGGAATAGACTACCCTACATACCTATGCATCAGTATTCACTGTTTTTCTCCTACAGGCATCCTTCAGGCTTTAGACTTTTGGTGCAGGCTGACACATGGGGAGAGTACTATATAGACAACGCCAACAGCGAAAAGTATAAAGGTTATGAGTTTTTAACGAGTGCCACAGTAGGATATGAGAGGAAAAACTTAGACCTTTCTATTATGGTCAGCAATCTCTTTGATAAAAAATATGCCAACGAGGTTACAAAGGACACAAGCGGTGTAAAGAGATACACTCCTGCACCACCGAGGACCTTCCTTGTGAGGCTAACTTACAGCTTTTAGGAGGTGAGCCATGAGGGTGTTTACACTTGTCAAAAAAAGGGCAAGCACAGACATCTTTGGTATGCCCATCCTTTCCTTTCTTTTCAAAAACAGATATATGCTAACCTTCTACAGACTCCTTACCCTTTTTCTCCTTTTTTATGCTATAGCCTACGGCTTTATAAACCCCACCAAGGATAACATCTTCACCAGGGCAGTCTTTTGGTCCATCTTCTGGCCCTTCTTTATGGTTATAAGCCTTCCCACCCTTGGAAATGTCTTCTGCATGGTCTGCCCCCATGGGTTCTTAGGGAGGCATATAACCAGATTTGGCTTAAGGCTTAGGCCGCCCAAATGGCTTGCCAACCCTTACATAGGTCTCATAGGTTCCAACATAATAGCCTACTGGTTTGTCTTATACACCTTTCCGGGCCTTCTCAGACACCCCATTGCCACCGCAAGCTTCTTCCTCTTCTTTACCCTCCTTTCCATACTTTTCTTCTTCCTTTTTAGAGGCATGGCCTACTGTAAATACATATGCCCTATAGGTTCTGTAAATACAGCCTTTTCAAGGACTTCCTTTACATGGCTTTCTACATACCAAGAGGAGTGCAAAGGCTGTAAAAAGCCAGTATGCGCCCTTGCCTGTCCTTATGAGCTAAACCCTTCCAAGTTTGAAGAAAGAAAGAGCATGTTTGGTTGCACCCTTTGTATGGAGTGTGCTAATGTCTGTCAAGCGGTAAGGTTTGATCTTAGAAGGTGGGGCTATTCCCTTTATGAAAGTATAAAGAACCCAAAAGTTATAGAGGTTATGGTCTATGTTCTTCTTGTTGCGGTAATAACCTTTACCATGAGGTTCCACCATGGCCTTTCGCGCAGTAGCCTAAGCGAGTATATGCCTTGGGTAGCTGTAGGAGGGTATGTTCAAAAGGCTTTAGGCCTTCCAAAGTTTGTGGATATGACAGGCCTTATAGCCATGCTTATGTCTTTGATCCTGGTGCTTTTTACAGTTTATGTTAGCTTTAAATTGGTGGCAAAGGCTTTAAGCAAAGACTTTTGGCAAGTTTTTACCACTCTTGGCTATGCCTTTGCCCCTCTTATGATAGTAGGTGGTCTTTCCCATGTGCTTGAGTTCTTCTTTATAGAGTACTATCATAATATTGTGAACGGTTTCTCTCAGACCTTCGGACTGGATATAAGTGCAGAGCCTTTGGCAAAAAGGGGAGAGCCTTGGCTACATATCTTTAAAATCTTCCCCTTTATAGCTGGTTTTTGGAGCCTTCATATACTGTGGAAAAGAGTGTGTCTTTTAACAAGGGAAAGGAGAGTTTATATCTTTATAACAGCCTCAGCCCTTCCCGTTTTTTATCTCCTCCTTTCCCTTTTTACGATAATAGCCGTCCTTCTCTTCCCGGCTTATGGCCATGGAGCGCATTGATATAAAGCTAAAGGCCTTTGGTCTTTCCTTTCTTCTTCATGCTTTCCTTTTGCTTTTCCTTTTATTTTTAACAAACAGACCTATGGAAAGAAAGGAGGCCATAGAAATAGACCTAAGCCTTGACTCCTTTAAGGTGGAAAAGCTATTGGAGAAAGAAAAGGCAATAAAACAAGAGAAAAACATCAAGAGCTATGAAGCTGTGCCTGTAAGGCGGGAAAGTGATCAACCTCACATAATCAAGAGTATAAAAGAGGAAGCTTCTTTACCACCCTTGCAAACACAGGAGGTAAGTCAACCTATTTCTCAAAAAAATGAGGAAATGATCGGTCAAAATACATCACAAAAATCTCACGATCAAGCTGTTGGAAGCAAAGGGAAGGGTGAAGAGGCTGTAGCTTTAGGGGATGTTAAAAGGGAGTCAAAGGAAAGTTTAAACAAAGAGCATGCCCAAGAGATGTTCTTAAAGGAGAAGCTTTCCGTTATATCTTCAATTGTTCAAAGGAATATCAGCTATCCTCCTTTGGCGCGCAAAATGGGATGGGAGGGCAAGGTAGTAATCTATATACATCTTAGAAGCGATGGCACTTTAGAAGATGTGAAGATAGAAAAGAGCTCAGGCTATGAACTTTTGGACAGGAATGCCTTAGAAACTGTCAAAAGGGTGGCGCATCTTTTTCCAAAACCACCGGTGGATGTGGTAATAAGGCTTCCTGTAAGCTACAAGCTGGAATAAATAATTAAAAACCCCCGGGACGACCTACTTTCCCGTGCCGTGCGTCCGGCACAGTATCATCGGCGCTGGAGGGCTTAACTGCCGGGTTCGGAATGGAAACCGGGTGTTTCCCCTCCGCTATGGTCCCGAGGGAAGCTTTGGCATCTTTGGCAACTCAATAGGTTTTCCTTCCTGTGGGTGTGCAAGTCGAACGGGCTATTAGTACAGCTCGGCTTCACCCCTTGCGGAGCTTCCACCTGCTGCCTATCAACCTGGTAGTCTTCCAGGGCCCTTCAGGGAGTCCTTATCTTGTGGTGGGCTTCGCACTTAGATGCTTTCAGTGCTTATCCCGTAGCAGGATGGCTACCCGGCGCTACCCCTGGAGGGATAACCGGTACACCAGAGCCTGCCCCGTCCCGGTCCTCTCGTACTAGGGACGGACCCACTCAAGACTCCTGCGCCCGCGGCGGATAGGGACCGAACTGTCTCGCGACGTTCTGAACCCAGCTCGCGTCCCCCTTTAATGGGCGAACAGCCCAACCCTTGGGACCTGCTTCAGCCCCAGGATGGGGGGAGCCGACATCGAGGTACCAAACCTCCCCGTCGATGTGGGCTCTCGGGGGAGATTAGCCTGTTATCCCCGGAGTAGCTTTTATCCGCTGATCACCGGCCCTTCCCCGTGGGACCGGTGGGTCACTAGGCCCGGCTTTCGCCTCTGCTCGGCCTGTCGGCCTCACAGTCAGGCACCCTTCTGCCCTTGTACTCTACGGCGGATTTCCGACCCGCCTGAGGGTACCTTTGGACGCCTCCGTTACTTTTTAGGAGGCAGCCGCCCCAGCTAAACTGCCCATCTGGCACGGTCCCGGCGGTGGATAACACCGCTCGGTTAGGGCCTCAGCCTGTCCAGGGTGGTATCTCACCGGTGCCTCCATCCCTCCCGGAGGAGGGACTTCACAGGCTCCCACCTATCCTGCGCAGGACAAGCCAAGGCTCAATGCCAGACTGCAGTGAAGCTTCACGGGGTCTTTCCGTCCTGCCGCGGGTAGCCGGCATCTTGACCGGCATTACAATTTCGCCGGGACTCCCCTCGAGACAGTGCGGCACTCGTTGGGCCATTCATGCAGGTCGGAACTTACCCGACAAGGAATTTCGCTACCTTAGGACCGTCATAGTTACGGCCGGCGTTTACCCGGGCTTCGGTTCAGGGCTTGCACCCTTCCCCTTAACCTACGGGCACTGGCCAGGCTTCAGACCACATACATCCCCTTTCGGGTTTGCGTAGTCCTGTGTTTTTGGTAAACAGTCGGCACCGCCCGGTCTCTGCGACCCACAGGAGCTTACGCCGCGAGGGCTTCACCCCCATGGGCCCCCCTTCTACCGAAGGTACGGGGGCAACTTGCCGAGTTCCTTGAGGGGAGTTCCCCCGACGCCTTAGGCTACTAACCCAGCCCACCTGTGTCGGTTTCCGGTACGGGCAGCGGTGCTTCAACGCCAACGCCGTTGTTTCTCGGCAGTGTGGCGTCGGAGGAGTTACCCCATCGGCTCTCGGAGTATGGGGTGACGGATTTGCCTGCCACCCCCTCCTACTACCTTGGACCACCATTCCATAGGTGGCTCCTCCTAGCCTCCTGCGTCACGACTCTGGCTCCGCACCGCTGGCGCGGGAATGTTGACCCGCTTCCCATCGGCTACGCCTTTCGGCCTCGCCTTAGGGTCCCGGCTAACCGGCGGATGATTTACATTGCCGCCGAAACCTGGGGCTTCCGGCGGACAGGTTTCTCACCTGTCTTCGCTGCTACTCATACCAGGATTCTCACTTCCCTGCAGTCCATCCCACCTCACGGTGGGACTTCAGCCCACAGGGAACGCTCCCCTACCGCTCGCATGGGCAGAATGCCTCCACCCATGCGAACCCGCAGCTTCGGTACCGGGCTTGAGCCCCGCTAAATTTTCGGCGCGCGGCCGCTCGGCCGGTCAGCTGTTACGCACTGTTTAAAGGATGGCTGCCTCTAAGCCAACCTCCCGGCTGTCTTAGCAGCCGCACATCCTTCCCCACTTAGCCCGGATTTTGGGACCTTAGCTGGCGGTCTGGGCTGTTTCCCTCTTGTCCACCGGAGCTTATCCCCCGGGGACTGACTGCCACCCTACCTTTCCCGGCATTCGGAGTTTGGCAGGGTTCGGTACCCCTTTCGGGGCCCTAGCCCAACCAGTGGCTCTACCTCCGGGAAGGAACGGGTGACGCTAGGCGTCGACCTATTTCGGGGAGAACGAGCTATCACGGAACGCGATAGGCTTTTCACCGCTACCCACACCTCATCGGACGGTTTTGCAGCACCGACCCGTTCGGGCCTCCAGACGGCGTTACCCGTCCTTCACCCTGGGCATGGGTAGATCGTTCCGCTTCGCGTCTGCCCCCGGCGACTAAGCGCGCCCTATTCGGACTCGCTTTCGCTACGGCTCCGCCTGACGGCTTAACCTCGCCGCCGAGGACAACTCCCTGGCTCATTTTGCAAAAGGCACGCAGTCGGGCCTTAAAGGCCCTTCCACTGGGTTGTGGATCCGGGGTTTCAGGTTCTATTTCACTCCCCTTTCGGGGTTCTTTTCACCTTTCCCTCGCGGTACTATACGCTATCGGTCTGCCCGGAGTACTTAGCCTTGGAGGGAGGTCCCCCCTGATTCCCACGACCTTCCACGTGGGCCGTGGTACTTGGGATCATGCACCCGGGAGAGTGCTCACCTTTCGCCTACGGGGCTTTCACCCTCTATGGCGGAGCATTCCAGCTCACTTCGGCTAGGTGGCACTTTTGTAACTCCCTGAGAGGCCGGCGGACCTCTCCGTGCATGTCCCGCAACCCCGTGCGAGCTACGGCCGCCGCCATTGGCACCCGCACGGTTTGGGCTGGTCCCCTTTCGCTCGCCGCTACTCGGGGAGTCTCGTTTTGATTTCCTTTCCTGGGGCTACTAGAATGTTTTACTTCGCCCCGTATCGGCTCCGCGCTTACGCGCGGATGACAGGGCTCAACGCCCTGCCGGGTTTCCCCATTCGGGCATCCGGGCCTCACAGGCTTTCTGCGCCTCCACCCGGCTTATCGCAGCTTAGCACGCCCTTCATCCCCTCGGGCAGCCAAGGCATCCACCCCGGACCCTTACTAACTTGCACACCCACAAGGAAGGAAAACCTATTCAGTTGCCAAAGATGACATGGAGATGGTGGGAGTTGAACCCACGACCTCCTGCTTGCAAAGCAGGCGCTCTCCCGCTGAGCTACATCCCCTTGGACCTGCCCCAGATAATGGGCCTCGGTGGACTTGAACCACCGACCTTGCCCTTATCAGGGGCACGCTCTAACCAACTGAGCTAGAGGCCCAAAGGAAAGGCAACTCAATAAGGAGGAAGGGCTCCTGAAGTTTTTCTTCAGAGTTTGCTCCGTTATAAAGGAGGTGATCCAGCCGCAGGTTCCCCTACGGCTACCTTGTTACGACTTCGCCCCAGTTGCCCGCCTTCCCATCGTCCTCTGCCTCCCTTGCGGGTTAGCTTGAGGGCTTCCGGGAAGACGGACTTCCGTGGCGTGACGGGCGGTGTGTGCAAGGCCCGAGAACGTATTCACGGCGGCTTAGCTGATCCGCCATTACTACCGATTCCGGCTTCATGAGGGCGAGTTTCAGCCCTCAATCCGCACCATGACCGGGTTTGAGGATTAGCTCCCCATTACTGGGTCGCTTCCCATTGTCCCGGCCACTGTAGCGCCTGTGTGGCCCCGGGCATAAAGGGCATACTGACCTGACGTCATCCCCACCTTCCTCCGGCTTATCGCCGGCAGTCCCCCTAGAGTGCCCCCCGAAGGGTGGCAACTAGGGGCAGGGGTTGCGCTCGTTGCGGGACTTAACCCAACATCTCACGACACGAGCTGACGACGGCCATGCACCACCTGTGGTGGGATTCCGTCCAGAGGACGGCACCCTCCGCTTTCGCAGAGGTTTCCCACCATGTCAAGCCCGGGTAAGGTTTTTCGGTTAGCATCGAATTGAACCAGACGCTCCACCGGTTGTGCGGGCCCCCGCCAATTCCTTTGAGTTTCAGGCTTGCGCCCGTACTCCCCAGGCGGGGCGCTTAACGCGTTAGCTGAGACACCGCCCTTAACGGACGACGTCTAGCGCCCATGGTTTACGGCTGGGACTACCCGGGTATCTAATCCGGTTCGCTCCCCCAGCTTTCGTCCCTGACCGTCAGGACAGCCCCAGCAGGCTGCCTTCGCCTTCGGTGTTCCTCCCGATATCTACGCATTTCACCGCTACACCGGGAATTCCGCCTGCCTGGGCGTGCCTCAAGATGGGCAGTTCGGTACGCCTTTCCACCGTTGAGCGGTGGGCTTTGACGAACCGCTTACCCATCCGGCTGCGGACGCTTTACGCCCAGTGAATTCGCGCAACGCTCGGGACCTACGTATTACCGCGGCTGCTGGCACGTAGTTAGCCGTCCCTTCCTCTGGGGGTACCGTCACCCACAGGGATTATTCACCCCTGTGAGCATCTTCCCCCCCGACAGGGGTTTACACCCCGAAGGGCTTCTTCCCCCACGCGGCGTCGCGGGGTCAGGCTTTCGCCCATTGCCCACGATTCCCCACTGCTGCCCCCCGTAGGGGTGTGGGCCGTGTCTCAGTCCCACTGTGGCCGGACACCCTCTCAGGCCGGCTACCCGTCATAGGCTTGGTGGGCCGTTACCCCACCAACTACCTGATGGGCCGCGAGCCCATCCCCAGGCGGTAGCATGCGGGGCATGAACCCCACAGAGGCCACCTTTGGTCAGCCACCTTAGTGGTGACTGACATTATAGGGTATTAGCCCCCCTTTCGGAGGGTTATCCCCTTCCTGGGGGTAGGTTACTCACGTGTTACTCACCCGTTTGCCGCTGAGGTGCCAAAAAGGCACCTCCGCACGACTTGCATGTGTTAGGCGCGCCGCCAGCGTTCGCGCTGAGCCAGGATCAAACTCTTCAGAAAAACCCCAGTTATAGGAGCCCTTCCTCCTTATTCAGTTGCCAAGATATCAAGGGCCTTCTAGCCCTTTCCTTTTCACAGCCTTTACAGGATTATTATTATACTTCAGAACTTTTCTTTTGTCAAGTGGTGCTTTATCAAGGGCCCTTTAGACCCTCAATACATTTATTAATTATATCTCAACCCATCACCTTTGTCAAGAGGTTTTCTATTCATCTCTCAAGATGACAAGGGACCTTATGCCCCTCAACTGACACCAATTATTTTATTATACACACAATTTTTCATTTGTCAAGACCTTTCACGGGGCTTTAGAACCCCGAACCACCAATGACTTTAATCTATTATATAACCTTCCGTATACTTTGTCAAGTTAAAGGGGAGGGTGTGTCAAAAATCCACCTTACCTAAAGATGATAACCATAAGCGTTAAGCTTACATTCTCAAACTATCAAGGCAAAGAGACCAGCCTACATATCCATTGGAGTGAGCCAAGGAGGATATTTAATCCATGGCGAGTTCTCAAGGTAGTGGTGCTGACGGCACTCTCCCTTGAGAGGATCCTTAGGGACCTCTCTGTCCTGAAAGGGAAACTCTTTCAGGGCTTGTGGGGAGACCCGAGAAGGGCACTAGTTCCCGTTGCAGGGGACGGGGGCGGTAGTCTGCGTGAAAGCACAGGCTATTTTTGAAACACCCTGAGTTAGAGGATCCATCTTCTTCCCTCTCTTTCCAGAAATTCCACCGCAGGCTGAGGCACCATTACACCTTTGGGATAGATAAAGGGATCTTCTTCTTGGTCAAGGTATGGTTGAACTATCTCCCATAGGGCCTCTACCTCATCACCCCTTATAAAGAGGGACCTATCACCCTCCACTATATCAAGCAAAAGCACCTCATAGGCCTCCTCAAACTCGGTGGGAAATTTATACTCCATAAGGCTTTCCACAGGGCAAGACAGAAGCTTTCCAGTAGGTGGCCTAAGGTCAAAGGCTATTATAAGCTTGCTCTCTGGAGCCATTTGAAAGATGATCTTATTCTGCTGAGGCTTGCAGTCCAAAAGCCTGGTGAGGCCTTGAGGTATTTCCTTGAAGACTATTACAATCTGAGTTAGCTTTTCCTTTAGGGCCTTTCCCGTCATAAGGTAAAAGGGAACCCCTTGCCATCTGAAGTTTTCCACAAGCACTTTAGCACATACAAAGGTCTCCCTCTTGGAGTTTTCGTTGCCCACCTCCAAAGTGTAGCCCTCATACCTTCCCCTGATAAGCCTCTCTATCCTTGTGTTCTTTAAGACCTTTACCTTCTCATCCCTTATAAACCTCTCTTCCATCAGGGCAGGTGGCTCCATGGCCGTAAAGGCAAGCATTTGAAGCATATGGTTTTGTAGCATGTCCCTTATGGCACCCACCTTATCATAAAACTCTCCCCTCCCTTCCACACCCACCTTCTCAAGGGCCACTATCTGCACATGGTCTATAAAGTTTCTGTTCCATATGCCCTCAAAGATGGTGTTGGAAAACCTAAGGGAAAAGATGTTTTGGATGGTGTCCTTCCCCAAAAAGTGGTCTATGCGGTATATCTCATCCTCTATAAAGTATCTGTAAAGCAGGTCGTTTAGCCTTTGGGCAGATTTTAGGTCAAAGCCAAAGGGCTTTTCTATGACTATCTTCCTTGGATTGGTAAAGTCCCTCAAAAGCCTCCCTAAGTTTCTTATGGCATCCTCAAAAAGGTAAGGGCTAAGGGATAAAAAGAATATAAGCTCTTGACCCTTTAGCTCTTTTATGACCTTTCCAAGCTCAAGGTAGGAGTTCCAGTCTTTTGCATCAAAAGGTATGAAGTTGCAAAGCTTTCCAAGGCCTCTGTCAAGCTGGCAAACTATCTGCTCCCAGTCTTCCCTTTTGCTCCTTGCCAAGGAATAGACCTTATCAAGGCCCTTAAGGTAGCCCTTAGAGTATAGTCTTGAAAGGGATGGGAAAAGCTTCTTCTTTGCCAGGTCCCCCGTGCCACCCAGGATAAAAAGGGAAAAGCTTTTATCCATCTTTTCTTCTTACTTGATGCCTTCCAAACTCATACCTTAAGCCCGCCAAAAGCCTGTCTCTAAAGGAGTTTTTCTGTCTTGACCTAAAGCGGGCAAAGAGGGCCTCCGCTATGGTAGGCACTGGCACAGCCCTTTTGATAGCCTCTTCCACCGTCCAACGGCCTTCCCCTGTGTCTTCTACATAGGCCTCCAGACCTTCAAGGTCTCCAAAGTCCTCAAAGACCTTCTGAGTTAGCTCCATAAGCCAGCTACGTATCACACTGCCCGTGTTGTATATACGTGCCACCTCTTTCAGGTCATAGTTAAAACCGCTCTCCTTTAAAAGCTCAAAGCCCTCTCCTATGGCCTGCATCATAGCATACTCTATGCCGTTATGAACCATCTTGGCAAAGTGGCCAGCACCCCATGGCCCAAGGTAGGCATAGCCCACGCCTTCATAAGATAGGTCCCTTAAGATAAGCTCAACCTTTTCAAAGGCCTCTCTTTCACCACCAACCATTAAACAGTAGCCAAGCTCCTCTCCATACACTCCACCGCTTACACCAACATCAAGAAAATAAACACCTATTCCTTTTAACTCCTTTGCCCTCCTTTGAGAGTCTCTATAGTAGCTGTTTCCACCGTCTATGACTATGTCCCCTTCCTTCAAGTAAGGCCTGAGGCTGTCTATGGCCTCATCTACCACCTCATGAGGTACCATAAGCCAGAGGACCTTTTCCTCTTGTTCCTTTAGCTCTTCAAGCCTTTCAAGAACCCTTATGTATTCCTTTGCCCTCTCCCTGGCCTCCACGCTCACATCGTAGCCAAAGACCTCATGCCCCTTTTTGGAGAGTCTTCTTGACATACCAAGCCCCATCCTCCCCAACCCTATCATAAAAAGCTTCATGGTTAAAATTTTATCCCACCTTTATCACTTAACAAGGCCAAAAAGCTTTGCTAAGAATTCTAAGGCACCCTTGTTTAGTAAAAGTATGGCAAAAAGAAGTATTAAAAACATGATGGTAAACTTCCTGTCAAGCTTGAGGATTTCCTCTCTCAACTTTGAAGACTCTTTTTCTATCCTTGCCTCAAGCTCTGTTTTTATGCTTTCCACCTTTGCCTCAAGCTCCACCTTTAAAAGTTGTAAATCCGCTTTCGTTGCCAGTTCCTTTGTAAGCTCATCTTTTAGCTCCAGCTTTTTCTGTAGAGCCACATCTTTAGCTTTATCTTCAATGCTTTCTAAGGCAATCTCAATGGCCTGTGCTACTTTTTTAGCTTCCTCCTTCCCAAGTTTCTTTAGTCCAAGCTCACCCATACCCAAAAAGCAGGTCAAGTATGCCAGGCTCTATCTGTATCTCCCACTCGGTATAATTATCATCCTTGTTCAACACCACCACATAGCCTTCCCTTTCAAAGTAAAGGATTATTTTGGCAAGGTTGGCAAGGCCGCAGAGCTTACCGCTTTTTAGGCTTGTTATCTTGACCCTTGGCCTTGGTGTGTCCGCCTCTTTATAAAGGTTCAAAAGCTCATCCTTTAGCGTGTAATGTAGACTTTCAAAGTCGCACACCGAGGGCCTCCTTGACCACTTGAGAATCTTTAAAAGGATATTTTACACCTTTTATCTCCTGATAATCTTCATGTCCTTTTCCGGCCACTACAACCACATCACCCTCCCTTGCCAAGCCTATGGCAAGCTCTATGGCTTTTTTTCTATCCTCTTCCACAATTACCTTGCTTCTTTCTTCTATACCTGCCAAGATGTCTTCAATAATGGCCATAGGCTCTTCAAACCTTGGGTTGTCGGAAGTGAGAATTACAAGGTCTGCCAGCATTTCTGCTACCTTTCCCATAAGGGGCCTTTTTGTCCTGTCCCTGTTTCCACCCGCGCCAAAGACAACAATGAGCCTGTTTTTTGTCAAAGCCTTGGCCGTTTTTAGCACTTTTTCTAACGCATCAGGCGTGTGGGCGTAATCTACAACCACCATAAAGCCCTTGCCATTGTAGGTTTCAAACCTTCCTGGCACATGCACCTCTTTTATGCCCTCTTGTATAACCTCTGGAGAAAGGTCCCAAAGAAAGCCCAAAAGTATGCCAAGGGAAAGGTTGTAGGCTTGAAAGTCTCCCCTTAAGTTGGAATAAAAGGTGTATTCCTTTCCTTCATGCTCTACCTTCAGCCTTGAGCCTTCAAGGCCTGTAGAAAAGTCCAATATCTTCAAATCCCCTTCCTTTCCGTAGGTTTTTACCTTTTTTGCCATGCTTATGAGCCTTTTGCCCCAAGGGTCGTCGGCGTTTATGATGGCATGCTGGTATTCATACTCGGTAAAGAGCATTGCCTTTGCCAAAAAGTAGTTTTCCATGGTCTGGTGGTAGTCAAGGTGGTCTTGGCTTAGGTTTGTAAAGGCCACCGTGTGAAAAACCGTTCCCCATACCCTTTTTTGGTCCAGGGCATGAGAAGAGACCTCGCAGACCACAGCCTTTGCCCCTTCCTTTTTCATCTCCATCAGGGTTGAGTGCCACTTTATTGGGTCCGGTGTGGTTCTTCCTTCGTATTCATATATTTTTTCTCCGAGCCTGTAGTATATGGTGCCTATGAGGCCTGTTTTTATGCCCGCTGTGTTTAATATGGACTCTACAATGTGTGTGCTTGTGGTCTTCCCGTTGGTGCCCGTTATACCTATAACCTTCAAAGCTTTTGATGGCTCACCGTAGAAGAGGCTGGAAAGCTCTCCAAGGGCCTTCTTTGTGTCTTCCACCCTTATTATGCGTGGGTCCTCTATGCCCACATCCCTCTCCACAAGTACAGCCATGGCTCCCCTTTCAAGGGCTTCTTTTACGAAATCATGGCCATCCTTCTGAGTCCCCTTTATGGCTACAAAGATGTAGCCCGGATATACCTCCTTTGAATTGGCGCTAATGCCCTTACACCCTTTTAAAAGTTCTTCAAGCCTCACTTTTCTGTTATGGTCTCTTCCACCTTTATGCCAAAGTGTCTTCCTGCCTCTTCTATATAGCCCAAGACCTCATCACCTTCCTTTAATTCGGCCACCGATATGGGGGTTCCATCGGGCCTTGTTAGCCTTATGGTCTCCGCATTCTGCAGTATGGCGCTTACCTTTTTGTTTTCATACTTTCCTTCCACCAAAAGCATGGGCCTTCTTTCCACCTTTGCTCTTCCTACATAAACAAGCCTTCCCCTTCCCTTGTAGTCGTAGACCATCACAGGGTCTCCAGCTGAGAGTTCACACAAGTATTTGGTCCTATTTCCCGGCACCCTTATGTACATATGCACAGCACCCGCATTAACTCTGAAGGGCCTTGAGGCCACATAGGGGTTTTCTTCCGTTTCGGCATGCACAAGGAACATACCACCGGATGAATTCCCCACAAGCATACCCTCTCCACGGTTAAGCAGAGAAGTAGTATCTACACAAACCCTGTCTCCAAGGCCCAAAGGCAAAATCCTTGTTATCTTTACCACCACAAGAGGGAGTCTTTCCTCTTCCTCTTCCAGCACCTTGCCAACCCTCTTTATGGTGTTCATATCCTCCGTCTTTAGTACTATGCCCTTTACACCCTTTTCAAGCACCTTTATGGCAAGCCTTGCCTCCTCTTCGTTCTTTACCACTGCGTAAATCTCTTCCCTTTGGGCTATTAGGTTTTCAAGGGGTATGATGGTCCAGTCTGTAGTTTCTACAATAACCTTTACCTGTGGTGGGAACTTGGCCGCCCTCTCTTCATCCTCTTTGCCTTCTATCAGCACATACACAAAGTCCCTTCCCTCAATGAGGTCTCCACCATCTTTGGAAGCCACCATCACCCTGCCAAGGGATTTGACCTCTTGAACCTTTGAAGGGTCAGAAAGCCATATGACCTTTGCACCAGATTCTAAGGCCGTGGTTATAAGCTTTTTATCATACTTTTGAGCCCAATACCAAAAGTCTTTCATAAGAAAATTATACCCTCTCTTCCACCAAGCTTAAAATCTTTTCCACAACCTCCTCTGGGCTTAGCCCAGTTGTATCTATTATTATGGCATCCTCGGCGGGCCTAAAGGGGTAAAGGGGCCTGTTTTTGTCCCTCTCATCCCTCTCCATTATGGCCTTTAGCACCTCCTCAAAGCTAACCTCTATCCCCTCCTCCTTTAGTTGTACATACCTTCTTCTTGCCCTCTCCTCTGGTGAGGCCGTAAGAAAGATCTTTAGTTCTGCCTCGGGAAATATGTGGCTTCCCGCATCCCTTCCTTCCGCCACCACCTGTTCCTGCCCTACGAGGGACCTGAAAAACTGGTTTATCCTCTCTCTAAAGCTTGGCAAACTTGCTATCTCTGAAGCCCTCTTGCCAACCTCCTCTGAGCCAAGCCTTTGGCTAATATCTTCCCCTTTATAGATGACCACAGTCCTTGCTATGTCCAACCTTACCTCAATGGGCATCTCAAAGACCTTAAAAACTTCACTGCTATCTAGTCCTTCCACCATGCACACATAGGCAAAGGCCCGATATACCAGACCAGTGTTAAGATAGGGTATGTTTAATCTTCTTGAGATCTCCTTTGCAACCGTGCTTTTCCCACTTCCCGCAGGGCCATCTATTGCTATCTTCATCAGAAGAATCCTCTACCACCAGAGGCCACTCCCTTTAGTTTTAGTTCAAGGTCTGCTGGCCTGCTTGCATACCTGATGGCTGTGTTGTAGTCTATGAGTCCCTTTCTGTAGAGCTCTTCAAGGTGTTGATCAAAGAGCTGTGTTCCATAGACAGGCCTTCCCTTTTCAAGGAGAAGTGGTATCTCATCAAACTTTGACGGGTCTATAATAGCCTCCCTTATTGAGGCTGTGTTTATGAGCACCTCTACAGCGGGTATAACACCGGATCCATCCGCCCTTGGAAGCAGCCTTTGGGAAAATATGGCCACAAGGGTCTCGGCCAGCTGAAGCCTTATCTGCTCTCTTACCTCAAGGTTAAACATGCCTATAAGCCTGTTTATGGTCTCTTTTGCATCAAGGGTGTGAAGGGTGGACATAACCAAGTGTCCAGTCTCTGCAGCTTGAAGGGCTATGAGGGCCGTTTCAGGATCCCTTATCTCTCCCACCATTATCACATCAGGGTCTTCCCTTAAAGCAGCCCTCAGACCCCTTGCAAAGGAAGAAGTGTCTATACCCACCTCCCGCTGGACTATGAAGGACTTCTTGTCTCTGAAAAGATACTCTATTGGGTCCTCTATGGTGATGATAACATCCTCCCTTGTTGAGTTAATTATGTCTATAAGAGCTGCCAAGGTGGTGGATTTGCCAGAGCCTGTAGGGCCTGTCACCAAGATCAAGCCCTTTGTGTTTTCAAGCACCACCCTTTTCATAACCTCTGGAAGGTTGAGGCTTTCAAAGGAAGGTATATTAAAGGGTATGACACGGAAGGCAAGGCCTACGCTCGTCCTTTGCTTATACACATTTACACGAAAACGGGCCACACCAGGCAAGGAATAGGAAGTGTCCGCCTCTCCAAACTCTTCAAACTCTGCCATTTTCTTTCTATTCCTTTCAAGGACCTCCCTCACTATAAGATCCATAACCTTTTCATCTAAGGGTGGAAAGTCCTCAAGCCTTTGAAGTTTCTTTTTAACCCTTACTACAGGCTGGCTTCCAGTTTTCAGATGTATGTCGGAAGCTCCAAGTTCTATGGCCCTTTTAAGTATCAGCTGGAGCAAGGCCTGCAACCTCCCTTACCTTCCTCTCAATCTCTTGGGCTATCTCTGGGTTTTCCATCAAAAACTTCCTTGCTTGTTCCCTGCCTTGCCCCAGTCTTATGTCTCCATAGCTATACCATGCACCGCTTTTGTTGATAACTTTTAACTCAGTGGCCACATCTATAAGATCACAAAGCTTGCATATGCCTTCTCCGTAAAGCACATCAAACTCAGCCTCTTGGAAAGGTGGAGCCAGCTTATTCTTTACCACCTTCACCCTTACCCTATTGCCCATCTTTTCCCCACCGTCCTTTACCTCACCTACACGCCTCACATCCAGCCTCATGTCCGCAAAGAACTTAAGGGCCCTTCCACCAGGTGTGGTCTCTGGGTTTCCAAACATGACTCCTATCTTTTCCCTTAGCTGGTTTATAAAGATTATGGCCGTGTTAGCCTTATGGGCCATTCCCTTTAGCTTTCTTAGGGCTTGGGACATAAGCCTTGCTTGTTTGCCCACATGGGCTTCACCCATTTCACCTTCCAACTCATCCTTTGGCACCAAAGCCGCCACCGAATCTATCACTATCACATCCACCGCATTGCTTGCCACAAGACTTTCTACTATTTCTAAGGCCTGCTCTCCATAGTCTGGCTGGGATATGTAAAGGTTTTCCGTATCCACACCTATCTTTTCTGCATATTTTGGATCCAAGGCATGTTCCGCATCTATAAAGACCGCAATACCTCCCCTCTTTTGAGCTTCGGCTATTATGTGAAGGGCCAAAGTGGTCTTTCCAGAGGACTCTGGACCAAATATTTCAATAATTCTACCCTTTGGAATACCCCCTATACCTGTGGCTATGTCAAGGGCTATGGAGCCTGTAGGTATTACATCCACCTTGACCTTTTCCGCATTCTTCAGGGGCATTATGGAACCTTTTCCAAAACGCCTTTCTATACTGGCAAGGGCATTCTCAAGAGCCTTTTTCTTTTCCAATATCTCCTTTTGAGTCTCCTCTACCATCATGTTTATACTCTCCTCAATATTCTACAACCCTTGGCACTACAAAGAAGCCATCCTTACTCTGTGGAGCCCGCCTTAACACAAGCTGTGGATCAAAGTCCTTTACCACCTCATCCTCTCTCATAGGTGTCTCATCAAAGTAAGGTGTGAAAGGCTCCACCCCTTCTGTGTCTACCTCTTGGAGCTGTTCCACAAAGGACAGTATGCTCTGAAGCTGTTTTTCAAAGTATTCCTTCTCTTCTTCCGTTAGCCTTATCCTTGCCAAGTGGGCTACCTTTTCCACCATCATATAGATAGAATAATATAAACAGGATAATTATACTTTTCCAGTCTTTAGAAAGAGGCCTCTCAAAAGTAAAAGCACTATAGCTATGCTTATGCTGGCATCAGCCAGGTTAAAGGCTGGCCAAGAGAGGCCTCCATAAGAGAAGTATATAAAGTCCCTCACCTTTCCTAAAAAGACCCTATCGTAAAGGTTCCCCAAAGCACCTCCACCCACCATGCCCATAAGTATGCTAACAAAGATGTCTTTTGTCCTTATGGCGTAAAGAAAGGTAATGATTAAGGCCAAAAAGGGTGTTACCAAAAGCAAAGGAAGCCTTAAAAAGTCGGGAGCTTCAGAAAAAAGGCCAAAGGCAACCCCTTTGTTGTATACAAGCACCAAGTGCAAAAAGGGCAAAAGGCTCATGTCCCTCTCTACAAGGTAGACTTCAGCCATCTTTTTTGTAGAAAGGTCCAAAAAAAGGACTGCTGTAGCAAAGACCACATATATCAAAGCATGTTTTCTAAGGCCTTTTGCCATATCTCCTCAAGCTCTTTTACACTGCTTTCAAATATTAGCTCCTCGTTGTTGGTAAGGGTAAAGAGGCCACTCTCATTTACCCTACCAAGTAGCATCCAGTCAAGGCCATAGGCCTCCACCTCATCCTTTAGCCTTTCTACCTTTTCCTTTTCTACGCTTGCCACCACAAGGCTCGGGTTTTCTGAGAAAAGGAAAAAGTCAAGACGGTCTTCTATGTAGAGGTTTAGCTCCATGCCAAGACCGCTACCAAAGAGGCACTCAAGAAGGGCTATGGCAAGGCCACCCACAGAAACATCATGGGCAGACCTTATTATGTCCTCCTCAATAAGCCTTATAAGAAGTTCGTGAAGCCTCTTTTCTTTCTCTAGGTCTACGGCTGGCACATCACCGCACACCTTGCCATGGATTACTTTTAGAAATTCACTGCCTCCAAGGGAGAACTCCCTTTTTATATCACCTATAAGAAACACCAAGTCCCCCTCTTCTTTGAACCTATGGTCCACAAACTTGCCTTTATCTATGGCACCTACGGCCACCAGTATGGGTGTGGGGTATATGTTCCTTATCTCTCCCCTCTCCACCGTTTCGTTATACAAGGACACATTCCCGCTCACTATGGGCACTCCAAAGAACTCACAAGCCTCCGCTATCCCCTCTATAGCCCTTACCAACTGCCACATTATCTCCGGCCTGTCTGGGTTTCCAAAGTTAAGGCAGTCTGTAATACCTAAAGGCCTGGCACCTACACAGGCAAGGTTCCTTAGGGCTTCCGCCGCTATATACTTGCCACCTTCATAAGGGTTCAAAAAGACCATCCTTCCATTGCCTTCCGAAGTTATAGCTATAAGCTTGTCGCTCCTTAACTCTGGCCTCACAACCCATTTTACCCTCAGCACAGCACAGTCTCCGCCTGGCTTTATCACCGTGTTTGTGCCCACCTGGTGGTCATACTGGCTGTATATCCATTCCTTTGAACAGACGTTTGGAGAGGCAAGGAGCTTTTTAATAGACTCTTTTATGTCCACCTCCGCAAGATCCCTTTGGTCAAAGGACCTCAAGGTCTTTATATATTCTGGCTCTTTGTAGGGCTTTTCATAGACTGGTGCTTCATCCACTATTAGACTCACCGGAAGCTCTGCCACAAGCTCACCCTTATAGTAGGCTCTGAAGACTCCATCTTCTGTTAGCCTTCCTACCACCTCCCCCTCAAGATGGTAAAACTTGGCAATCTCCTTTAGCCTTTCTACCTTGTCCTCTTGAGTGACAAGCAACATCCTCTCCTGGCTTTCGGAAAGTAGTATCTCAAAGGGTTTCATATTTTCTTCCCTTAGGGGTACTCTCTCTAGCCAAAGCTCCACACCGCACTTGGACTTGCTTGCAAGCTCTGAAGCCGAACCCGAAAGGCCAGCTGCACCAAGGTCCTGAAGGCCAGATATAAGGCCTTCCTCAATTATCTGCAAAAGGGCTTCTATGAGCTTTTTGCCAAAGTATGGATCTCCCACCTGCACGTTGGAAAGCTTTTCCTCAGAGCTTTCATCAAACTCACCAGAAGCCATAACGGCCCCATGTATGCCATCCCTACCCGTTGCGGATCCAAGCAAGAAAAGAAGGTCTCCCGCCTTTCCCCTTGCCCTAAGCATCCTCCCAGCTGGCAAAATTCCAAGACAAAAGGCATTGACCAATGGGTTTGTTTTGTAGCACTCTTCAAAGTATGTCTCTCCAGCCACTGTTGGAATGCCTACACAGTTGCCATAGTGGGAAATGCCTCTTACCACTCCTTTTACTATCCTTTTGTCAATGGGCAAGCCAAACCTCAAAGAATCTACAAGGGCTATGGGCCTTGCACCCATGGAAAGTATGTCCCTTATTATTCCCCCCACACCAGTAGCAGAGCCATGGAAGGGTTCTATGTAGGATGGATGGTTGTGGCTCTCCACCTTGAAGGCAAGCCAAACCCTTTGGTCCAGCTCTACCACACCCGCATTTTCACCAGGACCCTGAACCACCCAGCTTGCCTTTGTAGGAAACTTTTTAAGATGTACCTTAGAAGACTTGTAAGAGCAATGCTCTGACCATAGGGCTCCAAGGATGCCAAGTTCTACGCTGTTTGGCTCCCTTCCAATCCTCTCTACTATTCTTTTATATTCTTCTTCTTTAAGGCCATACAGCTCAAAAGTTTTCATTCTTTATTTTCTCCAAAAACCTCCTTCCTTATCTCCTCCTCCCTTCCAAAAACACCCATTATGTGGTAGCCATTATCTACGTGTATTACCTCTCCCGTTATGGCCCTTGCCCAAGGGCTACACAGAAATACGGCCGTGTCTCCCACCTCATCTATGGTTATGGCCCTTCCAAAGGGGTTTACCTTTATGGTATGCTCCATAAGAAGGTGGAAGCCTGTTATGCTGTAGGCTGCCAAAGTCTTTATGGGTCCAGCGGATATGGCGTTTATCCTATGGCCATACTTTGCTATATCGTAGGCCAAATATCTTACAGTACACTCCAGGGCTGCCTTTGCTATACCCATCACGTTGTAGTGTGGCACCACCTTTTCCGCCCCATAGTAAGAGAGGGTAATTATGGATCCTTCCCTTCCTTCCATAAGGGGCAAGAGCTCCCTTGTAATGGCTATAAGAGAATAGACGGATATGTCCATAGCTATCTTAAAGCCTTCCCTTGATGTGTCTATAACACCACCTTTGAACTCCTCCTTTGGCGCATAAGCGATAGAATGCACTATTATGTCAAGGCTTCCCCAGGTCTTAGAGAGCCAATCATAGAGTCCCTTTATATGTTCGTCCTTTGAAACATCACATTCAAAGGTAAGGTTAGAACCTAGCTCCTGAGCTATCTCTTCCACCCTCTTTTTTAGCTTCTCGTTGGCGTAGGTAAAGGCAAGCTCCGCACCTTCTCTTTTGAAGGCTTTTGCTATACCATAGGCTATGCTCCTTTCGTTGGCCACTCCCATTATAAGAGCCCTTTTCCCTTCCAAAAGACCCATAAAACCCTCCTTTATTCAAGTATTTTCATCGCTTCTTCCACACTTTTGCCCTCATGCACTATAAGGCTTAAGGCTCTGACCATTTTTACCCTATCCCTTGCCTGAAAGACGTTCCTTCCTATGGATAGGCCCTTTGCTCCTGCCTTTATGGCTCCATAGACCATCTCAAGCACTTCCCTTTCCGTTTTCATCTTTGGCCCACCGGCTATTACCACCGGTATGGGACAGCCTTCTACAACCTTTGCAAAGCTCTCTGGATCTCCTGTATATGGAACCTTTACTATGTCCGCCCCTAGTTCTGCACCTAGCCTTGCACAATGGGCTACAACCTTTGGATCATACTGGTTCATATCCTTCCCCCTACCGTATACCATGGCAAGCAGAGGCATACCCCATTCTTCACATACCCTTGCCACATACCCAAAGTCTCTTAGCATTTCCCTTTCCATATCTGCGCCTATATTCACATGTATGGATACACCATCCGCACCAAGCTTTATAGCCTCTTCTACTGTGCAAACGAGCACCTTATCGTTCCTTGTGGGAGCCCAGTCGGTGGAGGCAGAAAGGTGCACTATAAGCCCGATGTCCCTTCCCCTTCCCCTATGTCCAGCCCTTACCATGCCCTTGTGAAGGACCACCGCATTAGCACCACCTTCCGCTACATCCTCCACAGCCTTCCTTATGTTCTCTATACCCTCTATAGGTCCAGAGCTAACTCCATGGTCCATAGGCACTATTATGGTCTTTCCGGTATCTCTGTTCATAAGCCTTTCAAGCCTAAGTATCTTTCCAAGGTTCATACTTTAGCCTTCTTGACCAAACTGTACCTTTTGGTACAGCTTGGGCTGGGGTATTTGTATCCCGCCCTTCTTTTTAGGCTTTCCCAACTCCCCAGCAGGCGGCATTTTGGGAAAGCCATGGCCTTTCCCCTTAGCTTAGAATTATAGCACAAGTATCTTATAAAGAAGGCTGGCAGTCAAAGGTACGGTGAAGTTATCATCAAGCCTTGAAGAAAAAAGTTCCACAAGAGAAGAAATAAAGGAGATAAGGAAGGCCTTCCAAGTTCCTATAAAGGGTGCAAGCACCACAAAGGTAGAAAAGAAAAAGGCCAAAGAACCTTCCACACTCTTCCCCCATACTTTTCTTTTACCAAGCCTAAGGCCTATCAAACCTGAAAAGGCGTCCCCTATTGCCAACACTACCACACCAACCATGGAAGCTTCCCTTCCAAAAGATTAAAAAGCTCAAAAAGATGCCCAAATTGGCCCAAAGGGCCTGAATGCTAGGCCTCAAATAGTTCCTTTCCCTCTCAAGTTTATAGATAAGGCTGTAGTAGAAGTGAAGCCTTTCTTTCCAGAAGCCCATAACTGTTAAAAGATTTACGCTAAGTACAAACAAAAAGAGGATTAGGGTAAGGTGCTTTGGGAAAAAGGCTATGGGTAAAAGCCAGAGCATGAGAGCAAATATGTGGAATAGCTTTCTTCTAAGCTCTAGGTCGTATATAATTTCCCTTATGTTCATCTACGAGACTTCCAACCCTCAGCTTATTTTAATACACCTCCATGGCTTTGCAAGCAATGTATCGGGAAGTAAAGTAGCCCTTTTGAGAGAGAGGTCTCTGAAAGGCAGATTTTCCTTCTTTGCCATGGATATGGATTATCACACTACCACCACTACAAAAGCCGTTGAAGTATTGGATGTTCTTATAAAGGGCTTTTCTCAAAAGTTTGAAGAAATTTGGCTTTCTGGCAGCTCCCATGGAGCCTATGTTATACTAAATTACCTCAAGCTATGCATGCCCAATAAGGTCTCAAAGGTCTTCCTTTTTGCCCCTTCCTACTCCACCCTATACCTTACCATAAGGGAGGTCGGTGAAGAAAGATGCAAAAATTGGCTTGAAGGAAAGGAGGATTTGAAGATAAGCGAGTGTGAAAGCGGTCTTGAGCTTCTTATAAATAAAGACTTTGCAGTGGATATATTAGAGAAAGGTTATGAGATCATATCCGGACAGGAGGTGCGCTTTCCTGCAGAGGTTCCATACCAGATTTACATCTTTCATGGTACAAAGGACGAGGTAGTGCCAGTAGATTATTCAAGACTTTTTACAAGCAAAGTAAGGGTAAAAGAGTATCTGGAGTTAGATGGAGAAGATCACAGACTTAGCAATACCTTCAGGCATATAGTGGAGAGCTACTTATAAGCTATATCTTTGATAAAGGTCATAGCAAGTCCTATCTTTGAAAAAGATAATTATACATAGAAATAACCTTGAAAGGAGGTGATTGACATGTTTGAATACAGTGAGAAGGTTTTGGATCACTTTTTGAACCCACGTAATGTGGGTGTGCTTGAGGATGCTAACGGCATAGGCCAATGCGGTAATCCAGCCTGTGGAGATGCTATGCTCTTTACCCTTAAGATAAATCCAGAGACTGATATAATAGAGGATGTGAGGTTTAAGACCTTTGGCTGTGGTTCTGCCATTGCTGTATCTTCTCAGCTAACCGAGATGGTAAAGGGCAAGCCTATAAGCTATGCCCTTAGCCTCACCTACAAGGACATCTTTGAAGAGTTAGGTGGCCTTCCACCACAAAAGATCCACTGCACAAACCTTGGACTTGAAACACTCCATGTGGCCATAAAGGACTACCTTCTCAAGCAAGGAAGGATAGAAGAGGCTATGCGCATACCCGATTGCTACGAAGAGGAAGAGGAAGAAAGCAGGGAGTTTGAATTCTTGTCCACATGAGGGTAAGGGCTGTTGCTTTACTCTCAGGAGGGCTTGATAGCTCTTTAGCGATCCGCCTCCTTCAGGACCAAGGCGTAGAAATCAAGGCCATACACTTCTACACGGGCTTTTGTATCACAGAACACAAGAGGCGCCTTGGCCTGAAGAGAGAAGACGGATCGCCTTATGTGAATCCTGCTTTGAAAGCAGCAGCCCAGCTCCAAGTTCCCCTAGAGATAGTAGATATATCTCAAGAGTACTTTGACATCATCCTTAACCCTAAGTATGGCTACGGAAAGAACGTCAATCCCTGCGTAGACTGTAGGATATTTATGTTTAAAAAGGCTAAGGAGATAATGGAAAGGGAAGGCTATCACTTTTTGGTGACCGGTGAAGTTTTAGGCCAAAGGCCCATGAGCCAAACCTTTGAAAGGTTGATGCTTATAGAGAAGGAGGCTGGGCTTGAAGGCTACGTTTTAAGACCTCTTTCCGCAAAGCTCTTACCAGAAACCATTCCAGAAAAGCTTGGCTGGGTGGACAGAAGTAAGCTTTTGGATATAAAGGGAAGGAGTAGGAAAAGGCAGATAGCGTTGGCACAGAAGTATGGGCTTGAGTATGAACAGCCCGCTGGAGGCTGTTGCTACCTTACGGATGAAAACTACGCCTCTAGGTTTAAAGAGGCATTACAGCATGAAGGTCTAATAACAAGGGATGATCTTATACTCTTTGCAGTAGGAAGGCACCTTCGCCTTCCTTCCGGAGTAAAGCTTATAATTGCAAGGAACGAAGGTGAGGTAAGGTTCCTTAAAGAGTTCAGAAATAGGTATAACTATGCATACAGGAAGGATGGGAAGGGTACTTTTGCCCTTATAAAGGGAAGCCCTAAGGAGGAGGATCTCAAGCTTATAGCGGATATTGTGGCAAGGTATTCAAAGAACCAGCCCTGTGAAGTGACCATAAGCCTTGAAGGTAAAGAGGTTTGCCTATGGGGTGAGCCTGTGGAAGAAGGCTTGATTGAATCTCTTAAAATATATAGCAAGAGGGGGCAGTAGGATGAAGCTTGAGGATATAAAACCAGATGTGGTGCACGATGTGGTAGGCACTTTTTGCCCTGTACCGGTGGCAGAGACGGCAAGGATGATTAAAAGTATGCAAATTGGGCAAGTGCTTGAACTCATAGCGGATGATCCGGGTGTTGTAGAGGATATACCTGCATGGTGCAAGGCTACAGGTCAGGAGTTTTTAGGTATGTACGAAGAGGACGGTGAATATCATCTTTTTGTGAAAAAGGTTAAGGAGCTATGAAGGAAAGGCTAACGATTGATATAAAACTAACAGACCTGTTTAAGAAGGTGCCAAAAGCGAGGGAAGTGCTCATGAAGTATGGCTATTCAAAGCTGGTGGAAGAGGATATAGAGGATGTGGTTGTAGATAAGCTTACCTTAAAAGGTTTTTGTAGGTTGATGGATTTGGATGAGGAAGCTCAGGGAAATCTTTGGCAAGAGATACAAGATTTATATAGAAGGTCGGAGGCATAGCTATGGAAGAAAAAGAACTAAGAGAAGTAGAAGCTATACTTGAGAAGATAAGACCAGCTTTAAAAGATCATCATGGCAATCTAAAGGTGGTGGACATAAGAGAAGGCGAAGTGTATCTACAATTTGAAGGAGGATGCACGGACTGCCCCATAGTGGACGTAAGCTTAAAGAATGTGGTAGATATGGCCATTAAGGGCAACCTCAGCTGGGTCAAAAAGGTGGAGATCCTCCAACCCAAGTACCAAATAGGATGAACCTTGATGGCAAAACGGAAGTCTATGGCGTAATAGGCTATCCTATCAAACATTCTCTTTCTCCCGTCTTCCAAAACAGAGCCTTTGAATACCATTCAATAAACGCTGTCTATGTTCCCTTTGAGGTAAGGCCTGAAGAGTTTGAGACGGCCTTTAAGGGCCTTAAGGCCCTTGGTGTTAAAGGTGTGAATGTGACCCTACCCCATAAGGAAAGGGCCCTAGAATTCGCAGATTTTGCAGACCATCATGCAAAGGCTATAGGTGCGGCCAACACTCTGAAGTTTACCCAAGAGGGTGTCTATGCCTACAATACAGATTGGATAGGATTTTTAAAGGCTGTAAAGAAGCTTTTGCCAAACCTGAAAGGCGTAAGGACATTGGTCCTTGGCGCAGGAGGATCCTCAAGGGCCATCCTTTATGCCCTAAAAGGCGAAGAAGCAGAAGTTTTTTTGTGGAACAGAACTATAGAAAAAGCTTACAAACTCTGCGAAAGTTTTGGCTGTAAAGTGGTAAAGAGGCCTGAGTATGTGCTAAAAGAGGTTAAACTTATAGTCAATACTACCTCCTCCGGATTAAAGGAGGATGATCCCCCCCTCTTTGATTATGACCTTTTAGAGCCAAGCCACACAGTAGTGGACATCATATACAAAGAGACTCCCCTTTTGAAAAAGGCCAAGGAAAAAGGTTGCCCTTTTCAGGATGGCCTAGATATGCTCCTATATCAGGGCATGGAGAGCTTTAGAATATGGACCGGCTTAGAGGTTCCTTACGAGGTGGTAAAAGAAGCTGTGTTAAAGTACGTATAGAGTTTATAATTAACAGCATGAATTCCTTTGTAATTTTACTTACCATACTATCCTTTTTGTCAATAAGCATCTTTGAAGGTGCGGTCATCCTTGGACTAATTTATATATTCGTAGTTCATATAAGGAAAAAGAAAAGCCTTAAAGGTACACTTTCTCTACCATTATTAATTCATGCAATCCCTACCTTACTTTCCACTTTAATATACGCACCACACCTTTTGAACAAAGCCATTGAGAGAAGCGTATTTCTTTTCCTTTATTTTGGTGGTGACGAAGTGAAAGCTAATGAAAAATACCTTTATAGGTTAAACCTTATACTTAACCTTATCGGCTTTCTTTTGCTACCGGTTGTGTTTTATAAATACCATTATAAAGGCACAATAGCTCCAATATGGGGTGGTGTCTTTGAAGTGGCCACCTTTTATTCTCTTTTTAGCCTTTCTGCCTTAGCCTTGTTCTTAAAAACGAAAAGGATTTGGTGGCTTTTGTCCTTTTTTGTGTTTATATCAATAGTCTTTTTTACACTAAGGAGGTCCACCATACTTGGTCTTGTCATAACTCTCCTATTGCTTGTCTTTTTACTCAGAGGTGTTATAAAACTTAGGTATATGATGGTAATAGCCTTGCTTTCCATCTCACTAGGCGCAGTTTTTTCATATAACTTTATGAAAAAGGATGCAAGATTCCAAGCTTTTTATAAGGTTCTTACTGGTCAAGAAAGGCTGGACAATAAAACTTTGGACGCCATATCTAGCCTAAGGTGGGCCAACTTAAGGGCAGGTCTTATGGTAATAGAAAGGGATATAAAGGAGGCAAATGTTATTCCACTTTTGATAGGCCATGGTCTTAAACCTGAAGAAAGGGAAGGGCTATATATAGAGTCCGCTGTAGGCTATGAATCAATCCTTTTTGTATCAGAGTTTATAGAAAAGGGCCTTTTGGGCCTTTTGGCCCTTCTTTGGCTATACTGGAAATACTACTCTTTTGTTTTTAGATACAAACTTGCAGACTTTTTGGTTATTCCCTTTTTACTTATGCCTTCCGTAATGTTTGTAGGTTCCTTATTTACAGGTTTTTGGGATGCTTTATTGCCTTTGTATTTCTTATGGTTTAGAATGATAGAAGGATATGAGAGAGCCTAAGGAAATACTTATGTTAGTTGGCCATTCTGCTGGTATTGGCGACCTGTTAAGGGCCAGTGCAAGCTGGAGGGCCCTCAAAAATAGGTTTCCAGAGTCTAATCTACACCTTCTTTTCCTTACAAAGGATAAAGGTTATGTTTCCGAAAGGTTAATCTCTAAACATCATCTTCTGTCCTCCTTTCACGTTATTGATAAAAGGATAAAGGGCCTAAAGGATTGGAAAAGGTTTATAAGAGAATTTGAACAAGTGCTAAAGATAGTAAAACCAGATTTTATTATAGATTTTGAACCGCATGGGCTTAAAAGCTCCATACTCTGCCTTTACGCACGCCTAAGGCACAAAATCCCAACCTTGGGCATAGCAGAAATTCCCTTTAGGAGATTCTTTTATAGCATGTCATCACCACCGTCTAGAAAGGTGCTTAAAACTCCCGATTACACCGATAGATATTTTGTAGTTCTAAAGGCCTTAGGCATAGAGAGGAATAATATACCCATAGAACTGGAAGAAACGGAAGAGGCTGTAAGCTTTAGAAAAAATTTTCGTAAAAGCTTTGGAATTCCAGAGGAAGCCAATCTTATAGGACTAAACATAGGATGCGGTACACCAGATGCCCTTTGGAGGCGACCCAACCTAAGGCTTTTGAGAAAAGTGATTGAAGAAATTCAAAAAAGCACGGGAGCTATACTTGTGCTTACTGGTGCTTCCTTTGAAAAGGATATAAATGAGGAGTTTCTCAAGGATTACCCTTTGCCCGCCTACGACCTTGCAGGATCCACAGATATACTTGAATTGCCAGGCCTTATAAGGTCCTGTTCTCTCTTTATATCCACCGACAGTGGTCCCTATCATATGTCTGTTGCTCTAAGGGTTCCCACTTTAGCCATATTTGTAAAGGACTTTCCCGCTGCTTATCACTATCACCCATGGGTAAGATGTGTGGTCCTTGAAAGTGAAAAGGATGTACCTCTTGCCATTGAAAAGGGACTGGAGTTGTATAAAGACAGAGATCATAAGGTGTAGAAGCATCACCTTATCACAAGCCTATGGGCCCTCCCAACAAGGTCAGTAAATTTCTCCATAGACCTCTGTTGCATATACTCCTCTATACCTTCAATGATCTTTAAAGGTGCGAAAGGATCAAAGAAGTTGGCCGTTCCCACCTGCACGCATATAGCTCCAGCAAGGATGTGTTGCAGGGCAGAGTCCGTGTCGTATATGCCTCCCACGCCTATGATTGGGATGGAGGAGCCAAGGTATGAAAAGACCTCCCAAACCATCCTTACGGCTATAGGAAGTATGGCTGGGCCAGATAACCCACCCATAAGGGTGGAAAGCTCAGGCCTCTGGCTCTTTGTATCTATCTTCATGCCAAGCAAGGTATTTATCAGTACAAGGCCGTCTGCACCAGCTTCTACGCATACTTTGGCAAAGCTTACTATGTCCCCTGTATTGGGTGAGAGCTTTACAAGCACAGGCTTTTTGACCTTTGACTTTACCCTTTCTACAAGCCTTCTCAAAGTATTTGGATCATGCCCAAAGAGCATGCCACCCTTTTTTACATTGGGACAAGAAACGTTTAGCTCATAGGCCACTATCTTATCTGCCTCCTCAAGGGCAAGACAGACTTCTACATACTCTTCTTCTTCCTCCCCAAAGACGTTGGCTATAAAGTGGGTGTCTATCTTTTTTATCTCCGGGTATATCTTCTTTAAAAAGCCTTCCACTCCTGGGTTTTGGAGGCCTATGGAGTTTAACATACCGCAGGGGGTTTCAGCTATCCTCTCCGGTGCGTTTCCTTGCCTTGGCCTAAGGGATATACCCTTTGTAACCACAGCACCAAGCTTTGATATATCGTAGAGTTCCAGAGCTTCCAAGCCATAGCCGAAGGTGCCAGAGGCCACCCATACAGGGTTTTTGAACCTTACGCCAAAGAGCTCCACAGAAAGGTCAGGCATTTATACGCCTCCTAAACTCTTCCAAGCTCCACTTTAAAGAATCCTCGTAGGGAATTGGCTCCCTTCCACATAGCTTTTGCACGCCTTGGCTTTCCACCTCTGGGTCAAGACCGCACACATTGTCCCTCCACATCATAAGCATCTGGTCTGAGCTAAAGGGTGGCGGCTGTATAATTCTTTCTATCAGTAGGCCTGCAAGGTACATAAAAACTTTGGGCACAGGAAGGAGTAAAACTCTTCTTTTCCATGCGCTAAAGATGTCCTCAAGTAGCTCTTTAAAGCTTACCCTCTTGTTACCGCAAAGCTCATAAGTTCTCCCATCGCTCTCCTTTAGGCTAAGGGCTTTCACAAAGGCACAGGCCACATCCCTCACATCCACCGGCTGGAAAAGGTAAGAGCCACCACCGGGCAATGCCACAAGCCTTATATACTTGGTAATGCGCCACATGTCATAAAAAAGCCTTTGCTCTGGTCCTAGCACTATGGAAGGCCTCAATATGGTGTAATTTAGCCCAGACCTTCTTAGTTCTTCCTCCGCCATGTATTTGGTTCTGTGATACATGGAGGGAGCATCCCTATGGGTTCCAAGGGAGCTCATATGCACAACCTTCCTTATCTTTCCATAATCCTTCGCAACTCGGTATAGGTTTTTGGCATAAAGGTAATGAACCCTCATAAAGGTCTGTCCATGTCTTTTGTCTTCCAAAAGTATACCGATGAGGTGTATAAGAAAGTCTGGGGAGAAGTCTAAAAAAGCTTTTTCAAGGGAGGCTGTGTCCTCAAAATCTACCCTGTAGGGCCTTACCCTATCCCCAAAAAGTCTATGGGCCTTTTCCACACTTCTTACAAGAAAGCCCACCTCATAGCCTTCTGATAGCAGTTCCTTTACTATATACCTTCCTATAAAGCCCGTTGCTCCCGTTATAAGCACTTTCATTCTTGCACCACCTCAATGGCCTTTACCTTCTGTTTTCTTTTGCCCAGCTTTCCTGCAAGCAAAGAGATCTCATACAGCAAGATAAGGGGTATGGCCATAAGAACCTGCGTGGTCACATCTGGAGCTATAAGGGCACCTACCACAAAGGCTATAACTATAAAGTACTTCCTGAAAGATTTGAGCTGTTCCTCGCTGACCACACCCGCCCTCTGAAGGAGGAAGATGATTACGGGAAGTTCAAAGGCTATGCCAAAGCCAACGATCATCTTAAGTAAAAAGGAGATGTATAGGTTTACAGAGAGAAAGGGTGTGGCTTGAAGCTGGGAGAGGCCTATACCTAGGAGAAACTTCAGGGCCATTGGAAGGACTATAAAATAGGAAAAGGCGCTTCCAAGCAGAAAAAGGACTATGGAAACAAGGGTAATGGGGATTATAAGCCTCTTCTCGTTAGGGTATAGTGCGGGTTCTACAAACCTCCAAAGCTGGTAGAGTATGAATGGGGAAGAAAGGATGAAGCCAAAGACAACGGATATTTTGAGTAGGATGAAGAGGGGTTCTGTGGGTGATAGGGTGATAAGCTCCACCTTTGGGTAGGACCTCTTGACAGGCTCTTTTAGCACTTCAAAGATGTAGTTGGCAAAGTAGAAGGCTATACCTGTTCCTATAAAGAAGGCCAGTATGGATTTAATCAGCCTGCTTCTTAGCTCCCTCAGATGTTCCGTCAGGGGCATCTTGGGAAGTTCGTAGGGCTCCATCTTCCTCTTTCACCTCCTTCTCCTCTTGGTATGTTTCTTCCTCTTTACTTTCCTCCATTATCTTCTTGTTAATGCTTTCCACGTAAAGCTGGTACCTTATCTCATCCCATGTTTCCCTCACTTTGCGTAAAAACTCTCCCAGCTTGGTGGCCACCTCTACCATCTTTTCTGGTCCTAAGAATATAAAGGCAACGGCCAGTATAACCAAAAGCTCGGGGAAATCCATAGTGAATAATATAAAACCTTTTAGCTACCCATTATCTCTTTTTCTTTTGCCTGGGCAAGCTGGTTCACCTCTTCTATATACTTATCTGTGAGCTTTTGAAGCTTCTCCAACGCCCTTTTTATCTCATCCTCAGAAACCCCCTCCATATCCTCTATCATCTCTTTAGCGTCCCTCCTTATGTTCCTTATTGCCACCCTTGCCTCCTCAGCCATCTTATGCAACAGCCTTACCAACTCCTTTCTCCTCTCTTCTGTAAGAGGTGGTAAGTTTACCCTTAGTATGTTGCCCTGCCTTTGTGGGGTTAGGTTTAGGTTTTCCATGATGGCCTTTTCCACATTGGCTACAGCGTTGCTATCCCAAAGCTGGATGGTTATCTGATTTACATCGCTTACGCTTATAGTTCCTAGCTGTTTTAGTGGCACTTTTGTACCATAGTATTCTACCTTTAGCTCCTCTACCAAAGAGGTGCTAGCCCTGCTTGTTCTCAGCCCAGCTATCTCACCTTTAAAGTGGTTTACAGCCTTTTTCATATCCTCCTCTGCGCTCTTAAATATGTCCTCCATCATGGCTTTCCCTCCTTAACTATCTCACCAATGACCCTACCCTTTCACCCATTACAGCCTTCAAAAGGTTTCCTGGCTTCTTTATATTTAACACAAGGATAGGTAGCTTGTTCTCCTTACAGAGGGTCATGGCCGTATGGTCCATCACCTTAAGGCCCATGCTTATGGCTTGAAGGTATGATATCTCTTGAATGAACTCCGCCTTAGGATTCTTCATAGGATCATCGGTGTATATGCCGTCCACCTTTGTAGCCTTTATAAGAAGGTCTGCACCTATTTCAATGGCCCTTAGAGCTCCAGCCGTATCTGTGGAAAAGAAGGGGTTTCCAGTGCCTGCGGCAAATATGACCACCCTACCCTTCTCTAAATGCCTTATGGCCCTTCTCCTTATGTATGGCTCCGCTACCTGCCTCATATCTATGGCAGAAAGCACCCTTGTAGGAATCTGAGCAAACCTCTCAAGGGCAGACTGAAGAGCCAAGGCGTTTATAACAGTGGCCAGCATGCCCATGTAGTCTGCCGTTGCCCTATCTATGCCTATCTCCATCCCTTCCACACCCCTGAATATGTTTCCTCCACCTATAACTATGGCCGTTTGTACACCTACATCCACAAGACTCTTTATCTCATAGCTTATGTATTCAAGGAACTTTGGATCTATACCAAACTCCTGGTCTCCAGCGAAGGCCTCTCCAGAAAGTTTTAAAAGAACCCTTTTATAGACCGGCGCCTCCATCAAGCGCCACCCACTTCAAACCTAACAAACCTTCTTATTTCTACACCAGCGTTGCTCTCCTTCAAATACTGGCCCACCGTCTTCTTCTCATCCTTTATAAAGGCCTGCTCTAGCAACACCTTTTCCTGATAGAACTTCTTGAGCCTACCTTCCACTATCTTCTCTATTATATTCTCAGGCTTTCCTTCCTGCTTTGCCTGCTCTCTTAGTATCCTCTTTTCTCTTTCAATCACTTCAGGGTCAACGCTTTCTACGGATACGAATTCTGGCCTCATGGCAGCTATCTGCATAGCCACATCCTGAACTACCCTTAGGACCTCTTCATTGATCCCAGGTGCATTATAGTCTATAAGAACACCCACCCTTCCTATACCGTGCACATAAGCATGCACATAGCCATCGGTATCAAACCTTACAAACCTTCTTAGCTGTATGTTCTCACCTATCCTTGCTATGGCAAACTTTATAAGGTCTCCTACAGTGGTGCTTGTATCCTCAAAGTAAGCTTGATCCTTTATATCCTCTCCAGTGCCAGACCTGTTGGCATTCTCCGAAAGGCTTGCTATATGCTTTGCAAGCTTTAGAGCCAACTCTACAAAATGTTCATTCTTTGCCACAAAATCTGTTTCACAGTTTAGCTCAAGGATCACGCCTGTCTTCCTGTCCTCAGAAACATAAGCGTATATGATGCCTTCCTTTGTCTCCCTTCCAGCCTTTTTATCCGCCTTAGCAAGACCTCTTATCCTCAGTATTTCCTTGGCTTTCTCCAGATCACCACCAGCCTCTTCCAAAGCTTTTTTGCACTCAAGCATTCCAGCTCCAGTCATCTCCCTGAGTGTTTTTACAAGCTCTGCACTTACCATCCTTTAACCTCCTTTACTCTTCTTCTTCTGCACCCTTGTCTATGTATTCATACTTTTCGGACATCTCCATAGCCTTTTCAAACAGCGCCTTTTCCTCTTCCTCTACCGTTATGACCCTTCTTCTTGGCACCTCTATTGCAGCTTCTCCTAGGCTTTCTCTTCTTTGCTTTCCTTCAATTACCGCATCGGCTATCTTAGAAGTCAAAAGCTTTATTGACTTAATGGCATCATCGTTGCCCGGTATAGGGTAATCTATGAGGTCTGGATCACAGTTGGAATCTGCTATGGCCACCACTGTAATGCCCAGCTTTTTAGCCTCCTTTACCGCTAGATGTTCCCTTACTGTATCCACAATCCAGAGGATGTTGGGAAGCCTTTCCATATTTACAATGCCACCATAGAGCTTTCTCAACCTCTCCATTTTTCTCTTTAAGGCTCTCACCTCCTTCTTTGGAAGCACATCAAAAACACCTTCCGCTTCCATCCTCTCAAGGGTATGCAACCTCAATATACTTTTACGCACCGTTCTGAAGTTGGTAAGAAGGCCTCCAACCCATCTTTCGTTTACATAAGGAACTCCAGCCCTTTCGGCTTCTTCCTTTATCACATCCTTTGCCTGCTTCTTTGTGCCGACAAAAAGCACCTCCGCACCCTGAGCCACACTGTCTGCCACAAAATGGTATGCCTGCTCAAGATAGACTATGGTCTTATTTAGGTCTATTATGTGGATGCCATTGCGCACCCCGTAAAGGAAGGGTGCCATTTTTGGATTCCATCTGCTCTTTGAGTGTCCAAAGTGGACACCAGCCTCTAAAAGTTCTCTCATAGACACTACTGCCATCGCTACCTCCTTGGGTTTTGCCACCCTTTCCCGAACCCTATTTAAGGGCAACCCAACTGGGAAAGGTGCGGTCTTATAAAAATTATAACATAAGCTGTTCTCTGCTAAACCTGTATATCTTTTTACAGAACTTGCACACCACCTCTGCAGGCCCTTCGTTTAAAATGTCCTCCAGCTCCTCCTCGCTCAAAAGCAAAAGGCTTGACCTTGCAATCTCTTCAGAACAAGGACAGTAATACTCTATCTCCTTTAGGCCTATGAGCCTCGGCTCCATGTCCTTCAGGATTGCCATGGCAATATCTTCGGGCCTCAGGCCCTCAAGCCTAAGGCTTTTTATGTTCTCTTCTATTTTGCGGACCGACTCCTCCCTTGCACCGCCCAAGACCTGCACCAAGTAGGCCAAGGCCTCTTTAATCCTTTCCCCATCGGTCTTTACAAGCATGTCTATGTAGGTCCTTGTCTGCTCCGACTGTTCAAAATAATAGGAAAGGGCCTCTTTCACATCCCTTCCCACCACTGGCACTATGCTTGTATAGGGTGTGCCAAGCCTTAGCTCCTTTACCACCGTAAGGGTTCCAGAAGACCAGTCCTCCAAAGGATAGCCCTCCATAAAACCCCTTACCCTTCCCATGCCATCCGCCTCAGCCACCACCACACCACTATCGTTCTGTATTTTGAAAAGCACCTTTTGGTTTGTGGCATGCTTAACCAGAGAAGTCAAAAGCAAGGCGGATAGTATGCTATAAGCCATAAGCTTTAGCTCCTCACCTTCTAAGGAATGGAGCCTCCTTGCCGTCTCCACCGTATTGGTAGCTCTGAGGGCATAGACCCTTATGAGGTCCTCCTTTGGAACGGCAATAATCATATAGTCTTGGTTTTGAAAATACTCCTTTAGGTCCTTTTGCGTCTGCTGGTTTAGGTCCCTATACATAGGATATAAATATAGGTTTTTGGAAGTGGAGAATAGAATGGTTTAGCCTGTAGGCTTTTAGCAAGTATTACCTATACCACTTTTTGTTGTTTATCCTAAACAGGTCTTTTTGATACTTGTTTTGAATGTATGGATTTCTGTCGTTGTAATCAAAGTAGTTTATCACTCCGTCTCTATCCGTATCTTTACATAGGTTATCATAATGCTTATAGCTATTACCTCATGCGTCCTTATAGGGCCTTGCGTTGTCAAAGTAGCCTATGCCAAAGGAAACCCACACACCAGCAAGTAAAATCAAAATCTCTTTAATTGATGCCTCCCTTACAATTTTCATAAATTACTCTGGTATGAAACTACCAATTATTACCATAACTGTTATAGTTGCAATAATTACTAGCAAGGCAATTTCTACACCAGATAAATTTGTCCTCATGGGTAATCCAGGTTGTTCTTTCTCCCAATATGAATTTAGAACATCTTGCACCACTGCGGGTGGCACTATTTGAATTTTCTTCTAATAGTTTTTATAATTTTTTCTTACCTAAATAATAACCTAATAACCTAAAATGGTAAGGAGGTTGTTATGCAGGTTCTTGGAAGGTTAATTCAGATCCTTGGAGGCGTTGTTTTTATACTTGCATCGTTAATAGGCTTCCTTTCAAGTATTGCCATAGTAGTAAAAACCTGGGGAGTTTGAGCTTTTATACTCGGTATGGTCTTGTTTCCCATTGTATTTGCCGTTGCTCCTTTCTATATTGGTTTTGCTTTGGGTGATTGGTCTGTGGTTATTGTTCAGTATGGTGGCATGCTTGTTGGATTTATCTTGGTTGCTATTGGTACCGCTTTAGAAGGTAAACCATAGCTCTCTTTGCCCCCACACGGTTTAAATAAAGCAAAGTGGGGTAATTTTGTTAAGTTTAGGGAGAGGAGTTAATACTGAGGGGTTTTTGCATAAAAACCACACCAGCATAGAAAAAAACATATCAATTAGAATTCCTACAAATAGTCTAAAAACACCATACAGGGTTATCCCTCTTTGAGTATATAATACAACAAATCAACAAATACAAATTTTGTAGGAGTTTTTTACCTTATCTCCTTCTACCCCTCTGTGATTTATCTGGATTAACACCAAGCATAAGGAGACGCGCCTTTACCCCTTCAGCATCAGCTTGTGCCCCTATGCTTTTAAAAAGATTGTAAGCTCTGGTAAGGTAATCTATAGCAAGCTTGTTATTTCCTTTATCTTTGTATAAAAGCCCTAAGTATCCATAGCCATAAGCCTCCAAATACTTATCTCCCACCCTTTGAACTCTTTTAAGACCCTCAGTAAGGTATCCCTCTGCAAACTCGTAGTTTCTAACTTCCCTGTAAGTATCGCCAAGGTTTAGATATGTCTGTGCTACTCCATGGTAATCTCCTACTCTTTCTCCAAGTTCAATGGCTTTTTGATAGTATTCTATTGCCTTGTTATAGTCTCCTTTAGCTGAGTATAGAGTAGCCATGTTATTGTATTGGTTGCTTTTTCCTTATCATCCTTTGTAAGGTCCAAAGACTGTTGATAGTATTCAAGAGCTTTATCGTAGTCCCCTTTATCTTGGTATATCAAAGCAATATTGTCAAGCGCCGCCGCCTCGCCCTCTTTATCTCCAAGCTCTCTGTCTATGGGCAATTTCCTGCTATAGTAATACAAAGCAGAATCGAGGTCGCCCATACGATGTAATGCCCACCCTAATAGGTTATATATTGCACTCAACCGCAATTTATCACTTGTCAAGCTTTCCGCCCTCTTTAAATACTCAACTGCAAGCTTTAATTCTCCAACTTTCAGATAACTCGCCCCAAGGCAAGAGTTTGCATCCACACTATTAGGAAACATCCTTACTGCCCTCTGCCCAGCCTCTATTGCCCTTTGGTAATCCCCAGCTTTACGTAAATTAAAACACTCCACAACCACACTCTGCCCAAAGGTGGCAGAAACAAAGAGTAAGGACCCAAAAAGAGCGGATGTTAGCCTTTTCATAGGCCCGCCTCCTTAGGTTGTTCTGTGGAAATTTTAACACTTTAAAAATCTATTTCCAAACAAATCAAACTATAACAATCCAGCCCTTTTTAAAGCTTCCTCTATCTCTGGATTTCTTTTTGCTAAATCTTTTAGGACTTTTTCAATTTTATCGCTTCTGTCTTCAAGTTCCCTTGTCTTTTTCACCACTGGAGATATGGCAGTTCTTCTATCCCATATGATAAATCCCACAAGGGCTATAATGCTTCCTATCACTATACTCATATAAGTTCTAAAATCGCTTCTGAGTTTGTCTATCTGCTTTTGTAAAAACTTCTGACCTTCCTCTAACCTTATAAGCCTATCCCTATCCTCCTGTGTAAAAGGCACTTCCTTGGCTGTGGAAAGACTATAAAAGCTTAGCAACGCTACAAGCAGTAAAAATACCTTTCTCATAGTTAAAATCATAAGCTTTAGGGAAGTATCTGTCAATTTAAACCTTAAAGCAATCCAGACCTTTTTAAAACTTCTGCAATTCTTTAGCCTTTCTTTGGCTATAAAATATAAATCTATGGAAAAGGGCATAGAAATTTTTGTGCTGGATACAAGCATTTTTACCAATCCAGACATATACACCCAGTTTGAAAAGGATCAGATAGGAGCTATAGAGAACTTCATATCTTTGGCACTTCACAGCAGGGCTAAGTTCTATATGCCCACATCCGTATATGAAGAGTTCAACAAAATGGTAGATCTTGGAAGCCTTAGGCCAAAGTTTGAGCTTGCGGTAAGGATAAGGTCTCCCAGAAGGTTTAACCTGATGGTGCCAGCGGAGTTCCTCTATGAATTTATAGAAGAGGTACGATACAGGATAAACAAAGGGCTAAGGATCGCAGAAGAGCACACAAAGGAAGCGGGAAGGCTTAGCGAGGAAGATGTGGGAAGGCTCATAAACAAGCTAAGGGAGAAGTATAGAGAAGCCCTAAGGGCTGGCATAATAGATAGTAAAGAGGACCTTGATGTGCTTTTGCTTGCTTACGAGCTTGATGCTATTTTGGTGTCTGGCGATGAGGGCCTAAGAAGCTGGGCAGACAAAGTAGGCATAAAACTTATAGACCCAAAGGGATTTAGACATATGCTTGAAAGCTTGCTGTAGAGTTTAGTCTATAAGGGACCCACCCTTTAAAAGGTAGCCTAAAAGGCCAGTCATATTTAGGAAGACCTTTTCAAACTCAAGCACCCAAAAGTCCCCCTCTTTCTCAAGGGATAGCATATTGACCTGTATATGAACGGAAGCATGTTTAATCTGTTCTAGGAATATTAGGGCCTTCTCCCTGCTTCTGAACCTGCACCTAAAGACTCTATAAACCTTTCCCTCTTCCTTAGCCATCCTGCAGGCTTCAAAAAGTCCATCAAGAAAAGCTCTTCCTAGCTCCTTTTTTAGTTCTTCGTCCGCTTCTATTCCTTCCTCTTCCAAAAAGAGCACAAGTCTCAAAAGTCTGTTTGTGTAGTAGTCTGCGGGCAAGCCAAGCATATTGAGGGAGGTTACCCTTATATCGTTCAGGTTTGCATAGCTTGTTATGTACTTTACTCTTTTGTCCCTCTGAGAATCTTCTTTTAGCACAACACCTTCTTTCTTTTCTTCGTTCAGTCTTCTGAGGAGCTTCTTTAGCTCTTCCACTTGATCGGGGGTGTATAGGCCATACCTTTCTACGCTCGGAAGACCAAATTCTTCTATGATTCTTAACTTTTCCCTGTAGGGTAGAAAGCCAGATTGATTCTTTTGCATTATGTCAAAAAGGAAAAAAGCCACATCTTCTTTGATATAAGGCGGACTTTCTTCCACATAGGGATTCTCAGGTCCTGCAACCTCCATGCATAGAACAAGGTTAGGATACTTTTCAAAGACCTCCAGATTTACAAAGTCCTTTATCCTATCTGTGGTAAAAGCGCATATGTGCCCACCCCTTGTGAGAGCATAAACTTCACCGTTGTGCATAAATATTCTTACATTGTAGCCATCTACCTTCTCCTCCACCCAAAAGGGCCCTTCAAACTGTTCCTTTATACCTGTAGAAAGCTGGAATATTCTACCTATATGAGGATAGCCCCAGATTACAGTGTCTTTGAAAAGAACTGTTCCCCTCGGTATCTCCTTAAAATCATCGGTAAAGCGAAGGTATTCAAGGTCTCCATAGGTTTCACTCTTTAACTTATTCTTCCTTAAGGCTTCCTTTAAGATCTCCTGAGGTATCATTTAAAGAGATTATAATAGAACAGTGCGGAGGAGGTATATGATAAAGTTTGGCACCGACGGATGGAGGGCCATAATAGGCGAAAGCTTTACCTTTGAAAACGTAAGAAGGGTAGCCTATGCCCATGCCAAGGTGCTCCAAAGGAAAGGGAAAAAGAAGGTTATAGTGGGCTATGATAACCGATTTATGTCAGAGCATTTTGCCCTTGAGGTCTATAAGGTCTTTAGAACACTTGGCTTTGAGTGTTATCTTGCCAACAAGGCTTGCACCACTCCCATGGTCTCCTTTGCCGTCAAGTATATGGGTTTTGACAACGGCGTTATGATGACCGCATCTCACAATCCGCCGGAGTATAACGGCTACAAGATAAAGGACTATTTTGGTGGCTCTGCCACGCCGGAGTTTATATCGGAGGTAGAAAAAGAGATTTCAGAAGACATAAAACCGGAGAACTTTAAGCCAGAGTATATAAACATCTGGGGAGAGTATATGAGGGAGGTAAAAAATAGGATAAATATGGAGCTATTATCACAAAGGGATATGCTTTTGGTCCATGATGCCATGTATGGCTCTGCCCTTGGCACCTACTCCCACATACTTGCCGGCACAAAGATATCTGTCATAAATATAAGGAGCTACAGGGATCCCCTCTTTGGAGGCCATGCGCCAGAACCTGTAGAAAAGCACCTTCAACCACTGATCCTTAAAGTTAGGTCCCTCGGTGCAGACCTTGGCATAGCCAACGACGGAGATGGAGACAGGATAGCCCTTGTGGATGAAAAAGGGAACTTTGTAAACTCACAGCTCATCTATGTGCTTTTGCTTTATCATCTCTTGAAAAACAAAGGGCTAAGGGATGGTCTGGTGGTAAAGACAGTCTCCACCACCTACCTTGCGGACAGGATATGCAAGGCCTTCGGCGTGGAGCTAAAAGAGGTGGCAGTGGGCTTTAAGAACATAAACGAGGTCATACTAAAGGAAAAGGTCCTCTTTGGTGGCGAGGAGAGTGGTGGATATGGCATTGTGGATTTTCTTCCAGAGAGGGATGGACTCTTTACTGGTTTGAACCTTCTGGAGCTTATTATGTTAAAGGACAAGCCCCTCTCTGGGATAATAGAAGAGATCTTTAAAGAGTTTGGAGAGGCCTACTATAAGAGAGTGGACCTCCATGCGGAGGAGGACAAAAAGGAAAAGCTAAAAGAACTTATAAAGAACCCACCAGAAAGGCTTGGAGACTTTAAGGTTTTTAAGGTAAATACCCTTGATGGCCTAAAGCTCATCTTTGAGGATGATGGCTGGCTACTTTTTAGAGCCTCCGGCACAGAGCCTCTCATAAGGATATATGTGGAGATGCCAAGCCAAGAGAAAGTGAATATGGTTTTAAGGGAAGCCATTAGGCTTTTTGAATAGGCTTACTTTACACCCCACGCAGTTCAGATAAAACAAATCTTAAACTATAGAAGCTTATACTAGAATTTTCTTCGTGAGAAAGTTAAAGCATAATTTTTTTAAAGCACGTTCAAACCAATTGACACAAGTATAATGGGTTTATTATAATATTACTCACAATTAGGTAGGAGGTGAAATATGTCAGTAGAAGAGAACTGGGCAGAACTTCAATTTAAGGAATGGCTTGATAATCAAGATTATGGCTATTTCTACATTGAACAATCACCAGAAACCTTCTCACAGTTCTTTAAAAAAGAAATCACAAAGCGGCCAGATTTTTTTGTTATTTTAAAAGGAATTGGTATAATTGCAATTGATGTTAAAGGGAAAGACGCAAATTTTGAGAGATATGGTAAGAAGTGTTTCACATTGGATGAAGAGTTAGAGGTTCGGAGATATTTCTCATTTGAGCAATTAACAAGAATTCCAGTCTGGTTTGTATTTATTCCTCCACAACAACCTAGCTTACAGTACTGGATACCCTTTTTAAAAGTGCTTGAGTGTGAAAAAGAAGTAAATAAAGAAGGTAAGGAATTTCGCATTGTACCTGTGGATAAATGTATTGTACTGCAGACTAACAGAGATAAAATTTCTAGAATAATTGAGCAATTTATCACTTAATGTTTAATGTATATTTATGCTAGAGGTAAACTTGAGGCCTAAGCTCCTAACAGGCATATGCTTCAAATAATTTTAAAAAGGATACTTATAGTATTCTTCCGTCCTTCATCTCCACAATCCTGTGCGCCTGCCTTGCAAGTTCCAGTTCATGGGTCACCATCACTATGGTGGTGCCTTCAGAGTTTATGTCTTTGAATATGTCCATGACCGCTTGGGTGTTTTTGCTGTCTAAGTTTCCTGTAGGCTCGTCTGCAAGGATAACCAAGGGCTTGTTTATAAGTGCCCTTGCTATGGCAACCCTTTGCATCTCACCGCCCGATATTTGGTATATCTTCCTATTTTCCTTTCCACCAAGGCCAAGCCTCCTCAAAAGCTCATAAGCCCTATCCCTTGCCTCTTCCTTTTTCATTCCAAGCCTTATGGCTGGTATCATCACATTCTCCAAAAGGCTAAACTCTGGCAAAAGATAATGAAATTGAAAGACAAAGCCCAGCTTTTGATTTCTTATCTTGGATATCTTTTCTTCCTTGGAAAAGTCTATCCTTTCTCCCTCAAAGAAAACCTCTCCCTCTGTGGGCCTATCTAAAAGTCCCATAATGTATAGCATGGAGCTTTTTCCAGAACCGCTCGCACCTATGATGGCCACAAACTCACCTTTTTTTATCTCAAGGTCAATGCCTTTTAGTATCTCCTCTTGGCCTATGACTTTTTTTACTCCTCTTAGCTCTATTATATTCATTGGCTTCTGAAGATATCCACAGGGTTTAGCCTGCTTGCCCTGTAGGAAGGATATAGGCTTGCCAAGAGGGAGAAGAAAAGGGCAAATACAAAGGCATATAGGTAAAGGATTGGGCTTCTGTCCAGCACAAAGCCCTTGGCTCTTATTAGGCCCTCCACATCAAGCCTTACAGACTCAAGGTATTCTTGCAATCCAAAGCCAAGGAAAGAGCCTATTATGGCACCAAGCAATCCTATTATGAGGCCCTGCACCACAAAGATAAAAAGTATGTCCCTTCTTGTAAAGCCCATGGCCATAAGTATGGCAATATCCTTCTTCTTCTCAAGGACGGTCATCATGATTATGTTAAAGATGCCAAAGGCCGAAACGGTCAAGATGGCAAAGACTATCATGTAGGTTATGATGTTTTGGATTTTGAAGATGCTTAAAAAGTTCCTGTAGGCCCTCTGCCAGCTTTCCACCTCGTAGGGTATTTTTTCTTTTAGCTCTCTTGCAAGCCTTTCCGCACTGTCCACATCCCTTATCTTAAGCACTATCTCGTTTACTTCTCCTTGCCTTTCCAAAAGGCTTTGAAGGGTTTTTATGTTTATATAGACCCTTGTATCATCTATGTTGGTTATGCCAGAGTCAAAAAAGTCCTCCACGCTCACCAAAAGGCTTTTCCCGTTTGGTGCCACAAGCACCAGCTTTTTGCCAAGCTCTTTTATTCCAAGGCTTCTTGCCACAAGACTGCCAATTATCACACCAGTCCTGTTTGTCCCAAGCTTATCAAGCCTTTTATAGACAAGGAACCTCTCTATCACAGAAGCCCTTGGTTCCCTCTGCGGGTTTATGCCAATGAGCGTTATAGGCTTGTCCTTTATACCATACTTTAAAATCCCCCTGCTTATGAGCCTTTCCGCACTGCCTACCACCTGTGGGTTTCCTTCCAGCTCCTTTATGATCTTCTGCCAGCCAAGTATCCTGTCCTTTTCCTTTGGCTTTGCACCAAGAAGGATGGTGTATTTTTCCACCTCTTGCTCTTCTTCTCTTGGCTTTATCTTTATGTGAGGCTCCAAGTCTATGACCTGCTGTATAAAGTAGTTTTGAAAGCCAAGCATGAGGGAGCTCATCACTATAAAGGCACAAACACCCACAGAAACGCCCAAGATGGAGACCAAGGTCTGCCTTTTTCTCTCAAAAAGCATCTTAAAGGCCACAAAGAGGATATAGTTCATGGCAAGACAAGCCTTTGACCGGGCCGTAGGCCACTTTTTACCTCAATATACTCACCAAACCTCTCTCCAACTTCTACCGGCACCTTTATCTTCCTTATACCATCATATACAAGCACATAGCCATCTCTGTAGGCACTTACAGGAATTAGAAGCACCTTTTTGTTTTCCACCTCTATCTGGCCGTCCACTGTGGCACCAAAGGGTGTTTCCTTTGGAAGGTCTGCAAAGACCTTTACAGTGATAAGCTTTCTGCTTCTGTCTACCTCCCTTATTATCTTTGCTACCTTCCCCTCAAAGGTCCTATCTGGGTAAGCATCCAGCTTAAGGACCACCCTTTGCCCCTCCTTTACAAGCCCCGCATACTCTTCATCCACCTCCAGCCAAACCTCCCAATCTCTTGAGCCTATGGAGAAAAGCTTATTGTCTTGGCTCATATGGTTTATATAATCACCCCTGCTTACATACCTTTTGAGGACATAGCCATCTATAGGACTTTTTATGATATACTTTTCCTTCTCTTTCAAAAGCCTTCTTAGCTCGGCCTCAAGAATCCTCTCTTCAGCCCTTAGAGATTTTAAAGCATCTTCATAAGCACTTTTTGCCCTCTCATACTCCCTTTTTGCCATCTCATACTGGGTTTTACTCTGTTCGTAGGCCTCCCTTGGTATTAGCCTCTGTGAAAAGAGCCTCTCCCTTCTTTCAAAGAGCCTCTTGGCATTTTCCATGTTTATTCTAGCAGACTCTAAAGCACTTTCCAAGCTTTTAATGTAAGGAGAGTCCTCCCTTGACCTCTCTCTTGCAAGTCTTAGCCTCTCAGAGGCCTCTTTTATACTCTCTTCTAATGGACCGCTTTCTATGATGGCAAGCACCTGCCCCCTCTTTACATAATCCCCCTCCCCTACAAGGACCTCTTTTATATAGCCAGAGACCTCAGCCCTCAAAAGCACATAGTCCTTGCTTCTGGCATAGCCAGAGCCATAGACCATTCTCTTTATCTCTTTCTCTTCCACCACCGCATACTTTTCCCCCTCCTTGTTTATGGCAAAGATAAGCACAAAGGCACCAAGAAGAACAAAGAGAAGAAGAAGCAAAAGCTTACGCATTAGCATAGAATATTATCACAAGGATACTATCCTCTCCCTGTTGCCCAACACTACAAGTATATCGTTTGGAAGCACTACTTCATCGCCCGATGGGTTTACTATAAACCTCTCACCCCTCTTTATGGCCAAAACGGTGATATCATATTTCTTCCTTAGGTCAAGGTCCTTCAAAGTCTTGTTATGAAGCCTTTGTGGTGGTAGCATCTCAAAGATGCTGTAGTTTTCTGCTATGGGTATCTCCTCTATAAAGCCACCTACAAGCAAAGAGTGGGCAAGCCTTATGGCCATATCCCTCTCTGGATGTATTACCCTGCTCACACCAAGTCTTTCTAATATCCTCCCATGAAGAGGATTGACCGCCTTTGCGATAATCTCCTTTACTCCAAGCTCCATAAGCTGGACAACCACCAGTATACTTGCCTCTATGTTTTCTCCTATGCTAACTATCACCACGTCCGCATTGGCTATACCAGACTCCTTTAGAGCCTTCTCGTCGGTGGCATCAAGTATGAAGGCTTGAGATACAAGCTCCGCTATTGCCTTTACCTTCTCCTCATCTTTATCGCATGCTATGACTTCCGCACCACCTTCTGCCAAGGTCTTTGCCACATTAAAACCGAACCTTCCAAGTCCAATGACTCCGAAAACCTTCTTCATATCAAAAGCCTCGCCTCAGGGAGTTTTACATGGCTTGGCCTTTCCCTGCCTACAAGGGCAAGCATAAAGCCAAGCAGGCCAATCCTTCCTATGAGCATGCTTAGAATTATAAGGCCTTTACCCAAAGGAGAAAAGTCTGCGGAGAGGCTAAGACCCTGAGGATTGCCCAGAGAAAGCCCCACCGTAGCAAAGGCCGAGACCGTCTCAAAGAGAGCGGGCAATAGCCTTATATTTTCAATCTCGGCCACAAGCATGGCCACAATAGTGTTGTAGGCAAAGGCCAAGCTAAGTATAACCATGGCCCTGTGCACTTGGGCTTCTATAAGCCTCCTTCCAAAGACTACCACATCCTGCCTACCCTTTATATAAGAGATTACAGCCAAAAAGACCACAACGGCCGTTATGGTCTTTATGCCACCACCGGTACCCCCGGGAGAAGCTCCCACAAACATAAGGTTTATTATCAAAAACTGTGATGCCTCAGAAAGCTTTGCAATATCTATGGTGTTAAAGCCGGCCGTTCTGGCAGAAACGCTATGAAAGAAGCTTGCAAGTATCTTTTCCTTCAATGACATATCTTTGAACCGCCACAGGTCAAAAAGTAGGAAAAGAAAGCCCACAAGTATAAGGAAGAAAGAAGACAGGAGGACAAGCTTTGTATGTGTGGAAATTCTTCTTATCTCGCCCCTTTTGTAGAGGATCAGCTCATATATTACATAAAAGCCCAAGCCACCAAGGATTATCAAAAGGCTTATGACCAGGTTTACCCATACATTTCCCTTAAAAGCCATAAGGTTATTGGAAAAGGTGGAAAAGCCGGCGTTGTTGAAGGCAGAAACAGAGTGAAAGAGGCTTGCAAAAAGAGCTTTTGCTGGATCTTTCAATTCAAACAGAAAGGGTGGGAAAAGGGCAAGCATGCCAAGAAACTCAATGAAGAAAACAAGGGGTATAATCCTTTTTGTGAACCTTACAAGCCCGTGCATACCAGGGTAGTTAAAAGACTCTGCCAGCATGAGCCTTTCTCTAAGACCAAGCTTTTTTCTAAGGGCTATAAAGAAGTAAGTGGTAAGGGTCATATATCCAAGACCACCTATTTGAATGAGGGCCAACAACACAAACTTTCCAAAGAAGTTTAGGTCCTTTTCAGTGTCAAGAACCACAAGGCCTGTTACCGTGGTGGCGGAAGTGGCGGTAAAGAGGGCATCCAAGTAGCTTATGGGCCTTATGGTAGAAAAATATATAAGAACGGAGCCTATGAGTATTACCACTAAGTAGGAAGTTAGCAGTATTCTATGCGGTGTCCATTCAAAACCTCTCATGCCATAGTTAAATTTTACCTTATGGACCTTGAAAAACTTTTGAAGCTTTACTTAAAGAAGCAAGGTATTGAATTACCATTAGAGAATATTCTTTTGGAGCTGAGGGCTTGGCTAAAGCCTTCCGTTGAGGGGTCTGGTATTGTGAAAACACAGGAAGGGGACTATACGCTTTTACATCCTTACTATGGAGAGCCCTACCATAGCCTCTCGGCAGGTGCCATAAGGGAGTGTCTTGAAAAGTTTTTGATACCCTCCGGACTTTTAGAGAAGGCACAAAGCTTCAAAAGGGTAAGCATCTTGGATATTGGCTTTGGACTAGGCTATAATGTGGCTGTAGCCATCAAGAAGTTAAAAGAGATAAACCCACTTATAGAGATTGAAATAATCTCCCTTGAAAAAGAGGTGCCCGATCAAATTCCACCTATGCCCGAAGAGTTTAGAAGTATACACAAAAAGATTTTGGACAAGCTTCCCAGCTTTGAGGAAGATGGTATAAGTTTTAAGCTTTACCTTGGGGATGCAAGGGAAAGTATAAAGAAGATAAAAGAATTTGAAGCCCATGCTGTCTTTCACGATGGCTTTTCGCCTTACAGAAACCCAGAGCTCTGGAGCCTTGACTTTTTAAAAGAGATAAAAAGGCTTATGCATAAGGATGGTGTATGGGTCTCTTATACTTCTTCCTTGCCTATAAGGAAAGCCTTAAAAGAACTTGGCTTTAGTCTCTCCACCACAAAAAGCGTAGGCAGGAAAAGGGGAGGGACAAAGGCCTACTTTGGTGGTGTGGATGAGCTATCCTATGAAGAAGAAAAAAAGCTACTTACTTCACCTTACGCCATACCCTTTTTGGACCCCAATCTAAACAGAGAACCCCTTGAGATACTTATAGATTATCGCGTAAGGGTTGAGCTTTTGAAGATGGCCCAGGGCGGACTTGAACCGCCGACACCCCGGTTTTCAGCCGGGTGCTCTACCAACTGAGCTACCGGGCCTGTGGAATAATATTATATAACTTGGAGGGAGGAAATGGTAGTATTTTTTCTTCTTTTCTTTTTCATAAGCTCCTGTGGTGATATTTTTGTAGAAAAGGACCTGCTTGAGAGGCCTCAGGCAAAGCGTTGCGCAGACTGCCATAGCGATATATTCAAGGAGTGGGAGAAAAGCAGGCATGCCATAGCTTGGAAAAGCGAGAAGTTTAGGCTTGAAAGTGAAAATTATACAAAAAATAAGTGCCTTTCCTGCCATGCACCACATCAGGTGGACCCTGGGATAAAACCAGCCTTAAGGGTAGAGTTTAAAGAGGATGGTATCTCTTGCGTTGCCTGTCATTTTAAAGAGGAAACAAAGGCCATGCATGGTCCACATAAGGTTTGGTCTCCACCGCACCCCTCAAGGCAAGACCTTAACTATACAAAATCCCTTTTTTGTGCAGGTTGTCATCAGGAGACTTACAAGGAGTGGCATCTTACAAAGGTTCAAAAGTCTTGCCAAGACTGCCATATGCCTTCTTTGGGAGAAAAAAGGATTGTCCAGAAGTTTCCCTTTGAATATTTTCACACCAAAAAGCCAAGGCACGATCATAGCTTTCCCGCAGGAAAGGCAAAGCCAGAAGACATACTTATTGAACTTGAAAAAAGTCCTAGCTTGAGGCTAAAGGTGGTAAATGTGGGCATTCCTCATAACCTTCCCACAGCAGATCAAGGAGACCCAAAGCTTTACATCATAATAGATGCCCTTTTACCCACGGGTGAAAGTTCAAGGATAGTGAGAGTTCTCTCCTACCAGGCAAAGAACGCCTTGGTCTACAGAGAACCAACCTATATAGACCTTCCATGGACAGAGGTGAGGCAAGTAGTTGTAAAGGTTCAAAGAAGGCTAAGCTGGAAGGAGGAGAGGGAGGATATATTGGAAGTGGTTCTCAGATGAGACAGATTATAAGTTTTTCTTATAGCTATATTACCATAACTTATAGAAATGGTCTTTGATAAGCATTTATCATTTAAGTATTGACAACTTTTAGCAACTAAGCTAAGGAGGAAAAGGATGGCACAGGAGGTGCACCACCATCATCTGGGAGAGCATGAGTATAGTTATTGGCCTCTGCCTGTAGGACTAGCTGTGTTGCTTGCCCCTCTAACCTTTATAGCCCTAATGGTATGGCAAAAGCCTATGCTTGCCCTCATCTTTGGGGGTGTAAGCCTTGTGCTTTTTGTGGTCGGCATAGCTGGGTGGATCAACGAGTTTTTCTCAAAGGGTCATGAAGAAGGGCTTGGTTTGCCTGCCATGATGTTCTTTATAGTGTCTGAGGTGGTGATCTTTGGCACCATGTTTGCAGGCTTTTATATGGCAAGGGCAACCCATGCGGAAGTGTGGTACCAGTGGGTTCCCAAAGGTATGAACCTTACCATACCTCTTATACTTACCTTTATCCTCTGGGCTTCCAGCGCCACAATAGCTATAGCAGAAAAACTTTTTGAAAAAGGTAAAAATGCTCTATCCGCTTTGTTTGTCCTTCTTACTATGGCCCTCGGTATAGCTTTTATGGTCATACACGTTATGGAATGGATTCATCTGTGGCACGAAGGCTTCACACTTAGCTCCAACATGTATGGCACAGGTTTTTATATGCTTACCGGCATACATAGCTCCCACGTGCTGGTTGGGCTTCTTACCATGCTTGTAGCCCTATTCCTTTTGCTAAGCGGGAAGGCAAACGAACACAAGGGGCACACTTACATAAGGGCTATGACACTATACTGGCACTTTGTAGATATCATGTGGCTTCTCGTGGCAAGCAGCGCATACCTTATAGGTAGCTTGGCATGAGATCCTTTTTCCTTGTTTTAAGCTTCTTCTTAGTAGCCATGGCTAGGGAACCTTATGAGTATGGCAGGTATACAAGCTATTACGGTGAACAGGATCTAAGCGTGGTAAAAATACAAGAGGACCTATACATAGGGAAAGAGATAGCCAACGTAAAGGTGAGAACCCTAAAGGGTGAAGTAAGTTTAAAGGAGTTTATATCCAATAAACCCACAGCCCTATTATTTGCCTACTATACTTGCAACACTGCCTGTCCCATAACGGCACAAAACCTTTACAAGGTGTCAAAAAGCTTATCTAAGGATTACAGGTATGTGATCCTGTCCTTTGATGAAAGGGATAACCTTGAAACGATGAAAAACTTTATGCTAAAGAACTTTGGCACCACAGACTTGCCAGAAAACTGGCTTGTAGGGTTGCTGTCCAAAGAAGACATAAGGAGGATTACCCAATCGGTAGGCTACAAGTTCTATTACATAGACAGAGACAAAATATTTATCCACCCTAACGCAACCATCTTTTTGTCGCCAGAAGGCAAGGTTATGAGATACCTCTATGGTTCCTTCTTGAGAGATAAGGATGTAAAGCTTGCCTTCATAGATGCTCAAAGGGAAAAACCTTCAATAAACAACCTTGTGGATCTTGCCATACTTGCCTGCTACAGGTATGACCATAACCGTAGCAGGTACATAATAGACCCCATGGTAATCTTCGGTGGCCTTGGCCTACTTGGTCTATTTTCAACCCTATCTATAGCATACATTTATAGTAGACATAAAAAGGAGGTGCACCAATGAAAGAAGTGCTGGCCTATCCAGCCAACTATTGGCAGACTATGTATGAAATATGGCTGTTTATAGCAGTCGTCATCTACCTGGTAGTCTTCATACCCGGTGCTTACTTCTTGTTCAAATACCGCTACAAAAAGGGTGTGAATGAAAAGGCTCAGCATGTGCGGGAAAGCAAAGCCCTTGAAGTGCTCTGGACCATAATTCCAACGATCATAGTTATCTACCTTGCAACACAAAGCTTTGCCTTCTATAGGGTTCAAAGGAACGCACCAGAAAATGCTTTGGAGATTAAGGTAACAGCCTTTATGTGGGGCTGGGAGTTTGAATATCCAAACGGCAAGAAGGTTTATTCCTTCTTCAACAGCGTAATCAATCCAGAGACAAATGCATACCTCAAACCTGAAGAAGTAAGCGATATGTTCAAGGCTTATATTCCTGCAGAAACGCCTATAAAGGTTCTTCTCACCTCAAGGGACGTTATACACGCCTTCTATGTGCATCCAGCAAAGGTAATGGAAGATGCTGTGCCAGGCAGGATAACACACCTCTGGTTCCAGATCAACAAACCGGGTGAGTACTGGGTCTTCTGCAGAGAATACTGCGGAACACAGCATTCTAGAATGGCTGCCGTTTTGAAGGTTGTGCCAAAGGAAGAGTTTGAAAAGTGGCTAAACCAAGGCATGCAAACAAGCCAAAATTCTGATAAACAAAACCTTTAAAGGAGGTGCACCACCATGGCGGCTGTAGGCTATAGGCCGTACTTTAGCGCAGGCCTAAAGGAGTGGATCTTTACCACGGACCACAAAAAGATAGGCATAATGTATGGAGTCACAAGTCTCATCTTCTTCCTTATAGCAGGTCTCTCCGCCCTTGCCATAAGGTTGGAACTGTTCCAGCCTGGCCTTCAATACATGTCTGAAGACGCCTACAACCAAGCTCTAACCATTCACGGTGTTTTGATGCAGTTTTGGTGGGCCGTTGGCATATGGGGTTCTTTTGGAAACTACCTTTTGCCCCTTATGATAGGTGCAAGGGATGTGGCCTTTCCAAGGCTAAACGCCCTTAGCTACTGGCTTTTCTTTGCCGCAAGCGTGCTTGCCCTGATTACCCTACTTCCTGGCAACCATATAAGGATGATGTGGACAGGATATCCTCCATACTCCCTTAATGAAAATGCTGGTCCTGTAGCCTTCTACGCTTTGATAATACACCTCCTTGGTGCCTCCTCTCTCGCAAGCGCCATAAACCTCGTGGTGACAAACCTCACCATGAGGGCACCGGGAGTCACGCTCAAGAAAATGAACCTCTTCTTGCATGCCTTCTTGGCTATGAACGTGATACAGATACTCGGTGTTCCAGCCCTTGCTGGTGCAGTCACCATGCTTCTTATGGATAAGTATTTCCACACTGCTTTCTTTGATCCCACAAGGGGTGGAGACCCTCTTCTCTATCAGAACCTCTTCTGGTTCTATTCTCACCCAGTTGTTTATGTTATGATCCTACCAGCCTTTGGTCTAATATCTGAGATGGTAGCCACCTTCTCAAGGAGAGAGATCTTTGGAAGAACATCTATGATCCTTGCCATATGGGGCATAGCCATATTGGGCTTTATGGTATGGGTACACCACATGTTCACCAGCGGTGTGCCAGACTGGGTAAGGATCATCTTCTCATATACTACTGTCCTTATAGGTGTTCCAACGGGTATAAAGATATTTAACTGGATATTCACCCTTTATAAAGGCTCCATTAGATTTACCGCTCCTATGCTTTACACACTTTCAGCCATCTTCATGTTCCTCATAGGTGGTCTCACAGGCATACCTCTAGGCCTTCCAGCCTTTGATATAGCCGTACACGACTCTCACTTTGTAGTGGCCCACTTCCACTACGTGCTTGGAATGGCCCTTACCTTGGCCGTGTTCGGTGGCTTCCACTATTGGTATCCTAAGCTTACAGGAAGGATGTACAGTGAATTTTGGGCAAAGGTAGGCCTTGTGTTCATAATGATAGGATCCAACCTATTCTACTTCCTGCAGTTTGTTATAGGTTTGGAAGGTATGCCAAGGAGGTATGCAGACTATCCTCCTATAGATAGCTGGATAAGGCTTCACGAACTTCAAACCATAGGTGCCTTCATACTAGCCTTTGGTGTCCTTATAACCCTTCTTAACCTCATCCTTTCTACCAAGCTTGGCAAAAAGGCAGAGGACAACCCATGGCAATCACCCTCTTTGGAATGGCTCATACCTTCACCACCACCTCCCCACAACTTTGACAAGATACCTCACATGCCAGAAGACTGGGATCCATACAACTACGAATGGCTAGAGAAGCATCACAAAAAATAAAATACATGGGGCCTTTTGGCCCCTTTTTAACACCATGAAAAACGTATATCTTCTAATACTTATACTGTTGGCTCTTCTGTCCTTTACACTCAGCCTTCTCTACTTTAGCAATCCAAAGCATAGAAAGGAAAAGATTGACGAGTATAAGGAAAAGATAGAAAAGAGGCTTCATAGAAATCAGTAATAGTATCCCACGGACAGGTAAAGTTTATACTTTTTATGCCATCCATGTTCCAAAGGAAAGGCCAAATCCAACCTTACAGGCCCTATAGGTGTGTTAAAGCCTGTTGCAAAGCCCATATCACCTTTAAGGCCTTTAAACACTTCCTTCATCCTTTGGCCCACCTTTCCCACATCGCCAAAGACCACACCTATAAGGGAACCCTTCAAAGGAAAGAGAAGTTCCATCCTACCAAAAGCGTAATATTTACCGCCATTGGGCTGTCCTATCTCCTCAAAGGAATAGCCTCTCAGATCTTTAAAACCTCCAAGGAAGAACCTCTCAAAGATAGGTGCTCCACCTTCTACCACACCTCCAGCCACCTTAAAGCTTAGCTTAACATCCCTTACGATAGGTATCATATAAAAGGTTGATATATCAAGCTTGGTATATCTGGTATCACCATTTGCCACACTAATATTTATGCTATTGTAATGGATTCTATTTGGAGAAAACACATCATCCTTGAACTCTCTTAGCAGGAATAGACCATACTTTTTAACATTGATAAACTGACCATCAACCTTATTGTGCAAAAGGCTCAATATAGGACCCACAGAAGTGTGTGAACCTATCCTATAACCTAGCTGAAGATTTACACCTTTAGAGTCCAAGCTGTAGCTTTTATGTTCTTCATAGTTCTTGAATACGTCCGTCCTAAACCAATATCTACTTGAGAAGAGAAATCTATCCTCAAGGCCAATATCGTATAATTCCCTCTTACCAGTCTTTCTATACTTTATGCCTGCAGACAAGCCTACGCCAAAAAGGTTTTTCATACCGAGGAAAAGGTCTAAAGAAAGCTTTTCCTCTGTGTTGTAGCCCAAGGATATATCCAGCAACCCTCTTTTATCCTCGGAAAGCTGTATCAACCTGTGCACAACCTTTTTATCCCTATCTACAAAGGTATCTATGCGCACGCCAGTAAATATACCACTGTTTAGCATATTATTTATCGTTCTATCGTTTAGGTCTTCAGAGTAGCTTACCCCTTTCTCCGTCATGTATGAAAGCTCTCTAGAAGTAGTTTTATCGTATCCGTAGTATACAGTCTCTCCCAACCTGTATACAGGCCCTTCCTTTACAGTGTAGATATAGGTGTAATAAATGTTTCCTTCGTCTTCCTCAACCTTCACATTTGTTTCAAAGTCCCCTTCCATATAACCTCTTTGAAGAAAGTACCTCTGTATATCCAAGTTTAATGCTTCAATAAGGCGCGAATCAAAGATGGTTGGAAGCTTCTCCCTATACTTGGAAAATATCTTCTTAATTTCTCTATTTTCCCCTTCGTATATAAGATCCTTAAGAACCTGCCTCTTTCCAGCCCTTATATTCAACCTCACCTTCACCACCTTCTCATCCCTTGATATATCCTTATCTATACTACCTTCCGCCAAAGTATAGCCCTCTTTAAAAAGTCTTTCTAGCTTCTCTTTCAACATTTCCTCAAACCTCTCCTCATCATAAAACTCACCATCCATATCCTCCCCCAAAACCCTATACCTTTGCCCTTCATCTACTATGAAAACTATCCTGTTTTCACCTTCCCTTTTGTAATCCACCTTTACATCAAAGAAACCCTTTCTATGGTATGCATCAACTATATTCTTCTTAGCCTCTTCCAATGAGAAAGGGTCTGCTCCCTTCTCCTTAAGATGGCTTATTTCCATAAGCTCCCTTTCGGTAAAAAAGCTTATCCCTTGAAAAACAACCTCATACTTTTTACCTTCAATAACTTGGAAAACAGGCCTTGCCACATTACCCATACCTATTAAAGCCTTAAAAGTGCCTATAGGATGGCTAAAAAGGTTTGATATGCCTTCCGAAAGGAACCCAAGCCATCTTAAAGGGTTTTGCGATACGGCCTTGTCCCTTGGAAAAAGAACCCAGTAAAAGGGTCTGTTCAATTTAATCTTTTCAACCCCTTCATAGTATACAAAACTATCCCAATAACCCTCCTTTACATAAAAGTCTTGAAGCAAGAAAATACTTTCTCTAAACAGGCTTTCTTTAAATACCCTACCCTTTACCAAACCTATTTGCAAATCTAACAGAGAACTTTCAAAGCTTGAACCTTTATATACGCCACCCTCTGTAAAGTATACGGGCCCTTCATCAATTCCTATGTAGAGGTATACATAGCCTTCCTCATCACTCTCCATAGTTACACCTATCTTTGCATCCAGAAACCCTCTATCCATATAAAACCTTTCTACTCTATCCTTTAACTCAGGCTCGCTAAGCTCTACATTTTTTAAAGGCATACCTTCATACATTCCAAGGTATGAAAGGATCTCCTCTTGGGAGACAGCTCTATTACCCACTATCCTTATCTTCCTTACAATAGGAAACCTTTCTACGTAGATTATCACCTTGTCCTCCTCTTCCATCACATAGACATCCTTCACGTCATCTATAGACTTTATTATCTCCACCATCTCCTTGTAGTTTTTAGGTGTTATAACCTTTTCAAGGTTGTTCCTTCTCAAAGGAAAGTTGGATAGGATCTGCACCTGTGCCCATGCTATGAGGGGGACAAGAAGGATAAAGATATAAAGCATGCTATAATTTTAACCAATGGAAGGAGTAATTCATCTTTCGCCAAGCTTTAGCTATCAAGATGTTATAAAAAGGGATAAGAGGAAGGTGGCCAAAGAGTTTGAGGCTATTCTTATCAAAGAACTGTTAAAGGAAGCCTTTAGGCCCATGCTTCAGAATAAGTCTTTTGAAACAAGGCTTTATTATGATAGCTTTCTTGAGGCCATAAGCAAAAAGATGGCAGAAGCTGGTGGCATAGGTATAGCCAAATTCATGTTGGAGAACTTAAAGGATGGGAAGGCTTGATAGAATAAGCCCCTTTCTCGTAATGGATATTCTGAAGGAAGCACAGGGCCTTGATGATGTAGTGCATATGGAGATAGGTGAACCAGACCTTCCACCATCGCCCAAAGTTATTGAAGCGCTAGAGAGGGCTGTAAAGGAGGGAAAGTTTTCCTATACGCCTACCCTTGGGCTTTGGGAGTTAAGGGAGAAAATAGCTAAACATTACTACGACTATTACGGTGTGGAAGTGTCTCCCTCAAGGATTGTTATAACTACGGGTACTTCCTCCGCCTTTCTTATTGTGTACGCCATGCTTCTAGAACCTGGAGAAAGGATTGCACTTTCTGACCCTTCCTATCCCTGCTATAAAAACTTTGCCCACATTTTAAACATAGAACCTCTTATGATCCCTGTGGATGCTAGCACAAATTATCAGATAAGAGTGGATCATATTATGGACATGAAAGGTATTAAAGCGGTGCACATTTCTTCCCCATCCAATCCTACAGGAACGCTATACCATGAAGATGTATTAAGAGAGCTTTGCCATTTTTGTGAAGAGAAGGGTATTTATCTTATCTCCGATGAAATCTACCATGGCCTTGTGTATGATAAAAAGGAAAGGACTGTTTTAGAGTTTTCTCAAAATGCTATAGTGATAAACGGTTTTTCAAAGGCCTTCTGTATGCCAGGCTTTAGGCTTGGCTGGGTAATTCTTCCCAAAGAAGATCTTGTGAGAAAGGCTGAGATAATAGCGCAAAACCTTTTTATCTCCGCACCTACCATAAGTCAATACGCCGCACTTGAAGCCTTTGACTATGAGTACTTAAATTACGTTAGAGAAACTTATAAGAGGAGAAGGGATCTTCTGATAAAGGAGCTAGAGGGAGTGGGAAGAGTAGAAGTTTACCCAGAAGGAGCCTTTTATGTATGGATGGATATAAGTCAGTATGGTATGAACAGTCTTGAACTCTCTTTTAAGCTGTTGAAAGAGGCCAAGGTAGCTGTGGTGCCAGGCATAGATTTTGGCCAAAATAACACGGACAAATATATAAGGCTGTCGTTTGCAAAGGATGGGGGCACCCTCCTAGAGGGTGCCAGAAGGATAAGGGATTATTTAACTATGTAGATCTTAACAGCCCTCTGCTCTGCATACTTCTTACCCAACAGCTTTGCTACTTCTTTACCATAAGCAGCCATCTTTATCCTTCCTATATCCACACCTTTCTTTGCCAAATAGCTGGCCACCATTTGAGCTCTCCACATGGAGAGGTTAAAGTTATACCTACTTGGACCCCTTGTATCCGCAAAACCTACTACCAATACCTCCCTTGTTTCACCCTTTAGCCTTTCTGCCACCTCATCCAACTTTTTGGCCTCTGAAGGCTTTATGTTGAACTTATTAAAGTCAAAATAAACTGTGCCAACCTCTTCCAACTGCCACTTGTAAGGGCCTACACCTTCCTCTCTTTTAGGAGCTGGTGCGGGCACCTGCGCTTGCCTTTCCTCAAGAGCTTTTATCCTTCTTTCATGATCATTTGTTATACCTTCAAGCTTTTGAACCCTACCCTCAAGATCTTTTACCTTTTTGCTGGCTTCCTCTGCAGCCTTTTTGCTCTCCACTATAGCATCAAAGTAGCCTTTGTAGCACTTGTCCAGAAGATACTTTGTATATACTTCCTTTGGGCTACCACATGGATCAAGAGGCTTTTGCTCTTGAGCTAAGGCTAAGCCTGATAGCACCATTAGCGCAAAGGCCATTTTCTTCATCGCTCCACCTCCTGCTAAGACTTCATAGGCAATATTTTATTTCAAATTTATGAAAAAAGTGTTAAAACCTGATCGATGACTTAATATCCTCTACAATCTGATTTATGATTGAGGATGTAGCTTCCCCTTCTCTTGAAATGATCCTGTGGGACAAACACAGTGGAGCCAATTCTAAAACATCCTCTGGAACTACAAAATCCCTATCCCTTGTGTACGCCAAGGCCTTTGCACAGTTGACAAGGTGGATGAGGGCCCTTGTGGATGCACCAAGAAGGATCTTTGGATGATGTCTTGTGGCTTGGCCTATGGCTACAACAAGCCTAGCCACGTCCGGTGATACATAAAACCTTTTTATCGCATCCATGGTAAAAAGTATGTCCTGTGGGTTTACTACAGGCTTTAGCTTTTCAACCTTCTCCAGCGGGTTTTCACCTCTCAAAATCTGCATTTCCGTTTCTTCATCTGGATAACTTAGGCTTAACCTCATACTAAATCTATCCAATTGAGATTCGGGTAATGGGTAAGTTCCGTATTGTTCAATAGGATTCTGTGTAGCTATTATGAAAAATGGTTTAGGAAGTTCATAGGTAATACCATCTACGGATACTTTGCCCTCAGCCATAGCTTCCAAAAGGGCGCTTTGTGTTTTTGGAGTTGCTCTATTTATCTCATCGGCCAATATAAGATTGCTAAAAATAGGTCCCTTTTTAAAAACAAAAGCTTTTTTTGATTGATCGTAGACACTCACTCCTATTATGTCTGAAGGGAGCAGATCACTTGTAAACTGTATCCTTGCAAAGGATAATCCCAGAACCTTTGCCATAGAGAGGGCTAGGGTTGTTTTGCCTACCCCAGGTATATCTTCAAGAAGCAGATGTCCACCAGATAGAAAACATACAAGGGCATAATGTATTACCTCTTCTTTCCCTCTTAGCACCTTTCCTATTTCTGACTTTATGAGATGTATGTCCATGTCCTAAACATTATACCAGTGCTATAATTGTAAAACTATGCAACTGCAGGAAAAGTTGATAGCGGAAAGAGTAAAGGAATTGGTGGAACCTATAATAAGAAGCATGGGTTATAAGCTTTTTGATGTAGAATTTAAATCGGAAAGGGGATGGGTCTTAAGGATAATAGTGGATAAGGAAGGGGGTATAACGGTGGGTGATTGTGAAGAAATAAGCAAAAGGATAAGTGCCCTTTTGGATGTGGAGGATATTATTCCAGTTTCCTATTTACTTGAGGTATCCTCTCCAGGGCTTACAAGGGAGCTCACAAAGCCAGCCCACTTTGAATTCTTCAAGGGAAGGCTTATAAGGGTAATCCTGAGGGAGGCTGTGGAGGGTAAGAGAGAGATGAGGGGTTATATAGAGGATGTTAAAGAGGGAATACTGCTTTTAAGGGAAAAAGAAACGGGCAAAGAATATCACATCCCCATGTCTTTTATAGCAAAAGCTAACTTGGAGTTGGAAAAATGGTAAAAAGCTTGAAGAGATTGATAGAACAAGTGGCAGAAGAGAAAAACCTACCAGAGTGGATAGTGGAAAGGTCCTTAAAGAACGCTATAGCTATAGCTATAAAGAAGGATAGAAAGATCAGGGAAGATTTGGATGTGGAGCTGGAGGACGATCATATAAAGGTTTATATACTTAAGAAGGAAAACGGTAAGGATGTTAAAATACCGTTGGAGATAGCGCCAGAGGATTTAAACAGAATAGCGGTATATGCAGCAAAGGAGGAGTTTTTAAAGGAGTTGGAAAAGGCTGAGGAAGAGAGAGGATACCTTGAGTACGTTGAAAGGGAAGGTAGTATAGTTTTTGGTATAGTTAGGAAGGTTATGGAAAATGGGGATGTGGTGGTGGATTTAGGCAGGGTTGTGGGCCTTCTTCCCAAAAGGGAACAGATAAAGAAGGAAGAGTATAAGCCTGGTATGAGGATTAAAGCCTTGCTTTTGCAGGTAAAGATAAAAAGGGGCAAGTATGAAATCATACTTTCAAGGACACATCCTAAATTTTTAAAAAAGCTTATAGAACAGGAAGTGCCTGAGGTAAGCAGTGGTGATGTGGTTATAAAGGCTATAGCGAGAGAGCCTGGTGAAAGGGCAAAGGTGGTGGTGCATTCGGAGGATCCTAAAATAGACCCGGTGGGTGTGGTTGTGGGTGTGAGGGGTTCAAGGATATTGCCCATCTCGGAAGAGCTGGCTGGTGAAAAGATTGATGTTATAAGGTGGTCTTCCGATGAAGAAGAGCTCATAAAAAGGAGCTTATCTCCAGCCCCTGTGTTGAAGGTAAGGCTGGACAAGAAGAACAAAAGGGCTGAGGTGGCTGTAGCCAAAGACAAGCTTTCTCTTGCCATAGGCAAGCATGGTATAAATGTAAAATTAGCTAATAAGATAACCGGATGGCATATAGATGTGATGTCTGAGGAAGATTTTGAAAAGCTTCAAAAGCTAAGACAGGAGTAGCATGAAGTTCCTTCAAAACGTTTATATAGAAAAGCTTATATACGGAGGTTATGGCCTTGCGAAGGTAGATGGCAAAAGTCTAATGGTAGACTATGTTCTTCCAGGTGAAAAGGTGGATGTGGAGGTCATAAGGGAGAAGAAGGATTACCTTGTTGGGAAGGTAAAAAGGGTTCTTCTTTCATCACCAGGTAGGAGGGATGCACCCTGCCCTTATTATGGTTCATGCGGTGGATGCCAACTGCAACATATGGATTATAACCTTCAAGTACGTGCAAAGGAAGAAATACTTTTAGAAACTTTGGAGAGAATAGGTAAGATAAAGGTAAACAGCTTGCTTCCCTCCATATACTCGGAAGAGTTCGCCTACAGGATAAAGGCTCAGTTTAAGGTGGTGGATAATTCCTTAGGATTCTTTGAAAGGCAAAGCCATAAGCTTGTAGAAATAGAACAATGCCTACTTCTTCATCCCTTCATCAACCAGCTTATTCCTGCATTAAAAGAGTTTATTAGAAAGCTTGATGGTATAAGGGAAGTCCATGTGCTATGCTCTCCAAAAGAGGGAGAGGTGCTTATAAAGCTTTTGACAGAAGAGGTGCCCAATAAGGAAAAGCTAAGGAAGCTTATGGAGAACTTTCTTCCAAAGTATGTGGTAGGTGTGGGAGTGTACAAAGGTGATGAAAGGGTGTACCATCTTGGTAGAGACTTTACTTTGATAAACGTTGGTCCTTTTAGATACAGGGTTAGTATGGATTCCTTTGTGCAGATAAACTACAGGCTATGGGAGAAGTTTATAGAAGGCGCTGTTCCCAATGAACGCTTTGATAGGGTTTTGGAGCTTCACTGTGGTATAGGATTCTTTAGTCTGTTTTTAGCTCAAAGGTCCGGGTTTGTTATGGCATATGACAGCAACCGTTCTGCCATAAAAGATGCAGAATACAACGCAAAGATAAACTCTGTTAGCAATGTAAGCTTTGGACATGAGAAGAGTTTAGAAGCGTTAAAGAAGCATGCCGGGGATATAATAGATCTTATCTTCCTTGATCCGCCAAGATCCGGTCTTTCCGAGGGTGAAGCCCATCTTATACTGAAAAACAAGCCAAGGTATGTGATCTATGTATCCTGCGAGCCCACCACGTTGGCAAGAGACTTAAAGGTCCTTGTAAAGGGTGGCTACAAAGTAGCCGGCCTTAGGATGGTGGACAACTTTCCAAACACCTACCACATTGAGGCTATAGCCTACCTTAGCCTTGATTAATTTTTATGGAATAAGACTAGTTTAGTAAACTTACACCTTGACCTTTTCTCTATCAAAAAGACTGGAGTTGCTATAGTCTGACCTTTAGGTATAAACTTAAACTTCTCTACATACATAAACATAAAGGAGGCAGACATGTATGTCATAAAAAGGAGCGGGAAAAAGGAGCCTCTTGATATATCAAAGATACGCCTAGCTATAGGGTTTGCATGCGATGGTATTGATGTAGATCCTATGGAGCTTGAGCTTGATGCCAAGATACAGTTCAGAGATGGTATTAGCACAAAGGAAATACAGCAACTTCTTATAAGAACGGCAGCGGAAAAGATATCTCCGCAAACGCCCCAATGGCAATATGTGGCTGCAAGACTGCTCCTTTACGACCTTTATAAAGAGGTAGGACACATAAGAGGATACAAGGTCAAAGATAAGCTGAACGGAAAGTACAAACCTTACAACCCTGAAAGCTTCTACAAGCTTGTGAAAACCTATGCGGAAAAGGGTATATACGGAAGTTATCTTCTTGAGGAGTATACAGAAGAAGAATTTAACACCTTGGCAAGGTATATAGACCCCAGCAGAGACCTTCTGTTTAACTATACTGGCATAAAGGTTCTTGTAGATAGATATCTTGTGAGGGACGAAGATGGCAGGGTTATAGAGCTACCTCAAGAGATGTATATGCTTGTGGCCATGACCCTTGCCATTCCAGAGAAAAAGGAAGAGAGGTTAAAATGGGTCAAACTTTTCTATGACCTTCTTAGCAAACATGAAGTTTCTCTGGCCACTCCCACTTTAATGAACGCAAGGAGAACGTTCACACAACTGAGCTCCTGCTTTGTTCTCACTGTGGACGATGACCTTTATGACATCTTTGATAACGTGCAAAAGGCAGGGCAGATTTCCAAGTTTGCTGGAGGTCTGGGTATATACCTTGGAAAGATAAGGGCAACGGGAGCACCTATTAGGAAGTTTAAGGGTGCAAGCTCTGGAGTCCTTCCCGTTGTGAAAATACTGAACGATGTGATGGTGTATGTGGATCAGCTTGGTATGAGAAAGGGATCTGCTAGTATAACCTTGGATATATGGCATAAGGATATTCTTGATTTTCTTGAGGTAAAGACCAACGTAGGTGATGAGAGGAAAAAGGCTCACGATATACATCCTGCGGTCTCTATCCCAGACCTTTTTATGAAGAGGCTAAAAAGGAGGGACAAATGGACCCTTCTTGACCCATACTATTGCAAGAATGTGAAGGATGGGAAAAACCTTGAGGATTTCTATGGTGAAGAGTTTGAAAGGCTTTACGAGAAGTTGGAAAGGGAGCTTCCCCCTTACGCCAAAAAGGAAGTGCCAGCCTTTGAGCTATGGAAGAGGCTTCTTACAGTTATCTTTGAAACGGGAGAGCCATACATATTCTTCAGGGACACGGCCAACAGATTAAATCCAAACAAACACTGTGGTATGGTCTACAGCTCTAACCTATGCCATGAGATAGTGCAAAATATGTCCACCACACAGCATATAGAGGATACCCTGTTGGAGGATGGCACTATAGTCCACAAGAAGAAGTCTGGAGATGTGGTAGTATGCAACCTTGGTTCTATAAACCTTGGAAAGGTATATACAAAGGAGGATATGGAGAGGGTTGTACCAGTGCTTGTTAGGATGCTTGACAATGTAATAAGCATGAACTTTTATGCTATAAAGGAGGCAGAATACACCAACAAAAGATACAGGGCTATAGGTATAGGTGTGAGCAACTATCACTACTGCCTTGTGAAGAATGGAATTCAGTGGGAATCGCAGGAGCACTTAGAGTTTGCCAACGCACTCTTTGAAAGGTTAGCCTACTACGCCATAAAGGGTTCTATGGAACTGGCCAAAGAGAGGGGGGCTTATCCCCTCTTTGAAGGTTCCGATTGGAGCAAGGGCATATTCTTTGGAAGGACTGCGGAAGAAAACCAAAGGATGTCTAAAAACGGCTTTGATTGGATATCTTTGGCAGAAGAAGTAAAAAGACATGGATTGAGAAATGCCTATCTTTTGGCACTAATGCCTACAGGCTCAACCTCATTAATTATAGGTGCCACACCATCCATTGACCCTATCTTTGCCAAGTTTTACAAAGAAGAGAACATGTCTGGCATACTTCCACAGGTGCCACCCGAGATAGACAAATACTTCTGGCACTACAAGAGTGCATATAACATTGACCAGGAGTGGATAATAAGGGCGGCGGCAGAAAGACAAAAATGGATAGATCAAGCCCAGTCTTTAAACCTGTTTATAGACCCAGAGAACATAGATGGGCCAAGACTTTCAAGACTTTATGAGCTTGCTTGGGAGCTTGGCCTAAAGACTGTATACTATACAAGGAGTAAGTCTTTGACCGATATAGATGAATGTGAAAGCTGTGCCACATAGGAGGTATGACCATGGAAAGAACGATCATCTTTAACCCGGAGGGAGACAGAGAACCATCTAAGAGAAAAATAGTCTTTGGCAATCCTACCAATATAATGGAGCTAAACAACATAAAGTATCAATGGGCCTTTGACCTGTATAAGACCATGGGCTTTACCAACTTTTGGATACCGGAAGAAATACCGATGCACGAAGATAGAAAACAATATGAAAAGGAGCTCTCCGAGTATGAAAGAAGGGCCTATGAAATGGTGCTAAGCTTTTTAATAGCCTTGGACAGCTACCAAGTTAATATGCTAAAGGAGTTTGCAAGATATATCACAGCACCAGAGCTGGTGATGGCGCTCACTTCTCAAGAGTTTCAAGAGGCACTGCATTCTTACTCTTACCAGTTCATCTTAGAGAGTGTGGTTGATCCAAGGGTAGCGGACGAGATATACAACTACTGGAGACAGGACCCTGTTTTAATGGAAAGAAATAAAGTGATAGCAGAACTTTACAATGAGTTTATAAGAAAGCCAACGGAAGAGAACTTTATAAAGGCGGTTTTTGGAAACTATGTCTTAGAAAGCCTGTATTTCTATTCTGGATTTGCCTTCTTTTACACCCTTGGAAGACAAGGGAAGATGAGGAACACGGTCCAGCAGATAAAGTATATAAACAGGGATGAGCTCACTCATGTTACCCTCTTTAGGAACATAATTTTGACGCTTAAAGAGGAAAATCCTGAGCTCTTTACTCCAGAGATAGAAAAATGGGTCTATGAGTTTTTCAGGTTTGCCACAGAAAAAGAGATAGAGTGGGGTAAATATGTGACTCAAAATCAGATACTTGGGCTGAATGACTATCTTATTGACCGCTATATAAAATACCTTTGTAATCTGAGGCTTACCCAGCTTGGCTACAAGCCTCTATACCCTGAAGTCACCGATAATCCCATGAAGTGGATAGATACCTTTAGAACTATAAACGACACAAAGACAGACTTTTTCCAAGCCAAACCTCAAACTTACGCCAAAAGAAGCGAGCTAAAGTGGTAGTTTAATATTTAACAATACAGGCAAAGGGTAAAAGGTTGTTTTTTAGCTTCTTTGCATACTCTTCCAGCCTTATTTTACTGATGGGATGGGTTAGGTGTGGGTTCAGTTCAAGCAATGGGAAAAGGAAAAAGTCCCTTTCTGTTAAATAAGCATGAGGTATGCGTAAAAAGCTTAGCATGACTATGTAATTCTCATAGAGCAGTATATCAAGGTCTATTTCCCTTGGTCCCCACCTTTCTCTTGGCTGTCTTCCTACCTTTTTCTCAATCTCCTTCAAGGATTTTAAAAGACTTATCGGGTCAAGGTCCGTATCGTATTCTAAAACGCCATTTAGAAAATGGGGCTGGTCTGTTTTCCCCCAAGGCTGGCTTATGTAGAGAGTAGACACTTTTATGATTTTCCCATACCCTTCTAAAAGGTTAAAGGCCTTCAAAATATTCTTTAGTCTGTCTCCCCAATTGCTACCAAAGGCTATATAACATATAGACATAAGAAAAGCCTAATACATTCCACCGTTTACATGTATCACTTCTCCCGTTATATAGTTTGCATAATCTGAACATAGGAAAAGCACAGCACCAGCTACATCCTCGGGCTTCCCAAACCTTCCCATGGGTATATTTTTTAGGTAGTTCTGCTTTATCTCATCGTTTAACACAGCGGTCATGTCCGTTTCTATAAAGCCTGGTGCTATGGCATTTACCGTTATGTTTCTGCTTGCCAGTTCTTTTGCAAGGCTTTTTGTAAAGCCAATAAGGGCAGCCTTGGTAGAAGAGTAGTTTACTTGGCCCACATTACCGGTAAAACCCACCACAGAGGATATGTTTATTATCCTACCCCAACGGTTTTTTATCATACTTTTAACAGCTAAAGAGGTTATCAAAAAGGTGCCAGTCAAGTTTACCCTTATTACCTCTTCCCAGTCTTCAACGGACATCCTCAAAAAGAGCCTATCCCTTGTTATGCCAGCGTTGTTGACAAGTATATCCACCCCACCCCATGTCCCTTCTATCTTCGCATAGGCCTCTCTGATGGACTCCTCTTTTCCTACATCCATAGCTACCCCCATAGCCTCCACTCCAAAGTTATCCGATATACTCCTTGCCACATCCTCCGCTTTGGACCCATCCCTTCCCGTTATAATCACTTTAGCCCCAGCTTTTGCGAGAAACTCCGCTATAGCCTTGCCAATGCCACGGGTGGAGCCTGTTATAAGTGCCCTTTTCCCAGACAAATCTATGCAAAGCATGGTAAGATTTTAACATAGTATGAAGATCTTCTTCGGTGGAAGTTTTGACCCCGTGCACACGGGTCATCTACTTGTGGCAAGAGATGTAAAAGAAGCCTTAGGCTTTGAAAAGGTTGTATTTTTACCGGCCTTTCAAGCACCCCTAAAGGAACCTCACCTTGCAAGCCCACAGGATAGGCTAAACATGCTAAAGCTTGCTATTGAAGGTTTGAATGATTTTGAGGTAAGCACCATAGAAATTGAAAGAGGTGGTGTGTCCTATACGGTGGATACGGCCAAGGAGATATATGAAAGATTTGGAGAAAGGCCCTTCTTTTTGGTAGGTGCGGACAGCTTTTTAAGTCTGCACCTTTGGAAGGACCCTCAGAGGCTTATCACCTTAGCTCGCTTTGTAGTGGTGGACAGAGAGGGAAAAGGGAAGAGGGTGATGGATTATGTAAAGGAGAACTTTCCAAACCTTAGGGAAGGCCTGGATTTTTTTATCGTGTCAGTAAGAAGGATAGACATATCTTCAACGGAGATAAGGGAAAGGATAAGAAAAGGAAAAAGTATAAGATGGATGGTGCCACGGGAGGTGGAAGATTACATAATTGAAAAGGGTCTATACAAGGTTTAGGCTATCTTTTCTAAAGGCTTAAAGCCCGCCTCCTTTACCGTCCAGCATTCTTTGAAGACTGCATAAGGACACCTTCTCCTACAGTATTCATGATCAAGCTTTCTAAAAAGCTCCACTATAGACTGTCCCTTTGAATCAAAGATGTTCTCTATATTCATATGCCTATCTATGTCTACCCTTTCAAGCAAGGGATATACGGTGCATCCTATATTGGCAAGGGCTGGCTCCAAGCCCATCGCTTTAATTCTGTCAAGAAGCCTTATAAGCATTAGGCTTCCAGAGGCATCCATATAGTTTACAGCCTCAAGGTCAAGGAGGACAAACTTTAGGGTCTTTTTTCGCTCCTCTACCTTTTCAAGGATGTATTCATACACATACTCCGCATTGCCAAAGTAAAGAGACATGTTGGGCCTTATGTAGAGTATTTGGGGACATTCTGGTAGCTTCTCCCTTTCTGCATTTACAAAGGTGGAAGAGCTAGGATTCCTTGTAAGTACCACTATCCTTGGATACATGGTCTTGTAGACAAAGCTTCCAAAGGCTATAAGGGTTCCAAGGGTTATGGCTACCCAAAGGTCCATAAAGAAGACGGTGATAAAGGTGGTGCCTGCCACTATGCCATCGGTGGGGTTTATCCTATAGAGCCTTATTATCTCTTGAGGCCTAATGAGGTTGATGACGGCAGACAACACTATGGCAGATAGTGTGGCTTTGGGAAGGTAGTAAAAGAGAGGTGCAAGGAAGAGCAAAGTAAGGCCTACCACAAGACCTGTTATAACGCTAGCTATGGGTGTTTTAGCACCAAGCTGATAGTTCAAAGCGGACCTTGAGAAAGAGCCTCCCACAGGAAAGCCTTTAAATAGGCCAGCTACTATGTTGGCAAGGCCTTGGCCTATAAGCTCTTGGTTTGGGTCCCACTTGTCTCCCACCTTTATGGCAAGCTGTTTAGCAATGGCTACTGCCTCCATAAGTCCAAAGGCTGAAATGATAAGAGCACCTATCCATAGCTGAGAAAAGGTTCTGTAATCAACAGAAGGTATCTCCAAAGATGGTATGCCACTTGGCACTTCTCCCACCAAAGAAACACCAAAGTTTTGAAGGTTGAAGAAGTATGAGATCAAAGATGTGGCTATTACCGCTAACAAGGCACCAGGAACCAATGGGCTTATCTTTCTAGAAAGCCATATTATGGCGTAGGCCAGAAGGCCTATGGCAAAGGTGTATGGATTGGTTTGAGACAGCTTGCTAATTATATCTGAGACAACCTCGTATATGTGGGTGCTTTGGGTTATCTTAAAGCCCAAAAGATGGCCAAACTGGCTAAGGGCTATTACAAGGGCACCGGCGCTTGTAAACCCTACTATAACGCTAGTGGATATAAGCTCCACTATAAAGGCAAGCTTGAAAAGACCCACCAAAAGCCTTATGAAGCCTACCATAAGGGCCAACACACCCGCAAGGGCTATCCATCTTTCACTTCCAGGCTCTGCAAGCCCATACAAGGCAGAGCTGGTAAGTAGTGCCGTCATTGCAACGGGACCTGTGGCCAAAAACCTGGAACTACCAAAAAGGGCAGCCACTATAACGGGTAAAAAGGAAGCGTAAAGGCCATATATGGGTGGCATGCCAGCAAGTAGGGCATAAGCCATAGACTGAGGTACAAGCACTGCGGCAACGGTAAGACCCGCTATTAAATCTCTGGTAAACTTATCCCTGTCGTAGGATTTTAGCCATGGTAGAAAGGGTGCAAGGTCAAGGGTTATGTTTATCTTCATAGCTCCAACCTCTTTACTCCAAATTTTTCATACTGCACTTGCTTTAAAGCTTGTAAAAGGTCCATACCCTGTAGATAAAGGTCTAAAGCCTTCTCAAAGTCTGATTTTCCTTCCACTTTAAAAAGCTTGTCTTCTAGAAGCGTTTTCAAGCTTTTTACTATCCTTTCCCTTTCTACGCCAAAGCTGTATTCAAGAAGATAGGCCAACTCCAAAAGGGTATATACAGACAAAAAGACCTTACCCTTTCTTCTTTCTACCTCCCTAAAGTATCTCTCCAGCTTTTCCGCCTTTTCTCCCTTTGTCAAAAAATCTATAAGGTCATGCGTGTCTATTGCATCCATTGGGGTGGAACCCCCACGTTATCCCTTACCTGACCATTGCCAAAGATGATGAACTTTTGAATGGTTAATTCTTCAAGGGCCATAGGTCCCCTTGCATGTATCTTATCGGTAGAAATGCCCATCTCTGCACCTAGGCCAAACTCGTTTCCATCGGTAAAGCGCGTTGAAGCATTTACATAAACCGCTGCCGAATCCACCTCTTTTATAAACCTCATGGCCTTTGTGTAGTTCTCTGTGATTATGGCATCGGAGTGCTTTGAACCATACTTCTCTATAAACTCTATGGCTTCATCAAGGCTTCCCACCGTTTTTACCGCAAGGATAAGGTCCAAAAACTCTTCATAGTAGTCTTCCTCTGTGGCAGGCACTGCCTTAACATGGGAAAGCTCCGGTCTAGACCTTATTACTTGCAGGCTTTCTTCATCGCACCTTAGCTCCACACCAGCCCTTCCAAGGATATCGGCCATCTTTGGCCAAAAGGTGTTAAGAAGACTTCTATGGATTATCAAGTTTTCTACCGCGTTGCAAACGGACGGCCTTTGAACCTTGGCATTGTAAACTATATGATAGGCCTTTGTAAGGTCCGCATCCTCATCCACATATATGTTGCAAACTCCTTTGTAGTGTTTTATTACAGGCACCCTTGCATTCTCTGCCACAGCCCTTATTAGGCTTTCTCCACCCCTTGGTATGGCCACATCCACCTTACCCTCCATCTTAAGTATCTCCCACACTATCTCCCTTTCCGGTCTGTCTATAAACTGCACTGCCTCCTCTGGAAAGCCCGTTTCTCTACAAGCTTTGTGTATCATCTCCACAAGGGCCCTGTTGGAGTTTATGGCCTCCTTTCCCCCTCTTAGGATAACCGCATTAGAAGACTTCATACAAAGAGAGGCTGCTTCTATGGTTACGTTGGGCCTTGCCTCATAGATTATGAAGATAAGGCCTAGGGGAACCCTCATCCTTCCCACATGAAGCCCGTTGGGAAGGGTCCACATGCGCGTGATTTCACCTACAGGATCTGGCAAGGATGCCACATCCTTTAGCACTTTTATCATTCCATCTATACGCTTATCGTTAAGAAGTAGTCTGTCTATAAGGGCCGAAGATAGGCCTTGGGACTTTGCATACTCTACGTCTTTTGCATTCTCCTCCTTTAAAAAGTCCCTGTTGGCATCCAAAAGCTCCGCTATCTTGAGAAGGGTTTTATTCTTTACTTCTGTATTTAAGGATATAAGCTTTCTGAGGGTTGATCTTGCCCTCTCTACCTTCTCTTCCGCGTAGCTTTTTATCTCTACCATGGCAAGTTAATATTTTATATCAACTTCTCATAAAGGTTTTTAAGATCTTTGAGGCTTTCTTCAAAGCTAACACTCTCCTCTATACCTTGTCTAAAAAATCTATTTATCTCTTCCCTATGTTTTATCACTTTATCCCCCATTGGATTGCTTCCTGGAGTGTAAAGACCTAAGCTAACCATATCTTCCATAGATTCGTAAACGCTGAGGATTTCCTTCAAATGCATGGCCATCTTCATATGTTCCTGACTTACTACCTGTGGCATAAGCCTGCTAAGGCTCCTTACAGGATCTATTGCTGGGAAAAGCCCCGCGTTGGCCCTTTTTCTGGAAAGGATTATGTGTCCATCAAGGACGGCCATAAGGGAGTCTGCCACAGGATCCAGGCTAATGTCGTCTCCTTCCACAAGCACGCTAAATATGCCCGTTATACTGCCTTTGCCAAAGTTTCCACAGCTTTCTACCACCTTGGAAAGAAGGTAAAAGACTGAAGGAGTATAGGCTTTCATGGTGGGTGGCTCGCCCGCAGATAGACCAACCTCCCTTTGGGCCATGGCAAGTCTGGTAATAGAATCCATAACAAGAAGCACATCCATACCTTTTTCCGCTAAATATCTAGCATGAACCAAAGCACTTATGGCTCCTTTCACCTTTAGAATAGGCGTCTGGTCCGAGGTGGTGGCTATCACTACGCTTTTCCTTCTTCCTTCTTCTCCAAGCACATCCTCCAAAAACTCCTTCACCTCCCTTCCTCTTTCACCTATAAGGGCAAGCACCACCGCATCAACTTTGCTGTTCCTTACAATCATACCCAAAAGGGTGCTTTTGCCCACACCAGCACCCGCAAATATACCTACCTTTTGTCCCTTACCCAGCGTAAAAAGGGCGTTTATGGACCTTATGCCACAATCAAAAACCTCCTTTATCCTTTCCCTTTTTAAAGGATTTATATCTTCTAAGAGTATAGGTCTTTTTTCTCCCCTTAGCTCTTTACCGTTGATGAGGCTTCTACCAAAGGGATCAACAACCTCACCCAGTAGATTTGTTCCACATACGGTAGACACATGCTCCTTTTTAATCCACACCTTATCCCCCGCCTTTATCCCCCACACATGGCTATAGGGCATAATTAGGCATCTGTCTTCATTAAAACCTATTATTTCACCCTCCACACTACACTTTCTGTCGCTGTATATTATCACATGGTCCCCTATAGCACCGTATGTGTTGTAGGCTTCAAGATAGATACCGCTTGCCTTGTAAATCTTATGGTATATCCTAAAAACCCCCTTCATCCACCCTTAGATCTTCCAATATATCCTGTAGTATATCTTCATAGCGCCTCTCTATCCACAACTTTTGCGTCTCTATCAAAAATTCCCCCTCTCCAATGTCTTCTTTTGCTACAGCGTTAAGAGATAGAAGATCTTCTACCTCTTTCCTTAGTTTTTCCAAATATGGTCCTATCTTTTGAAGATCCTTAGGATTTAGGTATAGATTAACCTGACCCTTTAGATCAATGCCCGATTCTATAACCTTTGACAGGGCACGTAGTATGGCTTCCTCCTTTGGCAAAATATCTGTCAGCAACAGCTTTTTTAAAATGCCAACGGTAAGCTCCAATACATCATCCTTTATCTTTGCCCTTCCTTCTCTTATGACCTCCTTTATCCCCGCTGCAAGCCTCTCTATTAGCTTTTCCAAACTTTCCCTTTCTTCCAGAGCTTTGGCCAGTGCCTTTTTCTCCTTCAAAAGACTAAGCCTTTCCTCCTCCAACCTGCTTATTGTAAGCTTCAAATTTTCCAACTCATTTTCCAACCTTTCTATCTCTTCCTTATAGATATGATCTTTGCTTTCCTCCTTACAAGGCTGCTTTTGTCCTTCTGCCTCCTCCTTTACTTTTTCTTCTTCAATAGTATGATACAGAAGCTTGAACTCCTCTTTATACATAAGACTCTCTTCCAGAAATGTCTATTATTCCTTGATCTGCCAAGTTTTTAATCACCTTTACCACCTGCTTTTGAGCCTTTTCTACTTCAGATGCTCTCACAGGACCTAGCGCTTCCATATCCTCTCTCATTATCTCAGCAGCTTTTTTAGACATATTGGAGAAGAACTTTTCCCTTATATCTTCTGGCGCACCTTTAAGGGCTATTATAAGCGTGCTTTTATCAACAGCCTTCAATATTTCCACTATGGCCCTATTGTCAAGCTTCCTTATGTCTTCAAAGGTAAACATCTTTTCCTTTATCTTTTCCGAAAGATAAGGATCCTCTTGATCAAGCTTAGAAAGGATCATGTTTGTCTTGTCTTTATCTAAGATGTTTAAAAGTTCTGCAGCCAATGTTATGCCTTCCATTTTTTGCATAATACCGCTCACACCCATATTTCTTATCTCCTCCGCAAGCACTTCTATAAGCTCTCCGAAGAACTCGGGTGATATGTTTTCAAGGGTGGCTAGCCTCTTTACTACCTCCACAGACAGACTGTCTGGTAGCAACTTTAATATCTCTGCAGATTTAGCTGGGCTTAGCTGTGAGAGAACAACGGCTATGGTTTGAGGATGTTCATTCCTCAGAATATTTGCAAGGATTTTACTATCAACCCTTTCAAGCTCTTGAAAGCTTTTTATGAGGTTGGAGCTTGTTAGAAACTCGTAGATTTTAGCGAATTTATCCGGTGGTAGCACTTTGCGAGCAAACTCAAGAAGCTGATCTATATCCGGACTTAAGAAGGTGGTAGCTTTATACTCTTCTATAAACTCTTTTGCAATCTCTTCTATATCCTTTAAAGTAACACCTTCTAAATTGGTTGCGTGCAATAAAACCTCTTGGATTTCATCATCGGAAAGTTCTTTCATAACTTCCACAGCTACCTGCGGTGGCATGGCCATAAGAAGTATGGCAGCCTTTTGAGCTTTGGTAAGTTTGCTTTTCACTTCCGGCATAGATATAAAATATAAACTTGTGAGTATAAAAATCCTAACTTACCATAACGTAGGAAAACCTCCTAAGGGAGCAAAGTTAAAAACACTTTTTGTTGGTAGAGAACAGTTAAAAAGACAGGTAAAGCTTCTTAAGTTTATGGGCTTTAACTTTCTCAGCTTAGGGGACCTATTATTAAACAAGAATACTAAAAAAGGGGTTTTGCTTACCTTTGACGATGCCTATCTGGATTTTTGGGAGAATGCCCTTCCTACCTTTATGGAACTAAAGGTCAGATGTGTGATCTTTGTACCTGTAGCCCTTGTAGGGAGCTACAACCGATGGGACCATGATCGCATAAGAGTCAAAAAACCTATAATGAACTGGGAACAGATAAAAGAGCTTCATAGCCTTGGCTTTGAGATAGGCTCCCATAGTCTTACACATCCTTATCTTTCAAAGATAGACCCTAAAAAGGCATGGGAGGAGATATACACTTCAAAAGTTATTCTTGAAGACAAGCTTGGAACAGAGATAAGGGCCTTCTGTTATCCCTACGGAGACTACAACCAACGAATAAAGGACATGGTCCAAAGGGCTGGCTATAGCATAGCCTTTACCACAAGGCATGGAAGCTTTGAAGAGAGTGAAAACCTCTTTGAGGTAAGACGTATAACCATCTTTGGCAACGACTTTCTTCCAAAGTTTTTGTATAAGGTTCTACTATGAAGATAGCATGGCTAAACGGCAATCCAAACCCCAACTTTGGCGGCACAGAGCTTCACACCATACAGATGGTAAAGGAGCTTTCAAAGGAAGGCATTGATGTGGTGCTTATCTGTGCAAAAGGCTCTTACGTGGACAAACACACAGAGGGCATAAAAAAATACCACCTTTCTTTTCCAAACAGCCTTGCTCTCCTTAGCACCATAAGGCTTGCCAAGTTGCTAATAAAGGAAAAGCCAAAGCTTATTATAGCCAACAACGGAAAAGAGTATGTGAATGCCCTCTTGGCGGGCAAAGTAGCTGGAATAAAGGTAGCCTTCTTTAGACACATGGAAAGGATGAAGGAGTGGATGGTAAGGAAGTTTGTCTTTCCCTATGTGGATAGGTTTTTTGCGGTAAGCGAGCGTGTGAAAGAAAACTTGATAAGAGAAGGCGTAAGGCCAGAAAGGATAAAAGTAATTTACAACCTTATAGAAGAGGCACGTTTTGGCTACGCAGAAAAGGAAGAAGGCAAGATAAACTTTCTCTTTGTGGGCAAAGTGGATAGGGGAAAGGGTATTTTTGACTTCCTTGAAGCCTTTTATAAGTTGTCATTGGAAAGAAAAGATGTAGAGGCCTATGTGGTGGGCGATGGGAAAGCCATGGGTGAGGTCAAAAGCTTTGTAGAAAAATATGGCCTCAAAGACAAAGTCCATCTTATAGGTTATACACCAAGGGTAGAAGATTACTATAAGATGGCCCATGTCTGTGTAATACCCTCAAGGAACACAGAGGCCATGACAAGGGTGGCTATAGAAGCCCTAGCCTGCGGGTGCGCCTTGGTGGTCTCCGATGTGGGGGGCATTAAGGAGGCTGTAGAAGAGGAGAAGAACGGCTATGTCTTTAAGGTAGGTGATGTGGAAGACCTCAAAGAAAAGATGAAGATGGCTGCAGAGAGGTGGAAGGAATTTTCCATACATTCATACAACTTGTACAAAAGAAAATTTTCAAGGGACGTGGTTTTAAAAAACTTTATAAAAGAGCTTGAAGAGCTTACACATTGAAGCGGAAATACACAATATCTCCATCCTTTATCTCATAGTCCTTTCCTTCAAGCCTTACCAAGCCAAGCTCCTTTGCCTTGCTAAGGGACCCAACCTTTATGTAATCCTCATAGTTTATCACCTCTGCAGCTATAAAGCCTCTTTCAAAGTCAGAGTGTATTTTGCCTGCGGCCTGTGGAGCCTTTGTGCCTTTCTTTACCGTCCAAGCCCTTGTCTCTTTCTCTCCAGTGGTGAAAAAGGTGATAAGGTCCAAAAGCTTGTATGCTTCTCTTATTAGCCTGTTTAGCCCCGGTTCTTCAAGACCATAGGATTTTAAAAGCTCCTCCTTTTCTTCTGGTTCAAGGCCTATAAGTTCTTCTTCCAGCTTGGCGCATATTAGCACGGCGGGAGACCCCTCTTCCTTGGCATACTCAAAGACCCTCTTGCTAAACTCATTCCCTTCTGGCAAATCCTTCTCGCTCACGTTTGCCACATACATCAAGGGTTTGGCCGTAAGCAGGAAAAGGTTCCTTTTTGCATAGTCCAAGACCTCTGAGTCTAAATTTCTTGCATGCTTTCTTATAGGCTCCATCTTTTCAAGTATGGCCCTTATTGACTCAAGCATGCTTAGCTCTTCCTTTGCCTTTTTGTCTCCAATCCTTGCCATCTTCTCCACCTTCTCCATCCTTTTTTCTACTGTTTCTAAGTCCTTGGCTATTAGCTCAAGGTCTATTATCTGGGCATCTCTTATAGGGTCTACCGAACCTTCCACATGCACCACCTCTGGGTTTTCAAAGCACCTTAGCACCATGGCTATGGCGTCCACTTCCCTTATGTGAGCCAAAAACTGGTTTCCAAGGCCTTCACCCTTGCTGGCGTTGCGCACAAGACCTGCAATATCCACAAACTCTATAAAGGTAGGCACCACCCTTTTTGACCTTTCAAGCCTTGCTATCTCATAGAGCCTTTTGTCTGGCACCTCCACAGTGCCTACGTTTGGCTCTATGGTGCAAAAGGGGTAGTTGGCTGCGGCAGCCTTTGCCGCCTGTATTAGGGCATTAAAAAGGGTAGACTTTCCTACGTTTGGTAGTCCTACAATCCCTACGCTAAGCATAAGTTTAAGATTTTATCAGTTCTCCCATCTTAAAGATGGGCAAATATAAGGCTATGAGTATTAAACCTACCACTCCACCTATAAACACAATAAGCATAGGCTCTATAAGCTTTATCATACCTTCCACGGCCTTGTCAAACTCGTCTTCGTAAAATCTGGCTATTGTGTCAAGCATCTCATCCAGTCTACCTGTATCCTCGCCAACTCTAACCATAGCAATTATAAGCTTTGGGAACATGCCAGTTTTTTCAAGAGCTTTGTACATGGGCGCTCCCTCAATAACATCCTTTTTTGCCATTTCCAAAGCTTCCTTTATCCTCACATTACCAGCCACCTGGCCTGCTATTTCAAAGGCCCTTTCAAGTTGCACACCACTGGAAAAGAGGGTTGCCATGGTCCTTGCAAACCTGGCCATGGTGCTTTTTACCACAAGATCTCCCATTTTGGGAGCTCTTAGCATAAAGGTGTGAACTGCCCTTCTAAACTGATAAACATTCTTCATCAAGAATCTAAAAAGAAAGAAGAAGCCTATTATAAAAGCAAGTGCATAAAGAAGGTTAGACCTTATTAGGTTTGATGCCGCTATAAGCATCTGAGTGGGTAATGGTAGCTCACCGCCGAGGGAAGCGTATATTTCTGCAAAGGTGGGAACTAAGAAATACAAAATACCTGTTACTATAATGGTGGCTACTATAACTACAAAGGTGGGATAGAAGGAAGCGCTTTTAATCTTATTTTTTATTGAAGCCATTTTTTCATAATAATCTGCAGCCCTCATTAAAGCGATGTCCAGATTACCAGTCTCCTCACCAACCTTTACAAGGTTTACTATGAATTCTGGAAAGACTGAAGGAAATTCTGCCATAGAATTGGATAGAGGCCTTCCTTCATTAACCATTACCGCCACTTTTTTACTAGCTTCTGCAAGCTTTTTATTAGGTAGTTGTTCCGCCAATATATTTAAAGCGTCTATAAGGTTAAGTCCTGCATTTATCATAGTTCCTAGCTGTCTACAAAATATGGAAAGATCTCTATCGCTTACACTCCTCCCTAAGGAAAGAGAAAGGGTTAAAATACTTTTCCTCTCTTTTTTACCCTCCTCAAGGTTTATAACCTGCAAAACGGTGAGGCCCCTTTGCTGTAGGTCCGCTATTAGAGCCTCTTGAGTAGGATACTCCCCCTCACTTTCCACCAAAGCACCAGCATCATCAAAGGCCCTATACCTATATCTTGGCATTTTTTATCCCCCTCTCTTTATCATATTCTCCAACTCTTTGACATCCGGTGAATACTTATAAGCATCCTCTAGGGTGATAAGGCCCGCCTTGTAAAGTGAATATAGAGATTGGTTCATTGTTTGCATACCAGTTTCTGCCTGTCCGCTTTGCATGATAGGATATATCTGTTGAAGCTTGTTTTCTCTTATAAGGTTCCTTATGGCCGTGTTAGGTATCAAGAGCTCATAGGCAAGGACCCTTCCACCACCTATCTTAGGAATGAGTCTTTGGGATATGACACCCTGAAGGACAAAGGAAAGCTGTATGATTACTTGCGATTGTTGCTCCGGTGGAAAAACATCCACTATCCTTGTTATAGTAGATATGGCTGTGTTTGTATGAAGTGTTCCAAAGACTAAGTGTCCTGTTTCTGCAGCCCTTAAGGCTATTTCAATGGTTTCCAAATCCCTCATCTCTCCAACAAGTATGACATCCGGATCTTCTCTCAATGCAGCCCTTAAAGCATCTGCAAAGCTATGTACATCTTCACCTATCTCCCTCTGGTTAACTATGCTTCTTTTGTGGGAGAAGACATACTCTATAGGATCTTCTATGGTTATTATATGGTATGGAAAGTTTTGGTTTATGTACTCTATTAGAGCTGCAAGGGTTGTACTTTTACCAGAACCTGTTGGACCTGTAACAAGAACAAGACCCATGCTTTTATGACATAACTCAAGGACCTTTTCGGGAAGACCAAGCTCCTTTACGCTCATTATCCTGTGGGGTAATCTTCTAAAAGCTGCTGCCACAGAACCTCTTTGCATAAACACATTTGCTCTAAACCTACCTATATCCTTTACCCCAAAGGAAAAGTCCACTTGACCTTTCTCTTCAAGGATCTTTCTGTGTTTTTCGGACATTACAGAGTAAACCAGTCTTTGTGTCATCTCTGGAGTCAATATAGGATACTCCAGCATGGGTGTAATCTTGCCATCTATACGCAGCGCTGGCCTTGCACCAGCTGTTATATGTATATCGGAGGCATTGGCCTTTAGCGCCTTCTGAAGTATATCTATGAGCCTTATCTCTGTGGTTGCTCCAACAGGCGTCATATTCCCCTCCACCTCTTATTTTAAAATTTATTTTCTCTTTGGAAGCAATGAGAAGACCAAAAAGTTTCCCTCTTTTTTCACTGGTGATTCAAGTTGGCCTACATCTGAGAGCTCCTCTAGTATTCTGTTTACAAGCTTGTCTCCAAGCTCAGGATGTAAATGTTCCCTTCCCCTAAAGCGTATCCTTACTCTTACCTTATCTCCATCCATGAGGAATTCTCTCATGTGCTTTAGTTTTACCTTAAGGTCATGCTCATCAATCCTGATGGATAGCATCATATCCTTTACATCAATGGCGTGCTCCCTCTGCTTCTTCCTCGCTTCCTTTTCCTTCTTTTTAAGCTCGTACATGAACTTCCCATAGTCCAGTATCTTACAAACGGGCGGGTTGGCATTGGGAGCAACCTCTACAAGATCCAAACCCTTTTCACTGGCTATCCTCAGAGCCTCTTGCAATGGGACTATGCCTATCTGCTTACCGTTCTCGTCTATAAGCCTTACCTCCTTAGCCTTAATCTGTTTGTTTACCCTATACTCCTGCAAAGCCACCTCCTTTTAGTTTTTTTAAAAGTATAAAGAAGGAGATGAGAAAGTTTATGAGTAATAAAAAGGTTGAGAGCATGGAGACCTTCCTAAAGAGTGATCTCCTTGGATCATGGTAATCAATAAGATCTATATTGCCCAATTTTCTCTTATAGGCTTTGAGCCAGTATGATACCCCCACGTTTAGACCAAGGCCCAGCATAAGGAGTAAGGTATAAACCCTTTCATTTCCTAAAATAAGATAAGACATTAGGAGTAAAAAAGCAAGCTTATAGGATCTCCAAAGGATGGATCCATAGAACCTTCCCGCAAGGTTTTTATTTTCCCTAGCTCTTAACAAAACGGGAGCAACTATGAAAACTATAGTAAAAAACAAGCCTGTATAAAGGGCTAGCAACAGCTCAGGCATCATTATCTCCTTAAGATTATACTATTCTTATACGCTGGGTGAGAAATTAGACCTCAAGTTCACCCCTCCTGTAATAACTATATCCAATAGCATAAGCATATACATACACAAGCACACAAGTTAAAGTCCTCCACCCACTACCAGCATTGAAAAGC
>JAXSPP010000005.1:0-146784 GCA_037927135.1 Candidatus Pampinifervens sinense | reverse complement strand
TAGGTAAGGTGGTATAATTTCCATGGTAAAAACCTCCGATGGTTTTTAGGGCTACTATTATAGTAGCCCTGCTGTCTTTTTATTGATATGGAAGGTTTAGCTTAAAGGGAATTTCTCACTCGGCGTAAAGTGAAGTGTATAATATTTTAGCATGGAGTTTGCAAAATTGCAAGGTTCTGGAAACGATTTTATAGTGATAGACAATAGAGATGGTAAGGTAGATAAGTTAATTGAAAGGCTTGGTCTTTCAATAAAGGACTTTGTAATAAGGCTTTGCGCTCCACATATAGGCATAGGTGCGGACGGCCTAATACTTATAGAAAATCCAGAAAACAAAGAGAACCATTTCAAGTGGAGGTTTTTCAACTCCGACGGCTCTGTGGCTGAGATGTGTGGCAACGGATCAAGGTGTGCAGTAAGGTTTGCTTATGAAAAAGGCATAGTGGGGGAGGAGGTAAGGTTTGAGACATTGGCAGGCATCATAAGGGCCTGGGTGCTAGAAAGTGGTAGAAGGGTAAAGGTGCAACTTACCAAGCCCTTTGGCTTCAGAGATATGGTCCTTGATGTGGACGGACAAAGGATAGAGGGAAGCTTTATAAACACTGGAGTGCCACACTTTGTGGCTGTTGTGCAAAATTTGGATAGCTTGGATGTGAAAAAGCTTGGAAGGGCCATAAGGTTTCACAAGGAGTTTGAGCCAAAGGGCACCAACGTAAACTTTATAGAGCCTGTAAGTGAGAGGGCCATAAGGATAAGGACCTACGAGCGTGGTGTGGAGGCTGAGACCCTTGCCTGCGGAACGGGTGCCACAGCCAGCGCCATAGTGGCCTACAAAAAGGGCCTTGTGAAAGAGAGGCCTGTGGAGGTTTATACAAAGGGCGGAGAACTCTTGAGGATAGACTTTGATCAAGGTCTTGAAGAGGTCTTCCTTGAAGGTAGTGTTTGTAAGGTCTTTGAGGGCATCTTTACAGAAGAGGCCCTCCTTTGTATGAGATAGCTCAAGGTCAACAGACTTTAAAGGTCCTATAATCTTCCTATGCCTGAGATAATAATAGCGGAACATGCGGGTTTTTGCTTTGGAGTAAAAAGGGCCATAAGCCTTGCGGAAGAAGCTCTAAGGGATGGGGAAAAGGTCTTTAGCATGGGGCCTCTCATACACAACCCACAGGAGGTCAAAAGGCTAGAAAATAAGGGCCTTATGCTTCTAAAGGATGAAAAGGAGCTAAGGGAAGGTCATAAGGTGATCATACGATCTCACGGCATTCCTCCACAGAAGGAAAGGGAGCTCCTCTCAAAGGGTGTGAAAATAATTGATGCCACATGCCCCTATGTTAAGGCTGTGCATTCTGCCGTTATAAAGCTTTGCCAAGAGGGCTACTTTGTGGTTTTGGTAGGAGAGAAGAACCACCCTGAGGTGATAGGTACCCTTGGGTATTTGCAAGATTGCGGTGGCAAGGGAATAGTGGTGGAAAATAAAGAGGACCTCAAAGAAGCCCTTGGAAAGGAAAAGGTGGGCGTGGTGGCCCAAACTACCCAAAAGGAGCAGTTTTTCAAGGAGGTGGTGGGAGAGCTTGCCCTATGGGTAAAGGAATTAAAGGTGATAAACACCATATGCAACGCCACCTCCGAAAGGCAGGAGGATGTCTATAGATTGGCACCGAAAGTGGATGTGATGGTCATAGTGGGTGGTAAAAACAGTGGGAACACAAGAAGGCTCTATGAGATAGCCAAAAGCCTAAATCCTAATAGCTACCATGTGGAGACAGCAGAGGAACTAAAAGGGGAGTGGTTTGAAGGTGCCAAAAGGGTAGGCATAACGGCAGGGGCTTCCACCCCCGATTGGATAATAAGGGAGGTGGTGGAAAGGATAAGGGCTTTGACTGTATAATTTACACTATGAGATGGCTTTTCCTTCTTCTCTTTGTTTTTAGTCTATCCTTTCCCCAAGACCTCTACACAGAGTTTATAAAATCCCAAGTGAAAGAGATACCACTGAACAAAGCCATAGTGGTAGGGAAGGGTAAAAATGAACTCATTAGCTTTATAAACCCCGACTGCGGACACTGCAGAAAGGAGTGGAAGGCCCTAAGGCCCCATCTGGATAAGGTCAAGATATACGTGTTTTTACTGCCTTTTAAAACTTTTCCAGAAAGCTATGCAAAGTCCAACTACATAGCCTGTTCAAAGGACAGGCTAAAGGCCCTTGATGAGGTCCTCTCTGGAAAGTTTGACGGAAGGCCTCCCCTTGCGAGAGACTGCCCACTCGTGCAAGAACACATAAAGGTGGCGGAAAAGTTAAACGTTCAAGGCACGCCCTATAACATCATCCTTAAAAACTACAAGGTCATAGAGGGCTATAGCCCTGCCCTTCTTAAGGAGCTTGGCATTCAATGATAGTGGTTGTTATGGGCCTCTCTGGCTCTGGCAAGTCCTTTTTGGCAAGTCTTTTACACGAAGAGTTTGGCTTTGAATGGATAAGGAGCGACAAGGTAAGAAAAGAGCTTGCTGGCATAGAGCCTACTCAAAAGGTGAAGGTGCCCTATGGAGAGGGCATATACTCCCAAGAGTGGACCAAAAGAGTCTACAAGGAGATGATAAAAAGGGCAAAGGAAAAAGTAAGGGAAGGGAAGGATGTGGTTTTGGATGCCACCTTCCTTGAGGAGTGGCAAAGAAACCTGGTAAAAGAGGAGTTCAAGGATGTGCTTTTTCTTTTGGCCTTTGCCCAAGAGGAGGAGATAATAAGGAGGCTTAAAAGCAGGAAGGATATATCCGATGCGGACATAGAGGTTTATCTAAAACAAAAGGAGAGGTTTGTGCCACCGGAGTATGCCATTCCAATAAATACTCAAAGGTCTAGAGAGGAGCTTAGGGCTGTCCTGCTGGAACTACTCCAAGGCCATGGATGGAAAGGCACTCAATAGACTTGCTTACAAAATCGTCGCCGTTTAGCCTGCAATCTGGGTTTATACCTTTATCTCCCGTTATTGTCTCTCCACTTGGCAGTTTCATCTCAAAGGTGATAAGCCTCAAGACACGACCGCAGGAGTTAAGAGGGTATATGTTGCTTCCCACATACTTTCCAACGGTGTTTTCTCCAACGATTAGGGCCTTTGCATACCTTTTTAAAAGTACAGCCACAAGCTCGGCTGCAGAGGCTGTATGCCTGCCAACCAAAACCACTATAGGCTTGTTTAAACCCTCCTTGTTCTTAAACTCATATACCCCAAAGTTCCTATTCCTACCCTCCAGGTAAAACATCACACCCTCCCCACCTGCCAGCATGTCCACTATACCCTTTGCCACAGAGATTAGACCACCACCGTTGTCTCTTAAATCCAAAAGAAGTACATCAAAGCCCCATTGCTTTAACTCTTCCATAGCCCTTTCAAAGGCTCCAAGGGCAGGCTGGGTGAAGTTGTTGATCTTCACATAGCCCACCTTAAGACCACCGTAGTTTATCACCCTTACCTCTTCTACCACAGGCACTTCAAACTCTCCTTTTACCACCTCAACCTCCTTGAAGAGCCCTTCCCTTATGAGCTCCACCCTTATGATCCCTCCCTTTTCCACCTCCATCAAGACCTTCCTCCAAAGGCTTTTGTCTCTAACTCCATTTATGGAAACTATAATGTCTCCCTCTTTTATACCGTATTTCTCTGCGGGTGAGTTCTTAAAAACTCTTATTACATAACCCTTATCGTCCCACCTTATACCTAAGCCTACCATCTTGGATGAAGAATACCATAGCCTCTCATCCTCCTGCCTTGTTATAGCACTCCATCTGTCCCTTATCTTCCTCAAATATTGAAGAAGCTCCTCCTCATCCTTCCACTGAAGATCCTTTATTCTGTCCCACCAGAGGTAGTTCTTTTCCATCAAGGACCTTACATTTTTTAAAAGCTCCTCCCTTGAACACTCTTGTGCACCGAAGGCTATGTGGAGAAGAAGTAAGATAAGGGCAAAGGACGCACCCATGTAGCTATCAATTATAAATATAGTTCAGCTTCTGAGTCTTTTGAAAAATTCCTTAATAAGAAGGCTTGCCTCCTCTACCGGCATATACTCCCACCTTACTCTGTGATTGAAGGCCTCTTCCTCCAAAAGGTTAAACCTGCTCATAACAGCCCCATACCTCTCATCGGGAGCAAAAAAGACCACCTTTTCTACCCTTGAGAGCACCAAAGCGTAAGCACACATGGGGCAAGGCTCAAGGCTTACATAGACTTCACAGCCATAAAGGTACTTCTCACCCAAGCTTTTTGTAGCCTCCCTAATGGCAAGCATCTCAGCATGGGCTGTAGGATCCTTTAATTCTTGCACCCTGTTGTGGGCCTTCGCAATCACCCTACCTTCTTTCACTATCACACATCCCACTGGCACCTCCCCCTTTTCAAAGGCCTCTTTTGCTTCTTTTAAACAAAGCCTTATGGTTTCCTTCACAACCCAAATATTAAAATCTCTTCTTCTACAAACTTGCCGTCAATTAGCTCCCAGCTTCTGTAAGAGACCACCTTACCCTTGCTTACAGAGAGTATTATGTAGGACCAGCCTTCAAAGGCCCTCTCTTGGTCAAACTGGGAAGGTCTGTCGGGATGGTCTGGATGGGAGTGGTATACACCTACTATTTCAAGGCCAAACTCCCTTGCCTTCTTTTCAGCCTTTAGATAGTCCTCTGGAGCTATCTCATAACGGTCGTGCTTTCTGTCTGGGTTTGCGTTGGGTGTCTCGTAGGCACCAAAGACTGTGCGTACAGAGCCTTCTACCTTGCCCAAAAGGAGGCCGCAGGTCTCATAAGGATAGTCCCTTTCTGCCTGTTCTATTATCTTCCTTAGGGCCCTTTCCCTTATCCTAAGCATGTTCAAACCAAGGCATACTGGTGTAAAAGCTCCGCTATCTGCACTGCGTTGGTAGCTGCACCTTTGCGTATGTTGTCAGCCACCACCCACATGGAAAGACCTGGCTCAAAAACAAGGTCCCTCCTTATCCTTCCCACAAAGACCTCATCCCTTCCTGCCACCTCTATGGCCAAAGGATAGGCCTTCTCCTCTGGGTTATCCACCACCACCACACCCTTTGCCTTCCTTAAAATCTCCCTTGCTTCCTCTGGAGAAAGCTCCTTCTTTAGCTTTACGCTTATGGCCTCCGAGTGTCCATAGAAGACTGGAACCCTAACACAAGTGGCTGAGACCTTTATCTCAGGATCATGCAGTATCTTCCTAGTCTCGTTTAGCATCTTCATCTCTTCCTTTGTGTAGCCGTTTTCAGTAAAGACATCTATCTGTGGTATGACGTTGAAGGCTATCCTTTTGGGAAGATGCTTTGCCTCTGGCATTTCTCTCCCTTCACACCAGGCCTTTACCTGCTCCTCAAGCTCCCTTATAGCCTTTGCACCCGCACCAGAAACGGACTGATAGGTGGAAACCACTATATGGGATATGCCCACCGCATCGTATATGGGCTTTAGGGCCACAAGCATCTGTATGGTGGAGCAGTTAGGGTTGGCTATAATACCTTTGTGATCCTTTACATCTTCCGGGTTTACCTCGGGCACCACAAGGGGCACATCCGGGTCAAGCCTCCAGGCGGAAGAGTTATCTATGACTACAGCACCGTCGGAGACAAACTTGGGGGCATACTCCTTGCTCACAGAGGAGCCTGCAGAAAAGAGGGCAATATCTATGCCAGAGAAACTTTTGGCCTTGTTTAGAGCTTGGACCTTTATCCTCTCTCCTTTAAAGGTCAGCTCAAGGCCTTCAGATTTTTCTGAAGCAAAAAGATATATATCCTCTACAGGGAAGTTTCTTTCCTCTAAAACCCTTAAAAAAGCCCTTCCTACTTCTCCCGTTGCTCCTACTATTGCTACCCTGTATCCCATGGTATAAATTATAAGGCAGTGGGAATGGATTATAATATATTATTGAGTAGGCGGCGTAGCTCAGCTGGCTAGAGCGGAGATCTCATAAGTCTCAGGTCGGAGGTTCGAGTCCTCCCGCCGCCACTACTCTACAGACACTCTCTTTTGAAGTTCATACAGTCTTATGATCTCTTCTACAGTCGTGGCATCCTCTGGGTTTTTGTCCTCCCTTATAAAGCTTACAGCCCTTGGAAAGCGTAGAGCATAGCCTGGGCTATCTATGGTCCTTCCAGCTGTGTGCAAAGGAGACCTTGTTATCTCATCAGCATTTACCGTTATCACATACTTTGGCTCCACCCAAACATCGGCAGAAAGGAGGCTATCCACCCTTGCATGCTTGTGTTCAATCCTTATCTCATCAAGCATCTTCTTAAGCCTTATCCACTCATCTTCTGTAAAGCCAGAACCAACCTTGCTAACCGTTTTGAAGGTGTCTGTGGATGGGTCATAGACCCCCACAAGCACACCACCTATGCCGAGCTTTGCCCTTGCCCCCTTGCCGTAGTAATAACCCAGAATCACCACATCTATGGTGTCTGCCAAAGCACCCCTGTAGCTCCTTTTGAGCTTTATCCAGTTAAAATTCCTTGATCCTGCCGTGTAAGGAGCGTCAAGCCTCTTTGCCATTATGCCCTCAAGGCCTCTGGTTATGGCCTCTTCAAAAAACTCTTCCACCTCCTTGGCATTATCTGTGATTATCATCTCGGAGACTCTGAGGGTGTTTGTTTTTGTGAGGAGTCCTTCAAGGGTCTTTCTTCTTTCAATGAAGGGCTTTACAGTGTAGTCCTCCCCTTCCAGATATAGGAGGTCAAAGCAGAAGAGCTTTAGGGGGTATTCTTTTGAATACTCATGAATACCATACTTTCTCTTCCTTTGTATGGTTATCTGAAAGGGATAGAATTCTCCCGTCTCCTCGTTTATGGCTATGGCCTCACCCTCCAATATTACTTCCTTGGCAGGGAGGTCTTCCAAGATGGCTTTCACTATATCTGGGAACATCTCCGTCATGCGCTCCAGGTTCCTTGAGTATATTTCAACCTTTTGACTATCCTTATGGACTTGCAACCTAAAGCCATCGTACTTGGCTTCCACCGCACACCTTCCAAGCCTGCTTATTATCTCTTGGGCGCTTGATACTCTTTCTGCCAAGGCCATCCTTATGGGATAGCCAACCTGTATCTTGAAATCCTTTAGGGCATTTATCCCTTCTTCCTTTAGCTTTCTGGCTACAAGGCCAAGATCAGAACAGAGGTTATAGGCCCTCTCTATAAGGGGCTTTAGTTCCCTGCTTTTTGCCATAAGAGCCAGGGCATCTATTATGGTGGCATCGCCCACACCGAGCCTTAGCCTTCCTATCACCACTCTTACCGCATACTTGGCCTCAAAGCCAGAAAGGCCTTTTAGGAGGTTTATAAGTCTCATGACCTTGTCCAGAGTGCCCCTTGTCCTTGCAATATCAAATAATTCTTGATAGACCTTAACTAAGCTAAGGCCCCTTCCCTGCCAACTTATAAGCTCTTGCGCCACCTCTCCCAAGTCTCCCCTCTCTTTGTATAGGCTCTCCACCTGCTTTACCTTAACACCGCAAGCCTTGGAGATGGCCTCCATCATAAGCTTTTCTGATACACCAAACTCTAAGCCTCTGAAGGCTGGCACAAGCTCGCCAAGGGTCAGATAGACCACCTTGTCTATCTCTTCCACATCGGCCTTTTCCAAAAGGTCTCTTAGTATGTCTGCCATCTCAAGCCTGCTTGTGGTCTGCTCTATCCTTTGGAAGAACTCTGAAAGCTCTCTGAAGGTCATAAGAAAGATTTTAAGTGAGTTTTAAAAAACCTTCCAGATTTTTTACAAACTGGCTGGCGCTCCTTCCAGAAAAGCCGTTGCTCATGGACCACTGGAGGGCAAGCCTTTCAAGCTCCTCTTCTTCTATATTTAGGCCCCTTTGGGCCACTATGTGCCTCACTATGGAAAGGTACTCCTCTTTTCCAAAGGCGAAAAAGCCAAGCCTTATGCCAAAGCGTTCCACAAGGGAGACCCTCTCCCAATAGCTTTCTTCTGGGAACTTTTCTTCCCCGTTCCTTTCTGGCATAAGGTGCCTCCTGTTTGAGGTGGCGTATATGACCACATTGGCAGGCCTCTCCTCAATGTCTCCATCCATCAAAGACTTCAAGACCCTTATGCTCTCATCCCCCGGTTCAAAGGAAAGGTCGTCAAAGAAGAGGATAAACTTTTCTTCCCTTTCTCTGAAGAGATCATAGAGGTCTGAAAGATGCCAGAGGTCCATCTTGTATATTTGCACAATTCTTAGGCCTTCCTTGGCAAAAAGTCCAAGCATGGACTTGACTAAGGAGGACTTCCCCGTGCCTCTGTCTCCCCAAAGCAGAGCGTCGTTGGCAGGCAAGCCCTTTACAAGTTGCAGTGTGTTCCTTCTTAGAATCTCTTTTTGGTGGTCTATGTGCAAAAGGCTATCAAAGTCTGGTATGTGGGGATGTTTTATGGGCTGTAGCTGGCCATCTTTGAAGCGGAAGGCTATGTAGCTTTCAAATAAAGAACTTAGCCCCATCTTAGCTTCTCCCTTAGTATTCCAAAAAAGCTCCTCTTTGGGTTTGGATACATAAGGCAGTAATGCTTTGACCTCCTTACTATTATAATGTCTTCTTTGTTTAAGCTTCTGCCCTCCTGGCCGTCAAGTGTTAGGTAGGCCATGCCATCCTGGGAGAGGTTTTTTAGCTTTATCTCAAAGTCTGGTGGGAGGACAAGGGGCCTGTTGGAGAGGGTATGAGGGCATATGGGAACAAAGAGGAGGGCCTCCGAAAGGGGGTATATGATGGGGCCTCCTGCGGAGAGGGCATAGGCGGTAGAACCGGTAGGAGAAGAGACTATCACACCATCTCCATAGACCCTCAGGACAGACTCTTCTCCCACAAATACTTCCACCTCCACCATCCTGGCAAGGCTTTCCTTTGATATGACCACATCGTTTAGATAATCTCCCATATAGACCTCTTCCGATCCTCTTTTCAAATAGGCGGAGAGCATCATCCTTTTTTGTGGCTTTATCTCTCCTTTTAAAACCTTTTCTATGACCTCTTCCATGTCCTCCCTTTCCACCTCTGTGAGAAAGCCAAACCTTCCCTCGTTTATGCCAAGGATGGGTATGGACCTTTGTGCCACCAGCCTGGCACCGGCCAAAAAGGTGCCATCCCCGCCTATCACTACAAGAAGGTCTATACCTTCCAAGCTTGGCCTTTTGGCTTCTCGTTTGTTTATAAATGTCTCCACGCGAACGCCAAAGGAATGCAAAAGCTCCCTGACCCTTTGGGATGTCTCAAAGGCAGACTTTGTATCCTTTACAAAAAGGAGGACCTTCATAAAAGCCTGTCAATTATCTCGCAAAGAACATGGCCAAGGGTTATATGGCACTCTTGAATCCTCGCCGTATCGTAGGATGGCACAACAAAGCTGTAGTGGGCAATGTCTACCACCTTTCCCCCGTTCCTTCCTGTAAAGGCCACCGTGGTGGCACCAAGGTCATGGGCTTTCATAAGACCCCTTATCACGTTGGGAGAGTTGCCAGAGGTGGAAATGCCTATGGCTATGTCTCCGGGCATGCAGAGGGCCTCTATCTGCCTTTCAAAGATGGTTTCAAAGCCATAATCGTTTCCAACGGCTGTAAGTATGGAGGTGTCTGTGGTGAGGGCTATGGCAGGAAGGGCCCTCCTTTCCTTTTTGAACCTCCCCACTATCTCCGCCGCTATGTGCTGGGCATCCGCCGCACTTCCACCGTTGCCAAAAAGCAGTATTTTATTTCCACTTTTTAAGGCCTCCGCCATTATCTGGCCTACTTCCAATATCCTTTCTGCATAAAGCTCCACAAAGGCAAGCTTTACATCGGCGCTCTCTCTGAAGGAGTTTATCACAAGGTCAAGCATCCCTCTTCCTTAAGTCTCCCACCGTTAGCCTGTTCATAAGCTTGAAAAACTCCATAAGCTTTTGCTTGTGATATTCCTCCTGGTTTTCTATAAAGGTGAAGAGCCTCTTTATACTTGGATCTTCCATAGCTTTCATTTCTTTACCATACTCTCCACCTGTCTCTTGCTCATAGAGTATCTCCGCCTTTACCTGCTCTTGAAGGCTCTTCAGAGGCTTTGGAGAAAAGTCCACTCTTTCAATCTGTGGCATGCCTCCCATCTCACCTATCTTTTCTCCAAGCTTTCCCATATGCACCATACTTTCTATGGCAAGGTCAAGCATTATGTCTTTGTAGGTGCAATCCTTTGTGTGGAAAAACTGGTAAAGGTAGTTGATTATGGTTTGGTATTCCTCCTTTAAAAACCTGTTTAACACCTGTATAGTTTTTGGGTCAGTATTTTGCTCTTCCGTTGGCATGCACACAAGCCCCTCTTTTACCTTTTCCAAAAGCTCAGAAAACTCCAATTTGTGATCCTCCTCGTCCTTTATGACCCTCTCAAGAAGTCTTTTGACAGAGTCATCCTTTACCATCTCAAGCTGTTGGCTGTATATCCTTATGGCTTCTTCCTCCGCCCAAACATCCTTTGATAGCATATCTGCCCAGTCTGGGCCACCTATCATGATCATGTCTTCTATCCTGTCAAGGACCACCTGCCCTCCCAGTTGGACCACCTTTTGGGCAAACCACTTTAGATGTCTCATCTCCTGGCGTGCGATTTCCTCTATCTCGGAAGTGATGTTTCCATCTGTTATGAGGAATATATGGTATAGGTATTGCACTATGGCAGAGTGTTCAAGGGCTACATCATAAAGCAATAGCTTTATAGTTTCTCTTTTATCCATAGCTTCACCTCAAACCTATTTTATACACCTTACTAATATAATCGCTCACCATCCTGTGTGTGTTAAAGTAGGGGCCTATGGTGGCTATGCTGTTCTTCATAAGCCTCACCCACTCATCCTTGCGCCTATAGTAAGTTGGCAGTATTATATGGGCAAGCTTGCCATAGATGTCTTCTATATCCTCCTCATCGGAAGACTCGCTCATATCTTGCCAGCCTGGCCTTGGCCCTATGCCCCAGCCGTTCACCCCTTCTATCCCCCCCTCCAGCCACCAGCCATCCCATGTGGAGAAGTTTAAAACCCCGTTCATTCCAGCTTTCATACCGCTTGTCCCACAGGCTTCAAGAGGTCTTTTAGGATTGTTTAGCCACACATCACAACCAGCTATCAAAAGCTTTGCCATATCTATGCCGTAGTTTTCCAGAAAGGCCACCTTTACAGCCTTTGTCCTCTCCTTTATCATCCTCATGGCCTCAAAGATCCTCTTTATCATATCCTTACCCATGCTGTCCCTTGGATGAGCTTTGCCCGCAAAGACTATCTGAATCTCTCCTACCCTTTCACCTATGTAAATGAGCCTGTCTATATCCCTTAAAATCAGGTCGTTCCTCTTGTAGGGAGTTACCCTCCTTGCTATCCCTATAGTAAACACATCGTCGGAGAAGCTTGCATCCGTTTGTTTATTTATAAAGTTTATAAGCTCGCTCTTTATCTTGTTGTGGGTTTTAAGAAGAAGCTCGGAGGGAATATCATAGACCCTTTGAAGCAGTATTGGGTTCTCATCCCAGCCCGGTATGTATTCGTTAAAGACCTCCTGAAGTTCTGGATGTATCCACCTTTTGTGATATACTCCGTTGGTCACATACTCAATGTTTCCAGCAAGCTCTGGGAATATGCCCTGAGTGACATACATATGCCTTTGGGATACGGCGTTTACCTTGCTAGAATACCTTGAGGCAAGCACAGAGAGGTTTATGTAACCTTCCACGGCCTCTTTTTCCCAGTCTATGTTATCATAAGCCTTTAGCTCCTCCTTTACCATATCCACAGGGAACTTATCGTGGCCTGTTGGCACGGGTGTATGGATGGTAAAGACGCACCTTTTCCTTACCTCTTCTGGGCTCTTGAACTCTCTTAGGAGCTCTACCACAAGGAAGGCTGAATGGCTTTCGTTCATATGATAGACATGTATGGGATAGCCCAAAGCCTTTAGAACCCTGTAGCCACCTATACCCAAAAGGATCTCCTGCCTTAGCCTGTATATGCCATCATCAAAGTAAAGCTTGCTGTTTAACTTCCTAATCTCTGGGTCATTTCCTTCCACATCGGCATCAAGGAAAAGGATCCTCACATCTGCCTTTGACCTAACCCAATACTCCCAACATACCACCTTCTGCTTTTTGTCTCCAAAGAAAACCTCCACCTCAAGGTCAAGCCTTCTCAAATACCTTTTGTAATCCCAGAGGGCATCAAAGTCCAACTGCATGCCATGTGGTGTTACCTTTTGCAGGTTATACCCCCTCTTGTAGAGCAATGTTATACAGACCGCCGGGATGTCCATATCGGCATAGGAGTATAGGGTGTCTCCTGCAAGGGTCCCCAGCCCTCCACTGTATATGGGCATACTGTCTTCAAGACCGAGCTCCATCACAAAGTAGGCTATCATACCAAGCTATATTTTATAGCATTATGAAGCTTATTGAGACAGACCTCACCTGCAGGCTTGACAGCCTGCCTTGGACATCTTTTCATACAAAGTTTGTCCTTGCTTTGGGTATTACATGGGTTTTGGATGCCTTTGAGGTGGTAATAGTTAGTGCAGTCCTAAAGCCTATGGCAAAAAGCCTTGGATTTTTACCTTGGCAGAGCTCTATGATGGTGAGCGGCTTTCTAATTGGTGCCATTCTGGGTTCTTTGGTCTTTGGCTACCTTGCAGACAAGTATGGGAGGAAAAAGCTATTTTTGATAACTCTTCTTCTGTATGCTGGTGGCACCTTTTTGACAGGCTTTGCCAACAGCTTTGAAATGGCGCTACTTTTTAGAATACTGGCCGGTGCGGGCCTGGGTGGAGAGTTTGCAGCCATCCAGTCTGCCATAGACGAGTTTGTGCCCTCAAGGCATAGGGGCAAGGTGGACGGTACCATCACTGCCCTTTGGAACCTTGGTAGCCTTATGGCCTCCTTGAGCGCCATAGGACTTTTAAAGCTTTTGGATGAAGGCCTTGCCTGGCGCATAGCCTATCTCTTTGGAGGACTTATAGCCTTGCTTGTGGTCTTTGTAAGGCTTTATGTGCCAGAGTCACCAAGATGGCTCCTATCAAAGGGAAGGATTGAAGAGGCAAGAAGGATAGTGGAAAGGATAGAGGAGGAAGCAGGAGGGAAAAGAAGCACCAACACATGCCATATACCAGTTTTTGAGGGAAGCATTTTTGATGCGTCAAAGATTATCCTGGAAAAATACAGATGGCGATTCCTCTTTAGCGCCAGCATGAGCTTTACCATCCTTACCACCTATTATGGCATGATAACCCTACTACCTCTAATCCTTTCCGAGGTCTACCACCTTCAGACAAAGGAAATCCCTCAAATACTCACCCTTGGAAGCTTGGGTGGCCTGTTGGGCGGCCTGTTGGTGGCTTATATGGTAGACAAAATAGGCAGAGTACCCTTGGGAATACTTATAAGCCTTCTTTCCTCTCTCCTTAGCCTTTCCTTTCTTCTTGGCTTTGACCTTAAGACCACCTTCTTTGTTTATTCTTTTGTGGCCTTCTCCTTTGCCTCCGTTGCCTACGTGATAGCCACTGAGATCTATCCCTCTTACATAAGGGCCTACGCCATAGGCTTACTTTCTATAATAGGTAGGCTCTCTGGCGCTTTTGCGCCACTCTTTCTTGTTAGCCTTGCTCAGATAGGCTTTACCTTTGCCATGCTTGGCCTTGCCTCCTTTTGGCTTGTGGGTTTTTTTGCCTTTACTATGTGGGCCCTAAAGGGTGTGGAGACAAAGGGTAAACCTTTGGAAGAAATTTCATAAAATAATGGCATGCTTTTGGGGTTTATCCTTCTCTATATGGTAGGGACCCTTCTTATAGGCCTTTTGGCCAGCACCTTTGTGAAAAACTCTAAGGACTTTATACTTGCAGGAAGAAGCCTTCCCTTGTATATGGCCACCTTTGTAACCTTCGCCACATGGTTTGGTGCGGAGACCGTCCTTGGTGCCTCTTCCACAATGGCAAAGGAGGGACTCATAGGCGTTATAGAAGACCCCTTTGGCGCAGCCCTATGCCTTATCCTCATAGGCCTCTTCTTTGCCAAGCCCTTATACAGGATGAACCTTCTTACTATGGGAGACTTCTATAGGGTGGTGTACGGAAGAAAAACGGAGATAGTGGCGAGCCTTATGATGGTTTTTTCTTACTTTGGATGGATAGGAGCCCAATTGGTGGCCATAGGTGTCATCTTACACTTGGTGATAGGTGTGCCTCAAACTGTGGGCACCTTTATAGGCTTTGGTGTGGTGCTTTTTTACACCTTTTTGGGGGGCATGTGGGCAGTCTCTTTGACAGACTTTATCCAAACAATAATGATCATAGTGGGCCTTTTGACAGTTTTATATGAAGTTTCTTCTGGCTTTTCCCAAATAGCTCCCGTGCTTGCCTCACAACCTTTGGATTATTATAGGTTTTTACCAGAGCCTACCTTAAAGGATATTCTCCTTTACATATCCGCATGGATCACTATAGGCCTTGGCTCCATTCCTCAGCAGGATGTTTTTCAAAGGGTCATGTCCTCAAGGAGTGAGAGGGTGGCCGTGCTTTCGGCCATAGGCGGTGGCCTTATGTATTTGACCGTTGCCCTCATTCCTCTCATACTGGCCGTCTTTGCAAGGGTCAAGCATCCAGAGCTTTTAGAAGTTGACCCCCAGCTTATGCTTCCCACCATGATAATGGAGCATGCAAGCCTGCCCACAAAGGTCTTCTTCTTTGGTGCTTTGCTTTCTGCCATTATGAGCACTGCAAGCGCAGCCGTCCTTGCTCCCGCCTCCGTTCTGAGCGAGAACCTTATAAGGCCTTACATAAAAAACCTCTCCGACAGGGGCTTTTTGTGGCTCACAAGGCTGTGCGTTGTCCTTGTAGCCCTCATCTCTTTGGGCTTTGCCCTCTCTGGAGAAAGCATATACCACCTCGTGGGAAGCTCTTCAGCCCTTAGCCTTGTGTCCCTCTTTATACCCCTTGTGGCAGGCCTATACTTTAAGGGTTCCAATTCCCTTTCTGCCATCCTTTCCATGCTCTCTGGCTTTTCCAGCTGGGCCATGCTTGAGTATATCTTCCATAGCGAGTTTGCCCTTCTGGTAGGTCTTACTTTTAGCCTTATCTCTTACATACTTTGTAGCTTGGTGTGTAGCCTATGGAAAAGGTTGTCATTAAAAAGCTCATAGAGGTTGGAAGGCTACTGTATGAAGAAGGTCTTGTGGATGCAAGGGCTGGGAACTTGTCCTATAGGTTAGGAGAGTATCTTATAATCACCAGAAGGGGTGGCCATCTTGGTAGGCTAAGGGAGGAGGACTTTATAAGGATTCCACTGATTGAAAGGCATATGCTGGAAGATAAGGCTTCTTCCGAACTTTTGGTGCACAAGGAGATCTACAGGAATACAGATCATGTTTGTGTGGTTCATGCCCATCCTGTAAATGCGGTTATACTTTCCTTCACACATGATGTGATAGAGCCCATAGATTCGGAAGGAAAGGACCTTTTGGGCAGTGTAGAGGTTTTACCCTATTATCCCTCTGGAAGTAAAGAGTTGGCAAAAGCTGCATCAGAAGCCCTAAAGGATTCCAAGATTGTCATAGTTAGGTCCCACGGTGTATTCTCCGCGGATAAAGATCCCTTTTATGCTTATTCTCATATTTCTGTTTTGGAACACTCCTGTAAAATACTTCTCCATGGAAGAAGTAGTCTATAAAGGATGCAAAATACCAAAGGACCTTTACTACGACATAGAGAATCAAGTTTGGTATAGGCTAGAGCCAGACGGCACTGTGGTGGTAGGAGCTACAGACATAGGGCAGACAAGGGCTGGAAGGATGGTAAACGTAAGGATCAAGGCAGTTGGAAAGCATGTGCCAAAAGGCAAGCCCATTGCAAGCCTAGAGAGCGGAAAATGGACAGGACCCATACCTGCGGTAATAGAAGGTGAGGTGGTAGAAAGAAACGAAGAACTCTTTGACACACCAGACCTAATAAACGATTATCCTTACACAAGGGGTTGGATAGCAAGGCTAAGGCCTACAAACTTGGAGAGGGACCTAAAGGACCTTGTCACTGGCGAAGAGGCTGTAAAGAGGATGAAAGAGTATATAGATAGGGAAGGGGTGGAGTGTAAGGGTCAATGAGATCACTTGCATCCGAACTTTTCCTTTAGCTTTTTTTCTACATAGGGGTGAACCAAGCCCTTCAGACAGCCACAGTAGGAGGCAATGTCTCTTACTATGGTGGAGCTTATATGTATGTAATCTTGAGAAGGCATAAGGAAAACGGTCTCCACCTTTGCCAGCTTGTAGTTGTTCAAAGCTATTTGAAGCTCATACTCAAAATCGGTAAAGAGCCTCACACCGCGCACTATTACTTCAATCCCCTCCTTTTTCATAAAGTCCACAAGTAGACCATCAAAGCTTTTCACCTCCACATGCTTCAAATCTTTTACCATCTGGCTGAACATATCTACCCGTTCTTCCACATCAAAAAGGAGGTTTTTCCTCGGATTTTTTGCCACAGCTACTATCACATGATCAAAAAGCTTTAAAGCTCTACTTACTATGTCCAAATGACCTAGATGAGGAGGGTCAAAGGTGCCAGGATACACAGCCTTCCTCATTCTCCTTTCCTCCATATGGACAGTGCAGTATCACCATAAACCTTTTTCTTTTGCGCAGCAAAATCAAGTTTTTTTGAATGCTCAAGTATAAAAATCCCTCCCTCTTTGAGGTTTTTCAAGGATAGTTCAATAAGCTTATCGTAAAATTTATAGTTATATGGAGGATCCGCAAAGATTATGTCTGCCCTTATGTCTGAACGCTCTAGGAATCTTAGAACATCTCCCACTATCACCTTTCCCCTGCTTTTACGCTTTATATTTTCCGCATTTCTTGGGTCCTTTTCTACAAAGATGACCTCAGCTCCCCTCTCTTCTGCTGTCATACCTATCTGACCTGTGCCCGCAAAAAGGTCAAAGAACACAAGCCCTTCTATGTCTCCAAGCATGTTAAAAAGAGCCTGTTTGACAAGGTCAGAGGTTGGTCTAAGTTTTTGTTTTCTTCTTGCTTTCTCCACAAAAGGTATTATAATTTAATTTTCCGTGTTTAAGGAGGTTTGTCATGAGACAGCCAAAGCTTTTACAAAAACTTGACAAGGAGGAGAGAAAATGGTCAAAGCCCTCGGACTGCATATCCTAGCAGACCTTTATGGGGTCCACCCTGACCTCATTGACAGGGTGGAGGATGTGCGCCAGCTCCTTGAGAGCGCCGTAAAAGTAGCAGACCTCACCAAAATATCTTCCCACTACTACCAATTTCAACCCCACGGTGCCACAGGTGTGGTCCTCCTTGCAGAGTCTCACATATCCATCCACACATGGCCCGAACACGGCCTTGCTACCGTTGATGTCTACACCTGCGGAAATCCCACAAAGGCCTACAAGGCAATGGACTACATCATAGCCACCCTTGAGCCCACAAGGGTGGACAAGCAGGTGCACGAAAGGGGCTTGGTGCGCCAGTCCGAGGCTGACCATTTGCGAAGTATTTTGTTAAAAATATAAATTAAGCGGGCGACCCTTTTGGGTCGCCCAAAGCTTCAAAAGAGAAATCCTACTTCCACACCAACCCTCACTTGATCCTTTTTGTTGTTTACAGTAAAGGATCTGTCCGCTTTTACGTAGGAAAGTTCACCTCTGATAAGGAAAGGGCCCTTTGCGTAGGCTGGTGTTATGGTAAATGTCCATCCCTTGTTTCCATCCCCCAAGCCCACTAAGTCTATACCACCCATATCGGAATTGTCCTTAACATACTCTATCCTGCCAGATATGGTAAAAGGCTTAAGGTCATAGGAAAAGTGTATACAGCCTCCGCTTGCCTTTGCCTTCTCTGACACCTGAGCCTCTTCATCCTTTGGAGCTTCCACATACATAAGGTCCGCACCCAAGGACAGGGACCCAATGCTGTATGTAGCTACAAGGTTATACTCCCTTTTGTTGGCAGGTATGGCAGTGCTGTTGGGCCTTGAGCTTTTGTCTGGAAGTATGAAGTTAAAGGATAGGGATGAGTTCTTTGTGGGTGTGAGGCCTACGGAACCTTCCAAGGCAGGCTTAGTGTGTGTGGTGCTAAGGGTATAAAAGCCGTCGTTTATGCCCACTTTGATGTTAAAGAGGTCTGTGCTGTATGTGAGCCTTACACCGTGGTGTATGACCGGTTGCATGTTCCATATGAGGCCTCTCTGTATGTACTTGTTGAGGTATGTAAAGGCAGATTCATAGCCAATTATGGTAGGAAGCTTACCAGCTTGAATGGAAAGGCCCTTTACCGGCGCAAACTCCAAGTAGGCCACAGGCAGTGGGCTAAAAAGGTCTGTGGTAGTAGAGGTTTTTGAAAGGCCTACACCAATCACTGGCACTGCATAGGCACCGCCCATAAGGGTAAAGCCTACCGGCTCTGCAGGCTTTGATATGCTTATTATGGCAGAGCCTACATCATAGCGTGTCTTTTTGTCTGTACCAGCCTTGTTGTTGGTGTAGATGGTATAGCCTGTTAGGGCACCGCCTATGTTGAGAGTTCCCATGGGCTCCAGCTTTAATTCTAGGGCTTGGCTTTGGCTCAGACTGCCAAGGGCTAGTAGGGTTAAAGCTGTTCTCTTTATCATGGCTCACCTCCTTTCAGTTTTTAAAAAAGGCTCTATAAAAGAGGTCCGCCTTGGACCTGTAGCTTGGATAAAGCTCCTTTGCTTTTTCAAGCATAGACTTTAGATCCTCGCTGTCGGAAAACCACTCCCTTATCATATCCATGGTTACCTCTATATGAAATTGCAAGGCAAAGGAATCTTCATATCTGAAGGCCTGCTCTTGGAAAAGGCCTGAAGAGGCAAGCCTTATAGCTCCAGAGGGAAGGTCGTAGGTGTCCCCATGCCATTGGAAGACCATGGCCTTTCCCGATGGGTCAAATAGAGTTTTAAAGACATCATCCTTCATGCCTTCGGGCGTTGCCTCAATTTCACACCATCCTATTTCCTTGGCCTTTCCCGGATATACTCTAGAGCCAAGCACATGGGCAAAGAGCTGGGCTCCAAGACATATGCCAAGAACCTTAATACCCCTTTTTAGGGCATCCTCCATGGCCAAGGTCACCTTTTTAAGGAAGGGATATTTGTCCATCTCATAAACACCCATAGGCCCACCAAGAACCACCAAGTAGTCATAGCCCTCAAGGGGTGGTATCTCTTCTCCAAGGCCAGCCTCCACTATTTTGTAGCTTGCCTTGTTTTCTCTTAAGAACTCCTCTATGGTGCCTGGCCCCTCAATAGGTGCATTTTTTACGATTAGTACCCTCATGGCTTTCTCCTTACAGGTTGTAAGCCTTTTCTCCATGCTGGCTCTCATCAAGACCAAACACTTCGCTATCTTGTTCTACCCTCAGACCTACTAGGGCCTTTATGATGAATAGGATGATGGCTGTAGCTATGGCCACATAGACAATGGTTACACCTACCGCTATGAGCTGTATGAGTAGCTGGGAGGGATTTCCATAGAGGAGGCCCTTCCCAGCTTCGTTTATAGCTGGGTTGGCAAAAATGCCAGTAAGTATGGCTCCAAGGATTCCTGCCACGCCGTGAATGCCAAAGGCATCAAGGGCATCATCATAACCAAGCTTTGGTTTGAGGTATGCCACCGCAAAGAAGGGTATTATGCCAGCAAGAAGGCCTATTATAAGGCTTCCCTTTATGTCTACAAAGCCGGCCGCTGGTGTGATGGCCACAAGGCCAGCAACGGCACCAGAAGCTAAACCCAAAAGTGTAGGCTTTTTTGAGTAGATCCACTCTGTAAACATCCAAGAGAGGGCTGCCATGGCCGCAGCTGTGTTGGTGTTTATAAAAGCTGCAGAGGCAAGCCCATTGGCACCCAAAGCAGAACCCGCATTAAAGCCAAACCATCCAAACCACAAAAGACCAGCGCCTATTACCACAAGAGGGAGGTTATTGGGCACAAGGGTAGCCTCTTTTCGCCTGCCCAAGAACAAAGCACCCACAAGGCCAGCAATACCAGCGTTTATATGCACCACCGTTCCACCTGCAAAGTCAAGGGCTCCAAGCTTCATAAGAAAGCCACCACCCCATACCCAGTGGGCTATGGGAACATAGACCAAGCTCACCCACAGAATAACGAACAAAACCCATGCGGAAAACTTCATCCTCTCTATGTAAGAGCCACTCACAAGGGCCACCGTTATGGCTGCAAAAGTAAGCTGGAAGACTACAAAGATGAACTCCGGTATGGTTCCTTGAAGGCTTTTGACCTCCACACCGTTTAGAAAGATCTTAGATGGACTTCCTATAATACCACCTATGTCTGTGTTAAAAGCCAGAGTATAGCCATAGACGATCCAGATTACAGAGGCTATGCAATATGCCACAAAGGACATGGCTATGGTGTTTAAAGTGTCCTTCCTTTTTGCCATGCCACCGTAGAACATGGCAAGGCCCGGAAGGGTCATAAGCATAACAAGGGCTGTGGCCACTATCATCCAGGCCGTATCACCCGTATCAAGCTTTGGAGTCTGATCCTGAGCAAAAGACAAACTTACCAAAAGTAGTGGTATAATACTCCACACGCGACGCATTTTACCTCCTCCTTTAGCCCGGCTCCTAAGTGGGCCGGGCATGCTTTTATTAACTTAATTAGATATCAAAGTAGAGTTCAAACTCCTTAGGATGTGGTATAAACCTTATCTCATCTATCTCTTTACGCTTGGACTCTATCCACAGCTCTATTATCTCCTCGGTGAACACACCACCCTTCAAAAGGAACTCATAGTCGTTTTCCAAGGCTTTGAGGGATTCCTCCAAGGATCCTGGAAGCTGTGGTATATCCTTTAGCTCTTCTGGTGGCAAGGAGTAAATGTCCTTGTCAAGGGGTTCTCCTGGATGGATCTTGTTTTCTATACCGTCTATGGCAGCCATAAGTATGGCAGCAAAGGCAAGGTATGGGTTGCATGTGGGGTCTGGGAACCTTATCTCTATCCTTTTGGCCTTTGGAGAGGGTGAATACATGGGTATACGTATGGCGGCAGACCTGTTTCTTGCAGAGTAGGCAAGCCTTACCGGTGCCTCAAAGCCAGGCACAAGCCTGTGGTAGGAGTTTATAGTTGGGTTTGTAAAGGCTGTGAGGGCTGGACCATGCTTTAAAATACCACCTATGGCGTAAAGGCAAAGCTCTGACACACCTGCATATTCAGAACCCGCAAAGAGGTTTTGACCATCCTTCCATATGGAGAAGTGGGTGTGCATACCGCAACCGTTGTCGTTTGGAAGGATCTTTGGCATAAAGGTGGCATACTTTCCATGCTTGTGGGCTACCATACGGACCACATACTTGTAGATAAAAAGCTTATCCGCTTGGTTTACCAAAGAGTCATACCTTATGTCTATCTCACCCTGTCCAGCTGTTGCCACCTCATGGTGATGGAGCTCTACCACAATACCAAGCTGGGACATTATGGAGACCATTTCACTCCTCAGCTGGTGCATCTTATCCAGCGGTGGCACTGGAAAGTAACCCCTCTTGTGTGGTATCTTATATCCTGAAGAAGCAATTTCCCTGTTCCACCAACCTTCCTCAGAGTCCACCCTCCAGAAGGCATAATTTGCACTCGTTCCAAACTCCACAGAGTCAAGTATGAAGAACTCTGCCTCTGGACCAAAGTAAGCTGTGTCACCGATTCCCGTCTGCCTTAGGTACTGTTCAGCCTTTTGGGCTATATAGCGTGTGTCCCTACCATACCTCTCCCTCGTTACAGGATCGTAGATATCACATATCATAACCAGTGTTTTTGGCTCCATAAAAGGATCTATGAATGCGGTGGTAGGGTCTGGAACGGCCAGCATATCGGACTCATGGATTGATTGCCAACCTCTTATGGAAGAGCCATCAAAGCCTCTTCCATCTTCAAAAGTCTCACGAGAGATCTCATAGGCTGGGATGGTCAAATGTTGCCACTGTCCAAACAGGTCTGAAAACCTCAGGTCCACATACTGGACCCCTTCCTGTTCAATGAGGCTTAAAACCTCTTCCGGCGAATACTTAGGCATTGCCACACCTCCTTTTATAAGATTTCATATAGCTTGCTCACCCCTTTCACCTGTGCGTATCCTTATCACATCTTCAACAGGTATTATGAAGATCTTTCCATCTCCAACCCTCCCAGTCTGAGCGGTCTTCATTATGGTTTCTACCACCTTTTCCACATCCTCGTCCCTTACCACCACTTCAATCTTCACCTTTGGAAGAAAGTCAATCACGTACTCCGTTCCGCGGTAGATCTCCGTGTGACCCTTCTGCTGTCCAAAGCCCCTCACTTCAGTGACCGTCATACCCCCTATGCCTATCTCGGCCAGAGCATCTTTTACCTCATCCAGCTTAAAGGGCTTTATTATGGCTTCTACCTTCTTCATCTCCAACCTCCTAACTTAATTTTTGCAAAAAAAATGCCAGCACATATACGCTGGCTAAGAGTTAATTTTACTACTTTACAGGAGTGGTACACTCCCAGAGTTATGTCAAATTGTTTACAAAATTGTAAAATTGTTTACCCTTTCTGGGAACAAATACGTACCTCCAAAGTAGCATGCAAGATGTTTTCAAACCTTGATATTATCTCCTCATAATACTCTACGGATAGGCCTTCTTCCGTTTCTATACCCAGTATGCAGGCGTATCCGTTCTTAGTGATCCTCAAAAGGTGTATATCATAAACTCTACTCTTACCGTCTTTTTCTACTGCCTCTATTATCTGATCCACAAGTGGGTTCTTCCCTTCCCTATCCAAAAGTATGGGTGCAGTCTCCCTTACAAGGCCTATAGACCACTTGGCTATGAGCAAAAAGCCTAAAAAGCCCATGATTGGATCCATGAACCAAAGGCCTAAGAGCTTTCCAGAAAGAAGGCCTCCTATGGCAAGAAGGGAAGTGAGGGCATCAGCCAACACATGGAGATAGGCTCCACGCAAGTTAAGATCGTGGTGGTGCGGATGCTCATGGTGATGTCCATCGTGTAAAAGGTATGCACTCAAAAGGTTCACCCCCAGTCCTATAAAGGCTACAAGAAGGGCCTCATCGTACTTTGTTTCTCCTCCTTTGATAAGCTTTGAAAGAGCCTCTTGTAACACTAAAAAGGAGACAAAAAAGAGCAAAATACCGCTCGTATATGCTCCCAAAACTTCAATCTTCCAGGTTCCAAAGGTAAAGCTCCTCTCCCTTGACCACTTTTTGGCAAGATAATAGGCCATATAGGCTATACCAAAGGCCAGTACATGAGTGGCCATATGTATGCCATCGGCCAAAAGAGCAACAGAATTGAATATATAGCCCGCAACTATCTCTAAAAACATGGTGGCAAGGGTGATAAGGAGAACTATCAGAACCTTTCTTTGGGCCTTGCCTTCCGGTGTATAAAAGTCATGCTCATGCTTACAAACCATAGAAAAATTATAGTTTTTAAGCCTTTAAGGATGCATGAGAGAACTCACCTATTTTCACCCTATGGAATCATCTATCCATTTAAGGTAATCTTCATTACCCGCCACTATGGGCAGGGCTATTATCTCTGGAACGGTGTATGGATGGACAGATTTCACACCCTTTAAAAGCTCTTCAAACTTTTTGGCTGAGGTTTTGACCACAAGGAGGGCTTCTTTATCCCTCTCTATATTGCCCTTCCACCAGTAGATAGAATTTACCTCTGGTACCACATTTACACAAGCACCAAGCTTGTTTTGGATTATAAACTCCGCAAGCTCCTGACCCTTCTCCACAGGAACGGTGATCAAAACCACATAGTAGCCAAACATGTATTCTATTTTAATCCAGCTTTCCAAGGTAGGCCAATATGGCCGTTATGGTGGCCGGTGTAATGCCGTCAATCCTTGCCGCTTGTCCCACCGTAAGGGGCCTAAACTTCTTTAACTTCTCTTTTGCCTCGTTGGTAAGGCCGGGTATCTTATCGTAGTCCAGGTTTGGATCCAGAGGAATGTCTTCAAGCTTTTTTAATCTCTCGTTTAGCTTTTTCTCCCTCTCTATGTACGGTTCGTACTTTAGCTGTATCTCCACCTCTTCTTTTACATAGGGATGTTCTGGAACTTCAAAGCCAAAGCTCCTTAGGTCCTCTATGGAGTACTCTGCGGTAAGAAGCTGTGATGGTGTATAGCTCTTTATGTCTGAACCTATGGCCACAGAGACCCTTTGACTCTTATAAAACTCTATCCAGCTCTCTATCTCTTTCTTCAACTCTTTTACCAGTTTATACTGCTCGTGGCTCAAAAGGCCAAGGTTGTAGCCAAGCTCTGCAAGCCTCAAGATGGCATTGTCTTGTCTCAGTTGCAATCTGTATTCAGACCTTGAGGTAAAGAGCCTGTAGGGCTCCATCACACCCTTGGTAACAAGGTCATCCACCATTATGCCTATGTAGCTTTCATCCCTTCTTAAGTATATAGGCTCCTTTCCAAAGGCCCTTAGGGCTGCATTTATGCCAGCCAGTATACCTTGGCCTGCAGCCTCTTCATAGCCCGTAGTTCCATTCAGGTTCCCAGCATGAAATAGTCCTCTTATCTTTTTTGTCTCAAGGGTAGGATACAGCTCGGTTGGTGGCACCACATCGTACTCTATGGCATAGGCTGGCCTTATGAGCTCCACCTTTTCCAGGCCCGGTATGCTTCTGTACATCTCCCATTGAACTTCCTCTGGCAAAGAGGTGGAAAGGCCGTTGGGGTATATCTCTATGGTGTCCCAGCCTTCGGGCTCCAAAAAGACTGTGTGCCTGTCCTTGTCCGCAAACTTTACCACCTTGTCCTCTATGGAAGGGCAATACCTTGGACCTATGCCTTTTATAAGACCACCATAGAGGGCAGTCCTGTGAAGGTTCTTCCTTATGATCTCATGGGTCTTTGGCGTGGTATAAGTTATCCAACAGAGAGCCTGTTTTTTACCCTTTTCAAACCAATAGGTGCCGACAGGCTCGGTCCAGAAGGAGAACTTTGGTGGTGGGTCATCGCCCGGAGCGGGCTCTAACACAGAAAAGTCTATGGTCCTTTTGTCAAGCCTTGCTGGCGTGCCGGTCTTAAACCGGACAAGGGGGAAACCATGCCTTTTGTAAAAATCGGCCAAACCTGTAGAGGGTGGCTCCCAAGCCCTACCCGCTGGAAAGGTCTTATCACCTATGTATATCACTCCGTTTAAAAAGGTCCCTGTGGCAACCACCACAGCCTTTACCCTGTATTCAAGCCCCAGCTTGGTCTTTACCGCCACTACCCTATTGTCTTCTACGATTATATCCACCACCTCATCCTGTTTTATGTAAAGGTTTTCCTGATTTTCGCAGACTCTTTTCATGTATTCTCTGTATAGCTTTTTGTCCGCTTGAGCCCTTGGAGACCATACAGCCTTGCCCTTTCTTGTGTTTAGCATCTTGAACTGTATACCCGTATGATCTATGGCCTTGCCCATCTCTCCACCAAGGGCATCTATTTCTCTTACCACTATACCCTTTGCTATGCCACCTATGGCCGGATTACAAGACATCTGGCCTATGGTGTCTGCGTTCAAAACGAACATTACCGTCTTTGCACCCATACGGGCAGAAGCCAAAGCGGCCTCTATGCCTGCGTGCCCACCACCTATAACCGCCACATCAAACTCTTCAACCAGCATAGGAATAAAATATAGACCTTAAAAGCTCTATATCATCAGTGGCTATGGCGTCCACCCCCCTCTCAAAAAGCTCCTTTGCCTTATTTACATCGTTTACAGTCCAGGCAACCACCTTAAGCTTTAACTTGTGGGCAAAGTCTACAGCCTTTTGGGTTGCAAGTGGGTATTTGGGCAATACAAGAGAACATCCAAGCTTTTTAGCTTCAGGTATCATACCAGGTGGCTTTGCATAGACCAGGCCTGTAGCCACCTTACCTTTTACCATCTTAAGAGCCTCAGGATAAAAGCTTATAATGGCCGTCCACTCTGTGGCCTTTTTCTCTTCCAATAGCCTTAGCACCTCTTCTGTGTCCTCTGGATGTTTTATCTCCAAAAACATACCAACTCTACCATTTACAAGATCAAGGGCTTCATCAAGTCTTGCAAGCCTGTATCCATCCTTATTAACCCTTCTTAAATCCTCCCATAAGCTCTCCCTTATGTTTTGGTCTATACCAAAGGTCCTTACCAAACTTTCATCATGGCTCAATACAAGCACACCATCTTTTGTTTTTTGAATGTCTACCTCCACAATGTCTGCACCATGCTTTATAGCACTTTCTATGGATTCTAGGGTGTTTTCAAGCTCCTTTGCAGGATGCCCTCTGTGTCCTACCAGCACCTTTCTGGAAAAAATCTCCAATATTTTCATAACGCTTCCTCCAACACTCGGAATGTTTCTATTTCCTTTATCTTTACCTTTCCCTTACACATTTCCTTAACTCATCTATGCTTAGCCTATATTATAGGCTCCATATAATTTTTGGCACATTTCAAAGCATAAACGTAATCCTACCTTCCTAAACTGGACTTTTAATCTTTGATAGACCTTTTCCGTTTATATGCCTCCTTTGTAATTTTCTTATCAAGGCTTGGGCTTTAACAACAGCTTGACATTTCACTTCAGTTGAAATATTATAGGCAATGATTGTAAAATTGAGGAAGGGAGGATAAAATGAAGGTAAGCACAGCTTTGAAAATCCTGGTTGCTATACTTTTCTCCTTTGCTTTGATAAATCTACTGGTATTACATTCGCAGCTAAATATGGTAGAAACATATGCTAAAGAAGTGCGTTATACGGAAAAACAGATAGAAATAATTCATCGTATTATAAATCTTGTGCATATAAAACATGCAGGGCAAGATTCATTAACTGAGATAAATAAACTTATAGCCTTTATGGACAAGATTGTAAATGGCCTTATAAATGGAGATAAAGATTTGGGTTTATCAGGAACTAAAAATAGAGAGTTTATTATGAAGATGCAAAAAGTTAAAGAGGAATGGAACAAGTTTAAAGATGTTCTGTATAGAGCTATAGACAATCCTGCTTATCTGAAAGAGCTACATGAAAGGGGTGAAAAATTTTCCAGAATTGCTGAGGAGCCTATACAAGTTGCTTCATACACTCTAGAATATGCTATCGGTAGGTTAAAACTTCTGCAAATAGCAATCTTTTTCTTAGGTATTTTATTTTTAACGCTAATATGGATTTTAAGTACAAGAATGATATCAAAGCCTTTGTCAAAGTTATCTACAAAATTTCAAGAAATAGCAAAAGGTGATTTAACAATAAATGTAGAAATTAAAAGTAATAATGAGATTGGAACATTGGCACAAAGCATGAATAAAATGGTACAATCACTTAGTGATATGATAAATACTATACTTATTGAAGCCAATAAGGTTATATCAGCAGCAGAAGTAGCTAGAGTTAGTGCAGAAAAAATAGCAGATGGTGCAAAAAAACAGCTAATGCGTATACAGCAAATAAAAAGTGCTTCAGAGGAAATGGACAAAGCAATGACAGAAATTGTCCAAAATGCATCTTATGCTTTGAACTCTTCAACAGAAGCCATGCAAATAGCCATTGAAGGCAAAAACATAGCTGAAGAAGCACTTTCTGCTGTAAGCAACGTAAATTTGGTGGCTACTGACCTTGTTGCTATGGCATACAGACTTAGCGAGCGAACTATGGAGATAGGAAGCGTTGTAACAGTAATAAAAGATATAGCTGATCAAATAAACCTTTTGGCATTAAATGCTGCTATAGAAGCTGCACGAGCAGGAGAACATGGTAGAGGTTTTGCGGTTGTAGCTGATGAAGTGAGAAAGTTAGCGGAAAGGACTATAAAAGCTACTGTTGAAATAACGGAGAGAATAGAAGCTGTACAAGCAGATTCCGATCAAACTGTTAACTCTATAGAAGAAGCACTTAATGAAATAGCGAAAGTGTCCAATTATATAAAGCGCATTGACGATTCATTAAATCATATAGTTAATGCTTTTCAAAAGGTAAAGGATCAGATATCCAAAATAACAGTTGCTGTAAGAGAGCATTCAAAACTTTCTTATGAAATAGCAAAAAATATAGAAGATGTATCATCTGTAGCTGAAGATATGGAAAGAGTGGCCGAAGAAGTTCTAAGAGAAGTGAATCTACTTTTAGAGGTTGTTAAAAGGCTAAAAGAGGCTTCAGCAAACTTTAAGACCATAAGGTAGCTTATATAGCATGCGCCCTACACATTAAAGTATAATAATTTCGTAAGGGTTATGAGCTACTGGCGAGGTATAATACATCAATACAGAGAGTTTTTACCTATAACAGATAAGACACCTATAATAACACTACATGAAGGAAATACACCCCTTATCTATGCGGAAAACCTGGCAAGGGCTATAGGCTTCAAGGGAGACATATTTTTGAAGTATGAAGGTCTTAATCCAACCGGCTCTTTTAAAGACAGAGGCATGACTGTAGCTATATCTAAGGCTGTTGAGGCGGGCAAAAAGGCCGTCATATGTGCCTCCACCGGGAACACCTCTGCATCGGCGGCAGCTTATGCAGCAAAGGCTGGCCTCAAGGCCTATGTACTTCTTCCAAAAGGTGCGGTTGCCCTCGGAAAGCTTTCCCAAGCTGTTATATACGGTGCCAAGGTGATAGCCATACAGGGAAACTTTGATGATGCCTTGTACATAGTGAGGAAGATAGGAGAAATACTGCCTGTAGAGATAGTCAACTCGGTAAATCCGTATAGGATAGAGGGGCAAAAGACTGGAGCCTTTGAGGTATGTGATGCCTTAGGGAGAGCACCGGATTATCATTTTATACCCGTAGGCAATGCGGGCAACATAACTGCCTATTGGAAGGGATATAAAGAGTATTACCAAGTGGGGAAGATAAACAACCTTCCTAAGATGATGGGTTGGCAAGCGGAGGGAGCAGCACCCATAGTTAAGGGCTATCCTATAAAGAATCCACAGACTATAGCAACGGCCATAAAGATAGGAAATCCCTACAGCTGGCAGTCTGCCCTTCAGGCTATGCACGAGTCTGGAGGACTTATAGATGCGGTAAGCGATGAGGAAATCCTTTACGCTTATAAACTTGTAGCTTCCACAGAGGGTATATTTTGTGAGCCAGCATCGGCAGCTTCCGTTGCAGGCCTTATAAAGCTTACGCGGGAAGGGTATTTTAAAGGTGGAGAGCTTGTGGTATGCACCCTCACTGGCAACGGCCTAAAAGATCCAGATACAGCCATAAAGGTCTGTGAGGAGCCTATAACTTTGCCACCCGATGTGGACAAGGTGATGGAAGTGATTGACACATGAAGGTCTTAAAGCTTAGTAAAAAGGCCATAGAGAAGGCCGCCAAGGTTTTAAAGGAGGGTGGTATAGTATGCTTTCCTACGGATACCATCTATGGCCTTTTGGCTGTGGCTACAAACAAAAAAGCAGTAGAGAGGCTTTTTACCATTAGGAGGCCTTCTGGAAGGCCTTTTTTGATGCTTGTACCACATATGGGTTGGGTTGATATGCTTGGCCTACTTGCGGGAAAGGCCCATAGATACCTCATGGATAAATACAATGCAACCTTTATCTTTTACAAGAAAAACTCCATACCTTTATATCTTACAAGGGGAAGAAGAAGCCTTGCCCTTAGAATTCCACCTCAAGAGAGCCACGTATATAAGCTTTTAAACTACGTTGGAGAACCCCTTGTGGCACCAAGCGCAAACCCTGAAGGTTTAAGACCAGCGGTGAACATAAGGAAGGCTATAGAGTACTTTGGTGATAAAGTAGACCTTTACATAGATGCGGGCACTATTCGTTCAGTGCCCTCCACCATAGTGAGGGCCATCTACCCCAAAGGCCTAAGGCTTGTAAGGAAAGGAAACATACCCTTTGAAGATCTCCTGAAAGAGTACAAAAACTATTTCCTTCTTTTGGACTGAAGCCTTTCTTTCAAGGTTTTCCTCTTTGGACCCTTTTGATCGGCCTTACCCTCCACACCGCTAAATATGGCCATACTCAAAAGCCTTTCCCTCTCTCTGGCCTCTCTATCTATCTCCTCTTGAACCTCCTCCTGAGACCTTACCTGCATATGCATAAGGTCATAGAGGGTTCTTTCCCTGAACCTGTTTAGCATATCTTCAAAGAGATAAAAGGCTTCCTTTTTGTACTCTACAAGAGGATCCTTTGAAGCATAGCCACGCAGGTATATGCCTTCCCTCAACCTGTCCATAGTGTGGAGATGTTCCCTCCAAAGATGATCAAGGTTGGATAGCATGATTATCTTTAGAAGCTCTCCAAATACCTCCTGGCCAAGCTGTTCCCTTTTTTCTTCCACGGCAGACCATATCATCTCAGATAGGGCATTCACAAGATCTTCTTTGTCCCTTACTTGAGGTACTTCAAAGGAGCGTCCTGTCAGCTCTCTAAGGTAGTCTTTTAAAGGCTCCAGATCCCAAAGCTCTGGTTCATCCTCCTTTATAAACTCGTCCACCTTTTGAGCCAAAAGGTCATGTATAAACTCCTTTAGGTACTCTTCTAGTCCCTTTGATTCAAGTATATCCCTTCTAATAGAGTAGACGGTGAGCCTTTGAGTGTTCATAACCATGTCATACTCTAAAAGCCTTTTTCTTATTTGGAAGTTTTGGGCTTCAACCCTCTTTTGAGCGTTCTCTATAGCCTTTGTAACCATCCTGCTTTCTATGGGCTCACCAGGTGGGATCTTTAGCATATCCATAAGCCTCTTTACCTTATCACCGCCAAAGATCCTCATAAGATCATCCTCTAAAGAGATAACAAACCTAGATTCACCTGGATCACCTTGCCTGCCAGCCCTTCCTCTGAGCTGGTTATCTATCCTTCTTGATTCGTGCCTTTCTGTACCTATCACCAAAAGCCCACCTAGCTCCACCACCTTTTTCTTTTCTTCCTCCGTTATCCTATATGCCTTTTCCAAAGCCTCCTTCCACTCTTCCTCCGTGGCCTCCTCTATAGGCTTCCCCTTTGACCTTAGAATCTCCCTAGCTAGATATTCCGGATTTCCACCCAAGAGTATATCTGTACCCCTTCCAGCCATGTTTGTTGATATGGTGACTGCCCCAAGCCTCCCAGCCTGAGCTATGATCTCAGCCTCCCTCTCATGATGCTTTGCGTTAAGCACATTGTGCGGTATGTTCTCCTTTTGCAACAGCCTTGATAGGTGTTCTGAATCCTCAATGGATACGGTGCCTACCAGTATGGGCCTTCCCTTAGCATGCTCCTGCTTTATGATCTCAACCACCGCCTTCCACTTTTCTTCCTTCGTCTTATAGACCAAGTCTGGATGGTCTATCCTTCTCATGGGCTTGTGTGTAGGTATTACAACCACCTCAAGGCCGTATATCTCTTTGAATTCTAAGGCCTCCGTTTCTGCAGTTCCCGTCATACCAGCCAGCTTTCTGTACAGCTTAAAGTAGTTTTGAAAGGTTATGCTTGCCAAGGTCTGATTCTCCCTTTGAATGGGCACACCCTCCTTCACCTCTATGGCCTGATGTAGGCCATCGCTCCATCTTCTACCTGGCAATACCCTTCCTGTAAACTCATCAACTATAAGGACCTCCCCATCCTTTACTATATAGTGCACATCCCTCTTGAAGAGGTTATGGGCCTTGAGGGCCTGATTTATGGCATGCAAAAGGTCTATATGCCTTATGTCATAAAGGTTGTCTATGCCAAGGATCTTTTCCACCTTTCTAATGCCCTTTTCTGTAAGCTGTACAGTCCTGTTCTTCTCATCCACCGTGTAATCTTCCTCAGGTTTGAGCCTTCTTACCACCTCATCCGCCTTATAGTAGATGGAAGTATCCATCTCCGCTGGGCCGGAGATTATCAGGGGTGTCCTTGCCTCATCAATGAGTATAGAATCTACCTCGTCCACTATGGCAAAGTTGTGCCCCTTTACTTGAACTATCTCCTCAAGGGAGAAGGCCATATTGTCCCTAAGGTAGTCAAAACCAAACTCATTGTTTGTGCCGTAGGTTATATGACATTGATAGGCCTCCCTTCTTGTGCATGGAACAAGCTTTGTATAAAAGGCCTTTTTTGCCTGCACATTTATGAGCTCCGATGGAAGGATCTCTTCAAAGTATCCCTTGGGCCATACCCTAATATCCTCTTCTATAGCCCTGCTGGCCAAGTTGGGATCAGCCCATTCTACCCTATAGGATGAATAGTCCGAGTTTATAACACCCACTTCCAAACCGAGGAAGAGGTATATGGGCCCCATCCATTGGGCATCCCTTCTGGCCAAGTAGTCGTTTACAGTCACCACATGAACCCCTTCATCAGTCATAGCGTTTACCGCAGTGGCGGAAGTGGCCACCAGCGTCTTGCCTTCTCCCGTCTTCATCTCCGCAATCTTTCCCTCATGCAAAACCAAGCCACCTATTAGCTGAACATCAAAAAACCTAAGGCCTAACGTTCTTTTGCCCGCCTCCCTAACTATAGCGAATACAAGCTCTACTTCCTCCGTTATCTCCCCCTTCAATATCCTCTCTTTTAGGTCTTGGTCTTGGGATATTTTTTTATGTAAATCAAAGGCCAACTGTCTTATTTCCAAGTTTGAAAGGCTATCAAGCTCTTGTTCCCTCCTTGTTATCCTATCTACAACCTTACGAAGCCTCTTTACCTCCCTTTCACTCTTTGTTCCCAAAAGCTTCCTAAAGATCCATTCTATCATGACATTAAAAATTATAGACTATAAACTAACTACAGCAAGATCTTTTCCTTTGCCTCCACCAAAGATAAAATAGGACAAGTCCAAGGATAAAAATTATCACATACTCCATAACAAGACGCCTATCCTATAGGCTAGAAGGCCTAAGAACCAGCCTACAAGAAAGCTATAAACTAGGAATAGCAGGGCAAACTTTTTACCCACCTCCCTCCACATGGTAGCCACCGTGCCAAGGCAAGATGTATAAAGGAGTATAAATACCATGAAGGCCAAAGCGGAAGCGGGAGACAAGCTTTTTGCCATAATACTTCTAAGACTTTGCTCACTCTCTTCTTCTACTTCAAAAACAGTAGGCACAGGTTTGAATAGGTTCACAAAGGCTTCTTTGAAGGCCTGGCCTAAAGCATGAACTTGCTCTTTTGAAGCCTTGACTAAATCAAACCCCTCCTCAGATGGTTTGGACATCTCTGTTGCGTATATGGTGGCCATGGAGCTCAAGACTATCTCTCTGGCCAAAAAGGCCGGTATTAATGAGGTGGAGATCCTCCAGTCTTCAAGGCCAAGGGGAGAAAATGCGGGTGCTATGGCCTTTCCTATGTGCGCTGCCAAGCTTTCAGATGGACTTTTTATACCGGGTGGTAGGTTTAGTAAAAGCCAGATGAATATGGATGCACCAAAGATGAGGGTACCAGCCCTGTAGAGGAAGTCTTTAACATAGACCCATACCACTTTCAATAGGAGCCTAAGGGTAGGTAGCCTATAAGGGGGCAATTCCATAACAAAGTGATACAGGGTGCCTTTGAAGGCTGTATGCCTCAGAATAAGGGCCGTTATCAAGGCGGTAAGGATACCTAGAAGATATAGGGAGAAGATGATAAGAGCTGGGTTCGGGAAAAATATCGCTGCGAAGAAGGAGAAAACTACAAGCCTTGCAGGACAGCTCATAAAAGGGATCATGGCAATTACCAAAAGCTTGTCCCTTTTTGTTTCAAGGGTCCTTGTGGCCACTATAGCTGGTACATTGCATCCAAAGCCTAAAAGCAGTGGGACAAGGCTTTTACCATGAAGTCCAAGCCTATGCATAAACCTGTCCATCAAAAAGGCTATACGTGGTAAGTATCCAGAAAACTCAAGAAGGGCAAGCATGAAGTATATGGTTGCAATAAGGGGAACAAAGGTAAGCACAAAGCCCACACCACCCACAACAGCCTCTGAAAAGACCTTTCTTATGAACTCTTCAGCTCCTAGGTAAGTAAGAAGGGTTGCCACAAGGGGTGCCACAAAGCCATTTATAAAACCATCTATCCAATCCATAAAGGGGCTTGAAAGGTCAAAGGACACCTTAAAGACGAAAAACATTACAAGCAAGAAGATGGGAATGCCAAAGGTTGGATGAAGAAGTATCCTATCAATGGAGTCGGTAATATCCCTTGAAGTGTAGGACCTCTTTTCTACAACCTCCTTGTATATGCCGTGGGCCAATGCATACCTCTCATCCTTTATCACCTCAAGCACATCCTTTCCAAAAACCTTCCTTACCTCCTCTCTGTAATGTTTAAACCTCTCATCTTCAAGAAGCTTTTTTATAAGCTGTGCTTTACTTTCATCACCTCTCTCCCTTACCTTTTCCAAAAACTCTTCAAACTCTTTGTTGTATTTGATCACCTTTGGTCTTTCCTTTGAATTGAATACCTCCACTATATGGGGAAGTAGGGCCTTTACACCTTCTCCAGTCCTACCGTTTGTCTTTATAACCCTTACACCCAAAATATCTGAGAGCCACCTATCATTGACATTTATTCCCAACTTTTGAGCCTCATCAACCATGTTTAAAACCAGTATGATAGGTATCTCATACTCTAATAGTTCTACAGTGAGAAGGAGGTCTCTTTCCATGTTGGGTGTTTCTATGATATTGAGTATCAGATCTGGTTTTTCTTCAGTTATGTATCTGTAGGCTATCCATTCATCATCAGATATGGGCTCAAGGGTATATATGCCGGGAAGGTCCACAAGATGTATCTCATAATCCCAGAACTTGACCTTGCCTTCCCTCTTTTCTACCGTAACCCCTGGCCAGTTGCCTACCTTTAAATGTGTGCCTGCAAGATGGTTGAGTATGCTGGTTTTCCCTACATTAGGATTTCCTACAAGGGCTACTTCTATTTTTTTCATTGAACCTCTATGTTCCGCGCTAAATCCTTGCTTATAACTATCCTTGAATTGTCTACCTTTAGAAGTAGATTCCTTCCGAGCTTTTGAAGAAGGGCCACCCTTCTGCCCTTCCTTAAACCCATTGCCTGCACCTTTTCCAACACCTCATCCTTTCCAGAAAAGGACATTATTATAACCTCTTGTCCTGGCTTCACTTCCTCAAGCTTCATTTTCTACCTCCAAAACATTTTTGGTATTAATATACAATCCCAAAATTTTTTGTCAAGGGCTTGTGGGGAGACCCTCTGTGGGCACCAGTTCCCGCTTTAGGGAGCGGGAATGTAGTCTGTGTGAAGGTGCAGACTATTTCTGAAACACCCTGAGGGAAGAATAATTGCCTATAATTATTATTAGATTGGGGGTGTGGCGGAACTGGTAGACGCAGCGGACTTAAAATCCGCCGGCGATGAGCCGTGAGGGTTCGAGTCCCTCCACCCCCACCAAAAGCCATGATACTGAGTGACAGAAGCATTAAAGAGCTTATAAGGTCGGGAAGGCTTGTTATAGAACCCTACAGGGAAGAAAACGTTCAAGCATCTTCTATAGACCTTACTTTGAGCGGGGAAGTGCTCTTCTACAGGTCAGAGTGCATAGATATAAAAAGCCCTCATTTGCCTGTGGAAAAGGTTATCATACCAGAAGAAGGCTTGCTTATACCCCCAAAGGCCTTTATGCTTGCCACAACAGAAGAGTATATAAAACTTCCCGAGGATGTTACAGCCTTCGTAGAGGGTAGATCTTCCCTTGGGCGGCTTGGGCTTTTTATAGAAAATGCGGGGTGGGTGGATGCGGGCTTTGAAGGACAGATTACCCTTGAGCTTTATAACGCCAACAGCTGTCCTATAAGGATTTACAAGGGTGTGCGCATATGTCAAATAGTTTTGGCAAAGCTAGACAGAAAGGCAGAAAGGCCCTATAGAGGAAAGTATCAGGGGCAGAGAGGAGCCACACCTTCAAAGATATTCATGGACTTCTATTCATAAAGCAAGTCTACAGGCTTCCTTCCCGCAAAGCCTTCATCCAGCTCATGCCAATACATGATCGTGTCCTCATCCTCCTTCCAGCACAGCCATATATACCTGTTTTTGTGAAAGGAGAGGAAGTCTACAAGGATGGGGTCCACACCCTTAATGACACCACCGAGGGCCTCTATCTTTTGAAAAAGCCTTCTTATACCTTCATCCAGGTCCTTTATATGACTTTCCAGATACATCTTCTCTAAAGGATCCTCCTCTTCTTCTAGCCTTAAAAGGCACTCCCTTAATTCCTCCCTTTTTAGGTTTATCTCCTCCACTATAGGCTTTATCAAAGTGATAAGTTCTCTTGCCGTCTCTAAGTCAAAGAGCTTCATAGCTTATAAATTTAGTGCAAGAATATGGTTGAGCAACAGTTAGGTGAAATTATAGGTTTCAATCCAAGGCTTTTGGCGTAGGTGAATATTCCTTCCGCTGGGAAGGTTATACCGTTTACCCCAGCATGCAGGGCATAGAGGTCAAACTTTACCCTTTCTGGTCCAGCTGGCCTAGCACAGCCTATAACCACAGGCCTTTTAGGAAGGGCCTTTCTAGCATACAAAACTACCCTTGCGCTCTCTTCTGCTTTGGGTGGTGGCAAAAGCTGAAAGCGAGCCTTTCCATAGTAAGGCATTATGATGACTATTACTAGGGCAGAGGGATCAAACTGGGAGATCATATCTATAGCTTTGTATTCACCCCTAATCTGTCCATAGTGCAATCCTATTATCACATGGGGAACTATGTTGTGTCCAGCTTCTTTTAAAAGCCTTAGGGACTCTTCATAATCCTTGGTGGTCTTATGGGGAAGCTTGTAAACCTCCGCTATTGTTCTGTCATCCCCTATTATATCCAAAAGCACAGCATCCACTTTTGCCTCTTTCAACCCTTCTGCCAGTCTTTTGTCCACAAGGCCCACATGACAGCTTACAAACATACCCAACTCTTCCTTTATCCTCCTCATCACATCAAAGAAAGGATACAGCTCTACCACTCCATCCTTGTTAGATCCACCGGATATGAGCACACCGTCTATACCCTTTGTTTTTAGCTCATTGGCCACCTTCCACAGTTCTTCTGGAGTTATGGCGGGTATCATATGCCAGAGGATTTTGGAGGCGCAATGATCGCACATGAGCTCACAGTTTCTACCAGTTATAGATATATCCACAAATTTTGGACCACTTTTTATTGAAAAATCATCCACTTCATAGTGCTTAAAGCCTGGACTATGAAAAAGGATATCTTTGCCAAAGTTTTTTAGCCTTATCTCAAAGCCTTCTTTTAACTCTTCAAGAAGATCTTCATCCAGCTTAACATCTTCTAAGGAGGGGTGGAGAAGCCCACCCCTCAGGTCCATTATCCGCATTTTATGCCCTTCTCGTTTATGACCTTGGTAAGAGCTTCTACCGCCGCCTGGCCTGTTAGCAAGCTTTTTACCTCTTCTGGATTGGTGGGCTTTATCTTTGCTATCCAACCAGCACCGTAAGGATCATCATTTACCAAAGCGGGATTACCTTTGAGAGCCTCGTTTACCTCCACTATCTCTCCCGTAAGGGGTGTAGGCACTGGTCCAACCCACTTACCGCTCTCTATGGTAGCTATGCTTTTGCGTCTTTCTATTACCTTTCCCACCTTTTTGGGTGTGTAAGCTACAAGCCTTCCAGCCATGGCAGCAGCTACAGAGGTAAGGCCTACCGTGTATGTGCCATCTCCGTTGTCTTTGGCCCAAGTGAAGGCGTTTGCCTCTGGGTCCACATCATACAAAAGGTCCTCTGGTATGTTGCATCCGTTAACTACAGCCATCTCTACCCTCCTTTATGAGATTTTTAAAATGTTAGCACTTTATCAGCCTCCATAGCTCTTATAGCAAACTCACTAGCTGGAAATATGCCGTCCAGTTCGGGTATAAGGTCCTCGGGCTTGTAGCCCAAGGAATCTATGGCCTGCTTACAGGAGTAAAATTTAACACCAGCTTGCTTTGCATCCTTCATAAAATCGTACACCGTCTTTAGCTTTTTACCATCGGGAGATAGGCAGTTTGGCTCCCCAGGTATTATCCTTTCTGCCACACCCTTCTTCAAAAGCCTTGTTCCATCCATATTAAAGAATATCTCCACATCCGCCTCATTGGAGGCCATTAGGGCCGCTATGTAAAAGGGAGCTGCACAGCGCCAAGGCGTTCTTGGCCCGCTGGTCATAAGTATTATCACCTTCACGACTCTATAGCCCTCCTTGCTTCCGCCTCGTCTGGCACTCCAACGAAGGCTAGCTTACCGTCTATTATGGTGGAGGGAACAGCCCTTATGAGCAGCTTTTTGGCCCACATTCTGCCCTCAGGCTGTGCCACATCCAAAACCTCATACTTAAAGCCATATTCCGCTTGCAACTTTCTCCAAAGGGCATCCGCATCTGGACAAGTGGCACACCACTGAGAGACCAAAAGTATTACATGTTTATCTTTTGCCGCCATCACGTGCACCTCATACAGATAATATCCCATTCATCAATATACCTTTTCATCTCCTCTATAGCATCCTTGCCATAAAGCAGGTCCTTTATATCCCTTTCAAGGTCAAAAGGCTTCATCTTAACTATCCAACCCTCTCCATAAGGATCATAGTTTATTATATCGGGTTGCTCTAAAACCTTTTCGTTCCTCTCTACCACCTCACCTTCCACCAAGGCATTTATAGGCCCAGCCCATTTACCACTCTCCAGCGAGGCTACAGGCTTTCCCTTCTTTATAACCTTTCCCACATCCTTTATCCTGGCGTGCAGGAGCCTCCCGGCTCTTACCTGTCCCACATCGGTAAGGCCCATGGTAACCGTACCATCCTCATTGACCCTAAGCCACGTCTGCGTTTCTATATCGTAATAAAGATCCAAGGGTATTATACATCCGTTGTATTCCCATTCGTTTGTGCTTTGAGGCTCCTGCACAAGCCCCATACCCTTACCTCCTTACACCAAGCCAAGCCTCTTGAGAACGGGTATAGGATCGGAAAGGTTATCCTTTAGCTTGACATCATTAACACTATAGCCAAAAGCTATTCCCAAAAGCTGTGTAAAGTAGGCTGCTGGTACATCTACGTCTGGCACACCCTTCATCATCAACCTATGCCTGTACATCTCAAGAGAGGCATGACATAGAGGGCATTCGGTGGCTATGATGTCTGCACCGTTCCTCTTAGCGGTCTGGAGTATCATCATCACAAACTTTTCTGAAACCTGTTCGTCGGACAAGGAGTGAGGCCCGCCACAGCACTGTGTATGCATAGGCTCAAAATCTACACTTGTTGCGCCAGCCGCCTCAAGAAGAGCGTTCATGTAATAGGGATGCTCATCGTCATCGGCAGTCTCTCTCCTTCTTGGCCTTGCCTCCTCTTGCTGACCGCCTGCATGGGAGTAAGTTCTTGCGTAAAAGTGGGGCCTTGTGTACAGGCATCCATAGTAGTTGGCCACCTTAAGACCCTTTAGAGGCTTCCTTGTCTTCTCCTTTACCTTTTGAGGTCCAGCCTCATGGTAGAACCATTCAAGTATATGGTAGGTTTGAGGAATTTGATCAAGGGGGTCCACACCACCCTCTCTTAACAATGCGTTCACCTTTTCAAACAAGGCCTTATCTGTTTCCAGGAAGTATTCAGCCCTTTGAAGAGAGAAGGAACAGCCGTTGCATGGAGCCACTATTACCGTATGGCCTTGCTTTCTGGCCAAAGACATATTCCTTGCGTTCAGAAGAAGTGTGCCCATAAAGGTAACATTCTTTGATTCCATAGCACCGCAACAGTTATAGTCCTCCAGATAATCAAGCTCTAGACCTAGCTCTTTGGCTACTATCCTTGTGGATACGTCATAAGCCCTAGCTGCACCCTCAAGGGAACAGCCAGGGTAATAGGCTACCCTCTTTCCTATCACACCCATCTTTCTAACCTCCTTATTGTAGTGCTCCTTCCTCTTGCATCACTTTACGTAGTACTTGCTTGAACTTGCTCCAGTTTTTGGTCCTTGGGTGGAAGAGCATATGCTTTGCATTAAGAACCAAAAAGCTTATGTTCATTGACTTGATAGGTTTTATGGCAAGCTGTTTTAGCCACTCGGGCGTTTCTCCTATGAAAGGTATAGGCTTTTTGAGTATGGGATCTTTGAAGACTCTGTAGCCTTGCTTTTCTATCCATCCGAAGAGAAGCTCACCATCCTCTATTCTTCCATACTCAAGCACAGACTCAGTAAAGAACTTGTCAAACTTCTTAGAAGGATACTCATCTATAAGGCCCCTCTTGGCCATTACCCTTAGAATAACCTTTAGCACCTCCTCTACCAAGACGCCTTTCGGACATCTGTGTGTGCACTTGTGGCAAGAGACGCATCTCCACATTACATCAGCTCTCTTTTGAAGCTCATCTATGAGGCCAAGCCTTGCAAGGTAGATAAAGTGCCTTGGGTTGTACCTTTCATCCCAGTAGTTGTGAACAGGACAAGAGGCTGTACAATAAGAACATTGATAGCATTGGACTATGGTTTTACCGTCTGGAGAGTTGATTATCTCCTTGGCAAAGTCTAGATCGTAGTCGTTTATAACTCTGGGAAGTATGATAAGGTTCCAGTCTCCAGATACATCTACACCATCAATGACAAGCCTTTCCTTTCTTAAAATTCTTTCTGGTTCTACAAGGCTTCTCTCATGTATAGCCATGGCTTACACCTCCAAAAGGTCTTCCTTTCTAATCACGCCAAGGAGCCTCCTTGCCATCACTCCAGCAGGGGGAAAGAAGCCCTTGGCGCTATGCATAGTAGATAGAGTCATGTAGTCTACGTAGGTAGCGTATATCATAGCTAGGAATATGTCTACAAAAAGGTAGCCCTTTGCTTTTATACCAAAGTCCAAAAGCTTCTCTTGGATCTGTCTGTACACCTGAGAAAACTCCTCATAGGTCTCCCCGTACATACTCCTCTTTGGTGGCTCCTCTTTTAGGAAAACTACCGCACCGCTCTCGCTTTCAGGGTCCCAAATCCAGCTTGTCCAAAGCACATACTCCTCAGGAAAGGTAAAATGCAAGATCTCACTGGCTACGTCTCTGGCCATTTTTCTGTCCACACCCCTTATCTCTTTGACAAACCTTTCCACCCTTTCTTCCCAGCTTTGTGCCTCCTTGTAAAGCAGGTCGCTTATAGCCTTTTTCAACCTTTCTACACCCGTCTCTTCAAGTATCTTCTTCCTTCTCCTCCTGGAGGCAAAGATCTTCTCAAGGATAAGGTCTAAATCCTCCTCTGTCAAAGATGGTAGCCTTTCTTTGCTAAAGGCCTGTTGGAAAAGGAGGGATTTGGCGAGGAGGTCCTTATAAAAATCTTGGATAAACTCCTCGCCTTCTCCTAGTATCTTTATCAAATAGTCCCTAACAAGAAAGTCGTCTAAGGAGACTGGTTTCTTCATACGGTCACCTTTGCACCTATGAAGGCTGCCGCTTCTGCCGCCGCCGCCTCTCCTTCAGAGAAGGAGGACTCTATATCTATGGGTCCCTTACATGCACCAGCTATGAAGATTCCGGGCTTATTGGATATGATGTTTGAGCCAGATTCGTCTGAAGGTATGAGGAATTGGCTATCTGGATCTTGGGCAAGGCCTAGTATTTTGGCCACTTTCTTCGTTCCAGCAGATGGCTCCATACCAAGCACAAGAACCACAAGGTCCATGGGCACCTCTGCAGGCCTTTGCACTATGGTATCTTCATGCTTTACCCTAAGTCTTCCATCCGCTGGGCTGTATGTGATCTCCGCTATCCTACCCCTTACATACCTCACACCATACTTCTCTTGGGGTGCCCAGTAGAAGGGATACTCCCATGTGCCATAGGTTCTAACGTCCATGTAATAGCAGAATACATCCACATCGGGATAGTGTTCCTTTATCTCCATAGCCTGAAGGCCAGAAAGGGCACAGCCATACCTACAGCAATGCACGTTTGTAACACCTAGCTGTCTGTCCCTTGAACCTACACAGAACACAAAGGCCACTCTCTTTGGCAGTTGTCCATTAGAAGGCCTATAAAGTTTACCCTCTTGAGAGAACATCCTTTCTAGCTCAAGGTTTGTTATCACATCGGGGTAGAGGCCATAGCCTAGCTCTCCCTTTCTTCTTGGGTCAAAGTGTTCAAAGCCTGTGGCAACTATGATGGCACCCACCTCGTATTTCTCTCCGTTGGACAAGGTTACCCTATAGGCTCCAGGCTCACCCTCACAGGCGGTAAGCTCTGTGTTTAGCAAAACCTTAATATTAGGGTTGCTCTCCACTTCCTTTATGTAGGGGTCTATCACCTGAGAGGGCTTTAGCTTCCTGGGTATTAGGGTGTGGTAGTGGTTTTTGATTGGGTTTCCACCAAGCTGGCCATCCTTTTCCACCAGTATGGTGGGTATGCCTAGCATACCTAGGGCTCTGGCCGCCGAAAGACCAGCAGGACCACCACCTATCACCAGCACACTCTTAGCCATCTTATACCTCCTTTAATGAAATTTAAGGGGGCGCAAGGCCCCCACAAAAGCTTAAGACTTAAACAGTGGTATGTTGGAAGTAGCAGAAGCCTTAGGCTTTCCTGTAGAGGTCTTGCTGTAAGGCTCATACAGGTCATACTCCTTGAAGAACTCCATGAGCTCATCATACTTTCCTGCCTTTTCAAGCTCCGCTATGTACTTGACCGTGTCTTCCCACTCCTTCTTTAGCTCTCTCCAGTTGGTTATACCCATCTTCTCAAGAAGTGGCTCGTAGTTGGAGCAGTTCCAGTAGAGCTGGACTACCTTAAATGGATGGGCTCCGCATGCCAAAGCTGCAAACATCACATCAGACATTACGGCCACAGGATGGTACATACCATGGGCCTTTCCTATCCACTGGTTCTTTTCAAAGGTTGTGGTGCAACCCGTATCGTGAGTTATGATAACATCAGCCTTTACTTCTTCGGCTATAACCTTTAGCTTCCTCTGTATGGCAAAGGATCTTGTAAACTCCCTCTCTGTGAGAATGTGCCTGAAACCAAAACCACAACAGTCATACCATGTGGAGTAATCTACCACCTGCGCACCAAGGGCCTTTATAACCGCCGTAGATGCTGCTGGCCTTTGACCATTGAAGACCTCCGGATCGTAAGGGTAGTCATCCGCTATCATCTTGTAAGTGTGGCAAGCGTTGTGTATAGCCACCCTTACATTGGAAACGTCTATACCCTTTGGCTTTCCTTCCTTTTCATAGAGCTCCGCAATCTTATACCTCATAGCGTGGACCCATTCAGAGTAATGCACTATCTCCTGAGGTATAACTATCCTTCCATCCTCTGTAAGCCTTCCAAGCTTCTTAAGGATTGGCTTTACTGCATCCCTTAGCTCCTTGTTCATAATGAGCTGTTCCCTCGTCTCTTTGTAAGATCCGAAGGATGTTCCGCAGTGGATGAGAGGATAGTAGCCCGTTTTCCAAGCTTGGTGCATGTTTCTGAGCCAAACTGCTGCAAGGGCTACTGGGTTTGATGTACCAGAACCGTGATAGTTCCATGCAGTACAGGAAGTTTGATGTGGCTCGTTAAGGTAATCTAGGCCAAACTTATTCATAAACCAGAAGAGTGAAGCTGGATATCCTGGTATGTTTCCACATTGGCCACAGGATTTGTGGTGCCAAAGCTTATTGGTGGGTATTAGCTTTATCCTTCCAGTTCTGGTGTAGACGGGTATGGGCTGGTGCTCCTCCGTTATCCTGTATATGAGTATCTCTCCCTTTGCTTCAAGTTCTTCCATCATCTCAAAGATGTGGTCATAGTGGGAGTTGTACTCTTTGAGTGGGAAAGGTGGCTTTTCTGGATACCTTAAAAGCCCTCCTGGGCTGTTATGCCCAAAACCTCCGTGTGCCATGGTTACACCTCCTTAAAGTTTTTTGGGGTTTTAGCCCCTTTTGTTAGCTCACTCTTCCTCCTCATAAAGTTCAGCATATCTCTCCTCGTTCTCTTCTACTATGTCCATTATGACGTTGTAGAGGTTAGGATCAAGCTTTTCAAGCATTTCAAAGATGCCCGTCTCTCTCCAAATGGTGTACATCTCTATAGCAGTTTCCAAGGATACTTCCCAAGCGGTCTTCACAGACTTTCCTACGTCAAAGGGTATGGCAAGCCTTTTTGCCCTAAGGTTTTCCATATTGTCCGCCATCTTTGGACCCCAGTCTGGGAAGAAGTCTGGCTGGAGCATATCTGCAGAAAGCTGGTTTCCTGTGGTCATAACCTTAAGTAGAACCCTTCCGTAAGGCTTAAGAAGGTCCTTTGTGGCTTCAAAGGCATTTCTTACTGCTACCTCTCTCATTATGGCCACAAGGCCACCAGGGTTGTTGACAAAGGGACACCTTATCCAACATGTAAAGCACTGAGAGCAAGCCCATATGTACTCATGCATCATATCGTAAAGAACTTCCACATCATCTTCCAAGAACCTTTGGACTATCTCCCTTGGAGAGTAATCAAAGAACCTGTTGGATGGACAGGATGCTGTACACACACCGCAGTTAAGACAGCCAAATATGTATTCTTTAAAGCGAAAGTCTGATTTTACTTCCTCTATAACACGGACCTTTTCTTCCCAAGGCACTGCCTTGGTCTTTTCAGATATGGGTATATTGTATCCATAAGGGTGCCCGTCCATCTCTACACCTCCTAACCTAAGTTCTTCTTATAAAAGTATGACATAATTCATTAAAGTCAAATAAGTTATTCTTATGGTGATTTAAGTATATGCTTATAAACCCATGGACAAAAAAGGGGTTAAAGGGTAATGACCGCATACTCGCCACTCATAAGCTTGTCAAGGAAGGCCGCTCCACCTATAATACCATCACAGAGCTCCGGATTTACATCCTCCTTCTTATATATATCCGTTAGGTCCAAAGAGGGCACACAGAGATATATCTTAACCCCCGCATCCTTCGCCATCTTTATAAAGTCATACACCGTTTGCTCCACACCTGGTCTTACCTTCACCTTCTTGGCATTATCCCTCATAAGAAGGAAGCCCGCTTCCGATGTTATGACCATTTCCACCTCATAGTCCATGGTGGTGGCCGCCGTGGCTAGGAAGAAAGGAGCTCCCGCTTGAGGGTTAATAAGCTCTCCAGTGGTAGGTTCAGCCCTTTCAAAGAAGGGTACAGTCAGAATATAAAAGAGCAACTTCTCATAGGCCATATCTATCCTCCTTAAACAAAGATTATCATAGGTTTGTCGGCCTCAATCACATAGTTTATAAAGGTGGCTGCGCCAGCTGGTGGCTCCAAACCATCTATAAGGTCCTCGTACTTATAGCCAAAGAGTTCCATAGTCATCTGGCAGGGGATTAGCTTCACACCAGCCTCCTTACATGCCTCTATCAACTCAGGGATTGTAGCTACCCCATGCTCCTTTATCGTCTTTTTCATCATAAAAGTCATAAGGTCTGTCATTCCAGGAATTATACCCAAAAGTTGTGGTGGCCCAGGGAATATGGAAGATATGGTATTTGTTATAGGGTTTTGCATAGAGGGTGGGAAGGCCATAGGCATGGCTGGGTTTCCAATAGGTGCTATCTTGAGTTCATTCATCTTCTTTTTATGTATGATATTGAGACCATAAAAGGTAAAGAAGATGGCCGTTTCTATCCCAAGGGAGGCAGCTGTAGAAGCAAGGATCAGTGGTGGATAGGCCATGTCAAGCGTTCCCTTTGTGGCTATTATGGCAAGCCTTTCTGTAGCCATGCTATCCCCCCCTTACTTTTTCCTGATGTAAAAGATTATCTTACCACCCTCTTCCACCGTTTCCAAAAGTTCATGGCCCGTTCTGTTGCAAAAGGCTGGTATATCCGCCTTTGCACCTGGGTCTGTAGTTATAACCTCCAGAATTTGCCCAGATTGTAGCTCTTCAAGAGCCTTCTTTGTTTTCAAAACAGGCAATGGACAGTTAAGACCAGAAGCATCTAAAGTCTTATCTGGTGTAATGGTCGCCATCCTAATCACCTCCTCACAGAATTATCATCCTATTATAATTTCCTATCATAGGACATGCAATTAGTAATTGTGATAAATACTATAAGCCCTTCTTATACACATTGCAATCTATGAAAAGGTGCATATAAATATATTCTGTTAATACTACTCAAACCGACCTCTGCCTTTTCCGTCTCCATACAACCACAAACTCATTAGGAGGGCTATGGCATGAGGATAGCTATGATTGCTCCTCTTTATGAGGCTGTTCCACCCAGACTTTACGGAGGTACGGAAAGGGTAGTTTATGCCCTTGTGGAAGAGCTTGTAAAAAGAGGTCATGATGTGACACTCTTTGCTACTGGTGATTCAAAGACAAGCGCAAGGCTTATACCTATGGCAGAGGCAGGACTAAGGCTGTCCAGAAATACAAAAGACCCTATTGCCTTACATATGGCCATGTTGGAAGAAGTTTATTCACAGGCGGAGAGCTTTGATATTATTCACTCTCATGTGGATTATCTCACCTTCCCTTTTGCTCGCTATAGTCCTACACCAACCGTTACCACCCTTCATGGAAGGCTTGACTTGCCCGAAACACGCAGGGTACTTTCCCGTTTTCCAGAACAGCCTTTAGTAAGCATAAGCAATAGCCAAAGGGCTCCAGTGAGCGACCTTCCGTTAAATTGGGTAGCTACAGTTTACAATGGCATACGCTTAGAACATTTCTCCTTCAGATCAAATCCTTCCGACCCTCCTTACCTTGTTTTTCTAGGAAGGATCTCCCCAGAGAAGGGACCTATACAGGCTATAGAAGTAGCTAAGAAGGTTGGCCTTCCTTTGAAGATAGCGGCAAAGATAGACCCAGCGGACCTTCTTTGGGCTGAAAGGAACTTCCTTCCACTTTTAGACACACCAGGTGTGGAGTATTTAGGTGAGGTGGATGAAAAGACAAAGGCTGAACTTTTGGGTGGAGCATTGGCTTTGCTCTTTCCCATTGACTGGCCTGAACCCTTTGGCCTTGTAATGGTAGAAGCCATGGCCTGCGGAACGCCAGTTATAGCCTTCCCAGGAGGCTCTGTAGAGGAGGTAGTGATCCATGGTATCACTGGCTTTATATGCTTCTCGCGCACCACAGAAGAGATGGCTCAGGCTGTCAAAAAAGTAGACAGACTAGACAGAAGAGCATGTAGGAGACATGTGGAGCAAAACTTCTCAAGCAGTATAATGGCAGACAGGTATGAAGAGGTCTACAGAAGCGTCTTAGCTAATGCACCAACCACAGCACATCGGAGATGATGCACACACCCCCCACCTTACTCAACAAAGGCCTAAGGCTCTCCGCCACCCTCTTGGCCACCTCCTCCGTACACACGGTGAATATATAGCTGTTTTTAAACACATCGGTGAGCTCGTCCCCGGCCATAATACCCCTCTCCCCTTTACCCCACACATCCCTTATAACGGTATAGCCACTTACTCCTTGCTTTTCCAAGATTTCAAGAACTTTGTTAAGATGCACACTGTCAATGACTACTTCCACCTTCTTCATAGGCTCCATCTTATCCTACCCCCAAAGCTGGTCTATAAGAAAGTAGTATAAAGGTATGCCTACGGCTATGTTGAATGGGAAGGTGATGGCCAATGACATGGTAACGTAGAGGCTGGGATTGGCTTCGGGCACCGACAACCTCATGGCAGCCGGTACAGCTATATAAGAGGCACTTGCACAGAGAACAGAAAACATAAAGGCATCACCCTTAGATAGACCAAAGAGCTTAGCAAGGGCTATGGCCAAAGAGGCGTTAAAGATGGGCAAAAGTATTCCAAAGGCCACAAGGAAGGTCCCCACCTTTTTTATCTCACCAAGCCTGCGTCCAGCTACTATACCCATATCTAGAAGGAAGAAGGCTAGCATGCCTTTAAAAAGTGTTCCAAAAAGGGGCTCCATAGCCTTCCATCCCTTTTCTCCAGTTATAAAGCCTATAAGGAGTGTTCCCATAAGTATGTATACAGACGGATTAAGGAAGGATTCTCTAAAGACCTCCTTCCATTCTATCTGTGAGTTGCTGTTCCTTTTGGCAAAAAGGCTTAAAAGTATAAGGCCTATAATTATGGCGGGTGATTCCATAAGAGTCATGGCTGCTATCATATAACCACCATAGCTTTGGCCCAAGCTGTTTAGAAAAGAGCCAGCGGTTATAAAAGTGACTGCGCTTATGGATCCGTAGGTAGCTGCAATGGCTACCGCATTATAAACGTCAAGCTTTAGCCTAAGTATGAAAAAGGCGTATATGGGAACGGCTATGGCCATAAGTATAGCTAAAAGAAGCACTTTGAGCACATCAAGGGTAAGGCCACTCTTGGAAAGCTCATAGCCACCGTGAAGCCCTATGGCTATCAAAAGATACAAAGAGAAGAGCTTAGGTAAAGGTTGAGGTATCTCTAACTCAGTCTTCAAAAGCACAGCCAAAAGCCCAAGCATAAACATTAAAACGGGAGGGTTGAGGATGTTCTGTAAGAGAAGGTCAAGACCCATGGCCTATCCTCCTTCAATCAGGACTAGAAAGGAGGGCCCGTCGTAGCCATCCAACTCCATAGGGTAGTCCAAGTGGCCAAAGGAGTAGTTTATGGCCACAGGTTTAGGATAATGCTTCAACCTGACAATACCCTTTGCCCTTATTACGTTTTCTGGTAAGCTTTTAAGCCTCTTTTCAAGCTCTTCATAATCAACAGGCTCTATAAGGTTTATTACTCTTTGCTTATATTTGTGCTCATGATGTTGAGGGAAGTCTTTTAGCTCTGGAATTGTGTAGAGTCCTTCAAAGACTTCTTTTGGCAACCTTCCATACTGTGTTCTGTAGACCTTTACCTTTGTGTAATAAGGCTCGCCGGTAAAAGCATTTACAGGCCTGTATAGGCTCCATATTTCCTTTACCTCTTCTTCAACCTTCTTTACCTTGTCTTCATCTACCAAGTCAATTTTGTTTAAGACGATCACATTAGAACTTCCTATTTGGTATTTGGCCGTACTGTCCTCTTTGTATTTTTCAAAATTGGCACAGTCCACAAGGCATATTACACCATCCACAGAACAACTCAGTGCCTGAAGGCTAAGTATTACAGGGAAGGGCACCGCACCACCAGAAGTCTCCACGAGTAGAACCTCTGGACTGTACTTTTCCTTTATCTCACCAATAGCCTTTTCAAACTCAGCATGAAGAGTGCAGCATATACAACCCTCTGGTAGCTCCAAAACCTCAGAATAAACGTTCTTCAGCACCTTCCCGTCTACACCAACCTCTCCAAGCTCGTTTACTATAATAGCTACCCTCTTATCCCTAAAGTATTCCCTGGCAGAGTTTATCAAAAGGGTAGTCTTACCGCTTCCTAAAAAACCTGTGATTATAAGGGAAGGGAGCATCATTCACCGCCGTACTCTACCGAGTCTATCTCCTCCATGAACTGCTGTATCTGAAAGGCAACAAAGTTGGCAAGGTCCTTTACATCCTTTTCCCAATACTCTGGATCAATATCTATCTCCTTCTCATAGACATCGTGCCCCTCTATAACGTATCTCACCTTTATGTAAGGATACTTCTTTACTTCACAACTCTCATCCCTTTCGTTGGGAAAGCACAGCTCCAGGTCTATATCCGGGTTTGCCATATTTCTAATTACCTCTTCAGAGAGGAGCTTGAACTTCTCTTCCAAATTCATGCCTTACCCCCTTCCTTATTCTTTAGGCGTTATCATAACCATTTCTATACAGTTTCTTTTCAAAAGGTCTGAACAAACGTAAACACATATGGCACAGCCTTTACACCTTGAATAATTCACCCATGCTACATGCTTTGAAGCATGATACATAAGTGTGTTGGGTTCTGGACAGAAGAGCACGCACTGTTTACAGTTATACTTGGCACATTCAGACTCCTTCACATCGGCCACATAGTACATTCCGCCTTGCCTCCTTATTAAAATTTTACCTTAGCCTGTAAGAGCCTCTTCCAATACCCAGCCCCTTTCCTCCGCTATTCTAAAGGCTTCTTTTATAACCTGCATGTTCTTCTCTAGGAGCTCCATCTTCTTTTTGAACTTCTTCTCTATAGCGCTGTCTAGGGCTGTGGTACCACCGGAGGCTACAAAGGTGTTTCCTAGGAACCTCTCCCTTACGGCCTGCTCTATATGTTCAAAACCCACCAACCTGGTTATTCCGAAAAAGAGGCCTACCATGGCCATGTTGGTTGCAAGCTCTGTGCCAGCTACTTCTAAAGCCACCCTGGTAGCCGGAAACATATACACCCTTGCGTTGAGCTCTTTGAGCACAGCCCAATCCTCTGGAGGGATTATATCCACCTCCGTATTGATTATAACTATACCGTTCTCCTTTAGACCAGAGTAGAAGGGCATGGTGTAAGACTTTCCATGGGTTATGACCTGCGGATGGTATATCATGATCACATTAGGGTAGACCACTTCACCCACTTCGTATATGGGCTGATCAGAAACCCTCACATAGGCCTCCACGGGAGCCATCCTCTTTTCAGAACCGAAGAAAGGAACCAGTGTGGCATACTTTCCAGCGGCAGACATAGCATTACCAAGGATATGGGCAGAGGTCACAACCCCCTGCCCACCAACTCCAGATATCCTAATGTTATACCTTTTCATACCTTTACCTCCTCCTGCTTCTTCTCTATCTCTTCAAAGAACTCCCTTACTTCATCCGTCATCCACTCATAGAAGGCAAAGTCTTGCTTTTCTCTCTTCCTTGCATCCTCAAGAACCTTATCGGTAGGAATTGAATACTCTATGTTACAAGATGTGTAGGCGTGGATAAAGGTAGGTCCAAAGTGTCTTGCGGCAAGTATGGCCCTCCTCACAGTCCTAGCTATCCTCTTAGGATTTGTAGGAGCAAGTTTGGCCACATACACGCATCCAGCTACCTTTGCAAGCTCCACAGCGTTTATCTTATCAAACTGCTTACCCTTTGGAGCCATTTTTAGCTGAACACCCTTTGGAGACATACCACTTTCTTGACCACCCGTGTTTCCATAGACTTCGTTATCCACCATTATGGTTGTAAACTTCTCTTTTCTAAACCAGGAGTGCATGGTCATTCCAAAGCCTATGTCTATAAGTCCACCGTCTCCAGCTATGACCACCACATCCTTTACCTTATCTGGGAATCTTATAGTAAGAGCCCTTTTGAGTCCGGAGGCTACAGCGTTTGTATCACCGTAGTTTCCATATATGAAGGGTACTGCAGCCTGAGATAGAGCAAGCCTTGCACAGCCAGCTGTCCCTATCACTATTGTGTCTTCCGGATTGGGCAAGGCGGCGTAGAAGACCCTGATGAAGTAGGCCATAAAGCATCCTGCACACATAGGATGCTCTTCCACAAGCTCCTTGAACTGTCCTAGCTGCTGTACATCTATCTGCCTGCCAAAAGGACCGTAGTTTACAAGGTCCACGTAGTCCTTTGGCATATACCTCTCAAAGCCGGGTGAAATCCTAACATATTCCAAGCCCATCTTTACACCTCCTTAAAGTTTTTTTACACAACTACCTTCTTTTCCTTCTTTATGCCAAAGACTTCATAAATCTTCTCCATGATAAGCTCCACAGGCAAGGTCATGCCACCGTACACCCTTGGACCACCTATCACCTTATCGTTATCCGGTATGCATGCCTTTATCTCCTTTGCAAGCCATCCTATTATGTTGTGCTCCGGCACTATCACTGCCTTAGCCTTTGAGAGTATCTGCCTTATCTCCTTCTCTGGGAAGGGCCTTATAGATTTCACCTTAACAAGGCCCACGTTAAGTCCTTCCATCTGAGCATACCTTACAGCTTCCCTTCCCTGAGCTGCAGCACATCCAGAGGCTACTATAAAGACCTCTGCATCTGGGTTCACCACCTCTATTGGTCCACCCAAGTACTTATAAATGTATTTCATGGCACGAAGGTTGGAAGCCCAAACCTCCTGTTGCCATACGGCGTGTATAAGATAGCTCATAAAGTTGGATTTTTGAACTGGTGCATCCCTCTGAATCCTTGCGGGAGGTATTTCACAGTCCGTTGGTGGCACGGGTGCCTTGTAAGGATCCCTTGGAGGAAGCTTCATATCCTCCGGTGTCATGTTCACATAGCCCTTGGCGTGTGTAACAAAGAAGCCTTCCGTGCAGACGGCTACAGGTATGTATACGTCCACCTTTTCGGATATGACAAAGCCCGCAAGGGTAAAGTCAAAGACATCTTGCTGGTTTTCCGCATGAAGAACGATTATTCCACAGTTCAAAAGATAAGCTATCTCTATGTTGTCTGGCTGTATGGAGAGGGGTGCATTGACGACCCTTGTGAGGACTCCAAGCACTGCGGGTATTCTGTGGCCTGGCCAGGATGCTATAGCCTCAAGCCCCCTCAGAAGACCAGGACCGGAGGTAGCTGTAAAGGCCCTTGCACCACCCCTTACAGCACCCGCTATGGCGGACATAGCACCGTATTCTTCCTCCGCTCTATAGTAATCTCTCAAATAGCCCTGAGCCCATAGATCTCCTACTAGGTGCATAACCTCCGACTGGGGTGTAATAGGGTAGGCTATGGCTATATCTACATTGGCACGCTTTACAGCTTCTGCCATCGCTTGGGCGCCAGTTATAAACTTTCTCTCTCTTGGCGCCTCAAGCAAAAGGTAATCTGGATCTACAACCCTCTGCTCAGGCATGGTACCACCTCCAAACTTTTATTCCGTTTCTGTTATCTGTTCTCCCCTTCTGGGGATAAGTAGGTAAGCATACTCACCGTAATCAAGGGGAGAAAGGGTTTGATACTCTTCCTTTGGTAAAGATGGGTTCTCCGGTGGAAGCTTGGGCTCCCACTTTATACCCATCTCCTCCCTTACCTGAACTACCACATCCCTGAACCTTCTTATCTCATCGGCATGCACATCCCTCAAAGAGACCATAGCATCCTCATGACCCATCTCTGCACACATGGCTATGGTAAAACAATTGGTTCCAGCCCTTATCATCCTCAAAGACAGGTTTGCATAATGACAGTGAACTCCTACAAAGATACAAACTTCTATCTTATTGTGTAGTATGGTAAGGTTTGGATGGTTTGGGTTGATCTCCGCTTCAGGGTCTATCTTAGGATACTTGGGCCTGTAGTCTGGCATAGGTATGATCCTGCAGTTTGGTATCTCCATAGCTAGCTCAAGAACTGCCTTTGCCTTTTCCATGGCACTGGCGTTCCACCCCCAAAGGACCAGTGGACCAGGGAATATGGTAGGATTCCTCCTTGTGAGCAAGGCCTTTGCAGCCTCTCTCATAGCAGTCTCTTCATCCACTATCCTTCCATAGAGCAAGGCCTTACCTGGTGGTGGTAGCTCTACTCCCTCAAAGGCTGCAGGAGTTGGTATATAACCCACTGGACCTGGCAACACTTCCGCAGGCATGCCTTACCTCCTTAAAGCTTAGGTTATTAACAAATTAGCATGTGCTTAAAGTCTGTCAAGAGGAAAAGCTATGACAAACATCATATCCTTTTCTCCTCCTTTTCCAGTTCCTTGATCTTCTTCTCTCTCCACTCTTCATACTTTGGTTCAAGCCTTTTATACACCTTGTCTGCTATGAAGACTATCAAAAGCAGGAGAGGAAGACCTATTGCAATCATAAGCAATAGGAGCTTTCCTAGAAAGATCAGAAGAGCTACAAGAGCCTCCATCCTACACCACCAGATTAAGTAGTTTGTTCTTTATATAAATTACCCTCTTTATCTCCTTACCGTTTACCCACTGGGCAACCCTCTGGTCCTTTAGAGCTATCTCCTTTACCACCTCCTCTTCCGCATTAACAGGCACCCTTATAACAGCCCTAAGCTTACCGTTTATTTGAACGGGTAAGTCTATCTCATCAAGGGTAAGTGCCTTCTCATCAGGATCAGGAAAAGCATAGAACATCATAGATTGTTGGTAGCCCAGCTTATGCCAAAGCTCTTCACAGATATGGGGTGTGATAGGATAGAGCATAAATAGGATGATCTCTAGAGCCTCTCTGAGTACCTTATAATCCAGAGGTGAGCTTGGGTTAAACTCTTGAAGATCGTTTAACAGTTCCATTATGCCCGCTATGGCTGTATTAAAGGAAAGGTCCTCCATGCTAGAAGTATACCTCTTTAACGTTTGATGGACCTTACGCCTTATATCCTTGGCAGTTCCAGAAAGTCCTTTAAAGTCTTCCCTAGTATAGGTTATATCCTTTATGCTGTCAAGATGTGTGTGAAAAAAGTTCCAAAGCCTTCTTAGGAACCTGTAAGCACCTTGAAGCCCCTCCTCCGTCCATTCAAAATCCTTTTCCACCGGTCCAGCAAAAAGTATATACAACCTTATAGTATCTGCACCGTATTTATTTACAACCTCCTCCGGGTCCACCGTATTGGCCTTAGATTTAGACATTTTTGCAGCCTCACCTATGCTGTTTTCCAAAAATCTAAGATAATCCTCCGATAACATACCCAACTTATCAAGAAGAAAGCGTACATTGTCCCCAATGCTTAGGTTGTTTTCCTTTAAAAACTCCTTTAACCTCATAAGAATAATATTAAAGCAAAAGAGGTAATATAATTTTAGGCAAGGAGGTAGGCATGTTTGAAGGGTTTGAAGAGCTTCAAGATAAAGATTTTTATGATAAGGCTATGGCTGGAGAGAAGCCTGCTGTAGTCTTACTTACTACACCGGACAATCCACAAAACGAGGCATTCTACAACCTCCTTCTCAAATACCAAAGGCTTTACGGTGATAAGGTAAACTTCTACTGGCTTGATGTGAGCAAGAATACAAGCGCGGAAGACTTAGGAGTCTTTAGCTTTCCGACAATCCTTTACTTTAGAGACACCATGGAACTAGAGAGGCACGATTATATGCCCTCTGAAGAGGAAGTAGAGAGGGCTATAAGGAGGTTGTTAAGGTTATGAGGTTGCTATGGGCACCTTGGAGGAGTCAATATGTGGAAAAGGTGGATCAGCAAAGTGAATGCTTTTTGTGTGTAGCGGCAAGCCAGCCAGAAGAGAAGCTAAGAGAATATCTTGTCCTGTATAGGGGCAAAAGGGCCTTCGTTATATTCAACAAATATCCATACAACCCTGGACATCTCATGATAGCACCAATAGAACATGTAGGAGATTACCTTTCTGTGGACGATGAGACCCTTATGGAGATACACAAACTTACCAAGGTGTGCCTGCTTACTATAAGAGAAGTTATGAGGCCTCATGGCGTTAACATGGGGTATAACTTTGGAAGGGCTGCTGGAGCTGGCTTGGAAGGACATATACACCTCCACCTTGTTCCAAGATGGTTCGGCGATACGAACTTTATGGGCACTCTGGCGGATACCAAAGTAATATCTCAAGACCTTTATGAACTTTACGATAGGATGAAGCCCGTTTTTGATAAATTCATATGCTACTAGAAGTGAAGAACCTTAACCTGTGGTATGACAGCAGGCATGTGCTAAAGGATATAAGCTTTTATCTAAAAGAGGGTGAGGTGTTGTGCATAGTTGGTGAGTCTGGATCTGGTAAGAGCTCCATACTTCATGCTATACTTGGTCTACTGCCAGAGAATGCGAGGATTACTGGATCAATAAAATACAGGGGAAAGGAGCTTGTAGGCCTATCAGAGGGTGAGTTCAGAAGGATAAGAGGAAGGCATATCTCTATGGTTTTTCAAGAGCCTTCAGCTTACTTGGACCCCCTTTTTAAGATAGGCACGCAAATAGAGGAAGCCTACAGGGCACACTTTAACGTCAAGGGTAAGGAGCTAAAAGAGATAGCCCTGCGGGCTTTAAGGAAGGCTGGCATACAAGATGCGGAACGGGTATACAATAGCTATAGCCACCATCTTTCCGGCGGTCTAAAACAGAGGGTATGCATCGCCATAGCCACCGTGTGTAATCCTGAAATAGTTTTGGCGGATGAGCCAACAACCGCTTTGGATGTGTCAATACAGAGCAGGATATTGAAGCTGTTTAGGGATATGAAGGAAGAGGGGAAAAGCGTTATTCTTGTAACCCATGACTTTGGTGTAGTTGCAGAAGTAGCAGATAGGGTAATAGTGTTAAAGGATGGTCAGATTGTAGAAGAAGGGGATGTTCTAAAGATATTTGACAACCCACAGCATCCATACACCAAAGAGCTACTAGAGGCTATTTAGAGAGCAGATACTTTTCAAGACCTATAAGAATCTTTTCAGGAGACACATCATAGACACCCTTTTCCAACATCTCCCTTATCCTTTCCACCTTTTTGTTTATGTCCTCATAATCTACCTTGTGAACTTCTGTAAGCTCCTTTTGAACCTCTACCTTTACACCCTCTTCCCTTCTGTATGCTCTCTGTTTGACCTTCTCCTCCCTTTCAAACAGGTTGCTTAATATCCTTTGAATCTCTACCCTATCAATCATAACTATATTATCGGAAATTCTAAGTTCTTTTTCAACATCTTACGCACACTTCTTCTCCTAGCCTTATACCTAATCTTTCTTTGGCATTCTCCATAGGGATGAAAAGTTCCATAAATCCAAAGCTACCGCATATGAGCGATAGCTCACCTTCCTTGGCTTCAAGATAGTAAGAGTATATCCTTAGTTTCTTTCCCCTAAATAGGCCATCCTTATAATGGCCACAGGGTATATTCGTTATACAATTGCCGAAACGATCAAAGTATACCACTTTACCCTTTATAATATCTCCCTCTTTCTCCGGATCTTCCCACTTTAAAATTGGCTTATACTCTATGGCGCTTCCCACATCCTTTGGGTCTATACCCATGCTAAGATGGCCAGCTACAGAAGCAAAAACATCTCTACCATGAAAAGTCTGACTTATACGCGGTAAGGTATACCTTTCAATCCTATAGGCTTCTATTGGTCCATCTATCTCCCTTATGGCAAGGTCAAAGAGGCCGTTGTATGGCCCTACAAAGATATATTCCTTGGTTTTTACCACTATGGGAAGCCTTTGGGAGCCTACGCCAGGATCCACCACACCCAGGAAGATTGTACCTTTTGGAAAGAAGGAGAAGTGAGCCCTTAAAAGAAGTGCACCATGTAAGATGTTAAAAGGCTCCACCTCATGGCTTATGTCAACTATCTTTGCCTCGTGGTTTATGGTAAGTATGACACCCTTCATTGCACCCACAAAGCCATCTTTTGTTCCAAAATCTGTAAGCATTGCAATGACAGATCTCATGCTTTATTATTTTATTAAGGAGGTGAGGCTATGGAAAAGAACATGGCAATGTGGGACAGGGCAATAAGGATAGTGTTAGGTATTATCTTCCTCTGGCTAGCCATTACAAAGGGTGGTGCTTGGTGGATACTGGGTATACTTGGGATAATCTTTATAGGCACTTCCGTCATAGGCTTTTGCCCACTCTATAAGGTGGTGGGTATAAAAACGGGTTGAAAGTACTGGCCATTGATTATGGTAAAAGGCGTATAGGCCTAGCCCTTGGAGATACCAACCTAAAGATAGCCGTACCTATAGGTAGTATTGAAAACAAGGAGAATAAGGTATTTGAGGAGATATCAAAGAAGGTAAGAGAACAGGGGATCTCTATAATCCTTTTAGGTCTTCCATTGACACCTTCCGGAAGGGAAGGGGAGAGGGTCAAGGAAGTAAAAAGCTTTTATGAAGCTTTAAGGAAACACCTGCCTGAGGATGTGGAGATAAAGCTATGGGATGAGAGATACACTACGCTAGAAGCCTATAGTATAATGGAGGGGTTAAGCTGGAGGAAGAAGAAGGAGCTAAAGGATAGTCTTTCTGCTTATGCTATACTTTTGGAATATCTGGAGAGCTTATGAGGAGGCTTAGATTAGCCTTTTTATTGACTATTCTTTTTTCGCTTATAGCTTACTCCTTCTCACCTGTAAAGGTAGAGAGGAAGACTGTAGAGATTGCTTATGGAACATCCACTTTAGAAATCTCTTTCACTCTATATGAAGAAGGTCTTATAAGAAATCCCCTTTCTTTTCTTTTTATCCATAGCTTAAAAAAGGGAAAGCTTGAGGCTGGAGAGTATGAATTTGAAGGTTTAGTCTTCCCTTGGGATGTTTATGAAAAGATAAGCAAAGGTCTTAAAAAGTTATACAAGATCACCATACCGGAAGGCTCGGATATCTATGATATTGCTAGGATCCTTGAAGAAAATCTCATATGTTCTTCTGAAGATTTTCTAAGGTATGCCAACTCTGAAGAGGTGGCAAAGAAATATGGTCTAAAGACCCACACAATGGAAGGCTTTCTATTTCCAGACACTTACTTCTTCTCAAAGAACACCCATCCCCTAAGGGTAATAGATGTTATGCATAAAAACTTTTTAAGAAGGACGAAGGAGCTTAGAGAAAGGCTGGATGAGAAAAACCTTACCCTTGAGGAATGGGTAGCTATAGCATCTATGATAGAGAAGGAGACTTCAAGGCCAGAAGAAAGACCTCTCGTGGCTGCGGTTATTTACAATAGGATAAAGAAAGGTATGAAGCTTCAAATAGATCCTACTGTCATATACGCTTTGAAGAGGAGAGGCTTGTGGGACGGTAGGCTAAGCCTAAGAGACTTAAGCATTGATGATCCATACAACACATACTATTACTTTGGCCTTCCACCATCCCCCATATGCAATCCAGGCCTAGAATCTCTAAAAGCTGCCCTTGAACCTGCTAAGGTAGATTATCTTTACTTTGTAGCCGATGGCTTTGGAGGACACCATTTTAGCAAGGACCTTAAAGAGCACAACAGAAAGGTTCAGGAGTATAGAAGCTTGAGGAGCAGATATTGATGTACATATACATAGCGGGGTTTTCTATAGAAAAAAGGCTTCTTTTAGCCGTTGCAAAAAATGTAAAGGAGGTCTTTCACTTTGAAGTGAGATTTTGTCATGTGGCCCTTCCACCTTCCCTTGGCTACAACCCCTATAGAAGGCAATACAAGGCACAGGCCCTTTTAGAGTATATATCAAGGGTATACTATCCAGATATGCTAAAGCTTATAGCTATCTTTCCTTTTGACCTTTATGAGGAGGGTTTGAACTTTGTCTTCGGTCTGGCACAGCTAGGTGGAAGGTATGCCTTAGTCAGCACATACAGGCTTTACGATAAAAGGGAGAATATCTACTTCAGTAGGGTGTTAAAAGAGGTAAACCATGAGCTTGGACATACCTTTGGACTCACACATTGCAAAAATCCAGGCTGTGTTATGAACTTTTCCAACAGCTTATGGGAAGTGGATAACAAGGGCAGGTTCTTCTGCGAAGATTGTATTAAAATATTACCAAAACCTTAAGGAGGTTTATTATGGCTATAACCTACGAGGAGGCCTTGCAGCTTTTAAGGGAGCAGATAAAGGGGTTTGAAGCCTCCGCTAAGATGGAAGAGGTGGGTGTGGTCTACTATGTTGGTGATGGTGTGGCAAGGGCCTACGGCCTTGACAATGTGATGGCCAACGAGCTTGTGGAGTTTGAGGACGGTACTATGGGCCTTGCCTTCAACCTAGAGGAGGATAATGTAGGTATCATAATCCTTGGTCGTGAAACGGGAATAAGGGAAGGTTCTATAGTGAAAAGGACGGGAAGAATATTGGATGCACCGGTGGGAGAGGGTCTTATAGGAAGGGTGATAGATCCTTTAGGAAATCCTCTGGATGGTAAGGGTCCCATAAAGTATGAATACAGGTCTCCTGTAGAGAAGATAGCGCCGGGTGTTGTAAAGAGGAAGTCTGTGCATGAGCCCCTTCAAACGGGTATAAAAGCCATAGATGCTATGATTCCTATAGGGAGGGGTCAGCGTGAGCTGATCATAGGTGATAGATCTACAGGAAAGACAACCATATGTATAGACACCATATTAAACCAGAAGGACACAGACGTCTATTGTATCTATGTGGCAATAGGACAAAAGAGGTCAACAACGGCTAGAATTATAGAGCTTCTTGAAAAGAGCGGTGCTATGGAGTATACGTGCGTTGTGGTAGCATCTGCAACGGATCCAGCTTCCTTGCAATACCTTGCGCCCTTTGTAGGATGCACCATAGGTGAATACTTCAGAGATAACGGAAAGCATGCGCTAATCATCTACGATGACCTTTCTAAGCATGCGGAAGCTTACAGACAGCTCTCTTTGCTTATGAGAAGGCCACCAGGTAGGGAAGCATACCCAGGAGACGTTTTCTATCTTCACTCAAGGCTTTTGGAGCGTGCTGCAAAGCTAAACGATGAACTTGGTGCTGGATCCCTTACAGCCTTGCCAATTATAGAGACAAAGGCTGGAGACGTGGCGGCTTACATTCCCACCAACGTCATATCCATAACCGACGGCCAGATCTATCTTGAGCCAGATCTCTTCAACAAAGGCATAAGGCCAGCTATAAACGTTGGACTTTCCGTTTCAAGGGTTGGTGGTGCAGCTCAGATAAAGGCTATGAAGCAAGTGGCTGGAAGTTTGAGGTTAGATTTGGCCCAGTTTAGAGAGCTTGAGGCCTTTGTTCAGTTCGCTTCAGAGCTAGATAAGGCTACGCAACAAGTTATAAACAGGGGTCTAAGGCTTGTAGAGCTCCTAAAGCAAGAGCCTTACAATCCTATACCTGTGGAAAAGCAAATAGTAGCTATATACGCTGGAACTAACGGATACCTAGATGACCTTCCTGTGGAGGCTGTAAGAAAGTTTGAAAAAGAACTTTATGCCTACCTTGACAGGGAAAGACCTGACATCTTGAAGGAAATAAAGGAGAAAAAAGCCCTTGATGATGAACTTAAGGCTAAGATAGATCAAGCCTTGAAGGACTTTAAGTCCAAGTTTATACCTTGAAGGTCTATGTAGGATGTAGTGGCTTCTTTTACAGAGACTGGGTGGGGGGCTTTTACCCCCCACTTCTAAAAAGGGAAGATTACATCAGATTCTACTCCAAATACTTTGAAGTTGTAGAGATAAACTCTTCCTTTTATAACATACCAAACAGAGGAAATATTAAAAGCATGTTGTCAAGAACTTCCACCTTAAGGTTTGCCTTTAAAGCCTATAGAATATTCACCCATATAAGAACATATACGCAAGAGGATGTGAAGAAATTCTTGTATAGCATTGAGCCTGTCCTTGAAGAGGACAGGTTTATAGCCTTACTCTTCCAGTTTCCAGAAAGCTTTGGCTATAAAGAAGAGAATCTTGAATACCTTCGTAAGCTCTCTAAAGACTTTAGTGAGATACCGAGGGTGATAGAGGTGAGAAATAGGAGCTTTAAAAAGGTGGATTTCTATCAAATGTTGGAGGAGTTAGGCTTTTCTTTGGTAAACACAGATGCGCCTAAAGGTAGCAAATTTCTAATAGGGCCATGGGTGAGTGTAGGAACTATAAACTATATTAGATTGCATGGAAAGGATCCAGAAAGACCTCATGACTACCTTTACTCCTTGGAAGAGCTCAAAAAGATAAGGGATAAGATCAAAAAGCTTGAGGGAGATAAGGATACGTATGTGTTCTTTAATAACACGGTTAGGGCAAAAGCTGTGCTTAATGCTTTACAGTTTAAGATCCTCTTCGGCATAAAGGCAGAGATTCCTAGGAGTTTAGAAAACTCCTTAAAAGAGAAGGAATGGGAGTGAGGCTACAATTTAGCATACCATTGTAAGGTTTTTTGATAGGAATAAATTTAAATATATGCGGGACATAAGGAAGGATGCAAAGGAACTTTTAGAGAAGGCTCTAAAGGAGCATATGTCTGGCAACTATAAAAAGGCCATTGAACTCTATCAGCAGTCTATAGAGATACAGCCTACAGCAGAGGCCTATACATACATGGGATGGGCTTACAGCATGCTCGGAGATTTTGAAAAGGCCATAGAGCTTTGCCTTAAGGCCATAGAGATAGACCCAGAGTTTGGAAATCCCTACAACGACATAGGGTCCTATCTTATAGCTTTGGGAAGGTTGGATGAAGCCATTCCTTGGCTCAAAAGAGCCATATCGGCCAAAAGGTATGAGCCTAGGCACTATCCTCATATGAACCTGGCCAAGGTCTACCTTATGAAGGGCATGTTTAAAGACGCTCTATTGGAAATAGAAAACGCCATAAGGCTAGCTCCAGACTACAAGCCAGCCCATATACTCAAACATCAAATATTGGCTATGTTAAACTAATAGAATGGCAAAGCAACTTGGAGAGCTCACGGTAGCTTATAATAAAGAAGCGAAGGCGGATTATGAGATTATAGAGACTTATGAAGCTGGTATAGTCCTTGAAGGGCCTGAGGTAAAGGCCCTAAGGAACAAGCAAACTGTATCCTTCAAAGACAGCTTTGTAAGGATTGAGGATGGTGAAGCTTGGCTCTATAACCTCTACATAGCTCCTTATAAATACGCCACTATAAGACCACCGGATCCATTGAGGACAAGGAAGCTCCTTCTTCACAAGAGGGAAATTTTGAGGCTTATGGGAAAGGTAAAGGAGAAGGGTTATACTATCATACCTCTGAGGATTTACTTCAAAAATGGAAAGGCTAAGGTAGAGATAGCACTGGCAAGAGGAAAGAAGGCCTACGATAGAAGGGAGGAGCTAAAGCAAAGAGATTTGGAAAGACAGCTAAGAAGAGAGTTGAAGGAAGGCAAAATAAAGTTATAAAAAGCTATAATAATATTGTGTTGGTAGGAGGGGTGGCCGAGCGGCCGAAGGCGGGTGATTTGAAATCACCTGTGGGTTCACAGCCCACCGGGGGTTCGAATCCCTCCCCCTCCGCCAACGACCAGCTCAAGCAACCTCTCAAACTCCTCTACAAAAACTCCAATATCTTTAGCCTTTGACTCACACTCCTCTCTAAGATCTTCAATCCTTTCTAAGAGCCTTTCACCCAAAGATAGATAAAAGCCATCCTTGTCTTTGTAGTCATCCACCATTTGGAAAAGGAGGCCTACCTTAAGGCCTAAGTCCTCAAGATCCATCAAAAGGTCATACCTTTTTGCCACTATCCCACCGGCAACAAAGCAAAAAGAAAAAAGTTCAGCAGTCTTTTTGAGGCTTATCTCTTTTTGGTCTGAGAGTTTTCTGATGTCCAAAACTTGGCCCCCCACCATACCTAGAAAGCCAGCCTTTTTTGCCAAAAGGCCTATCAAAGAAAGAAGTTGAGTATCTTCCAAATACCTAAAGTTTTCTTTACTTGATAAAACCTCAAAGGCATAGGTAAGGAGGGCATCTCCGGCCAGTATGGCCAAATCTTCACCGAAGACCACATGACAGGAGGGTTTTCCCCTTCTGAAGCTATCGTTATCAAGGGCAGGAAGGTCATCGTGGATGAGAGAATAGTTATGCACCATCTCAACCGCACAACTCACAGTAACAGCATCCTCTATGGGACCACCAAGGGCATTACAAACGGTGCACAAAAAGAGTGGCCTTATGCGCTTGCCTTCTTGAAAAAGATAATAGGACATAGCCTCATATAGTATCTGTGGTTCAAAGGGTTTTAGAAGTTCTCTAAGCCTTGCCTCTACTAAGTTTTTCCAAAGTTCAATCTTATTCATCACTCCACCTTGTTAGTATCAATTATCTCCACCTTATAAAGCTTTTCTTTTCCAGAATGAATTTCCTTTACTGCATACTCTACCACTCTTTTTTGTCCTTCATACTCAAAGACTGCACTACACATATACTCTTTTTCTGACTTCTTTGTAGGCTTACTCACATCTTTTAACTCAAGCTTTTTAACTATTGGTTCTATTTCACCTTCAAAGGCTTTTTCTATATTATTCTGTCCGCTAAAGACCGAAAGCATGGATATAAAGAAATGGGTAAGTACCTTTTCTGGATTGTTTTCTAAATATATCTGTATAGCCAATCCTTTTTTTACCTCTTTTAAAGCATGATCAGAAGAGCAAGGATTGTTCCATGGCAAGAATTGGCATCCAGCTGTAAAAAATAGAGATAACAGCCATAGCCTATAAACCTTCATTAAATTCTTCCTCCCATATGGGCACATCTGTATACACTACAATTCCTGGCCTTCCATCAAAAAACTCTCCCTCATAATCTATAGCCTCATACCTTTCCACTTTAACAGGAAGGTATTCCTCCATAAGACCTTTTACCGCATTTCTGAAGGACCTTTCCGTTTTCAAGCTCCATGCTGCTCCCAAAGCGCCTATATGCACATCTTGTGTGAAAATCTCAAGTTTCTTTGAATGTTCCTCAAGCCTTCCTTCTTGCTCATCAAGCCTTCTTATGGCCTCCTGCCATCTTCTTTCCCCTTCCTCCCTTAATATTCTTATCTCCTCAAGGAGTATATTAAACCTATCTTCTGTTTTTTCCTTCTCTGCAAAGTAAGTTATAAATTGGGCTCTAAAGCTCTCATCCTTTTCAAGCAGTTTGGGTAAGGTCTTAAAAAGAGCCTTTTTAAACCTTTCAGTGCTTCCATCCTTCTTTTCCAGCTTTTTCATAGCTTATAAAATTTTAGCACTTCAAAATATTATCGCTGTCAAAAAGTAGTCAGAAATCAAAATAAGCATGGAAGATGTCACCACGCTGTTGGTGGTTGCCCTTCCCACCCCCTCTGTGCCACCTTGCGTATAAAAGCCAAAATAACAGCTAACAGAGGAGATGATAAAGCCAAAAAATACAGCCTTATAAAGACCGCCTATAAAGTCGTAGAGCTCCACAAGGTCCCTCATCTTTTCCCAGAAGAGGTGCTCATTTACTCCAAAGAGTTTTACAGCAACAAACCAGCCACCCAAAATGCCAGAAAGGTTGGATATCACTGTAAGCATGGGGACACCTACTATGCCGGCAAAAAGCCTTGGTGATACAAGGTAGCTCCTTGGGTTTATACCCATAACTTCCAGGGCATCTATCTGTTCTGTTATCCTCATAGTGCCTATGCTGGCTGTCATGGCAGAGCCTACTCTTGCCACCACCATAAGAGAGGTCAAGACGGGTGCAAGCTCTCTACCCATAGAAAGGGCTACTACTGCACCTATTAAAAACTCCGCATTGAACCTGTGAAAAGTGCTATAGGTTTGAAGAGCTATAACACCGCCGGAAAAAAAGGAGGTAATCACTACCACAGGAATGGTCTCTGAGGCAAGGTAAGAAAGCTGTTTTATAAAATGCTTTGCTTTTGGTGGCTTTTTAAACATGTAAATGAGTCCCCAAAGGGTCAAAAGGGTGGCCTTCCCTACCTCTTCAAAAAGCTTTAACATGCTCCATATACCTCTTGAACCTCTCCTTTACCTCTTCCATATAGTCTCCGCCGAGCTTTTCAAGGAGGGCATCTGCAAGCACTATGGCCAGCATGGCCTCGCCTACCACAGAGGCTGCCGAAACAGCTACCACATCGCTCCTCTCTTTGCCAGCCTTTACACTTTCCTTTGTATTTATATCCACGCTTCTCAAGGGCTTGGTAAGGGTTGGTATGGGCTTCATAGCACACCTTACCAATATGGGCATGCCGTTGGTAATGCCACCCTCCGTTCCACCAAGGTTGTTGCTGTATCTAAAATATCCCTTCTCTTCGGACCAGCCTATCTCATCATGCACTTCAGATCCAAACCTTCTGGCGCTTTCAAAGCCCAAGCCTATCTCCACACCCTTTATGGCTTGTATGCTCATCATGGCTTGGGCTATCCTACCGTCTATCCGCTTGTCCCATTGGATATGACTTCCAAGGCCAGGCGGCACACCTATGGCAAAGACCTCAAAAACACCACCCAAACTCTCCCCCTTTTCCCTCGCCTCATCTATAAGCTTTATAAACTCCTCATCCTTTGAAGGGTCTGGAAACCTCACTTGCGAATTTTCAGCCAGCTCGTGCCTCTTTAATAGGTCCTCCTCCTCTATCTTAGGCCTCAAAGGCCCTATGCTTATCACATAGCTTCCTATCCTTATGCCAAACTCTTCAAGAAATCTTTTACATACAGCCCCCACCGCTACCCTTGCGGCCGTTTCCCTTGCAGAAGCTCTTTCAAGTATGTTTCTAAGATCCCTCTGATTGTATTTTATTCCACCTGCAAGGTCTGCATGGCCTGGCCTTGGCCTGCTAAAAGGCACAACACTCTCTGGCACCTCACCCTCATAGGCCATCTTTTCAGACCAGTTTTCCCAATCCTTGTTCCAGATGACCATGGCTATAGGGCTTCCAATGGTCTTCCCAAAGCGCAGGCCAGAGAGGAATTCTACTCTGTCGCTTTCTATCTTCATCCTCCCCCCTCTTCCATAGCCCCTTTGCCTTCTTTGAAGCTCTTTGTTTATATACTCAGAGGAAAGGTCAAGGTTGGCTGGTATACCCTCTAAAATGCAGAGGAGTGCCTTTCCATGAGACTCTCCAGCGGTTAAAAACCTTATTGGCATTATTGCCTTATGCTTACCGCCTTTACCACCTTACCAGCCTTAAGACACTTGGTGCATACATAGACCCTCTTTACCCTTCCATCCTCAAGGACCACTCTGACCTTTTGCAGGTTTGGCTTAAACTTCCTTGGGTTCCTCTCTCCAGAGAAGGTCACACTCTTTCCAAACTTTGTAGTCTTTCCACAAACATAACACTTCGCCATTTTAGACCTCCTTCAAAAAATTAGATATTATATCACGTGCCAAACTCCCAAGAGGTAAGGTATTTTATCTGTTCTGGTGTTAGCTCATCTATCTCCACTCCCATACTTTTTAGCTTTAGCCTTGCCACCTCTCTGTCTATTTCTTCTGGCACCTTATACACCTTCCTTTCCAAGCTTTGGTGGTTTTTGAGTATATACTCTGCTGAAAGGGCCTGGTTTGCAAAGCTCATATCCATAACGGAGGCAGGGTGGCCTTCGGCGGCGGCCAAGTTTACAAGCCTTCCCTGGGCCAATAAGTATATCTTTTTGCCATCCCTTAAGGTGTACTCTTCCACAAAGGGCCTTATCTCCTTTTTGCTCACGCTTAGCTCTTCTAAAGCCTTTATATCTATCTCCACGTTAAAGTGTCCTGCGTTGGATATGATGGCTCCATCCTTCATAGCCTCAAAGTGCTCCCTTCTTATAACCGATGTGTTTCCTGTCACAGTCACAAAGAAGTCTCCAAGCTTACAAGCCTCTATCATGGGCATGACCAGAAAGCCGTCCATTTTTGCCTCGAGGGCCTTTATGGGGTCCACCTCGCATACTATAACGGTAGCACCCATACCCCTTGCCCTCTGGGCCACACCCTTCCCACACCAGCCATAGCCGGCCACCACAAAGTAAGAACCCGCTATTAACCTGTTGGTGGCTCTCATGATGGCGTCTATGGTGGATTGGCCTGTGCCATAGCGGTTGTCAAACATGTGCTTTGTGTAGGCATCGTTGACCGCAATTATGGGGAACTTTAGAACTCCCTGGTTTGCCATGGCTTTCAATCTTATGACACCCGTGGTAGTCTCCTCCATGCCACCCAGAACCTTCTCGGCCAAGGTGGGAAATTCCTTATGTAAGGTAGATATTAGGTCTGCACCATCGTCTATGACTATGTGTGGCTCCCTTTTTATGACCTCCCTTAGGTGCATATAGTAGGTTTCTGTGTCCTCCCCCTTTATGGCAAAGACTGGAATATCAAAGTGCTTTACAAGGGCGGCGGCCACATCGTCCTGTGTGGAAAGAGGGTTTGAAGCTGTCAGATATACCTCCGCACCACCTTCTTTTAGGGTTATGACAAGGTTTGCCGTCTCCGTGGTCACATGCAAGCATGCGGATATGCGTATGCCTTTAAAGGGCTTTTCCTTAGAAAACCTCTCTCTTATGGTTGTGAGGACTGGCATGTCCCTCTGGGCCCACTCTATCCTGTTTTTTCCAAACTCAGCAAGGCTTAGGTCCTTCACATGGTAGTCCATTTTCTCCTCCTTTATGCAGAAAGGGGTGGTCCAATTTTGACAAGGCCAAGCTCTGTTATCTCCATAAAGTGCGTTCTTGTGTCATGCCCACAAAGCCTACATCCATCTATCCTAAAGAGTCTGACTATCTCACCTATGGGCTTTTTGTAAAGCCTTGATTGACTAGGTGTGAGCACAAGGTCCTTAGAAAGCACCATAGAACAATCCACTATGTGGCTTATGGCATAGCCACCGGCCGCTTCCGCCGTTAGCTCCTCATGCCCGCTTCTTTTTTGAGATACAAAGAGGGCAGTCTGGTACCACTTTTTCATAAAGTTAAAGAGTTGTCTGACTATAACCCTTGCCTGCATCTCCCTTGCCTCATAAAGGCCGGTTATAGAGTCTATGATGGTGTGCCTTACCTTGTAGGTCTTTATAACGTGGGCAAGGGTTGCCAAAAGGTCTGGTATGTTGTCCCTTAGCCTTCCGTGGCTTGCCGCATCTATGAGGATTATGTTGTTCTCCACGCTTTCAAACTCTATGCCCATGGCCTTTGCCCTCTCTCTTAGACCCGCCACCACAAAGTGGGCTGGTGCCTCCACCGTTATAAAAGCCACCGCTTCTCCTCTGCTTGCCTGCTTTATAGCGTACTGCTCCACCATTAAGCTTTTGCCCGTGTCGGAGACGCCCGTGATGTTTACCACCGAGTAGGCTGGAATGCCACCAAGACTTTTCCTTACAGGCTTTCCATCCTGGATGTCTGAGGTGAAAAAGAGGTCATCCAAGCCTTCCACGCCCGTTGGCACACCATAGAGCTTTGGAGCCTTCTTTATAGCCTCTCCTGCTACCCATATGCTCTCTTCTACTACCTCTGGCTTTCTCTCTTCCATGTGTTAAATTTTATCACTATGAAGTACTATATAAAAACTTTTGGATGTCAGATGAACTTTAACGATTCGGAAAGGCTTAGGGGCATACTACAAAGCATGGGCTATGAGCCTGCCAAAAGCTGGGAAGAGGCGGACATTATCCTTATAAACACATGCACCATTAGGGAAAAGCCAGATCAAAAGGTCTATTCCCATTTGGGAGAATACAAGAAGATAAAGGAGAAGAATCCTAAAGCCCTCATAGGTGTGTGCGGTTGTCTTGCCCAAAGGATGGGAGAAAAGCTTCTGGAAAAGGCTCCTATGGTAGATATAATGTTCTCCAGCTTTAACATGCACCAGCTTCCAGAGCTTATCCACCAGGCCCAAGCGGGCTACAAGGCCATAGCCATATTGGAAAGCCCACCGGAGGATGAAGACAAGCTATGGGAGTATCCTACAGTAAGAGATAACCAGTTTTGTGCCTATGTGACCGTTATGAAGGGTTGTGATAAGAACTGTACTTATTGCGTTGTGCCAAAGACAAGAGGGAGGCAAAGATCAAGAAGCCTAGAGAGCATCCTCTCTGAAGTGAAGTTCTTGGTGGAGGATGGCGTAAAGGAGATACACCTTTTAGGTCAGAATGTAACCGCATGGGGTCAAGACCTTGGCATACCTTTTGAGGAACTCCTCTACAGGGTAGCAGAGGTGCCAGGAGTAGAAAGGATAAGGTTCACCACAGGACATCCTAAGGACCTAACAGAAAACATAGCAAAGGCCATGGGAGAGATACCTCAGGTATGTGAACACCTTCACCTTCCTGTGCAATCTGGCTCCACAAGAATATTAAAACTTATGGACAGGGGTTATACAAAGGAGGAATACCTTGAGAAGATAGATATGTTGAGGCATTATGTGAAGGGCATCACCTTCTCCACAGACATAATAGTAGGCTTTCCAACAGAGACAGAAGAAGACTTTGAAGAAACGCTGGACCTTTTGGAAAAGGTGAGGTTTGAACAGGTCTTTTCCTTTAAGTTCTCTCCAAGGCCAGACACACCAGCCTACTCCATGGAGGGTCAGGTGCCAGACGAGATAAAAACTCAAAGGATGACAAGACTCTTAGAGCTTCAAAAGAAAATACTTGGTGAGATAGCCAAGTCCTACGAAGGGACTGAGCAAGAGGTGCTTATTGAAGGATATGAAAAGGGCAAGCTCATCGGAAGGACAAGGACAAACAGGTGGGCAAGCCTGAAGGGAAGCGAAGATCTGCTTGGGAAAATAGTAAAAGTCAAAGTGGTAAGTTCTAAACCCTTCAGCATGGAGTGTGAGCTTTTGGAGGTGAAGTGTTAGAAAGGCCTCAGGGTGTTTCAAAAATAGCCTGTGTTTTCACACAGACTACGCCCCCACCCCCTGCAGTAGGAGCTCGCGCCCATATCGGGTCTCCCCACAAGCCCTGAAAGAGTTTCCCTTTCAGGACAGAGAGGTCTCTAAGGATCCTCTCAGGAGAGAGTGCGGTTAGCACCACTACCTTGAGAACTCGCCATGGATTAAATCGGATACCTAAGCTTGTTCCTTCCAGAGGCTCAGATACCTTCCATGGCTCACTCCCAAGGCTTAAAACCTTTATCAAAGCTTCTATCTCTTTAATATGCTTGGCTTTTAAATAGGCATTCTTTACTTTCTCTTTTACATACTCTTTCAGTTCCATCAGTCCTTCTACACTTAGCCTTCTTATAAGCTCCATATAATTCTTTGGCACCTTTTCCTTTAGTCCTAAGCCCCTTCTTGCTATCACATAGGCAGAAGCTATATCCTTACTTACCATGTATTGTGGTGCATACTTTAACATGCCTACGATGGATGTATAGGCTGGATTTACTTCTATCACCTCTATACAGTTTCTTTTTGCAAGTAGCTTTATCCTTTCTAATAGCTTCCTATAGGCAAAGTTATGCTGTATTCTCCTTACCTTTCTCCCAGAGTAGTCCCCTCTTTTGTTTTTGGTTAGCTTTAGCTTTTCTATCACTATAGCCTTTCCCTTTTCTTTAGCTAAGCTTATAACCTTATGTGCGTATATCCATGTGTAATAATCTCTTTTATTGCCATTTCCACTTCCCAGTTCTGGCATAGCTATTTCACCATAGCTTAGGAGATTTCCATACTCATCCGTCTCTGCCCAAGCTATGTGGTTTGGATAGGCGTTTAAGTCTATACCTATTACTCCATATGCTTTTGTAATCTCTATCTGTGGATATTCTTCCTCTATGGTAAAGTAAGCATACACATTGCTATCTCTTAGCTTTAGTTCTACAGAGTAAGCCTTCCCAGAAAAGGCTATCTCTTTAATCTTCTCTATCCTATCCCCCGCACTTATCAAGGCATATACATATTGCCTTTCTCCTGTGTTTATCCTAAGATAAGCTCCATCTTCTTTTACCTCTATACTTGTGTTTTGATTTCCTTTTGAGTGTTTTTGTCCTATGGAATAGAGATTGCCTTTTCTCTTTTCTTGGAACTGTATTTTTAACCTTTGATAGTCTTTCCCGTTTATATGTCTCTTTTGCAGTTTTCTGAAAATATCCCTTCCACCAAATATAACCTTCCTTAAGCTTTCTCCTTTCTCTTCTCTTACTTTCATCAAGGCTTGGGCTTTAACAATGGCTGAGTGTGAATATCTTGAGTTTAGTCCAAACACATTTTGGATTAACTTTCTTAAAGTGTTTATTTCCATGCCTTCCAGAAGTCTTTTGTAAGCATATCTCATAGCCGAGGACCATATTCTCATGAGGTCTAAGACCTTTTCCTTATCTTGATAGCTTGAGAATAAAAGCTTAGCGCTTATGGTTATCATCTTTTGGTATTTTAACATAACCGGTAAGTAAAGTGGATTTTGGGAACACCCTCAGAAAGGCCTTGACAAAGATTAAATTGCGAATTATTATCAATTAGCAGGAGGAAAACTATGGAAAGGGTTTATATTTTTGATACCACCCTAAGGGATGGAGAACAGGCTCCTGGCTTTTCTATGACCACAGAAGAAAAGCTACAGATGGCCTATCAGCTTGCAAAGCTGGGTGTGGATATCATAGAAGCTGGCTTTGCAGCCGCATCAAGGGGAGACTTTGAAGCCATTGAGACTATAGCAAGGGAAGTGAAAGGTCCAGTGATATGTTCCTTGGCGCGAGCCTTAGAGAAGGATATAGAGCTTGCCGCTGAAGCGTTAAAGCCTGCAGAAAGAAAGAGGATACACACCTTTATAGCCACATCCGAGATACACATGAAGTACAAGCTAAGGATGTCTCCAGAGGAGGTTCTAGAGAGGGCAAGGAAGGCTGTAGAGTTTGCAAGGAAGTTTACCGATGATGTGGAGTTTTCTTGTGAGGATGCCACCAGAAGTCAAAGGGAGTTCCTCTATAGGGTTATAGAGACTGCCATAAAGGCTGGAGCTACGGTGATAAACATACCGGACACGGTTGGTTATGCGGTGCCAGAGGAGTTCGCAAAGCTTATAGAGGATATAAGGAACAATGTGCCAAACATAGACAAGGCCATAATAAGCGTACATTGTCATGATGATCTTGGGATGGCTGTGGCAAACTCCCTTATGGCCATAAAGCACGGTGCAAGGCAGGTGGAGTGCACCATAAACGGTATAGGCGAAAGGGCAGGAAATGCAGCCTTAGAAGAGATAGTTATGGCCCTTAAGGTAAGGAAGGACTTCTTTGGCGGCCTATACACCAACATAAACACGAAGGAGATTTACAAAACCAGTAGGCTATTGTGTAGGATAACGGGAAGCTTTGTACAACCTAATAAGGCTGTGGTGGGAGACAATGCCTTTGCCCATGAGTCGGGCATACACCAGCATGGTGTTTTGGCAAATCCTTTAACCTATGAGATCATGTCTCCAGAGGATGTGGGCTTTCCTTCCAACAGGATAGTTCTAGGAAAGCACTCAGGTAGGCATGCGCTAAAAAGCAAGCTAAAAGAGCTAGGGTTTGAGGTTTCTGAAGAGGATCTTGACAGGATCTTTGAAAGGTTTAAGGCCTTGGCAGACAAGAAAAAGGAAGTATACGAAGAAGATATTGAAGCCCTTGTTTATGAAGAGTTTATGAAGCCTGAAGAGGATGAACCCATAAAGATATTACACTATCAAGTTCAAACTGGCGACAAACTCCTTCCTACAGCCACTGTAGTCTTGAGCTTTAAAGGTGAAGAGAGGACGGCCACATCTACAGGCAATGGTCCTGTGGATGCGGTAATAAAGGCCATACAGAAGGCCCTAGAAATAGAGCCCAAACTGCTAGACTTCTCCATAAAGGCCCTCACACCCAATACAGATGCCCAAGCTGAATCAAGGCTTGTTATTGAGCTAGATGGCGTGAGGGCAAGCGGAAGGGGTGTGGATGTAGACATAATAAGGGCAAGTGTAAACGGCTTTGTAGATGCTTTGAATAGAGCCCTGCTTAGAAAAAGCTACATAATATCAAGGGAAAGCTTAAGAAGGGAAGGGACCGTTTAACCCTTATATACCATGAGCCCTTCCCCCTTTTCCACTTTTCCTATTATCCAAACCTTTACGCCAAGGTCTTTTGATCTTTCCTCAAGATCTTTCAACCTTTCCTCTGGAAAGCTAAAGAGCAGTCCACCGGAGGTGACAGGATCAGAAAGGAGTAAAAGCTCCCACCTTTGAAGGCCTTCGGCCACAAGGTGATCCTTTACAAAGCTGTAATTGTCCATCGCCCCTTTGGGATATATGCCCTCCTTTACAAACCTTATAGATTCCTCATAGATTGGAACCTTTGAAAAGTCTATGCAGAGTCTTACTTTAGATCTTCTTGCTATGTTGTAAGCGTGGCCCAAAAGGCCAAAGCCAGTCACATCCGTGCAAGCGCTAGCAAACTCTCTTACAAGTAAAGAGGCCCTCTCGTTAAGCATAAGCATATAATCAATAGCATGTTTAATATCTCCCTCCTTTAGCCTTCTTTCCTTTATAGCCTTTGTAAGGATACCTACACCTATGGGTTTTGTAAGTGCCAAAAGCTCACCAGGCTTTGCCCCAGCCTGTGTAATATACTTACCACCTTCGCATACCCCCATCACAGCAAGACCAAACTTAGGCTCTTTATCATCAATAGTATGGCCTCCCAAAAGCACCGTTTTTGCCTCTCTTAGCTTGTCTGCACAACCTCTCATAACCTCCCTTAACACCCCTATGTCAAGGTCGCAACTATTGAAGCCCACAATAGCAAGGGCATTAAGAGGCTTGCATCCCATAGCATAAACATCGCTCAAAGAATTGACAGTAGATATAGCACCCCACAGGTAAGGATCGTTTAGTATGGGTGTGATGAAGTCCACCGTATGCACGTAGACTTCCCCTCCGTACGCATAGACTCCCGCATCGTCGCCCACACCCACAAGGGTGTGTTCATCCACATAAAGGTCCAGCCCCCTTATTAAGTTCTCTAGGTCCGCCGGACCTACCTTACTAGCTCACCCCGAAGCCCTTACAAGCCTCAAAAGCTCCATAGTCTAATATCATACAGAATCATTGTCATCCAATTTTTGGATTTTTAGAACCTTTATTTCTCAAGCTTTGAAATCTTCAAAATACAAGGTTGTGAAGTATGGGATTATATAATTTAAGCATGAAGTTAATAATAGTAGCCAACAGACTACCCTTCAGCCTCTCTAAGGATGGTCATGGCATTAAGCTAAAAAAGAGTCCTGGCGGATTGGTATCTGGCCTTGAAACCTTTTTAAAAAAGTATGATGTGGAGTTCCTATGGTTTGGCTGGCCTGGAGCGAGCTTGAACAAAAAGGAGACAAAAGAGCTGGAAAGAATTATAGAGGATAAAAAGCTTTCCTGCGTGCCAGTTTATGTACCCGATAGGCTCATGGATAGGTTCTACAATGGCTTTTGCAACAAAACCCTTTGGCCCCTATTCCATAACCTGGCACCTTTGGCCGTATACAGTCAAGAGTTTTGGCATAGCTACGTGGAAGTCAATAGGTTGTTTTTAAACACCATACTTTCATCCGTTGACTGGAAGGATGAGAGGGACATACTTGTATGGATCCATGATTACCATCTTATGCTATTGCCAGGTATGTTAAGAGAAGCATTGCCAAACATAAGCATAGGCTTTTTCTTACATATACCCTTTCCACCACCGGAGACCTTCTCCCAGCTCCCCTGGAGGAGGGAGGTGTTAGAGGGTCTTTTGGGAGCAGATCTGGTAGGCTTCCACACCTATGAATACACCAACAACTTCATAAGGAGTGTCTCAAAACTTTTGGGAATAGAGCCCATCATGGGTAGTTTTATATACAACGGTAGGGTGGTAAAGGCGGATACCTTCCCTATGGGCATAGATTTTGAACTTTTTAACTCTTACGCTAATAGGGTGGAAGATAGGGTGAGGGAGATAAAAAGGCACCTTGAGGGGAAAAGGATCATCTTTTCTGTGGACAGGCTTGATTATACTAAAGGTATCTACAATAGGCTTTTGGCCTATGAGAAATTCTTAAGTAGAAATGAAGGATGGCATGGCAAGGTGGTCTTAATACTCAATATGGTTCCCTCAAGGGAAAAGGTGGAACAGTACCAGAGTATGAAAAGGCAGATAGAACAAAAGGTGGCTGAGATAAACGGAAGGTTTGGATCTGTGGACTGGGTGCCTATACTCTACCACTATAGATCCCTAGACTGGGATGAACTTGTGGCCCACTATCTTGCCTGCGATGTTATACTGGTTACACCCATAAAGGATGGTATGAACCTCATAGCCAAAGAGTTTGTTGCTTCTAGAAGTGATCTAAGGGGTGTGCTCATCCTTTCCGAATTTGCTGGAAGTGCGAAGGAGCTTGGAGAAGCAGTCCTTGTAAACCCAAACTCCATAGAGGATCTGGCTAGAGCCATAGAGTTGGCCCTGGAGATGCCCCCGGAGGAACAGGAAAGCAGGTTAAAGATAATGCAGGAAAGGTTAAGAAGGTACAACATACTCAAATGGGGTGTGGAGTTTATAGAGGCCTTGAAGGAAGCCACCAGAGAAAGGGATAAGCTAAAGGCAAGGGAGCTCAACGAGAAGCTGATGAGAAGGATAGTTGAGATGTTTAAATCTGCAAGCAAGAGGGTGATTTTTATAGATTACGATGGTACCTTGGTGCCATTGGTAAAAAGACCTTCCTTGGCTGTGCCAAGCCAAGAGGTGAAAGACTTGCTTAAAAGGCTGGCTTTGAAGGAAAACACACAGGTGGTTTTAATATCTGGGAGGAGAAAGGAGGAGTTAGAAGCTTGGTTTTCAGACTTGCCCATAAACATGATAGCGGAACATGGATGCTGGATAAAGTATGCTGGAAAGGATTGGGAGGCCAGGGCTACCATGCCAAGCGATATAAAGGATAAGATAAGAAATGTTATGGAGATATACGTAGACAGGCTCCCTCAAGCCTTTGTGGAAGAAAAAAGCTTTACCATAGCCTTCCATTACAGAAACGCAGATCCAGAGATGGCCATAGGCAGAGTGGCTGAGCTTGTAGAAGAATTGCATATGCTTGTGGCCAATACAGACCTTAATGTGCTTTTAGGCAACAAGGTGGTGGAGGTAAGGCCTGCTGGTATAAACAAGGGCACAGCCTCCCTTTCCTTCTGCCAAGACTGCGACTTTCTGATGGCCATAGGCGACGATGTTACAGATGAGGATCTTTTTAGGGCATTGCCAGAAAGGGCTATAACCATTAAAGTTGGACCAGCCCCCACCTTTGCCAAATACACCATAAAGTCCTACAAAGAAACCATAAACCTTTTAAAACAGCTTTTGGAAGAATGAAAAGGGCCTTTGTCTTCAAAACAGAGCTTTGGGTTCCCATATATACAGGCCTTTCTGCCTCCAGCCTTGAAGAGTTTATAAACTGTCTTGAGCTAATAGACGAGGGGTCTTTACTTTATCACCTTTATATACACCTCTTCCACCCTAACGTTTATTACTTCAACAGCTTTTCCCACTGGCTCTACATTAATGGCTACAAAAGCCTAGCTGAAAAGCTTACCTTTATAGACCCAACCAATTACTGTAGTTTGGAAGATGTAAGAAGAAAAATGCTTAGCGTGCTAAAGGAACGAAAGGAAGATCTTAAAAAAGAAGTGGAACCTTTTTATTTTATGAGCATCCATAGGGAGGTTTTTGAAACAGGTTATGTGGCAAGCAGCTTGGAAGAGCTTATAGAAGGAATTGAAAACTCTAGCATAAATTCTGTTTTCTACCATATGATCTCATCAAGGCTAGAGAAGGAAAGTTCTGGGAATGATTACTCTCAATGGTTGATACACATGGGATACGTAGAAAAAGCATACCAGATAGGTAGATTGGATGTTTATACTATTGATCTTTTTAAGCTAAAAGAACGGATACTTGAGATATTAGAGAGAAGATGATAGAGGAATATTCACAGTATGTTGATAAGAGTATTATAAGGGAGATTGAAATCTTGGCAAAAAGGCTTGAGAACGTGAAAATTTTGCATGTGAACTCTACAAAAGAGGGAGGTGGTGTGGCCGAAATACTTATGAGATTGGTTCCCCTCATGAGAGAATTAGGGATAAAGGTGGATTGGAAGGTTATAAAGGGAAACAAGGAGTTTTTTAGGACTACAAAAAAGCTTCATAATTTGCTACATCTGCCTCAAGGAGATACTTTAAACAGCTATGATCTTGTAAACTACCTGCAGACCACCTATGAGAATTTAAGGGAAATTGACACAGAGAACTACGATGTGGTTTTTATACATGATCCACAGCCTATGGGCTTGGTTGTAAAAAAGCTAAAAGGTCAAAGATGGGTTTGGAGGTGTCATATAGATACATCTACACCAGAAAGAAGAGCATGGGAGTTTATAGAAGGCTTTTTGAACGCTTATGATGCAGTGGTCTTTCATCTTCCAGAGTTTGCCAATAAGGGTATAAAAATCCCCACCTTTATAATTCCACCTTCCATAGATCCCCTTCACCACAAGAATGTAGAACTAGATGCTAAAAGGATAGAAGAGGTTCTGGAAAAATTGGGAATAAACAGGGAAAAACCTGTGCTTTTGCAGGTTTCCCGCTTTGACAGATTGAAGGATCCCTTAGGTGTATACAGAGCTTACAGGATAGTAAAGGAGAAGTATGATTGCTGTCTTGTATTGGCCGGATCCTTTGCCCCCGATGATCCGGAAGGTGAGGAGGTCTATACGGAGGTAATAAACGCTACTGCAGAGGATAAGGATGTTTACGTTCTTAACTTACCACCCGACAGCCATATAGAGATCAATGCCTTGCAGAGACATGCTACGGTAGTCCTTCAAAAGTCTATAAAAGAGGGCTTTGGCCTTGTGGTAGCAGAGGCCATGTGGAAGGGGAAGGCGGTAATAGGTGGAAACACAGGTGGTATAAAAAGCCAGATAGTGGAGGGCATAACGGGCTACTTGGTGAACACACCAGAGGGTGCTGCCTATAGAGCAAAACAGCTTCTTGCCGATTCCAGACTTAGGGAGCAGATGGGCAAAAGGGCAAAGGAGTATGTAAGGCAAAGGTTTTTAATACCAAGACACCTAAGGGATTATCTCCTACTTACATGCTTCCTTTTGGGTTCAAAAGGGTTAAAATTTAAAGCATGAAAGAGGTTTTAAGGAAGCTTTCAGAGTTTGAAAACCTTACAAAAGAGGAGATGAGAAGGGCCTTGGAGGATATAACGGAGGGTAGGGCTACCGATGCCCAAATAGGTGCTTTTATTATAGCCACAAAGATGAAGGGGGAGACACCAGAGGAGATAGAAGGGGCTGCAAGCTTTTTCAGGGAAAGGGCTACAAAGGTGGAGGTGGAGGACAAAGAAAACCTAGTGGATACCTGTGGAACGGGAGGGGATATGTCGGAAACCTTTAACGTTTCTACCGCTGTGGCCTTTGTGCTGGCTGGTGCGGGCATAAAGGTGGCAAAGCATGGAAACAGATCCGTGTCTTCCAAAAGCGGTAGTGCTGATCTTTTAGAACACCTGGGAGCAAAGATAGATCTGGGTCCAGATCAAGTAAAAAAGATGGTAGAGGATATAGGTATTGGTTTTATGTTTGCTCCCAATTTTCATCCAGCTATGAAAAGGGTGATAGGTCCAAGGAGAGAAGTAGGCATACGCTCCATATTCAACCTTGTTGGCCCTCTTTCAAACCCAGCCGGTGCCAAAAGGCAACTTCTTGGTGTATTTTCCGATAGCTTTGTGGATAAGGTTGCCTTTGCTTTGAGAGGTTTAGGTATAAAAAGGGCTTTTGTGGTGCATGGAAAGGATGGCATTGATGAGGTCTCTATTAGCGCACCTACGCGTATAGCGGAACTAAAGGACGGTGAGGTGATCATCTATGACTTTCACCCAGAGGAGCTTGGCCTTAGAACCTATCCTTTGGATTACATAAAGGTTTCATCGGTGGAAGAGAGTGCAAAGATGGTTTTGTCTGTATTGCAAGGTGAAGTTTCACCCGCCTATTATATGGTGTTAATAAATGCCATGTTTGGTGTGCTCGTTTCAGGTTTAACAGAAGACAGAAAGGAAGCCTTTGAGATAGCAAAGGAGTCCATTCATTCAGGGAAAGCATACCAAAAGCTACAGGCTTTTATAGAACTCTCCCATAAGGTCTAATGATAAAGATAGGTAAGGTCAGCTATCTTAACACCATGCCCCTTTTCTACAGATGGGAAGGATCGGAAGTCTCCTTTATAGAAGGAAGTCCATCGGAGTTGGTAGATCTTTTGAGGAAGGGAGAGATTCAAGCGGGTATAGTTTCCTCCATAGAATACCTTATGAACGGCAAAGACTATTTACTCGTTCCTAATGTTTGTATAGCCTCCAAAGAAAGAGCCTGTTCTGTGCTTCTATTTTCAAAAAAGCCTATTGAAGCCCTAGAAAGTATTTACCTTACATCAGAATCGTTAACCTCAAAAGAGCTTGCCCTATACGTAATCAATCACATCTACGGAGGAAGGCCTAAGATTGAAAAAGATAAAAACAGGGCAGAAGCTATAATGCTTATAGGGGATAAAGCTCTTAAGGAAAACCTTTACAGAACCTGGCCTTATGTCTATGACTTAGGCGAAGAGTGGTTCAAGCATCATAAACTTCCCTTTGTCTTTGCTCTATTTTTGGTAAGAAAAGATGCACCACAATGGCTATGTAGCTACATAGCTGAACAGTGTGAAAGGTCAAAGGCCTATTTTTTTGAAAATCTATACAAGGGGAATATATCTGTTGAAGGCTTCAGTCAGGAGTTTCTTTTAGAATACTTCACCTCGTGTATGAAGTATGACCTTGATGAGGAAGCAATCACATCTTTAAAGCTTTTTAATGAATTTTTAATAAACAGGGCTGTATAATGTAGTTAAGGAGGTTTGAAAATGAGGAAGAAGGCTATAGCTCTTTTAGGAATATTTACTGTAGGTTTTCTATTCTCTTGTGGTCAAGTGACTACACAGAGAACCTATGAAGGTGCAACGGTTGGAGCTGTGGGCGGTGCTATAGCTGGTGCGCTTTTAGATAAGGAGAACCGTTGGCGTGGTGCCGTTATAGGTGGTGCAATCGGAGCTGTCATAGGTGGAACTATAACTGAAATAGCCGCAAGGGCTTCAAGGGAAGCAGCTATGCAGAACAAGCCTGTAGAATACACATCGGTGGATGGCACGCAGAAGGTTGTGGCTCAACCTGTAGCTTCAAAGGGAAACTGTAGGATAGTTAAGACTACCTACTATCAAAACGGTAAAGTGGTCAAGGTAGAAGAAAAGGAGGTGTGCCCTTAAAGGCACACCTTTTACATACCTTTACACTTGGTGTTTATTACTCCAAAGCTCCCACCCCTTTTTCTGTAGGCTATCTTTAGCGTCCCCGTCTCTATATCCACAAAGGGTATAAAGTACATTCCAGAGCTTTGAAGCTCAAATATGGCATCTTCTACACTCATGGGCTTTTCTATGGCAAGATCCTCTTCAATTATCAAAGGTCTTTCTCTCTCCTCATGGGGCAATATCTCCTCCATAATCATCTCTTCCTTTATCTTATGACCTTTTCTCCTCAGTTCATGTCTTCTTTGCTTTAGCTTTATAAGCTGCCTTTCTATCTCGTCCATTACCCTATCAAGGGCTGAGAATGGATCAATGTCTTCATCCCACGCATGCAAAGCACCGCCACCCCATGTTTTAAGGTATATGTCCAAGTCTACCCTGTAAAGGGTTGGCCTGCTATCTCCTGCATAATCCTTCTGCTTTGCCCTAGATGTAGATAGGGTAACTACAACCTCCACCTGATCCTCCTCTGCTTCCTTTAAAAACCTTGCAAACCTTTCAAGCTTCCCTTCTACAAAGGCCTTCATAGAATCCGTCCATTCAATACCCTTACCTATAAACTCCACATTCATTCCACTCCTCCTTAAAACCTTACTTCTTTAGGATGATAGAATATAATAGCATGAATCTAGGTGTGCTAGTATCGGGCCGTGGCTCAAACCTACAAGCCATAATAGATGCCATAGAGAGGGGAAAGCTTAAGGCTCGTATATCTTTGGTCATTTCCGACAGGGAAGGTGTGCCAGCCATAGAGAGATGCATAAAACACAACGTACCCTATAAGGTCATAAGGAGAAAGGACTTTGAAAGTAAGGAGGACTTTGAAAGGGCCATGGTAAATGCATTAAAGGAAGCGGAGGTTGACCTTGTGGTGCTTGCTGGCTTTATGCGCCTTCTCTCTTCTGTCTTCCTTGAGAGCTTTCCTATGAGGATCATTAACATACATCCTTCCTTAATACCCGCCTTTCAGGGCCTTAGGGCTCAAAAGCAGGCCATAGATTATGGAGCAAGGATAACGGGATGCACCGTGCATTTCGTTACAGAGGAGCTTGACAACGGTCCCGTTATAGCTCAAGCCTGTGTTCCCGTACTTCCTGAAGATACGGAAGAGAGCCTGTCTCAAAGAATACTTTCCTATGAGCACAGAATACTACCACAGGTCATAAAGTGGATAGTGGAAGGTAGGGTAAGGGTGGAAGGGAGAAAGGTGGTAGTGGTGGGTGCCCAGTATGGCACACTGCCTTTCAATCCAAGCCTTGAAGACTTTTGATATAATTAAGACAAAAAGGAGGTGAAGGCATGCTGGAGCTTCTTAGAAGACCTCTTTTGGTCCTAGCTATAGCAGGATGGTTTTTTACCTTTAACTCAGCACCCGTCTTTGCAGGTCTTGTAGAGTCCAAACCTGCCTCCGAAAACTTGCTAAATAGGGAAGAGGAGCTTGCCAAAATTCAAAGGGTGCTTGAAAGCAAAGAGCTTCAAGAAAAGCTAAAGGCTTACGGTCTTACCAAGGAGGAGATAGAACAAAAGCTTTCTCAGCTTAGCGATGAACAGATTCATATGCTCGCAAAGGCTTCAGAAAAGGTTTTGGCCGGTGGCGATGGTATTAGCTTAGCCATAGGCATATTGGTGGTAGCCATACTTTTGGTCATACTTCTAAAGCTCCTCAATAAAGAGATCATCATAAGGTGATCTTCCTTCTCCTTTTCTTCCCCCTTCTTGTATTTTCCAAAAGCCTTGATGTGCCTTTTGTAAAACAAAGGGATGAGTTCTGCGGTCCAGCCTCTTTGAGCTCCGTCCTTTCCTTCTATGGCCTTCATATACCACAAGAGGTTATAGCCCAAAGGGTTTACAGTCCAAAGCTAAAGGGCGCACTAATAACGGACATGGAAGGCTATGTTAAAGACTTGGGCTTGAAGGCAGAAACAAGACAAGGAACGCTGGAAGACCTTAAAAAACTGATAGATAAAGGTATTCCACCCATAATACTTGTGGATCTAGGAAGGTTTTTCTTTAGCGTGCCTCACTATATGGTAGTTGTTGGCTATAAAGGCGATCACTTTTTTGTTCACACAGGCTATGAAAGCTCAAAGGCCATAAAAGCGGACACCTTAGATAAGGTCTGGTCCAAGATGGGCAGGGTCATGCTCATCGTCTACCCACCACACAACTAGTCTCCACACCTTATAACCCTTGCCTCCACCTCCACCACACCCTCCCTTAACATATCCAAACTCTTGGCTGCACTGTAAGAGAGGTCCAAAACCCTATTACCTTTAAAAGGCCCCCTGTCTATTACTTTTACAACCACCTCTTTACCGTTCTTTAAATTTTTTACCTTAAGGAGCGTGCCAAGGGGCAAATCTGGACTTGCCGCATAAAGGCCATGCATATCATAAGAAATTCCATAAGGAATCTCCCTTCCATGGTAGTCTTCCCCATAATAGCTGGCAAGGCCCCTTATGTAAGCAGGACATTCTCTTCTGTCATCTATACCGCACCTTTCCACTTCAAGCCTTGCTGGAAAGGCTCCACACCTAGCATATCTCTAAACCTCTCTGGAACGCATATACCCTTTATATCCTCCCTTCTAAAGACGGCTGTAGTTATACTTTTTCCAGTTTTAAGGCTTATAACCCTTACCCTACTTCCACTTTGAAGAAGATTGCTGTATGATCTGCTGTCCTTGCAGTAAAAGCCATCGGTGTACACAGTTGATGGACAGTGGACCTTAAGATAGGTTTGAGCCTCCCTTACCGTTATAGAACATGAAGATAGCAAAAGAGGAATGAAGAAAAGCAAAAGCTTTTTCATAGCCTTCTGTATATTATAGAAAGGATAATTCCGTTTATGTTCTGGAGGAGGCTAAAGAGGGCTCCAGGCAGGGCAGAGAGGGGGGAGAAATACTTTAGCGCAAGCACCACAGCCAGGCCAGAGTTTTGAATACCTACTTCTATAGACAGCGTTTTTGCCATCGTTTTATCAAGGCCGGCCAAACGACCAAAGATATAGCCCAAAAGAAAGCCTAAAAGGTTGTGCAAAAGTACCACAAGAAAGACCTTTAAGCTAACACCCTCTAACCTTTCATAATTTAAAGCCAATACTGTGGCTATTATCATACCTATTGCACCTACGGCTAAATAAGGTAAAAGCTTTTCAATGAGCTTTAAGGAAGGCATAAAGCCTTTTAAAAGGATCCCAAATAGCACAGGAAGAACTACCACTAAGATGAGATCCTTAAACATGTCTAAAAAGGGCACATCTACTTTTTTGCCTACCAAGAGATAGGTCAAAAAGGGGGTCATAATGGGTGAAAGCAGTGTGGAGAGAGCTGTCATGCTAACCGAATAGGCCAAGTCACCTTTAGAGAGATAAGTTATCACATTGGAAGCCGTCCCACCAGGAGCAGAACCTACAAGGACTGTGCCTACAGTTAGTTCTTCCTCCATACGCATAAGGTAGGCGAGCCCATATCCAAGAAGGGGCATGATAGTAAACTGAAGGAAGGCTCCATAGGCTACTCTAAAGGGTTTTCTTAAAGTTTCCAAAAGGTTATCAAAGTTCATAGTAAGCCCCATGCTTAACATAACAAGGGCCAATAAAGGAACTACAAAGGACTTTAGAGCTACAAAGGTTTCCCTAAAGTGCAAACCCAAAAGGCAGAAGATTAGGATAATTCCCAGGCTTATAATAGCCTGCATTCTGTATAAAGTATACAACAAAGCCCATTTGGGAATATAATTAAATCATGAAGTTTACAGAGGAAGCCAAGGTAGGCTTTCTTGTCGTCCTATTTTCCTTAGGCTTTGCCTTCCTTGTTCTAACCTTTGGTGAAATACCTTTTTTTAGACCTTCTGTAAAAAGCTACAGGGCTTACTTTGATGATGTGGCTGGTTTGAGAGAAGGTGCGGAGGTAAGGGTTGCGGGTATAAAGAGTGGAAAGGTAAGGTCTATTGCCTTAAGGGATGATGGGAAGGTGGAGGTGGTCTTTGACCTTGATAGGGATATTGTCATATATAAGGATGCTAGGGCGGAGATAGGAACGTTAGGGCTTATGGGGGATAAGTATTTGAATGTATACCCTGGCAGTCCTCAGGCTGGAGCGCTAAAGGAAGGGGAAGCTATAAGGGGTGTAGGTTATGCGGATACAGATAAGCTTATAAAGGAGATGACTTTGGCTTCTGAAAGCCTAAAGCTTATGATGGAAACGTTGCATCTTATCCTTTCTGAAAACAGAGAGGATATAAGAAAGGTTGTTCAAAACCTTGAAGCTTTAAGCTACAACCTTAACCTTGTAGTTTTAGAAAACAGAGAGGCTTTAAGAGGAGCTATAAGAAATATAAACCTACTTGCCTATAACCTAAACAGGACGCTTCCTCAAACTATAGAAAGCATAGACAGGTTAGCTCAAACCCTTAATGCTATGGCCATAGAAAACAGGCAGGACATTAAGGAAGCTGTGGAAAATTTAAGGGTTTTGAGTCATAGTTTAAAGACCAACCTTCCGGAGCTAATCACAAACCTCAATGAACTTTCAAAAAATCTCAATACTCTCGTGGTGGAAAACAGGCAGGATATAAGAACTACCATTTCTAACCTTTCTGAACTCACAAGGTCCCTAAAGGATAGCTCTGAAAAGTTAAATAACATACTTGCAACCATAGAAAGAGGTGAGGGTACCCTGGGTAAGCTTATAAAGGATGAGGAGCTCTACCGTAATATGGCATCTGGTGTGAAAGTTTTTAGCAAGGCAGGTGAGGTGGCGGATAAAACCAATCTTTACATAGGCTTTAGGGGTGAGCTATACAAGGGTGGTGATTCTAAGGGTATACTTACAGTGAAGCTTCAACCTGATGAGGAAAAGTATTACCTTTTGGAAATTGTAGGAGATTCAAGGGGAAGGGTTTACAAGGAAGAGATCCTTCCTAATCAATGGGTGATAAAGAAGGAGTTTAAGCCAGAGTTTACCATACAGTATGCTAGGGTCTTCCCTTTCTTTAATAATACAAGATTGGTGATAAGGGGAGGGCTTAAAGAGTCTACGGGCGGTATAGGAACTGATCTTATCCTTTCAGAAAGGCTTATGATAACTTCGGACCTTTGGGACTTTGGCAGGAAGGATAGGCCTTATGATAAGGATCTTAAGCCGAACCTACAGGTGGGTGTGAACTACAAAGTCGGTGGACCCCTTTATGTAAGGCTTGGTGGAGATGATCTTCTTAATTCAAAGCTAAGGGGTGTTTTTGGTGGTGTGGGTCTTATGTTCACAGACAACGACCTTAAATACATACTTGGTGGCCTAAGGCTACCCTTGCCTTGATAGAAAATGAGATAAATTATTTAATAACCATGTATAAAGATGCTATCCTTAAACTCTATAAAGTTAATATGGATCTAAAGGAAGGGGAAAAACTTTTGGTCTTTACCGATGACGAAAAGGATTACCTTATGGACCTCATAGGAGACTTTGTAGAGGTGGGTGAGACAATAGCTCAAGAGGTAAGGCATTACGTTTATCCCTCTTTGAAGGGGCATGGTAAGGAGCCACCAGAGGAGCTATGGAGGCTGGCCTTTGGCGATAGGGCTATAGAGGAGTTAAAAGAGAAGGGCCTTTTGGAAAGGGTACTGTTTAAAGAGGATTATTCTGAAACGGAGGTCATTGACATACTTAAAGCCTATGTGGATGAAGTTCCTGATGTGGTAGTAGCCTTCCCCTATTATTCAACTACTCATACCTTCTTTAGAAAGACTCTTACAGAGGTTTTTGGCTGTAGGTATGCAAGCATGCCCCTTTTTGAACCGGATATGTTCTTTGGTCCTATGGACGTTGACTGGAGCTACGTGGCAAGCTTAAGTCAAGATGTGGCAGACATACTCTCAGAAGCAGAATGGGTGCATGTGAAGGCGGAAGAGACAGACATAGAGTTTTCTATAAAGGACAGGAAGGCTATAGCGGATACAGGACTTTTCCATCAAAGGGGTCAGTATGGAAACTTGCCTGCAGGAGAGGCCTTTGTGGCACCCATTGAGAACTCTGCCTTTGGAAGGCTTACCATATTCTATGGTCCTGATAGAAGGCTTGAGAGGCCTATAACCTTGAAGTTTAGGGACGGTGCTGTTGAAGAAATGGAGGGCTTTGAACCTTACAGGTATTACCTAGAGGAGGTTTTCAAAAGGTATGAGGGGGCCCGTTTTATAGCAGAGTTTGGAGTTGGAACAAATCCAAAAGCAAGAAGGCCCGATAATGTTCTTGAGGCGGAAAAGATACTAGGTACAATACATATAGCTATCGGGGATAATCATTCCTTTGGTGGTAAAAATAAGGTGCCCTTTCATACCGATTATGTAGTATTTGAACCACAAGTAACTGTAGGAGGTAAGGGATGGCAAAAGAGGCTTTTGGAGAAAGGCAGGCTCAGGACCTAAAGCTTGAAATGATCAAAAAGATACCCCTTTTTGAGGATCTGTCGGGAGAGGAGCTAAAAGATGCCATCAAATATATGCAGGTTAAAACCTTCAAGAGGAATGAGTATCTGTTTTTTGAAGAGGAGGCTGAGCCAGGCGTTTACATACTTGTGGAAGGTCTTATAAAGCTTCTTAAAGAGACCCATGATGCAAGGATAGTTATAGTCAGGCTTGTGTACCCTGGAGATGTGTTTGGTTGGATAGAATGGGGTAAAAAGGCTCCGAAGAACACTTACAGCGCAAAGGCCATGATAGACAGCAAAACTCTGTACATATCCAATAAGGATTTTATAAACTTAGCTATAAAGCATCCTGCAATAGCTATAAAGATGACCTGTGAGGCTACAGCCACTTTATTGCACAGCTATGAGACCTTGAAGAGCATAGCGGGTGGGAAAGTGGAGGAGAGGATAGCTAAGGTGCTTCTAGAGATAGCGGATAGGATAGGTAAAAAGTATGATGATGTAATAGTGATAGATGCGCCCCTTACAAGGCTTGACATTGCGGAGATGACGGGCACCACGGTGGAGACCACCATAAGGGTCATGAGCAAATGGAAAAAGCAAGGCATAATAAACGCGGAAAGGGGCTACATTGAGATAATAAAGAGGAGAGAGCTAGAAAAGCTTGCAGTATGAGCCGGGCGGGACTTGAACCCGCGACCCACGGATTAAAAGTCCGTTGCTCTACCAGGCTGAGCTACCGGCTCTAGGCTTTAACTATTATAAAGCTTTATAGGCTTTTAGTCAAGCAGTTTTTCCTTACCTTTGCCTTTTAAAATCCTCATTCTAGACCTCTCTATAGCTAGGTCCCCATCAGGCACATCCCTTGTAATCACAGAACCCCCCGCTATAAAAGAGTAGCTTCCTATCCTTATTGGAGCCACTATAAGGGAGTTGCTACCTATGAAGGCACCCTTCCCTACAAAGCTCTCATGCTTTTTCTTTCCATCAAAGTTAGCAAAGACTACACCAGCACCCACGTTTACATCATCTTCAATGGTAGCATCCCCTATATAGGCCAGATGCTTAGCCTTTACCCTTTCGCCAATGTAGGACTTTTTGACCTCTACAAAGTTGCCTATATGGCTGTCCTTTCCTATTAGGCTGTTGTCCCTTATGTGGGCAAAAGGGCCCACCACAGCCCCAGATTTTATATGAGAATTCCTTATGACAGAGTAGGCTTCAATTATGGCACCATCTTCCACAACAGAATCCTCTATTATGCTACCCCTTCCGATTATCACACCCCTACCGATCCTCGTATTCCCCTTTAGCATCACGTCTGGGTATATCTCCGCATCGCCCTCTAAGACTACCTCCGGACCTATCCAAAGGCTCTCAGGCTGATGGAGGGTGTTGCCTTTCTGTGCCCACTCTTGCAGTATCCTAAGCCTTATCACATTCTCCGCAATAGCCAGATCCCACCTTGTATTCACACCTAGTATCTCTGCAGGATCTTCCGCCATGAAACTTCTGACCTTATAGCCAGCTTGAGCCATAAGGCCAAAGACCTCTGTAAGATAGATCTCACCCGTCCTTGGACTAGGACTGACCCTAAAGAGTGTCTCAAGTAGATGTGGACAGTAGAAGAGGTAAACTCCTCCGTTTACCTCTTTTATCAGCTTTTCTTCAAAGGAGGCATCTTTTTCTTCTACCACCTTTATCACATTCCCCTCTTGATCCTTTACCACCCTACCATAGCCTGTAGGGTCGGGAAGCTGAGCCGAAAGTAATAATGCACTCAGCTTTATACCTTCATACTCCTCCACCATATGTAAATACCTTTGCATGTTCTGGATCGTTTGACTTTTCACAAGAGGGGAGTCTCCGTTGATAACAAGGAGATAGCCATCGTAATCCCTCCAAAAGTCTATGGCAGAAAGTACAGCATCTCCAGTTCCACCCTTTGGATTAGACTGATAAAAGTACTGATAGGCTTCTCCAAAGTAAGCCTTTATCTCTTCCGCTTTATACCCTACCACAAGGGCTATATCTTGAATGTTTAGATCTTTTAGTATATTCAGCACATACCAAAGCATAGGCTTTTCAAGGATAGGATGCATAACTTTAGGTTTTTCACTTTTGAAGCGTGTGCCAAGACCTGCAGAAAGCACTAGAGCTCTCATGATAATATTTTACCCTTTGCCAGCGTCCCTAGCCACACCCCTTTTAGAACTTTGTATGAACTCCACAAGCCTTAAAACCTCAGGATACTTGCCATACTCCTCAAGCACAAGCTTTATAGCCTCCGACTTTAGCATAGAACTTCTAAAGAGTATTCTATAGACCCTCTTTAGCACCGCTATAACTTCCTTGCTAAAACCCCTCCTTTCTAAACCTACCGTGTTTATACCATAAAGATGGGCATGCTGACCAGAAGCTCTGGTGTAAGGTGGAATATCTAAAGAGACTCCAGAAAGGCCTCCAACCATGGCATAGGCTCCTACCCTTGCCCACTGGTGAACGGCGGCAAGACCACCTATGAAGGCATACTCTCCCACCTCCACATGTCCACCCAGAGTGGCACAGTTGGCCATTATCACACCCCTCCTTACCACACAATCATGGGCCACATGGGCATAGGCCATAAGCATTACATCATCTTCCACCACCGTCTTTAGCTTATCCAGGGCAGTACCCCTATGGATGGTGGCATACTCCCTTATGATCACCCTGTTGCCTATTATCACCTCACTCTCCTCCCCTGCGTACTTAAGATGCTGTGGCTCCTCGCCTATTATGGCACCATCGTATATCTTACACCCCTCACCTATGTATACCTTTCCCTTTATAGAAACCCTTGCCCCTATCCTTGTGCCATCGCCTATCTTCACCGTACCCTCTATTACGGTATAGGGGCCTATCTCCACCTCTTCACCCAACTCCACTTCACCCTTGATTATGGCCGTCGGATGGATCTTTTTCATACTACCCCCCTTTCAAGAGATACCGCCTTAGCATCTCAAGGGCCCATTGTGTAGCCAAAAAGCGGTTTTCATTCCTAGTGCCATTAAAGAGAAACCTTTTTACGATAACCTCCCTATCGGTAGCGATGCCTATATATGTCAGACCTACAGGCTTGTCTGGTGTGGCACCACCTGGTCCAGCAATACCAGTTATGGCAAGGGAGATGTCCGCATCCGTTTCTTCAAGGGCACCTACGGCCATTTGCCTACAGACCTCTTCAGAGACAGCCCCATACCTCTTTATAGCCTCCTCTTCTACGCTCAAAAGCCTAGTTTTTAGCTCATTGGCATAGACCACAAAGCCACCTACAAAGTAGGCAGAAGACCCTGGCACGTTCACTATTCTTGCAGAAAGCAAACCACCAGTGCAACTCTCAGCGGTGGCAAGCTTCAGACCCCTCTCCTTTAGAAGCCTTCCTACCACCTCCTCCATCTCCTCCCTTCCCAACGCATAGACAAATTCACCATACTTTTCCAAAAACCTTTCAAGCTCCTCTTGGCTTTCCAATATTACATCAAGCCCACCAACCCACCTTATACATCTATAACCTTCAATCTCCTCAAGCCCTATTGTCCTCGCTATAAACCCCTCTACCCTTTTGTCCTCACATAGGCCCACCCTCATAGCAGTACCTCATAACGATGATAAGGCCTTTTGGTAAAGGCTCCTACCCTGTGGCCAGGGTCAAAGGGTTGAAACTCCTCATACTCAGATGATACAAACACTACACCCTCAGCCACGTTTTCAGTGGTTTGAATCTCAAAGCTTATTCCATTTATATCTATGCTTTGCTTTAGGCCTAGTCTTTTGGCCGTTTGAGGGTTTATGTATGCCCTTTGAATCCTTTCTATATCATGGGTCCATGGATTCCAATGGCCCAAGTCTTCCACCAGCGTGGAGTCTGTATAAAGGAAAAGCTCCGCCCTTGGTGTTTGACCTTCTTCCACCTCCACCAAGCTTATGTCCCTTCCTTCAATTTGAACTTCCCCCTCTTCCTTTAAGGTCTTCATATCCACACCCATCTCCCCTAAAAAAGCATCCAGGTCAACCTTTTTAGAAAAGAGGGAAGAGAGGATGAAATATGGATTGTATATGCCATCCTCGGGGTCCACAGCCTTTGGAGAATAAACAAGATAGCCAAAGCCATGCCTATAGTTTATAAAGTCCCTCTCATAGAACATGGTGCTGGCAAAGATAAGATGAGAATGATGGGCCGTTATGTTTGGGAAAACTTGAAAACTTACAACAAACTTCTTTTCAAGGGCTTTAAGATGCTCTTCTCTAAAGTATCTAAACAGGTTTCCAATAACCACAAGGTTATCAAACTCCTCAAACCTTTCAAAAAACTCCCTTAGGCTTTTTGCGGAAAAGGGCATAACATCACCAACAAAGCTATAGTTTACCTTATACTTATTCCTCAGTTTAGACAAAAGCCCGATCACCTTCTTTTCAAAAGGAGAGTTGAGCAGGTGCGCACCTACCAAAAGAAGAGAACCCCTAAGCAGATACAAGCTCCTTTTTACAAACTCTATTCTATCTTCCTTCTTTTCTGGCTCCAAAAGCGCCTCCAAAAAGTCCATCATAAGGTCTGGCTTTAACAGTCTCCTCTCCTTTGCCTTAGCACATACAGTTTCATACCTACTGGAAAGGCAGAAAAGATAAGCACCAGATTCTAAAGCGTCTACAATCCAACGGCTTGTCATGACCTCTGAAAAGACAGGCTCTGCATCCACTGAGAGGATAAACTTTAAGTTTTTCCATTGGGTAGGATGAAGGCTTGAAGGCAGAAAATCCACCACAGGGGCATCAACAAAAACATCCTCCGTTATTTCTCTTGCCAAAATATACTCCTCAAGTCCAGCGTACCTTCCAAGGAGAAAGGCAGTTTTCCCCTTCAAAAGCCTCTCTTTTAGCAGATCTAATGCATAGGATACATCTACAGGATTAAACTCCTCTTCCTTTTTAACAAAAGCACCTTTGAGCCTGAGAGGATTCTTATAGACACCCTGTATATAGGTTATACCCTTTGTGCAAAAGCTGCCCACACCCCTTCTGTCTGAAGGGTGGCCATAGAGGTCTACCACTTTGCCATCCTTTAGATAGAGTATATAGCCACAGCCACAGCCACAGCCTGCACAAAAGCCCACTCTTTGTTCATCAAAATCCTTTACAGTAAGTGGTTTCTTTGTTGGCTCAAGTCTCATAGGTAAAGAATTATACAGCATTGGCACTGTAGAATGGTTTATTTTTATATTGACATATAGAAAATGTTTGACATTTTAGAGACACTTGACATTTTCCATAAAGGTTATATAATCAAAAGTATGGATGAGTTGGTAAAGGTTATGGCGAGGGGGCTCATAGCCTTGCCCAGTGATGTGAGGAAGAGGTTGGGCCTGAAGGAGGGAGATCTTGTAAGGATTGAGGTAAAAGGAGATCAGATCATTATTAAAAAAGAGCAGAGGGTGTACGATCTGAAAGGGTCTCTTCAGCTAGAGAAAGACCAAGGTAAGAGCTTTGCACAGATATTGGCGGAAGAACTTGAAAAGCAAAGGGGGAGGAGTTAAGATGGCCTTTGTGAAGACAGCAGATCCATACAATATAAGGCCACAAGAGCCAAAGATCCTTCCAAAGAGCTACACACAAGGTGTGGACAACCTATCTCCAGAGGACTTTCTAAAGATATACATGGAGACCTTAAAGTATCAGGATCCTTTTCAACCACAAGACCTTTCAAAGATGTTAGAAGACATGACAAGATTGAACCAAATAAGGTACATGAACGATATGAAGATGTTTATAGAAAGCCTAAAAGGGTGGTTCAATCAGATCACCCTCCTTTCGGGCATCAGCCTTGTAGGTAAAGAGCTTGTCTTCTCCACAGACAAGCTGGATACCATAAAGGGTGGAATGTATTACCTTATCTCTTCTGAAGAGATAAAGGGTGCAACCCTTAGAATCATGGACGGTGAGGATGTCATAAAGGAGGTAAGCCTTGATATAAATAAAGGTTTAAACCCCATTGACATAAGCCAGCTTCCGAAGGGACAGTTTGAGATAAGGCTTGTTAAAGGTGGCCTTCCGGTGGAAGGGATAAGCCTTGGATATTTAAGCAAGGTAAAAGCTATAAGTGTGCTAAATGGTGAGCTTCTTTTTGAGCTTGAAAATGGGGAGCTTGTCTCTCCTTCAAGGCTAATATACGTAGGAGGGGTATAACATGATGAGGAGTTTTTTTAATGCGGTAACTGGTCTCAATGCTTACAGGACATGGATGGACATAACGGCGGACAACTTAGCAAACGTAAACACTATAGGCTTTAAGGGTAGTAGGCCCATCTTTCAGGATGTGATATCCTCTGTAACCATAGGATTGAACACGGTAACGAATACTATGAAGTCTACAACTTATGGTGCTGGTATTGTTGTGGACAGTTCGCAAAAACTTTGGACTATAGGAAACTTCAAACAGACGGGAATAAATACAGACTTAGCCATTCAGGGAAGGGGTCTCTTTATACTGAAAGATCCTATTGCCAATGTGTACTACTATACAAGGGATGGCCAATTTAGGCTAAGCAGGGATGGGTTCATGGTAAACTCTGGTGGTCTTAAACTTCAAGGGTTTAGAATAGACGAGAAGGGTAAAATTGTAGGCACAGGTCTTGAAGATGTACATGTGGTGCCACAGCTTTCACCAAAAGCAACAAGTCAAATAAGGTTTCTTGGCCCTACAAACCTTAACGCTAATGCTGGAATTCCACAGGGAACCTTTGATCCAAACAATCCAGCAAGCTACAACTATAAATACACCATAACCATATACGATAGCTTGGGAACACCATACCAAGCGGACATATTCTTTAGAAAGACTGCAACTAACACGTGGGATATATACCTAAGGTCGGATATAGATCCAAATACACCCGGCTATGAACTCACCGGAAATTGGACCAATGTACAGTTTGATAGTTCTGGTAGTCTAATATACGATGGCAACGTGATAACGAGAGAGCCCTCTCCAGACGGTAAAAGCTATTATTACTATCTTAATCCTACTTATTTAAACATTCCACCTTCCACACCCAGTGGTGGTAGCTTTCCTCCAGCCAACGCTTGGAGGATATACGTAGGAGAATCTCCTCAGTTTGTAGTTGTTAACGCTGGAGATCCCATACCAAACTCTTACATAACGCAATACTCTGCAGATTTTACTGTTACAGCAGAACAAAATGGCTATCAAAAGGGTGATCTGGTAGATGTCTACATCCTTTCTGAAGATGGAGCGGTAGTAGGTGTATACTCCAACGGAAAATCTTTACCTCTATACAGGGTTGCCATCGCTGTCTTTCCTGATCCAGAAGAGCTTATTAAAAAGGGTGCTAATCTTTACACATCCATCTCCACGCCCACTATAATGACCCCTGGTGGTGCGGAAAAGATAAGGTCTGGAATGCTTGAAATGTCCAATGTGGATATAGCTTCTGAGTTCATAAACTTGATATCGGCACAAAGAGCCTATCAGGCAAACACAAGAGTAATAACCTCTTCAAATACGGTGCTTGAAGACACTATTAATCTGGTCCGATAGTTTATAAGAGCGGGGGCTACGGAGGGGGTGTAGGGGTGGGAGGGGGAACGTTTTTTAACGCTTCAAGGAGCAGGATAATATCTTCCTCTGTGTACCTTAGGCTTGCAGTCAGTCTAAGCCTTGCTTTTCCCTTTGGAACGGTGGGATATCTAATGGCTTGAAGGAATACTCCTTTTTCCAAAAGCTTATCCCTTATCTCTACAGCCCTTCTTTCCTCATAGACCATTATGGGTAGTATGGGAGTTCTATAAAATAACACCTCAAAGCCCAAAGCCTTTATTTGGCTATAGAGCTTTTCACTTAAGCTTCTAAGCCTCTCTACTCTCCATGGCTCCCTTTGGATAATCTCAAGGGCCTTTTTTGCTCCAGCGCAAAGGGATGGTGGAAGAGAGGTAGAGAATATAAGACTTCTTGCTTTGTTTACAAAGTATGCACACAACTTTTCAGAACCGCACACAAAGGCTCCATAAGAGCCTAAGGCCTTTGAAAGTGTTCCCATGATTATTATGTAGTCTTTCCAATCTTCCTTAAAAAATTCCAGCCCACCCCTGCCAGAGCTTCCCAAAACACCGGTAGCATGAGCTTCATCTAAATAAAGCATACAGTCATAAGCTTCGGAGAGTTTTTTCAAAGTGGGTATATGGGCTATATCACCATCCATACTAAAGACGGTGTCGCTAACGATCAAACATCTCCTGTAATTTTTTCTATGGCTTTTTAGCAACTCTTCAAGATGTTCATAGTCTCTGTGCCTGTATACTAAGACTGTGGCCTTAGAGATTCTGCATCCATCTATAATGCTAGCATGGTTCAGCTGGTCGCTAAGAATGAGATCCCTTTCATCCACCAAGGCTTGAATCGTGCCAATGTTGGCAAGGTAGCCCGAGCCAAAAAGGACACAGCAAGGTGTTCCTTTAAAAGAGGCAAGGCTTTCTTCTAGATCCTTGTGATACTTTGTGTATCCAGAAACTAAAGGGGAGGCACCAGAACCTAAACCGTAATCTTTTAAAACCCTTATGACCTCTTCTATCACCTGAGGGTGGTCCCTTAAAGCAAGGTAATCGTTAGAGCAAAAATCCTTTAAACCTTCCCTTAATATCCTACTTCTTATTAAATTTGAAGCTTTAAGCTTTTCTAGCTCTTCCCAGATCCAATCCATTCATCTTATTAACCTGTTTAGATCCTCTTCCGTAGGAACTCCTGAGTGCATCTTACCGTTCATACCTATGAAGGTAGGTGTTCCATTTATACCAAGCTTTTGTAAAAATTCAAGGTTTGCCTGCACAGCCCTTTTTCCTTCCTCACATTGATTCTGCGATGTGTATCCTTGCACATACTCCTTCCAACCAACCTTATCACAAACCATAGCTACCGATTTTCCAAAGGCTTCGGGATGTATGGGAAGAGGGAAGAGCACCACCCTTACCTCCACCTTGTTCTTCTTTGCCCACTCCTCTACTATAGGGTTGCTTCTTTTGCAGAAGGGACAGTCTGGGTCTGTTATAAAGTAGATGTATTTGTTTCCTTCCCCAAGTTTTATATTTACATGTTTTTCAAGCTCTTTTAGCTGTTCTGCAGATACTTTGAAAAACTCTTGCTGTCTCTCCCTTGTGATGTTCCTTTTATCTTTTATGCTTATGAGATTTCCCGCAAGCACATATTTACCTTGAGTATCCATATAGAAGACTAAAGGCTGGGCACCTACCTTTATCACAACCTCACAAAGCCCTTTTATATCTTGCATTTGAGAGACAGACTCAACGGTAAAATCCTGCGGTATGAAGTCTTTTACATGTGCCTTTACTTCATCCTTTGTAGGACATTTGGCAGAGCCTTGCCCACATGCTCCAACGACAAAAATGGTTGCAAATAGGAGGGATAATAAACTCCACTTTTTTATCATACCTTCCTCCTCCTAGTTCATTATAAATCATCTTGCAAACCTTTGCAAAATTGGATTATCCTTTCTGCCAATTCCTCAGGTTTTAAAAGAGCGTCAAGGGTTATATGCGCACAAGCATACCTTTCGCCCCTCTCTTTGAAAAGCTTCAAAAGATCCTCCCTGCTCCTCCTCAAAAGGGGCCTTGACGTATCCTTTCCACACCTTTCCAAGAAGGTTTCAAAGTCCACCTTTAGCCATACCACCAAACCTTTTGATTTCATAAGGTCTAAGGCATGAAGGTTTGCCCCTAGACCTCCCCCAGTACTGATTACCACATATTCTTCTTCACATAACCTTTCAAGTACCTTCAGTTCTACATTTCTAAAGTAATCCTCCCCCTTTTCCTCAAAGATCTGTGAAATGGTCATTTTTTCCAATCTTTCCACTTCCTCATCCACATCCTTGAAAGACCAGCCAAGCTTTGAAGAAAGCAACCTTCCCACCGTGCTTTTACCACTACACATAAAACCTATAAGGAATATCCTCTTACAACTCATGCCTTATAAACAAAAGGTTCAGCAAAAGAAGAAAGGCTCCTATTATTATCCCATAAGACAATGTTCTGGGCTTTATCCTTCTTAGCAAGTTAAGATGGACAAGAATGGCATAGTATAACCATAAGAAGAGTACATACATCAGCTTTGGGTCGTTTATCCAATGCTTTCCAAAATAGCTTCTACTCCACAAACTTCCAAACAAAAGCGTAAATGTAAGGGATATAAAACAAAGATTTATAAGGATTCTTTCACCTTTTCTTAGGTAGTTAAGAGGCATAAAAAAACCACCTAAACTCTTATGCCTAAGCTTTGCTTCAACTATGAACTTTATTAGAGAAAGGGATCCTGCCATAAAGGAGGAAAGGTAAGAAAGAAGTGCAAAGGTTATGTGTAAAGAATACAATGGATTTTTGTAAGGAGACGGCTCTGCAGGAAGGGCAAGGAGGGTGGAAAGCAAACCTAAAAGTGAAAAGAAGGCTAAAAACTTTTGAATTTGTTCAAATTTTATGGAAGATATAAGGAAGATAAAAAGCATAAAGTTTCCAAGTAGAGAATAAAAGCCGTATACATCTGCAAAAGGGAAACTCCCTATGCTTACCGCCACTTTTATAACATAAACTACATAGAAAAGCCATCCCAGAAATATGGTAAAAAGGACGGGTTTTTTCATAGAAGGGGAAAGGTGGTAAGCTAAGGATGATAGGAGGGCAAGAAAATAACATGCTAGGCTAAACCAGAGAAGGTGCATAATAAGATAGTTTATCATGGTGGGTGTTGATATAGTTAAAAACCAGAGGATAAAAGAGGCTGTAGAAAGATATGGTGAGAGATTCTTAAAAAGGGTTTATACGGAAGAGGAGCTAAGGTATTGTCAAAATCAAAAGGCTTTCTATGAATGCTTATCTGCCAGATGGGCTTGCAAAGAGGCAGTCCTCAAGGCCTTTTATCAAGCCTATGGTGTAATGCTTAGACTTTCAGAGGTTGAAGTTTTGGGAGACAGAGGGAAGCCTGCTCGCGTAAGGATACTAAGAAAAGGTTTTGAAGATTGTAAGGTTCTCGTTTCCCTTTCACACGAAAGGGAATATTCTGTAGCTATAGCCTATGTGCTAAAGGAATAGAAGGGCCAAAGATGGTTCAGTGGCCCATGTCCCTTCCCTAAAGGTAAGGAGTGTTCTATGGCCCCTTGCACAAACTCCTTTGCCTTTTTTACCGCATCCTTTAAACTAAAGCCCTTTGCCAGGTAAGAAGTTATGGCCGAAGAAAAAGTACAGCCTGTGCCGTGTGTGTTCTTTGTAATTACCTTTTTGCCTATAAGGTATTCAAAGCCTCTTCCATCGTAAAAGATATCTATAGCTTCATCCCCTTCTAAATGTCCACCTTTTAGAACCACTGCAGAACACCCCAAGGAGTAAATTTTTCTACAGGCCTTTTCCATATCCTCCAGCCCACTTATCTTAAAACCGCAAAGCTCTTCAGCTTCTGGAATGTTCGGTGTGATCACAAGCGCCAAGGGAATCAGCTCTTTAATCAATACATCCTTTGCAGATTCCTTTAGAAGTGGGTCACCCGATTTTGCCTTCATTACAGGGTCAAGCACAAACTTTTCAAGCCTAAACTCCTTTATAGCTTTAGCAACCACCTTTATTGTTTCCTCGTTGGAAAGCATACCAGTTTTGCACGCATCCACCCCAATGTCTTCTACCACAACCTTTATCTGATCGTAGACAAGCTTGGGGGGTATGTCAAAAAGACTGTATACACCTATTGTATTTTGAACAGTTATGGAAGTTATGGCGCTCATGCCATATACACCAAGCACTGTAAAGGTTTTAAGGTCGGCCTGTATGCCCGCACCCCCTCCACTATCCGACCCAGCTATAGTCAAAGCCCTAGGTATCATCAGAAGAACACTCCAAGAACAAAGTGTAGCTTACTCCTTGATGTATCACCAGGAACTTTTTTGGTTTTAAAGGCCCAATCCAGCTTTATTGGAGCAAAGGGCGTTATAAACCTGATGCCCACACCAAAACCACCCTTTAAATTCTGCGCTCTCAATTCCTTCCAATCGTCAAAACCAAGGCCTGTATCGTAAAAAACTGCTCCATATAGGATGTTCTTATAGAGGGGGTAGTTTATTTCCGCAGACATGATAAACTCCTTTTTAGAGCCTATTGGTTCTTTGGTGTTTGGGTCTAAAGGGCCAGCATAGCCGTATTTGTATCCTCTCACGGTAAAGTCTCCGCCTACAAAGAAGCGTTCATCAAGGGGCACCCTTTTATTCCCATAGGGCTCTACCACTCCCAATACACCTTTAATGGAGAATATTAAGCCAGTATCAAGCCATCTGTCTTTAAAGAAATGCTGGTGAGAGAGGACCACTTTGTTGAACCTTTCATTGCCCCCAAGCACTGGTACCGCCACCGAATAGCTTATTTCTGTAAGAGCTCCCTTAGATGGGAAAAGGTAGTTATCCCTTGTATCCCTTGTTATGCTAAAAAGAAACTTTCTTGATTGTCTTGTTCCAGCCTCTTGCTGTAGCAAGGATGATGCTTGAGGAGATATATCCTTGTAGCTTACCCTCTGGAAGCTTACGCCAGAACTGACTCTCCAAAACTCGGCAAACTCCCTTGAGAATATAAAGTCTATTCCAGATCTCTCCACCGTATAGGTGGTGTATTCTATCCTCCGGTCATAAACAGAACCGGTAAGGTCTATAGGTTTATTGAGAAACCATTTTTTTGTGTAAGAAAGGGAGTTATCCTTGTACCTGCTTCCGTAGGAGATGGATATGCCCGCTATATCGCCCGTGCCCAAGAAATTGCCTTTGCGCAAAGATACAAAGCCAGAGATACCAGTAACTTGATTGTATCCAAGTCCTACAGAGAACTGACCGGTGAAGCGCTCCCTCACCTTTGCCACGAAATTCCAATTCTTCCCTTCGGAAGGGAAAGGTTCTATGGATACATCCTCATAGTAGCCAAGGTTAAAGATCCTTGTCCTAGACCTTTCCATCTCTTTTAGGTTTGCTAGCTCCCCTTCCTGAAACCTTAGCTCCCTCCTTATCACATAGTCCCTTGATTCATAGTTGCCTTCCACATCAATCCTTCCAACGTAAACTGGCTCACCCTCATGAACCTTTAAACTAAGGCTTACACTCTTTTTATCTACATCCACCTTCTCTATCTCCTCTACAGAAACACCCAAAAAGCCTATATCCGAATACTTCCTTTTTATGTTCTCTTTTAACTTTTCAACCACCTCCCTTCTGTAATAGCCTCCTTTGTTCTTTTTGAGAATGTCCCCAACAAGTTCTCTATAGGCAAAGAGTGTATTTCCCTCTATGCTTACATCCTTGAGCTTGTATCTTGGCCCTTCTTTTATCCTTATGGTTATCTCATACCTGTTTCCTTCCTTTTTTAGAAGGTAATCCACTTGGGCTTCAAGAAAGCCTTCCGAACGATAAAAATCCCTTATTTTTCTTATATCTTCCCTTAAGACTTCCTCACTAAAGGGGGGTTTTAGCCTGAAGGCAAGCAGGCTTACTGGCTTTGTATCCATAATTCCAAGTAGCTTCCCCCTTCCAAAGCTTTTGTTTCCCTCAAACTTAATACTACCCACATATTGGGACTCTCCCTCCTTTATGACATAGACAAGCTTTGATGCTCCCTTTTTGGGCACAAGCTTATAATCTACCTCCACATTGGGATAGCCTTCCTTAGCGTAAGCCTCTACTATCTTCCGTTTTATATACTCCATCTCTTCCCGTGTAAGCACCCTCCCAAGCTTAAGCCTTCTTTGTATCTCAAGCCTCTCCTCTATGGCCGGGGAAGAGGTGTAGCCTTTTGTGAGCTCTTCTATATCTATCCTTCCAACCTCAGTCTCTATCCCTATCCTTTTTTCCAGATCCTCCGACTTTATCCTCCTGTTTCCTTGAAATTCAATCTTGTAAATGACGGGCAGATCCTTCACCCTGTATATGAGAACCACCCTATCTCCCTCCCTTTCCTCATACACCTCCACCTGATCAAAAAAACCGCTCCTGTACATACGCCTAATGCTTTCCCTTACAAGCTCTAGACTGTATAGGCTTCCACTTTTGATGTTTATGAGTCCAAGGATCACATCTTCTGGCACATACTGTGCCCCCTCAATCCTTATCTCTTTTATTATCTGCGCAAAAGAGTAGCCTACAAGGAAAAAAAGAAGTATAAAAACTTTACACAAGGACCACATCCCTTTTACCCTCCTCAATGTATCCACACACAAAGGAAGACTCTACAGCCTTTAGTACCTTTTCCACATCCCTCTTGTCTATTACCACCATAAACCCTACACCCATGTTAAAGGTTCTATACATCTCCTCTATAGGCACCCTTCCTAACTCCCTAATCCAATCAAAAATAGAGTTCCTTGGTATTTTATCAGTTTCAACGATGGCCTTGCAGTTTTCTGGAAGTATCCTTATGAGATTTCCAGGTATGCCACCACCGGTTATATGCGCCATCCCCTTTATTGAAACTTTAGCTTCCTTTATCTTTTCCACCTCCTCCACGTATATCTTTGTAGGTTCTAAAAGCACTTCCCACACCTTCTTGTCCGTTCCCTCAAACCTATCGTTGTAGCTTATTCCTTTGCTCTCCAGTATCTTCCTTATGAGGCTGTAGCCGTTGCTGTGAAAGCCAGAGGAAGGAAAGCCTATTATTACATCACCCGGTTTTATATCCTGACCTGTAACAAGCTCCCCCCTTTCACACACACCTACACAAAAGCCTGCAAGGTCGTATGTGCCCTCTGGATAAAAGTCTGGCATCTCGGCCGTCTCTCCGCCCACAAGGGTAACCCCTGCCATCCTACAGCCTTCCACTATGCCATCCATAACCCTTTTTAGCACATTAAGGTCTATCCTACCCACCGCTATGTAGTCAAGGAAGGCCAAAGGCTTTGCTCCTGTGGCAAGGATGTCGTTAACGTTCATAGCCACAAGGTCCATTCCCACAGTATGGTGCACCCCTACCTTTTGAGCCACTTTTAGCTTTGTGCCAACTCCGTCGGTTGTCATCATGATAACTGGATCCTTATAGCCCTTTAGGCTTATCCCACTGGCAAAGCTTCCAAAGAGAAGGGCCTCCTTTGGCAAAGTCTTCACCTTTTGTTTTATATACTCCACAAAGGCTTCTGCCCTCTCTAAACTCACTCCTGCTTTCTCGTAGGTCCACTCAGCCATTTAGGTAAAACTCCTCTATGACGGTGTATATAGGTCCAACGGAGGTCAAGGAGCTCTTTATGAGGGCTACCCTATCTACCAAATCTTCACCAAAGCTTGTATGCTCATACTGGCGAAGCAGGTTTTTGAGGGCCCTCTTTTCAAACTCCTTTATCCTACAGATGGTCACATGGGGGTAGAAGGGCTTGCCTTCATTCTTTATACCTATGCGCCTGTTTGCTCTCACTATAGCTTTTGACATCTCTATGAGCTGTCTGTGTCCTTCCGATATACCTATCCAAAGTATCCTTGCCTTGTCAACGTTTGGGAAAACACCAAGCCCCTTATACTTTACCCTTACAGGCTTTAGCTCTTGAGCAGTTTCTTGAAGACTTTTTAAAATATCCACAAGCTTCTCTTGTGGCACCTCACCTATGAATTGGAAGGTCATATGAAAGTTCTGTGGCTCTACCCACTTTCCCCTTATCAGGTCATCCACCTGAGAATGTATCTTTTCAACGGCCTCTTGTATCTTCTTTGTAACAAAAAAGCCCACAAAGACCCTTACCATTAATAAGCCATTGTATCACAAAAAAATAAAAAGAGGGCAAACCTCATATGGGCTTGCCCTCTATCACATCTCCACCTTCTCCCGTCTTTCCAGTCCCTTGATATAGATAGCTTCCTACCTTTCCAGCAACCTCCAACACTCTCTCCGTTGTCCTCTTTACCTCGTTGATATCCTGAGATGTGGCAAAGACCTTTTTGGCCTCATCTATGGTCCTTTCCACTTCGGAAACAAGGTCTGCCGGCAACTTGTCCCTGTTTTCCCTTAAGACCTTTTCAAGGTTGTATATGTGATGGTCTAGCTGGTTCTTGGCCTCTACAAGCTCCTTCTTCTTTCTGTCCTCCTCTTCGTGCAACTGCGCTTCCCTTATCATCCTCTCTATCTCCTCCTGCGTGAGGCCGGAAGAGGCCTGCACCCTTATGGATTGCTCTTTACCTGTGGCCAAGTCTTTTGCCGTCACATGAAGGATGCCATCCACATCTATGTCAAAGCATACCTCTATCTTTGGCACACCTCTTGGAGCCGGTGGTATGCCAGTAAGATAAAACCTACCTAAAGACTTGTTGTCCTTTGCCATTGGGCGTTCGCCTTGAAGCACATGTATCTCTACTTCTGTTTGATAGTCGCTGGCAGTGGTAAATATCTCACACTTCCTGTAGGGTATGGGTGTGTTCCTCGGTATAAGGACAGTCATAACGCCACCGTAGGTTTCTACACCAAGGGAGAGGGGTGTAACATCCACCAAAAGTATTTCTTTTACTTGGCCCGCAATCACACCAGCCTGTATGGCAGCACCCACTGCCACCACCTCATCGGGGTTCACACCCTTATGGGGCTCTTTTCCAAAGAACTCCCTTATCCTTTGTTGAACAAGAGGTATCCTTGTAGAACCTCCCACAAGCACTACTTCGTCAATATCCTGAGGCCTGAGCTTGGCATCCTCAAGGGCCCTCTTTACTATCTCTATGGTCCTATCTACAAGATCCTTTATCATCTCCTCAAGTCTTGCCCTTGTGAGCTTCTTTTGAAGGTGCAGAGGTTGGTTGGTGGATGGATCTATGGTTATAAAGGGAAGGTTTATCTCCGTTTCAAGCTTGAAGGATAGCTCCTTCTTTGCCTGCTCGCTGGCCTCCTTTAATCTCTGTAGGGCCGTCCTGTCCTTCCTTAAATCAACTCCCGTCTCCCTTTTGAACTCTTCAATGAGCCATTCCATTATCCTCTCATCTATGTTGGCACCACCAAGGTGGGTGTCTCCAGCGGTAGCCTTTACCTCTATGACCCCTTCTCCACCTTCAAGTATGGAAACGTCAAAGGTGCCACCGCCAAAATCATAGACCAGTATCCTTACATCACTCTTCTTGTCAAGGCCGTAGGCCAAGGCTGCTGCAGTTGGCTCATTGAGTATTCTTACCACTTCAAGACCAGCTATCTTTCCAGCATCCTTTGTAGCTTGCCTTTGCCTCTCGTTAAAGTATGCGGGCACAGTAATGACCGCCTTTGTTATCTTTTCACCAAGGTAGGCTTCAGCAGCTTCTTTTAGCTTTTTGAGAACATAGGCTCCTACCTCCTCTGGCCTTACCTTCCTGCCTATATTTGGAATCTCAAAGCTCGCATCTCCCTTCTCATCGGGAACCACCTTATAGGAGACCCTTTTGGCCTCATCCAAAACCTCTTCATACTTTCTTCCTATAAACCTTTTAGATTCGTATACAGTGTTCTCTGGGTCAAGTATGGCACGCCTTTTGGCTGGCTCTCCTACCAAAATCTCCTTTTCCTTTGTCCAGGATACCACAGAAGGTGTGAGCCTTGAACCCTCCTGATTTGGTATGACCACAGGCTCATCGCCTATCATAACGGCCACCACAGAGTTTGTAGTTCCAAGGTCTATACCTATGATCTTCTCCGCCATCCTTGTTTACCTCCTCATCGGTAGTTTTGAAAAAATATAAAACTTTAGTGAAGTTTTGTCAAGTTTTTTATGTGAGGTTTTTAGAAATCGCTGGTCATGATAGACCTCATGTAAGAAAAAAGAAAATAAGCATATATTTACTTATTAAAAGCAGGAGGTGGAACATGCTCATAAGACCTCAGGACCTACCAAAGGTGGCCAACGACCTTTTTAACGCCATCCATGAGGATGAGGTAAACATCATAAACGAGCTATACCTTGCATGTCAGAAAAGAGATCTCAAAGAGACAGACAGGCTTATGGACCTCCTTCTCCAGGATATAGAGGAGCACTTTTCTACGGAAGAAGACCTGATGAGGGAAGCGGAGTTTTTCGCCTATCCTATGCACAAGGCAGAGCACGATAGCATGAGAAAGGACATAAAAGACCTCTACAACCGATGGAAGGCTTCAAAAGACTTTGAAGAGGTGATGAAATTTTTAAAGGAAAAGCTTGTTCCCTGGCTTTTCTTACATATATCAAGATGGGATTCTACCACGGCTATGCACATAGGGGACTGAATATGTTATGATTTTTAGACCATGAGAATAGCCTTTCTAAGGCAAGGGGAAGATCTAGGAATAAACAGGCATATAATTGGCCTCGTGGATTACCTTAAAGATCTAGGGGCTGAGGTAAAGGAGTTTGATATCAGCCAAGGCGATCTGCAAGATAGAGTGCAGGAGCTTTTAGACTTTTCACCCTACTTTACCCTTGATGTAAACGGTAGCTGTGTTATCTTTGGAGAAAGAGAAGGCCAAAGGGTTCCCATCTTTGATGCCTTTGGTTTTGTCCATGTTAGCCTCTTTGCAGACGAACCCCTCTTCCACTTTCCAGTCCTTTTGGACCTAAAGAATGCCAACAACTTCCTTTTGGTAATATCGGACCTAAAGTATGCGGACAGTTTAAGGTTTCTTGGCCATGAGAGAGGCACGCTATATATGACCCCCTTTATAGACCCAAAGCAGATGCCAAGCCTTCCAAAGGAAAAGTACATAGAGGCCATATTCTTAGGTCCAGCCATTGACCCCCAAATCATCGCACAGCAGATCCTACAGAATCTAAGAGAGGACTTTATCCCCTATTTCTTTGAAGTGGGTGAGTTCCTCTTTAGAAACCCAGAGGCCCACATACTTTATGCAAGCGAGTATATCCTTTCCATGTTTAATCCAAGCTTTCAAGAGGAGTTCAACCGATGGAGGCAGGAAAACTTCCAAGATTACCTTAAGCTTTTGAACGATATTAGCTTTTATGCCACCGCAAGGAAAAGGTGGTATATTCTTAGCTTCCTTGAAGGGATAAACCTTAAGATATTGGGCGCCTTTGAGGGTGAATTGAAAGAGGGCCATGAGCATATAAGCACGAACGGCTGGAGTGAAGCCTTAGAATTGATAGGCAGGTCCCATATAACCATACTTAGCTATCCTCATGCCGTTCCCACTGGTGTAGGCTTTGTTCCTTTAGAGGTGGCCTTTATGGGTAGTGCGCCCATGGTGGACCTTAGGGCCACCCTTGGAAGCTTCTTCACACCAGAGGAAGAGGTGATAACCTACTTGCCCCTTGACAGAGCGGACATAGAAGAGAAGGTGGTATATTACTTGGAAAACCTTCATGAGGCAAGGGAGATAGGACAGAGGGCAAGGGAGAAAGTGCTTCAAAGCTATACGCCCAAAGACAGGGCAGAGTTCCTATATAAGACCTTCCAAGATATATTGGCCCAAGCACAGTCTCAACAGAACAGCCAAGGCTGATGTTTCCCACCTTTGGAACCTTAGTGAACGCAAGCTTGGTTGTGGCTGGAAGCCTTATAGGCCTTAGGTTTTCTCATCTTTTGCCTCAAAGCCTCAGAACTTCCATCATGTGGGGCATAGGACTCTTTACTTTACTCCTTGGCATTAGGCTTATCTCAGAGAACAAACCAGAGATGCTTAAGGTTTTCTTCCTCTTGGTGGTTGGGTCCTCTCTTGGTACCCTTTTGAGGCTGGAAGAAAGAATTGAAAGCATATCAAAAGGCTCCTCTGGCTTTACAAGGGGCTTTATATCCGCATCCTTGCTTTTTACGGTTGGTCCCATGACCCTTGTGGGCTGTATCCTTGAAGGGACAAAGGGTGATAGCACTCTTATCCTCTCAAAGGCCTTTATGGATGGCTTTTCTTCCATAATACTTTCTTCTTCCCTTGGAAGGGGCGTTATCTTTTCCGCTATCTATGTGCTTTTATTTCAAGGTTCTATCACCCTTTTGGCCTACTTTTACGGTGATTTTTTAAAGGATCAAGCCCTTTCCAACACCCTTTTTATCGGTGGTGGCCTTATGGTTCTTACATCACTTAAAATATTTGGCCTTTTGGAAAGCATTAAGCTACTAAATTTGATGCCTTCCCTTTTGTTAGCCCTCTTTATCTAGCCAGTGAGCTTATGTTTATTAGGTCGTTCATTTGGTATATCTTGCTAACTATTGCCGGTGAAAGCCTCTCTTCAAGAGATTGACCTTCCTCCTCTGCCTTTAACAAGGGGTAGTTGGTGGTTATTATGGTGCTTTTAAGGTAGTTATACCTTGTGCTGATTATGTAAGAGAGTACCTCTACCCTCCAGTCGGAGAGCCTTTCACTGCCAAGATCATCAAGGACCAAAAGAGGCACGTTTATCAAAAAGTTCATAAGCTTGTTCATTTTGTCCGATCCTGCGTAGCTTTGAAGCCTGTAAAAGAGGTCCTTTGTGTCAAAGAAAAAGCCCCTGACCCTTTTTAACCTATAGATGTTTTTTAAGGTAGCTACCGCAAGGTGGGTTTTTCCCATGGAAGGCGGTCCCACAAGGGTTAGGCCTTTTCCTTCCTTTGGGTCAAAGCTATGCACATAATGTAGGCATATTTCAAGGGCTGTCTTTTGGGAGGGAGATATGGGCATGTAGTTTTCAAACTCTGCGTTTATAAACCTTGGTGGGATGTTCAGATACTTTTGAAGGTTCACGCTCTCATACCTGCAAGAACAAAGCTCTACCACACCTCCCTTATCTATAAAGCCTGTACCTTTACATTTAGGACATTCCATAAGGATAAAATATAGGCTATGCCTACCTTCTTGCTTACCAACGATGATGGCTACTTTTCCGAAGGTATAAGGGCCTTAAGGGAAGAGCTGAGGAAGCTTGGAAGGGTTATAACTGTAGCCCCAGACAGAAACCTTAGCGGTGTAGGCCACTCCTTAACCTTTACACAGCCCCTTAGGATAAGAAGGGTGGATGAGGACTTTTGGACGGTCATAGGTGGCACGCCAGCAGACTGTGTGCATTTGGGATATTACCTTTTCCTTGATGGTAAAAAGCCAGACCTTGTGTGCTCTGGCATCAACGAAGGACCAAACCTTGGAGAAGACATTACCTACTCTGGCACCGTCTCTGGAGCTATGGAAGGGAGGATATTGGGCATTCCTTCCATTGCCTTTTCCGCCTTTGGAAGGGAGGATATAAACTTTTCTGAAGTGGCAAAGATTGCAAAAGAGGTGGTTGTCAAGGTGCTTGAAAAGGGCATGCCAGAGGACGTTTATCTCAATGTGAACATTCCAAACCTTCCAAGGGAAGAGATAAAGGGCTTTATGGTGACACGCCAAGGAAGAAGGGCTTACAAGGAAAAGGTTTTGAGGCTTTTGGACCCCTCTGGAAGGCCTCTCTATTGGATAACGGCTGAAGAGTTTGGATGGCACCTTGAGGAAGGCACCGACTACTGGGCTGTATACCACGGCTATGTCTCCATCACACCCCTCCAGCTTGACCTCACAAACTACAAATATCTTGAGAGCTTAAAAGAGGTCTTTATGCCTTGACCACTTTTACCTTTTCAAGGGTTATTATGCCATCCTTTACCATCTTTGAAAGCTCTGGAAGTATCTCTTGTATCTTTTCCTCGCAGTCTACTATTTCTACCACCATGGGAAGGTCGGAAGAGAGAGCCAGAAGGCCAGCTTTGTGTATGACAGAAGACTTGCCATAGCCAAGGATGCCCCTAAAAACGGTAGCACCCGCAATGCCCCTCTTTTTACAAAACTCCACCATATACCTATATAGTGGCTTGCCCTCGTACTTGTCATTCTCTCCAAAAAAGACCCTTACAAGCACCGCCTCTTCACACTTCATAGCTTATAAAAGTTTACCAAGGCCATAGCCTACAGCAACAAAAACTAAACCTAAAAGATTGCTAAGAAAGAGATAAAGGACCAGCTTTAACCACTCACCGTTTATCATAAGGTAGTAGGCTTCATAAAAGAGGGTAGAATAGGTAGAATATCCGCCAAGAAGGCCAGTTATAAAAAAGGCTCTAAAGGTGGGAGAGATATCAAGCCTTTCCACAAGAAAAGAAAAGGCAAAGCCTATGATGAATGCAGAAGTCAGGTTTACAAAAAGGGTACCCACTGGAAACTCCAAGCCTGCCTTTGTTTGCACAAGCTTGGAGACCAAAAACCTAAGCACAGAACCGATGGCTCCACCCAAGGCTATGGCTAAGAGTAGGGACAAACTTGCACCTCCTCAAGGGTGATAAAAAGACCTCCAAACTTTGACAGAAGCCTCTCCACAGCCATCATCACCTTTGATTCTTCATCTATAAACTCTATCACCACGGGCAGGCCGTAGGACAAAACTTCCAAGCCCTCATAATGAAAGCTCTTTGTGGTCCCATAGCCCATGATGGACTTTAGCACTGTAGCACCACTTATGCCCCACTCCTTTAGAAGCTCCAAGACCCTCCTGTAGGCGAGCTTTCCCTCTAACTTATCATCTTCCCTGAGGTATAGGCGTGCTAAAAGGAAGTTATGGTTCATTATCTTACCACCGGAGATATGGCCGTCCTTCTATCCCACATTACCAAGCCTATTAGAATTCCCATACCGCTAAAGAGTATTCCAAAGCCCCAAAGCATTAGAGTTTGTAGTTCTTCAATTCTCTTATTGGTATCGTCAATCCTTCTATTAATATCATCCATCCTCTGATTGACCGCCTTGAAGCCCTCTTCCACCTTTACTTCAAGCCTTGTAATTCTATCCCTATCCTCTTGGGTAAAAGGCACCTCGCGAGAGAAGGAGAAGGCAATTAAAAGCATGAAAAGGGCTAAAAGCTTCATAACCTTAATTATACGCCAAAGTAAGATGTTAGCATTGTAATAGATATGGTTTGCTGGTTCTGTCCCTAAGGGAAGGCAAGCTATGAAGGCATACTTGGCGATTTTATAAAAAAGCTCATAAAAGATACGCTAGAAGGTCTTATATTCTTTTATTATGCTACAGGTGGAGCTTGTAAAGGACCAAGAACTAAGCGGTGAGGATATAAAGGCTCTTCAAGAGGAGATAAGGAGGCTTGCAAAAGAGAAAAATGCCGTCATACTGGCCCATTATTATCAAAGGCCAGAGGTTCAAGATATAGCGGACTTTATTGGAGATTCCTTAGAACTTTCCAGAAGGGCCTCTCAGACCGATGCGGATATCATAGTCTTCTGCGGTGTGCGGTTTATGTGTGAGACGGCCAAAATAGTAAACCCCACCAAAAAGGTGCTACATCCTAATCCTGAGTCTGGCTGTCCTATGGCCGATATGATAAGGGCTGAGGATGTTTTAAGGCTAAAGGAAAAGCATCCCGATGGGGAGGTGGTGGCCTACATAAACACCAATGCAGAGGTCAAGGCTGTCTCAGATATTTGCGTGACCTCCGCCAACGCTGTAAAGATAGTCCAAAAGCTGGAGAGCAAAAAGATCATCTTTATACCAGACCAAGCCCTTGGCAACTGGGTAAAGAAACATGTGCCAGACAAGGAGTTTGTAATCTGGCAGGGCTTTTGCCCCCCTCACTTTGAGTTTACCGCAAGGGAGGTGCTAAAGCTAAAAGAACAATACCCCGATGCTAAGGTGGCCGTTCATCCCGAGTGCCACCCCAAGGTGATAGAGCTTGCCGACTTTGTAGGTTCTACCTCCCAGATAATAAATTACGCTACCACCTGTGAGGCAAAGAGGGTGATAGTGATAACAGAGGTGGGCCTAAAATACACACTTATGAAGAAAAACCCCAACAAGGAGTACATCTTCCCAGAGTCCATGAACTACTGCGGAACGGTCTATTGTTGCACCATGAAGGCCATAACACTGCCAAAGGTATACCAAACCTTAAAGGAGGAGATAAACGAGGTGGTTTTGCCAGAGGATATAATGGAGAAGGCAAGAAGGCCCATACTTAGGATGCTGGAGCTGTCATGATAGAAAGGAGGAAAACGCGCCAGATAAAGGTAGGTTGGGTAAAGATAGGAGGAGATGCACCCATTGTGGTGCAGTCTATGACTTCTACCAAAACCCATGATATAGAGGCTACCCTTGAACAGATAAAAAGGCTACACAAGGCTGGCTGTGAAATCATAAGGGTGGCCGTGCCCCATGAGGAAGACCTAGAGGCCTTGCCAGATATAGTGAAAAACTCTCCCATGCCCGTCATTGCAGACATACACTTTGCACCATCTTATGCCTTTAGGTCCATGGAGAAGGGAGTGCATGGCATAAGGATAAACCCAGGAAACATAGGGAAGGAGGAGATAGTAAGGGAAATTGTGGAGGAGGCAAAGATAAAGGGTGTGGCCATAAGGATAGGTGTGAACTCTGGTTCCTTGGAGAAGGACCTTCTTGAAAAGTATGGCTACCCATGCGGAGAGGCCCTTTTTGAAAGCGCCATAAGATGGTCTGAGAGGTTTGAAAAGTGGGGTTTTTACAACTTTAAAGTGTCCATAAAGGCTTCCGATGTGTTAGAAAACATAAAGGCCAATGAACTTTTTGCAAAGCACACAGACGTGCCTCTTCACATAGGCATAACGGAAGCGGGCATGGGCATCAAAGGCATAGTAAAATCCGCCGTTGGCATAGGCATACTCCTATATAAGGGTATAGGGGACACTATAAGGGTCTCTTTGACCGACGACCCAGAGGTAGAAGTAGAGGTGGCTTACGCCATACTTCAAGCCCTTGGACTAAGAAGAAGGGGCCTTGAGATAATCTCCTGTCCTACCTGCGGGCGTATAGAGGTGGACCTTCCCAAGGTGGTAAAAGAGGTGGAAGAAAAGCTAAAGCATATAAACAAGCCTTTAAAGGTTGCCATAATGGGCTGTGTGGTAAATGCCATAGGGGAGGCCAGAGAGGCAGACCTAGGCCTTGCCTGCGGAAGGGGCTTTGCTTGGCTTTTTAAAGATGGAAAGCCAATTAGAAAGGTGAGCGAAGAAGAGATGGCACAAGCTCTGATGGAGGAGGTGCTAAAGTATGACGGAGAAGGAAAGGTTTGAAAAGCTTATGCAAAGGGCCCAGCTTATAGACCCAAACATTCAGATAAACTTTGTGATGCTTGACCTCACGCCTAGGTGGATGAAGTGCAGAAGGACAAAAAGGCTTGTGTTTCAGTTTCATAAGCTTGGTCAAGAAGAGGGCCTAACGGCCTGCGGTAAAAGGCTTGAAAAATATCAGGTGCTTCCAGAAAGGCAAGAAAACTTAGTTATAACACAGGTCAATATGATGCTAGGTGGTCTTGGACTCTTGGTCTTTTTTGACCTATGCCCTCAATGCTTTGGAAATATAAACAGATGTAATCCTTTGGAGGAGGGGGCCTAAAAGCCCCCCGAAAGTTTTACTTTACAGACATTACCCACTGGGCCAACTGCTTGGCCTCTGCATCAGACACATTTTGAGGTGGCATGGGTACAGAACCCCAAACACCAGAACCACCCTTCTTGATCTTTCCAGCAAGGTAGTCCACCGCATCCTTCTTTCCTGCATACTTCTTGGCAATATCTGCAAAGGATGGCCCTACCTTCTTTGCCTTAAGGTCGTGACAGGCAAAACAGCCCTTTTGCCTGGCTAGCTGTTCGCTGGCCAAGGACAGCCCTGCAAAGCCTACTACCATTGCAAGGGCTAAGGCTACCTTTTTCATCCTTACACCTCCTAAGTTTGTTTTATGTATTATAATACAAGGGAATTGTGAAAAGAGGATGAAAATAGGCATCTTTGACTCTGGTGTAGGTGGTCTCACCGTCCTAAAAGCCCTAAGGAGGACCTACCCAGAGGTGGATTTTGTATACCTTGGAGACACGGCAAGGGTGCCCTATGGCAACAAGTCTGCAAAGACGGTCATAAGGTATAGCCTTGAATGCGCAGAGTTTTTATTAAACGAAGGCATAGACCTTCTTGTGGTGGCTTGCAACACTGCAAGTTCTTATGCATTGGAAGTGCTAAAGGAAAGCCTACCCATTCCAGTCTTTGGCGTTATAGAGCCTGGAGTAAAGAGGGCCCTTGAAAACACAAAAGGAAAGGTGGGTGTGATAGGCACAAAGGCCACCATCTCAAGCTGTGTCTATAAGAATATGCTGGAGGCCAAGGGAGTAGAAGTCTACCAAAGGGCCTGTCCCTTATTTGTCCCCCTTGTAGAAGAGGGTCTTTTGGAAGGTAGCATAGCCGAAGCGGTTGTAGAATACTATCTTAAGGACCTAAAGGAAAAGGGCATAGATACCCTCATTCTGGGCTGTACCCACTACCCCCTTTTAAAGCCCCTTATAGAAAGGTTTATGGGTCCACAGGTAAAAGTTATAGACTCGGCACAGGCCACAGCCCTTGAGATAGAGCCCTTTGTAAAAAGGGAAGGCTTTTCAAGGCTTGAGTTATACTTTACAGACATCTCTCCAAGCCTTCAAAGCCTAATAGAGCTCATCCTTGGAGAAGTCAAGGAGCCAAGGCTTGTGTCCCTTCCTAGCAAGGTTTAACTCCTCCAAAAAACTCTCCCTTACTTTTTCAAAGAACTCCCTTACCCTTTTGTCCCTGTAGTCGCCGTAGGTCCAATAGAGTGGCCTAAAGCCACCGTAAACATAAAGGTATTCCATCTCCGCATAAACACCCTCTCCAAGGTATATCCTTCCGCCCCTCTTTTTTGAAGAGGCAAGTATAAGGTGGCTCTCATCCACATAGCCCGGGTCTATGTTTAGCCTTCTTCTGCCTTCTGTGGAAAACTCCTTTTCCCTTCTTGTGGCCCAAAGCTTAAAGCTTTTTAGGTCTTCCTTCCTCATCAGGCCTTTTAGGCTAAAGAACCGCTTGTATAGGCCTTCCCCCATTTCTTTTCCGTAATACCTTTGAAGGCCCTCAAAGTAAAAACTCTCTGAGACAAATTCTACCTTTAGCTGTGATATGAAATCCATCAAAAGTTTTTCATCGGCATAGAGGATGGCAAGGACAGGCTTTGCTAACTCCATCTTATAAGCTCTACAAGCTCCTTCTTTGTTCTCCTCATGGCAGAAGGCCCTTCCAAGAAGAGGCCAAAGGCAAGCAGTATCTTATCATCCACCATATAGCCCCTTCTGTTGTTGAGGAGTATCTTCCTTATTTTACCTACCTCTTCCTTTGCCTTCTCAGTGCTTAGGCCTCTGTAATCTATTACCTTTTCAAGCAACAAATCATAGAGGCCTTCCGATTCCATAATATCCAAAAAGCTGGCCGTGGGCTCTCCAAGGCCCGGTGGATTTACCTTTGACTCTATTAGCACCTCCTTCAAGAGGTTTGCTCTTATGTGGCCTATACCCTTTATGCCCGCAAGACTACCATACTCCGGCCTTATACCATACTTTACCCCATGGGCTATCCTTATCATCTCTTCCGTAGAAAACCTATAAAAGCCATGCTTGTTTATGTCCATCAAAACTCTGAGGAGGTGTATGGCATCGGTAGAGAGGTAGGAAAACTCTCCTGGTGGGTTTTTTAGGTTGGCATACCTTACGGTGAGGCCCTCCACATAGAACAAAAACTGGTCTGTGTTGTCCTCCCAGCAATCTACTCCGCAGGGCAGAAGCATAGCTTTTATGTATTGAAGGTCCTCCTCAAACCTCTCCTTTTCCTTCAAAAAGAAAAAGAGGCTGTCAAACTTCTTCATATAAAGGAGGGGCCTTATGCAGGTCATCGTATCCAGCTGTAGGCTCTTCCTTAGCACAAAAGATTCAAACCTGGTGGGTGGTATGCCAGTCCTCACACAAAAGAGGCCCTTCTGGCTCAAAGTACTTCCCTCAATGTAGCCATGATCCCTTAAAAAGCTCTCTACCTTCCTTACCTTTTCCTTGCTTACATGTCTAAAAGAATACGTACTCTCCAAATACTTCTCGGGCCTGTCCCTCTCATAAAGGTGTGCCAAAAGCAAGAAGAAGCTAAGAATATCAAGGCTTTCGCCCTCTTCCATCGTGGCCGTGCTAAAGGGTTTGTTCAAAGCCTGAGATAGGTCCCTTTCTAGGTCCTTCTCTTTGGCCCCGTAGACCAAAAGGTTTGAATAGCCCACCTCCCTTATGCCAAACCTTCCAGCCCTTCCCTCCATCTGAAGAATGTCAAGGGTGTCTGGTATGCTCCTTAGCTTCCCCCTGCTTCTGAAGAATCTTGTGAGGATTATAACCCTGTCCGCAGGAAGGTTTACACCGTAAGCCAAAGTTTGTGTGGCTATGAGGGTTTTAAGCCTTCCTTCTCTGAAGGCCTTTTCTATCTCTTCTCTTTCCTCCTTTGGCACATCGGCGTTGTGAAAGGCTATCTCTGGCTCCCTCTCCTCTTCCACCTCAAAGGGCAATGTCTGGTTCATAACGCCTATCCTTTCTTTGCTTGCAAGCTCCAAAAGCTTCCAGCCAAGGCTCTTTTTTGGCACAAAGAGTATTACACTTTCTTCCCTGTTTTTTAGAGAAAAAAGGGCATTCAAAAGTCTGCCGGCCACAAGCTCCTCTCCCTCCAAGCCATGCCTTATGGGCTTGTAATGAACTAAGCTTTCCACGCTCCTGTATAGAGGCACGGGCCTCCAGGCGCTCTCTATTACAAGCTCTGCACCTATCCAGCTTGACAGCTCCTCCACACCGGGCAGGGTGGCAGAGAGGCAAAGCATAGGCACCCCATCCCTTATGCAAGAGGTGATTATTTCTTCAAGTATCCACCTTTTTAGTATCTGATGGACCTCGTCTATGACTACCGCAGAAAGGCCTTCAAGCCATCTGGCTTTGTTTCTGAGAGAATAAGCAAGATGTTCGTAGGTGCTCACAATCACCTTGGCTTTGACTTCTTTAAAGCCTTCAAGCACGTTCTCACCGGTCCTTAGCTCCACATTATTGGGGTAATACCTTTTAAACTCCAAAAGCTTCTCCTTTGCCAAGGACCTTGTGGGCACCGTATAAACTATCCTCCCTTCAAAGTTTTTCATAAAAAGGTAGGCTATAAGACTCTTGCCAGAGGAGGTGGGAGAGGCCACTAGGGCATTGCCACCCTTGTAAAACTTATAAAAAACCGTCTGTATGGGGTTTAAAAGAGGATAGTCTATCCTTTCATCTATGTCTTTGGCACTTATTAGTTCCTCTTCCTTTGTCTTTTTTCCATCAGAATATATTACCTTTCCCTCTGGTGGGTCCAATCTGTAGTAGCTCTCCTTTAGCACATGTATCTTTAAAGCTTTTCCCATATTCTTTCCATTCTTTTTAGCTCCTTGTCAAAGAGAAAAATCAGGTTTGGAACCTTTCTAACGCTTAAGCTTTTCATAAGCTGGGACCTTATATAGCCCTTGGCATGCTCTAAAGCCTTTTTTGCTTCCTCTTCCCTCCCTTCCTCAAGGGTTGTAAAGTAAACCTTTGCCACGCTCATATCTTCTGAGAGTTCCACACCCGTTATAACGACTCCTTCAAGCCTTGGATCCTTTATCTCCCTATGTATAAGGCTGGCTATCTCCTCCATCAACTGCTTTGCAAGCTTTGCCTTTTTTACGTTCATAAAGAATAAATTACTTTCTCTGAGTTATAAGGCTCCAAATCAGGTAAGCTACAGGCTCTGGCACTATTACCGTTTTCCTGTTTCCACTTTGACTAAGTATCTCATGGAGTTCCGTTCTTATGACCGCATTACCCGTGAGTTCAAAAAGCACGTCTATGGAGTCTTCCAAAGCTTTTAGCATATCCCTTGCATCCCTAAAGTAGGCTATGCCCTTTTCCTTGGCAAGCTTTACGCTTTCAAGCTCTTCTCTTGGCTCTGCCACCGCTATGATTTTGACATTCTCAGAGTTTACACTCAGTAAAGCTTGCAAAAACTGACTTCCTACCTTCCCAAGTCCCGCTATAGCTACGTTTATACGCCTCAACTTTGAACCTCCTTGCAGGCTTGTAGAGATATTATATAATTAATCCTTAGCCGGAGTGGCGGAACTGGCAGACGCAGGGGATTCAAAATCCCCCGCCCGAAAGGGCGTGCGGGTTCGAATCCCGCCTCCGGCATTAAAGATGAAAAGGGTTATAGTATTACTTTCTGGTGGAATGGACAGTGCTACCCTTCTGTGGCTGTGCAAAAGGGAGTTTGAAGAAGTCTATGCCCTCTCTTTTGACTATGGCCAAAGGCATAAGGTAGAGTTAAGGTATGCTAAAGAGTTGGCAAGGCTTGCCGGTGTTAAAGAACATATCATAGTGGAAGTGCCACACTACAGGCTTATAAAAGGCTCTGCCCTTTTGGAAGGTGGTCCGCAGGTGCCAGAAGGTCCTTACGGTGAAGAAGTTCCACCCACCAACGTTCCTATGAGAAACCTTGTATTCCTTGCCATCGCGGGATCCTTTGCGGACAGCTATGAAATAGACCATATAGCCATAGGTGTGCATGCCCTTGATACACCCTATCCAGACTGTAGGGTGGAGTTTATAACGGCCATGGAGTCTGCCATAAACTCAGCTTCAGCCTATGTAGCAAAAACAAAAAGAAGGATAAGCCTGTATGCTCCCTTTTTAGGAATGAGTAAAGTGGATATTGCAAGGCTTGGAAAAGAACTTGGAGTACCCTTTGAAAAGACCTACTCCTGTTATATGGGAACGGAACCCCCCTGTGGTGTATGTGCCACATGTTTACAAAGGCAAGAGGCATTAAAAAGCATTGGCCTTATGTGATCCTAAAAAGTATCTCTTCCACCTTCTTTATAGGGTTTTCTGACCTCAGCACGCTCCTTCCCATCACAAGAATATCCGCACCAGCCTCAAGGGCCTCCTCAAGGCTTACTACCCTCTTCTGATCCTCTACAGGCTCACCCTCTAGCCTTATGCCAGGCACCACTATAAGAAAGCTTCCCTGCACCCTTTCTCTTATCACCTTTGCCTCAAGTCCTGAGCACACCACACCATCTATGCCCAACTCCACACCCCTTTTTGCAAGGCTTATCACATACTCCTCCCTTCCTAAGCATACCCCCATCTCCTTTAGGTCTTCCTCTTCAAGACTTGTAAGGAGGCTAACACCAAGGAGTTTTAGCTTTCCCTTTGAGCTTACCGCCTGCCTTATGGCCTCTCTTCCCGAACTTAGATGCACCGTAAGATAATCTGCCCCAAGGTCCTTTGCAGAGAGAACACCTTCTTTTACCGTGTTTGGTATATCATGGAGCTTTAGGTCCAAAAAGAGTTCAAAGCCGTTCTCTTTTACCTTGTCCGTTATTGCCCTATGGTGGCTTATAAAGAGCTTGTAGCCCACCTTAAAGATCAAGGGATAGCCCCTTAAGGCCTTGACAAGCTCAAGGGCTTGTGGAAGGTTTGTATCAAGGGCTATACAAAGCTTAGCCATAGACCCTCCTTCTGAAGTTTTCAAGGATTTTAAGACCTACCTTTTGACTCTTTTCTGGATGAAACTGCACTGCAAAGATGTTTTCGTATTCTATGGAAGATACAAAGTCTATGCCATAGTCGGTGGTGGTAAGGATAAGATCCTTCCTTTTTGGAACCACATGGTAAGAATGGACAAAGTAAACATACTCTCCATCTTTTATACCTTCAAGCATAAAAGATGGCTTTTTCTTCCACAGCTGGTTCCAGCCTATGTGGGGAACCTTGACGCTTGTGGGAAGAAGAACAACTTCACCCTCTACCACACCAAAGCCTTCCGACTCCCCAAACTCATAGCTCTTTTCAAAGAGAAGTTGCAATCCAAGGCAAATGCCAAGGTAGGGCTTTCCCTTCTCTATATGCCTTATTATCTCTCCATAAAGCCCCATCCTCTTTAGGTTTTCAACCGCATCTTTGAAGGCTCCCACACCAGGCAAAACTATGGCATTGGCCCTTTTTACATCCTCTGGGTCTGAGCTTATCTTGACACTAAAGCCCACCTTTTCAAGGGCCTTTGAAACACTTCTCAAATTCCCCATTCCATAGTCTACTACAAGGATGTCCAAAGGTTTAGCCTCCAAGGATGGCCGATATCTCTGCCAGCTTACCAGTGGTTATCAAAAAGCCAAGCAAGATAAGAAGAAGGCCACCGATAACTTCTACCACTCCAAAGAACTTGCTAAATTTGCGCACGAAGACAAGGAAGGCAGAAAGGAGGCCACCGGCTATCAAAAAGGGTATGCCAAGGCCAAGGGAGTAGGCAAAGAGCAAGGTGGCACCCTGAAGGGCAGTCTCCTGCTGACTTGCATAAAGGAGTATGGATCCGAGCACAGGGCCTATACATGGGCTCCAACCAAAGGCAAAGAACATGCCTACAAGAAGGGCACCTATACCCGCCACATTCCCCTTTACCTCCTTTCTCATCTGCCTGTATAAAACCTCATGAAGGCCAAAGAGGTAGAGGAAGGCAACCACTAGTGTTATGCCAAGGAGGTCAAAAAGAAGCTTTTGGGAGATAATGCCGAAGAAGAATAGGGCAACAAAGAGTGAAGCCACTCCAAAGAGTTCTTTTAAGAAGTTTTGCCTCAGCATTAGTCCTGCAAAATGAAGGCCAAAGAAGACCACAAGGCTACCACCCACTTTGGCTATGTAATCTTGATATTCTCTGAGGAGTTGGCCAATGCTAGTGGCGGTAGCTCCCATAAGGGTAAAGACTATGGAAAAGCCTACCACAAAGAGAAGAGAGGCAATAAAAACCCTCCAGCTAAAACCTCCCTTTTCTTTAACTTCTTGTGCTCCCACACCAGAGATGTATGAGATATAACCTGGTATTATGGGCAGAACGCAAGGAGACAGAAAGGAGAGAACTCCGGCGCTAAAAGCTATCAAAAGCGATATTTCACCCATCTTAGTCCTCCATTGTGATTAATATATTCCCTGTTGGCTTATAATAATTATGCCATGAAGTACGATGTTATCATAGTCGGTGGTGGTGCAAGCGGGCTTTCTTGCGCTTTGACCTTGGCCTCCGCAAGAGGAAGGGGCTGGCAATGGGCTGAAAACAGAAGGTATCTTCTCTTTGATTCAAACAACTCTGATTTAAAAAAGGCCTTTTTGAAAAATGTGCCAGGCCTTGATTCCATACTTGGCACCGATCTTTTGGAAAAGATAAAGCGCCAAATAGAAAGCTGGGGCGGAGTGGATATGTTTGAGGAGGAGGTGGTCCGTGTGGAAAGGAAAAATGAGGTCTTTGAGGTGGAAAGCTCCTCTGGCAAGATCTTTACCTCAGACTATGTGGTCCTTGCGGGTGGTTTTCACAGTTTTAGCATAAAGGGACTTCAGGTGGAAGTGGTGGAAAATCCTAAGTCTCCAAAGCCGGGCAGGGTCATGATAAGGCATAAGGACTTTGAAGTGGATAAAAACCTCTTTGTAGCTGGAACCCTTGCCGGCCTTTCCTCTCACTTTACTTCCTGCGCTGGCTCCGGCGTTGAGGTGGCCATTGAAATCCTTTCCCGCTTTGCGGGCAAAAGGATAGTCATACACGACGTTCCAGAAGGATCTTGAAAAACCTCTTTCCCCTTTCCCTTACCCTTCTTTTTCTAGCTTTTCTCTTTTATTTTGTCCCCTATAAGGAGATAATGAACACCATAAAGGGTATAAACCCCATCAGCCTTTTTTTGGCCTTTGTGCTCTACAGCCTTAGCCAGCTTTTCAGATCCTTAAGATGGAAGATGCTTATAAAGGACCTTAGCCTTCTTCACCTCTTTCTTATAAACTCTGCCAATATAATGTTCAACAACCTTTTGCCCGCAAGGACAGGAGAGCTAAGCTGGTTCTACTACCTTAAGAGATCAAAGGTAAGCCTTTCCTTATCCCTCTGGACCTTCCTTTTAGGAAGGCTCTACGACCTTCTTAGCCTAATCTTTCTACTTTTCCTCACCCTCTTACCGTTGAACGTGTTTATGCTCCTACCCTCTTTTTTGTCTTTCAGCATTGCCCTCTTTCTGCCTAAACTTCATCTTCTTATTCCATCATGGAATAGGCTAAAGGACCTTAAGGAGTTTATAAAAAAGGAGGCAAGCTTTAGATTAGCCTTTAGCCTTTTTTTGCTATCGCTCCTTTCTAGCATTACCAAGTTTGCAAGCCTTCTCCTAATCTTTAATCTTTGGAAAATGGACCTATACAAGATCTTCCTTGGCTTTTTGGGTGGAGAGCTTAGCTCCGTTTTGCCCATCCATAGCTTTATGGGTTTTGGAACATATGAGCTGGCCTTTAGCCTACCTCTCAAAGCTATAGGAGAGAGCTTGAAAGAGTGGCTAAAGATAGGCTTTTTGTTCCATAGCTTTTTGCTTATCTCTTCTTTGTTTTTGGGTGTGCCTTCCTTTCTTCTCTTGACATTTTACAATACTGGACTAAAATAAATTTACAAGAATACTTGAAAGGAGGTGAGAGCCATGAGAAGAGGACTTATGCTATGGAACCCTTTTGCGGAGATTGAGCGCATAAGGAGGGAGTTTGATAGGCTCTTTGAAGAGCTCCTACCAAGGGAAGAGGGGGAAAGGATGTTTGCACCTGCGGTAGATGTCTATGAAACTGATCAAGAGGTGGTGGTGAAGGCTGAACTTCCAGGTGTGAAGAAGGAGGATGTGGAGGTTGTGGTAAGGGACAACAGCTTACACATAAGGGGTGAAAAGAAAGAAGAAAAGGAGGAGAAGACAGAGACATACCATAGGGTAGAGAGGGTATATGGTAGGTTTGAAAGGGTAATACCGCTTCCTACTGATGTAAAGGTTGAATCTGCAAAGGCGGAGTTTAAGGACGGCGTATTGGAGATAAGGATACCTAAGGCGGAAAGCTCTAAGGAGAAGAAGATTGAGATAAGCTAAGGCCTTTTTAGGGGCAACCTCTCTATGGTTGCCCCAAGCCCTTTTAATTTTCTTTCAAGCCTTTCATAACCCCTATCCAAATGGTATATATCTCTGACTATAGTATTTCCTTCCGCCACAAGGCCCGCCAAAACAAGGCTGGCTGAAGCCCTAAGATCCGTTGAATATACCTCCGCTCCATAAAGCTTCTCCACCCCCCTTACTATGGCCACCCTGTCCTTTACATGTATGTCCGCACCCATCCTTTGAAGTTCTGCAACATGCTGGAAGCGGTTTTCAAAGATGTTTTCCTTTATCTCAGACACACCTTTGGCAATACAGCAAAGGACCATAAACTGGGCCTGCATATCGGTGGGAAAGCCAGGATACTCCATAGTAGATATGCTAAGGGGTTTTATATCTTTGCCCCCTCTCACCCTAATTCTATCAAGGCTAAGTATTTCAACCTCCGCACCAGCCTCCCTCAATTTTTCCACCACACTTCCCAAATGATCTACCCTTAAGCCCTCAAGAACCACATCACCACCGGTTATAAAGCCAGCTACCATAAGGGTACCAGCCTCTATCCTATCGGGTATAACCCTATGACTAAAGCCCTTCAAAGAGGAGCTTCCTCTTATGATGGCAGTCCTACCCTCTATCTCTATCTCTGCACCCATCTTCCTCAGAACTTCTACAAGGTCCATTACCTCAGGCTCTAAGGCTATGTTCCTCAAAATACTTCTTTTTTCAACACTGCTGAGAAAAAGAAGAGCGTTTTCAGTCCCCGTTACCGTTATGACCTCAAAGGTGTATTCCACAGGCCTCCTTTCTTTGAGCTCAAGGTGTATATAGCCATGCTTTATCTCTATGTGGGCCCCAGCCCTTTCAAAGACCTTAAGATGCTGATCTATGGACCTCACTCCTATAGAACAGCCCCCGGGCATAGAGACTATAGCCTTGCCAAACCTTGCCAAAAGGGGGCCCATGACCAGCACAGAAGCCCTCATCCTTCTCACCATCTCATCGGGAGCGGTAAAACGCCTTATGCGCTTAGGATCTATAAAGAGCCTCCCATCTTCAAACTTTACCTCACCACCTAGACTTTGTAGCAGTTCTATAGCCGTCTTTGTATCCAAAAGGTCGGGCACATTTTCCAAATAACAACTTTCTTCAGTTAGTATGCTGGCCATGATTATGGGCAAGGAGGCGTTCTTTGAACCAGAGACTTTAACCGTGCCCTTGAGAGGCCTTCCACCTTCAATGAAGAAAACTTCCTCAGAAGTATATAATATGGTGCTTTTCATCCTTGTTGATTATTATCTTTACCACATTGCCCAGTCTTGAATAAAAGATCTCCACACCATCATCCTCTTCTCTATAGGCAATAGGCTCTTCCGAGTATATGACCACTATCCTCTTTTCCTCCTCTATCACCAAAGGGAATTCCATCATATCCTTACTACCACACAGGTCAAGGCCTCTTTTACCCCCTCCAAGGAATGTATCTTATTTATAACCAACCTTCCAAGCTCATCTTGGTTTTTAAGCTCTGCAAACACGATTATATCATAAGGTCCCGTCACCACATCGGCCGTCTTTATTCCTTCAAAGGTTGATAGGGCTAGCATTATGGAGGGTATCTCCCTCGGATCGGCCTTTATCAAGATATAGGCCTTTATAGAGTATTCGCTCTCAAGCTCCATCAGTTCCGTTATAGACATAGGATAGTTTTCTCCCTGCGTTTGCATCTTCAACCTCCTCAAGGAATATTTTAACCAACTTTTTTGCCAGTGATGGCTCCTTTCTTATCTCTTCCATAGTCCTGTGAATAAGCCTTCTTACCATAGGCTCTCTCTCTTCCACAGGCCTCCACAACTCTTTTATTCTTATTATGGCATCCTCCACCTCCAAAAGCTCCAACCATTTCATAAATTTCCCCACCTCATCCCAAACTATTATCTCACCCTTTTCCTTCTCCCTCAACCTCTCCTTTAAATTCTTTTCAGCCACCTCTTGGAGGTCATCTATGTCATAAAGAAAGACCTCATCAAGCTGGCCCACGCTCGGCTCCACATTCCTAGGAACGGATATATCTATAAAAAACATAGGCTTATAACCCCTTTTTCTCATGGCCATCTTTACCATCTGCTGATCCACTAAGTATTTTTTACTTCCGGTGGAGACTATCACTATATCAAAATCGTGAAGGTGATCAGATAGCTCCTCAAACCTTAGCACATGCCCCTCAAGCTCCCTTGCTAGCTCCACAGCCCTCTCATAGGTCCTATTGGTGATAAAAAGGTGGGCTTTTAATTTTTTCAAATATTTGGCCGAAAGCTCCGCCATCTCACCCGCACCAATTAAAAGCACCTTTATCTTTTCAAGGCTACCAAATATCCTTTTTGCAAGCTCTACGGCCACATAGCTTACAGATACAGCATTTCTACCTATGCCCGTTTCCGTTCTTACCCTTTTGGCCGTTCTCAAAGCCTTCTCATAAAGCCGGTTTATCACCTTCCCAGTACAGCCCAGCTCTTTAGCTATCCTATAAGCCTCTTTAAACTGATTTACTATCTGAGTCTCTCCAACCACCATAGATTCCAAACCGCTGGCCACTTTAAAAACGTGGGCTACCGCCCTTTCACCCTCCAAGAAAAAGGAATTTTTTCTAATCTTAAAATCTGCTCCCTTTAACTTGATTAGCTCAAAAACAAGCCTGTTTATAGGTTCATAGTCCTCCGCCACACCGTAAACCTCAACCCTATTGCAAGTGGATAAAAGCATAAGCTCCTTTATACCTTCTATAGTTTTTAAAACAGGAAGAAGATAATGGGCATCTTCCCTACTACAGGCCAGCACCTCCCTCTCTTCCACCGGTGCGGTCTTAAAGTTTAAGCCCCATACAAATATGCGATTCATCATGTATAAATATATTACCTCAAGGTGGAAGTATAATAAATCCTTATGCCAGAGTTTCAAAGTGTAAGAGGTTTCCATGATCTTTTAGGAGAGGATCTAAAAAGGTTTAGACATGTATCAAAAGTGGTGAGAGAGAAGCTAAGGCTTTATAACTTTGAAGAGGTTGTATTGCCTGTGGTGGAGTATTTGGAGGTATTCCAAAGAAGCATAGGTGAGGCAACGGACATAGTTCAAAAGGAGATGTTTGCCTTTCAGGATAGAAAGGGTAGATGGCTTGCCCTAAGGCCCGAAGGCACAGCGGGTGCGGTAAGGGCCTATGTTCAAAACAAGCTTTATGCATTAAGGCCTTACATGAAGCTCTTTTACGAGGGTCCAATGTTCCGTTATGAAAGGCCACAGGCTGGCAGATACAGACAGTTTCACCAGATAGGTGCAGAAGTCTTTGGTTCAATAGATCCATTGGTAGATGCCGAGATCATACAGATAGTTTACGAAATACTGTCTGAATTGAACGTGAAGACAGTGATAGAGATAAATTCTATAGGATGTAGAGTATGCAGGCCAGCCTACAGAGAAGCCCTTATGGATTATCTTAATAAGGTGGAGGGCCATCTTTGCGAAGTATGCCTTGATAGAAAAGATAGAAATCCACTTAGGGTGCTTGACTGTAAGGTTCCCACCTGTAAGGAGGCTGTAAAGGAAGCGCCAAAGATGGTAGATTTTCTGTGTGAAGAGTGCGCCACACACTATTCAAAGCTAAAAGAGTACCTAAGCCTTTTGTCTATACCCTATCAGGAAAACCCATACCTGGTAAGAGGGCTTGACTACTATACAAAAACGGTCTTTGAAGCTATTTCATTAGACTTAGGTATAACCGTTATAGCGGGTGGAAGGTATGATTATCTTGTGGAGGAGCTAGGAGGACCTCCCACACCAGCCATAGGCTTTGCCGTTGGCATAGAGAGACTTTCCATGCTGGTCAAAGACCTCCCTGAAGAGGATCCCCTTTACCTTGTGGTTCCTTTCGGTAATGTGATGGATTATGCCCTTATGGTAGCTAGAAGTTTAAGGTCGGAGGGTAAAAGGGTGGAGATATCTTATAGAAAGGGTAGCCTTAAAAAGCAGTTGGAGTTTGCCAACAAGATAGGAGCTCATTATGTGGTTATAGTGGGTGAGGAGGAAAAGGCTGGGAACTTTTATACCCTAAAGAACATGGAAACAGGAGAACAAGTAAGAGTAGAGTTCTGTTTTAGCCTTTAGAAAACTTCACATATACTGTGTAATCTCTTCTGATTCTAAAGGAAAGACTAAAACCATACCTTTCAATAACTTTTCTTGTAAGCTCAAGCCCAAGCCCCATTCCATGACCTTCTTTACTGCTTACATCGTTTTTTACTATCAAAAGGCTCCTTTTAGGACAGTTTTTAATATGTATAACACTCTTTGAATGCTTTATGGCATTTCCAATAAGATTATAAAGCACATCTTCAAGGTCTGTTTTGTCCATAAACACATACATAGTCTTGATATTAAGGATAACTTTTTTCCTTTTTACTTCCTCTTCAAAATACTTTAAAGTTTCTTCAACGAATTCTTTTATATCAAGGAAAGCTTTTTCCAAGCTCCTGCTTTCTCTTACCAAGTTTGCAAATATGCTAAAGTCCCTTTGAGCCTTTATCACACTTTTTTCTATCCTTTCCAAATTTACATCTTCCGGATAAGATCTTTTTAGCAATGCTATTAAAACCTTTTGAGTGGACAGAAAGTTTCCAAGTCTATGGGTAAGGGCTAACATAAGACTCTTTGTCCACTCTTCTTTATCTCTTAGTTTCCTTATATAGCCTTCCACCACAGCTTGGTATAAAAGAACAAGGGCAAAGACAAGGAAGAATTCCATCAAAAGGAGCTTTTTCATAAAATTGTTTATCCTCTCATAGACATACTCCTTTCTTATGCCCACTCTTACGCTTTTAAAGGATTCGGTAGGATCCTCAAATACGTAAACCACGTAAGACCCTTCATGGGTAGGGTTTATAACTATGTTTTCATCCCATCTGTGCTCCTTAGAATTCAAGTAGATCAGAAAGCTTTGGTATGCTAATCTATACAGGTGCTCTTCTTCTAATCTTTTTAATTCAAGGAAGATGGTGAAGTTCAAAAGACCAAAGCCTAGGACTAAGAGGAGGAAAAGGGAGATGTAAAGCCATAGCCTTTCAAGCTTCAACCTTATACCCTCTCCCCTTCTGTGAAACTATAAACCCTTCTGGAAGAACCTTCCTTAAGTTCTTTATATGTGCTCTTACTACCTCATCTCCCACAGCCTCATCACCCCACACATAATTTAGGAGCTCCTCTGTAGATACATACCTTCCCCTGTTTTCTACCAAGTATTTGAAAAGAAGCCAATCCTTCCTTGTAAGGCTTACTTCCTTTCCATCCACCCAAACCCTGCCAGCCTCAAGGTCTACCTCTACAGGGCCAAGCCTTACCCTTTCCCGCCTTATAACCCTTCTATGTAAGGCCTTTATCCTTAAAAGAAGCTCCTTAGGTTCAAAGGGCTTTGTAAGATAGTCATCTGCACCAAGGGAAAAACATCTCTCCTTGTCTTCAATCCTACCCTTTGCGGTAAGGATAAGTACCGGTGTGGTGTCTCCTTTTTCTCTCAACCTTTTTAGAAGTTCTTCACCGCTAATATGTGGCATCATAAGATCAAGCACTATCACATCATACCGGGATACCTCAAGAAGGTCAAAAAATTCTCTACTGTCCTCTATCCAATCAACAGTAAGACCTTCTGCGCTTAGATATTCCTTTAAAGCCTCCCCCAACAGTCTATCATCCTCTACTAAGAGCACCTTCACAGATTTAAATTATAAGTTCAATGGCCTCGTTTATATGTCTTACAGGAAAAATCTCTGCGCCTTCTACCTCCACCATGGCACCCTTTGGCACTACAGCCTTTTTAAAGCCAAACCTCAAGCCCTCTCTTATCCTTTCCTCTGCAAAATGCACCGACCTTACCTCACCGGAGAGGCCAAGCTCACCAAAGACTAAAAAATCACCCACAGGCTTATCTTTCACAGAGCTCACTATGGCCAAAGCTACCGCAAGGTCTATAGCTGGCTCCTCCACCCTTACACCCCCCACAATATTTACAAATACATCCCTATCCCTTGTGAAGACCTTCGCTTCCTTTTCTAACACGGCAAGGATTAAGGATAGTCTATTTGGATCAAAGCCCTGCGTCCTTCTCTGCGGTGTGGTGTATAGGGCATGGATGGTAAGGGCTTGCACTTCAAGAAGAACGGGCCTGCTTCCTTCTGTGTGTGGAAAGATAACACTGCCGGAAGAGCCTACCCTTTCTTGAAGGAAGAAGGCTGAAGGCTCTGGCACCTCTTCAAGACCATAGCTGGACATTTTAAAGACGGCTACATTTCCGCTTGCTCCAAAACGGTTTTTAACTACCTTTACAACCCTGTAGAAGTTGAACCTTTCACCTTCAAAGTAGAGGACTGTGTCTACAAGGTGTTCAAGCACCTTTGGACCTGCCAATATACCTTCCTTGTTTACCTGACCTACTATGAACAAGGGGATTCCCAAAGATTTACAGACCTCAGCCAGCCTAAAGGCACATTCCCTTACCTGTGATACAGATCCTGGAGAAGACTCAAGACTTGAGCTAAAAAGGGTTTGTATGGAATCAACCACAAGCAAAGAGGGCTCTTCCAATTTAACCGCTTCTAGAAGGTTCTCAAGGTTTGTCTCAGGAAAGGTCAAAAGCTTTTCCGAATCCACACCCAACCTTTTTGCCCTTATGGCCACCTGGGAAGGAGACTCCTCTCCAGATACATAAAGAACCTTTCCATAGATTTTTGAAAACCTGTCTGAAAGCTGTAAAAGTAAGGTGGATTTGCCTATACCAGGCTCTCCCGCCAAAAGTATCACCTGTCCTTTTACAAGGCCACCACCTAAAGCTTCATCAAGGTTTGAAAAGCCTGTGGTTAATCTTTTTGGAAGGTCTTCTATCCAACTCAGTATAGGCTGTGGTGGCCTGTAGGCTGTTGATACACTCAAACCTTTAGATGCCTCCCTCTCCTCCACCATACTGTTCCAGGCACCACAAGAAGGGCATCTACCCATCCACTTAGTGCTTGAGTATCCACACTCTTGACAGACAAAGTAGCTCTTCTCTTTCTTCATGCTTGGACTGTTGCCCTCTCATAAACTTTGCTGTTTTTATAACCATACAAGAGGTAGACCAAAATGCCTATGGCGTTCCAAACTATAAACCTTATCCATGTATCCTTTGGCAATCCAGCCATGATAAATAGTAGGAAGAGTAAATTAATAGGAAGAAGTACTTTGGCAAAGGGGACCTTAAAAGTTGCTGAAGATTCACCACTTAGCCTTAAGAGTATTACACTCACACCTACCATAAAGTAGGCAAAAAGGGTACCTATATTGACCAACTCTGCAAGAGTTTTTAAAGGCACAAAGCCTGCCAAAAAGGATATGATTATGCCGCCAACAAGGGTAGCTATATAGGGTGTTTTAAAAGTAGGATGAACCGCCGATAGTTTGGCAGGTAGAAGACCATCTCTAGAAAGGGCAAATATAACGCGTGTAAAACCAAGACCCATAACTATAAGCACGCTGGTGATCGTAATGACAGCACCAGTAGTTATTATGTTTGCCACCCACTTTTCCCCTGCTTTATACATAGCATAAGCCAGTGGATACTCTACGTTAAGCTCTTTGTAATTTACCATTCCCACAAGGACAAAGGCTACAGATATATAAAACAGTGTGCTTATGAATAAGGATCCTACAAGGCCTATGGGTACATTCCTAGTAGGATTTCTTGTTTCCTCCGCTACTGTAGAGACAGCATCAAATCCTAAATAAGCAAAAACTATAAGGGAAGCAGCATGCCAAACACCCTGCCAACCATAGGGAAGAAAATCCGCAAATATGTTTTCCAAGTTTATATGTCTTATTCCAAAAAAGATAAACATAGAAAGAACCGCTATTTTAATAAAAACTATAACAGCATTAACCCTTGCACTCTCCTTTACCCCCAGGGTTAAAAGTCCAAAGACTAAAAGGACAACAAGGAAGGCAAAAAGATCTATATAGGTTCCTTTAGAAGGGTTAAAGGCACCAGAGAGAGACTTAGGAAGTTCAAAGCCAAAGTTTTGATGTAAAAAAGTACGCACATATCCAGACCAACCAGTGGCTACAGCAGCCACTGCAATACCATATTCAACTAAAAGGTTCCAGCCAACCAACCATGCTACTATTTCTCCAACGGTGGCATAAGTATAACTGTAGGCACTTCCGGATATAGGATATGCAGAACTCAGCTCAGCATAAACTAGGGCACTTATACCGATGGCAACAGCACACAGGAGAAAAGAAAAAATAATAGCCGGACCAGCATGGAGGGCTGCAGCCTGGCCAGCTATAACAAATATACCCGCACCTATAATGGCACCTATACCTAAAAAGATTAAGTCTAAAACTCCAAGTTTCCTTGGAAACCTCCCCTCATCTATCGCATAACACTTCTTCCTAAAAAACTCCTTTAACATCATATATTGATTATAGCATTGAGGTAAAAAGCGAAAGAAGTATGATTTAAATCATTTTCTCCTCATCTCACACTGTTCTAAAATTCATACTCAATATCAATATGGAGGTGAGGACATGAAGCTTCTGGTCCTAGGAGGACACGACAGGATGAAAGGTAGGATAAAAGAACTTTCTAAACGTTATGGTGTGGATATAAAGTTTATAAACCAAGAAACACAGCAAAACATTGACAGTGCCCTTGCCTGCGCCGATTGGATAATAATCTTTACAGGGCTTGTGGGCCACAACATGGTAAAGCTTGCCAAGAGCTATGCCAAAGAAAGGTGTATCTTTTGTCACTCTCACGGTGTTTGTTCTTTGGAAAAGGAAATAAAAAGACTTGTGGAGGCAAAGAAGAGGTGAAGGGCTCTTGCTTGTGGCCTTCCGCCTTGCCTCCCCTTTTTATGAGAATAATCATATTGACAGTGGATTTCAATTCTGTAAAATATTTTGCTACAAAATCTCAATTTTTGTATAAGGAGGTGTGGCATGAGGAAGCTTCTCTTAGCCACTGCCCTTTTTTCTAGTGCCGTTTTTGCCCAGCCAGCGGAAGACCGCATCAAACAGCTGGAAGAACAGATAAGGATGCTCCAGCAAGAAGTGCAAAGGCTAAAGGAAGAACAAAAGAAAGCAGAGGAAACAAAGCAGGAAACAGAAGCCCTAAAGGAGGAGATAAGGAAGCTAAGGCTTGAGATCGCCATGCCACAGCTTGAGATCAAGTCTTATTATGGATTTGGTCCTGCAGCCTCCAAGGTGCACTTTACCCCAAGGGGTGTATCCATAGGTGGTTATGGTGAGCTTACTTTTTTGCATAACGATGTGAATGCACGAGATGGTGCAAAAAATATAGCGGATATGCAAAGGCTTATAATCTATCTGGGCTATGCCTTTGATGAAAAGTTAAAGTTCAACTCAGAGCTTGAATTGGAACATGCTTCTACTTCTGGTTCTCAAGGTACGGGAGGAGGATACTTTAAGGCTGAACTTGCCTATTTAGATTATCAATTTAGGCCAGAGTTTGGTGTAAGGGGCGGCCTTTTGCTTATGCCAGTGGGTATTATAAACGAAGTTCATGAGCCACCCACATTTCCTAGTGCAGACAGACCTTATTTTGAAAGGCGCATTATGATGTCCACATGGGAGGAGATGGGCCTTGGAGTATATGGGCAGGTAGGTCCAGCAAACTATAGGTTCTATCTAATTAATGGCCTTATGTTGAAGGGTGGCGGAGATTATGATGCAAAGGAACCTCTTAAAACTGTTAGGCAAAGGGGTGCAAGGGCTGTGGCGGATAGGCTTGGCTTTACAGGTAGAGTAGATTTAAAGCTACCGTACAACGTTATTTTGGGTGGTTCCTTTGTCCTTGCAGATGTGCAATCAAAGGGAGGTAGCGATTCAAAGCTTGGTCTAAGGAGGGGTTCAAAGGTTGGTTCTATAACAATGCTTTCTCCACACCTTTGGTGGCAGTATGCGGGATGGGATGTGAGGTTTGTGGGGGCTTTGGTAAAGGTGGATGATGCTTTGAGAATGTCTAAGGACCTTTTTGAAAATAGTGAAGTTGGTAAAGACGGCAAAATAATACCCAAAGAACAAAAGGGCTTTTATGTGCAAGTTGCATACGATATATTTAGGCTTTTTGATATAGACAACCAAGAGCTTTACATCTTTGGCATATACGAAGATTTTGACACGCATAGCAAGGTGCCATCTGGCTATTCAAAGCCAAGCGGACACAAGCTAAAGGTTTACAACGTAGGACTTTCCTACAAACCTCATCCACTTGTGGCCATAAAGGCGGACTATGCAAGGCTAAATTATAGCGCTCCCAAGAAGGATGAGAATGAATACAGATTTACCCTTAGCTTTATGTTCTGATGGCTCTTCCTTGCGTTGGTGCCCTCCTGTCGGGAGGGCTATACTTTTAACAAATGGAGTAAAATATGATGAGAGTGTGTAGGTGGTGCCTCTTTTTGAGTTTTTTTGTTTTTCTGTTCTCCTTTGGAACGGGTATATCGGCAAGGGATTTTAATAGGCCCGAGAAGGCCCTTAGGGAGATATATCCAAACAGCCAAGTGGAAGTAAAGAATATAGTCCTCACACCAGAACAGCAATCTGCTATAGAGAAGCTATCTGGTGTAAAGTTAAACACAAGGCTTGTATCTTGGTATATAGTCAAAAGAGGAGGAACTGTAATAGCCTACGCCTATGTGGATACACATATAGTAAGGACACATCCTGAGGTGGTCCTATACACCATCACACCAGAGGGGAAGATTGATGTGATAGAAGTTTTGGCCTTTAATGAGCCTCTTGAGTATATGCCAGAAGAAAGGTGGCTCAAGCTCTTTGCAGGAAAGCAACTAAACAAGGATCCCATAAGGCTAAAGAGGGACATTCCCAACATGACGGGAGCTACCCTTACCGCAAGGGCCATAACGGATAACGCAAGAAAAGTCTTAGCCATGTGGCAGGTGCTCTTTGGAGGCCAAAGGTGAGGTTCTTTATCTCCGCCGATATAAAGAGGAACAAAGCCCTTTACTATGCAGTACTTGCCTTTTTGATTTTTTCCCTTCTTTTTTGGATTGCCTCTTGGATAAGCTTTTATGGCAAGTATGGCTTTTCCTATGAGAGCCTCTTTAGGTACTACTTTATGGACCCAGAGTTTCCTCAGAAAATATCCATAGCCCAAATATCGGAGGACCTACACATAAACCTCTTCCTACACGGCCTTATGCTACTCACACTCCTTTCCATCTTTAACCTCTTTGGACAAAATCAAAACTTCAAGCTCTTTATAATTCTCTCTTCTAACCTTTTTGCCCTTTTTTACATAGGTGCAGACCTTCTTATATTCCTCTTTGAATGGCCAAGCCTTTTGTGGTTAAAGCTTTTTAGCTTTATAGTTTATCAATTGCTTTTACTTTTTGTAATCCTTTACAATCTCTACTGTCTTGTCCTTAAAGATGCCAGGCCACCCAAAACAAAGGCCTTAAGGTATTTTACCTTTTTATTTTCCCTATTTTTTCTCCTCTTCCTCCTTTCCAACTTTTTAAACTTCTTTTCCAAAATGGGCTTTGGTATAGAGGGCATAAAGGATTACTACCTTGGAAACCCTTCCCTTTTTATAAAACCAAAGACCTTTCAAGGTGTTTTTAAGGTTTTTTATCCACACCTTTTGACCATGGCCCTTTTTTCCCTTATCCTTGCTCACCTTTTACCCTTTGCGGGCTTTAAAAAGAAAAGGGCTATAACTTTAGGCTTTTCTGTCTTTCTTTTTTCCTTTTTGGACAATTTATCAAGTCTTTTAATACTATTTAACCCATACTTTGCTTACCTTAAACTCCTTAGCTTCTGGGCCTTCCAGCTTACAGCCATATTTTTAAGCCTTTATGTGTTGGTATTTTCTCTGAGGAAGGAAGAATATCCTGCTATGATTGTGTGAAAAGGACAGGAATGTATGTTTAATTGCCTTTATATTAATACATTTTTAATAAATTGTCAATAGGCATGTAATATGATTTCAATCAAACTACACTCCTAAAACATGTAAAAGCATACATTCTAAAAATCGTACAAGATCTCATGTATCGTTCCGTGGATCCGCTTTTAAAAGAAGCCTTATTGGTATTCAGAAGGTCCACGGAAAATCATACTCTATTCAGGCTGTTGTAAATAGTCACCCTGGGACTTGTGCGCCAAAACCAGTTGCTAATATAAAGGCAATTAAACTAACTATGGGAGGTAGAACCATGAGAAAGGCTTTTAGCCTTAAGCTCTTCATAGCTCTCTTTGCCTTAGTCTTGGGAGCCTTTTTGAGCTCCTGCGGTGGCGGAGGTGGAAGCGTAAATCCAGTTAGTCAGATAGGTGGTCAGATAGTAAATTGGAACCCAAATGCTGGGTATACTTTATATGCTTTTATAGGTGAGAACCCTTATGAAAATCCTCCTATTGATAGCTGCTATGGGCAAATCTCCGTAGATAATCAAGGCAATTTCACTTACACACTACCCACTCCAAATGCAAGCGATCTTAGTCCTATTAGTTTTAGTCCTCCCGATTCTAACTGTGTACGAGAGAGCACGCCCACAGTATCACCGTCGGATGCAAAATTTGCCTACCTTTATTTAATGCTTAGAAATAACAGTGTAGTAATAGGTGAGGTGGAGTTAGATAGTGGTATAGATCCATTTAATTCTAATCCCCCTCCGCCATCTGGGACACCTTTAGCAGGGGTTTACATCTATGCCGACAGACCATTTACAATAACAGGTATAAGTATAGTGAAATGCACTTATCAAGGTCCAAACGGACCTATTGTTTATACCTACAAATACAATTACAATATTAACGCTCCTGTAGGTTGGAGTTATGTAGAATATGTATTTAAATCCCTTTCTACCGACCAGCAAGGTAACACTACCTATGAAGAAGACATAGTCTCCAAAAACTCCCCAAGTTCAAACCTCTCTTGGCGTATAAATTAAAACCTCTGGGCCCTCCCGGGCCCCTTCTTTTACCCTTTCATATCCCTTTTTATAAGCTCCACAAGCTCTTCAAGCTCTCTTTCCTCAAGGTTTTCCACACCGTATTTTTCTTCCAAGTATTTTAAAAACCTTTCTATGCTTACCCATCTTTTGAGGACCATGCCTTGGGTTATAAGCCTCAAAAAGGGCTCCTTGTCCTTTACAAGTCCAAGGTCGTAGAGGAACTTTTGGAAAAATCGGGCATAAAGGAGGTGTAGGACTGCATGCTCTATGCCACCTATGTAGAGGTCCACGGGCATCCAAAACTCCACCCTTTCTGGGTCAAAGGGTCTTTGTGAGTTTTTGGGGTCGCAGAACCTCAAAAAGTACCAGCTTGAGTCAAAGAAGGTGTCCATGGTATCCGTTTCCCTTTTTGCAGACCTTCCACACTTGGGGCATGTGGTATGGACAAACTCGGGCACCTTTTCCAATGGATTTCCATGGCCCGTTATCTCCACCTTATAGGGAAGCATCACAGGAAGCTGGTCCTCTGGCACAGGCACAATGCCACAGTGGTCGCAGTAGACCACTGGTATGGGTGTGCCCCAATATCTTTGCCTTGATATGTTCCAGTCCCTTAGCCTGTAGGTTATCTTAAAGTCTCCCAAGCCCTTCTCTTTTAGCCACTGGGTAATAGCTTTTTTTGCCTCTGTGGAGTCCATACCGCTAAACTGGCCAGAGTTTATTAGAATGCCCGGGTCCTCATAGGCCCTGCCCTTTGGCGCCTCTCCCTGGTAGGGCTTTATAACTTGTCTTATGGGAAGGCCATACTTTACGGCAAACTCGTAGTCCCTCTGGTCATGGGCTGGCACGCACATAATGGCACCAGTGCCATACTCATAAAGCACATAGTTGGCCGTCCATACGGGTATCTTCTCTCCAGTGGCTGGGTTTACCGCATAAACGCCTAAAAAGACTCCTTCCTTCTCTTCCTCTATTCCCCTTTCCCTTGTGGACTTTTGCTTCATCCTTTCTACAAAGGCCTTCACCTCTGGGTTTTTTGCCAGTTTTAGGGTCAAAGGATGTTCTGGGGCCAGGACCACAAAGGTGGCACCAAAGACCGTATCCGGCCTTGTGGTAAAGACCTCTATGGGTGTATCTTCCACAAAGAACTTAAGGACTGCACCCTCCGACCTTCCTATCCAGTTTCTCTGCTGGGCTATTACCCTTTCGGGCCATTTTCCTTCCAGCTCCTTTAGGTCCTCCAAAAGTCTTTCTGCGTAGGCGGTAATCTTTAAATACCAAGAGGGCACCTCCTTTCTTACTATGGGAGTTCCACACCTCCAACATCTTCCATCTATTACCTGCTCGTTGGCAAGCACCGTCTCATCGTTGGGGCACCAGTTTACTTCAGCAGACTTCCTGTAGGCAAGGCCATGCTCAAGGAACTTTAAAAAGATCCACTGGTTCCACTTGTAGTATTCTGGGTCGCATGTGGCTATCTCCCTGTCCCAATCGTAGGAAAAGCCAAGGCTTTTTAGCTGTCTTTTCATATAGGCTATGTTTTCGTAGGTCCAGTCTGCAGGATGCACTCCATGTTTTATGGCTGCGTTCTCTGCCGGAAGGCCAAAGGCATCCCAGCCCATGGGATGTAAAACGGAATAGCCCTTAAACCTCAAAAACCTTGCTATGGCGTCGCCTATGGTGTAGTTCCTCACATGGCCCATATGGATACGGCCAGAGGGATAAGGGAACATTTCAAGAACATAAATCTTTTTTCCCTCTTCCTTTGCTTTAAAAAGCCCTTGCTCTTCCCAAATCCTTTGCCACTTGGCTTCTATCTCTTGAGGCTTGTATTCCATAAGTTTTAAATTATACTATTTTCTGTGAAGGCCTGGATAGAAAAGATAGTTTTGGAGGGGTTTAAATCATACGGAAAGGAAAGGGTAGAAATCCCTCTGGGAGAGGGCTTTATAGGTATTGTGGGGCCCAATGGTGCCGGAAAGTCTAATATAGGAGATGCCATATCCTTCGCCCTTGGTATAGCCACCGCAAAGACCTTAAGGGCAAAAAACCTCTCCTACCTTATCTATAACAGGAACTCAGAAAGAGCAGACTATGCCTATGTGGAGGTGCATTTTAAAAACTATGGTCTATTCCCAGTGCAGGAGGAGGACATCGTCATATCAAGGAAGGTTTTCCAGGATGGTAGGACCGTTTTTCGGATAAACGGTGTGGTAGTAAGGGAGAGGGACTTAAAAGAATTTTTGTCAAAGGCGGGCATCTATGAGAGTGCATACAATGTGGTGCTTCAGGGAGATGTGATCAGGTTTTTGAAGATGACTCCCATAGAAAGAAGGAAGCTAATTGAGGATATAGCGGGTATTGAGGAGTATGAGGAGAAGAAGCAAAAGGCCCTTGCTGACCTTGGGGAGGTAGAACTCAAGATAAGGGAACTAAGGCTTTTGATGGATGAGATGGAAGTGCAGATGGAAAGACTAAAAGGAGATCTAGAGAGGTTAAAGTTGTATAGGAACTTGGAGGAAAGAAGAAGGTCATTGGAGATAAAGCTAGGCTTAAAGGCTGTGTATGAGTTAAAGAGATCTCTTAGTGAAATAGAAGAGAAAGTAAAGTTAAAGGAGAAGGAGTTGGAGGAGGTAAGACAGAGTATAGCTTTTTATGAGGAGAGGTTGGCTTCTATTGAAGAGGAGCTAAGGAAAGTAAGCGAAGAACTTTTCCCCTTTAGGGAAAGGGTAGGAAGGATATCCCAGTCTTTAGAGAACATTGATCAGGTTTTACAAACTCATAGAAAGAGGTTGGATGATATTGAAAAGGAGATACATCTAACGGAAGATCAAATTAGGTTTTTGGAAGTTCAAAGGGAAGAGCTTGAAAGGGAAGGAGAAGGGTTAAAAGGGTCCATAGACCAGGAGAGGATGGATCTTGTGTCCTTGGAAGAGTGTGCAAACTCCCTCTTGAAAAGTATAAAAGAGAGGGAGGAAGAGTTAAAGGTTTCACTTGAAGAGATGGAAAGAACGGAAGAGAAGATAAAGGAGCTAAATTCACTCTTAGACAGCAGGAAGAGGGAAAGGGCGGAGCTGGAGATAAGGGCTAGGGAGCTTGATATGAAGATGGAAAAGGTAAGGGAGGATATGGAGAGGTTAAAGGAGGAGAAGGAAAGGATAAGGAGGGATATGGAAGAGGCTTTAATGAGTAGGGAGAACTATCAAAGTATGTTGGAGGAGGAAAGAAGGACTATAAAGTCTAAAAGGGAGGAGCTCCAAAGGGTGGAAGAGGACCTAAAGAGGATAAGAGGGGAGAAGGAAGAGGTGCTAAAAGAGATGTCTATGATCAAAGGCAAACTTGAGGGCTTGCCACCGGAAGACCTTCCCTTTGAGGGTATAGGTGGTGTGTATGGAAAGGTTTCAAGCCTTATAAGGGTTAAGGAGATGGAACATTTGAAAGCTGTGGAGGTGGCTGGGGGTGCAAGGCTCTCTTATGTGGTAGTTGAGGATGAAGAGGTGGCAAAAGAGTGTATAAAGAGGTTAAAGGAGTTAAGATGGGGAAGGCTCAACTTTATTCCCTTAAACAGGATAAGGGATACAAAGACCCCATCCTATTATCATCTCCCTAGGATAAAGGGGGTTATAGACTTTGTGGTCAACTTAGTGGATTATGATCGGAAGTTTGAAAAGGCTGTTAAGTTTGTCTTTGGAGATACACTACTGGTGGAAAGCTTTGAAACGGCCAAGATGTTAGGAATAGGGGTTTATAGGATGGTAACGCTTGAGGGTGATCTTTTTGAAAAGAGTGGGGTCATAAGTGGTGGATATGATGAGGAGAGGGGTCAGCTAGGAAGGGCCTTTTACCTTGAAAAGCTGGAAGAGCTAAATAGAATGTATGAAAAGCTAGTAGAAGAGGAGGAAAGGCGGGAAAAGCTTCTGAAGACTTTAAGGGAGGATCTGGTAGAAAAGGAAGGCGCTCTAGCCATACTTCAAAGAAGGCTGGAGGAGATGGAGGAGAAGAATAGGTCGAGGTTTGAGAAAATAAGGTCGGTGGAGGAGAGGCTTCAAAGGGCTCAGGAGTATATAGGGATATTGGAAGGGGAAAGAATAAAGGTAAGGGAAAGGTTAAGGGAGTTGGAGGAGGAGGTTCAATATTTGGAGGAAAAGATTGAAAACCTAAGTTTAAAAAGGCAGTCCTTTTTACTTCACTATAAGGAGTCGGGGGTGGAAGAGTTAAGGTGGCAGTATGAAAAGCTTCGTCAAAGGATGGAAAAGTTGAGGGAGTCTATACACACAAAGCAGATAAAGCTTAAGGAGATTGAGCTTGAGAAAGAGGATTTGCAAAGGGAGGTGGGTAGGAAAAGGGCCTTCATTGAGAATGCAAAGATGGAGATGGAAAGCTTGAAAAACCAGCTGGAGGATCTTTTGCAGAAGAAGGAAAAGCTTCAGGAGGAGCTACAGAGCATAAACCTTCAAGCTTATGAGCTATACAAAAAGAAGGATAGGTTGGAAGAGGATCAAAGGAAGGTGCAGTCTGAACTTGGAAGGCTCAAGCTATATGAAGAAAATTTAAAGGAGGAATTGCATAGGCTAAACTTGGAAAGGACAAGGCTAGAAGAAAGGTATTCAGAGGGCTTGGAAAGACTGAAGGCACTGGAATACGAGGGGGATATAGTGGAGGTAAAAGAGTCTGTAGGAAGGTTAAAGGAGGAACTCTCTAAGGTTTTAAAAGAGCTCTCTTCACTGGGTAGTATTAACTTTAAAGCGGAAGAGGAATACAAAGAATACGAAGAGAGGTACAAGGACTACCAAGAGAGGTATAGAAGGCTAAAAGAAGAGAAGGAGGCCATAAGAGAGCTTATAGAGGAGATAGAGAAAAAGAAGCTTAAGGCCTTTATGGAGACCTTTCACGCTATAAACAGAAATCTAAAAGGTATATTCTCACAGCTTTCTCCTGGGGGCAAGGCCTATATGATGCTTGAAAAGGAGGATGATCCCTTCTCTGGTGGTATCCATATGGTGGTAAAGCCAAAGGGTAAGGAGGTTCAGTACCTTGAGGCCATATCGGGTGGGGAAAAGACTCTTGCAGCACTTTCCCTTATCTTTGCCATACAAGACTACAGGCCTTCACCTTTTTACTATTTTGATGAGGTGGATGCCCACCTTGATGAAGTAAACGCCAGAAGGGTAGGAGAGCTCATAAAAGAAAGGTCTAAAAATGCTCAGTTCATCGTAGTAACCCTCAGAGAAGTTTTAGCAAGCTTTGCGGACAAGATTATAGGTGTAAGCGGAAGGGGAGGGCTCTCCAAGGTCTTTACCTTAGAGAACCCTTCAATTACACTTACTGGTTAAATATGGCTTCCAGCTTTTCCTTTTTCTTTACAGGCTTTATGTAGGGCTTGTCGTCTTTGACCCTTATTTCCACCACCTCTGTGTCTGCAAGACTGCCTTTTAGTAGCTCTTCTGCCAAAAGGTCCTCCACATGATGCTGCAGTGCCCTCTTTATACTCCTTGCACCATATTCTGGCTTGTACTCTTTGTCTATAAGCCAATCTATAAAGCTCTTGTGGAGCTTCACCTTTACGTTCCAATCTTTCAAGTTTTCGTTTATCTGAGCAAGCTGGAGATCCAGTATCTTCACTATGTCATCCCTTTCCAAAGGTTTATAGACTATGATTTCATCAATTCTATTGAGGAACTCTGGGCTAAAGGTTCTCTTTACCTGATCCAGCACATTCTTCTTCATCTGTTCATAGTCTATCATGCCAAACTTCTTTTCAAAGCCCATCTGATTGCTATGAGCTATAAGCCTTGCTCCAAGGTTGGAGGTCATGATGATTATGGTGTTGGAGAAGTCCACCGTTCTACCCATGGCATCTGTCAGCCTTCCATCGTCAAAGATCTGGAGGAAGATGTTAAACACATCGGGATGAGCCTTTTCTATCTCATCAAAGAGTAGCACAGAGTAAGGTCTTCTGCGCACCTTCTCCGTTAGCTGACCGCCTTCCTCGTAGCCCACGTAGCCTGGAGGAGCACCTACAAGCCTTGATACGGTATGCTTTTCCATGTATTCGGACATATCAAACCTGATGAGGGCATCTTCTGAGCCAAAGAGATACTCTGCCAAGGCCTTTGCCGTCTCCGTCTTTCCTACACCGGTAGGTCCTAGGAAGAGGAACACTCCTATTGGCCTGTGCCTACCCTTGAGGCCTACCCTTGACCTTCTTATAGCCCTTGCTATGGACCTTATGGCCTCATCCTGACCTATAACCCTCTTGTGGAGCTCCTCTTCTATACGGAGAAGCTTTTCCATATCGCTCTCGTGTATCCTCTTTACGGGTATGCCAGTCCACCTTGCCACCACCTCAGCCACATCCTCTTCCGTCACCTTTGGTCTGTTTGTAGCCATCTCCTGCTTCCACTTGGCCTTTAGGCTTTCAAGCTTTGCCCTAAGCCTTAGCTCCTCATCCCTTAGCCTTGCTGCCCTTTCATAATCCTGCTGGCTTACAGCCTCTTCCTTCTTTTCTTCTATTTCCTTTATCTTTTCCTCAAGCTCTTTTAACTCGGGTGGAAGCTGGTATGCCCTCAGCTTTACCAAAGAACCAGCTTCATCTATGACGTCTATAGCCTTATCCGGTAGGTTCCTATCCGTTATGTACCTTTCAGATAGGATTACGGCCTTTTCTATGGCTTCTGGTGTGTACTCTACGTTATGGAACTCTTCAAACTTGTGCTTGAGGCCGTAGAGTATCCTTATGGTGTCCTCCCTTGATGGCTCCTCTATTATGACAGGCTGGAACCTCCTTTCAAGGGCTCCATCCTTCTCTATATACTTCCTGTACTCATCAAGGGTTGTAGCACCTATCACCTGTATTTCACCCCTTGCCAAGGCTGGCTTTAACATGTTGCTAGCATCAATGGAGCCTTCTGCAGATCCAGCACCCACAAGGGTGTGTATCTCGTCTATGAAGAGTATCACATTGGGAGCCTTTTCAAGCTCTTTTAGTATGTTTTTGAGCCTCTCTTCAAACTGGCCCCTATACTTGGTGCCAGCCACAAGGGCTGCCAAATCTAAAGCTACCACCCTCTTGTTCAGTAAGGGCTCTGGCACCTGCCTGTTGGCTATCCTTTGAGCTAGGCCTTCCACTATGGCCGTTTTACCTACACCCGGGTCTCCCAAAAGCACTGGGTTGTTCTTCCTGCGCCTTACAAGTATCTGTATGACCCTCTCTATCTCCCTTTCCCTTCCTATCACAGGATCAAGCTTTCCTTCCCTTGCCATTTGGGTGAGGTCTCTGGAGAACCTGTCCAGGTTGGGTGTGGGTGCGTACTTGGTGGTCTCTTGGGGTGGAAGCTCACCTAGTATTTGAAGCACTTCCCTTCTTACAGAGTATTCATCAAGCCCAAAGCCTCTCAGTATCCTTCCACCAAGGCCAGTCTTTTCCCTTACCACACCTATGAGAAGATGTTCTGGTCCTACAAACTGATGGTGGAGTATGCGGGCCTCTTCTACTGCAAACTCCAACACCCTTTTGGCATCGGGGGCAAAGAGGATCTCACCGGAGTGATTCCCGCGCGTTATCTGTCCCAGTATGGCCTTACGTATCTTTTCTGGAGTGAGGCCAAAGCGGGACAGTACAAGCATAGGCAAATCTTCTTCTTTTATCAAGGATAGCAATATATGTTCGCTACCTAGGTAGGTATGTCCAAGCTCTATAGCCTCTTCTCTAGCTTGCAAGATAATCTGTCTTGCCTTTTCTGTAAACTTCTCAAACATCGCTCACACCTCTCTATTTAATAAAAATAACAAAGCTCCAGACTTTTGCAATAAGGGTTATACTATTTAAGTCATGTATATACCCTTTGCCAGAAAGTATAGGCCAAGGACCTTCTCTGAAGTAGTAGGACAGGAAGTGGTAGTCCAAGTTCTTAGGAATGCCATAAGGTTAGGAAAGATCTCACACGCCTATCTTTTCGCTGGCCCAAGGGGTACAGGAAAAACCACCATAGCCAGAATACTTACAAAGGCAGTAAACTGCCTTCAGCCAAAGGAGGGAGAGCCTTGCGGAGTTTGTGAAAACTGTGTGGCCATAGATAAGGGATCCTTCCCAGACCTAATAGAAATAGACGCAGCATCCAACAGAGGTATAGACGATATTAGGTCCATAAGGGATGCAGTTTCCTATGCACCCATAAAGGGTAAGTACAAGGTCTACATACTTGACGAAGCCCATATGCTCACCAAAGAAGCCTTTAACGCCCTTTTGAAGACCTTGGAGGAGCCCCCACCCAGAACCATCTTTATCCTTTGCACAACCGAATACGAAAAGATATTACCTACCATCCTCTCAAGGTGCCAAAGGCTCATCTTTTCCAAGCTAAGAGAAGACCAGATTGTGGAAAACCTAAAGAGGATATGCCAAAAGGAAGGCCTTGAGTGTGAAGAAAAGGCCCTATACATGTTGGCAAAGCTAAGCGACGGTGGAATGAGGGATGCGGTATCTCTTTTGGATCAAGTTAGCACCTACGGTGAGGGAAAGGTAAGGGTGGATCTGGTGGAGGAGTTTTTGGGCATAGTCTCCCAGGAGAGGGTAAGGGAGTTCCTCCTTTTGCTTTTGGATTCTAAGGTGGATGAGGCCCTTTCCTTTGTGAGAGACCTCAGCCAAAGGGGCTTTAACCTTGTGAGGTTCTGTGACCTTCTGGAGGAGGAAATAAGGTCCCTTTTACTTTATAGGAGCCTAAAGAACCCAGAAAAGGTCATGAGGGTGGAAGACTTTCACAAAAGCCTTCAGACTGTACCACTCAATGCTCTCCTATACCTTGAAAAGGTGGTAAACACCATAAGGATGGATGCAAGAAGCAGGGACATTTTGAGAGCCTTTGAGCTTGCCATTATAAAGACCCAGATAATAAAGGACATCTTGCCCATAAGCCAACTATTAAAGTATGGACTGCAGGTAAAGGTAGAGGAAAAGCCGGAAGATAAAGCGGAACAAGAAAAAAAGACGCAAGAGGACCTAAAGATAGACCCTCTTGAGGCCTTTGAAGGCAAGGTGGATAGCCTTACCTTTGAGATTTTAAAGAGGTCAAGGTATGAGATAAAGGAAGACAGGGTGGTCTTTTATGTAGAAGAGGGAAGCCTTACTCAAGAAGAGATAAACAAACTAAAGGCCATAAATCCAAAGGTGGATTTTGTGATAGAGAAAATAGAAAAGGAGAATGCTTCGTTGCCACCCTTTGTGGAAAGGGTAAAGGATATGTTTGGTGCAAAGATAATAAGCCATGAGCAAAGAGATAAGGGCAAGGGTGCTTCTGGTAAGAGTTCCTAAGAGGCATATAGGTCTTTTTACAGCCCTAATGGATGGTGCGGGAAGGAAGGCCATAGTAAGGACAAAGGAGAAAAGCTCAGAAGAGGTCTACCTTATTGCCACGCCAGACACCTTTGAAGACCTATACCCCATCCTTGAAAATATAAAAAGGCACATACCAGTTGAGATAGTTGGAGAGGTGAGCCATATAGATGTGGGATAAAAAGAGGGCCTACAGGTTTATCTTCCTTATGGGCCTTGTGAGCCTTCTTTCCGATTTTACCTACGAGGGTGCCAAGGGCATAATAGGGCCTTACCTTGCCTACCTTGGAGCTAGCGCCTTTGCGGTAAGCCTTATATCTGGAGCTTCCGAGCTTATAGGCTATTGGATAAGGCTTTTCTCTGGTGTGCTTTCCGATAGGCTAAGGAGTTATTGGGTTCTAACAATAGTAGGCTACGCCCTTAACCTTTTCTCTGTGCCTTTGCTTGGCTTGGTAAAAAGCTGGAAGCTTGCCGGCCTTTTGGTCTTCCTTGAGAGGTTTGGAAAGGGCATAAGGACGCCCTCAAGGGATGTGCTTCTTTCAAAGGCCACTTCTTTAGTTGGGCATGGTAAGGGCTTTGGCATCCATGAGTTCCTTGACCAGATTGGTGCCGTGCTCGGGCCCTTGTTTGTGGCCTTTTTGCTTCTTTTGGGCCTTGGCTATAGGTCCGCCTTTCTCTTCCTCCTTATCCCTGCCATCCTTGCCATACTTTTGCTATTTTTTGCAAAAAGCATATACTCGGACAAGATAAACCTTGAAAGACCTTCTTATGAGCCTGCCAAATTTTCCAAAGCCTTCTATCTTTACCTTTTGTCCTCCTGTCTTATCTCCCTTTCCTTTTTACCCTTTCCCTTAATAGGCTTTCACCTCTACCAGCAGGCCTTTGACGGATGGAAGATCTCCCTACTTTTTGCCCTTGCCATGGCCTTGGACGCCCTTTCTGCCCTCTTCTTTGGTGTGTTATATGACAAAAGAGGCTTTCTGGCTCTTGTCATTGGCCTCTCCTTTGGACTTCTTTCTCCCCTTCTTCTTTTCCTCTTTGATAAGGTGCTTTTTGCCATAGCCCTTTGGGGTATAAGCCTTGGAGTGCAAGAGTCTATCATGAGGTCTGCCGTTGCCAAGCTTTCCTCTGAAGCAAGCAGAGGGAGGGCCTACGGCACCTTTCACTTCTTTATAGGCCTTTCGGCCTTCATTGGTGGCGCCCTAATGGGCCTCCTCTATGAGCTTTCACAGACGGCCCTTGTCATATACTCCCTATCTTTGCATATTTTAGCCCTATTTATACTTCTGAAGATAAGGCCATGAGGAAAGAAGATTTAAAGGTGGTGCTTGAAATAATGAAGAGGGAGTATGAAAAGTGGCATGCACCCATTGTAAAACTCATCGCCCAAAAGAGGAAGGACCCATTGAGTGCTTTACTTTGTGCTTTGCTTTCCACAAGGACAAGGGATGAGACCACAGCAGAGGTTTGTAAGAGATTTTTAGAAAGGGTAAAAAGTCCGCAGGACCTTTTGCAGATGGACCTCAAAGAGCTTGAAAGGCTCATATACCCCGTGGGCTTTTACAGGAACAAGGCAAGGCAGTTAAAGGAGCTTGCAAGACAGCTCATAGAAGACTTTGGTGGAAGGGTTCCAGACACTTTGGAAGACCTTTTGAAGCTAAAGGGTGTGGGCAGGAAGGTGGCAAACATAGTGCTCTCCGAAGGCTTTGGAAAGCCAGCAATAGCCGTTGATACCCATGTGCACCGAATAAGCAACCGATGGGGCCTTGTGAAGACAAAGACTCCAGAGGAGACAGAAAGGGCCCTTATGGAGATACTACCCAAGGAGCACTGGAGGGATTTTAACAGGCTTCTTGTGGCCCTTGGCCAAACCATATGCAAGCCAGTAAAGCCAAAATGTGGTGAGTGTCCTGTAAGAAGCTGGTGCGATTATGGCTTAAAATTTTAAGCCTATGGAAAGGGAGATATCTGAGCTCATTGAGATAGGAAGGGAGCTTCACTCAAGGGGTTGGCTACCCGCCAGTGGTGGAAACCTTTCCGCAAGGCTTGAAGATGGACTTATCCTAATTACCGCCTCTGGAAGCCACAAGGGACACCTTACAAGGGAAGACTTTGTGCTTGTGGACCTTGAGGGAAACTTGGTAAAAGGCTCAAAAAGGCCTTCGGCAGAAACCCTTTTGCACACCTTGGTTTATAAACTCTTTCCTTCCGCCATGTGTGTTTTGCATGTGCATTCTATAAACTCTACGCTTATATCAAGGCTTTCTAAAGGGGATATAAGGCTGGAAAACTACGAGCTTTTGAAGGCCTTTGAAGGCATAAAAACCCATCAAACAAGCATAACGGTGCCAGTCTTTGAAAACTCTCAAGACATGAGAGGCCTATCCGAGATGATAAGGGAGAGGTTGGAAAAGGAAGAAAGGGTTTATGGCTTTCTTTTGAGGTCTCATGGCCTTTACACATGGGGCAAAAGCATAAGGGAAGCCTACATAAGGCTTGAAGCCTTTGAGTTTTTGTTTGAGTGTGAGTTGAGGATGATGTTAAAATAGAGACCTTTAAGGTATGTAATATAATTTATACGCTGGGTGAGAAATTAGACCTCAAGTTCACCCCTCCTGTAATAACTATATCCAATAGCATAAGCATATACATACACAAGCACACAAGTTAAAGTCCTCCACCCACTACCAGCATTGAAAAG
>JAXSPP010000004.1:0-163709 GCA_037927135.1 Candidatus Pampinifervens sinense | reverse complement strand
AGCTTTTCAATGCTGGTAGTGGGTGGAGGACTTTAACTTGTGTGCTTGTGTATGTATATGCTTATGCTATTGGATATAGTTATTACAGGAGGGGTGAACTTGAGGTCTAATTTCTCACCCAGCGTATTTATCACTTATAATTATATAAGCTATGGTTTATAAACTTGAAGAGTTTAACACCGCACTTTTATCTGGGTGTATAATAAAAAAATCAGTAATTCATCAGGAGGTAAAATTATGGAAACATCAAGGAGAGACCTTTTGGGCCTTGCCATAGGAGGCCTAGGAGCAGTAGGAGTTATTGGAGTCTTATATCCTATAGTCAAGACGCTGGCACCCAGTGCAGCATCCCTTGCGGGAGCCAGGGTGGAAGTGGATGTAAGCTCCATACCAGACTTGCAAGTGAGGGTGGTATCTTGGAAAGGCAAGCCCGTGTTTGTGGTCAAACTCCCTCAAGGATTTCAATGGAACGGGAAGACAAAAGAAGACAGAAACAGAAAACTTTTGGAAGGACAAGATGCCTATGCCATGGTTGCAGTATGCACACACCTTGGCTGTGTTCCACTATGGAAGCCTCAAGGAGAAGCAGAATATAACTATCCTGTCTTTCATTGCCCCTGTCATGGTGGTTTTTATTCTCCTTGGGGAGACAATATTGCTGGACCACCTCCTAGACCTCTTTATGTGCCACCACAAAAAAGGGATGGCAACAAGCTTATAATAGGCGAAGCTGGCTTTGTAAAAGAACTAACGTAAGGAGGTGGAAGGATGTTTGGAAGGATAGCAAGATGGATTGATGAAAGAACCCATCTTTCTGAGGTTTGGCGCTCCCAAATGGTAGATTATAAAGTGCCTAAAAACCTTACCTTTCCTTATGCCTTTGGAGTAATGGCCCTAGTGGCCTTTGTCATACAAGTCATATCCGGTATATTCCTAACCATGTATTACCAGCCAAACGTACACACAGCCTTTGATAGCGTTAACTATACCATAATGAAGGAAGTGCCCTTTATGTGGCTTATAAGACATGTGCATGCTGCAGGAGCAAACTTCTTTTTAGCTGTAGTTTACCTTCATATATTTACAGGCATATACTACAACGCCTATAAAAAACCTAGGGAACTCACATGGATAGTTGGGTGGTTGATTTACTTTGTCTTGCTTACTACAGCTTTAACTGGATATTTGCTCCCTTGGGGACAGCTCTCCTACTGGGGTATGGTAGTCACATCAGAAATACCCACATCCATTGACTCCGCTCCCATAATAGGCAAGTTCAAAATAGGTGAGACCATCTCCATATGGATGAAAGGTGGATATGAAATAGGACAGATAACCTTAGGAAGGTTCTTTGGCCTACATATATGGCTATTACCTCTTATACTACTCCTATTGGTAGGTATTCACCTTTATCTTGTACGTGCGGCCGGCATCTCCAATCCAGAGGGTAGGGAAATAGATAAGAAAAAAGAAGGTGTGCCCTTCCATCCCTACATGACCTTAAAGGAAGGATCTTACCTTATGGGTTATTTAGCCATCTTTTTCTTCTTTGTCTTCTTCTACATGCATCACTTCCTCCCACCAGACAACTTTGATCCAGCAGATCCCTTTAAAACACCAGCCCACATAGCCCCAGAATGGTATCTTCTTGCCTACTATACCGTTTTTAGGTCCATACCAGATAAGTTCTTGGGCTTTGTAGCCTTCAACCTAATATTGCTACTACTGCTACTTTTACCTTTCTTAGACTTCTCACCGTTGAAGAGTGCAAGGAACAGACCGCTTTTCTTCATCATGTTCTTAGTACTTGTGGTCTCCTCCATGGCACTTACCATACTCGGCACAATGCCACCCACACCTACAAACGCCATGCTTGGGCTTATATTTACCGCTGGACTTTTTGCCTTCTTCCTATCGCTTCCAATCATATCCATAATAGAGTGGGGATGGTATAAGGCAAAAGGAGGTGAGAAGCAATGATCAAGGCAATATTTTTCACAGTGATAACAGTAGCCTTCTTCTACATCATATGGATAAACAACATCTTTGCCCCTCATGAGAAGTATGAAATGCCGGCCCAATATGCCAAAATAGCGGAAGATGTAAAAAGCTATGCAAAGGAAGGAAAACAGCTCTTTGAACAAAACTGTCAGTCATGCCACTCTGTGAGGTACGATGGAGTATACATATCCTCTGTGCAGGCCAACCCAAAGCTTAAAACCCTTCAAGAGAAATATGGCAAAGTGCTACCAAAAAATGTCTATGAATCGGTATTTTATGAGGACCTAATGGCTTTAAAAGAGTCCTTTGGTAAGGTACCTCCAGATCTCTCCACCATATACCTAGTAAAAGGTAAGGAATACTTGTTTAACTTTATCCTTGATCCTCAAAAGGTATTACCTGGAACATCCATGCCAGCGGTTATGACAGGTAGGCCAGAAGAAACAGCAAAGATCATAGCCTATCTTAAATCAGTAGCAGAGCCCAGCCCAGAAGAAAAGCACAAAAGGATGCTTATGGGTATAGGAACCATAGCCTACCTTATAGTTATGGGTATCCTAATTTGGATATACAGAAGCAGAGTTCTCAAAAGGATGGGCTTACACTAAGACAAAATCTGCTTAAGGGGCACTCCCTACATAAGGGAGTGCTCCTACAATACCTCTTTGCATGCTCATCTATAAGCGCATGAAACTCTTTGTATATTACTATGTCCTGTGGAAGATTCCTTTCAAAATACTCTTTTAAGCTTTCATAATTGCCTTCTACTTTAGCAAACCTTGCCATAAACCTCTGCGTATATTTATCTATAACAAAGCTAAGCCTTTCACCAGCGTACAAAAGTATAACATCCGCCGTCTCTTTCCCTATACCGGGCACCCTCAAAAGCTCTTCTCTACTGACCTCCTTTATCTTATCTATTGGATTGAAAAAGTTCGCAACGTGCTTTAACCTTAAAGCTTTTTGGTTATAAAACCCTGATGGCTTTATAAGCTCCTTTAGTCTTTCTAAGCTTACATCTCTTATGAATCTCAAAGAGAGTTCTCCAAATTTTTTGAGATTCTCTAAAGACTTTTCCACATTTCTCCAACTTGTATTCTGCGTAAGCACAGCCCCTATTATTATCTCCTCCCTTTCATCTGTACCCCTGTTTTTATGATATTCCTTATCCACAGGCCACCAGCCTTGCGGTCCATAAAGATCAAGTAAAAGCTCGTATAATCTCTCCAACTTCATGGTAAACATCCTCACACAAAGCATATCTTCTGCCAAGCTCCCTAGCCTTATCCAAGGATATAAACCCCTCTCTAACCAACAGTTGTAAGAATTGGCTCAGGTTATGCTTTTTCTTCGCGTTAAGACTCCCCCTTTCAAAGTCTATCAAATAAACTTCAAAATTCTTATCTACTAGAGTGTTTTTATCCAGCCTGTGAAGTTCATCCTTGTTTATTCCTAAATGATCTAAGAGCTTGATAAGATCAAGAACCTTAAGGTATACCTTACCTTTTTGACTCTTGTCTAAAGGAATTTTTTCCAAAGGCAAGCCCTCAATGAACTCATAAACCAAAAAGTCCTCTCCTACTTCCAATAGCTGAGGGAAACCCCTATAACCCTTTAAAAGCCTTAGTATTTCTCCCTCCTTCCTTATAGCATACTCCCTTTCTTTATCCTTTGCTACTTTTATAGCCACACAAACATCCTTCCATCTTGCTCTATATACATAACTCCTCCAGCCCTTACTGAAAAGCTCAAGACCTTCTAAATCCTTTTTAAAATCTTCAAACCTCACCAAGCACCCTGTAGCCCCACTCCTCTACAGCGGATTTAAGAACATCAAAAGGTATATCCTTTTCCATTTGCACACTGGCCAAGCCCTTCTCTAAGCTCACATCCACGTGAATTACTCCTTCTATAGAGTAAAGGGCTCTTTTTACCCTTTCCACACAATGACCACATGTCATTCCTTCAATCTTTAAATGCTTCTCCACTTTCATAGAGTTTTATTATAAGCTGAGCATCCTCCTTCGTGTTCATATTTATAAAGGAAAGGAGCCGTGGATCATAAGAGAGTATATCCTTTTCCTCTATTACCTTATGAGGCGTTTTTAGAACAAAGTCCATAAGCCTTTCTCCACCCATTTTTATATACTTCTCAAGAGCCCCTAAAAGCTCTTTATAATAGACAGCAAAGAGTGGATAGTATTTACCCTTTATCTTGAAAAGAGTTAAAGGAGGCTGTGAAAAGGTCCATAGATACCTTACCACCTGACCCTTTATAAGAGGCATATCTCCACTTACCACAAGGGCCCTATCACTATGGGTATTCATAAGGGAAGTGTATAAACCCGCTAAAGCATACTGTTTTTCTAAAAGATCCTCAATGAGTTCAACCTCCTCCAAAAAGGAAAACTTGCTTACATCCTTAGCTACAATGCATAGTCTCTGGCATGTATGCTTTAGACGGTCCACTACCCATTCTATAGTGTGTTTGTCACCGATTTTGTAAAGGAGCTTGTCTTCACCAAAACGTCTACTTAGCCCACCGGCAAGAACAAAGCATTCAATCATTCTCTTATGATAAGCTTGGCTCCATTGGGCAACCTTTCAACCCTTTCCCTTCCAAACTCTTTGCTCTCCTTGGGCAAGTAAACAAAGGTGCCTGCTGGTATAATTCCTCCCTTTATGTGAGGGTTAAGGTCCTTAAACAAACTTTCCTTTAACCCACTTTTTTCCACAAACTCTTCCACAGGTGTGTCCTTTTCTAAAAGCTTCCTTGCCACAGATATACCTTCTACATTTACAGAAAGGCCATATTTTTCTGGATTGCTAGCTAGCAGTAAAACGGCAAAGAAGGCCGGTACATAATTCCTAGTCTCCTCCGGTAAAAACCTTTGACTTATCCAGAAATCCACACCACCAGTCCTTCTTACCACACAGTTTTCACCACAATTATAGCTAGCAAGAGCCAGCTCCCAATTTCCAAACATAGAATAAAGGTCCTTTAAATACCTTGCTGCAGCCTCCGTGGCTTTTACAATATCAAACCTCTCATCCACATACTGATCTACCCTAAGGCCGTACCTTCTTGCTGTGGAAGGCATAAGTTGCCAAAGACCTGCCGCACCAGATCTTGATACTGCAAAATTGTTAAACCCACTTTCTATTACAGGTAAAAAGGCAAGTTCTTCCGGAAGGCCATACTTTTGAAGGATGGGCCTTATAATAGGCATGTAATATCTGGCCCTTTGAAGGGCAGCTTCAAAAGATTGTTTGTTGGAAAGATAATAGTTTATAAACCTTCTAATTTCTTCTCTGTCTGGAATAGGTATACCAAAGGTTTGGGCTTCCTTCTGTATAAACTTTTCCTCCTCTTCGGAAAAATAAAGATTACCTCTTTGAACTACGCTTAATTGATGGTTGGCACCAGGTATGATGGCTTGTCTGACGGTGGGTGTGCAAGAGAAGATGGACAGGAAAGACAGCAGGAGGAATCCTTTTTTCATAGTCTTCCCTCCACGTTCCTATTATACTAAATTTTTAACTATGGAGCTTTTGACCTCTTACACGTTAAAGGAGCTAAGGGAAAGGTTTGAACAGTTAGGCCTGGAAGCCTACAGGGCAAACCAGGTTATGAATTGGTTATACAAAAGGTTTGAAGATGACTTTCAGAAGATGACAGACCTTTCTAAACAGCACCGTCATTTTTTGGCTGAACATTTTAAGGTTCATAGTCTAGAGCTTTTTGACAAGGTGGAGGCAAGGGATTCGGTAAAGTATCTTTTCAAAACCTACGATGGCCATATATTGGAAACAGTTTTGATATTTGAGAGGGATCATCTTACCCTATGCCTTTCCTCTCAGATAGGTTGTGCTGTAGGGTGTAAATTCTGCGCCACCGCTATGGATGGTCTTATAAGGAACCTTACCACCTCCGAGATTGTAGACCAATACCTTTTGGTTCAAAAGGATGTAAAGGAAAGGATAAGGAATGTGGTTTTTATGGGGATGGGTGAGCCTTTGGCCAACTACGATGCTGTAAGGAAGGCCGTTGAAATACTTATAAGCCCTTGGGGTATAAACCTATCAAAGAGAAGGGTAAGCATATCTACCAGCGGTCTTATAGCACAGATAAAAAGGATGGCTAATGATCCATTACTAAGGGAAGTAAACCTTGCCGTTTCAATAAACGCGCCAAACCAGCATCTAAGAGAAGAGCTTATGCCAATAAGCAAGACAAACAGCCTTGGTGAGCTTATAAAAACCCTTGGCCAATTTCCATACCCACCCGATAGAAGAATAATGCTAGAGTATGTACTTATAAAGGATGTAAACGATACTATAGAGCATGCCAACGCTTTTGCCAAGCTTATACTACCCTATAGGCGAAAGTTTAAAGTGAACCTAATTCCATACAATCCAGACCCTTCCTTGCCCTTTGATAGGCCAAGTTTGGAAAGGGTTTACGCTTTTCAGGAAGTTCTAAGAAGGTATAACATTTCTGCCTTTATAAGGCTTAGCAAGGGTGTGGACGTTTTCGGTGCCTGTGGTCAGCTAAGGAGCAAGAGAATACAAATTATGGTAAAATAGATAGGGTGAAGTCCATACCCAAATGGTTCAAAGAACTTTTAATAGTTATCATAGTTGTGATATTAATTAGAACTTTCCTTGTGCAAGCATACAATATTCCTTCAGGATCTATGAAGCCAACCCTTCTTGTGGGCGACTTTATATTGGTGAATAAACTTGTTTACAAGCTTTCGGAACCTCAAAGGGGTGATATAGTGGTGTTCAAATGGCCTGCCAACCCACAGATTGATTTTATAAAGAGGATAATAGGTATGCCTGGAGATACCATTGAAGTAAGAGGGAGTAAGGTTTTTATAAATGGCCAAGAGGTGCCTTTAAGGTTTATAAAGAAGGTGCAAGAAGACGGTGTAGATAAGCTAATATACGAAGAAACTTTGCCAAACGGTGTAAAGTATAAGATAGCCCTTTATGAAAATCCCATAATTCCCAGGAGGGACGCCTACTATGCCAAAATACCAGATGGATACTATTTTGTAATGGGGGACAACAGGGACAACAGCAAAGACAGTAGATATTGGGGACTCTTACCAAGAGAAAACATAGTGGGTAAAGCTTTTGTAATTTATTTCTCCGGAGACATACCACCCTTAGAAACCACCGATGTAAACATACTTACAGGCTTTAGACAGCTCTTTTTGGCCCTTTTAAACCCCCGCTTTGAAAGAATAGGGAAAAGCCTCATATGGTAAGAGTTAAACCTATACGTTGAAGCTTGCTTATAATCTTTTTTATAAGATGTACATCTATACCTTTTGTAAAAGCAAGACTAAGCAACAGATGAGGTAGACTTTCCACTTCTACAAAGGTTTGCAAAATCTTTGCATCTTCCATATATATGAACTGATTTAACTCCTCAAGAAGGGCAGAAATTTCACCTTTTTCTGCATTTTCCTTAAGCAATCTTAATATATCTTCACATACTTCCAAAATCATCCTCTCATCCAGCTTATGAGAAGATCCCACAGTGTTAATCAATCTTTCAAATATCTGATTGAGTGAATCAAGAGAAGTTATAGGGTTTCCAAACATAGGATATACGCATGTGAAATTCATTGCTAATAGCCTTTTGAGTGCGGGCATAAGAATATCTTTTGATGGTATATTCGGCAAAGTGTATGAGAGAACATCATCAATATTTGCATTTTCAAGAGGATTAAACTCATCTATGGAACAGTATGAACTTAGAAACTGGCCTGTAAAAAGGTATCCCGTACTCTCCTCTAAAACTACAAAACTGCCTACTTCCGGCAAGAAGGGCATAGATATAAACTTTAGAACATCACCAGTTGCCAACTTTAACCTCATACTAGCAAGGCTTTCCACAGCTTTTATTCTACTCTGAGGTATACCAAAGGATCTTAACCTTTGAGCTATGTTTAAGGTGGTTATTACAAAAGCCTTTTGGTTAGATTGAAGAAAATTAAAAAGTCCAGACGCTATATCTACCCCTGCACCCATAAGGATTACAGCCTTTATAACATCCACTGTACCCACTACTTGTTCAACTTTTGATCTAATCAAAACATAATCCTGAGGTGTACCTATATTTATAAGGATAGGTATTCTAATGTCACCCTTCTCATAGATTCTAAGGTATGAATTCTTTTGGAAAAGACCCTTTTCATCCTCCACACCAACCCAGTACAGTCCATCCCTTAATTTAACAGCTTGACTTAGATCCACTTTAGGCTTAATAACGACAGATTCTTCACCTTCCTTTTCTAAGCTACGCTCCACAGCTGTAGGTCTGTAAATACGGTTATACACAAGCTTTGAAAGGAAATCCCAATTTCCTTCAAAGGTATATATCAGCTTATCTTCTTTGAAGGGTTCCAACCTTATCTTTGTATGCTTAGCCATAAGTTCAGCTATTTTATCCTCCTGACATGTACTACCCTTTATAATACCCTGGAGGAAGAATAAAGAACAGGCGTATCCTTCACCTTCAATGTTTAAAATTAGAGTGGATCCAGACCGCATAAACTTTATAGCAAGATTCAATGGACCTAAATATTCTAAAACTTCCTGATTGTGAGTCTTTTTACTCAATGCTACAACTTTTGTCAAAAGCTCCATAGGATTAAACGGTAAAACCGCAAAGTTTACATCTTTAAAGCCATAGATCTTAAATTCTTCCACCTTTTCATAATCCTCTACAAAGAATATTGGTAAAATATAATTGCCGTTTTTGAGTACTTCAAACCAAAAGTTTATATCTTCTAAAGGCAACAGTAATACTTCCGGTGAGGATACTTTTAAAAAGTCTAAAGCTTTCTCTTCATCTAAGCCGATAAGTAGCTTATGGCCAGTTACATTGAATATATCTACTAGCAGTGGAAAATATTGCTTTTTTTTGTCCAAAAGTAAGCATAAAACTCCCATCAGTATACCTCCCCTTTCTGACTAGCTACTTTTAGCAGATTTAGCTGCTCTTTAAGTATGTTTATAGACTGTACAAGCATAAAAAAGGCATGCTCTACCTTTAGAAGGGCTGCTTGAAAGGAAAGGTCATCCTCTAACAACCTTAGCTCTCTAAACCTTCTGTAAAATTCGTCTATCTCCGTACCAAAAACTAAAAGCTCCTTTATCACTTCCTCTGAAAGCTTTAAGGCATCCTGTCTTGTATCCATATCTTACCTACCTCCTCCCCTTCAGCCCTTGGCATATTATACCTACTAAAGAGTATAGATTCAACCATCTTTAGCTCATAATCTTCCATGTTTTCTATTATAAGCCTTATCTCATCTATGCCATAACTTGACCTTACCTTTATATGAGCTTGATCACCCCCTACACTTACATCCCCACCACCAGCCATAAAACCAACGCTGAGAGACACTGTTAGAAAATCAAGGTTTTCCAAAACCATAAATGGTCTATCTACCTCTTTATGGATTTTCAAGTATACACAAAGGGCCAAGCCTACCCTAAGCAAGTTTTCTGCAGTAAAAGGATACCAACCTAACTGCTTACCCTTTATGTAATTTCCTTCAAACAACCTCTCTAAGGGCATTCTCTAAAACCTCTTCTAAATTTTCAACAGGTTTTATATTTTTGCCTGCAAGAACGAAAAACTCCTCATTCCCTTTCGCCCCTTTCGGCTTTGCCTTTATTATCCCACCTATATTCATACCCATAGACATTAAAAAATTTACCACATTATACACAGCCTCCCTCTTATAAGCCTCCTCCCTCACTATGCCCTTTTTAACCTTTTTGGGTTCTAGCTCAAACTGTGGTTTTACTAGCACAAGCAAAATACCTTCCTCTTTTAGAAATCTTAATACATTTGGAAGGATTTTTTTCACAGATATGAAGGATACATCTACAGTTATAAGGTCCACCTTTTCCGGCACATGTGCCTCGGTCAAATCTCTCGCGTCCGTCTCTTCATATAAAATCACCCTTGGATCGTGTCTTAACTTTGGATCCATCTGGCCCCTGCCCACATCCACAGCGTAAACCTTCTTCACACCGTGTTCAAGCAAACATTGAGTGAAGCCACCTGTAGAAGACCCCACATCAAGGGCTATCATACCTTCCACATTGAGCCCGAATCTCTGCAGAGCCCATTCTAACTTATAGCCACCTCTTGATACATACTTTGGTAGTTCCTTTACTTCAATCCTTTGACCCTCTTTTACCTTTGTGCCAGGTTTAGTTATCACCTTGCCATCCACAAGGACCAATCCAGCCATTATAAGGGCTTGTGCCTTTTCCCTTGTGGGTGCATAGCCTTTTTCAACCAAATACACATCAAGCCTCAAAGCTTCAGAAGGTGCTTAATAAGGTAGAGTATAAGCAATAGAACGAAAGGTGAAAAGTCTAGCCCTCCAAAGGGTGGGAGAACCCTTCTGAAGGGCTCAAGCAAAGGGGATATTAGCCTATCAAGGGAGTTGTAAAATCTACTTTCCCTTATGGCGGGGATCCATGAGCCTATGGCATGAACAATTATAAGAACTATCAAAAGGTTTATAAGAAGGGAAAGGAAGGCCTTTATCATTCTACAAATTCAAGTATGGCCAATTCGCATCCGTCTCCCTTTCTCCTCTCTGGAAGCTTAATAATTCTTGTGTAGCCTCCGTTCCTGTTTTCAAACCTTGGTGCTATCTCCTCAAAAAGCCTTTTGACCACCTTTCTGTCTGGAAGGAGCTTTAGGGCCAGCCTGCGAGAATGAAGGTCTCCCTTTTTACCCAAGGTGATCAACCTTTCTATAAAGGGCCTTACAGCTTTAGCCTTCTGAAGGGATGTCTCTATCCTCTCCTCCAGTATTAGGGCCCTGGCAAGGGACCTATAGAGTGCCAACCTTTGCTCCTTTGTCCTATCAAAGTGCTTCTTTTTTACCTTATGCCTCATGTTTTACCTCCTGCTTTCTATATCCATGCCGAGGTGAAGGCCCATTTGCCTTAGAGCCTCCTTTATCTCATTTATAGCCTTCCTACCTACATTCTTAGTGTTTTTAAGGTCCTCTTCTGTAAGCTTTACCAAGTCCCCTATGGTGGTTATACCCATCCTCTTTATAGAGTTCAAAGCTCTTTGAGAAACATCCAGCTCTTCTATGGGCAGGTTCAGCTTTTCCATAAACTCGTCCACAAGGACGACAGGCTCTTCCACTCTCGGTATCTCAAAGGACATGTTTTCAAGGGCTTTAAAGTTCTTTATGAGTATCTGTATTGCTTCTTTTACAACCTCTTCCGGTGTTTTTGTTCCGTCGGTGTAGACTTCCATTATAAGCTTGTCGTAATCGCTTCTCCTTTCAACCCTTGTCTTCTCAACCCTAAAGGCCACCTGACGAACGGGTGAAAAGTCCGCATCTATCAGTATCCACCCTATGTCTCCAAGCACTTCCATTTCTTCGGTAGGAACGTATCCAAAGCCCCTTTCTATCCTTATCTCCATATTTATCTCCTTCTCAGGGTCCGTTATAGTAAGTATCTTCTGATCGGGATTTATGATCTCTACGTTGGGTGGCAAGCTTATATCCCTTGCATACACCTCTCCTTCACCCTTCTTCTTAAGGTAGAGTATCTCTACGTCTGCATCGTGCAACTTGAACTTCACCTTCTTAAGGTTGGCTATTATCTCAAGAGTGTCTTCCAGCACACCTTCAATGGCTGAAAACTCATGGTAAACACCGTATATCTTTACGCCGGTTATGGCTGTGCCTTCAATGGAGGAAAGAAGGGTCCTTCTGAGAGAATTACCTACCGTTATACCAAAACCCCTCTCCAGTGGTTCTACCACAAATCTACCATAGGTCTTACTCCTTTCTTCCCAATAGACCTTTGTGGGAAGGATAAACTCTCTCAGCATAAAACCTCCTCCTTTAAACCCTTGAGTAGAATTCTATTACATACTGAAGGTTTATAGGCACCTCCAGTTGAATATCCTTTGGTATGTCCAACACCTTTCCTCTAAAGTTTTCCTTGTCCAATTCCAACCAAGAAGGTATGCTTCTTGGATCTACGTTTTGAAGGTTTTCAAGGAGCTGAGGAATATCCCTTGAACTAGGCTTTACCTCAATTACATCACCAGGTTCCACCCTATAGGAAGGTATGTTGACCTTTTTTCCGTTTACTAAGAAGTGTCCATGCACTATCCACTGTCTTGCCTGTCTCCTTGTTTTAGCAAAACCAAGCCTGTAGACCACATTGTCCAATCTTCTTTCTAAAAGCTGGAGGAGCACCTGTCCCGTATTACCCTTTGAACGGGAAGCCTCTTCAAAGTATCTTCTGAACTGCTTTTCTCTCAATCCACCGTAAAGGAACTTGAGCTTTTGCTTTTCCATTAAACGAAGTCCGTATTCGGTAAGCTTCTTCTTTCTTCCCTTCAGCCTTCCATGCTGGCCTGGTGGGTAGTTCCTCTTTGCCAAGATCTTATAGGCGCTTGACTTTCCAGAAACTACCACTCCAAACCTTCTGTCATACCTTACCAAAGGTCCTATATACCTACCCATCCTTTAAACCCTCCTTTTGGCAGGCGGTCTACACCCATTATGAGGAAGGGGTGTAACATCCCTTATGGCCTTTATCTTCAAACCGGCGGCGTGTATGGCCCTAAGAGCTGGCTCCCTTCCAGCACCAGCTCCCTTTATCCTCACTTCCACCTCCTGTAGGCCATACTCCTGCATAGCCCTTTTGGCTGCCTTTTGAGCGGCCAACTGGGCGGCGTATGGGCTACTCTTCCTAGTTCCCTTAAACCCTACAGTACCACCACTTTCCCAAACAAGGGTATTTCCCTGCTTATCCGTTATGGTAACTATGGTGTTGTTAAAGGTGCTAAGTATATGCACTATACCTTCTGTAACAATTCTTTTTTGTTTTTTGCCTTGCGGTTTTTTTGCCATGGCTTACACCTCCTTACTTGACTACCCTCTTCCTTGTACCACCAACAGTCTTTCTCTTACCTTTTCTGGTGCGTGCGTTCGTCCTCGTTTGCTGACCCCTAACTGGCAAGCCCTTTGCATGCCTTATTCCTCTATAGCATCCCATATCTATAAGCCTTTTAATGTTCAGTTGAACTTCCCTCCTTAGATCACCTTCCACCGTGTAGTTCTGTTCTATAAACTTACGTATGGTGTTGAGCTCCTCCGGTGTGAGCTCACCCACCCTTTTTGTGCATGGAATGCCAGTCTTTTCACAGATCTCCCTTGCTCTAGACCAGCCTATGCCGTAGATGTAAGTAAGGGCAACTTCCAACTTTTTGTGGTCTGGAAGGTCCACACCCGCTATCCTCGCCATACCTTACCTCCTTTAGCCTTGCCTTTGCTTATGCTTTGGATTTTCACAAATCACCATAACCCTTCCCTTTCTCCTAATTACCTTACACTTAGCACATATAGGCTTCACAGAAGGCCTCACCTTCATCTCTACCTCCTTGTAAGCTATTAATTATACCATAAAATCATTCTCTGTAGATAATCCTACCCCTGGTAAGGTCATAGGGAGAAAGCTCCACCTTTACCCTATCACCGGGCAGTATCCTTATAAAGTGGATGCGCATCTTTCCAGACACATGGGCCAACACCTCATGGCCCGTGTCTAACCTTACCTTAAACATGGCATTGGGTAAGGCCTCTATCACCTCTCCCTCAAGGACTATACCCTTCTCCTTTGGCTTTTCCTCACCCTTCTTCTTACCCATGGTTGAACTCCGTCAATACTATTGGTCCTTGCTTTGTTATGGCTACAACGTATTCATAATGGGCGGCTGGACTCCTATCGGCAGTTATAACGGTCCAGCCATCACCATCATGATCTATTTCATCGGTGCCTAAAGCGAGCATAGGTTCTATGGCTAAAACCATACCTTGTCTTAACTTGTAGTCCTTTCTCTCTTGTAGAAGGGTCTGTGGATGGTTGGGTATGAAGGGCTCTTCATGCACCTTTCTTCCTATACCATGCCCGCCAAGGTTCTTTAAAGGATACACGCCATACTTTTTGGCTACCTTGTATATGGCATCCACTATATCGGAAACCCAATTGCCGGGCACGCACACTTTTACCGCTTCTTCCAAAGCTTCCCTTGTAGCCTTCATAAGCAACTCCTTCTCCTTGCTTACCTCTCCCACAGCTACTGTTATGGCCGAATCACCAGCATACCCATCAAGGTAAGCCCCAAAATCTAAACTGACTATATCACCCTTTTTTATTATAAGCTCCTTCTTTGGAAGGCCGTGCACTACCGCTTCGTTTACCGACACACAAAGGCTTGCAGGATAGCTCTCTTTGCTGAAAGGGGGCTTATAGTTGAGAAAGGCAGGTTTTGCCCCCCTCTTTTTTACCTCTTCCCTTGCTATCATATCAAGCTCATAAGCAGAAATGCCTGGCCTTACGGCCTTTGCCACAGCCTCAAGCACTTCAACCACAACACTACAAGCCCTTTTTATCTTCTCAATCTCTTTAAAAGAATAAAGTTCAACTGCCATCCCTTATGGCCTCTAGAAGCCTTCTGTTTACCTCTTCTACGCTTTTTGTAGCATCCAAGCTAATTAATTTATTCCTTTCCTTGTAAAATTCAACTAAGGGCTGTGTCTGCTCCTTATAGACCTTAAACCTTCTTCTTACAACCTCTTCTCTATCATCCTCCCTCTGAATTAGCCTACTTCCACATACATCGCATGTGTAGGGTTCCTTTGGTGGGTTATACCTGATGTGGTACACTGCTCCACAGGAAGGGCAAGTGAGCCTTCCAGATAGCCTATCAACGACCACCTCTTCGGAGACCTCAAAGAGTATAACCTTATGAACTTCCTTCCCTTTTCTCTTTAGCATCTCTTCAAGGGCCATAGCCTGAGGCACTGTCCTAGGAAAGCCATCCAGTATAAACCCACCATCCTCCGGCATAACCTCTTCTATAAGCGCTATCATAAGATCGTCTGGAACCAGCTCACCCCTTTCCATATACTCCTTTGCCTTCTTTCCTAAAGGTGTGCCCCTTTTTACCGCATCCCTCAGTATATCACCGGTGGATATATGAACAAGCCCCAACTCTTGCGAGAGTTTTTTGGCCTGCGTGCCCTTACCAGAACCAGGTGGTCCCAAAAAGACCAATATCACCTTACCCTCCTCCTGTATTTGATATACTTTTGCTGGAGTAGCTGGGCTTCTAGCTTGTTGATAGTGTCAAGGGCCACGCCTACCACTATAAGGGCTGTAGTTCCACCAAAATAAAAGGGCACTTTTAACCACAGGCTTATAAACAGGGGAACTACAGCCACCACGCTAAGGAATATGGCTCCAACAAAGGCAAGCCTGTTGATTATGTACTCTAGGTATTTTTGGGTATCTGTACCGGGCCTTATACCCGGTATAAAGGCACCTGCCCTTTTGAGATTATCCGCTATGTCCACAGGGTTTATAAGGACCGCCGTATAGAAGTAGGTGAAGAAGATTATGAAGGCTACATAGAGGATGTTATAGGCAAGGGAGGTTGGGTTGAAGGCATCATGTAGAGCCTTGGCTATAGGATGTTGAATAAGGCCTAGGATGGTGGAGGGTATTATGAGTAGAGATTGGGCAAATATGATAGGTATGACTCCAGCAGGGTTTATCTTTATGGGTAGATAGCTAGAAGACCCTACTATCTCCTGCCTACCTATCTGCCTTCTTGGGTGCTGTATAGGTATCCTTCTTTCCGCCTCCTGTATGAACACTATGCCCACCACCACCAGTATAGCAAAAAGGATGGCACCTACAAAAGCAAAGGGAGATATATCACCGTTCTTGAGAGAGGACCAAAGCCTAATGGCTGCGTTGGGGAAACCCGCCACTATGCCGGCAAATATGATAAGGGACATGCCGTTCCCTATACCCTTCTCCGTTATCCTGTCTCCCACCCAAACAAGGAACATGGTGGAAGACATGAGGGCTATGACTGTGGTTATGGTAAAAAGCAAGCCTGGACTTGCCACTATAGGTGTTCCTTTAGGGGATACCTGTCCCTGTAGCCATAGGGCTATGCCCAAGGATTGAACAAAGGCCACAAGCAAGGTTAGATAACGTGTGTATTGGTTTATCTTATACCTTCCATAATCTCCCTCTTCCTTTGCCAACCTTTGAAGCTCGGGCACGGCAACCGTTAAAAGCTGCATCATTATGGATGCTGATATATAGGGCATAACACCCAAGGCAAATAGGGTCATCCTTCCAAGGTTTCCACCAGAAAATATGTCATAAAGGTAGAAGATTGTTCCTTCAAAGCTTTTAAAGAACTCTTCAAGGGCTGTTGTATCTATACCTGGTAGGGGTATATGACTGCCAAGCCTGTATATGGCTAGCATAAAGAGTGTATAGAGAAACCGTCTTCTAAAGTCCTCTAAGGAGAATATCTGTTTTATATACTCTATCACTTCCTTATCTCCTCACACACACCACCCGCTGCCTCTATCTTCTCCCTTGCAGACTTGGAAAAGGCGTGTGCTTTTACCTTTAGAGCCTTTGTAAGCTCTCCGTCTCCCAATATCTTTACCGGCATTCCTTTTTTCACAAGACCCTTCTCCAACAGCTTTTCTGGTGTGACCTCTTCTCCAGCCTCAAAGTATTTTTCAAGTAGTTTAACGTTTACCACCGTGTATTCAACCCTGTTTGGTGATCTAAAGCCCCTCTTTGGTATCCTCTTGTGAAGCGGTGTTTGTCCACCCTCAAACCAAGAGGGCATCTTTCTATCTCCAGACCTGCTCTTTTGACCCTTGTGTCCTCTTCCACAGGTCTTACCATGACCAGAACCTATACCCCTTCCTACTCTCTTCCTCTTTTTAGTAGCTCCTTCGTTTGGAGCAAGTTCATGCAGTTTCATCTTTCACCTCCTCCACTTTAAGAAGATGAAAGGCCTTACGTATATTTCCCCTTACCATAGGGTTGTCTTCAAGGATAACCTCTTGACCTGGCTTTTTAAGACCTAGGCTTCTTACAGCCTTTATCTGTGCTTCAGACTTTCCCGCAAGCCCTCTTACCAGCTTTACTCTCAACTTACCCATGCTTTCACCTCCTTAGGGTATACGGAGCTCCTTAGCGTATAGCTTATACCTCTTTTTGAGAATCTCCGGATCTATACCCCTTTCCTTTGCCACCTCTTCCAAAGACTTAAGCTTCAACAGGGCGTCAAAAACAGCTCTTACTACGTTGTTTGGGTTTGTGCTTCCCAGAATCTTTGTAAGCACGTCTGTGTAGCCCGCAAGCTCAAATATGGGCTTTGCTGCACCACCGGCCACTATACCAGTTCCACGCCTTGCGGGAAGCACCTTTATCATAGTAGGCCCATAATGTCCTATCACATCATGCGGAACAGTTCCATTCTCTATAGGCACCCTTATTATGTGCTTCTTCCCATCCTCTATGGCCTTAGCTATAGCTATAGGAACCTCCCTAGCCTTACCTAGGCCAAAGCCCACATGTCCCCTTTTGTCGCCAACTATCACAAGGGCACTAAAAGAAAACCTTTTACCACCCTTTGTAACCCTTGCAGTCCTCCTGGCGTATATGAGCCTCTCTTCTATCTGTAGCTGATCTTCAATCTCCGCTATTCTCTGCTCCTTCCTCTTTAGATCAATCAACCTTTCAATTGATACACCACCCATCTTTGCCTCCTTTAAAATTCAAGACCTAGCTCTCTACATCTATCGGCAAAGGCCTTTATTTTACCATGATACAGAAATCCACCCCTGTCAAAAACTACCTTCTTAATACCCTTTTCTAAAGCCCTTTTTACCAAAAGTTCGGCCACCCTTTTTGCATCCTCTATAGATTTACCACCTCTTTTACCAAACATCTGCACATACTCCCTGTCTATAGAGGATGCGGAAACAAGGGTGTGTCCCTTAGTATCATCTATGATTTGAGCGTAAAAAGCATTAAGGCTTCTATACACACAGAGCCTAGGTCTTTCTGGTGTACCAAATATCTTTTTCCTTATCCTTTTGTGCCTTCTTTCTCTCCTTTCATGCCTATTTAGCTTTGCCATGGCCTACCTCCTTACTTCTTACCACCCTTACCTTTTCCTGCGCTCTTACCAGCCTTGAGCTTTAACACCTCTCCTTCGTACCTTATACCTTTACCTTTATAAGGATCTGGCTTTCTAAAGGCTCTAATCTGCGCGCACACTTGACCAACCTTTTGTTTATCTATTCCACTTACATATATCTTGTTTTCCTTTACCTCTATCTTCACATCGGGTGGTATAGGATACAGGATAGGATGGGAGTAGCCCAGGTTGAGTTCAAGCACATTGCCCTTTACCGCCGCCCTGTATCCAAGACCTACCACTTCCAACACTTGAGTATAGCCCTCTGTAACACCTTTGATCATATTCCTTATGAGGGCTGCGGTGGTGCCATGCATAGCCCTATGGAAAGGCTGGTCAGAGGGCCTTTCCACCTTTATAAAGTTGTTCTCAATGGACACCTTTATATCAGGGTGGATCTTCATAGACAGCTTTCCTTTTGGACCTTCTACTGTGAGCTCTCCATCCTTTAGACTAACCTTTACATTCTGGGGAATTTCAATAGGTTTTTTACCTATCCTTGACATGGCTCCACCTCACCATACATAGGCTATAAGTTCGCCACCCTTTCCAAGCTTTCTGGCCTCGTGGTCTGTGATAACACCAGCATCGGTGGAAAGGATGGCTATTCCAAGGCCTCTCTTCACATAGGGTATCTTGTGCTTGGGCACATATATCCTTCTCCCGGGCTTTGAAACCTTAACAATCTCAGAGATCACACTCTTCTCCTTTTTGGGGCCTATATACTTTAGGTAAATCCTCAGCTTGTACTGTGTCCCCTTTCTTTGATCCTCCAGCCTTTCCCATCCTTTGATGTAGCCTTCCCTTTTTAAGACCTCAAGTATGGCCTCTTTTAGCTTTGAGGAAGGAACATCCACATAGTCCATGCGTCTAAGGATGGCGTTCTTCATTGCAGAAAACATATCTGCTACAGGATCCATTCCACCACCTCCTTTACCAACTTGCTTTTCTCACACCGGGTAGCTCACCCTTTAGGGCAAGTTCTCTAAAGCATAGCCTACACATACCAAACCATCTTATAAAGCCTCTTGGCCTACCGCACAGAGGGCACCTGTTCTTCTGCCTTACCACATACTTAGGAAAATGCTTCAAATCCTTTGCTATCTTTGCCTTCCTTGCCATGTTATGCACTCCTTATAGGTAGTCCAAGGAGGGCAAGAAGCCATAAGGCTTCTTCATCCGTCCTTGCAGTTGTATGAATTATAATATCCATACCCCTAATGGCATCCACCTTTTCATAGTCTATCTCTGGAAAGACTATCTGTTCGGAAATGCCAAAGGCATAATTACCCCTTCCGTCAAAGGACCTTGGGTTCAAACCTTTAAAGTCTTTAACCCTTGGTAAGGCTACAGATATGAGCTTGTCAAGAAAGTCCCACATCCTCTCCTTTCTGAGGGTAACCTTTAGACCTATAGGCATGCCCTTCCTTAGCTTGAATCCTGCTTCAGACTTTTTGGCCCTTCTTACAGATGGATGCTGTCCCGTTATGGCCTTTAGGTCTTCCATAGCCCTCTCAAGGTATTTGATGTCGCTTACCGCTTCGCCCACACCCATGTTTACCACAATCTTGACTATCTTGGGTACCTGCATAGGGTTTTTATAGCCAAACCTGTTTATGAGCTGTGGAACCACCTCTTCTTTATACTTGATGTAAAGTCTAGGTACATACTTCGTCCCTACACTCATCCTTTAACCCTCACTTTTTCTCTTATTAGATCTATGTTTTCATTGCATTTCTTGCAGTATCTATACTTCCTTACAGTGTCTCCTTCAACCACAGTTCTTATGCCAACCCTAGTAGGTTTTTGACATTTTGGACACAAAAGCATCACATTGCTTATGTGAATAGGTGCTTCTATCTCAAATATACCACCTTCCCTTACACCGGGAATAGCTTTGACGTGCTTTTTCACAAGGTTCACATTCTTTATTATCACACGGTTTTCCTTTCTAAGAACCTTTATAACCTCACCCACTTTACCCTTTTCCCTTCCTCTCATAACCACTACAGTATCTCCTTTCCTTATCTTCTGAGCCATCAGACCACCTCCGGTGCCAAGGATGCCAGCTTAGTAAAACCTTTGTTTCTTACCTCTCTGGCTATGGGGCCAAGTATACGAGTGCCCAAAGGCTCACCGTACTGGTTTAAAAGCACCACCGCATTATCATCAAACTTTATATAGCTCCCATCTGGGCGCCTCACCTCCTTCTTTGTCCTTACCACCACAGCCCTGTAGATTTTACCCTTTTTAGCTGGGCTGTGCGGAGCAGCCTCTTTTACAGTAACGGTTACCACATCACCCAAGGTAGCATACTTTCTAGGAGCATATGGAATACCTATTATCTGAACCTTCTTAGCTCCCGAATTGTCCGCCACATTAGCATAACTTTGCCTCTGCAACATGGCTCTCACCTCTCACATAAACTATGTATTATACCATAAAAATCATCCATAAAGGTCCCAAATTCTACCAGCCCATATTCAAGGAAATTAGATTATAAAGGATATAAGGGTCTGTGTCAAGCCTTCACAAAATTATCACGCAAAATTCATAAACTTGATAGATAGTTAAACGTATACAATCTTTTGAGGAGGGATAGCGATGAGAAAGGTGGTATTGACAGGTATTGGATCGGCCTTTGTTTTATTCTCTGGGTTTTCTTTTATAGCTTGCGGTGGTGGAGGTGGTGGCACATAAACGGGTAGCGTCCCTCTATTCTTTACAGATAGGCCGGGGAATGAGTATTCTTCTGTTCTCGTAAAGGTCTATGAGGTAAACCTCTGTTCGGACAACCAGTGCCAAAACAAGGTGAACCTCTTTACAAGCCAGCAAGGCCTAGAGGTTGACCTCAGCAAGCTAAACGGCATTCTCCAGTATATAAGCACTGCCAACATACCACAGGGAACTTACAACAGGCTTGAGGTGGTGATGGACAGAAATCTGAAGATAGTAGATAGTTCTGGCCAATCACATGATGCTGTTTTTATGCCCATGCAAGAAAAACCTAACAAGCCTAATACGGTACAATGCCCTGATAGCAGCAACAGATGTTATATAAGGTATAACGGTATAGTCCAGCCCTTTGCCATGAGTAAGCTTGTGGTAGATTTCCAGCTAAAGGAGTTTGAAGTGGATGAATCTACTACTCCATGGCGGGTCACGGAAGTAAAGATGATGCCACTGACTCCACAGACCAATAAATACAAAGTTTACCTTATGGTGCAAAGCTCACAGAACAACACCATTACAGGCACTTGGATGGGCAAAACTTACACGGTAAACATAAGCTCAAACACGGTATGTAAGATAAACGGCACAAACTATCCAGGGACTAACTGCACAAGTCAAATACAAAGTGGTATGTGCATTGAGGTGAAGGCTTATCAAGATCCTTCAAGCTCTAACACTTTAACTGCCACAGAAATAGAAGTGGAAGACCCAGACAAATGCATGTTTAACTACTACACAAAACTAAAAGGCACTGTATTATCAAAAGACAGCCAAAACTCAACCTTTAGCATAAATACATATAACAATCCCATAAAGGTAACACCTTCCACTTACTGCGAATACAATGGCAAATCCAATGTGGGTCCTGACTGTCTCACAAACCTTCAAACTAGCTGGCTTGTGGAGGTAAAGGTAAACTCCAACAATGAGGCCATAAAGATAGAAAAAGAGTAGTAGATTTTGGGGCAGGCCTTTGGCCTGCTTTTTACCTTTTTGTGTTATAATAGAGTCTTCTGTATAAGGAGGTGAAGGATGCGTGTAAAGGGTCCATCTTCAAGGAAGTTTAAGAAGAAGATCCTCAAGCTTGCTAAGGGCTTTAGAGGTCAGAGGAAGAACGTTTACAGAAGGGCAAAGGAGTATGTCTTTAGAGCTTTGCAATATCAATACAGGGATAGAAAGCAGAGAAAGAGGCAGTTTAGAAGGCTTTGGATCGCTCGTATAAATGCGGCTGTAAGACTCCATGGGCTATCCTACAGCAGGTTCATGTATGGGCTTTCAAAGGCTGGTATAAACCTAAATAGGAAGGTGCTTGCTGATATGGCGGTAAGAGACCCTGAAGGCTTTGCCCAGATAGTTAACAAGGTAAAAGAAGTTCTGGCCCAGCCTGTATGATAGATATAGAAAGCTTAGAGGAAGAGCTAAAAGGGGATATATCCAAGGTAGGATCTGTATCTGAGCTACAGAGTGTAAAGGCGAAGTATTTGGGCAAAAACGGCCTTATAACTCAAGCCATAGCCAACATAAGGAATATACCACCTGAGGAAAGAAGGGAGTATGGGCAAAGGGTAAATAGGTTAAAGGAGTATGCGGAGGAGCTAATAAAAAGGAAGGAAGAGGAGCTCAAAAACCTTGAGCTTCAAAGAAAGCTTTCGGAAGAGTGGCTTGATCTCTCTATAGCTTTTGAACCTTCCTTTGGCACATACCACCCTATAACTCAAACGCTCAAGAGGATAAAGGACATATTTGTAAGTATGGGCTTTTCCGTTATGGAAGGTCCAGAGGTGGAGCTGGAAGAATACAACTTTGACATGCTAAACATTCCAAAGGATCATCCTGCAAGGGACATGCAAGACACCTTTTATATAAACAGGGAAGGCTATCTTTTGAGGACTCATACCTCACCCGTTCAGATAAGAACCATGTTGTCTCAAAGGCCACCCATATACATGATAGCTCCCGGAAAGGTCTACAGAAGGGATGATGACCCCACCCATTCGCCCATGTTTCACCAGGTGGAAGGGCTCGTGGTGGATAGGGATATAAGCTTTGGCCATATGAAGTATACGATAGAGACCTTTCTCAAGGAGTTTTTTGAAAGCGATGTGCCTGTGCGCTTTAGGGCCTCTTACTTCCCCTTCACAGAGCCTTCCGCCGAAGTGGATATAGGATGTGTTATATGCGGTGGGAAAGGCTGTAGAGTTTGCAAAGAATCTGGATGGCTTGAGGTGATGGGGTGCGGTATGGTGCATCCTGTAGTGCTTGAAAACTGTCAAATTGATCCGGAGGTCTATCAGGGCTTTGCCTTTGGTATGGGAGTAGAAAGGCTTGCCATGTTGTACTTTGGCATAGATAACATAAAGCTCTTCTTTGAAAATGACCTTAGGTTCCTAAAACAGTTTTAATCATGTTAAAGGAATTTACATCAGAGGAAAGAAGGGTAGTTCTGAGCATAACCTTTGCCGTCATGGTGCGTATGCTTGGTCTTTTTTTACTTCTGCCCGTATTATCCCCCTATCTTAAGACCTTAGAAAGTGCTACACCACAGCTTATAGGCCTAGCCATAGGCATATACGGCCTTGCTCAGGCCCTTTTGCAAATACCCTTTGGCTATCTTTCAGATAAGTATGGTAGGAAGCCAATAATTTTTGTAGGCATGTTTACCTATGCCATAGGTAGCCTTATGGCTGGCCTTGTGGGAAATATATGGAGTATGATCTTTGCACGTTTTGTTCAGGGCTTTGGAGCAGTCTCCTCCGCCATGGTAGCCCTATCGGCAGACCTCATCAGAGAAGAGGTAAGAACCAGGGCCTTTGCGCAGATAGGTGCCTCCATAGGCCTTACCTTTGCACTAAGCTTTGCCATATCTCCTGTGCTTGCAGGAAAGCTTGGCGTTCCTTTTCTCTTCTTCCTTACAGCATTTTTGAGCATACTGGCTTTGCTTATCCTTATGACTCAGGTGCCAGAGCCAAAGACAAGGTTTGCAGAAAGGGAGATAAACCCTTCCCTTGGAAATATAATCCATCTTTTAAAGGATAAAAACCAGATCTTTCTAAACCTTTCTGTAGGCTTACTCCACGCTTACCTAGTGCTTCTCTTTACAGTGTTACCTTACGAGCTTGTATATCATTATAGCCTTCCAAAGATAAAGCATTGGGAAATCTACCTTCCCGCTGTTTTACTATCTCTCCTTCTTATGATGCCAGCTATAGTGATAGCTGAAAAAAGAAAAAGGTATAAGGAAGTTTTCCTCCTTGGAGTCTTTCTTCTTGGGCTCGCCTTTATCACTTTACATTTTGTAGGAAACTTTTTTGGTATAGTCTTAGCCATATTTCTTTTCTTCTTAGGGTTTAATGTGCTAGAAGCTCTAATTCCTTCCCTTCTTACAAAGCTTACTCACAAGGATCTTAGGGGCCTTTCCTTAGGCTTTTTCAATACCACCCAGTTCCTTGGGGCCTTTTTAGGAGGCCTGTGGGGCGGGTTAGCCCTAAAGCATGGTCATGCTTTTATGACCACTGTAGCTATAATACTTTCAATAGTGTGGTTCCTTTGGAGTCATGTTTGGTTTAAGAGCTTAAAAAGCTTACTGGCTGTGTAAGGGCTGTGTTTAGAAAGCTTGAGTTTCTTCTTACCATACTTGAGTATAGGGATGTGTATACAAGAGGACATACGGAGAGGGGAATATTTTACGCTTTAAGCATAGGTAAAGGCCTTGGATTGTATGAAAGGGAGCTTGAGCTTTTGCGTATTGGCAGTATATTGCACGATGTTGGTAAAATAGCCATACCCGATATCATACTTCTAAAGCCGGGAAAGCTTACAAAAGAGGAGTTTGAAATCATGAAGCTGCATGTACAGCTAGGCTATGATATGGTCAAAAGCCTTGATTTGCCCTCTGAAGCTTTAGAGGTCTTACTATACCATCAAGAAAAGTACGATGGAAGTGGCTATCCTTTCGGCTTAAAAGGGGAGGAAATACCTTTCCTTGCAAGGATATACACCGTTGCGGATGCCTTTGAGGCCATGACTGCAAGGAGGATATATAAAAAGGCAAAAAGCTGGGATGAGGCTCTTGAGGAGCTTGAGGAGTTGGCTGGTATACAGTTTGACCCTGATATAGTAAATTACGCCGTTAGGGCCTTGAGGGATTTGAAGCATGTAGAGATAAACCATCCACGCGTAAACCAAGAAATAGAGAAGATAAGGTGGAGCTTTCAGTATATAGATGCAACTGGAGCCATAAAGGGTGATCTCTTCCTTCCTACGCTTAAAGCCTTTATGGATCAGAGGGAAAGTTTTTGTTTGACCGTTTTTGACATAAGGAACCTCACTCAGATCAACCTTGAAAGGGGATGGGAAGTGGGGAATGAGATCTTAAAACATCTTGTAAGAACGATAGGTGCCCAGTGCTATACCTCTTACGATATAAAGGATATGATCTTGAAGCTTATGAAGGAAGATGTGATAGATATAACAAGCCCTGTGGTGTTCAGGATAGGTGGTGATGAGTTTGCCGTTATAGCACCGTACATACCACCAGAAGAGAAGATCCTTGGAGTTATAAAGGCTATGAAGGATATTAACGTAGACGTGGATTTTATAAAGCTTGAGTATCCTTCAAGTATATCCACATACCAAGAGGCCATTACTAAAATATTTACCTTTACAAAAGGTAAGTTTATCAACGGATCCTATAATTTATTCTCATGAACACAAAGGATCTTGCAAACCTTCTTAAAGCAAGGCATATAGGACAAGAGAGACAATTTTGTGGCTTTTCAATAGATAGCAGGACTGTGAAAGGGGGGGAGATATTTGTGGCCTTAAGGGGGAAGGTGCACGATGGTCATGATTTTGCAAAGGAGGCTGTAGATAGGGGGGCTGTGGCCGTCCTTTGCGAAAGGCCTCTTGACCTTCCAGCGGATGTGCCTCAGATAGTGGTAGAAGACTGCCTTTTGGCTTTGAGGAGGATTGCCCTATGGAGGAGAGAAAGCTTTAAAGGTAAGGTGGTGGCCATAGCTGGATCTGCCGGCAAAACCACCACTAAAGAGATGACCGCCTTTTTGCTCTCTAAGGTAGGGAAGGTATGCAAAACTCCAAAGAACTACAACTCACAGATAGGTGTGCCTTTATCTGTAGCAAACTTTGAGGAGGATTGCGCCTTTTGGGTTGTGGAGCTTGGTGCAAGCCAAAGAGGTGATGTAAGGAAGCTTGTGGAGATAGTAAGGCCACATGTGAGGGCTATAACCGCCATAGGTGAAGAGCATTTAGAAACCTTTGGCTGTCTTGATGATGTGATCTTGGGAAACGGGGAGGTGTTTTATGGGATGGGGGAAGAGGATTGGGGAGTGTGTCCTGAAAAGGTAGCCCACTGCTACCCTATTCCTAGGAAGCTTACCTTTGGTGGTGAGTTTTCTGCCAGAGAGATAAGGATCCTTGCTGAAGGTGTAAGCTTTAAGGTGGGTGGTAAAGAGGTCTTTATACCCATTCCAAGCCTTGCTGTAGTAGAGAATGCCCTTTGTGCCTTTCGCATACTTGAAGCCCTTGGCATTGACTGGAGAGATCTCTCCGATAGCCTTACAGATTTTCATCCGGTGGAAGGTAGGTTTAGGGTTTTGAAGAAAGGCGATCTTATCCTCATTGACGACACTTATAATGCCAACCCACTCTCTGTAAGAATGGCCTTGAGGAGCCTTAGCCTCTTTGATGGATATAAGGTGGCCGTTTTGGGAGATATGTTGGAGCTTGGGGAGGCTTCAATGGACTACCACAGGGAAATAGGGGAGCTTTGTGTAGAGCTAGGAATAGACCTTTGCCTTTTCTATGGGGATCACATGAGGTATGCCTACGAGGGATGCCTTAAGAGGGGTGGAAGCTGTCTTCATTTTGGGGATAAAAGGGAGCTTTTGGAGTTTCTTCTGAGAAAGGACCTTAGAAAAGCTGTTATACTTTTTAAAGGTTCAAGGGGGATGAGAATGGAAGAGTTGGTGGAGGGCTTTTTCAATGGCTAATCTGGTAGATGTTTATAAAAAGCTTGAAGAGGATGTACTTTTCCATACGAAGCTTGAGAAGATAAGGTATGAAGATGGAAAGTTATTTTTGAGCCCTACTCCGCTTTCGCAAAAGTTCCTGCTTCTTGGTGATGCTGTCAAGATAGGCTATATGACCATGCTTCTGCCGGGTAGGGTTGTGGGTAAAGGCGAAAATCTGATAGTTCATATACAATACGCCGGAGAGGGTGGATGGGGAGACAGGAGCAAGCCAAGGGTGCCAGTCCAAAAGGATTTTGGTTTTACCATCCTTATAAAGTTGGACGGTGTTTATAGAGCCTTTGAACCTGTGGATATATCTGAGGTAGGCATATCCTTTATAACTACAGAGGAATCTATTTTGGCCATGATGCTGGGTAAAAGCTTGGAGTTTAAGATAGCTGGTAGGGAGGAGCTTTCTGGTGTTTCTGGCTTTCTTCGCCTTGTTGGTATAATGGAGGACAAAAGGGTAATAAGGCTTTCTTGCGAGATGGATTTGGATGATGCAAACGCCACAAAGGTAAGGTTTTATGTCATTAAGGCTATTGAAAGGATCTTTGAGGCTTGATTTGTTAAGGATATTAGAATATAATTATATTCTTAAGGAAGGGGTAAAACATGCTGGCAAGTCTAGTACTACTTTTATGGATAGGGTTATCCTTCGCTAAGGAGCTTTCACTCCAAGAGGCCATAGATCTTGCTCTTAAAAACAGCTTGGCCATAAAGGCCTCCCAGAGGGATGTGAAGGCCCAAGAGCTTGAGCTAAAGGCTGCTAAGGGTGCCCTATTTCCAAGGATAAAGCTTGAGGAGATCTACACAAGGACGGATGTGCCCGCCTATGCCTTTATGAGCAAGTTAAACCAGGAGAAAATCACTATACAAGACTTTGATCCAGCAAAGCTGAATAATCCATCGGCCATAAACAACTTTGAAACAAAGATAAGCTTGGAAGTGCCAATATGGCTAGGTGGGAAAATCCAATCTGCCAAAAGGATGGCCGAGTATGAATACAAGGCGGTAAGCCTTGAGGCAGAAAGAAAAGAGGAGGAGGTAATAAGGCAGGTCTATCATGCTTATGTGGATGCTTCACTGGCAAAGGAGGCTATAGGGGTATCAAAGCAGGCTGTGGAGGATGCAAAGGAGCATTTGAGGCTTGCGGAAGAGATGTATAAGGTGGGTATGGGGCTTTTGTCCGATGTGCTAAGGGCTAAGGTCTATCTTTCAAAGGCTCAGGAGAACTTAGAAAAGGCAGAAAGGAACTACAAGATAGCAAAGAGGGCCCTTGAGGTTGCAATAGGACTTGAGCTTGGAGACTTTGAGGTGGAAGGCTTAAAGGTCTGTCCGAATGTTAGCATGGAGGGGCTAAGAGAGAAGGCTGTCCAAAGGAAAGACATTAGGGCTATGGAAGAGAGGATGAAGGCCTTACAAGAGGCCTACAGGTTTACCCTCTCCGATAACCTTCCACAGGTTTACGCCTTTGGCCAATACTTCCTTAACTCAAAGGACCACCCCTTTGGATCGGACGGAAAGGGCTACATGGTGGGTTTAGGTTTCTCTTGGACCTTTGATACAGGCTTGACAACGCTTAGAAAGGCTCAGGCAAACCTTGAAAAGAAGCAAGGGCTAGAAGAGAGGATAAGGCTAATGAGGAGTATGGCCTTGCTTGATATGGAAAAGGCCTATGTGGAATACAAAAATGCTTTGGATATGCTAAGGTCCGCAGAAGACAGGATAAAAGCAAGTAAGGAAGTGTTAAGGGTAATTGAGCTAAGGTATAAAAACGGCCTTGCCAGAATGGTGGATGTTTTGGATGCACAAACGGAGCTTGACAAGGCTAGGCTTGAAAGGATACAGGCTTTAAATGCCTGCCATAAAGCTTATGCTGACCTTCTTTTTAACGCAGGCTCTATGGAGGAGGTGAGAAGATGAGAGGTTGGATAAAGTATGTGGCCTTTGCCTTTCTTATGCTTCTGATAGTTCTATGGCTTAGTGGTTTTTTTGCAAAGAAGGAGAAGGCTGGAGAGATAAAGGAGGAAAAGGCTACTGTAGATGGCCTGCTGATAGGTTCTGTGGAAAAGGTGTCTGAAGTAAGCTCACCCTATTCTGGGCAGGTGGTAGCTGACAAGAGGATAGAGATCACCACAAGGGTGATGGGTAGGGTAAAGGGTGTCTTTGTGGAAGAGGGGCAAAGGGTAAGACTGGGGCAAAGGCTTGTGGAGGTGGATGCGGAAGATATAAAGGCTCAAATCTTGGCCATAAATGAGCAGATAGCCCAGGCTGAGCAGGCGCTGAGGTCTGCCATGGCAAACTATGAGGCTGTTCAACGGACCTTTGAAAGGTACTCAAGGCTTTTGAAGGAAGGTGCCATAACACAGCAGGAGTTTGACCAGGTGAAGGCTCAGTATGAGTCGGCAAGGGCACAGGTGGAACAAGCAAGAGCGGGCATAAGGGCCTTGCAGAACCAAAGGCAAGCGGTAGCAAGCAATCTAAAGTATACAAGCCTTGTATCTCCTGTAGATGGATATGTGGCACAAAGGCAGGTGGATGTGGGAGATATGGCAATGCCAGGACAACCTCTCCTTGTGATAGAGTCTCCACCTTATCTCTTTGAGGTGTTTTTGCCAGAGAGGTTTGTCAATAGGGTAAAGGTAGGCCAAGAGTATGAGGTTTATGTGCCAAGCTTGGGCAAAAGGCTAAAGGCAAAAGTGAAAGAGGTGTCTTTGGCCCTTGATCCTTCCACAAGGACCTTTAAAGTAAAGCTTGAGCTTGAACAAAATAAGGACTTGAGAAGCGGTATGTATGGAAGCCTTCTCATACCAGAGAGGGTAGAAGCCCTTTTGGTGCCAGAGTCTGCCATAGTCAAAAGGTTTGACTTTACAGGAGTATGGGTTGTAAGGCCAGATAACACATTAGAGCTTAGGTTTGTAAAGCTTGGGGAAAGGAGGGGTGATAAGGTGGAAGTTCTTTCTGGCCTCAAAGAGGGTGAAAGGATAGTTATAAAGGGCATAGAAAGGGCTTGTGAAGGCTGTAAGGTAGGAGGTTAAGGAATGTATGGCTTGGCTGGAAGGCTAGCCCATTACTTTATAGACTCTAAGCTCACACCCATACTCATACTTGTATCTTTGGCCTTAGGTTTTTTTGCCATAGTGGCCACTCCAAAGGAAGAGGAGCCACAGATAGTAGTTCCAATGATAGACATAATGATCTCCTACCCTGGTGCCACACCAGAGGAGGTAGAAAGGAGGGTGGTGGCACCACTTGAGAAGAAACTATGGGAGCTAAAGGACATTGAGTACATATACTCGGCCAGTATGGAAGGTATGGCCATAGTCACAGCCCGCTTCTATGTGGGCACAGACCCAGTAAAGGCCCTAGTAGACCTTAACACAAAGATGATGTCCGCTTTAGATTTGGCTCCACCCGGTGTAATGCTTCCACCCCTTATAAAGCCCAAATCCATAGACGATGTGCCCATACTTACCCTCACCCTCTGGGGCAAAAACTATGACTACTATGACCTCAGGCGCATGGCCGAAGCCCTTGAGAATGAGATAAAGAAGGTGCAGAATGTGGCAGATGTCTTCATTGTGGGTGGAAGGCCAAGGGAGATACGTATAATCTTGGACCCTCACAGGCTTAGCGCCTACAGAATCTCTCCACTTTATATAGCACAGCTGATTCAGAGCGCCAACGCACAGGCCCTGAGCGGTAAAGCGGTCCAAGGGGGGAAGGAGTTTGTGGTAAGGACGGGTGAGTTTTTGAGGTCAAAGGAAGATGTGGAGAACATCGTGGTGGGTGTCTTCGGTGGAAGGCCTGTGTATCTAAAGGATGTGGCCACAGTTATAGATGGGCCCTCTGAGATAAAAGACTATGTGCTTATGGGCTTTGGGCCAAAGCACGAAGAGAAGGGCATTAAAGGTGTAAAGCCTGGAGAGCTATACCCTGCGGTCACCATAGCGGTCTCAAAGAGGGTAGGGACCAATGCGGTAAATGTGGCCAATGAGGTACTTCAACTTGTAGAACATCTGAAGGGCAAAATCATTCCCAAGGACCTTAACATAACAATCACAAGGAACTATGGAGAGACGGCAAAGGAAAAGTCCAACGAGCTTTTAGAACACCTCTTTATAGCCACCTTTTCCGTCATACTCCTCATAGCGGTTGCCTTAGGTGTAAAGGAAGCCATAGTGGTAGGCATAGCCGTGCCAGTGACCTTAGCCATAGCCCTCTTTCTGAGCCATATGTTTGGCTTTACACTAAACAGAGTAACCCTCTTTGCCCTCATCTTTGCCATAGGTATCCTTGTGGATGATGCCATTGTAGTGGTAGAAAACATACACCGATGGTTTGAGCTAAAGCTGGCAAAGACTCCAAGAGAGGCCATAGTTAGAGCTACAGACGAAGTTGGAAACCCTACCATCCTGGCCACCTTTACCGTTATAGCAGCCCTCATGCCTATGGCCTTTGTCTCCGGCCTTATGGGTCCTTACATGAGGCCCATACCCATAAACGCTTCTGTGGCCATGTTCTTTTCACTTCTTGTGGCCTTTATAATAACCCCATGGGCAAGCTATCTACTTTTGAAAAAGGACTTTGAAAAGGAACATCAAAAGCATGAGATAAACATAAAGGAGACAACCTTCTGGAAGATCTATTCGCGCATAATGGTGCCCCTCCTTATCAGCAAGCCTAAAAGGTATGCCTTTTACGGCTTTACCCTTGCCCTTATGGGCCTTTCGGTAGGCCTTTTGCTTACAAAGGCTGTAGTTGTCAAGATGCTTCCATACGATAACAAAAGTGAGCTTCAGATAGTGATAGATATGCCGGAGGGCACACCCCTTGAAAGGACCCTTGAGGTGGCAAAGGCCATAGGAGATTACATATCAAGGCAGTCCATAGTTACCGACTATCAGATCTATGTGGGTACAGCATCACCCTTTAACTTCAACGGCCTTGTAAGACACTATTATCTGAGGCAGAGCCCTAACTTGGCAGACATACAGGTAAACCTGATAGACAAACACGAAAGAAAGGAGCAGTCTCACGACTTTGCCAAAAGGATAAGGCCAGCGGTGCATCAGATAGCCCAAAAGTATGGAGCCAAGTATGTGGCTGTGGTAGAAGTGCCACCTGGCCCACCGGTCCTCTCACCCATAGTGGCGGAGATATACGGTCCAGACCTAAAGACACAGCAGGCCTTTGCAAGGGAAGTGCTAAAGGTCTTTAAAGAAAGCAAGAGCATAACCGACGAAGGCATATACCTTGAAGAGCCTTCACCCCTTTTGAGGCTTGTGGTAAAGGAAGACAAGGCTAAAATGGCTGGACTTTCAAAGCAAGAGGTGGTATACACACTCCAGGCACTTTTTGGTGGCTATCAGGCTGGCATAATGCAAAACACAGATACAAGGCATACACCTATAGTGATAAGGTTTGATGAAAAGTACAGAACCCTTGATGTGCTAAAGATGCTACAGATACCTACAAAGGAAGGGAAAAGTGTACCCCTTTCTGAGCTTGTGGAAGTTAAGGAAGATACAGTTCCAACAACCATATACCGCAAGAACTTAAGAAGGGTGGTCTATGTGATAGGGGATGTGGCTGGAAGGGAAGAGGCACCCTTCTACGGCATACTTGATGTAAGGAAGGACATAAAGAACATACCCAACCCCTACGGAGAGGTAAAAGAGCTTTGGATGTCCTTGCCCTTGATAGAAGACCGCATATACGTAAAGTGGGATGGAGAGATGCACATAACCCTTGAGGTCTTCAGAGACCTAGGCCTTGCCTTTGCGGTGGCCCTCTTTGTCATGTACGTGCTGATCCTTGGATGGTTTAAGGACTTTAGGATACCGGGCATAATAATGGCACCCATACCACTTACCCTGGTGGGCATAATCCCAGGACATCTCCTTCTTGGTGCCTTCTTCACGGCCACATCCATGATAGGCTTTATAGCCCTTGCGGGCATAATAGTGAGAAACTCCATACTCCTTGTAGACTTTGCAGAAGAGAGGATAAAAGATGGCGTGCCACCCCATCTGGCTGTGGTGGAAGCTGGTGTGATAAGGACAAGACCCATACTGCTCACAGCTGTGGCCGTTATTGTGGGTGCCTTTGTAATCCTCTTTGACCCTATCTTCAACGGCCTTGCCATATCCCTTATCTTTGGAACAATAGGATCCACAACCCTTACCCTTGTGCTCATACCCCTTATGTATTACTCAAGCAAGGTAAAGAGGATAGAAAGGGTGCCCACAGCGGAGGAAGTGCAGAGGGATATACTCAGATAACTATAAGGCTATCCGTTGTGCCAAAGGGATTGGGTACCTGCTGGTCTGCCTCCAGCTCGTTCTCCCAAAGCTCTCCATCAATGAGGTATTTAAACCTATAGCTTTTCCCCCTCTTTAGCCTTTTGCTTATCCAAAAGGTACCATCCTTTTTTCTTTTCATAGCCTCAGGCTTCCACTGGTTCCACTCCCCTACAATCTCCACCTTTTGAGCCCCATCCTTCTTTACATAAAAGCTCACAACACACACATCTCCCACGTAGGTCTTTTTTATCATCCCTTCTCCTCCCAGCCTTATAATTTTAATCCATGCGCGTGGGAATACTTGGTGGTGGACAGCTGGGCTGGATGACCATACTGGAGGGCAGAAAGCTAGGCTTTGAGTTCTTTGTGCTTGATCCAAATTCAGAGGCTCCAGCCAGCAGGATAGCGGACAGATGGTTCCCACCAGAAAAGGTAGAAGACTTTATAAAGGCATGCCACGTGATAACCTACGAGTTTGAACACATTGAAGACAGCATCCTTGAAAAGGTCTATGACCTTACCACACCTTCTCTGAACGTTCTTGAGCTAAAGAGGAGTAGGATAAAGGAGAAGGAGTTTTACAAGAAGGCGGGCTATCCCATACCGGATTTTGTAATCGCAAAATGGGAAGACCTAGAAGAAAAGGTGCAAAGCTTTGGTTTTCCATGTGTCATAAAGGCTGAAAAGCTAGGCTATGATGGTAAGGGACAGTATAGGGTATACTACAGGGAAGATATAGAAAGGGTTTTAAAAAATCATGGGCCTGGAGAGTGGTTTTTGATAGAAAGGCTTGTAGATTTTAACTTTGAGTTTTCCCTGATAGGTGTAAGGGATTCAAAGGGGAACACACGCCTCTATCCTTTGACGATAAACCATCATGAAAACGGTATTCTCTTGCACAACTCCACCAGAAGCTTCCAGATAAAGGAAGCTGAAGATATAGTTTTATCCCTTATGGAAGACCTAAACCTAGTGGGCCTTATCGCCGTTGAGTTCTTCTACACTTGGGATGGAAAAGTTCTTATAAACGAGTTTGCACCAAGGCCTCACAACACAGGCCATTACAGCCTTGATGGCTGTTATACTTCACAGTTTGAAAACCTTATCAGAGCCATATGCGGACTGCCTCTTGGATCAACAAAGCTAAAGGCTCCCTCTGGTATGGTGAACATCCTAGGCCTCTCCCTTGAAGATATAGACCTAAATGCCATATTATCCATAGAAGGGGTTAAGCTCTATTGGTATGGAAAGGAAAAAAGGCCAAGGAGGAAGATGGGGCATATAAATTTGGTAGGAAGCACAGAGCAGGAAGTGGAGGAGAAGATTGAAAGGATAATAAACCTCATATACTCCCATGAGCCTTCTTAAGGAATTTTTAAGCCAGGTGGATGAAGGTTATATGCTCATAGATAGGGAAGGAAAGGTGGCCTTTTGCAACGATTTCCTTGTAAAGAAGGGTTTAGTAAAGAAGGATTTTGAAAATAGACCTTATTATGAGTGTGTGAACAATCTCACAGTGGTAAGCTGTTTGGCAGAGGCCCTCTCTGAAAGGAAGAATAAGCTTTGCAACTTTGACCATGAAGAAAGGGAGTATTCTTTGTATGTTTTTATAGGCAGTGATCTCGCAGTGGTGCGTTTTACAGATATTACAGACCTAAAAAGGTATGAGAGGTCTAGGAGGGAGTTTGTGGCTAATGTCTCTCACGAGCTTAAAACACCTATCGCCGTTTTAAAAAGCCTTTTGGAGACGCTTTATGAGGAAGAAGACAGAGAAGAGAAGAAGGTCTTCTTAGAGAAGGCCTTAAAGCGTGTGGAGGATATGAGAAGGTTGGTAGAAGACTTACTAATACTTACAAAGCTAGAATCTGGTGAGGAGAAGATAAAGAGGGAAGAAGTAGATTTAAAGGAGCTTATAAAGGAGGTCTTTGACCTCTTTGAAGCCCAGGCTTCGGAAGCAAAGGTGAGTTTGCAAAACTCTGTGGAGGAAGGCCTTAAGGTAAAAGGAGACTGGGATAAGCTTTTTCTGCTTTTTAAAAACCTTGTGGATAACGCCATAAAGTATAACAGGGAGGGTGGAAGGGTAGAGGTAAAAGCTTACAAGAAGGATAGTATGGCAGTAGTTGAGGTAATAGATACGGGCATAGGCATTCCCAAAGAACACCTACCCTTCATATTTGAGAGGTTCTATAGGGTGGATCCTTCTAGGTCCAGGGAGAGGGGTGGCACAGGCCTAGGCCTTTCTATCGTGAAGCACATAGCCTTATCCCACGGTGGAAAGGTGGAGGTAGAAAGCACAGAGGGCAAAGGAAGCACCTTCCGCGTATATCTACCTTTAGAGTAGATGTCCTAGCTTGTCCCTTTTAGTCTCCAAATACCTTTGATTGTGTTCGCAGGCTGGCACTTTTAGAGGAACTCTTTCAACCACCTCCAAACCGTATCCTTCAAGGGCCACTATCTTTCTAGGATTGTTGGTAAGCAACCTCATCTTTCTCACACCCAAATCCAAAAGTATCTGTGCGCCTATACCATAATCCCTAAGGTCTGGTGGATAGCCTATCTTCTCGTTTGCCTCCACCGTATCATAACCCATATCCTGCAACTGATATGCCTTTATCTTATTGACTATTCCTATACCTCTTCCCTCATGCCCGCGTATATACACGAGCACACCTTTACCCTCTTTAGCAATGGCTTCCATAGCAGACTCCAACTGTGATCTACAATCACACCTTAAAGACTTGAAAACATCACCAGTCAAGCACTCAGAATGAACCCTTACAAGCACAGGCTCTTCCTCCTTCCATTCACCCATGGTAAGGGCTACCTGCTCTTCACCTGTAAGCACATGCCTGTAGGCGTGTATTCTAAAGAAGCCATACTTTGTAGGCAGGTTGGCGCTTGCCTCCCTTACCACAAGCCTTTCCCTTCTTAGCCTGTATCTTATCAGGTCCGCTATGGTTATTATCTTGAGATTAAACCTCTTGGCAAACTCCATAAGATCGGGAAGCCTGGCCATAGTACCATCATCCTTCATTATCTCACATATGACACCAGCAGGATAAAGTCCAGCAAGCCTTGCCAGATCTACGCTTGCCTCTGTGTGGCCAGCCCTCTCTAGAACTCCACCTGGCCTAGCCTTAAGGGGAAAAACATGCCCTGGCCTTATGAAATCGCTAGGCTTTGCATCTGGACTTACAGCTAGCTTTATGGTTATAGCCCTATCGTAGGCCGATATACCTGTGGTGGTCCCAAACCTGGGGTGAGCATCTATGGAAACGCAAAAGTAGGTACCCTTAGGGTCTGTGTTCCTTATGGCCATAGGGTACAGATCAAGCTCCTCGCACCTTTGGGGTGTTAAGGTAAGGCATATCAAGCCCCTTGCGTACTTTGCCATAAAGTTTATAGCCTCTGGAGTTACCTTTTCGGCAGCCATAACAAGATCACCTTCGTTTTCTCTGTCGGGGTCATCCACCACTATGACCATCTTACCCTGTGCTATGTCTTCTAGGGCCTCTTCAATAGTGTTGAACTTGAACTCCATCTTCTAACCTCCTTCCTTTTTATCATCCTTCCTTATAACTTCTCTTATCCTTTCCCAAAGACTATCCAAAATACTCTTTCTGTAGGCTTGCTCTAAGGGCACTTGAACCTCCTCACCGCCACCCTTTTTTAACTCCTCCCTATACTCCCCCCTCCACTTCTCTATAATAGGTCCACCATAGTGCACCCAAAGGTGGTCTATGATCAAAAAGGCCACAGTTATGCCTACTAGCCATCTTATCATGGTTTTTCTAATAAAATAGTCTTTTCAATGGAGCATATCAAGTGGGTTTTTTTTCGGCTTAAAACCTATTGGCCTTTTTTACTGCTCAGCCTTATAGGATCTCTGTTAGAAGCTAGCGGTACGGCGGGGGTAAGCTTCTTGATAAAATCCTTGGTAGATAGAGTTTTTCTTCTTAAAGAAAAGGAAGAGATACTTAAGATAGTCATCGGTCTTATGTCCTTTGTCATACTTTCACAGGTAGGCAATTTTACCACATCCTTTTTCTCGGCCTTGTATACGGAGCTTGAACTCAAAAGGCTAAGAGAAGAAGCTTTTAGAAAGCTTCTTAAGGCAGAGTATTCTACCTTCCTTGGACTCTCTCCAGGTGAGCTTGCTTCAAGGATAATATCCGACATGAACCTCTATAGAAACCTAATTGGGTTCTACGCACCCAAGGTGATAAGGGATCCCATCACCGTCATCTTCTTAGTAGGCGTTCTCTTTTACAGAGATTGGCTTCTTACACTAAACCTCGCCCTTCTCATACCTATACTTATATTTGCCATCAGGTACTTTGGAAGAAAGAGAGGAAAGCATATCAAAAGGACGCAGGAAAGTTATGCAGGCGTGGCAGACAGACTTTTTAGCTCCTTTTCTGGCTTTGAAACCATAAGGGGTCTGAAGGCTACAAAGCTCTTTGAAGGTTTGTTTACTCAATTAAACAGTATTCTTTTTAGATCCAGTTTAAAGTCTGAGGCCTATTTTGCCCTCAATTCTGTATTCAACTACACCTTTGGATACCTGGTGGCGGCCCTTGTTATACTCTATGGTAGTTATAGGATAGCGGAGGGTGGACTAACACCGGGAGATTTCATATCGTACATAACAGCCCTTGTCTTCTTACAAAATCCTCTTGTGGAGATGCAAAAGGGCTTTATGGAGCTAAAGTCCTCTCTGCCTGTAATAAAAAGGATAAGGGACCTTCTAAACCTTGAGGAAGAGAAGGAAGGAGAAGTTCCTCTGAAAGGTATAAAGGAAGGTATTAGGGCAGAAAGGTTATATGTTCAAATAAACGGAAAGGAGCTTTTGAGGGATGTGAACCTTTCTATATTGAAAGGGGAAAAGCTTGGTATAATGGGCGATACGGGCTCTGGAAAAAGCACCTTTCTTAGGGTGCTTGCGGGACTTTTACCCTATGAAGGGAGCTTAAAGATAGACGGCGTTGAGTTAAGCAAAATAAAGAAAGAAGACTTAAGGGAAATCATACTTTTCCTCTCTCAGGAGCCCTTCATATTCCCTGGAACGGTAAGGGAGAATCTCATTGTAGAAAAAGGAGAAGAAGATCTTTGGAAGGCTTTAAGGTTAGCAGGATGCGATTTTGTAAAAAGCCTTGATCAACGTATTGATCCTAAAAGTCTCTCCGGAGGAGAAAAACAAAGGCTTGCTATTGCAAGACTTTTTTTAAAATCTCCAGAGATAATACTCCTTGATGAAGCCACATCGGCCCTTGATGCAAAGAAAGAAGAGGAGGTTTTAAACAACCTCTTTGAGCACTTCCGAGATAAAACCTTTGTTATAGTAGCACACAGGTTTTCAAACCTTTTAAGGTGCGACAGAGTGGTTGTCTTCAAAGAGGGTAGGATGGTCTTTGAGGGAAGTCCAAGGGAAGCTATTGACTTTTTCCTTCAAAGTCCATAGACGGCTATGCCGTATCTATCTGCAAGCTTTTGGAGCCTTTCTCTCTCAAGCACATAAACCTTTCCAGCTTCCAAAAAAAGGGCATCTCCTTTTATCTTCCTTATTATTTCAATGGTTTTAGGTCCCACCGTCGGCACATCTATCCTAAAATCTTGACTTTTTCTTGCCACCTTTATAACTCTGCAACCCTTTCCTGCCACCTGACCCGCCCTTTCTATAGCCTTCTGCGTGCCCTCCATAGCCTCCACACTTACCACCGCCTTATCCTTTACCACAATAGTCTGACCTATATCAAGGCTTGCTATCTCCTTTGCTATTGGAAAGCCCCAAAGGCCATCCTCCATGGCTGAGGGAGAAGGGTCAACGGAAGATATCCTGCCCGCTGGTGCCAAAAGATCTTCTAGAAAGGGCCTTGGATCTGGAAATTCAAAGCCCATAGATTCTAACTCCTCTATAAGCACCTTTATAAGGGTCTGAGGCTTCCTGTCTTTGGCTTTTTGAAATATCTTAAGTGCTACCTCATCAAGGGTCAAAAGGTGTGAAAAGATCAAGCTGTGCTCAAACTTGCCCAGCATAACTATCTTATTAATCCCCTGTCTTTCAAGGATTCTTATGAGCCTTCCCACCTTTCCTAAAGGTATGTATTCATCGGCGGGAATATCTGTTATGCCCTTTACACCTATTACATAGACTTCAGAGCCCTTTTCCTTTGCTTTTCTTAAAAAAACCCTAGGAAGTTCTCCAGCACCTGCCACTAGACAGACCTTCATAATACCTGTTTTCCTATAAGCTTGAGGAACTCTTCCCTTGTCCTAAGGTCGCTGAGAAAAACACCCCTGAGGGCTGATGTAACCGTTAGATGGCCCGGAGACATCACCCCCCTCATGGACATACAAAGATGCTCCATCTCCAAAACTACAGCCACACCTTTTGGCTTTAGCTGTTCCATAAGAAAGTCTGCAATTTGGTTTGTAAGCCTCTCTTGCACCTGAGGCCTCAGAGCAAAGGCCCGCACAGTTCTTACAAGCTTGGAAAGTCCACAGATAATACCATCTGGTATATAGGCAATATGAGCTTTACCAAAAAAGGGTAGAAGGTGGTGCTCGCATAAAGAGTATATGTTTATATCCTTTACAAGTATCATTTCGTTGTAAGAGCCAAACTCTTCAAAGAGCTTAAAGTCAAATTCCCTTTGCCTTTCAAACTCTTCCCACATACGGGCTACCCTATCGGGTGTTTCTCTGAGGCCTTCCCTATCCGGATCCTCTCCTATTCCTTCCAAAAAAAGCCTAATGGCCTGCTTTATCTTTTCTTTGTCTATGGGCATGCTAATATTATATTCATGGAAGGCTTAGGAGAGAAGCAAAGATTACTGCTGAACATCATAAAAATTGTATCATAGCTCTTTGATATCTTTATCGTAGCCACTTTATCCATCGTAGGCTTTTTCCTAGTAGTATGGATAGTTTATGAGTTCTATCTAGTTATAAAAGGCTTGTTGCCTCTGGAAAAAGGAGGCCTAAGCATACTTGGATCTGTGCTTATCCTATACGCTATATCTGAACTACTTGCTGAGGAAGTCAAACATATAAGAGGTAGTCCGGTAAGCATTAAGGTTTTCGTAGGGGTAGCTCTTGCAGCAGTAATAAGAAAGGTTTTGATACTATCTTTATCTCCAGAGAAATTCATGGAGCTACTTTCTTTATCCGCTGTCCTTATCGCCTTAGGCTTGATATACTGGATAATACACAATGTAGAAGCAAAAGCTCCATGAGCCTGGTCATATTGAAAAAAATTATCCTGGAATTATTATTAAACCAAAATTTGCGTAAGGAGGTGATGATTATGCAAAAGGTGGGTTTTAACTTTTATGCTACAGAAAAGGCTGTTCAAGAGGTGCTTAGAATAGCCCAGGAGAACAATATAACAGACCCTATACTTAGGATAAGGGTTGTGCCTGGAGGATGCTCTGGCTTTCAATATGCTATGGGCTTTGATGATACTATAGAAGAGGGAGATAACGTTTTTGAATTTGGTAATCTAAAGATAGTCATAGATCAGTTTTCTATGCCCTATGTGAACAACGCAGAGCTTGACTATGTAATGGACTTTATGGGTGGTGGCTTTACCATAAGGAATCCTAACGTTACAGGTACGTGCGGTTGCGGTAGCTCCTTCTCTTGCGGATAAGCCTTATGGCCCCCTGTTGGGGGCTTTTATAACCTTCACCTTTACATATTCTGGTTCTAACTTTTCCATAGATACTATAAACTTTGGCATATTTCTTACTTCCACCTTAAGCACATACTCACCTTCACTAAGTCCTCCCACATCTACACCAACAGTAATCTTCTCCAACATCTCCTCGGAGGCAAACCTTTCCATAACCTTCAGCTTTAGCTTTATCTTTCTTCTTTCTAACCTGTATGTATAGCCATCTCTAGGATTGAAAATCTCTACGCTTTTTTCTAAGCTTATAGGGACCTTTCCACCAAAGTTTAGGATGAACCACAGACTAAAGCCCATGAAAAGAGCTAAAAGCTTATATTGCCAGTCCTTTAAAAGAAGATCCTTAAGCATTTTCCAACCTCAGCTCCTTCATAAGCAATGTTCTTAACATCTCTGGATCTAAATTCCTCTGAAGTTTGCCGTCTACAGCCAGTGAGATCTCTCCCGTCTCTTCGGAAACTACCACGCACAAAGCATCACTCTCTTCAGATATGCCAAGAGCTGCCCTATGCCTTGTTCCATATTTTTTTGGAAGTTTAGCAGACCTAGAAAGGGGAAGTATACAGGAAGCATAGACAATTCTGTCTCCTCTTATCACCACAGCTCCATCGTGGAGAGGGGACAGAGGATTGAATATGGTGATAAGAAGTTCAACGGAAACAAGGCTGTCAATGAGAACACAGCCTTCCACCAATCCATCCACACTTTGCCCCCTTTCTATAACTATCAGCCCGCCTATCTGCCTTTCGGAAAGAAAAGAACAAGCCCTTACAACCCTGTCCACAACCCTTTCTCCTACAGGCTTTATCATGGAAACACCAGTCCTCTGACCTAGCCTACTTAGGGCTTTTCTTATCTCCGGTTGAAAGATGACCACAAGGGAGAAAAGGCCTATAGTCCAAAGTTTCTCAAATATCCAAGAGAGGGTGTTAAGCTCTAAAAGCTCGGCAAGGAGCCAAAAAACTGCAAGCACACCCAGACCTTTGAATATTTGAAAGCCCCTCGTTATCCTCAGAAAGTATAGTATGCTATAAAAGAACAAAGAGACCGCTAGTATATCCACAAGGTCTTTCCAAGATATGATCCTAAAAAGATCAAAATTCACCATAGGTCCTCACCGTATCAAGCAAGGCCAAAAACTCACGGGTCTCTTTAACATCATGAACCCTCACTATGTGGGCACCTTTTATCACCGCTGGCGCTAAAGCTCCAAGGCTTCCATAAAGCCTCTCTTTTGGCTCCGTTTTCCTCTTTAATAGTCCCTCTATAATAAGACCTATAAAGGACTTTCTTGAAACCCCTACAAGCAAAGGAAGGCCAAAGAGTCGGAGTTCATCAAACCTCTTTAATATTTCTACATTATGTTCTGGAAGCTTTCCAAAACCTATACCTGGATCAAGGATGGCTTGACCCTTATAGCCTGATTCCTTAAGGGCCCTTAACCTTTCTTCAAACCAAAGGATGATCTCCTCCATCACATCCTCATAAACTATAGGCATCTCCTTCCATGTTTCTGGCCTACCTTTAATGTGTGTTATCACATAAGGGCAGTTGTATTTGGCCACCACGTTATACATATTAGGGTCAAAGGTTCCACCGCTAATATCGTTTATCATGTCCGCACCCTCTTGAAGGCAAGCTTCTGCCACCTGAGCCTTATAGGTATCTATAGATATCCAAACCTTTGGAAGCTCTTTTCTTACTTCCCTTAAAACGGGTAAAACCCTTTCTAGCTCCTCTTGCACTCCTATCCTTTGGGAGCCCGGCCTTGTAGACTCCCCTCCAATATCTATTATATCAGCTCCCTCCTCTGCCATCTGCACAGCCCTTTTTACCGCCTCAGAAGGCTTCAAATACAGCCCTCCATCGGAAAAAGAGTCCGGTGTAACGTTAAGCACGCCCATTATGGCCGTTTTTATTCCCAGTGGTAATATCTTTTGGTTATACTGTATCTTAAAGGACCTTTTTCGGTAGTTTTGAAGCCTTTGAAGTATTTCAAAGGCAAGGGCCTTATCCTCTTTTACGAGAAGGGAGCAAAAATCCCTTATCTTTGCCTCAGAGCCACAAAGCACAAAGCCACCCTCTCCATAAAAAGCATGAAGGCAAGCCTGCTTTGCCAAAGGGAAAAGCATTTCTGGCTTTACATTTTTTAGATATATAACATGAAAAACACCTTCAAAAGCCCTATCGTAAGCTTCTCTAAAGAATATTCCTACTTTTTCCTTAAGAAATCTGTAAAAGGCATCCCTACTTTCAAAGTGCTTGACCATCATATAGAATAGCATACATTATTTACTCATGGTTCTAAGGCTGAAAATTAGAAGGCAGGAAGAAAAGGGAAAACCATACTACCAGAGCTTTCAAGTTCCTTATGAAGAGGGCATGACCCTTCTTATGGCCCTACAGAGGATAAAGGAAGAAATGGACCCAACCTTGAGCTTTAGACACTTTTGCAGGGCCGGTATATGCGGAACTTGTGCCCTTATGGTGAACGGCTTTCCAAAGCTTGCCTGCAAAGAACAAGTATTGCCCTATGTGCTTTTTGGTGAGGAGATTACCGTAGAACCCCTCAAGAACTTTGAAGTCATAAGGGACCTTGTGGTGGACAACGAAAAGGTCATCAGAAAGATGAAGGATATGCGCCTTTGGATAAAGGAAAAGTCCAAGGACCCACGCATACCACCAGAGGTGAGCAAAAGGATAGAAAGTTCCGCCGACTGTATTTTATGCCTTTCCTGTCAGGCTTACTGTCCACAGGTTCTGGAAGAAAAGTATGCTGGACCTCTCTTCTTTGCCAAGCTTTACAGGTTTTATGAGGATCCAAGGGAAGAAGAAAAGGATCTGAGAGCCCTTCAGGCCATAAAGGAAGGAAATCTTTACCACTGCCTTTCTTGTAATAAATGCAACCTTGTGTGTCCAAAGGAGGTAGAGCCGGCCACGCTGATAAGGGAGCTTATGAAGGCTATGGATGTGGCTACTTAGCCTCTTTTTGCTTGCAAGCCTTTGCTTTGGGAAAGTAGAAAAGCTTGTGGAGGAAGAGGTCTATAAAAGGTTTGGAGACTTGGTTAAAGTCAACAAGGTAAAGATCATCGGTAAGGTAGAAAAGGTTGATAAGATTGAGCTGGATATGGAGTATGGTAAAAGCAGGATGGTTGCTTATATCTATTCTGGGGATGAGAAGTATCAAGCCATTATAGATGCTTTGTGGAAGGTTAGGGTCTTTGTGGCAAAGGAAGACATAGAGAAAGGCACGCCTATAAACCCAGATCTTTTTAGAGTGGAAGAGAGGTTTATGAGAAGCGTCCCATCGGACCTGAGGCTAAGCCAAGAAGAGTTGGAAAACTTTGTTGCCTCCACAAGGATAGTGAAAGGGACCATGCTGAGAAGGTCCTTGCTAAGAGAGTTGCCGGCGGTCAGGGCGGGGGATGTGGTGGAAGCCATCTTCAAAAGCGGTGCTATAGAGATAAGCTTTCAGGCTATAGCTGTAGATACAGGTACTGTTGGAAAGGTAATAAGGATTAAAAGGGATGAGAAGATATTGAGAGGTAAGGTGATATCAAGGGGTAAGGTAGAGGTGGTGCCATGAGGGAGGAGTTTTCGGCAGGTGGTGTGCTTTTGAAAAATGGAGAGGTCCTTCTTATAAAGAATCCATCGGACGTTTGGACCTTTCCCAAAGGGCTTGTGGAGGCTGGAGAAAAACCAGAAGAGACGGCCATAAGGGAGGTGTTTGAGGAGACGGGGGTGAAAGGGAAAATAATTGCACCTATTGGCGAGATAAGATACTGGTATATGAGGGAGGGAGAAAGGATAAGGAAAAAGGTGCTTTTTTATCTTATGGAGTACCTGGAGGGTGAGCCAAGGCCCTCCTGGGAAGTAAAGGAGGCCAAGTTTTTCCCCCTGGAGGAGGCAAAGAGGCTTTTAAAATACAAGGGAGACAAGGAGATATTTAAAAGGGCTTTGGAGATGCTTTACTCTGAAAAAAGTACCCTATTTCCCCTCAAGATACCTCTTCATAAAGAGGGAAGCCCTTATTAGGGCATCCTTTGCGGCAAGGTCATCGGCAAAGGTTCTTCTGTCAAGTCTGAAGTCAAAGCCTCTGCCCACACCAGGGTATACTACTATCCATATGGGCACGCCTTTGGCTTTGAGATGATCAACCGCAACTAAAGCGGGCCTTATCCTTTGATACTGTTCGTTTTCACCCACCAGTATCAATGTAGGTATCTTCAAGCTTTCCCATTCTGGGGCATATCTGTAAACCTGCTCCGGTTCTGGAGCGTTAGGATTTTGCATATGTGGATAATAAGCAACAAAACACACTATTTCTTTTTCTTGCCTTTTGTATGTCACTAAAAGCCTTATACCATAGTAGCCTCCCCTTGTAAGACCATAGGCACACAACTTTCCGTTCTTAATATCCTTCCTGTTTACCGCATACAAAAGCACCGCATCAAGGTCTTCCTCTACAATAGGATCATGTTCTATGGGGAACTGAGGTATGAGCCTGCCTGTGTATAGGTCTGGTGCCACCACAACAAAGCCTTTGCTTGCCAGCCTTTTTGCATGAAGCTGGAAAAGTTCATCAAGGCCCCTCCTTCCATGGATAAAGAGAACTCCAGGATAGGCCTTATCATCGTCGGGCCTGTACACATAGACTGGGATCTCCACATCCTTTTTCTTCACTACCACTGTCTCTGTGCGCACCTTATAGTTTGGCAAGTTCTCTATATAGCCCTCCTCCCACCATCTTTTGTCCCACCACCAGGCATTTGGCCCCTTTTCCATAAGCTTATCAATCAAACCCCTTACAAACTCATCGGTAGCAAAGCTAAAACTTACCATAAAAAGAAGAGCTATAAAAAACCCCTTCATCTTTACACCTCCCCAGTTTTATAATTTACACCTCCACCACCTTTCCGGGGTTAAACAGATTTTTTGGATCAAAGAGGAGCTTTATGCCCTTTAGAAGTTCATAGCCCACATCTCCAAATTGCCATCTTAAAAACTTCTTCTTCGTTAGTCCTACTCCATGCTCTCCTGTTATAGAACCGTTGTACCTTAAAGCCAATTCAAAGACTTCATCCACAGCCCTCTCTGCCCTCTCTTCTTCCTCTTTATTTGCCTTATCATAAAGCAGGTTCACATGCAAGTTCCCATCTCCTATGTGGCCAAATATCACCATAAGAAGGCCATACTTTTGAGCTATCTTCCTTAGCTCTGGTATGGCCTCCGATAGGTATATCCTTGGTATGACTATATCCTCGTTAATCTTGCCTGTGCGCAAATTTCCAAGGGCTGGGCCAAGGCTCTTGCGAGCAGACCACAGTTTTTCTTCCTCTTCTTTGCTTTTTGCCACCAAAACTTCTACTTCCATTGGCCTTAACAGCTCTTCTATCTGTTTTAGGTCCTCTACAACGCTTTGGGGAGAGCCATCCACCTCTATAAGCAACAGTGCTTCCACTTTGGGTAGGCCTACAGGCTTGTAATCTTCCACGGCTCTTATGGCATCCGAATCCATGAACTCCAGAGCAGAAGGGAATATACCGGAAGTAAAGATTTTAGTGACTGCCTTGCCTACATCTTCAAGGTTATTAAAGAGGGCCAATGCGGTAGCCCTTGCCTTTGGCTTTGGTATAAGCTTTAGAGTGGCAGAGGTTATAAGGCCCAAAGTACCTTCAGATCCCACAAATAGCTTAGTTATATCATAGCCTGCCACATCCTTTATGATGGGATTTCCCGTCTTTAGCGTATGACCTTCCTTTATGACCGCAGTAAGGCCAAGCACATACTCACGGGTCACTCCATACTTTAGACATCTTGGGCCACCGGCGTTTTCTGCAATGTTTCCACCAATGGTAGAGTATTTAAAAGAGGAAGGGTCAGGCGGATAAAATAGCCCAAGCCTTTCCACATACTCTTGGAACTGCGAGATTATAACACCAGGTTGGACCTCTGCAGTAGCATTGTCCACATTGACTTCAAACCTGTTCATCCTCTCAAAGGAAACCACTATACCCTTCTCTAAGGTAGGCACCGCTCCACCGGTCAGGCCCGAGCCAGCACCCCTTGGAAAGATAGGAATGTTTTCCTCATAGCACACCCTTACAATCTTTACCACATCCTCATGGCTCTCTGGAAAAACCACCGCTGAAGGAATGGCCCTTTCTATGGGTATAGGTGTGGCATCGTAAGAGTAGAGCTTTCTTTCCACAATGGATGTGTTTACCTTATCCTTTCCAAGAACTTCTATAAGCTTATCTACTGGTTTCCTTTTTAGTATGCCAAGCATAGCATAAAAATATAAACCCTGCCTATATTTATAACAATGCCACTTGTCAGTATGTTTTGGGGAAGACAGGAGGGCCAAAGCTTTTATCCGGAGAAAATACTTTGGCTTTTGGAACATCCACACCCCCATTGGGTAGAGACGGTAAGAGACAATCTAAAGCTGGACTTTAAAGAAAGTGGTTTTAGACAGTTTGTTTCTTTGTCTTCCATGCACCTTATTACCGATGCCATGCTCATGTTTGGTCTTGAGTATGCAATTGAAAAGGAAAGGCTGATAGAAAACCTAAACCCCATAAGGCTTTCGGTGAGGGTAAAGCCCGGAAGCTTTTTGGGAATAAGCCATCACTTTTTGGGCGCACCCTTTGAGATAGAACAGGATGAAGTGCTAAGGGAATTTTTAAAGACATCAAGGAAGATTTTGGAGGAGGGTGGCTTTGGCCTCCAAGTAGTGGTCTTATCTTATAACCCTTACTTGGAAGACCTGCTTATAGAAAACCTTGAAAGGATAAAAGGCTTAAATTATAAATTCTACGGGGCAAAATGATGATGGATAAGGGTTATAAAGGAATTTTTAGCAAGATGGGCGAAGGCCTGCTTGAGAAGTTCATAGAGGACCTTAAAAAGGAACTACAAGAAAGGCCAGAAGACCCAGACCTTCTTTTTAAGCTTGGCGTTGCCTACAGCAGGGCTGGAAAGGTGGAGGAGGCAAGGGAAATCTATAAAAAGTTAAGGGAGATAGATAAGGAAAAGGCAAAGGAACTTTTGGATATAATATACGGCGTATAAATGTAAAAGTTTTTCATTTGTTTTTCATGTTTTTTCTTTTATAATAATTTCCATCTTAAAAAAACTTATTTTAGGAGGAAGGTATGATGTTGCAAGAACTATTATTAATGGCTAAGGATATAGACTTAATCATGGCAAGCCATGCTACATATATATCCAAGCTTGAAAAAAGCATAAAGAACAACCAACCCTTTGAACACAAATCGCACAAGGATTGCTCTTTTGGTAAAAGGTTTTATCCAGAAGTATATGCCAGATTGGAAGAGTATCCACCACACATAAGGGAGTTGATTGAAGAAATAGAAAAAACCCATCGTGAATTTCATGAGATTGCTTTTGAGATTGAAAGGGTAAGCTCGGAAGAGGAGAAGCTAAAAATCTTAAACATGGTTAAGAATAAGTCTACAGAGCTTTTCCAGCTACTTTTAAAATTAGAAAGGGTCCTACGCAAAGAAGAACAAGACACTACTTAGTAGGTTTGAATACAACCGTTAGGGTCCTTGCACCTACAAGTAGGAATATGCCAAGTATCCAAAGGACCACGTCCAGACCCTTCAGATTTCCCGCAAATATGTATATCATAAACTCTCTTATCATAAAGGCTACAGCTACCTCAATGAGTATCTCCATCCTTACTCTTTCGTGTTCAAAATAATCTACAAAGGCCCTTATGAGTTCAAGAATAATAACAATGGAAAGCACGTTTGTAACCAGCTCCTTTATGCTGAGTCTCACAGTGGCTTCCGTAAAGAGGAGGCCGATCTCAAGCATAGTCCTTGTTATACCCACAGAAAGGGAAAAGAGAAGGATGATTATGGCTATGTTAAAGGCAAGACCTGTAAAGAACTTATATACCCTAAGTATCCTTTCCTGAAGGCTCATATCTTTTTGAACTCGCTTGGCAACTCCCTTGGGGGAACGCCTATATACTCTGTCTCCGTCTCCTCATCCAATCTCTTGGAGAAGGGCTTTTCCATGGTTAGCTCCTCATACACATGGGCCACAAGGCCTGGCACCCTTCCTATGATGAAAAAGCCCTTTCCAAGCCTCCAGTCAAAGCCCATCTCTGAAACTATGGCCGCTATGGCTCCATCTACGTTAAGCACAAGCCTTTTACCCTTCTGTCTTTCTATCTCCTCTTGCACCTCCTCTGCAAACTTACAATGTTTACCATAAAAACCAAGTTCTTTGGCTATATCCATAAGCCTTTTTGTCCTTGGATCAAAGTCCTTGTAATATCTGTGCCCATAGCCTGGTATGGGCCTTTTCGCCTCTAGGTATTCTTTAACAATATCCGCTACGGGCCTTTGACTTGCCACACCCTCTTGAATAAACTTCATAGCATCCTCTAAGGCTCCACCATGGGCTGAGCCAAAGGCAAGTATGCCTGCAGCTACACCTACATTTAAAGAGTTTCCACCGGAAGCTACAGCCCTAGCAGCTATCACAGAAGGTGGAGCAATGCCGTGGTCTATAACGGAGACAAATATGGCCTCCATCATCTTAGACTCCTTTTCATTTGGAAGCTCGCCCTTAAGGACAAGGTAGATAGCCTGGGCAAAGCTTAGATTGCCTACAAGGTCCAAAAGCCTGTAGCCTCTTATGTAGGTTTCATGACCTACATGCTGAGTTATGGCTGTTCTCCACTTCTTTTCCATCCTAGCTACCTCCAAGAAGTTCTTTGTTTATCTTAATCTTTGAATTCTTTTCAAGGTGTTCTATGTACCTTGATAGCAAAGCTTGAGTTTTTAAGCTCAAAAGATCCTTTAATATCTCTCTCTTTTCTTCCTCCTTGACCTCTCTTTTAGACCTCCTTTCTATCCAAAGCACTCCATAGCCTTGCCTGAGGGAATAAGGACCAAAAACCCTCTCCTGGGAAATAGCTACGCGTATGAGGTCCTTTTGATCTATATTTACCACAGCGCTCAGCTGTATGGTTGGTGTATCTGAGAAGTTGAGGGCTTTCACTTCCACCTTTTTACCTTCCTTTAAAGCCTTTGCTATCTCCCTTGCCTTTTCAAGAGCTAAAGCTTGACCTTTCTCCTCCAAAAGCTTCTCTTTAACTTTTTCCTTCACCTTCTCAAAGTCTTCATAGCCAGCTGGCACAACCTCTTTCAAATATACCACCACATACCCCTTTCCTTCAACTTTAAGAATACTGACCCTATCTTGGGGTGTTAGCCTTTGTGCTTCCCTCTTTACAACCTCTTCCAATTTTTGCTCTTCTTCCGGCAAATTGAACTGTTGGTAGCCACCAGGCTCCTTTCCATCCTTCAGTTCTCTATATATGGAAAGGGCCCTTCCTTTATCTCCTTCCTTCCATATCCATAGTACCCTTCTTTCTGGCCTTTTAAAAGCTTCCTTGTTCTTCTGATAGTATTCCAATAGCTCCTGTTCTGTAGGCACATACTTTTCTTTTATGTCCGAAGGGGTAATAAGGAAGAGACTTCCGCTCAGAAGAACAGAATCTACCAAGAGGTTCATATTTAGCTCCTCTTCTGTTATGTAAACTCCGTTGGTCAAAAACCTCAAAAGCTTTTGTATACTAAGGGTCCTTCTTAGATATTCCTCATACTCCTCTGGTGTTAAGCCATTCCTTGAAAGAACCTCCCTGTACTTAGAAGAAGAAAAGAGACCACCTTCATGAAAAGTAGGGTCTGACTTTATTACCTCTATAACCTCTTCATCGCTGGCTATCAAGGAAAGATCCTTTGCCTTTTGATAAAGAAGTTCTTGAGCTATAAGGTTTGATAGTACTTGATCTCTTACAAGCTTTTCCATTTGTGGATTTTGAAGAAGACTGGAAAACCTAAGCATCTCCCTTCTATAATCTTTAAGCGTGATACATCCAGAGTTTACCTTCACTACACATCTCTTTGATGGGGAGGTGATGTCTGTCAGCCCTCCAGTGAAGAAGAGCCAGAGGAGAAAACCACCTGTAGCAACAGCTATAATAGCTACAGTAATACCCTTATACCTGTGTATTAGGGAATACATTAGGGAAAATTTTAGCATATATTATTTTGACATTCTAGGAAGAAGGAGGTTAGGGATGCTAAGCAAGGAACAGCTTGAACTTTTGAGAAATAAGCTCCTTGAGGAAAAGGCTAAACTCCTTGAACGCTACAGGAAAAAGGAAGACACACAGGCCCGCATTGAAGAAGAGGTAAAGGAACCAAGAGACTTGGAAGATGTGAGCCAAATGACCTACACTCAAGAGCTCCTTGATAGTCTATCCACCAGAGAGATATTCATCATCAAGGAAATTGACCATGCTCTTAGCAAAATGCAAGCTGGCACTTACGGTATCTGTGAATACTGTGGAGAAGAGATCCCTATTGAAAGACTTATGGCTATACCTTGGACAAGGTATCATGCCCACTGCGCAGAAAAGGCAGAAGAAGAGGGTATAGTGCCCACGTACCAAGCCTTTACCTTTGAAGCAACCATTCCAGAGGACGTGGAAATCCAGCGAGAAGATATAACAGAAGCATGAACTTTGACTTTTATTTGCCTGTAGAAGTTATCTTTGGAATCGGTTCCGTAGATAGGGTTGGTGAAGTAGGAAGACGCTTTGGCTACAGGGTGCTTGTAGTTACAGGCAGAAGGAGCACTAAGGAAAACGGTGCCCTTTACAGGGTGATAGAGTCTCTAAAGAAAAACGGCGCAGAAGAGGTTTTAGTCTTTGACCAGATAGAACCCAATCCCACAGACAAGGCTGTAAACCTTGCCAGTGAAATGGTGGTAAGAGAGAAGATAGACTACATTGTAGGCCTCGGTGGTGGGAGTAGCTTGGACTCTGCCAAGGCCATATCCATAGTATCCTCCAATGAAGGCTATGCGTGGGACTATGTGAACTATCCAGAAGGGCCAAGACTCATACCCTTTTTAAACAGGCCTGTCATATGCATTCCTACCACCGCCGGAACGGGAAGCGAGGTAAATAGGTATTCTGTCCTGTCAAACCCCATAAGAAAGGAAAAGATGGTCATATCCCACTCCTTGAACTATCCTAGGGTAGCCATAATAGACCCTTCCCTCACAGTAAGTATGGACAGAAGGCTCACAGCCCTAACGGGCATAGATGCACTCATGCACGCCCTTGAATCCCTTACCAACAGGCTTTCAAACTTCTTTGCGGAAGAACTGGCCATAAGGGCCATACAGATTATAAGAAGGTGGCTACCAGTGGCCATAGAAGATCCGGAGAACTTAGAGGCAAGGTCCTACATGAGCTACGCTGCCATGCTGGCAGGCATAGCCATAGACAGGAAAAGGGTTGCCCTTATACACGGCATGGAACATCCCGTATCTGCCCACTATCCGCACATAGCCCATGCAGAAGGCCTTGCTGCCCTTGGTGTAGCTGTTACAGACTTCAACTATAAAGGCAATCCAGAAAAATATGCCCTCTTTGCAGAGCTTATGGGCTATGAGCCAAAGCCGCATATGGCGGTGAAGGCCCTTGAAAAGTTCCTTGAAAAAGTAGGCCTGAGGCTAAGCCTAAAGGAGCTTGGAGTGGAGAGGGAAAAGATAGAGAGGCTTACAGAGGATACCTACATGCTTTCAAGGGGCCTCTTTCCCATAAATCCAGTAGAACCTACCATGGAGGATATATACAAACTTTACGAGAGAGCCTACGAGGGCTATTGATTGAAGGCCTCTTTTACTCTGTGATTTAGAACATGGTTTATTTTCTAAGCTTTAAGTATATTAGAATATCGGAATGATCTTAAAAGGAGGTGCTACCATGTATGGAAACTATATAGTGGATGTGCCAGAAGATGCCATAGTTAACATAAACTACGTGGTGTTAAAAGAAGGGGTCACCTTGGACGATGTGGCGGAAAAGGTGGCTTACCTTTGTGAGTATGTAAAGACCTACCACTCAGACACAGGCTTTTATGGTGGATTTGTGGCTCTCAATACTGGCGGTGTTTCTTTGGAAGGTTCCACTGCAGGGCAGACTACAGAGCATCCTTTAAAGAATAGGGAAGTGCTTATAATCACCTTTTGGAGAAGTTTGGAAGATCATGAAGAGTCTCACAAAAGCGAAGGGTTTAAAAAGCTCTTCAAAGAGCTGACAGAGCTTGCAGAAAGCACTTACGAAGTAGTCTATCAAATGCTTTGGCAAGGCAAGGCCTATGACCCAGAAATGGCAAAGAAGGCAAGGGAAGCAAAAGAAAAGAACTGTGTAAGCTGTTAATCTTCCCAATACTCAGCCCCACAGTCTTCCTTTTCCCAAACTAAAACTTTGGAGACTGTGGGGAACCTTTCTTTTACCCTTTCGTATATCCATTTTGCCATATTTTCTGCACTTGGAGAAAAATCCACAATATCATTTAAAAGCACATAGTCTGGAAGGAGCTTCTTTAAAAACTCTTCTATCTCTAAAAAGTCAATACCCATCCCACCCGCATCCACCTTGTCCACCCTTATATGCACCTCTACAATCCATGTGTGGCCATGCACAGGTTCTGGCGCACCATGGTAATCTGTCAAAAAATGGGCCCAGCTAAACTTTTTTTTGACGATCACATTCCAAGGCATCAGTCTATATCCTCTCCTCTCAATATTCTTTGAGCATAGTTTACACAGGCAAGCACCATAAACCAAAGGGCATGGTTGTTTATGTCTTCAAACTCTTCTTTAACCCAAAGAGTTCCATCCTCCCTTCTGACAAGCTTTATATATTCAAAGGCCTTGAGGGCTAAGGCCTTATTAGAAACCTTTTGAAGAATCTTCTCCTTTATCTCCTCCGGCAAAGGCATCTCTTCCACTATCATCACCCTTTTCCTCCTTGTATAAAAAGATAAAAAGGGGCTTTAGACCAAAGTAGAAGTTTGACCATCGGAATTTATAAGTATATGCAATAAAAAGGCTTGTGCCAACCTGTTCCATCTCAAAGTAAGACCCTATGTAGGCTTCTGAACCATCTTTACTGCACCTAATTAACAAACACCTTTCAGGAGGGTATATCTTAACCCTTCCTTCTTCCTTCCAGTATAGCGTGGGCTTTTTGCTGAAGGATATTACCGTATGGCCATTTTTGAGCTGTTTTAGAAAATCCTCTTTACCCTCTACCCTTTCTTCTGAGATAAGGAAGTTCCTCATGAGCCTGAAGCTGTGTCTATAGTGTGGAAAAAGGAACCGTATTTTTACCTCTCTGACATACACCTTTACATGATGGTCAAGCCCTCCCACTATAGGGTTTTCTATACCCATAGAAAGATACTGTAGGGCATACCTTTCCACAGGTATTAACTTTTTAATGGCTTCAAGGGCCCAGTTTACAGAAAAGAGGCCCCTTATTAGGATATAAGGAAGGAAGAAAAACACCAAACCTTTTCTTTCAAAAAGGGCATCCTTTAGGTCTATAAGCTCAAAAAGGTAGTCCTCTGGAAGGTCCATCCTCCATCTATACTTTTCTTTGAAGGGATGGGCCACCACCCTTATATCCTCTACGAGGAGAAGGTCTCCAAGTATGCTACCATCCTCTCCTAGCACCTTCTTTTCTACGCCGGCTATAAGCCTGTGGTCCGCAAAGTATTTTATGTGGTCCTTGTCGTGGTCCGTGACTATCACATAGTCTATATCCTCCAACTTTGCAGAGTCTGTTATGTCCTCTGGCTTTCCCAAAGAATCATAGGAGAACTGGCTATGAAGGTGTATCTCAAAAGAATAGAGGTAAAGGCTGGGTAGCTTAGAGGGGAAAAGGTTGATGTTCTTGGCTTTTATCCTCTTTGTAGGGTATAACTCTAAAAAGACAATGTAGATAAGCAATAAGAATAAGACTGTCAAAAAAAGGATCATCCCACCCTAATCTTCTCCCTTACCTCTTCCATAGTCTTGATCGCTATAACTCTGGCTTTTTTAGCACCTTCCTTTAACACCTCTTTTAACATCTCCTTATCCTTTTCCACCTCCTTTCTTCTTTCTCTTATAGGCTCAAGGAAGGCCTCAAGGCCTTCAAACATAAGCCTTTTACAGTCAACACAGCCAAGTTTACCGCTTCTGCAGTCCCTTTCTATTTCCTCTACCTTTTGTGATGGACTAAAGAGCTTATGATAGAAGAAGACAGGACAGATTTCAGGCCTTCCTGGGTCCCCTTTACGGAGCTTTTGAGGGTCTGTGAAAAAGCTCATCACCTTCCTTTGGACTTCTTCTTTGCTGTCTGCAAAATAGATGGCGTTGTTGTAAGATTTGCTCATCTTTCTCCCATCGGTGCCGGGAAGCTTTGGTGTTTCTGTAAGCATAGCCTGTGGCTCTGGAAAGGTTTCACCGTATAGGCTGTTGAACCTCCTTGCTATCTCCCTTGCCAGCTCTATGTGTGGCAATTGATCCTCTCCTACAGGCACAGCCTCCGCCTTGTATATGAGAATATCCACAGCTTGCAAAACAGGATATCCAAGAAAGCCATAAGTATCCGTATCGTAAAACTCTCTTTTTGAAACATTTAGCTCTTTTAGGATTTCCTTGTCCAAGTGGCCTTCAAAGAGGGCCTCAATAAGGGCATCTGAAAGGTTGTCCAAAAGCATTTCTTCAAGGGCCTCAAAGTCTTCTACCTTATAAGGCAAAGAGGCTATAAAGGTCCTCACAAGGTCCCTTATGCCACCTTTGAACATAAGGCTGAGGTCTGCTATCCTCAAAAGGTTGTATTTTGTATCCTTGTAGGTTGGGTTCCATTCAAGCCAACTCTTGGGTGTTATCATGGAAAATATAAGAAAAAGCTCCGCATGTTCTTTTATGTCCGATTGTTTAAAAAGGACACTCTTTTTAGGGTCTATACCAAGGGTAATCCAGTCTATAAGCATCTCCTCTATGTTCTGTGGTATCTCCTGAACTTTTTTGTAGCCCGTGGTGAGAGCATGCCAGTCTGCGATCATATAAAAGGTTTGATGTTCTTCCTGTAGCTTTATCCAGTTTTTTATAACACCAAAATAGTGTCCAAGATGAAGCTTTCCAGTTGGTCTCATACCGCTCAAAACTCTCATGGCTTAAATATTAAACCACAAGAGGCGATTATAATTATAACCATGGACCTTCTTACAATCATTGGCATAGTTGGAGGACTTATCGCACTTCTTGTGGGAGCAGTTCTCAAAGGAGCGAGCATCCTCTTTTTAATCCAGCCTGCAGCCTTTGTAATAGTGGTTCCTACCACACTTTTTGCAAGCCTTGTAGTCATGCCTATTCATAAATTTTCTTTGATAATAGAAGGTCTTAAATTGGCCTTCAAAGGGGGAAGCAATGAGATGATCGAGATGAAAAATAGGCTTATAGAGCTTGCAAACCTTGTAAGAAAGGAAGGTATGCTTGCCCTTGAGACGAAAGCTGAAGAGATAGAAGATCCCTTTCTTAGAAGGGCTATAGACCTTATGGTGCTTGGTGTGGATGAAAACGTTTTGGCTGAAAGCCTTGAGGCAGAGATAGCAAAAAAGGAAGAAGACTTTGAAATAGCCGTAGAGTATTGGAAGAACTCTGCGGAAAGTGCTCCAACCTTTGGCCTTGTGGGTGCTGTCTTTGGCCTTATGAAAGCCCTAAAAAGCCTTGATAACGCTCAAGAGCTTGCTTACGGCATATCTTCGGCCTTTGTGGCTACAGTTTACGGCATAACCTTCTCTTATCTTATCTTTGGACCTATTGCAAAGAAGATAAAAATAAAATCTAAGGAGGAAATACTCAAAATGTACATGGTTTTGGATGCATGTAGGATGATGGTAAGGGGTGAAAACCCAAGGCTTATAGAAGAGAGGCTAAGTTCCTACATTGAGGTGAAGGGATAATGAAGAAGAAAAAGTGTCCAGAAGAGGTTTCCGAAAGGTGGGCCATACCCTATGCAGACTTTCTTACATTACTTCTTTGTCTCTTTATCGCCCTCTTTGCCATGGCTCAAGCGGGCAAGCAAGCAGCCTTAGAGTATGCTCAAGCCTTTGCGAGGGCTTTTGGTATGAGGTTTGTGCCCTTTCAAGAGACGCTTCCAAAACAGATATTGCCAGAGCCAGTGTTAAAAAAGGCTGAACCAACGGAGAGGGGAAGAAGGATACTTAGACAACTTCAAGAGCTCCAAGAGATGCTTAAAAAGCTTGGTCTAGAAGGTGAGTTTAAGATAGCCTATGAGGCCATAGGCATTAGGCTTATACTTCAAGAAAAACTTCTTTTTGATTCGGGAAGTGCGGACATAAAGCCGGAGATGAGACCTATATTGGACAAGATTTATGAGATAATCAAGGACCTTCCAAACCCTGTGGAGGTGGAAGGACACACAGACAACATACCCATATCTACCGAAAGGTTTCCCTCCAACTGGGAGCTTTCTACTGCAAGGGCAAGCTCAATAGTGAGATACTTCATATCAAGAGGTATAAACTCAGAAAGGTTAAAGGCTTCTGGCTATGCGGATACGAGACCTTTGGTTTCCAATGCTACACCAGAGGGTAGGGCTCAAAACAGAAGGGTGGAGATAGTTATACTCAACATAAGGGGTGCGGAGCTAACTGTGCCAAAGAGAGAAGAGAATCAATAACAAAATTTACCTCCTCCTCTGTAAGGTATGGATGGACTGGTATGGAAAAAACTTCCTTTTTAAAGCTTTCCGCCCTTGGAGTAGGCAAGTGCTTTGCATCTCTTAGCTCATGAAGTAGATAGGGATAATATACCCTTGCGTCTATCCCCCTCTCCTTTAGACCTCTAACTATCTTATCCCTATCTGGATGCCTGAGGGTATAAAGATGATAAACATGGTAAGCTCCTTCCCTCTCTTCCGGATGAATAAAGCCCCCATTTAAACATTGCCTATACTTTGAAGCTATCTCCCTTCTCCTTCTGTTGTTTTCTTCTACTTTTTTGAGTTGCACATAGCCAATTCCCGCTTGAAATTCCGTAATCCTTACATTGAAGGCAGGATGATCTCCAAAGTCTATCCATTTTTTTATCTCTTGGGCAAGCCCATCATCGTTGGTAGCTATGGCACCACCTTCTCCCATGGGAATGTTTTTAGAGGCGTAAAAGCTAAAGGCCGAAAGATGACCCAAAGACCCTGCCCTTTTGCCTTTCCACAGGGCACCATGGGCCTGGGCAGAGTCCTCAAGCACATAAAAGCCATACTTCTCTGAAAGCCACATGATTGAATCCATATCCGCCGTCTGCCCATAAAGGTGAACGGGGATAACCACCTTAGGGTTGCATCTTTTTACCGCATCTTCCAGCTGGTTTGGATCCATGGTGTAGTATTCATCCACGTCCACCACCACAGGAATGCCTCCCGCCAAATAGACCGCATCTATGGTGGCCATAAAGCTCATGGCAGGAACAATCACATGCCTTCCTTCCACATTCAAAGCCTTTAGGGCTATAAAGAGGGCCACAGTTCCAGAACACACGGTAAAGACATGCTTTACGCCGATGTATTTGGCAAACTCCTCTTGGAATAGGGCTGTCCACTTGCCTCTTGTTATGTGCCCGCTATTTAAAATTTCCAAGACAATCTCTTTTTCCTCTTCCGAAAACCTTGGCTCAATGATCCTTATCATGGGTTATCTAATATAAGCCTTATGCTTTTGCAAAGTTGCAAGGCCAATAAGCTTTTCTGTCAAGCCTTTGGAAAAAACTCTAAAGTAGCTTTATCAGGTCTTCAATCTTTTGCGCATCGGTAAAGGCAGTGGAAAGATGGGCTGTAGGATGGCCGTATAGGCCACACAAGGTTGCTATCTTTGTATCCGTGTGTTTTCTCAAAAGTCTTATAACAAAGTCTGTCCTGTAGCAATGGACTCCCACAAGGATGGTGAGGTCATGCTTGCCATGTAAGATGGCATGATGGGGGTTTGGTGGGTCCATCTCCACAGAAGGGTCATACTTTTTCAGCTTTGGCCTATAATCTGGAAGGACTTTAACGTTGAACCTTCCTACCTTTTCTATAAGGTCTCTCACAGCCTTTGCCTTTTCTTGAAGATCTCTTTCTCCAAAGTCCCAAAAGACAAGAGGTCCAAGCACTATGGTAGGCCTTTCCGACTCTTTTATCCATTTGGCAAGAAGCTCCAAAGCCTCTTTATAGCTTACCGCTTTCTCCTCAATGGTGGCCTCCCCTAAGAAGACCTCCCTTTGCATAGAAGTTCTCGTCATATCCTCCTTTGGTGTAGGCACAGCCTTTGGCTTTTTGTAGTAGCTAGGCTTGAATTCCAAGAGATATGGCGAGAAGTCAAAGTCAACCCTTTGTCTTTCTACCTTTTCCACATCCTCTTTAACGGAAAGACTCTTGTATAAATCCTCTTTTATTAGATCCAGCTCCACAGTGAACTCTCCATGATAGGCTTTTTCCTCCTCTTCCACTCCAAGGCTGTAGCATGTGGTTCCCACTATGTCAAAAAGCACACCCTTGGCACCTTCTTCCGCAGCCCTTTTGAATATCTCATACCTCTTTTCATAAAACTCATAACAGCAGTGGCCTACATAGGTGTAGCCATTTTGGGCACACCAGAGAAGGGTGTCTCTAAGAAGTTCAAAAGAAGTTATAGTTATGGGTATCATACCCTTTTGGTAGGCAAGCCTGTAGGCATCGCCCACGGTGCATCCACCACATTCACCACAGTCGTCAAGGTGTCTGTAATCACACCATCTTGGCTTGGCACAGTAAGGAAGGAGCATAACCTTTGCCTTTTGAAGGTTTTCTATTAGGCCTCCTCCTATAGAGGCTATTATGTTATTCAATCTTTTTTTTTCTATGCCAAGTTCCACACCTTCTATCTTTCTAAGGGGAAACAAGACAGCTTCTACAAAGTCTTCTACCCTTAGGTTTAGACCTTCCCATTCTCTTTGAGAGAAAAACTCCCTTATCCTTTTTTCCACATCTTTTATGGGCGTATGCTTTAGATAGGCCTCAAGGTCGTATATGAGCCTTTGGGGCCTTACAAAGAAGTCTCCGTTTATGATAATCTGTTGTAAGACTTTGCTTTGAAGGTCCACCTTGGCGGAGACCCTAAAGGTTCCACCTGGACACCTGTATATACCAAAGAGCATCTCGCTGTCGGTGGGAGCCTTCTTTACATGGTATATCCATTCCTCACTTCTAAAGTAGTCCTTCTTTTCTTCAAGGAGCCTCAGCTCCTCATCGGTCAGCTCTCCCCATTGGAAGTCAATGTTTAGCTCCTCCTTTAACCCTTGGAGTATGGCCTCAAAGACCTTTTCCTTCTCCGGAAGATAGCCCAAAGCCCTCTTTACCCACTCTACCCTGTCCTCTGCAGATTTTATCCCCTTAGAGGTTAGCTTTTCCACGGGTATCTGCAAGGACTTTAACATCCTCTCTACGTTAAAATCCATAAGCACAGTGCCTTGGTATAAAAAGGCCTTGCCCTCAAAAACTCCGCCGGTGCCAGAAATCTTCCTTCCCTCCACCTCTATGTCATTCCTTGGCCTGAACTCCGCCTTTATTCCAAGCTTTTGAAGCCCCTTTGCCACGCCAGTGCATATCTTCCTTGTAAGCTCTTCGTAGTTTAGGTCCCCAAGATGGTCCTTTGTGGCTATCACCTCCCAGCCTATCTGGGTTTCATCAAAGTATATGGCACCACCGCCCGTTATACGCCTTCCCACCTCTATACCTTCCCTTTGAGTATATTCAAGCCTTACCTCTTGTTCTACCGCCTGGTGGAAGCCTATAAGAACACATTCTGGCTTGAACTGCAGAAACCTTATTGTTGGTGGGATTTTATTCTCTGCCATAAGGTCTAGCATGATCCTATCAAGGGCTATGTTCTCATAGTGTGGCCTCTGGCCAGTATATATCACTCTCCACATGATTGCCTCCTTATTTAATTAAAGAGAAATTTTAATCCTTAAAAGCCACTCTTTTAGTGATATGGCTCAGCCTTTGTGGTTAATCTTTGGTTAAGGAAAAGGCTCTAGATTAAACTTAAGGAGGTAAAGCCATGAAGAAACTTCTACTTTTGATGGTTCTTACAAGCGTAAGCCTTGCCCATCCCATGGATGGAAAGATGCACAAAGAGTGGTGTGAACAAAACTGGGAAAAGTGTAAAGTGTATATGCTGGAAAAGATAAAGCTAAAGGAGAAGTATCTTCCCAAGGAAAGAGAGTGTGTGGAGAAGGCAAAAAGCTATAGGGATATGAAGCTTTGTATGATGGATGTAAAAGAACAAAAAAGAAGGGAACATTATGAAATACGTAAAAAGATGCTAATGGAGGCAACGCCAAGACCTTGAGGGTGCTCCTCATAGAGGATGACCTTTCTCTGGCAAGGTCTTTAAAGAGCATCCTTGAGAGGGAAGGCTACAGGGTCAGCTTGGCTTCGGATGGTAAAAGGGGGCTTGAGCTGGCTTTAAGTGGAGGCTTTGATCTCATTATTCTGGACCTTCTTCTTCCCACTTTGGAGGGGGATAAGATAGTAAAAAGGCTAAGGGAAGAGGGGGTCAATACACCTATTCTTATGCTAACTGTTATGGGAGATATATCTCAAAAGGTCAAGCTTTTCACTTTGGGTGCGGATGACTATCTTACTAAGCCTTTTCATCTTGAAGAGCTTTTGGCAAGGGTGAGGGCCTTGATAAGGAGGAGGTATGGAGGATCTTCCGATGTGATACAGATAGAGGATTTGAGACTGGATATGGGAAGGAAAAAGGTCTTTGTGAAAGGGGAGGAGATAAAGCTTACCCATGGAGAGTATGCCATCCTTGAATACCTGTGTCTAAACAGGGGAAGGTATGTAAGCAAGGAGGAGCTAAGGGAAAAGGTCTTTTACTACCACTCCGATAGCAACAGCTTGGAGGTGCTTATCTCAAGGATAAGGAAGAAGCTTGGGTCAAAGCATATCATAAAATCTGTAAAAGGATTGGGGTATATGGTGGAATGAAAAGGTCCATAAAGCTTCATCTAAATTTGTTTTTTGCAATTCTCCTTCTTCTCTTTGCTTTCTATAGCCTTGTGCTTTATATGGTGGTGGAAAAGGCCCTTCTTGCATCGGTGGACAGGCACATAGCGGATGATGCGAGGATCTTTGAACAATCTTACTTTTTGGGAAAAGACTTTGAGCCTCACCCAGGCTATGAGCTTTATGCCATAAGGACGCCCGATGGGACTCTTTTGGAAGTTTCGGAAGACATCTCTTTACCCTTTAGTAAAGACTGGACAATGCCAGATTTACGACTTGTAAAGGTAGGAGACAGGTTTTACAGGATGCTAACCTACCAAAGGAAGGACGGCTTTTATGTGCAGTATGCGGTAAACTTCACATCAGAAAAGGAGTTTTTAGAAAGGTTAAAGGTCTTTTTGTTCCTATCATGGCTTTCATTCCTTCTCATCTTGGCTGGCATATACCTTTTTACCGTAAGGTCTTTGCTAAATTCTATAAAGAGGGCAAGTGATAGCCTTTTTGAACAGAGATTTGATGAAAAGGTATATGAAGAGCTAAAGCCCTTTATGGAAAAGGTGTATGAGGGGATAAAGAAAATAAGGGAGAGTGCAGAAAGGCATAGGAACATCCTTTTGGCCCTCAGCCACTCTGTAAAAACTCCCCTCTCTACTGCCCTTCTTCTTTTGGAAGACCTCATGAGGTCCCATAAAGATGATAGGCTAAAGACTATCCATGAAGAGCTGTGGAGGCTAGAAAGAAGCCTAAGCACATTCCTTAGGATGGCCAAAATGGAAAGCCAGCAGGACCTTATAAAGAAGGAAAGGTGCAATCTGGAGGAGGTTTTAAAAGGCATAGTAAGGCTGTATGACCCAGAGGGCAAAAGGATAAGGCTAAACCTTTGGGAAGAACCTCTTTGTGCTTATTGTGATAGGGATGTGCTTTTGGAGGTGCTTGGCGTGCTTGTGGATAACGCCATAAGGCATGGCATTGAAGATGGTAAGGTGGATATAAGGGTGGAAAAGGATGGAGAATATGTTTATGTAAAGGTGAGCAACCTTTCGGAAAAGCCTGTAGAAGAGAGGGTTCTTTTTAAGCCCTTTGAGGGAAGGCATACGGGCATAGGCCTTTATGTGGCTTATAACCTGTGTAAGATGATGGGCTGTGATTTAAAAATAGGACAAGAGAGGGTAGAAGAAGGCTATAGGGTGGAGGCTTCCTTGAAGTTGCGGTTAAGTTTATGTTAAGCTTGGTAAGTTAAAATTAAAACATGGAACTTATTAAGCTACATCCACCAGTGGTGCATTTTGCCATTGCCTTTCCAGCATTTCTGCTTGTGGTTGATATGTATTATAGGATTACAAAAAGGGAGCTTGATGGCTTGCATGCCCTTTTGACCTATTTATCTGTCTTGGCGGTAGTGGGAGGAAGCATATCGGGTATAATAGCCCACGAGCCTGTTGAAAAGCTTTTGGAAAGCATATCTATCTTCAAGTATCATGAGGCCTTAGGCCTATTTTTGGCTTTGTACTTTTTGGCCCTTGGCCTTGTCAGGTTTTATAAGAAGAGGAACCTTTTTACAATCATGCTTTTGATTGGTGTATTGCTTTTATTTTTGCAGGGATGGATGGGTGGGGTTGTGGTATATGAACACCTTATTAAAACGCCATGATAATAGCCCTACTTTTGCTTATCCAAGTGTGCTACGCCATAGACCTAAGGGGTGCCATTGATAGGGCTTTGGAGCACTATCCATCCTTAAAGGCGCTAAAGGAAGAAAGCGTCAAGTTCAAGGGCAAGGCCATGACCTACAGGTCCTACCTAAACCCAAGCCTTGAGGTAGAAGTGGGAAACTTTGGCACATCAAAGGAAAGCGTCAAAACAAATCCTATATACAGCCTTTCTTACTCTCAACCTCTTAGTATTTATCCCATTGGGAAAAGCTTCAAAAAGATGGTAGATTACGAAGAGAAGGCCTTCCTTGAAAAGATGGAGCAGGAAAAAAGCCTTTTGATAAGCGAGGTCTATCTGGCCTACTATATGGCCCTATACAGGAAAGAACTATTAAAAGTGGCACAGGAAAACTACAAGATAAGCCAAGAGCTTCACAGTTTTATAAAAAGGCTTTTTGAACTTGGAGAGACCACCAAGCTGGAGGTCTTTAGGTCCGAAAGGGAGCTTGATTTGGCAAGGGTTGAGTTGGAGATGGCCCAAAGGGACTATGAGAACGCCTTAAAAAATCTCTCTTACCTTATCGGCCAGAGGGTGGAGGACTTGGAAGAAAGCTTTGACAGGCTACACAGCATAAAGGAGATAAACTTTGAAAATTCACCAAGGCTAAGGCAGTACCAATATGCCATAAAGGGCTTGGAGGCGGGCATAGAGGTAGAAAGAATACTTTCCAAGCCCCAGTTTAGCCTTACAGTGCTTGGAGAAAAGGTTTCTTCCCAAGAGTATGGCTTCAGAGTTGGTATTTCTGCCACTCTTCCACTATTCTACAGAAGGGAGGGAGAAATATTACAACTTTTGGCAGAAAGGAGGAGCATGGAGCTTAGGAAAAGTCTGGAGGAGCTAAGCTTAAAAAGGGATTATGAGCTTGTCAGGTCAAGGTATGAAAAGCTTTTGGAAGAGATAGAAAGGATAGAAAAGCAGACCATACCAAGGGCAAAGGAGGAGCTTAGCCTTGCCATAAAGAGCTATAAGCTGAGGACCATAACCCTTTTGGAGCTTACAGAGACAAAGAGAAGGTATGTGGAGCTTTTAAAGTATAGGCTGGAACTAATAAGGCAGGCACACGAGGAGTATGCCAAATATTTAAGCCTTGGGGGTGAGCTATGAGGCTTTGGGTTCTTTTGCTTTTGCCTATTCTTTCCTTCTCCCAGGTTATAAGGCTGGACCCAGAAAAGGAGAAAAAGCTTGGCATAAAACTTTGGGAGGTAAAGGAGGAAGAGGTGGTGGAGGAGCTAAGGCTTCCCGCACAGGTTAGCAATTATTCAAACTCTGTGGCTCAAGTCCATTCTCCAGTCTCTGGTATAGTGAAAAGGCTTTTTGTAAAGCAGGGTGATTTTGTGAAAAGGGGTCAAGCCTTGGCCTCTGTCTACTCTCCACAGGTGGCAGAGCTTCAGGCCCAGATAAGGATGGCAAAGGTGAGGCTAAAGACGGCGGAGGAAACGCTAAGGAGGGAGGAGATGCTATACAAGGAAGAGGTCATTCCCTATGCCAGGTATTACGGTGCAAAGATAGAGTATGAGAAGGCAAAGGGGGAGTATGAGGCTCTTTTGATGGCCCTTAGGTCCTTTGGTGAGGTAAGGGAAAACGAGGTATTTGTTAGGTCCCCCATAAGCGGTTATGTGGTGGAACAAAGTGTTTTTGTTGGGTCCGGTGTGGACCCTTCTAAGGAGATGTTTAAAATCCAGTCTTATGAGAGGCTTTGGGTATATGCCTATGCGGACCCAAGGGATGTGGATAGGATAAAAAAGGGGACAAAAGGTTATGTGCTTTGGAAGGATAAAAGGCTTTGGGGGACTGTGGATTATATATCGGGGGAGGTGGATAAGAACACAAAGAGGGTTCCCATAAGGCTTTTGGTGGAAAACAGGGAAGAGCTTTTGAGGCCAGGCCTTATGGTGGATGTCTACCTTCAGCTTGGGAATATAAGGGGCCTTTGGCTTCCTGCCCAGAGCCTTCAAAGGCTTGGAGAGGATTATGTGGTCTTTGTGAAAACTAAGGAAGGTTTTGAGGTAAGAAGGGTAAGGAAGGTAAAGGAGGTGGGGGACAAGGTGCTTGTGGAGGGGAGCATAAGAAAAGGTGAAAGGGTGGCCATGAGCGGTCTTGTATTCCTTAAATCTCAGGTAGAGAGGTAGAGAGATGAGGAAGGTCTTAAAGTACAGGCTTTTGGTGCTTTTGCTTCTTTTTGGAGTGGTGGCCCTTGGCCTTTGGTCCTTCAAAAAGCTACCCATAGATACCTTCCCAGATCCCACACCCGTTCAGGTGATCATATACACAGAAACGCCGGGCCTCTCTGCGGAGGAAACGGAGCTTTTGGTCACCAAGCCCATAGAGTTTGTTTTGTCTGGTATAAAGGATGTGGAGCTTGTAAGGTCTGTAAGTCTTCCGGGTCTCTCCTATGTGAGCGTCTTTTTTAAAGATGGCACAGACATATACTTTGCCAGAAACCTTGTGGCCCAAAAGCTTCCAGAGGCCCAAGCCCAAATACCACAGGGCTATGTGCCAAGGATGGGTCCAAACACCTCCGGCCTTGGCAACGTGCTTTTTTATGCCCTTTTGGATGAAAAGGGAAACTACTCCCTTGAGGACCTAAAGACCATCCAGATGTGGAAGATAAGGCCCATTATAAAGGCCACCGATGGCGTGGAAGACATATCCCAATGGGGGCCAGAAAGGGCATACCTCATAAGGCTAAAGCCAGAAAAGATGGTTTTATACGGCATAAGCTTGGAGGATGTGGTAAAAGCCTTGGAAGACTATAACCAGATAGCGGGTGGGGGCTTTTTGCAATCTCCAGAAGGAGACCTTGTGGTAAGAGGTCTTGGAAGGCTAAAAAGCATAGAAGAGGTGGAGAATGTACCTATAAAGAAGGAGGGAGGAGTAAGCCTTACCATAAAAGATGTGGCAGAGGTCTTGCCCTCCGAGCTTCCAAACAGGAGGGGCGTCTTCACCCTCAACGGCCAAGAGGTTCAAGGCAACATAGTTTTGAAAAGGGTTCAAACAAACACCATGGAGCTTGTAGAAGAGCTAAAAAAGAAGCTTGAAGAGGTTCAAAAGATATTGCCAGAGGGCTTAAAGGTGGAGGTCCTTTATGACCAGTCCTACCTTACTCAAAAGGCCCTCTCCACCGTAGAAAGGGCCCTTATAGAAGGCATACTGTTGGTATCTCTGGCCATAGCCCTTTATATGTGGAACCTTAGAGTTGCCCTTTTGGTGGCCCTCTCTGTACCACTTACCCTTCTTATCACCTTTATCTTTCTCAAAAACCTTGGCATCTCTGGAAACCTCATGACCCTTGGCGGTCTTGCCATAGGTATAGGCCTTTTTGCGGACGCCACCGTGGTGGTGGTGGAGAATATATACAGACATCTTTCTGAGAGGCCACAGGCAAACAAGTTTTCCATAATAGTTGAATCTGTAAGCGAGGTCCTAAGGCCCGTTAGCTTTGCAGTAGGCATTATCATGCTTGTCTTTTTGCCCATCTTTAGCTTTGAATCTGTGGAAGGAAAATACTACAAGCCCTTGGCCCTCACCATCATCCTTGCCCTCTTTTCTTCCTTGGTGGTAGCCTTTCTCTTTATGCCCGTGCTTTCCTACTATGTGATAAAGCCCGGAAGGGAAGAGACTTACTTTTTCAAAAGGCTAAGAGAACTCTATCTAAAGCTTTTGGAAGGTGCCTTTAAGATTAGAAGCTTGCTTTTGACGGCCACCCTTGGCCTTTTCTTATTCTCCCTTTTCCTACTTTCCCGCATAGGAACAGAGTTTGCCCCACAACTGGAGGAGGGAGCCCTTTTGGTAAAGTCCTTTTTGAACCCAAACGTCTCCATGGAAGAGGCCAAAAGGGTGGCAAGGGTGGTAGAGGAGACTGCCCTTGAATACCCAGAGGTGGTAAGGACCTTTTCCAACATAGGGAGGGCTGAGGTGGGAGAGCCTGAGGACCTTAGCTACATTGAGACCTTTATAATCCTTAGGCCTGCGGAGGAATGGAAAAGCTTCAAAAGCAGGCAGGAGTTTGAAAACATACTAAGGGAAAGGCTGGAAGGCATTCCGGGTGTGGAGTTTAGCTTTACACAGCCCATACAGATGAGGATAGATGAACTCCTTTCGGGTGTGAAATCCACTGTAGCCATAAAGGTCTTTGGCGATGACCTAAAAAAGATAAACGAGATAGCCTATAAGATTGAGGAGATAGTAAAGGGTGTAAAGGGTGCTGTGGATGTGGAAACGGAAGCCCAGTCTGGAAAGCTACAACTAAGGATAGTGCCAAAGATGGAGGTGTTAAAAAGGTACAACCTGACCACCGCAGAGCTTATGAACTTGGTGGCCTATGCCTTGGGAGGAAGGGAAGTAGGCTACATACAGCAAGACACCATACTCTTCCCCTTGGTCTTGGGTCTAGAGAAGAAGGACCTAGAGAGCATAAAGAACTTACCCCTTATCACAAAGGATGGCAACATATTGACCCTCTCACAGGTGGCGGATGTGGAGATAACTGAAGGTTTTTTAAAGATAAGGAGGGAGAACGGCATGAGGTTTGCCCTTGTGCAATCCAACCTTCAAGGCAGAGATCTGGGAGGCTTTGTAAAGGAAATAAAGGAAAGGATAGCAAAAGAGGTTAAGCTTCCACCTGGCTACTTTATAAGCTTTGGCGGGCAGTTTGAAAACCAAGAGAGGGCAATGAAGAGGCTTTCCATAGTGGTGCCTTTGTCTGTTCTTCTTATATTGCTACTCCTTTATCTAAACTATAACTCCCTTAGGGATGCCCTCATAGTTATCCTGAACGTTCCCTTTGCCACCATAGGTGGCGTGCTTTCCTTGTATATATCCGGTTATAACCTTTCTGTCCCTTCTGCGGTGGGCTTTATAGCCCTCTTTGGCATAGCCACACTCAACGGAGTGGTTTTAATATCTTATGTGAGGTCCTTGCTGGAAAATGGATATAGCCTCAAAGAGGCTGTGCTTTTGGGTGCCTCAAGAAGGCTAAGGCCCATCCTTATAACAGCCACGGCAGCATCCTTGGGCCTTTTGCCCATGTTATTCTCTAAAGGCATAGGGTCGGAGGTTCAAAAACCTTTGGCGGTGGTGGTTATAGGGGGCATCTTTACTTCCACAGCCCTCACCTTGCTGATACTTCCTTTGGTATATGAAAAGTTCGGAAGGAAGAGCTGACTTGCAAAAAATAATTGAGACAAATCCTTGTATAATTTTAAGCTATGCTGGATGCAAGGGAAATAATGGAAATACTTCCACATAGGTATCCTATCCTTTTGGTGGACAAAATCCTTGAGATGGAGGAGGGCAAAAGGATAGTGGGGCTAAAAAATGTTTCTGTAAATGAACCTGTCTTCCAAGGGCACTTTCCTGGATTCCCTCTCATGCCCGGCGTTTACATCCTTGAGGCCATGGCACAAGTGGGTGGCATCCTCATGATAAAGTCTCTTGGGCTTGAGATAGGAAAGTATGCCATAGTCTTTGCAGGCATTGATGAGGCAAGGTTCAAAAGGCCAGTTTATCCGGGGGACCAACTCATAATGGAGCTGGAGGTCATCTCTTTAAAGAAGAGCCTTTCAAAGATGAAGGGGGTGGCGAGGGTAGACTCGGAGATTGTGGCCACAGCCATACTCTATGCTGCCGCAAGGGAGCTAAAGGATTTGAAAAGGTAGTCTATCTTGCCTCTTGCAATATGGTCAAAAGCCTTTGAATCCTTTCCCTTTCTCCCTTTAGTTCTTCAAGGGCTTCTTTTGTCCTTTGGACCTCCTCCTCCGGTGCCTTCTTTAAGAAGTTCTCATTGCTGAGCCTTTTCTCAAAGGTCTCCATGGACCTTTCCACCTCTGCAAGCCTTCTTGAGTAAGAGCTTATAAGTTCTTCCAAGTTTATGTTTTCCTCTGCCAGCACATAGAACTCAAAGTCCTTTGAAAAGCCCGCCACAGATCTGGGTGGCCTTTCTGCCACTTCCTCAAGGCTTTCAAGCCTCGCAAGGCTGAGAATGTGAGGCATAAACTCTTCTACAAGGCTTTTGCTCTCCTCCGCTCTGTAGTATAGCTTTATCCTCCTTGATGGCTCAATACGAAGGTCGCTCCTCAAGGACCTGATGGAGGAAATGATCTCTTTTATCCTTTCCACTTTCTTCTCCGCCTCTTCATAAATCTCTTGAGGATTAAACTGTGGGTATTGAGTTAAGGAAATGCTCTCTTGATGGGCCGTTGGCAAAGCTTGCCATAGCTCTTCTGTTATAAAGGGCATAAAGGGGTGCAAAAGCCTAAGGGTTTTCTCAAAGACCATAAGGAGGGTAGCCTGTGCGCTTATCCTCTCCGCCTTTATCCTCTTTTCCTCTTCTGGGTCTTCCGATTGGGGCTTGGCATAGAGCCTTATCTTAGAAAACTCTATATACCAATCGCAGAACTCACTCCATATAAACTCGTAGAGCTCCCTTGCAGCCTCGGAAAACTCATACTCAGAAAGGGCCTTGTTTACCCTTTCTATGGTCCTGTTTAGCTTTGTTATTATCCAAAGGTCCTCAGGCCTTGGTGGGGCACCATAGGGAAGGTTGTAAAGAAGGTCCTCATCAAGGTTAAGGAGTATAAACCTTCCCGCATTCCAAAGCTTGTTGGCAAAGTGCTTATAGCCCTCAAAGCGTTTTTCCGATAGTCTAATGTCCCTTCCTTGCTGTGTGAGTATGGCAAGGGTAAACCTCAAAGCGTCCGCACCATACTTTTCCACAATATCAAGTGGGTCTATCACATTGCCCTTAGTTTTTGACATCTTTTGGCCCTTCTCATCCCTTATGAGGGCATGGATATAGACATCCTTAAAGGGTATGTCCTTTGTAAAGAAGGTGCCCATCATCACCATACGGGCAACCCAGAAGAAGATGATGTCAAAGCCTGTAACCAGAAGGTCTGTAGGATATAGTTTTTGAAGGTCTTGGGTGGCCTCCGGCCAGCCAAAGACTCCAAAGGGCCAAAGGGCAGAGGAGAACCAAGTGTCCAAAACATCCGTCTCCTGCCTTAGCCTTTCTGAACCACACTTTTTACACCTTAAGACAAAGCGGTAGGTCTTCTTCTGCGGGTTGTACCTGTATCTACTTTTCTTTTCTGTGAGTATGGCCATGGGGTTTAAGTCCTGTGTAAAGAAGAGCCTGAGAGAGTTGGCATCCACTTCCGTAGAGTGGTATTTATGGAAGGCAAAGTGCTTATAAAAGTCCAGAAGGGTCATCTCTGGATGCACAAAGGAAGGAGAGTTAAGAAGGTCTGCCACCTCCTCTGGAGTGAACTCCTCTCCTATCTTGCCATCGGCTATAAGGTTAAAGATTAGCTTGTCATAGACCCTATCAAAGTCCTCATCGGTAAAAACATTTGTGTGGCCACAGTCTTCACAGTACCAAACGGGTATTCTATGGCCCCACCATATCTGGCGCGATATGCACCAGTCTTTTAGGTTCTCCATCCACTGAAGGTATATCTTGGACCAGTTTTCTGGAATAAACCTAATTAGGCCTTCCTTTACCACCCTTATGGCTTGGTCCCTTATGCGCGGGTCTGAAACCTTTAGGAACCACTGGGTAGAGACAAAGGGCTCAAGCACCGTTTTACACCTGTAGCATTTGCCTACCGCATGCCTGTGGCTTTCCACCTTTTCAAGAAGGCCAAGCTCCTCAAGCCTTTCCACTATCTTTTTCCTTGCCTCATACCTGTCAAGGCCTTCAAACTGGCCTGCATTGTGGTTCATACGGGCAAACTGGTCCATAACCTGCACAAAGGGAAGGCCATGGGTTTTACCTATCTCAAAATCCAATGGGTCATGGGCTGGCGTGATCTTTACCGCACCCGTTCCAAACTCTGGCTTCACCCTCTCATCCGCTATTATGGGGATAATTGGCTCCACTTCTGAACCATCCATAGCCTTCCTTTTCCACTCCACAAGGGGAAGCCTTACCCTTTTGCCCACAAGGCTTTTATACCTTTCATCCTCCGGATGCACGGCTACAGCCGTGTCTCCCAGCATGGTCTCCGGCCTTGTGGTGGCAACGGTTATATACCCAGAGCCATCCTCAAGGGGATAGCGTATGTAGTAAAGCTTCCCCTCCTCTTCTTCATGTTCTACCTCAAGGTCCGAAAGGGCGGTGAGGTCCTTTGGACACCAGCTAACCATATACTCTCCACGGTATATAAGACCCTCTTCATAAAGCCTTCTGAAGGCATACCTTACAGCCCTTGAAAAGCCCTCATCAAGGGTAAATCTTTCCCTCTTCCAATCCACGCTAACTCCCAACCTCTCAAGCTGTTCCCTTATGGCATTCCTTGATATGGGCACCCACTCCCAAACCTTCTTTAAAAACTCCTCCCTTCCAAGGTCCAGCCTGTTTATACCCTTTTCTTGAAGCTGTCTGTCTACCACATACTGGGTGGCAATACCTGCATGGTCAAAGCCCGGCACCCAAACCACTTCCTTGCCCAGCATCCTCTGCCATCTACAGATTATGTCCTGAAGGGTAGCATTCAAAGCATGGCCCATATGCAATGAACCCGTCACATTAGGGGGTGGGATAACCACAGAAAACTTCTCTCCAGATGTATCCTTTACAGAATACAAAACCCTTTCTACCCATAGCTTTGCGTATTTTTCTTCCACCTTCTTGTGGTCGTATTGGCCTATATCCTTCATAAAGAAAGGATTATACTACAGCCACAGTAAGTAAAGGACCATTATGATGTATAATAAACCTTGGAGGGTGGGGTCTTGAAAAAGGTATTGTTTGCTATTATTTTGCTTTTTATCAATTACAGCCTTGGGAGGGAAGCCATGAAGGTAGAAGCTCCTTTCAAAGAGGGTCAAGATATACCTCGCAAATATACTTGTGATGGGGAGGATGTTTCTCCTCAAGTTAAATGGTCTGGACAGCCAAGCAATACCAAGTCCTTTGTGCTTATCATGGATGACCCAGATGCACCCATTGGCACCTTTACCCACTGGATAGTTTATGATATTCCAGCAAGCCAAACAAGTTTGCAGGAGAACTTTCCCAAAAGGAGTGAGGTTGGAAGTATAAAACAAGGTATTAACGATTTTGGCCGTGTGGGCTATGGTGGTCCTTGTCCTCCTCGTGGGCATACTCATAGATATTACATAAAGGTTTATGCCCTTGATGTGGAAAGCTTAGGTCTAAAGCCCGGTGCCACAAGGAGGGAGGTGGAAAGCAAGATGCAGGGACATATAATAGGACAAGGGCAAACTATGGGAAGGTATGGAAGGAGGTGATCATGTTTAAAAGCTTGCTTTTAGCCCTTTTTTTTGGCTTTGCCCTTTTTAACCAAGGCTGTGCCACAAGCAGACCTGTAAACACCGAAGAAGTACCTATGAAGACTTCTCAAAGGCTGATAATAAAGTTTAAGAAGGACGTGCCAGAAGAAAAGAGGAAGGAAATAATAAACCAGTATGGACTAAGGCTTGTAAAGGTTATTGAGGACCTAAACATGTATGTGGTGGAAGCACCAAAAAGAGCATCGCAGGAAGAGCTGATAAAGAGACTATCTGAAAGAAAAGAGATTGAGTATGTAGAACCAGATAGAATTTACAAAATACAGTAGGGAAGTAGGTTATGAAGATTAGAATCACATCAAAACTTTTATTATGGCTTTTTGCTGTAATTTTGGGAACACTTTTTAGCTCTCAAGGTAGTCAAATTAGCAAAGCGCAGACTAATAGATCTACATCTTTCGGACCTCAATACACGCCAGCGCCAAGATATGCCTTAGATAGGGTGATAGTAAAGTTCAAAGGATGTCAGTTTAGATTGCAAGCCCTTTCAGAAGTTAAAAGTCAGTATGGGCTTCAAAGCATAAAGGAGTTTAAAAACCTAAACATTTACGTGTTTAAGTTGCCAAAAGATAAGACTCCCCATGAAGCTATTGCGGAGCTAAGAAAAAGGCCCGATGTAGAATACGCAGAACCAGACTACATATACACCATAAGAGCTACAATACCAAACGACCCACTGTGGAATAACCTTTGGGGCCTTGTAAAAATACAGGCTCCATCGGCATGGGACATTACCACAGGAAGTCAAAGTGTGGTGGTGGCTGTGATAGACACTGGAGTGGACTATAACCATCCGGATCTAAAGGATAATATGTGGAAGGATCCTGCCACTGGATATTATGGCAAAAACTGTATTACAGGTGCGCCCAATCCAAACGACCCTATGGATGACAACGGGCATGGGACACATGTGGCTGGAACCATCGGTGCGGTGGGTAATAATGGCGTTGGTGTAGTGGGTGTAAATTGGCAAGTTAAAATAATGGCGCTTAAGTTTATGGGTGGCGATGGCTCAGGCACCACCTCAGATGCCATAGACTGCATCAACTACGCCATACAGAAGGGTGCTCACATCATAAACGCAAGCTGGGGAGGCTACGGCTATAGCCAAGCTTTAAGGGATGCCATAGCAAGCGCAAAGAATGCAGGCATACTCTTTGTTGCTGCGGCTGGGAATGAAGCTAATGACAACGACCTTATTCCTTTATATCCAGCTTCTTATGATTTGGAAAATATAATCTCCGTTGCTGCAACAGATAAAAACGACCTTTTGGCAAGCTTTTCCAATTATGGAAGGAACTCTGTCCATGTGGGAGCGCCAGGAGTGGATATTTTTAGTACTGTGCCTGGAAATGTTTATGATTATTCTGATGGCACCTCCATGGCCTCTCCTCATGTGGCGGGCCTTGCAGCCCTTTTGAAGGCTCAAAACCCAAATTATACATGGAGAAAGCTAAAGTGTAGGATAATGAAGGGTGTGGATCCTCTTTCTTCCCTCAATGGAAAGACCATAACTGGTGGAAGGATAAACGCCTCTAAGGCTTTAACGATTAGTGATTGTCAGCCGGGAACTTTTTACTTTTTGCGCGTGCTTATAAACGGAAATGGCACTGTGGATGGTAATGTGGGTGTTTACAACACCAATAGCACTGCTACTCTTAATGCCAAACCAAGCTCTACTTTTGTAGGATGGGACAGAGATTGTTCAAGCTGTGGAAATAATCCCACATGCAACGTAGTTATGAATGCAGACAAAACCTGTGTAGCCATCTTTCAGTATAAGCTCACTGTTAGCAAATCTGGCACCGGCACTGGCACTATAACAAGCGATCCAGCTGGCATAAACTGTGGCACCATATGTTCTGCAAACTTTGATCCAAACACTTCTGTCACCCTTACTGCCACACCAGACACCGGCTCCACCTTTGGCGGTTGGGGCGGTGATTGTCAGTCTTGTGGAATGAGTTCCCAATGCACCATAAGTATGGATTCGGACAAAAGCTGTTATGCCATCTTCAACTTCTCTGTAAGTAGCTCCTCCTCTGGTGGAGGTGGTGGATGCTCTATGGCTACAGGTTCCAATCCTTTCAATGTCCTCCTCTGGCTCTTGCCACCAATACTTATAGCTCTTAGAAGGACCTTCAAAAAATAAACCTTTAGCCCCCGCCGGGGGCTTTTTTTAAAAGGAATAGTGTTCTTTTATCTTTTTAACGATAGACTCTGGGCTAAAGCCAAAATGTTGCATGAGCACTTCACCCGGTGCAGACTTGCCAAAGGTCTCCAAACTTATAACAAGGCCCTCAAGCCCTACATATTTATACCAACAGAGGCCCCTTCCCGCCTCTACAGCCACCCTCCTTTTTACCTCCGGCGGGAGCACATGCCTTTTGTAGCCTTCCTCTTGGCCTTCAAAGACTTCAAAGCTTGCCATATTCACCACCCTTACCCTTATACCTTCCTCCTTTAAAAGCTCTCCGGCCTTTAGGGCAGGGTGTACCTCAGAGCCGCTGGCAAGGATGATAAGGTCTGGTGTTCCTTCGCAGTCAAGAAGTATATAAGCGCCTCTCCTTATGCCTTCCGCCGATGGGTATTTAGACCTGTCTATGAGAGGTAGCTTTTGCCTTGTGAGTATGAGGGCTGTAGGACCATCCTTTCTTTCTATGGCCATCTGCCAGGCTACGGCAGTTTCGTTGGCATCCGCCGGCCTTATGACCCAAAGGTTTGGTATGAGCCTCAAAGAGCTTAGCTGTTCCACAGGCTGGTGGGTTGGCCCATCCTCTCCAAGGCCTATGGAGTCATGGGTAAAGACGTATATGACCTGAAGGCCTGCCATGCTGGCAAGCCTTATGGAAGGCCTCATATAGTCGGAGAAAACCAAGAAGGTGCCACCGTAAGGAAGTATGCCCCCATGGTAGGCCATGCCGTTTAGGATGGTGCCCATGGCATGCTCTCTTACTCCAAAGTGTATGTTCCTTCCAAGGGGGTTCTCTGCGGAAAATTCTCCCATACCGTGCAGGTAGGTGTTGTTGGACTCAGAAAGGTCGGCAGAGCCACCAAAGAGGACGGGTATGTGCTTGGCTATGGCGTTTAGCACCTTTCCACTGGCTTGGCGCGTGGCCATAGGCTCACTAAAGGTAGGAATATGCTTTTTGTACTCCTCTCCCCAGTCCTTGTTAAAGTATTTCAAAAGCATGTCCGCCAGATCAGGGTACTTTTCCCTGTAGGCTTCAAAGAGCCTGTTCCACTCTTCTTCTAATTCCTTTCCTCTCTTTATCTTTTCTTCTCTGTACTTCCACACCTCCTCCGGCACATAAAACTCCTCTTCAGGCCAGCCAAAGTTTCTCTTTGTCTGCAGGGCAAGGTCCCTTCCTAAGGGTGCGCCATGCACGCTAGCATCATCCTGCTTTGGAGAACCATAGCCCAGATGTGTCCTTATTGATATAAAGGAAGGCCTATCTTTTTGCTCCATGGCCCTTTTTATGGCCCTTTCTATCTCTTCCAGGTTGTATCCATCCTCTATATGCTGTACATACCAGCCAAAGGCTGAAAACCTTCCCAACACATCCTCAGACCATGCCAAGGAAGTGGGGCCGTCTATGGAAACCTTGTTGTTGTCCCATATTACTATGAGTTTATTTAGCTTCCAGTGGCTCGCCAGCTGGGCCACTTCGCAGGAGACTCCTTCCATAAGGTCTCCGTCGCTCACAAGGGCAAAGGTGTAGTGGTCTATGATGGGAAAGCCTTCCCTGTTAAAGTAAGAGGAAAGGTACTTTTCTGCCAAGGCCATGCCTACTGCATTGCCTATGCCTTGGCCAAGGGGCCCTGTGGTGGCTTCCACTCCAGGTGTTAAAAAACTTTCTGGATGTCCAGGTGTTCTGCTTCCAAGCTGTCTGAAGTTTTTGAGGTCCTCAAGGTCCAGATCATAGCCCATCACAAAGAGGAGAGAATAGAGCATGGCGCTGGCATGGCCCGCAGAGAGCACAAACCTGTCCCTGTTTATCCACTTGGGGTTTTTAGGATTAAAGCGTAAAAACCTATCAAAGATAAGGTAGGCTATGTGGCTTGCGCCCAGGGGCATGCCCGGATGTCCAGACTTTGCCCTTTCCACCTGGTCCACGCTTAAAAACCTTATGGTGTTTATAAGAAGCTGGTCCCTACTCATGCCTTTACAAGCTCCTCCCTTAGCTCTTTGGCTGTTTCCACCATATTCTTCAAAGATGGCACTACCTCTTCCCATCTTCTTGTCTTTAGACCACAGTCTGGATTTACCCAAAGGAGCTCCACAGGAAGCACCTTCATGGCCCTCTCAAGCACCGCCCTTATCTGTGCCTTTGTAGGCACGGCGGGCGAGTGTATATCATAAACACCTATACCTATCTGTCTGTCCCATCCCTTAAAGCTCTCAAAGGCCGATATGATCTCTCCTTTACTCCTTGAGGCCTCTATGGATATGACATCAAAGTCCATCTGATAGATGTACTCAATCACTTCGTTAAACTCACTGTAGCACATGTGGGTGTGTATCTGAGTTTGTGGCTTTGCCCTAGAGCACAGCCTAAAGGCCTTTACAGCCCAATCAAAGTAAGAGGGCCAATCCCTCCTCTTTAGAGGAGCTCCTTCTCTAAAGGCTGGCTCATCTATCTGAATGACCTTTATGCCCGCAGACTCAAGGTCTTTTACCTCTTCTAAGAGGGCCAAGGCTATCTGGTAAGCTATCTCATGCTTTGGTATGTCCTCCCTGTAGTAGCTCCAGTTGAGGATGGTGACAGGTCCTGTGAGCATGCCTTTTACGGGCTTACTTGTCAAAGACTGAGCGTAGCTTATCTCCTCCACCGTCATAGGCCTTGGCCTGTAGACGTCTCCGTATATGATGGGTGGCCTGTAGACTCTTGAGCCATAGGAGAGAACCCATCCGTGCTTGGTGGTGGCAATGCCCTCCAGCCTTTGGGCAAAGAACTCTACCATGTCTGTTCTTTCAAACTCACCATGCACAAGCACATCCAAGCCTATCTCTTCTTGAACCCTTATCACATGCTCTATCTGTTTTCTTATAAACTCCTTGTACTCCTCCTCAGACATCTTTCCAGAGTTGTAAGCAGTCCTTGCCTTCCTCACCTCCTCTGTCTGTGGAAAAGAGCCTATAGTAGTGGTGGGCAAGAGGGGAAGGTTTAAAATCTCCTGCTGTATTTTTATCCTTTCCGCGTAAGGAAGTTCCCTCTGAAAGTCCTCTGGCCTGAGGCTGGCTATCCTTCTTCTTACCTCTTCCCTTACTCCAAAGCCTTCTTTTGATAGCCTTGCAGACTCCTCCACCTCTTTTAAGGCAATTTCTTCTCCCTCAAAGGCAAGCTTTAGGGTCTTTAGCTCACGGAGCTTCTCCTTGGCAAAGGAAAGCCTCTCTTTTAGGCCTTCCGGCAGGCTGTCTTCTGGCTCTACGCTCACAGGAAGATGGAAAAGGGGGCAGGAGTTGGAGATTATAAGGTCCTTAGAAAGCTTGGAAAGCTCTTCTATAAGGCTTAGCTTTTCCTTTAAGTTTGCCCTCCACACATTCCTTCCGTTTATTATGCCCGCTATAAGGACCTTATCCTCCGGAAAGCCATACCTTCTTATATTCTCAAGGTTTTCACCATTGGACACAAGGTCAAGTCCCAAGGCCTTTACGGGAAGGTCTACAAACCTCTTGTAGTCGGACACACTATCGTAGTAGGTTATCACATAAAGGTCTGCATACTTGCTAAGACAGCTGTAGGTTTCATGCACAAGATCCCACTCCCAATCTTCCATATCAAGGCACAGGGCTGGGTCCTCCATCAGAACAGCCCTTGCGCCAGCTTGAGAGAGGCTCTTTAGAAGCTCTTCATAGACGGGGAAGATGGCATTTAGGTAGTCTTCCATTTCCCTTTGGCCTTCTATCTTTGAAAGCTCATAAAGGGGCAACTCTGAATATTCGGACCTTTTTAAAACCTTGGAAAGCTTTAAAAAGGTAAAGGGTGCTATAAGCCTTGGAAGGGGGTCATAGCCCTTGGACTTTAAAAAGCTGTACTCTTCAAGGGGGATATTTTTGAAGAGTTTAAAGTCTTTTCCTTCCAATTCCGGCACAAGGTAGTGGTAGTTGGTGTTGAAGTATTTGGTCATCTCCAGCGCCTGAGCACCCCTTGCCATCTGGAAGTAGGTCTCAAGACCCATATATTGGCCAAACCTCTTTGGTATGGCTCCCACCGTTATGGCCATATCAAGCATAAAGTCGTAGTAGGAGACCTCACCGGAAGGGAAGAGGTCCACATATGTGCTGTATATGCCTGCCATCCACTCCTTTAGAGCGTTCATACCATTTATAAGATCCTCCTCTTTTATCTTGCCCCTCCAAAAGTCCTCCAGAAGGCTTTTGAACTCCCTCTTTTCTCCCAGCTTAGGAAAGCCATAGGCTAAGGTTTTCATAATAAACCTCCTAAAGGGTGTTTAGCTAATAAATTATAAGCCACCTTCTCTATTTCCCTTGTGTTTGGATATGGGCTTGGCTTGGAAAAGAGGAAGCCTTGAAGCAGGTCCACACCAGCCTCCAAAAGGAAGAGTAGCTCTTCTTCCTTTTCTATGCCTTCGGCCAAAACCTTTATATTACTGGCTTTGCAGGCAGATATTAGCCCCTTTACAACGGCCTGCTTAACAGGGCTTTTATAAACATCTCTAACGAGGGCCATGTCAAGCTTGGCGATGTCTGGGTGTATTTCTGTCAGCTGGTAAAGCCCAGCGTAGCCAGCCCCCACATCATCAAGGGCAACCTGTATACCTTCCGCCTTTAAAAAGTCTCTAATAAGCTTTACACTCTTTAAATCCATTCCCTCATACTCATCTATTTCCACAACTATCTTTGAAGCATCCACTTCCTTGTTCATAAGGCTTGTGATCAACTCTCCCACGTTCTCCAAAGGGTTTTTCAAAAACTTGGGATGAAAGTTTAAAAACAGATGATAATTTTGCATGGGAAAACGCCTTGTATAGTCCAGCAAAGCCCTTTCTCTGCAGAAATTGTCCGCAAAGAAGGCAATCCTATCGCTTACTTTAAAGAGCTTATATATGGGAATAGGTAGTCTGCACAAGGCTTCAAAGCCGTATATCTTCTTTGTTTTTACATCTATGATGGAATGAAAATAGATATCCCCATTATTCAGCACCTCAGACAAACCATAGAACAAGTTTTCTTCGGCAAACTCTTCAAGGGATATAGATCTAAAACCTATCTCAATTAACTTTTCTGCGCTTGAAAGGTCTTCTTTTTCTACAAAGGAAATTTTTAACTTTTTTGTTATTTCCTTTGGAAGGTCTTCTACTATAAGAAAAAAGGCATGCTTTTCCATATCCAGTATAAAAACATTTCCAATGGTAGAAAAGGAAACTCCTAAGGAAGACAGTATATTGGAAAGCTTTTGTGGTGAATCTTTTAGGTATAAAGCGATCATAGCCAACTTTTACTATTGGTATTATACTATACGTTTAAGGAGGTTTGCTATGGCAAGACTTGTAAAGCATACAGAAAAAGGCCCTTATAAGCTTGAGGTAGGGGAAGAGACCTTTTACATATGCCAATGTGGTCTTTCAAAAAACCCTCCTTTTTGTGATGGCTCTCATAAAAGGACAAAAGATGAGGAAGAAGGAAAGCTATACATTTACGATGAGAACTCAAGGGTGGAGATAGGCCTATAATTATTCCCTATGCCCTCCCTCAAGGACCTTCTTGGAAAGATTGACATAGTGGATGTGATCTCCTCTTACATAGAGTTAAAAAGGGTGGGAAACAACTACGCCGCCAGATGTCCCTTTCATCCCGACGACACACCTTCCTTTTATGTTTCACCTTCAAAAGGCATATTCAAATGCTTTGGTTGTGGTGTGGGTGGAGATGCCATAAAGTTTGTCTCCCTTTATGAGAATATAGACTACTGGGAGGCTGTGGAAAAGCTTGCAAAAAGGTATGGAATTTCCATAAGGTTAAGAAGAAAAGAAAAAGACAGCAAACTCCTTGTTGCCCTTCAAAAGGTGGCAGAGTTTTACCATGAACAACTAAAGGAGAGCAAACAGGCTTTAGAATACCTTGAGAGTAGAGGGATAAGCTCAAGAACCATAAGCAAGTTCACTCTGGGTTTTTCTGGAAATACAGAAAAGCTTATAAGACTACTTTCTGAGGAGGGGCTATTAGAGGTTTATGAAAAGAGTGGAAACATAACAAAGATAGAGGAGGGCCTCTACAGAGACCTCTTTAAAAACAGGCTTATCATTCCAGTAAGGGATATGAAAGGAGATGTGATAGCCTTTGGGGGAAGAAGCATTGATGGAAGCCAGCCAAAGTATATAAACTCACCCGAGTCGGAGGTCTTTAAAAAGAGGTCCACCCTTTTTGGACTATATGAGGCAAAGGAACACATAAGGGAAGAGGAAGAGGTGATCATTGTGGAAGGCTACTTTGACCTTATGAGCCTGTGGCAGGAGGGAATAAGGAATTGCGTAGCACCCCTTGGCACAGCTCTTACGGAAGAGCATGCCCTTATGCTATCAAAGTTGGTAAAAAGAGTTGTTTTACTTTACGATGGCGATAAGGCTGGAAGGAAGGCGGTAAGGTCCTCTGTGCCTTACCTTTTGAAGGCTGGTATGCAGGTGAGGGTAGTCTATCTGCCGGAGGGAGAAGACCCAGACTCCTTTGTAAAGAAGGACCCTCAAGGACTAAAAAGCTTGATAAGAACAAGCCAAGCTATAGATCAACACCTTCTTCAAAGGGTAAAAGAGGGAGATAGGGAGGCCTTTGAAGACCTTCTATACTTTTGCAGTTTTATCCCCGATGGTGTAAAAAGGTATGAGATACTAAAGGAGCTTTCAAAGGCCACTTCCCTCCCCATCACAAGCCTCCAGGAGAGGCTGGTTAAAGTAGACATAAAGGAGAAAAAGGAACATCCCCCCCTTAGCTATCATGAAGCTGTGCTTTTGGCTGGGCTTTACAGGTTTGGCTTTGAAGGTGTTGAACTGGACAAGTTAAAGCTATCACCATACCTTATGGAGCTCATTGAAGCATTGAAAAGGGAAGAATACCACCTTATACCAGATTATGTGAAGAACTTTAAGGCGTATAACCTTGAGAGGGCCTTTCAAGAAAGCCTGAGGGCCCTTAGCCTGCCCGACATAGAAAAGCCTACCGATTTTGAAGAGCTAAGGCAGAAAAGCAAAGCTCAACCAAGGAAGCTAAGGATAAGGTGATATATTTTATATTATGGAAAAGGTTTTCATTTATGACACCACACTAAGAGACGGCTCTCAAGCGGAAGGTGTGAACTTTTCCCTTGAGGACAAACTACGCATACTCCAAAAGCTGGATGAGTTTGGTATTGATTACATAGAGTGTGGATGGCCTGGTGCCAATCCAAAGGATACTATACTCTTTGAGAGGTTAAGAAAGTATAGACCGCTTCACGCCAAGATAGTGGCCTTTGGATCAACAAGGAGGCCAGGCAAGAAGGTGGAAGAAGACCCTCAGGTGGCAAACCTTATAAAGTCTGGCGCTCAAGTGATAACCATCTTTGGCAAAAGCTGGGATTTTCATGTGCTTGAAGCCCTAAAGACCACCTTGGAAGAGAACCTCTCCATGGTCTATGAAACGGTAAGCTATCTCAAAAAGCATGTGGAAGAAGTCATATTTGATGCGGAGCACTTCTTTGATGGCTATAAAAACAATCCCCAATATGCCCTTGAGGTTTTAAGGTCTGCCTTGGAAGGTGGTGCAGACTGGATAGTGCTATGCGATACCAACGGTGGGAGCCTACCCCATGAGGTTTATGAGATAACAAAAAAGGTAAAAGAGGTCTTTCCAGAGGCAAGGATAGGTATACATGCTCACAACGACTCAGACACGGCTGTAGCCAACTCTTTGATGGCCGTTTTGGCGGGAGCAAGGCAGGTTCATGGAACTATCAACGGTATAGGAGAAAGGACGGGTAATGCAAACCTTTGCTCCATAATTCCCAATTTGCAGCTGAAGATGGGCTACAGTGTGGTATCTAGTGAAAGCCTAAAGAAACTCACAGAGCTTAGCCACTTTGTATCCGAGCTATCCAACATGCCCTTACCAAAGAACATGCCCTATGTGGGTGAGAGTGCCTTTGCTCACAAGGCTGGCGTTCACGCCTCTGCTGTTATGAGGCACTCTAGCACCTATGAACATATTGATCCTGCTCTTGTAGGCAACAAGAGGAAGATAACCGTTTCAGACCTTTCTGGCAAGAGCAATATACTCTACAAACTCAGAGAAATGGGCATTGAAATTGATGAAAAGTCTCCAGAGCTCATAAGGTTATTGGAAAAGATAAAGGAGCTGGAAAAGGAAGGGTATCATTTTGAGGCTGCGGAAGCATCCTTTGAACTACTCTGCAAAAGACACTTTGGCCTAGTAAAGGATTACTTTACATTGGACGCCTACAGAGTTCTTATCGCAAAGAGAAGCACCGATAACCTCCCAGTCTCTGAAGCTACAGTGAGGCTTTTTGTGGGTGATGTAAAACAGCATACTGCCGCATTGGGGAACGGTCCGGTGAGCGCTTTAGACAGGGCTCTAAGGAAGGCATTAGAGGAGTTCTATCCAAACCTTAAGGAGGTCCAGCTTATAGACTATAAGGTGAGAATAGTTAACGAGTCTGAAGGCACAAGCGCAAAGGTGAGGGTTCTCATTGAGTCAACAGATGGGCACATGAAATGGGGTACTGTAGGTGTATCGGAGAACATAATAGAGGCCTCTTGGATAGCTCTTACAGACAGTCTAATATATAAGCTTCATAAGGATGAGGAAAGGATAACAAGTTGAAAATGGAAAACTTCAAGGAAGATCTTAAAAGATACTTTGAAATAGAAAGGATAGAAGGGGGAAGGTTTTTGGAGGAAGAGAATATTGTAATCCGATGGAAGGGTAAGAGACTTCTTTATATGAAGGCCTTCTATGGCAGAAAGCCCTATTGGAAAGAATGGATAGAACTCTTCCATATAGACCCAGACTTTTTTGACTCCCCTTTAGAGGACTCCCTCTATGAGATCATCTCCAGATACTTCAGAAGAGTCTTTGTGGAATACTATGATGATAGAAGGACGCTTGAAGAGCTAAAGGCTGGCATGCCTCCAGAAGAGACAAGACTTGGATCAAAGCTCAAAAGGCTAGGATACAGATACTTCAGGGATTGGTATTACCCGGAGGGATGGATGGAAGGTGGGTATAAGTTGCAGGCGGAAAGGTAAGTTGTGGTATAATAAAATGCCTTGAATAACCTACAGAAAGGAGAAGGAAGATGAAGACCTATTATGTTAGAAAGGAAGATGTGGTAAGGGATTGGTGGGTTGTGGATGCAGAAGGGAAAATATTGGGAAGGTTGGCTTCACAGATTGCAAGGATTCTAAGAGGGAAACACAAGCCTTATTACCAGCCTGATGTGGACTGTGGTGATTTTGTTATAGTGGTAAATGCGGAAAAGATAGCTGTTACAGGCAAAAAGCTTGAGCAAAAGCTCTATCAATTCCATACCAACTATCCGGGCGGATTAAAAGAGAGGACACTAGCTTGGATGCTTGAACACAAACCTGAAGAGGTGATAAGGTTGGCCGTAAAGAGGATGCTTCCTAAGAACAAGCTGGGTCACAGGATGCTAAAAAGGCTCAAAATATACAGAGGGCCCAACCATCCTCATATAGCACAACAGCCCAAAGTCTTGGAGGTTGAAGCATGACGGTAAAGCTTAGGGACTTTAAGCTAGGTCCAGATAACGCTTACTATGCCACTGGCAGAAGGAAGGAAAGTGTGGCAAGGGTGTGGCTAGTGAAAGGCACAGATAAGCAGATAGTTAAGGTTAAAAACACAGGCAAAGAATACGATTTGAGACAATATCTTCAGAGGGAAACCCTTTATAACAAGGTGCTTTATCCCTTAAAGCTAACAGGCCTTGAAGGAAGGTTTGGTATATATGCTACCGTTAGCGGTGGTGGTATAAGCGGCCAGGCGGAAGCCATAATGTACGGCGTTGCAAAGGCCTTGGTTAGATACAATCCTGATCTGAGAAGTACGCTTAAAAAGGCAGGACTACTAACAAGGGACGCAAGGGAGAAGGAAAGGAAGAAGTATGGCCTTATGAAGGCAAGAAAGGCCTACAGATGGAGCAAGAGATAAGCGTATGCGTCTATGGTGCTACAGGCTATACAGGAATTGAGCTCTTAAGGCTTCTCTCCTTTCACCCTTATGTAAAAATCTCCTCTCTTGTAGTTCAAACACACGCTGGAAGAAAACTGTCTGAAGTTTTCCCACACTTTAGCAACAGCCAAATAGGCCAGAAATACCTTCTAGAAGAGCCTGAAGAAGATTTTGATGTGGCCTTTTTATGTTTACCTCATGAGACCTCTTTGGAGCTTGTCCCACAGCTTTTAGAAAAGGGGAAAAAGGTTATAGACCTCTCTGGTGCGTACAGAATAAAAAACCCTCAAAGCTATTTAGAATACTATGGCTTTGAACACACACACCCAGACCTTCTTAACAAAGCAGTTTACGGCTTGCCAGAGGTCTTCAGGGAAAGGATAAAAAAGGCGGATCTTGTGGCAAACCCAGGCTGTTATCCTACAGCCACCCTTTTGGCCCTCTATCCCCTTTTGAAAGAAAAGGTAGATCTAGAGTGGATTGTAGTTGATGCCATTTCGGGCATATCTGGTGCGGGAAGGAAGCCAAGCCAGAAATTTCATTACCCAGAAATGGAAGGCAATGCCTTTGCTTACTCTGTAGAAAAGCATAGGCATACTCCAGAGATGGAAGAAGTAATAAAGGAGGTCTATGGTAAAAGTGTTAGCATTAGGTTCACACCGCAAGTGGTGCCATTGGTAAGGGGTATGATGGTGAAAGTCTATACAAGTGCTCCTAAGCTTGATTACAAAGAGCTATACGGAGAAAGCTATAGAAAGGAACCCTTTGTGGTGTTGATGGAGGAGCCACCCCATGTTAAACACGTAATCGGAACAAACCTTTGCTGTATATATATCCATTACGATGAGAGGAATTCTATCCTTGAGCTTATAAGCCTTATTGATAACCTTGGGAAAGGAGCATCCTCTCAAGCTATACAGAACTTCAACCTACTTACAAACTTGGAAGAAACCTTGTGTCTCAAAAGCCTTCCCTTATACCCTTAAGAGGTTAGCTCAGCCTTTATCATCTCAAGGAGTGTAAGCAATACCCTCTTTACACTCTCCTTATCTATGGCAGATACAGGAACGACCGGTATGCCTTCTTCCTCGCTTATATCAAGGGCTGTAGCCACATCCTCCGGAGGCCAAGCATTTGGCAGATCCTGTTTGTTGGCCCCTACCACCATGGGAACTGGAAAGCGAGAACTAAAAAAGTTTATTATCTTTCTTGCCTCGTGAAAGGTAGAAGGGTCTGTGCTGTCCACAAGTATTATTATGCCGAGGGCACCCTCTCCAAGGATCTCCCACATGAAGTCAAACCTGGATTGGCCTGGAGTTCCAAAAAGATAAAGCTCGTGCTCATCGTCTATGCGTATCTTTCCAAAATCCATAGCAACTGTGGTATAATCCTTTACGCTCCTCTCCCCTGGTGTGCTTGTCCTCCTTTCCGTTTGCACCGTCTTTATCTCGCTAACGGTGTTTATAAACTGTGTTTTACCTGCCGCAAAGGGTCCAGCTATAACTATCTTAATCTTCTTTATCCTCTTCATAGCTCTTTAATCCTTTCTATGATCTTCATAAGAAGATCTAAAGCGATAGAAGGCTTTTGCTTCCTTTCCTTCTTCTTCCTCTTTATCACACCTAAGGCCAAAAGGCCATACAAAGCTCTGTCTACCGTGAGGCTATCAAGGCCTGAATCCTTCCTTATGTCATAAACAGTCCTTTCACCGTTCACAAGGGAAAGCACCTTCTGTTCCTCTGGGGTGAGCTCCGCCCTTTCTATAACATCCTGAGTATTTTCTACAGGTTCAAAAACCAGCAGTTCATCGGATATTTTTCTTTCCACCTCCTCTTGAAGAAGGTTTCGGGAAGCCAGCATTATAATCTTCTCTATTGGATACACATCTCCATAGCTGTTTGAGCCGTATTTGACAAAACCTGGCGTAAAGGAAAAGACACCATCTTTGAGATTTAACCTCTCAATAAGAAACCTTTCTACGGTTTTAAAAAGGTTTTCCTTAGAGATACGCAGCTTTTCTATTAGCAGATCAAAATCCCTTTCCACATATACTCTAAATACCCTATCCACAGGCCTTGCAAAGATAACATGGCCATCCTTTATATAATAGGCAACGGTTATATCCGGCCATTCAACCAAAAGAATACCACTCTTTTTATCTTTTGCTATCACTTGAAATATGTCCACAAAGTTAAAGGTTTTAAGGTCCCCCGTTAAAGCCATGTATCTTTACAACATCCCCTTGAGCTTGTCCTGGGCCTTTCTTATCTCCATAAGCAAAAGTCCAAGCTTTGCATTGTTGTCCGCAAGCACAACCATCACCGCCTCCTTCCCCACCCCAGTCAATATAACATAGCCATCGTTCCCTTTAATGGTTATCTGTTCTAAATTGCCCTTTGCCAACTCCTCAGAGACCCTCTCACCCAAGGAAAGTATGGCTGCGCTCATAGCCGCTATCCTATCTTCCTCCATTCCAGGTTTTAACACAGAGGCTATAGGAAGGCCGTCGGCTGAAACTAAAGAGGCACCCTCAAGCCCCGTATTCCTTATAAGTTCTTGCAAAACCTGTGTGTATCTGTCCATCTGTCCCTCCTTTTTTATGCCTATTGTGTATACATTATACTAAAAATTTAATCCCCATAGTATCCTATCATAAAGAAGACCCATTATAACTGAGAAGAAGAGCCAGAAGATCGTATAGGCTAAGACCAAAGCCTTTGGTAAAAACTTCATAACAGCCAGTATGGTAGGCATGCATATGCCCGTACCACCTAACATAAAGGTGAGGGCATTGCCCAAAGTGAAACCTATATCCACAAGGGCCTTTCCAATGGGAACCTCTTCACCAGAGCAAACATATATGGGTACAGATAGGAAGGACAGAAGAAGGTATGAGGATAATGTGCCAGCTATCGGTCTTACAAAGCTTTGGGGGATAAGCGTCTTTATAAGTGAGGCTATGAGTATGCCTAAAAGCACATACTTACCTATACCTATCAGATTCTCCTTTAGATAGTATAAAAAAAGCCTTGATCTTCTCTCCTGATCACTTCCTCCCATGATAAGTGGCAGAGTTTTCGGTTTTTTAAAGAAGAGGTCCATAAGGTGAGCAAAGGTGAGAGCAAAAAGGAATGTGCCTATGAGCCTTACTAAAGTCATGGTGAACCCAAAGTAGCCATAGGTAAGCAAAAGGGTTACAGGCGAGATGACTGGAGCTACTATAAGGAAGGATAGCACGGGGGAATAGCTTCTTGATAGGCTGTTTATTAGGTTGGCTATAGGAAGCATAGAACAGGAACATACGGGAAGGAGACCTCCTAATATGCCGGTAAAGAGTGGGGCTGTTTTTTTCTTCTTTAGGAGCCGCTTGAGCCAATTTAACTGTGTAAAGCTTTGAAGTAAAGAAGTGATAAGCACCGCAACAAAAAAGTAAGGCAGTATGTCCAATGTGTAATCGTAGAAGCTTCTTAAAAAGTTAAAGAAAAACTCCATGATAGAAAATATACTAGCCCAGTAGGAAGTAAAGTATGACAGCGTTCATCAAGCCTGCTGCCACATCATCCGCCAACACTCCGTGTGCACCGGGGAGCCTTTCAAAAAGGCTTACAGGGAAGGGCTTTATTATGTCAAGGGCTCTAAAGATCAAAAAGCCTACTATCAACGCCTTCAAAGTTGGTTCTAAAAAGATGAAGGAAAAAAAGTAGCCCACTATTTCGTCTATTACCACCTCCTCCGGATCTTCTTCTCTTGTGAGCTCCAGCATGTATTGAGTGGACCAAAAGGCTATTGCATAAAGAAGTAATCCTATTAAAAGGGTTAACCACCACTTGTAGGCAAAAAGATAAACAAGGGGTATACCTAAAAGGGTGCCAAAGGTGCCAGGTGCATACTTCAGCCTTCCTATGTAGAAACCAGTGGCAATAAGCTCCTGCCACATTATATATCTATCCTTGCATACTTCTTCCTTCCTTCCTCAAAGATATCACCACCGTATATATCGTTGGCCACTATGACTGGAAAATCCTCTACATAAAGCCTTCTTATTGCCTCCGTCCCAAGGTCTTCGTAAGCTACCAATTCTGATGACTTTATACACTTTGATAGAAGTACGGCCACACCACCCACAGCGGCAAAGTATACAGCCTTATACTTCTTCAAGAGTTCCTTCACATAGGGAGACCTATAGCCCTTACCTATCATACCCTTAAGACCAAGTTTTAGCAAGTCTTCCACGTATTTATCCATTCTTATAGATGTGGTGGGCCCTGCCGAACCTATTACCTGTCCAGGCTTTGGAGGTGTTGGACCAACGTAGTATATGATCTGGCCTTTAAGGTCAATGGGTAGAGGCTCACCCTTCTGTATAGCCTCCACCATCCTCTTGTGAGCCGCATCCCTAGCGGTGTAAATGTAGCCTGTGATCAGGACCTTATCACCGGCCCTTAGGTCCTCTATCACCTCATCCGTCAGCGGTGTGCTTATCCTTTTCACCATGCTTTAATTATAAACAATAAGGGCTATGCTATAATCTAAAAATTATGGAACCTGTTTATTACAATCCTTTCTATAGCTTTCTGAGCTTTCTTTGGATACTTCTGTTCTTTCTCCTTGTGTTCATACCCTTTTGGAGAAGGTATCTTCTCTCAAAGGCTAGGGAAAGCCTGATAAGACAGCTAGAAGAGAAGCGGGGTAGCAGGGTGATAACACTCATACACAGACAAGAGGCCTTAGGTTTCTTCGGCATACCCATCTTTAAGTACATAAACATAGAGGATTCGGAACAGGTATTGAGGGCCATAAGGATGACACCACCGGACATGCCTATAGACCTTATAGTGCACACACCGGGTGGTCTGGCTCTAGCAGCCACTCAGATAGCCAACGCTTTGGTAAGGCATAAGGGTCCTGTAAGGGTTATAGTGCCACACTATGCCATGTCTGGTGGAACCCTTTTGGCCTTAGCCGCAGATGAGATAGTTATGGACCCAAATGCGGTGCTCGGTCCAGTAGACCCCCAGATAGGTCAGATGCCAGCGGCTTCCATATTAAAGGTGCTTGAACAAAAGGATATAAAGGATGTGGAAGATCAAACCCTCATATTGGCCGATGTGGCCAAAAAGGCCATAGAGCAAATGAAGGCTTATCTCATATGGCTTTTGACTCAGAACGGTATGGAAAGGGAAAAGGCAGAAAGGATAGCGGAGGAGCTAGCAACGGGCAAATATACCCATGACTATCCCTTAACGGTAGAGCATCTAAGAAGTTTAGGACTAAACGTGAATACGGACGTCCCGGAGGAGGTTTATGAACTTATGGAGCTCTTCCCTCAGCCCATGGGATCACAGGTGCCTTCCGTCCAATACATACCCGTTCCTTACAGAACAAACCATGGAGGAAGGCATTGAAGGTAAAGGTAGGTATAGTGGGTTGTGGTGTGGTGGGAACTGGTGTAGTAGAGCTTCTTTTAAAGAACCAGGAGACTATAAAGAAGAAGACGGGTATAGAGATACAGATATCAAAGGTTGCGGACAAGGATTGGCAGAGGCCAAGGTCTTTTAACGTGCCTGAGGTTTTAAGGACCACAGACTATAAAGAGGTTATAGAGGAATCGCATATCGTGGTGGAGCTTGTGGGAGGTAAAGGCTTTGCTAAAGAGCTTATAAAGGAGGCTTTAAATAGGGGAAGGCATGTGGTTACAGCCAACAAACACCTTTTGGCAGAAGAAGGGCAAGAGATCTTTAAGATGGCAGAGGAAAAGGGGCTATGCATAGGCTTTGAGGCATCTGTAGGGGGTGGTATACCAATCATAAAAGCCATAAGAGAATCCTTGGTAGGCAACAACATAAAGGTTATCTATGGTATCCTTAACGGAACCACCAATTATATACTTACCAGAATGCTTCAGGAAGATGTGCCCTTTGATGTAGCTTTAAAGGAGGCCCAAGAAAAAGGGTATGCGGAGGCCGACCCAAGCCTAGACATTGATGGTTGGGATTCTGCTCACAAGATAGCCATTCTATCCTTTATAGCCTTTGGTGTTTTCTTTCCTTTTTCAAAGGTCTACGTGGAGGGCATAAGGCATATAGACCTTTTGGATGTGGAGCTTGGAAAGGAGTTGGGATATACACTTAAGCTTTTGGCTATAGCCAAAAGAAGGGAAGGGGAGCTTGAGGTGAGGGTTCATCCTACCTTTCTGCCAGAGGAAGACCCGCTTGCTAAAGTTTCCGATGTCTTCAACGCCATAATGGTAGAGGGAGACTTTGTGGGTAAGACCATGTTCTATGGCAGGGGGGCAGGATCACATCCTACGGCTTCCGCCGTAGTTTCAGATATAGTAGACATAGCCCAAAAGATAATTTATGGCACAAGCTGTAAACAAAGTATAAGCTGGGAGAAGGAGGTATATACTCTTACAGAAGACTTCTACAGTAGGTATTACCTTAGGTTTGATGTTCCAGACAGGCCTGGTGTTCTGGCAAGTATAGCAAAGGTTTTGGCAGATCATCATATCAGCATAGCCAGTGTATTGCAGAAGGAAAAGGTGTGTAAGCTTGCAGGCAGAGAAGGAGAACATATAATACCGCTTGTTATACTAACACACAAGGCTTATGAGAAGAACATGAGGAAGGCTTTGGAGGAGGTTCAAAATCTTCCTGTTGTTGTAGGAAAGCCTGTGCTCATTAGGGTTGAGGAGGAGGCGGAATGAAGCTTTTGGCTCCGTCCATACTCTCCGCAGACTTTTGGAGGCTTGGAGAACAGATACAAGAGTGTATAGAAGGTGGTGCTGATATTATACACTTTGATGTTATGGACGGACACTTTGTACCCAACATAACTTTTGGCCCTGTATTGCTGGAAAGCATAAAAAAGCATTGCCCTCTACCACTGGATGCACATCTTATGATAGAAAACCCAGATAGATACATACCAGACTTTATAAAGGCTGGTGCTGATATGGTAAGCGTACATGTGGAAAACACACCCCACCTTCACAGAACGGTAGACCTTATAAAAAACCTTGGAGCAAAAGCTGGAGTAGTTATAAACCCTGCCACACCCCTATCTTCCCTTGAAGAGATCCTCTACTATGTGGACTTTGTCCTGCTTATGTCCGTAAACCCTGGCTTTGGTGGTCAAAAGTTTATAGACAGATCACTTGTAAAACTGAGGAGGCTTAAAGCCATGGTAGAGTCTATTAACCCTAATGTGCTTATAGAGGTGGATGGAGGAATCAAGGAGGAGAATATAGTGGAAGTGGCAAGGGCCGGTGCGGACATACTTGTGGTAGGATCTGGCATATTTGGGGCAAAGGATATAAGGGCTCAAACTAAAAAGCTAAAGGATATGCTTACCTCTTTAGAGGCACTGTAAACCTCTGAAGGTCAAAAAGGTTAAAAGTTAAAAACACTTCCTTTATGTACCTCTGTTTTGTTCCATCGTAAGTATCCCTAAGCATAAGGCCTAGGCTCCAGCATGCACCCCTATAATCAAGGTTTAACTGCCTTTGAAGATCCTTATTTATCCTATTGTCCCTTATTAGGTTCATTGATACCTTTAGAGGTCCGTGAACACCTTGAGCTGAAAGACTATACTGATCGTTCAATTTTAATCCATCATAGTTCCTCTCAAGAACTCTGCCAAAGCTTAAACTATTACTTTTGTAGCTAAAGGTAATATTGCCCACCGTTCTGAGAAATCTTCCATGTGCAAAGTCATAAGTGCTATCCGTAGAAAGGCTTACATTTTCTATAGGGTAAAGCTGTAGCAAGGATCTTAGCGGTAATGCCTTTCCCTTGACTTCCTGTCCAAGGTATGTAAACTTTCCAAGATAGTTAAATCCACCTTCTAAGAATAGGGTGTATAAAGGCCTTTTGTCATAGTAGCCATAGCTTCTAAAAGTGTAGGAAAGCAAGCTTTCCTTTCTTATATTATCAAGATGGTCAAAGCTTGGATTTGAGTAGCTTCTGGGCCTGTAGGAATAAGAGATCTCTACAAGGTTGTTCATTTTTAAGTTTTTGTAGTTCAAATTAAAAAAGTAAGGGACCCTTTCCACATATTTTAAAGAACCAATAACCTTATCCTCCTTATGATTGCCCTTTAAATTTATATAGAAAAGATTTTCTAAGGTTAGAGTAGATAAAAAGTTAAAACCGAAAAGCCTTTTTGGTATGGAAAATTCAGGAAGTATAAGAATTCTGTGGGCACTTAAACCTTCCTCTCTGTAAAAGTTTGTATAAGCGGTGCTTAAATTAAAATACAAAAAATCAAAAACCTTTTGATCCTTTATATAAAAGCCAATTTCTGGAAGCCTTTGAAGCGCATTCTTATTGCTTGGTGATGTGGTGTCATAGAACCTTCTCAAATCAAAGGTAAAGAGGAACTTGTCCCATTCCTTTGTATAGTTTATAAAGGAGGTCAAATAAGGGACTGTTCTTTCCTTTACGGTAAGATAAACATCTTCCATAAAGTATGGATCTGAAAGGAGGTCTACACCTGCCTTTAGATTACCTAGATCAATATTCCACTTTATCCTATAGCGGTTTTCTCTAAAGGATCCAAGGTTTCTACCCTGCCACCATTCCTTTGGGGGTGTAGGCTCCTTGTAAAGAGAAAAGGATCCAATAAGGTCAAGCTCTTTTCTTATGGATTGACGGTATTCAAGGTCAATGCCCTTGGCTTGCTTATCCCTTATATCAAGGGTCAAGGTAGCATCCTTATCTGGAGATATTGCCCAATAGATAGGTTGTTGATAGATAAAGGTATTGTAAGTATTTGATCCTATGATAGGCGGCAAAAGGCCTGATCTTCTCTCTCCTCTTGGGAAAACACCTATAGGAAGATAGACAAAGGGTACATTAAAGAGCCTTAGCGTATTATTTTGGCTAAAGACATACCTTTGTGATATGTGGGCCTTTGAAAAACACAAAACCATCTCCCTCTTATCTGGAGGGCATGTGCTTATAGAACCATCTTGAACTATGTAGTCTTCCCCCTCCTTGTCCACTCTCTTTGCTGTAAAGCTAAACTTTTCAAACTTACCCTCTGCGTCTAAAAAATAACCTACATCCCTTTCAAGGTCCAAAAGGGCCTCACTTCCTTTCACTTCAAGCCTTCCATCGAGGGACCTTATATAGACATTTCCTTTAGCGTAAACCACCCTGTTTTTGGGATCATAAGTCATAAAATCTGCCTTTATATAATAATCCCTGTAGTAAGCTTCTACCTCTCCCTCCGCTTTATATATGTTATCTGGAAGCCTCTCAAGGCTTTGTGAAAATATTTCAATAGAGTAAGAAAGGGAGTAAAGGAGGATTAGGAACAAAAACAGGAGCATAAAGATATTTTACTGTTGCTCCTGCTTTTGCTCTTGGACTTCCACCACCTCCTCTGGAGACTTGGCCCTCTGAAGTATTTTTACCACTACCCACCTTTTTGTCTTTGAAAGTGGTCTTGTCTCCCTTATTACGACTATGTCTCCTACCCTGCACTCGTTGTTGGGATCATGGGCATGGTATTTTTTACTTTTCACTATATGCTTTTTATAGAGTGGATGTTGCACCTTCCTGTCCACCCTTACCACAACAGTTTTGTCCATTTTATCGCTTACAACTACTCCTACAAACTCCTTTCTTTTAAGATGCCAAGGCTTATCCATCACACCTCACCTCTCAACTGTTTTTCTCTTATTATAGTCAATACCCTTGCCAACTCTCTCCTGGTCTTTCTTATCTCCATAGGGTTAGGAAGGCCTTCAAGCTTCTTTTTAAACCTCAGCCTCAGTAGTGTCCTTCTTAGCTCTTCCTCCTTCTTTAACAGATCCTGAAGGCTAAGCTTCCTAAGCTCGCTGGCCTTCATACCTGAATACCTCCCGCCTTAACAAGCCTCGTCTTTATAGGAAGCTTAGAGTCTACCAGCTTGTGAGCTTCCCTTGCCACATCCTCAGGCACACCGGAGAATTCGTATAATATTTTACCAGGTTTTACCACCGCTACAAAGCCTTCGGGATCACCCTTACCTCCACCCATCCTCACCTCATTAGGTTTCCTCGTGTATGGCTTGTCAGGAAATACCTGCACCCAAACCTTTGCACCCTTTCTTAAGGCCCTCACAAGGGCCACCCTTCCAGCCTCTATCTGCCTTTGTGTGAGCCAACATGCCTCCAAGGCTTGTATGCCATACTCTCCAAAGGATACCTTATTGCCTCTAAAGGCCTTACCTTTCAAAGTGCCTCTTTGACTCTTCCTAAACTTTGTCTTTCTAGGAGCAAGGAAAGACATCTCTACACCTCCTTTTCCACCTTCTTTAGATCTTCCTCTATCTTCTTAATAATTTCTTCCTTACCACCTTTAAGTATATCACCTTTGTATATCCAAACCTTTACACCAAGCACACCATATTTTGTTTGGGCTACAGCGAAGCCATAGTCTATATCAGCCCTTATTGTTTGGAGTGGCATCCTACCCACCAAGAACCATTCCGCCCTTGCCAGCTCCGCACCACCTATACGACCCTTTACCTGTACCTTTATCCCTTTTGCTCCAGCCTTTATGGCATTGTCTATGGCCCTCTTCATAGCCCTTCTGTGGGAAACCCTCCTCTCTATCTGCATGGCTATTTCTTCGGCCACAAGCTGAGCATCAAGCTCAGGAACTCTCACCTCCTCCACAGTAATTACCACATCCTTACCACCGGTTATATACTCTATATCCTTCTTAAGCTGTTCTACTTCTGCACCCTTTCTACCTATGATTATACCTGGCCTTGCTGCAAACACCCTTACCTTCACCTTATCTGCCATCCTTTCCACAACTATCCTTGATATACCAGCGGCTGCATACCTCTGCTTTATGTAGCTCTTTATCCTCAGGTCCTCATGGAGCAACTGGGTATAGTCCTTCTTGTTGGCAAACCACTTGGAATTCCAATCTTTAATAATACCTAGCCTAAAGCCTATAGGATGTGTTTTCTGACCCATCAGCTTTCCTCCTGCTTTTCTTCAAGAACTATGGTTATGTGGGAAGTCCTCTTCCTTATCATGGTAGCCCTACCGTGGGCTCTAGGCATCCACTTTTTGTACATGGGACCTTGGTCCGCCACCGCTTTTTTAATGTAAAGCTTGTCAATGTCCATACCCTTCTGTTCCGCATTGGCTATAGCGCTCTTTAATACACCTTCTATTATACGCGCAGCCTTCTTTGGTATGAATTTGAGCTGGTAGAAGGCTTCCGATGCCTTCATACCTTTTATCACCCTTAGCACTTGCCTTGCCTTCGTGGGAGATATCCTAGCATACCTAAGTATAGCCCTTGCCTCCATGGCCTACACCTCACTTTTTCTTTGCAACCTTTGCAGATTTATCTGGATGTCCTCTAAAGGTCCTGGTAGGAGCAAACTCACCGAGCTTGTGGCCCACCATATCGGATGTTATGTATACTGGTACAAAGGTCTTACCGTTGTGTACAGCTATCGTATGGCCTACAAACTCTGGTATAATGGTGGTGTCTCTACTGTAGGTTTTGACCACCTTTCTTTCTCCAGTCTGGTTCATCTTCCTTATGGTAGCCCAAAGCTTAGGATCTACCCAGGCCTTTTTGTTGACGATCTTCCTATACTCTTCCCATACTTGGTGGTACTTTTCAAGGGCCTTCTGGTAGAGTTCTGGTATGTGTTGAACGGCACGCACCTTCTTATATATCCTCTGAGTCTTTTTATAGAGCTTCAAAAAGGTATCCAAATCCTCTATTAGCTTATTTCTCTTGTTCCAAGCTCCTCTAAAGCCCATTACTTCACACCTCCCTTCAGAGGCTTACCCTTCCTGGTGACAAGAATGAACTTATCGGAGTACTTTTTGCCCCTTCTGGTCTTATAACCCTTAGTCTTCCAACCCCATGGAGACTCTGGGTGCTTACCCCTTGTCCTACCTTCACCACCACCGTGAGGGTGGTCCACGGCGTTCATAGCCGTACCTCTAGTTATAGGTCTCCAGCCAAGCCATCTGCGCCTTCCAGCCTTTCCATACTTTATAAGCTCGTGTTCTGCAAGACCTACTGCACCTATAGTAGCCATACACCTTTGATGAACAAGCCTTATCTCTCCAGAGGGCATCCTAAGTTGCACATAGTCTCCCACCTTACCAAGCACCTGGGCTGACATGCCGGCCGCCCTTGCTATCTGTCCTCCCTTGCCAGGATGTAGCTCCACATTGTGGACTATGGTTCCCACAGGTATGTACTTTAGAGGAAGGGCATTGCCCACCTTTATCTCTGGAAGCTCCTTTCCTGCCTCCGCATCCTCATAGGAGATGGAGATGACCGTATCACCTACCTTTAGACCTTCCGGCCATAGTATGTACCTCTTTTCTCCGTCTGCGTAGTGAAGCAATGCTATACGCGCCGTTCTGTTTGGATCGTATTCTATGGCCACTACCTTTGCTGGCACAAGGCTCTTGTCCCTTTTGAAGTCTATAAGCCTGTAGCGCCTTTTGTGTCCACCACCTCTACCCCTTGCGGTTATTTTACCCTGCTGTCTTGATCTACCCTTTGCCCTGTGATAGTGCACAAGGAGAGACTTTTCCGGCTCCTTCTTAGTTATCTCTGAAAAGTCGTAAAGGACCGCATGCCTCTGACCGTTGGTAACTGGCTTAAGTTTCCTTACACCCATGTTTACACTCCTGTAAGGTCTATCTCTTGATCTGGAGCTATTGTAACTATAGCCTTCTTATACTTTCTTGTATAGCCGTACCTTCCTGGTTTACCAAAAACCCTCTTCTTTTTTGGCTTTACTATCATCGTATTCACCTTAAGCACCTTTACACCGAAGAGCTGTTCCACCGCATACTTTATCTCATGCTTTGTGGCATCCAAAGCCACTTCAAAGGTGTATTTTTTATGATCTTCCATGAGCCTAGTGCTCTTCTCCGTTATGATAGGTCTTATTATTATCTCCTCAGGCCTCCTCATGATGCCAACCTCTCGTAAACTTTTTCAAGGGCATCCTGCGTTATGACCATTTTATCGGCCCAAAGTATGGAGTATACGTTTAGGCCTTCTACGGGCAAAACGCTAACGTTGGGCAAGTTCCTAAAAGATTTATATATAATCTCATCCTTTTGGGGAATGACTATAAGAACCTTATACTGGTCTATGCCTAAGGTCTTGAGCACTTCCACAGCCTTCTTCGTCTTTGGCACCTCTCCCAGCTCAATGTTATCCACCACTATAAGGTTGTTCTCCTTTGCCTTGAGGGTCAAGGCCATCTTTAGACCCAGTCTTCTTACTTTTTTGGGAAGGTTATATTCATAATCTCTGGGCTTTGGACCATGGGCCACACCACCACCTACAAATATGTTAGCACCCCTATCACCGTGTCTAGCATTACCTGTGCCCTTCTGTGGCAAAATCTTCCTTCCGCTGTAGGCTACTTCACCCCTCGTTTTTGTGCTGTGGGTTCCTTGTCTCCTTTTGGCCAACTGCCACCTTACCACTTCCCACAGCACATGCCTTTTTACCTTTACATCAAAAACCTCAGGTTTGAGCTCTACCTCAAGCACCTTCATTTTGAGCCACCTCTTGCACTTTAATAAGGTTCTCTATTATATGCTTCATTCTATTCAATTTAAGCCTTTGGGATTTTCTATTAGCTATTCTGCTCTTCTCAACAAAGACTATGCCGCCATTGGGTCCAGGAACAGAACCTTTTACCAAAAGGGCATTATGCTCTGGCAATACATCCAAAACCAGTAGAGCTTGCACCCTTATGGTCTCATTACCCCAATGTCCAGGCATCCTTTTACCCTTCCACACCCTACCTGGATCCGTTCTGTTTCCTATGGAACCTACAGCCCTGTGATATCTGTGTCCGTGGGACTTAGGGAATCCTCCAAAATCCCATCTCTTCATAGCACCAGCAAAACCTCTTCCCTTACTCTTCCCTACCACATCCACAAGATCACCAGGCTGGAAGACGGACTCTACCCTCAGCTCTTGCCCTACCTCAAAGCCTTCTACTGAATCTACCCTAAACTCCTTCAGCTTCCTCAGTATCTTTCCACATTTTCTAAGGTGGCCCAGTTCGGGTTTGGTAAGGTGCTTCTCTTTGCCCTCAAAGGCTCCTACCTGTATGGCCGTATAACCATCCTTTTCCTTTGTCCTTATAGCAGTCACATAATTTGGCTTTATCTCTATCAGTGTTGCCGGTATGGCCGTGCCATCCTTAAGAAAAACCCTTAACATTCCTACCTTTTTACCTATAAGACCTATAGCCATGGCTATCTCCCAATTATTAGTTCTACATCTACACCCGCTGGTAGGGTTAGGTCTCTTAAAGATTCTATAGTTTGAGCTGTGGCCTTTGTTATATCTATTATCCTTCTATGTTCTCTTATTTCAAAATGCTCTCTAGACTGATCAAACTTATGTGGAGACCTTAGCACCACCCATCTTCTTCTGCGAACGGGAAGGGGGATGGGCCCTTTCACCACACCCCCCGTCCTCTTCACAGTATCTATTATCTGTTTCACATACTGATCCAATAGCCTATGGTCGTAAGACTTTAACTTTATTCTTATTACCTCCTGCTCCATCTTTTACACCTCACTCAATAATTTTTGTGACTACACCCGCTCCAACAGTCTTTCCACCTTCCCTTATGGCAAACCTTAGCCCTTCCTCCATAGCCACAGGCTTGACAAGTTCTACCTCAAGCTCCACATTGTCCCCAGGCATCACCATCTCTTGTCCCTCAGGCAACTTCACCACAGTACCAGTCACATCCGCCGTCCTAAAGTAAAACTGTGGCCTGTAGTTCACAAAAAATGGTGTATGCCTTCCTCCTTCCTCCTTGGTTAGCACATACACCTGTGCCTTGAACCTCCTGTGTGCCTTCACCGTTCCAGGCTTCGCCAACACTTGCCCCCTCTCCACATCATCCTTACCCAACCCCCTAAGCAACACTCCTATGTTATCCCCAGGTAATGCCTCATCCAACACCTTCCTAAACATCTCTATTGATGTGGCCACTGTCCTTATGGGCTCCTCCCTTAGCCCTACTACCTCTACCTCCTCTCCAGGCTTTAATGTACCCCTCTCTACCCTCCCTGTCACAACCGTTCCACGCCCAGATATGGAAAACACGTCCTCTATAGGCATCAAAAATGGCTTGTCCGCTTCCCTCTGCGGTGTGGGTATGTACTCGTCTATGGCCTCCAATAGCTTCACTATTGATTGACACCACTTGTCAGGCTTGCCAGCCTCAAGCTCCTGCAACGCCCCTAAAGCTGAACCCCTTATCACTGGCACCTCATCTCCAGGAAACTCATACTTGTTTAATAACTCCCTCACCTCAAGCTCCACAAGATCTAAAAGTTCAGGATCATCTACCATATCACACTTGTTCAAAAATACCACTATGTATGGTACGTTCACCTGCCTTGCCAAAAGCACATGTTCCCTCGTCTGTGGCATCGGCCCATCAGCAGCAGATACCACCAGTATGGCACCATCCATCTGAGCAGCACCAGTAATCATGTTCTTTATGTAGTCCGCATGCCCAGGACAGTCCACATGGGCATAGTGCCTCTTGGGTGTCTCATACTCCACGTGGGTGATGTTTATGGTTATTCCCCTTTCCCTCTCTTCCGGTGCCTTGTCTATCTCCTCATACTTGGTGCACCTTGCCTTACCGCCAGGCATTAGCCCAGCTGCAAGCACGCATGTAATGGCTGATGTAAGGGTAGATTTGCCATGGTCTACGTGCCCTATGGTTCCTACGTTCACATGCTCCTTTTCTCTCACAAACTTCTCCTTCGCCATCGCTTACCTCCTTACTTTGCTGTCGCCATACGTTCCCCTATGATCTGTTCTGCAATATTCTGGGGAACTTCTTCATAATGAGAAAATTTCATTATAAACGTTCCTCTTCCCTGTGTCAAGCTCCTAAGGGTGGTAGCATAACCAAACATTTCGGCAAGGGGCACATAGGCCCTTATAGCCGTTATAACTCCTTTATTTTCCATACCAACTATTTTCCCTCTCCTGGAGTTTATATCTCCTATGACATCTCCCACATACTCATCCGGTGTTTCCACTTCCACTTCCATTATAGGTTCAAGAAGGACAAGGCCTGCCTTTTTGGCCGCCTCCTTAAAGGCTATGGAAGCGGCTATTTTGAAGGCTATGTCTGAAGAGTCCACCTCGTGGTAAGATCCGTCAAACAATCTTACCTTCACATCCACCACCGGATATCCCGCCAATACTCCATTCTGCATAGCCTCCTTTATACCTTCCTCCACAGCGGGTATGAACTCTTTAGGTATTACACCACCCACTATAGCATTTTCAAACACAAAGCCTTGACCCCTTTCTAAAGGCTCTATCTCTATGACCACGTGCCCGTATTGACCCCTACCTCCCGTCTGACGTATAAACTTGCCCTCAGCCACAGCCTTACCCTTTATGGTCTCCTTGTATGCCACCTGCGGTTTGCCCACATTGACCTCTATTCCATATTCCCGTTTCATCCTGTCTACGATTATTTCCAGATGAAGCTCACCCATACCGTGGATAAGCGTTTGTCCGGTCTCTGGATCTACACTCACCTTAAAGGTTGGGTCTTCTTTCATAAACTTGTTTAGCACTTGAGAGAGTTTTTCTTGATCTTTCTTCGTCTTTGGTTCTATAGCCATTGAGATAACAGGCTCTGGAAATTCTAGCTTTTCAAGGAGTATAGGATGCTTTTCATCACAAATAGTATCACCGGTGGTAGCATCCATACCAACGGCGGCCACTATCTCACCGGCGGCAGCCTCTTGCACATCTTCCCTTGAGTTGGCATGCATAAGAAGGAGCCTTCCAATCCTTTCCTTCTTGTCCTTTGTGGCATTGTAGACATAGGTTCCTGCAGAAACCTTTCCAGAGAAGACCCTAAAGTAGGTGAGCTGACCGGCATAAGGATCACTCATCACCTTGAACACATAAGCACAGAAGGGCTCCTCATCCAGCGGCTTTCTTTCTTCCTCCTGACCTGTTTTGGGGTTTATACCCTTTACAGGTGGCACATCCAAAGGAGAAGGAAGATAGTCTATAACGGCGTCCAAAAGGGGTTGGATGCCTTTGTTCTTAAAGGCCGATCCACAAAGAACAGGCACCAGCTCCCTGTTTATCGTAGCCCTCCTTAATACCCTCTTTAGATCCTCCTTTGGTATCTCTTCACCCTCCAGATACTTCATCATAAGCTCGTCATCCTTTTCCACTATAGCCTCAACCATCTTGGATCGCCACTCTTGAGCCCTTTCTATATAATCCGGTGGTATATCAACTGTTTCATACTTGGCACCCAGGGTCTCCTCAAGCCATATTATGGCCTTCATCTCCATAAGGTCTATCACACCTCTAAAGTTGTCCTCCGCTCCCAGAGGTATCTGAATGGCCACAGGCTTTATGCTTAACTTCTTCTCAATTTCATTCAAGACTCTGTAGAAATCGGCTCCAAGCCTGTCCATCTTATTTATGAAGGCTATCCTTGGAACCTTAAACCTATCAGCCCATCTCCAGTTGGCCTCCGACTGGGGCTGAACGCCCTCCACAGCGGAGAATATGAAGATTATTCCGTCCAAAACCTTCATAGAACGAACTACTTCCACGGAGAAGTCTACGTGTCCAGGAGTGTCTATTATGTTTATCTGGTGATCCTTCCAATAACATGCGGTAGTAGCGGCTGTGATGGTTATGCCCCTTTCCCTCTCCTGGGGCATCCAGTCCATAGTGGCCGTTCCCTCATGAACCTCACCTATCTTATAGGTCTTTCCAGTGTAGTAAAGTATCCTCTCTGTGGTGGTGGTTTTTCCAGCGTCTATATGAGCCACTATACCTATATTTCTTAATCTCTCTATTGGTACTAACCTAGGCATGGCTTCCTCCTTACCATCTGAAGTGAGCAAAAACTTTGTTGGCTTCAGCCATCCTATGGGTTTCCTCTTTCTTCTTTATGGCTCCACCCTTATCTTGAAGCGCATCAAGGAGTTCAGCCTTCAACCTCTCTATCATAGTGTAGCTTCCTTTGTGCCTTGGCCTTTCCCTTGCAGCCTCCACCAGCCACTTTATGGCCAAGCTTATCTGTCTTCTTGGTGGAACCTCCACAGGCACCTGATAGGTAGCTCCACCTACCCTTCTTGGGCGCACTTCAAACTCCGGCTTTAACTTCTCCACCACTTTGTGCAACAGTTCCACAGGATGCATGTTGGCTTCCTTGGCAGCCTCCTCAAGGGCAGTATAGACTATCCATTCGGCCACAGACTTTTTACCATCCTTCATCACCTTGTTTATAAGCTTGTGTACCAACACATCGCCGTATTTAGGATCGGGTGGTATTTCTCTGGGAGGGACTGGACCTTTTCTAGGCATTACTTCTTACCTCCTTTGGCTTGAGGTTGTGCTTGCTGTGTAGCTTTAGGCTTCTTCACTCCATACTTAGATCTGGATTGTCTTCTGTTGGCCACTCCAGCAGCATCAAGGGCACCCCTTATTATCTTATACCTCACACCAGGCAGGTCCTTTACTCTTCCTCCTCTTACAAGAACGATGGAGTGTTCCTGAAGGTTGTGTCCCTCTCCCGGTATGTAGGCTGTGACCTCAATACCGTTTGAAAGCCTCACTCTAGCAACCTTTCTTAGAGCAGAGTTGGGCTTTTTGGGTGTAACTGTGTAGACACGTATACACACCCCCCTCTTTTGAGGGTTGCCCTGCAAAGCGGGTACCTTACTCTTCCTCTTCTTCTTTTCCCTTCCATACTTTACCAGCTGATTTATGGTAGGCATGCGCCAAACCTCCTAAGCTATTTATTATAACACATCCTTTAGCATTCTTGCCTTCTCCTCTTCCAACACTTCTACCTCAGCATACTCCGCTATACCCGTTCCTGCAGGTATTAGGTTTCCTATGATCACGTTCTCCTTTATACCTCTCAGGTCATCCACCTTTCCTTCGCAGGCTGCATCGGTTAGCACCTTTGTTGTCTCTTGGAAGGATGCGGCAGAGATCCAGCTTCTGGAGGTTAGGGCTGCCTTTGATATACCCACCAGTATGGGTTCCGCCTTTGGTATCTTTCCACCCTCTTCCTTTATCCTCTCTATCTCCTTCTGAAGTTCTTCTATCTCTACCTCTTCGTTTACAAGGAATCTGCTGTCTCCAGGATCCACTATACGTCTACGTCTTAGCATCTGACGTATGATTATTTCAAAGTGCTTGTCATTTATATCTACACCCTGTAGTCTATAGACCATTTGCACCTCTTTGAGCAGGAACTTTTGGAGCTCTTCCATACCTTTTATTCTCAGGATCTCCTCAGGTACGGGTGTTCCGTCAGTTAGAGGATCTCCAGCCTTCACCGTATCACCGTTCTTCACAAGGAGGTGCTTACCCTTTGGCACAAAGTACTCCCTTTGCAAACCAGTTTCCTTGTTGTACACCACTATCCTATAGCCCTTACCTTTTATCCTTACCTGTCCTTCTATGTCCGCCTTTATGCTGTCTGTGATGTTGGCACCTTTTTGAACGTACTGACCGTGGCTCACAAGTATATACTCATCCTTCTTTATATCGTACTTTCTAGTCTCACCAGTCTTCGGATTGAAGATGATGACCTCATCAGCATCTTCAAAGATCCTGACAATACCGTCAATCTCTGTGAGTATGGCCGGGTTCTTAGGTCTTCTTGCCTCAAAGAGCTCTTCTACCCTTGGCAGACCACCCACAATGTCGCGCACCTTAGCCATCTCCTTTGGAATACGCGCGAGCACGTCACCGGGCTGTACATAGTAATCCTTTACCACGTAGTATCTGTGCTGTATCTCCGTGCCTTCCGATTCACTACATGTGGGGCAAACAATCCACTCTAAGCTTACCTTATCTGCGGGTATGTTTATTATGGAGTTCACCGGAAGGTCGTAAGAGACCTCTCTTCCATCTTCTGTGTGTATCACTATCTTGGGTGTATGGAGCATAGCATCCTTTGGTCTTGTGAAGGATACTACGGTGGAGGTCTTACCGGTAAACGGATCGCGCTCTTCCTTAACGGTTATATCAAGGGCTATGTCCTTGAATTCAACCCTTCCACCCTCTTCCGCTATTATGTAAGTGTTGAATGGATCCCATTCTGCCAAAAGGGTGTTCTCTTGTACCTCTTGACCTTCTTCAACGAGTATGCTAGCACCGTAAGGCACCGCATGGCGCTCCACCATCCTGCCGTCTTTGTCCAGAATACCTATAGCGCCATCCTTGGATATGTTTATTTTCTTTCCTTCCCTGTTGGTTATAAGCTTTATGTTGTAGTATTTAACCTTTCCAGCGTTCTCGTTTAAAAGCTCACCCTTTGCCCTTTCCGCTATAGCAGCACCGCCTATGTGGAAGGTTCTCATGGTGAGCTGTGTTCCAGGCTCTCCTATGGACTGAGCGGCTATGATACCCACCGCCTCACCTATATCCACAAGCTTCCTTTGAGAGAGGTCCCATCCGTAGCACATTGCACACACGCCGTATTGAGACTCGCAGGTGAGCGGCGACCTCACCCTTACCTTCTCTATACCCGCATGGACTATCCTATCTGCCAACTCTTCATCTATTATCTGGTTCCTTTGAGCTATGACCTCACCGGTATATGGATCTATCACATCTTCCGCCAAGGTCCTTCCTATGATCCTCTCCCTCAGAGGCACCTTCTCTTCACCACCCTCCACTATAGCCTCCATCACTATACCCTTATAAGTACCACAGTCCTTTTCCACTATGGTGATATCTTGAGCTACATCTACAAGCCTTCTGGTGAGATATCCTGCAAAGGCGGTCTTGAGAGCTGTGTCCGCAAGACCTTTCCTAGCTCCATAAGTGGAGATAAAGTATTCAAGCACGGAAAGACCTTCTCTAAAGTTGGATACTATAGGTGTCTCTATAAACTCACCCGTGTGCTTTGCCATAAGTCCTCTCATCGCAGCAAGCTGCCTTATTTGATCCCTGTTTCCGCGGGCTCCAGAGTTGGCCATCATGTATATGGGATTGAATATACCTGGATAGACCTTACCCCTCTCCTCAATGGTGCTCTTTTCAATCTCTTCAAACATGGCTTTAGAAACTTTGTCTGTGATCTCAGACCAGAGGTCAATGATCCTGTTATACCTTTCCTTTGCGGTGATTATACCGCTTCTGTGGAGCTCGGCTATCTCGTCAGTCTGCTCAAAGGCCTCAAGGATTATATCCTTCTTTACCTTTGGCACAAGTAGGTCATCTATTCCTATAGATACGGCCGCCTGCGTGGCTATCTTGAAGCCAAGGTCCTTAAGGTCATCCAGGAATTGGGCAGTCCTCTCTACACCAAACCTCTTGTACACATCGGCTATCAACTTGGAGATCTTCTTCTTGTCTAGGGCCTCGTTCACAAAAGGATAGCCTTCTGGAAGTATGCTGTTGAAGAGCACCCTTCCCGGTGTGGTCTCTATAACCCTTCCATCTTCCAACCTAAGCTTTATCCTTGCATGCATATCAACCTTCTTGTTTTCAAGGGCCAAAAGAACCTCATCCCTACTGAAGAAGAGCTTACCCTCTCCCTTTACGTTAGGTACTTCCTGCGTCATGTAGTAGACGCCAAGTATCATGTCCTGAGAGGGCATGGTTATGGGCTTTCCATGGGCTGGAGAGAGGATGTTTTGGGTGGAGAGCATAAGGATGTAGGCCTCAAGCTGGGCTGTTATACCCAAGGGTACATGAACGGCCATCTGGTCTCCATCAAAGTCCGCATTGAAAGGTGGGCACACCAAGGGGTGAAGCTGTATGGCCTTTCCATCCACAAGGACAGGTTCAAAGGCCTGTATGGACATTCTGTGAAGGGTTGGTGCACGGTTGAGAAGCACTGGATGCTGTTTGACCACCTCTTCCAAACACTCCCAAACTTCCGGAGTCTTCTGCTCTACCAACTTTTTAGCATGCTTTATTGAAGTGGCATAACCTTTCTCTTCAAGCCTTCTGTAAACGAATGGTTTGAAGAGCTCAAGGGCCATTATCCTCGGAAGACCGCATTGATGCATCTTGAGCTCAGGACCCACCACTATAACAGACCTTCCTGAATAGTCCACTCTCTTTCCAAGCAAGTTTTGCCTGAACCTTCCCTGCTTACCGCGCAAATAATCGGACAAGGACTTTAACGGTCTTCCGTTCTGTGTTATCACCCTCCCACGCTTGCCGTTGTCTATGAGTGCTGATACCACCTCTTGTAGCATCCTCTTTTCGTTCCTTATGATTATCTCTGGAGCGTCCAGCTCTATGAGCCTCTTTAGCCTGTTGTTCCTGTTTATGATCCTTCTGTAGAGGTCGTTCAGGTCTGAGGTGGCGAACCTTCCACCATCCAAGGCCACAAGAGGCCTAAGCTCTGGTGGCAATACAGGAAGCACCTCAAGTATCATCCATTCTGGTCTGTTTCCACTCTTTATAAAGTCCTCCACAAGCTTTAGAACCTTTAGAAGCTTTTTGACCTTTGTTTCCGATACCTCCTTGAGCACCGCATTCCTGATGTCAAGCTTTATCTTTTCAAAGACGGGCAAGTCCTTCTTTCTTTGACGTAGCCTTTCATAATAGGCTTGTATGGCCTCCTTTCCCGTTTGATAGCCTTCAAGGGGCTCCTCTGAGACCTCGCCCGTATCTGGGTTGAGGTAAAGCTTGTTACAGATGATCCTGTGGAGTACTTCGTTTAGAGTTAGGCCTTCAGGAACCTTTATATCTGCACCGTAAAGGTTTAGGTCTTCTGCAAGCACCTTTATCATTCGCTCATAGAGCTTCTTGTACTTTTGATAGACTTCCTCCGAGAGATCTTCAAAGCCAAAGCTGTAGGGCTTTACCTCCTCCTTCAACTTCTGGGCATAGGCCTCAAGGTCTAAAGAAGCCAAAACTTTCTTGACTATCTCCGCACCCATTCCACCTTCATACTTGTGCTCAAGGCTTGTGGCAAACTCTGCATTATAGGTGTCCTCATCCACCACATGGAGCTTTACAAACTTGACATTGCCCATATCGTCCCTTAGGGGTATGGTATCCTCCTGTTCTCTGAAGGCCTTTTCTTCCTCCTCGTCCATAGGATACTCTATTACAAGGTAGGACTCAAAGTATATGACCCTTTCTACCTCCCTAACGGAAAGGCCCATAAGGGTGGCAATCTTGGAAGGTGTGCTCTTTAGGAACCATATGTGGGCCACTGGCGCTGCCAGCTCTATATGACCAAACCTTTGACGCCTCACATAAGACCTTGTAACCTCCACTCCACAACGATCGCATATAGTTCCTTCAAAACGCTTACCCCTATACTTACCACACAGGCATTCATAATCCTTTATAGGGCCAAAGATCTTGGCACAAAAGAGGCCATCCTTTTCCGGTTTATGGGTCCTGTAGTTTATGGTCTCTGGCTTTTTGACCTCACCATAGCTCCAGCTTCTAATTTCTTCAGGAGAAGCAAGCATAAGCTTTATTCTTTCAAAAGGTAAAAGACCTTTTTTCATGGCTTCTCCTCCTCCTCAATCTCTACTTGATCACAGGGCATGGAAACCCCGTTTTCACACTTTACATTGAGGCCAAGGGCTTTTAGCTCACGTACAAGGACCCTAAAGGACTCTGGTATTCCGGGCTGATAGATATACTTACCTTTAACTATAGCTTCATAGACCCTTGTCCTTCCCTCTATATCATCCGATTTGACCGTGAGCATCTCCTGTAAGGTGTGGGCTGCACCATGGGCTTCCAAGGCCCAAACTTCCATCTCTCCAAGCCTTTGACCACCGAACTGTGCCCTTCCACCAAGGGGCTGCTGGGTGACCAAGGAGTAAGGGCCTGTGCTTCTTGCGTGTATCTTATCATCCACCATGTGTATGAGTTTAAGCATGTGCATGTAGCCTACAGTCACCCTCATATCAAAGGGCTCACCCGTTCTACCATCGTAGAGGACCGTTTTACCATCCTCTGGGAGGCCGGCCATCCTTAGGAGTTCCTTTATATGCTCTTCGCTGGCACCCTCAAAGGCTGGCGTTGCCATAGGTATGCCCTTTTCCGCATACAGCCTCATCACATCCATAAACTCCTCATCACTCAAGCCAGACAAGAACTCCTCTATATACCTTTCGTTCTCTCCCTTGTGGTCCCCCACCGCATAGATCTTCTTTAAGAATTCCATAAGTTCATGCCTTTTAGCACCTTCCTCTATAAGCTTGCCTATCTTTTTACCCAGCTCCTTAGATGCCCAGCCCAGGTGTGTCTCTAAGATCTGTCCTACGTTCATACGAGAGGGCACACCCAAAGGATTGAGCACTATATCTACAGGAGTGCCATCCTCCAAGAAGGGCATATCCTCCACAGGTAGAACCACCGATATCACACCCTTGTTCCCGTGTCTTCCAGCCATCTTGTCCCCTACTTTTATCTTCCTCTTCTGGGCTATGTAGACCTTAACCAGTGTATGAACACCTGGCGGTAGCTCACTCCTTTTGCCTATAGACTCCATCCTCTCCTCATAGATCTTTGTAAGCATCTCTATTTGGAACTTGGTCCTATCCCTTATGCTGTTTATCTTCTGGCATAGCTCCTCATCATCAAAGAAGTTCTCAGGCTTCGTTATTATGTAGTTCAAGAGCACTTCAAAGTTTTGTTCGTCTATGACCGTACCAGGCTTGTAAACCTTCTTTTTGACCACCACCTCCTTGTCCAACTTCCTTCCCAACACAAGCCCCTTTATGACCCTGTTTCTTCCCTCCACTATGAGCTTCTTCTTCTTCTCAAGCTCTCTTTCTAGCTCTTCTCTCTCCATCCTCTCTACATGCTCGGCAAGGTAGTTCCTCTTCTCACCCGTCTTCCTTACAAAGACCTTCACATCCACTACCACACCTTCAAGGCCCGGCGGGCACCTAAGAGAAGAGTCTTTAACATCTCTAGACTTTTCACCGAAGATAGCCTGGAGGAGCTTCTCCTCTGGAGTGAGCTGGGCCTCTCCCTTAGGAGTTACTTTTCCTACCAGAATGTCTCCGGGCTTTACATAGGTACCTATCTTTACAATACCGAACTCGTCCAGGTGAGCCAAGGCCCTTTCTGGCACACCAGGGATCTGTCTGGTGATCTCCTCGTTTCCTATCCTTGTCTCCCTTGCCTCCACTTCCAGCTCTTCAATGTGTATGGAAGTGTAAACATCATCCTTCACAAGCCTTTCTGATATGACTATAGCATCCTCAAAGTTGTAGCCCCTCCATGGCATAAAGGCCACAAGCACATCCTTTCCTAAGGCCAGCTCACCCCTATCGGTAGACTGTCCGTCGGCTATTAGCTCACCCTTTTTCACCTTCTGTCCCTTTACCACAAGGGGTCTTTGATTTATACAGGTGTTCTGGTTAGACCTTTCAAACTTTTTGAGTTCATATACATCAATGCCTATATCTGTAGGATCGGCCAGGTTTATCTCCTCAGGATTTACCCTTATTATTATCCTTCTTGAATCCACTTCCTCTACCACACCTCCCCTTTTGGCCGCAACTACCGCACCGCTATCGTAGGCCACCTTTCTCTCCATACCTGTTCCTATTAGGGGTGAGGAGGTGAAGATGAGGGGAACAGCCTGTCTTTGCATGTTGGAACCCATCAAGGCCCTGTTGGCATCATCATGCTCAAGGAAAGGTATGAGGGAGGCGGACACGGATATTACCTGTCTTGGAGAGACATCCATGTAATGGACCTGCTCAGCCCTCACTATCTGTATATCGTTCTTATACCTAGCATAGACCCTATCGCTAAGTATCCTACCTTCCTCATCTGTAGGTGTATACTGAGCTATCACATAATTTTCTTCTTCGTAGGCAGCCAAGTATTCTACCTTGTCCGTCACCCTGCCATTTTCCACCCTTCTGTAGGGGGTCACTATAAAGCCATACTCGTTAGTTTGAGCGTATACGGTAAGGGAGGTCACAAGGCCTATATTCTGACCTTCCGGTGTCTCTATAGGACATATCCTTCCGTAGTGGGAAGGATGCACGTCCCTTATTTCAAACTTGGCGCTTTCTCTGGTCAGACCACCAGGGCCGAGGGCAGAAAGCCTTCTTTTGTGTGTTAAAGAAGAGAGCGGGTTGGTGTTGTCAAGGTATTGGGAGAGGGTGCCACCCTTTAGGAACTCATATATGGCTCCTGTTAAATACCTTGGGTTAAGAAGGTCCTGAGGCTTAAGGTTGGGGTCTTCTGGATTGGCCACAGTGCACCTGTCTCTAAAGAACTTCTCCATCTTAGCTATGCCTACCCTAACCTGGTTTTCCAGGAGCTCTCCCACAGCCCTAACCCTTCTGTTGCCAAGGTAGGCAATATCATCCTTCTTCTCCCTTCCATACCTTAGGTTTATGAGGTACTTTATGGTGTTCACAAGGTCAAGGGCGCTCAAAAACCTAGCTTCACCTTCTGTGTAATCCTTAACTTTAATGTTCTCCTTACTCTTGAATATTTCAGAGAGCATTTCCTTTGTAAGTAAGGTGCCAGCCTTATAACCATCCACATCCTCCGCAAGGGCCAAGGGTGGAAGCTGGGAGAATCTGTCAAGGTCGGAAGGCTTTAGTTCCTTTGGAATCCTGTGGACCTTCGCATTGAGCTTTACCCTACCCACCTTGGACAGGTCATACCTAGTGATATCCCTAAAGTAGAGGTCAAAGTGCGCCCTTGCCCTGTTTATAAGGTGCTCAAGCTCCATGATCATGGGCTCTACAGCCCTTAACCTCTTGTATATATCCACAAGGGCATAATCCCTAAGGCTGAACCTTGCCGGTATCTTAAGCGGGCTCTTCTTATCTTGGTCCCTTGGAGCAGTCTCCGATATTAGAGTTTCTATCATTATCTTTCCATAGGGGCTTTTGACGGCGCTTTCTCTTGGTACAGCAGATATAAGTTCAACCCTTATCCTATCATCCTTTAACAGCCTCTCTAAATGGTCTATCTCCTCTATATACCTCTCCTCAATGATCTCCTCTTCCACACCCCTCTCCTCTATCTTAGCCCTGTAGCGCAGTATGGCAAAAAGATAGAAGTTTTCAAGGTCTTCAAGTCTATACTCCTCTCCTGTTTCTTTATCAAAGATAGCACCATCTTGAACAAAGAAGGCCCTTGTATCCGGGTAGAAGTTCTTTAGGATATGATAAGCCGTCTCTAGGCCTAGGGCTCTAAGAATGGATGTAGATCCTACTTTTCTTTTGTCTATCCTCGTTGAAAGCACATCGGTTGTGCTAGAGAGCTCAAATTCTACCCTTGGACCCTTGTCGGGGATAATGCTGGCCCTATAGATCATCCTTATAATGGTTGTCTCCTTTTGGCGCTCCTCCTTTTCTTCAAAGAAGACACCTGGAGACCTTATAAGCTGGTTTACCACCACCCTCTCGCTCCCGTTTATAATGAAGGATCCAGTCTTTGTCATCATAGGAATCTCGCCAAAATAGACCTTTCTGGGTTCGCTCACCCTCTCTCCCTTCTTCGTTTTTGTCCTTAGTCTCACCATCACCCTTAATGGGACTGCATAGGTAAAGCCCTTCAATTTACACTCATCCTCTGTGTATTTTTCTTTGTGAACTAAAGGCGTGCCACACTTTGGACATTCCACACCATAACCACCCAAAAAGCCAGGGTCCGTATAGGCTTTATAACCACATTTGCTACATTCCCAATCACCCACTTCGTATCCTAAATACTCCAAAATTATCTTTTCATCGGGGTCCTTAAAAGGAAAAGAGGTTGAAAATACGTACTCCAATCCCTTCTTTTCCCTTTCTTGAGGCTTCACATAAAACTGTATGAAGGATTCAAAGGATTCCTTTGGAAGAAAGAGAAGGTAAGGTGGGCTTATAAACTCCTCCCTTTTACCAAAAAACTTCCTTGGTAGTGCAACGTTGCTTCTCCTCATGTCAGAACCCTCTCATCGGTGGTGTAAGCTTTTTATTATAAATCATACTTTGTTGCATGTCAAGGTCAATAAAAAAGAAAAACCCCCTGCTTCCGCAGAGGGTTCTCTCTTTCCAGCTCAACGAGCATAATATCTTTACTTACTTTATCTCCACCTCTGCTCCTGCCTCCCTTAGCTTGGCCGCTATCTTCTCTGCCTCCTCTTTGGAAACCCCTTCCTTCACAGGCTTTGGTGCGCTCTCCACAAGATCCTTGGCTTCCTTCAGTCCAAGCCCTGTGATCTCCCTTACCACCTTTATCACGTTAATCTTGTTGGCTCCGGCGGATTTGAGTATCACATCAAACTCCGTCTTCTCTTCAGCGGCGGGTGCTCCGGCGGCTGGTGCTCCAGCTACAGCCACGGCAGGAGCTGCAGCTACCATAGTAGCAGAAACTCCAAACTTCTCCTCAAGCTTCTTTACAAGTTCGGCAACCTCTAGAAGGGTAAGGTTGCCTATAGCCTCTACGATTTCGTCAACGGTAAGTGTTGCCATCTTTATACCTCCTTATTAAGATTTCTTTTCTTCAATGGCCTTTAATGTAAGCACAAGCTTTTGAGGTGCAGACTTGAGGGCCATAACAAGGGCATATATGGGACCTTGTATTGCTCCCATAAGCTTGGAGATGAGGACTTCTCTGGGTGGAAGTTCTGCTATGGCCTGCACTTCTTTAGGCTTTAAGAACCTTCCCTGCATAAAACCGCCTTTTATTCTCGCCAGATAGTTTTCCTTGTCCAGTTCCTTTATAAAATCAAAGACCACTTTGGCCACCTTTACAGGGTCCTCGTAGGCGAAGAATAGAGCGGTGGGACCAGTGAGCACCTCCCTGTGATCAGCCATCACCGTATCCATAAAGGCTCTGTAGAAGAGGGAGTTTTTGCCAACCAGCATCTCACCACCCACATCCTTCACATCCGCCCTTAGCTTGGTTATTGATGGTGCATCAATGCCGGTAAAGTCAAAGAATATGACCAGATTGGACCTATTTATCCTCTCCTTGTATGACTCTACCAATTTGGCCTTCAGCTCTAAACTCTTCCTCATAGGCTCATCCTCCTAAGCTACCAACTCTTGAAGCTTTCTAAGAGTGGAAGCCACATCTATCTTAACGGAAGGGCTCATAGTAAGGCTAAGGCTTATGCTTTTTACATACTGTCCCTTAGCACCTGGAGGCTTTGCCTTTACCACCGCATCTATGGCAGTATATATGTTCTCAATTAGCTTTTGGTTTTCAAAGGATATCTTACCCACAGGCATATGCACATTTCCCGTCTTGTCTACCCTGAACTCCACCCTTCCCTTCTTAGCCTCCTCTATGGCCTGCTTTAGGTTTGTGGTCACCGTTCCTGTTTTTGGGTTTGGCATAAGACCCTTTGGACCAAGTATCTTACCAAGCTTTGCCACCTTTGGCATTATCTCCGGTGTGGCTATCACCACATCGTAATCCACCCATTCTTCCTTGGCTATCTTGTTTATAAGCTCTTCACCACCCACATAGTCCGCACCAGCCTCTTTTGCTATCTTTTGGTATTCACCCTCTGCGAGCACAAGCACTTTTATCTCCTTTCCAAGGCCATGAGGGAGGACCACAGATCCCCTTACCATCTGGTCAGCATACTTAGGGTCTACACCAAGCCTCATAGCAAGCTCTACCGTCTGATCAAACTTTGTACCACACTCCTGCTGAAACCTTTTGAGTATCTCTACCGCACTGTCCACCGAGTATAATGCGTTCCTATCGTACAACTCTAAACACTTTTTATACCTTTTGCCTCTAGTCATGGCTCTACTCCTTCCATCCTTCTACTTCTATTCCCATACTTTTAGCCGTTCCTATTATCTGCCTTATGGCAGCCTTCAGATCCTTTGTGTTCATATCCTTTAGTTTTATTTTAGCAATTTCTTCCACCTGCTGTAGGGTAACCTTGCCCACCTTCTGCTTCTTAGGGTCGGAGGAACCCTTTTGCACCTTTGCAGCCTTCTTCAAAAGGTAGGAAACGGGTGGTGTTTTCAATACAAAGCTAAAGCTTCTATCCTGATAGATGGTTATCACTACGGGAAGTATGGTACCAGGCTCATAGTCCTTGCTTGCTGCGTTAAACTGTTTTACAAACTCCATAATGTTTACACCATGCTGTCCAAGGGCAGGTCCTACCGGTGGAGCGGGTGTTGCCTGCTGTGCTGGCAACATAAGCTCCACAACCGCTGTCACCTTTTTCATTCTAACTCCTCCTTTAAAGCTTTTCTACTTGAGAATAGTCTAACTCTACGGGGGTGAGCCTTCCAAATATGCTTACAAGAACAACAACCTTTTCCTTTTCAGGATAGACCTCTTCCACCGTGCCAGTAAAGTTCATAAAGGGACCCTCTATCACCCTAACCTGATCACCCTTCTCAAAGAGAACCCTTACAGGTTTCACACCCTTCTTTACAAAGGCTATTATCCTTTCCACTTCCTTTTCATCAAGGGGGGCCACTTTACCGCCTACCAAAACGGGCCTGTATACGTGGGGAGTCTTCTCTATAGCACGCAAAAGGGCATCGCTCATCTTAGCCTTTATCAACAGATAACCTGGAAACATCTTAGACTCAAGTATTATCTTTGCCTCCGTCTTATTCTCCTTACAGGTTATCTTCTGACCGGGCTTTGATATGGGTGGAGCTTCAACACACAAGTCTCCCTCTACACTCTCTATCACCCTCACCTCACCGTTCTCTATCCTAAAGGTGGTCACACCCTTTTTACCAAGCACGCTTATATCCCTGTTGTTTCCACGCAAAGATAGCCTATACTTCTCCTTTCCCATAGTCTTTATAACCACCTTTTCCTCCGCTGGAACCACCACCTCTTCCACTTGATCAGATAAGCCTTCAAGCTCTAAAACCTTCAAAAGGTTCTCCTTTGCTGTAGCCTCCTTTCCAGCCTCAACCTGCAAGGCATACCACTTAAACTCCTCCATAATCAGCCCCTCAAAGAAAGTAAAAAGTGCACCACCCTAGTAAATATAAGGTCAAAGATCCACAAACCTACACCTAAAGCTAAAGAAAATATTATAACACTAATTGTGGCTTTTACAACCAAATCCCTTTGAGGCCAAGAAACCCTATCAATCTCCTTTTTCAAGCTTTTTAGAAACTCCTTTATCCTGTCCATGCTAAAACCTTTCCTGCGGGGCGCGGAGGACTCGAACCCCCACCCGCGGGATTTGGAGTCCCGCGCTCTGCCAATTGAGCTAGCGCCCCTACTTTACCTCTCTATGTATAGTATGCTTTTTACACCATTTGCAATACTTTCTGAGCTCCAGCCTTTGAGGATGCTTCTGCTTATTCTTAGTGGTAGAGTAGTTCCTCCTTTTGCATTCTGTGCATGCCAATACTATTACCTCTCTCACCGCAGCCATCCTTTACACCTCACTCAATAATTTTTGTGACTACACCCGCTCCAACAGTCTTTCCACCTTCCCTTATGGCAAACCTTAGCCCTTCCTCCATAGCCACAGGCTTGACAAGTTCTACCTCAAGCTCCACATTGTCCCCAGGCATCACCATCTCTTGTCCCTCAGGCAACTTCACCACAGTACCAGTCACATCCGCCGTCCTAAAGTAAAACTGTGGCCTGTAGTTCACAAAAAATGGTGTATGCCTTCCTCCTTCCTCCTTGGTTAGCACATACACCTGTGCCTTGAACCTCCTGTGTGCCTTCACCGTTCCAGGCTTCGCCAACACTTGCCCCCTCTCCACATCATCCTTACCCAACCCCCTAAGCAACACTCCTATGTTATCCCCAGGTAATGCCTCATCCAACACCTTCCTAAACATCTCTATTGATGTGGCCACTGTCCTTATGGGCTCCTCCCTTAGCCCTACTACCTCTACCTCCTCTCCAGGCTTTAATGTACCCCTCTCTACCCTCCCTGTCACAACCGTTCCACGCCCAGATATGGAAAACACGTCCTCTATAGGCATCAAAAATGGCTTGTCCGCTTCCCTCTGCGGTGTGGGTATGTACTCGTCTATGGCCTCCAATAGCTTCACTATTGATTGACACCACTTGTCAGGCTTGCCAGCCTCAAGCTCCTGCAACGCCCCTAAAGCTGAACCCCTTATCACTGGCACCTCATCTCCAGGAAACTCATACTTGTTTAATAACTCCCTCACCTCAAGCTCCACAAGATCTAAAAGTTCAGGATCATCTACCATATCACACTTGTTCAAAAATACCACTATGTATGGTACGTTCACCTGCCTTGCCAAAAGCACATGTTCCCTCGTCTGTGGCATCGGCCCATCAGCAGCAGATACCACCAGTATGGCACCATCCATCTGAGCAGCACCAGTAATCATGTTCTTTATGTAGTCCGCATGCCCAGGACAGTCCACATGGGCATAGTGCCTCTTGGGTGTCTCATACTCCACGTGGGTGATGTTTATGGTTATTCCCCTTTCCCTCTCTTCCGGTGCCTTGTCTATCTCCTCATACTTGGTGCACCTTGCCTTACCGCCAGGCATTAGCCCAGCTGCAAGCACGCATGTAATGGCTGATGTAAGGGTAGATTTGCCATGGTCTACGTGCCCTATGGTTCCTACGTTCACATGCTCCTTTTCTCTCACAAACTTTTCCTTCGCCATCGCTTACCTCCTTATTAAGCCCAGGACCGGACTTGAACCGGCGACCTCACCCTTACCAAGGGTGTGCTCTGCCTCCTGAGCTACCTGGGCTGTTTTAAGCATCAATTTTAAGAGCGGGCGACGGGACTCGAACCCGCGACCTGCTGCTTGGAAGGCAGCTGCTCTACCACTGAGCTACGCCCGCTGGTGGAGGGGGCAGGATTCGAACCTGCGCAGGGCGGAAGCCCGGGGGATTTACAGTCCCCTGCCTTTGGCCACTCGGCCACCCCTCCTGCCTTAAAGCTGGCGGTGGGGGTCGAACCCACGACCGCGGGATTACAAATCCCGCGCTCTACCACTGAGCTACGCCAGCTATTAATAAAAATTATATCACATAGGCACGGGCGGACTCGAACCGCCGACCTCCGCCTTGTAAGGGCGGCGCTCTGCCATCTGAGCTACGCGCCTTAAGGCTAAATATTATAATATATTGCAACTAAGAGGAAGGGTAAATAAATTTATAACCATGCTGGCCACAGAAAAGCTGCCCTATTATTCTCTCAAGGACTATCTTAAGGAGAAGTATGGAAGGAGAGTTCAGAAGATAACAGTAGCTTTACCCTTTACCTGCCCTAACATAGACGGCACTAAGGCAAGGGGTGGTTGCACCTATTGCTTTTCTGGCACAAGGCCAGCCCATCTTGAACCCCATATTCCACTAAGGCAACAGATAGAGAAGGGAATAAGGAGGGCAAAGGACAGATATGGCAAAAATATACTCTTTTTCGTATACTATCAGTCCTATTCCAACACCTATGGAGAGTATGAATACTTGAAGTCTGTTTATGATACGGCCCTTGAGTTTGAGGAGGTTGTAGGCATAGATGTGGGTACAAGGCCAGACTGCGCACCCGAATGGGTCCTTGACCTCCTTGAGAGCTACACAAAAAGAGGCCTTGAAGTGTGGGTAGAGTATGGCCTTCAAAGTGCTAACTTTAAGACCTTGAGGTTCATAAACAGAGCCCATGGTGTATCGGACTTTGTGGATGCGGTCCTAAGGACCAAGAGGAGAAACCTTAAAGTGTGCGCCCATATTATCCTTGGACTGCCTTATGAGGACAGGGAGGATATGCTAGAAACTGGAAAGCTCCTTGCCAGCTTGCCCATAGATGGTGTAAAGATCCATCCTTTGCACATAATAAAGAACACAAAAATGGCAGAACAGTACCTCAGAGGAGAGTTTGAGGTCTTGAGCCTTGAAGAGTATGCTAGGTATGCAGTGGACATACTGGAAATATTGCCTCCTAACGTGGTCATACATAGGCTTACCGGTGAAGTAGAACCGGACAGGCTTATAGCCCCAGATTATTGCACCTATGCAAAAAAACAAGAGGTGATAAAGGCCATAATTGAAGAGATGAAAAGGCGCGGAAGCTATCAGGGCTGTAAGATGCCTTTTAACCGATGAAAAAGCACCACTGGGCCCTTATATCCCTCAGCCTCAACCTCACACAGTCTCTATTGAAGTTTTTGGCGGGTACGCTCACAGGAAGCCTCTCCATGATAGGTGAAGCATTCCACTCCCTTTCCGACTCTTTTGCCTCTGTGATAGCCTTCATCACCATAAAGCTTTCAGATAAGAAAGTCAAAAGGTTTCCTTATGGCCTCTATAGGCTTGAAAACCTTGGCTCCATAGTCATAGCCTTCTTCCTCCTTCTTACAGCTTATGAAATAGGCAAGAGGGCCCTGGGAAGAGAGGTGATCATCAAAGAAGAGTATTTGGGCTTAGGTCTAGCGGTCATCCTATTCTCCTTGGTTAGCTCCCTTACCCTTTCCTTTTTTGAAAGAAGGGCAGGAAAAAGGCTGAACTCTCCAACCCTTGTAGCAGACTCTTACCATACGCTTACCGATGCCTTTGGCTCTTCCCTGGTCCTTCTTAGCCTTCTTAGCGCTTCCATGGGTTATCAGCTGGATAGGTATTTTGCTTTTTGTGTAGCCATGTTAATAGGTTATACGGCCTTCGGCATACTCTGGAAGGAAGTTTCCGTGCTTTTGGACGTATCGGCTGATGAAAAGACCTTGGAGAGGATAAGGGAGGTCCTTCTTTCCTTCCCAGAGGTAAAGGAGATAAAAGGGCTCTTTGTGAGGAGCTCTGGAGGAAGGCTTTTTGCAGACATTATCCTTGTGCTTGAAGGAAGAGACTTTATAAAGATACACCAGACGGTGGATAAGATAGAAGAAAAGCTAAAGGAAGAAGTAAAGGAGCTTGATATGGTGTTTATACACTATGAACCTGTGGATGGAGATAGCCTTAGGGTGGGTGTGCTTGTGGATGAAAAGGGAGAAGTTAGCCCCACCTTTGAAAGGGCAAAGGAGCTTTTGGTCTTTGGAGGATCTCCTGAGAGACTTTCAAGCCTTCCAAAGGGAGAGGAAGCCTTATCAGAACTGATAAAGAGCAAAGGCCTCCTTGTGGTGGTATGCGGTCATCATCCCTTTTCTTCCAGTGCAAAGGGCATTCTAACCCAAGGTGGTGTTTTCGTATGGGAAACGGAGGAAAAGAACCCATATAAGGCCTTGAAGGAAGTGGTTTATAATCTATGTGATGTCAAAGATCTTGATAAAAAGGGCAAGGGTAATTGACCCATCTCAAGGCCTTGACAGCGTCAAAGATATCCTCATAGAAAAGGGTCGTATAAAGAGTGTAGGAGATGGCCTTTTTGAGCTTGAGGCACAGATAATAGATGCCCATGGTCTTATAGCCTGCCCTTCCTTTGTGGATATGCATGTGCACTTGAGGGACCCAGGTCAGGAGTACAAAGAGGACCTTGAAAGTGGTATGAAAAGTGCGGTGGCGGGCGGTTTTACCACCCTTGTATGTATGCCAAACACAAACCCACCCATAGACTCTCCAGAGGTTGCCCAATACATAATCAGGAAGGCGGAGGATATAGGGCTTTGTAAGGTTTTGCCCGCTGGAGCCTTAACAAAAGGAAGGAAAGGCAAAGATCTTGTAGACTTTTATGCCCTAAAAAGGGCTGGCTGTGTGGCCTTTACCGATGATGGATCTCCCCTTATGGACCCAGGCCTTATGGAAAAGGCCCTAAGGCTTACCGCACAGCTGGGAAGCCTTGTTATGAACCACTGCGAAGACGACAGGATCGCTTACGGCTACATAAACGATGGATATGTGAGTTCCCTTTTGGGCTTGGCTTCGCGGTCAGCCTCCGCGGAGGACATCCTTGTAGCCAGAGATTGTGTTTTAGCCTATTATACAGGTGGCCATATACACATACAGCATGTCAGCAGTAGTCTAAGCTTGGATATTATCAGGTTTTTCAAGGATAAGGGAGTAAGGGTGAGCTGTGAGGTAAACCCATACCACCTTCTTTTTAACGAGCTTGAACTTTTAAACTCTTATGCCAACGCCAAGGTAAACCCACCACTGAGGGGAGAAGATCAAAGAAAAGCCCTTCTTGAAGCCCTAAAGGATGGAACCATAGACTGTGTAGCCACGGATCATGCACCCCACGCGCCATGGGAAAAGGGTTCCTTGGAGAAGGCCATGCCGGGCATAATAGGCCTGCAGACAGCTCTTCCCATGATGCTCCAGCTTGTGGAAGAAGGACACATCAGTCTTTCAAAGATGGTGGAGCTGATGGCCTGCAATCCGGCAAAAATATTAGGCTTGGAAGACTGTGGAAGTATAAGGGTGGGAGCAAAGGCAAACCTTGTCCTCTTTGATCCAGAAAGGGAATGGATACTTGGTGAAGAGACAAACTTTTCTAAATCAAGGAACACACCCCTTTGGAACAAACCGTTAAAAGGCAAAGTAATATACACCATCTTTGAAGGTAGGGTGGTCTATCAAGATGTTTGAAAGGGTAGCGGTGATAGGTGTGGGCTTTATGGGAGGCTCCTTTGCCCTTGCATGCAAAGAGGCTTTCGGTTCCAAGATCTTCGGCATTGATATAAAGAAGGAATCTATAGAAAAGGCCTTAGAGCTTGGAGTAATAGATGAGGGGAGCCTTTCCATAGAAGACATCAAAGAATTTAACCCAGACTTGGTTATGCTTGCTACGCCCGTGAGGGCCTTTGAAGGCATAGCTCTAGCTTTAAAAGAACTTATAAGCCCAAAGTGCATAGTTTCAGACCTTGGCTCCGTTAAAGGTAGGCTTGTTTACAGAATGGAAGAGATCCTGGGAAGCAGGTTTGTGGGAGGCCATCCCATCGCTGGCACAGAAAAAGCGGGCGTTGAAAATGCACTAAAGGATCTTTTTAAAGGAAAAAGGTTTGTGCTTACACCCACTCCAAACACAGACCCTGTGGCAAAAGAAAAGATCAGAAAGCTTTGGGAAGGGCTTGGATCACTTGTGGAAGATATGGATCCATACCTTCATGATTTTGTTTTCGGTGCTGTCTCTCACCTTCCCCATGCGGTAGCCTTTGCCCTCATAGAAACCATTGATAGGCTAAGCGAAAAAATAAACCTTTTTAAATATCCTGGTGGAGGCTTCAAAGACTTTACGCGTATAGCAGCCTCAGACCCCATCATGTGGAGAGATATATTCCTTGAGAATAAAGATGAGGTAATTAAGGCAATGGTAGTTTTTGAGGAAGCCCTAAAAGAGCTCAAAAGATTGATGCTAGAAGGAGATCCATTGAAGCTAGAAAGCTATCTTTCTAAGGCAAGTTATAAAAGAAGGTCTCTTGAGGAAAATTAAAAATCCTTATATTCTGACATTAATAGTTCTTATGCTATCATAAAATCTTCTTATTGCAAACGATTCTCAAATCTGTATCATAGATAAGTGTTATGAGGGCGCTTATAGGCCTGCTTTTGTTTATAGGAATAGGATTGGGTGGATGGTTCACAAATGCAGAAAAGGGTTTGGAGGCTTCAAAGAAAGAAAACAAGCCAGTGGCCTTCTACTTTTATAGCAAGCATTGTCCTTATTGTGCCCAGATGGAAGAGTTTGTGCTAAACCAGGAGGATGTACAAAGAAAGCTTGAAAACTTTGTGGTAATTAGCCTTAATATATATTCAGAAGAGGGTAGCAAATGGGCAAGGAAGCTAGGTGTTCCCGGCGTGCCAACCATAGTTTTCTATGACCCAAGGCAGGACAAGATACTTGGAGCCATCTTTGGCAGCAGGTCAAGGGGAGAGGTCCTGAATTTGATAAACGGTATATGTAAAAGAACAAACTTGAAAACATGCTAAAAACTTTAAGGAGGTATAGACATGGATAGGAGGAAGTTTCTAATCTTGTCTGTAGCAGCAGTTGTGGGACTTACCATGGTCCCAACCTTTAGGCCAGCCTTTGGGGCTACCAAGCTGGAAGAGGAGATCCAAAAGAGGCTAGGAGTACAGCTCTCCCAGATCAAAGAGTCTGCAGATATAAAACTTACAGCCCCCACCATAGCAGAATCTGGTGCCAATGTGCCTATAACCGTTGAAGCCACCATACCTGTAGACAAGGTGGAAAAGCTCTACATCTTTGTGGACAAGAACCCTGTGCCATGGATAGCCGATGTAAGCTTTACACCTATGAACGGTCAAGTATACTTCTCCACAAGGATAAAGATGGGAGAAACCTCTAACGTTAGGGCCATACTCAAACTAAAGGACGGCTCCTATGTGATGGCCACCAAGGAGGTAAAGGTAACAGCTGGTGGTTGCGGATAAAAAAAGTAAAAGAAAAGTCTAAAAGCTAATAAATCTCATAAAGGAGGTGTAATATGGCTGTAGGAACTGGTATACTGCGTGTGCCAAAGGAGGCAAAGAAGGGAGAGATAGTCAGGGTCCAGATGGTTATAACTCATCCTATGACACCGCCAAGAAAGGACCCTCAAACAGGTCAAACCATACCCGCTTACCATCTTACCAAGCTTGACCTATTCTTTAATGACAAGCTTGTAAGCACCGTCAATATGGGTGCTGGTGTAAGCGCCAATCCTTTTATGGCACTCACTCTAAAGGTAGAAGAAAGCGGTATCGTTAAGATCGTTTACGAAGACAACAAGGGTGGCAAATGGGAAAGGACGGCAGAAATAAAGGTATCTTGAGGGAGGAGAAGGCATGAGAAAGAAGGTAGTCCTTGGTGTATTTACAGTTGGTGCTTTGGTAGGTGGTATTCTTTCTACCAAGGCCTTTGCTCAAACGGATAGGGAGCTTACACCAGAAGAAGAAATGAGGTTGGTTCAAGAGTTTAACAGAATGTTGGCTGAGGGTGTAAATCCTGGAGAGATATGGTATGAGGTTGGTAAGGCAGCCATAAAGAAGTATAACCTGGATAAGTGCGACCTGGGATTGGGTCCCGGTGTCTTCAAGGGTGCGGCCGCACAACTTCCAAGGTACTTTGCAGATGCGGGCAAGGTTATGGACCTTGAAACAAGGGTAGGCTGGTGCCTACAAAAGTATGCGGGAATGACACAGGAGCAGGTGCTAAAGTTTGTCCGCGAATGTTGGGGTAAGACTGGAAACTGTGTGAGTGAGTACGATGGCATAATCATGTACCTTACCATGGAGTCCAACGGCCACAAGATAAACGTGAATCTAAAGGATCCTCATGTGAAAAAGATGTTTGAAATAGGAAAGCAGATATACTACGCAAGGCTTGGGCCTTGGGACTTTAACTGTGCTACCTGTCATGCAGGAACTAAGGAAGTAAGAATAAGAGCTACAAGGCTTTGGAGTGCAGACAGGCCTGGTGAAGCAGGTCAAGCGGTATCCATATTCCCCAAATACCTGGTGAGGTGGGGCCTACCTATGACCATGCACTATAGGTATGCAGAGTGTATAAGACAGATGAGATGGCCTGAGTTTATACCACATTCAGACCTTGGAGTGGCCCTTTCCACATACCTGTATGGCTTGGCTAATGGCACAGAGATAAAGGCACCAGGTATAGGGAGGTGATAAACATGAAGAAGGGATTAATATTAACCGGGCTTTTTGTCCTTGTGGCTGGTGTGGTCCAAGCACAGCAGAAAAAGGTACAGCCTAAGAAGGAACAAGCTGTAAAGCAAGAAGAAGTGATGCAAGTTTTAAAGTCTGGCCTTTCTTCGGACCCAAGGTTTGCGTGGAAGATAAAGCAGGATGAAGCTCAAAGGATATGCTCTCAGTATCCCAGCAGGGAGGAGATGCCAGCAAGCGCCGTCCAAAAGGTGATCCAGCTAAGCCAGGCAGAGATAAAATACCCCCAATGGGGCATCTATATGGGAGATTGGAAGGAAGGTAAAAAGCTTGTAGATTCTCCAAGGGGAGGAAGGTATGCAAGCTATGGCTTTTCCGATGAACCTACCGATAAGGGTGGAAACTGCTATGCTTGTCACCTGATAGAGAAAGGTCAACCGGGTGGTACAATGGGACCTAACCTCTACCAGTATGGCAAAAGATGGGGTATAACCAAGGAAAACTTAAACTCTCCAGAGACCATAGAAAAGATAAAGGCTGTGTATAACATAGTATACAACTCTTGGTCTGCATTCCCTTGTTCTTCCATGCCCAGGTTTGGCTATCACGGTGTCTTCTCACCAGAAGACGTGGCAAACATAGTAGCCTTCCTCTTACATCCAGATTCTCCTGTCAACAAATGATCCTTCTGGGGGCACATGCCCCCTTTATAATCTTTATGGAGGTACAAAAATGGGTATAAGCAGAAGAGAATTTTTGAGCTACTCCGCTTTAGGAATATCTTCTCTGTTTCTTGCTCCACAGGCCCTTGCCAAAAGGCCAGTAAGCTTTGAAAAGCTTATGGAGTTTAAACCCTATGGAAACCTCACCCTCATATTCACATCCGATATTCATGGACACCTAAAACCCATATATTTTGCAGAGCCTATGAACCTTTTGGCACCAGAGCCCCTTAGAGGCACACCCGGCTACTTGGCCGGTATGGACTTTTTGAGATACTACAATATAAAGCCTGGAACTGTGGAAGCCTATACAGGATCTTGTGTGAGCTTCATAAGGCTTGCAAAACTCTATGGCATGACCGGTGGTGCTCCGCAGATGGCCACCATAATAAAGACCATAATAAATGAGAGGGGAAGGGACAGATGCCTCATCCTTGACGGTGGAGACACATGGGTAACCTCTGGCATAGCCCTAAAGACGGATGGTTTAGCAGTAGTGGATTGGCTAAACTATGTGGGATACGATTATATTGTAGGCCACTGGGACTTTACAGTAGGAAAGGAAAAGTTCCTAGACATAGTTAAAAACAAGCTAAAGGCCAAGTTTATCTCCTATAACATAACGGAGGAGCCCTTTGGAGACCTGGTCTTCCCACCTTACGATGTGGTAGAAAGGGGTGGAGTAAAGGTAGGTATAATAGGGAGCTCCTTCCCATTCACACCCATAGCCAACCCACGGGTGTATACAGAAGGATGGAGCTTTGGTGTAAGGCCGGAAGAGCTCCAAAAGTATGTCAATGAACTAAGAGAAAAGCATAAGGTAGACCTTGTAATACTCCTCTCTCATGACGGATTACCCTTGGACATAGCCCTTATGAAGATAGTTAAAGGTATAGACATAGTCATCTCTGGCCACACACACGACATTACACCCACACCCGTAAGGGTTGGAGACACACTAATAGTCTCACCAGGTTCCCACGGCAAGTTTGTAGGAAGGATGGACCTAGATGTTAGGAACGGAAAGATTCATGGCTACAGGTTTAAACTCATACCAGTGCTTTCAGAGGTTGTGCCCGAAGACAAGGGAGCAAAGGAGCTTGTTAAAAAGTGGTACAAACCTTATGAGCAAGAGTTTAACACCGTCATAGGCACCGCTGGCACATTGCTTTACAAGAGAGACACAGTATACAGCACATGGGACAGGCTCATCGGAGAGGCTATAGCAGACTACTACCATGGTGTAGATGCGGTAATGTCCTTGGATGTAGCTACTTCTCCTGGATACAGGTGGGGTCCCACCGTACTACCTGGTCAAAAGATCACCGTAGAACATGTTTATAATGTTCTTGGTATAACCTATCCACAGGTCTTTATAATGAAGAGGAAGGGAAGGGACCTCTTGACCCTTTGGGAGGATGTGGCGGACAACGTGTTTAATCCTAACCCTCTTTACCAACAGGGAGGCGACATGTCCAGGATATACGGTGTGGAGTATGAACTAAAGATAAACGCCAAACAGGGAGAGAGAATAAGGAATGTTAGGATAAGGGGCAAGCCCCTAGATCCAAATAAGGAATACCTTGTGGCCGTCTACGGTGGCCCACCACCTATGGGTGTAGAGCCTGAAAAGAAGAACATAAGGGAGATTGTGATAGACTATATAAGGAAGAAGAAGTATATAGAGGTGGAGAGAAGGCCCAATGTTAAAGTGCTTGACCATCCATACAATACAGACTGCTACTGGAGGTGAAAGATGTTAAAGGCTTTTCTCCTTTTCTTCCTTCCCCTTTTTGTTTTTGCAATGGACCCTCTGCGGATAATGTATATTACCTACAACTTGAAAGAAAAGGACTTTAAGGCTGGTGTGGAAGCTGTAAAAAAGAGTATGGAAGAACAAGGGCTAAAGGTGATGAGAACACTCACCATATCCGATGCCATAAGGGCAAGAGGAAACAAAGCTTTCAGGAATTACTATGTCATCTTTGGCTGCAGGTTTGACGGTATGGACAGTGTGTTGATAAAGGCTCCAGCCCTTACAAACATAGCACCATGTAGTGTGGCCGTTTATGAGGATAAAGGCAAGATAAGGGCAACGGTTATAAACCATAAGGTATTCCTCTCAAAGTACGAAAAGGCTTTAGATCCCTCGGAGAAGAAAGCAATAAGAGATGTGTATAAAAGGCTACACATCGCTTTGACAAAGGTAAGCACAAATAGGCCAAAGGTTCCACAGGCTCCACATATAAAGGAAAACTTAGTATATGAGGAAGTTATAGAAAATATGGACTTTGAAACCTTTAAAACACTTTATAAGACGGCGCTGGACGGTGTAAATATGAACATCCTTGACATAATGGACATAAGACAAGAGAGCCCAAAGCTATCCATCTTCCTGGCATGCAACCTTACCTACGGAGAAGCCATACTGAAGGACATACCCCAGTTTGGAACGCTGGCCCCATGCAGGGTATACCTTTACGAGAAGGAGGGTAAGGTAGCCACAGGCTATATAAACATACCTTTTCTCTTAAAGGTTTATGGGAAGCACCTTAGCAAAGAGAATGCAGAGATTTTTAGAAAGGCCGATCAGGATATAAAGCAGGCCCTAAAAGAGGCAAAAGGAGAATGATTTAAATAAGCTCCCAAGCTCTATAGGAGCTCCTTATGTGAGCTCCAGCCTTTGCCCTTTTAAAACCAAGGGAGTAGGCTATCTTCTCAAGCTCCATAAACTCTTCCTGAGTGTAGTATTTGACCACAGGATGGTGAAGCTTAGAAGGCTGATAGTATTGGCCTATGGTAATAAAATCGCAGTCCACCTTTCTAAGATCTTTTAAAACCTCAATAATCTCCTCCCAGCTTTCCCCAAAGCCCAATATCAAGGCAGACTTTGTAGGAATCTGTGGATTGATAAGCTTTGAATTTTTTAACACCTCTAGGCTTCTCTCATACTTGGAGCCAATTCTAACCTTTGGATATAGCCTTGGCACCGTTTCCACATTATGAGCCAGAACATCTGGACCAGCGGAGAGCACAAGCCTGAGAGACTCCACACTTCCCCTAAAGTCCGGCACAAGCACCTCCACCTTTATATGCTCTATCTCATCCTTTAAAAGCTTTACACATCTGTAGAAATGCTCTGCCCCACCATCGCTGAGGTCATCCCTTGTGGGTGAGGTGATGACCACATAGTTTAATCCAAGGCTTTTTACCGCCTGAAGAAGTAAGTATGGCTCCTCTGGGTTTGGTGCCCTTGTCTTGCCCCTTTCTAAATTGCAAAAAGTACAGCCTCTTGTACACCTATCCCCCAGTATCATAAAGGTGGCCGTGCCAGCCCCAAAACATTCACCTATGTTTGGACATCTAGACTCTTCACATACGGTGTTTAGCCTTAAGCTTCTCAAAAGCTTTTTTACTCTGTGGGTTTCCGAAAGCAACAAAACAGGCTTCATATTTCTAGTATAGTACAAAAAGCTTTTGTTTTCTTCTTGACAGAGGCCATTAAAGTAAGTATATATATACTTAGGAGGTGGCGGATGTATACCATAAGGGAATACCTAACAGAGGAACACAGAAGAGGTGATGGTCTGTATGCCAGGGTGGAGGAGCTTGTAAGGTCAGAAAAATGGCAAGAGGCTGAGGAAGCTTTCAAGGCCTTTGAAGAAGATGTGCTCACACATTTCAGAAAGGAGGAAGAGATCCTCTTTCCAGAGTTTGAAAGGGTCACAGGTATAACTACAGGGCCCACGCAGGTCATGAGGATAGAACACAGTCAGGTGCGAGATCTTTTAAGTAGGATGAAGCTAGCTTTAGATGATAAGGACAAAAGGTCTTTTCTTTCTATAGGAGACACGCTCATGATACTTCTCCAACAGCACAATATGAAGGAAGAGCAGATCCTTTACCCAATGTGCGATCAATACCTTGACAGCTTAGAGCTTATAAACAGAATGGACACCTTATGAGCCAAGGACTCTCCCTACTTCAAGCTCCACCATTTGTTATAGTCTTTAGCTTCTTTATAACCGCCTGCACCTTTAGCTTAATAGCTTCCCTCTTTGAGCTGTACTTATCTATAAAAGGTTTTTTAATCCTACCTCCTTTGGTTCACCTCTACACCCTAGGCTTTGGTCTATTTACCATGTTTGGTACCCTCTTCCAGATGTTGCCTGTGGTGGCAGGCGCTGTGATAAAAGATCCAAAGCCAAAGGCCTTCCTCTCCTACTCTCTTCTACTAACAGGCTCCACCCTCTTTATCCTTGGCTTTTTTAAAAAAGGCCTTCTTTTGCCCGGATCTTTCCTTGTCTATATAGCTATAACTTATACCTCTCTCCTTATGCTGTGGCACCTATTTAGAATAAAGGCCTATACACCTACACCTTTAGGTTTTAGATACGCTTTGATCCTTCTCATGGTAGGTGCCACCATTGGGTTTTACCAAGTGCTTTCCTATTTTGACCTTGTACCCTTTTGGAACAAGGCCATACATGCGCACCTTACCATCCTCCTCTTTGGGTGGATAGGCCTTCTTGTAGCAAGTGTCTCCTTTCAGGTGGTGGAGATGTTCTTTATAACAGAACCTTACAACAAAAACTTCTCAAGGATATTCCCCACAGCAATCTCCATAAGTCTTCTTTTAGCTACCCTTGATAACCTCCTCTCAATACCCCTCCTTCTACTCTTTCTAGCTTACTCTTACATGACCATAAAGAGGCTCATAAAAAGAAGGAAGAGAGCCGAACCTGTCATTCTCTTTTGGTACATATCTCAAACCTTTTTAATGGTCTCCCTTTTGCTATATCCTTTTACAAATAAACTATTTGTCCCCTTCCTTTTTTCTTTCCTTGTCTTCTTCTCAAGCATCATAATGGGTATGATGTATAGGATAACACCTTTCCTTGTTTGGTTCCATCTTAGCAACATGCCCTCAAAGAGAGTGCCTCTAATGTCTGAAGTAATTCCTTACGGAAGGATAAAGCTTAGCTTTTATCTGCATGCCTTATGGGTAGCATGTGTAATCTTGTCTTTTATTACAGGTAAAAAGGTTGGCTTTATTGCTTCCTCTTTTGTACACTTTCTTTCTTCCTTGTTCTTTCTTTATAACATAGCTATGGGAGGATCTCTTTACTTTAGACTAAAAGGCTAGTATAATATATTATGAGTGAGCCGGAGTGGCGGAACTGGCAGACGCGCTGTCTTGAGGGGGCAGTGCCCGTAAGGGCGTGCGGGTTCGACTCCCGCCTCCGGCACCAAAAGTACTATGGGTCTGATAAAACACTCCTTATCCTTTTCCCTTGCAACCCTACTCAGTAGAATACTTGGCTATATAAGGGATGCCCTTATAGCTTACCACTTTGGTGTATCACACATAACGGATGCCTTTTTTATAGCCTTTAGACTTCCAAACACCTTTAGAAGGCTTTTGGGAGAAGGAGGCTTTAACGCCGCCTTTGTCCCTATATTTGCAAAAAGATTAAGGGAAGGCACAGAAAAACCCTTTCTAAACTCCACCTTTACCTACTATACCCTTTTTAACCTTTTTATAACATTGTTGGGTATATTTTTTGCAGATTGGATCATAAAGATTCTGGCACCCGGTATAGTAAAGAGAGAATACTTTGAGCTTGCCGTATTTATGGCCAGATTCCTCTTTAGCTACCTTTTCTTTGTAGGGCTTAGTGCCTTTTTTATGGCTGTGCTTAATACAAAGGGTGTGTTCTTTATACCAGCCTTTGCTCAAGCTGTCTTCAACATGGTCTTTGCTCTGTGTATGGTTCTTACAGCCCAAAGCTTAGGATACATTGCCCTTATAATGGGTGTCATTCTTGGGGGTCTTGCCCAGCTTTTTTTCCATCTTCCTTCCGTTATAAAAAATAATGTTCTTCCAAAAGTAAGCTTTCAAAAGGATGAGGACCTTAGCCTGCTTCTCAAAAGGCTTCTTCCAGCCACCATGGGCTTTGGTGTAGCACAGCTGTCTTTCTTTGTTGACACCTTTTTGGCTTCTTTCCTTGCATTGGGAGCCGTATCTTACCTGTACTATGCCAACAGAGTATTCCAGCTTCCTTTGGGGGCACTATCGGTAGGTATGGCAAACTCCTTACTTTCCCTTCTTTCAAGGGGTGAAGATCAAAGGGAGAACATCACACTGGCCTTTAGGTTTGTTACACTTCTTGCCTTGCCCGCCACAGGAGGTCTCATGGTCCTTTCCCATCAGATCATAGCCCTACTTTATGGAAGGGGGAAATTTTCTTTAGAAGACATCCACGTGGCAGGAAAGGTTCTTGCTGTATATTCCCTAGGTCTCCTCTTCTTTTCTCTCCAAAAGGTGCTTTCAAGCGTTTTCTTTGCCAAAGGTGATACCAAAACGCCTGTCCTTTCCTCCTTTATCGGAGTTCTGGTAGAGGGTGTGTTGGGCTTTATCTTTGCCTTCTATTTAAAGCTAGGCGTTGTTGGCCTAGCCCTTGGAACGGCTTCCTCTTCATTGGCAAGCCTTCTCTTTTTGATATACCTTTGGAAGGAAAAGAGGTTTAAAAAGAGAGAATATGCGGAGACTTTTATAAAAAGTCTTATCGGAACTCTCCTTATGTGCCTAATTTTAATATCGTTTGATCCCCAACCCTATGATCTCATATACCTTATACCTTTATCTATGATAATATATTGGCTTTCCCTTTTACTGCTGAGGGAGCGTTTGGCTCTCTTGAGCTTGAGCCTCTTTAAGAGCTTTGTTAAGAAGTTTGGTAAGCCTTGAGGCTCTTCTTGCAGCCTCCCTTTTGTGTATTACACCCTTTGAAGCCGTATGGTATATGATGCTTATAACCTCTGGTAAAAAGGCTTGCGCTTCCTCCAGCTTCTTCTCCTCTACAAGCTTTCTAAACTTCTTTATATAAGTCCTCATCCTTGAAAGATGATACCTGTTTCTCAACCTCCTTTTTTCATCCCTTCTCATCCTCTTTGCAGCCTGTCTCGTATTGGGCATGCCAAAACCTCCTTAAAGGCTTTTATTTATTTTCTTGCATGAGGCAACGGGCGGATTCGAACCGCCGTAGAAGGGATTTGCAGTCCCTCGCCTGACCACTCGGCCACGTTGCCTATAAGCGGGCGACGGGACTCGAACCCGCGACCTGCTGCATGGCAAGCAGCCGCTCCACCTCTGAGCTACGCCCGCTTACTATATAAAATATTATACACTATTCCACATTTGCCACCTGTTGTTTTAACCTGTCTATCTCCGTTTTTATATCCACGGCGATAGAAGAAAGCTCTGGAAGTTTATTAGCAAGCGTGGTTATTTCTCTGTGCATCTCTTGAAAGATAAACTCCAACTTTCTCCCCACATCTTCTTTTGATCTCATAAGTTCCCTACTCCTCTGTATATGCGCCATAAACCTAGTTATCTCTTCCTCCACATCCATCTTGGAAAGTATCAAAGCTATTTCATTTAAGACCAAAGCCTTGTTGTCTGAAAGGCCAAGCTCCTCAGCCTTTTCCAAAACTCTTTTCTTAGCCTTTTCGTAGGCCTCTTCCTTACGCCTCAAAATCTCTCCAAGGAGCTCTTCAATCCTTTTTAACCTTTCCTCCATATCTAATCTAATATGCTCTCCTTCTTCTGCCCTTCTGTTTAAAAGCTCCTTTAGGGCATCGGTGAGGGCGCAGGATATGGCTTCTTCAAGAAAAGCATCCGCTTCTTCCTTTGGGGCTTCGGAAAACCTTGCTGCAAGTTGCAATACTGTATCGTCGCTAACGTTTAAGCTTAGCCTCTCTCTAATTATCTTAAAGAAGTTTAGATTGGTCAGCAGCGCCTCCAGGTTTACAGGTTCAATTATATCCTTTCTCTTTATGTCCAGATAGACATGGACGGTTCCACGCCTTATAAATTCTTTCACCATCTTTCTTATAGAGAACTCAAGAGACATGAGATTGTAGTTGGATTTTATGAAGATGTCTAAAGCCTTACCGTTTAAACTTTTAACAAAGACGCTCACAGCCCATCTGTCGTTTTCATAGGATCCTGAACCGAACCCAGTCATACTAAGCATGGTAAAAGATTATAAAATAATGGAGTGCTTCTCTATGAATTTCTTGTAAGCAGGGGACTGGAAAGAAGAAAGGCACAGGAAGAGTTTTTTCATATAGTGCTTGAGGCCTTTGAAAAGGGTGGCACAAAGATCATACAAGCACCAACGGGCACCGGTAAAACCTATGCCTATCTCATACCTATCATAGAAAAGGGTCAAAAGGCCATTATCTCCACAGGTACTAAAATGCTGCAAGAACAGTTAAGGAGGGATATAGAAACGCTTAAGGCTTATGCCAAATATCTTTTAAACAAAGATGTTAGCTATTTGATATTAAAGGGTAAGGCCAACTACCTTTGTCTTGATAGGTACTATTCTAGTCAAAAGGTAGATTTGGAGGATTATATAAACTCTGGCTGGGATGGCGACTATGAATTTGTAGGTCTTCCTCTTGAGGTTTGGGCGGAGATATGCGTGGATGATGATTACTGCGATAGCCACTATAGAAGTATATGTAAGTACAGAAAGGATTGCTATTATTGGGGAAGGATAAAAAGCTTGGAAAGACAAGCTCAGATAATTGTAATAAACCATGCCCTTTTGAGTCTAAAGGAGTTTGAGGACCCTCAAGAGAAGGTTTTGATAATAGATGAGGCCCACGAGCTAGACAAATACATAACCAACAGTCTAAGAACAGACCTTTCCTTATACACCTTAAGGGTTCAAATACTAGGTAGGATAAGGCAATTCCTTCCGGAAGCAAACGTGGATGTGGAAGACTTTTTTATAAAAAACTTTGAAAAACTCTTCAAGGAAGAGGAGGAAGAGATTCCTTTAGATAGCCTTAGCATATACCAGCCTTCCTTTGAAAGGGACGTGCTTATACCGCTGGAGTATCTGTTCAACAGGGTAAAGGAAATAGTAGGGGAAGAAGTAAGGGAGTTTTTAGAAGGCAGGCTTTTTATCAGTCTAAAGCTAAAGGATTATCTTTTGATGCTTGGAATAATAGGCTGGGAGTCCTATCTTGCTCTGAGCTCCAGCTATGAGGACCCATCGGAAGAGGAAGAGAGGTTGATAAGAAGGCTAAAGTCTTATGATCTTTTGCTGAAGGCCATGATAAAGCTTAGGAACTTCAACCTTATCATGAAGGAAAGTAAGCCACATCTGGGTTACCTCGTGGGAAGAAAATGGAGCAAAAGGTTGAAAACCTTCAACTACTGGATAGGGGTTTTCCCAGTCTTTCCAGCGGGGCACGTGGACTTTAAAGATTACAAGGCTGTGATAGCAACTTCGGCCACATTGGACCCAGAGGATCTCAAGCTCACCCTTGGACTGGAAGGTCAATATTATGAGCTTGCCCACACCTTTCCTTACCATAGGATAAACTTCCTTGTGTATGAGGTGGATCCGCGAGAAAAAAACTGGCCTTTGGCCTTAAAGTACGCTTACAAATATCTTAGAAGTCTTTACGATAAGGTTCTTGTGCTTTTAACCAATAAGGAACAGAAGGCCATATTTGAAGGAGAGGAGGGTCTGTGTTTTCAAGGTGAGGGAGGATTGTCTGAGCTTGTGCAAGGCTTGCGGGAAGGCAAAATAAAGGCTTTGGCTGGCTTTGATTCCTTGTGGCTTGGAGTGGATGTTCCAGGGCAAAAGGGTCTTCTTATGGCAAAGTTGCCCTTTGAAAGCCCAGAGGAGCCTATCACCTTTCATAGGATAAGGTTTTTAAAGGAGTTAGGCTTGGACCCCTTTGATTATCAAAAAAGAAAGGCTCTTATAAAGTTCAGACAAGGCATAGGCAGGCTTATGAGAACAAAGGATGATGATGGGACGATAATTCTGTGCGATAAGAGAGTTTTTAAGTTTAGAGAGTTTTTGAACGTATTGAAAAAGCTGGGAATTAACCCCATAAAGGTTAAGATAAACTATTAGGATGAGGCTAAGGGCCCTTCTCATAACAGCAACAGATACAGGAGTAGGGAAAACCTTTATAAGCTACAACCTTGCCTATGCCCTTAAAGAAAGGGGTGTGAAAGTGGGCTATCTGAAGCCTGTGGAAACTGATGTGAAAGATGTGCCTCAGGATGGTTCACTGCTTGCTTCATTAACGGGTCAAACCCTTGAGGAAGTAGTGCCTGTACGCTTTTCTCTGCCCCTTTCTCCTTATGCGGGCATATTGGAGGAAGGGAAGGACTTCTCCTTGGAAGAGTTGAAAAGACATTATGAGAAGCTTGTAAAGGAATATGATTTTCTTATAGTGGAAGGTGCTGGTGGCGTAGCAGTGCCTATAAAGAAAGGATATAACTACGCTCACCTTGCCAAAGATTGGGGACTAAAGACTTTGCTTGTAGCTAGAGCTGGCCTTGGTACACTCAACCATACCTTTCTAAGCTGGTACTATATGAAGTCCATGGGAGTCGAGCCCATAGGCGTAGTTATGAACGGCTTTGAAGGTAAAGATGTCTCTGAAAGAACTAATCCTTTCATAATAAGGGAAATGACTGGCCTCAAGGTGATAGAGATACCAAAAATAGAGGGTTTACTTCTTCCAGCAGAGTACAGAAATCTACTTGCTGAGCTTGTCGGGTTCTAAACGGTAGTAAAAGGCTATCCTTTCCACGAGCTCCTTAAAGTAGGGAGCGGAGACTGTGCCACCGTATGGATTTGGCCCCCTTGGATTGTCTACCATTATCCCCGCTATAAACCTTGGGTTGCTAGCTGGGAAATAGCCTATAAAGTAGGCAACCACCTTATCCCTTGAATATCTTCCTGTGCTAAAGTCAAACTTCTGAGATGTGCCCGTTTTGCCAGCTATACTAAAGTAGTCAGACTTAGCCATAATTGCCGTTCCTTCCTCTACCACTTTCTTTAAGTTCTCTTGAAGCCATCTGAAAACCTGCGGTGAGAAGACGTTATCTTCCAAAATCTGAACCTTATCATCTAAAAGTATCTTTGGCTTCACTATTCTGTTGGTAGCAAGGGCATTAAAGCTTACGCATAGATTTAGAAGGTTTGAAGCCATACCTTGCCCTATGCTAGCATAAAGTATGTTGGCAGGATAGTTGAAGTTGGGAAGCTTGGGTTTTACCTCTCCAGGAAGTATATCAAACCTATCCTTCATATGTATCTTTTCCAATATCTCCTCCACGTCCCTTTTGGAGAGGAACCTTGCTACCTTTATAGTTCCTACGTTGGAGGACTTTATGAGCACTTGCTCAAGGGTGAGACTTCCAGAAGGTTTTACATCTTTCACATACCTCCCGTAGACTTCAATCCTGCCTCCCTCCGTATCTATCCACATACCAGGCCTTACGTATCCCTTTTGAAGTGCTTGACCTATAAAAAAGGGCTTCATCACAGAACCAGGCTCAAAAAGGTCTGTAGCTACAAAGTTCCTCCTATAAGAAGGGGGATACTTTTGGTAGCTATTAGGATCGTAGGTAGGATAGTTGGCCAATCCCAGTATTTCACCGGTTTTTACATCCATGACAAGAATGCCCACTCTATCCGGGTTCCACTGTCTCACTATCTTGTCCCTTATGTCCTCAAGTATGGTTTGGACACCAAGGTCAATGGTAAGCCTCACTTCCTTCTGTTGGAATTCCTCCCATATGGGAACTGCTACAAGCTTTCCAAGGTAGAAAAGGGCTTTTATTTCCTCACCTTTGAGGTCTTTGTCCAGCTTATATTCCATACCTTCAAGGCCTTGACCGTCTAGCCCTACAAAGCCCAAAAGGTTTCCTGCCAAGCTTCCATGAGGGTAAAACCTTTTGTACTCCTCTTGTAAGCCAACAGCTTTAACATTATCTGTATCCTTTATCACCCCTCTAAGATAAGGCATATAAGACTTATCAATATGTCTTGCAAGCCAAACAAACTTTTTATCTGAGCTTAACTTCTCCCAAAGATCTCTCTCCTTTATCTCCGGTATAGCAGAAAGCCTTCTTATGAGCTCCTCCTTGTTTTTCACCTGATTGGGAAAAGCGTAAAGGGATAGGGCTGGTATGCTTATGGCAAGGTCATTACCGTTCCTGTCCTTTATGGAACCCCTAGGAGAAGAAAGCTTCACCACAGAAGCCTTGGGAAACTTTTCAACAACCTTCTCCACATAGCTTTCCCTACCTATAAGCTGTATGTAAAAGAACCTTATACCTATCGTTAGCACGGCTAGGAACATAAGAAGGGTAAGGAAGACTATCTTTGCGTTAATACCTTTAAGATTGTGCATAGGCTAAAGCCAGATGTACAAACTCTTTGAATATGTTTTTAGAGTCGTGGGGTCCTGGAGAGGCTTCAGGATGGTATTGAACGCAGAATATGGGTAAGTATTTGTGTCTAAAGCCTTCCAATGTGTTATCTAGCAGGTTTATATGGGTTATTTCCACATCCTTTAGGCTTTCAGGATCTACGGCAAAGTTGTGGTTTTGGGCCGTTATTTCAATATGACCATCCCTTAGATCCTTCACTGGATGGTTGCCACCGTGATGCCCAAACTTTAGCTTATAGGTCTTTCCCCCCAAAGCGAGGCCTATTATCTGATGCCCTAAACATATTCCCATTATGGGAAGCTTTTCCATGTATTTCCTCACAAGCCTTATACCTTCCACAACCCTCTGAGGGTCTCCAGGCCCGTTGGAAAGGAATAGGGCATCTGGCTTTAGTTCTTCTATCCTTTTTTCCACGTTGTAAGGCGGGACAACCACAACTTTTGCTCCCTCTTGGGTAAGCCTTCTCAGTATATTCCTCTTTACTCCGTAATCTACAACCATAATAAGAGGCCTCTGGTTATCCTTATGTATGTAGCCCTTTTTTAGATCCCAATCACCCTCCTTCCAGTAATATACCTCCCTTGTGGCCACCTGTTCTACCAGGTTCAAATCGGATATGTCTGGAAGACTGCGCGCCTTTTTTACAAGCTTTATAGGGTCATCCTCTTTGGTGGATATAACTCCCCTTAAAGCTCCCTTCTCTCTTATCCTCTTTACAAGGGCCCTTGTATCTATGCCCCATATGCCCACCACACCGTTTTCCTTTAGATACTCATCAAGGTTTTTCCTCGCTCTCCAGTTGCTGTAGATTGGAGAAAGCTCCTTTATCACAAAGCCGTTTACCTGAACCTTTTCAGACTCTACATCCTCATCGTTTATCCCGTAGTTCCCTATCTGGGTATAGGTCATCACAAGGATCTGTCCCTTATAAGATGGGTCTGTAAGTATCTCCTGGTAGCCTGTCATGGATGTGTTGAAGACCACCTCTCCCCACGTTTCTCCCTCTGCACCAAAGGAGTAGCCTATAAAGTAGCTTCCGTCTTCTAAGGCTAGTATGGCCCTTTTCATGACCTTTTCTTCAATGCGGAGAGGGCGGGATTCGAACCCGCGGTAGGGCTTTAAACCCTACAACTCCTTAGCAAGGAGCCGCCTTCGGCCACTCGGCCACCTCTCCTAATTACCCGTCCTAATAAAATATACCACAAAATTCACAATTTTACCACTTCTTCCTATAAGCCATGCCTATCTTGAAGATGGCTATAAGGACCACACTGGCCACAAGGGAAACATAGAGCATGGCCATAAAGGCATTTACATAATCGTTGAATATAAGCCTTTGGGCTATCTCTGGAGTGGGTGCTATGGGTGGAAGATTTCCTTTTTGGAGGGCTTCTTCCAACCATCTTGCATGGGAGAGAAAGCCTATGGCCTTATCGGGATGGAAGACCTTTTCAAGGCCCGCCGTTCCTGTATTTATCACCATAAAGGTTGCGGGAAGGCCTGTGATCCACAGATATTTTATCTTTCCATTGTTGGCAAGGTATACGGTTGATATAACAAGGGCTGTGGCTGCAAGAAGTTGGTTTGCAATACCAAAGAGGGGCCAAAGGGTCTTTACACCCCCATAAGGGTCAATCACACCCACATATAAGAAGTAGCCCCAAGCCATCACCGTTATCCCGCTGGTAAGCACATTGACCCAAAGGTTCTTGTAATCTTTAAAGACCGGTGATATGCTAGAGAGGAGGTCCTGAAGTATATACCTTCCTACCCTGGTTCCCGTATCTATGGTGGTGAGGATAAAGACTGCCTCAAAGAGGATGGCAAAGTGGTACCAGAAGGCCAGAAGGGCTTCACCCGTTATCTTGGAAAAGATCAGGGCCATACCTATGGCAAGGGCTGGGGCACCTCCCACCCTTGAAAGGATAGTGGGTTCCTCTATCTTTCTGGCTATCTCCTCTAGATACTCTGGTGTTATATGAAAGCCCCAGCTTGATATTTTGCTAGCTGCCTCCTGCACTGTTCTTCCTATCTCAGAAGCTGGGCTGTTTATGGCAAAGTATAGGCCTGGTTCCATAGAGATGGCGGCAATAAGGGCCATTATGGCCACAAAGGATTCGCCAAGCATACTACCATAGCCTACAAGCCTCACGTGGCTCTCTTTGTCAAGGAGTTTGGGAGAGGTGCCAGAGGATATAAGGGCATGAAAGCCAGAGATAGCTCCACAGGCTATGGTTATAAAGAGGAAGGGAAAGAGGTCTCCTTTCCATACTGGCCCCATGCCAGTGAAGGCATACTGGGTAAAAGCTGGCATTTTTATCTCTGGGTTTACTATGAGAACTCCCAAGGCCATAAGGACTATTGTGCCAAGCTTTAAAAAGGTGCTAAGGTAATCCCTTGGTGCCAAAAGGAGCCACACGGGCAGAACGGAGGCAAAGAAACCATAGACCATGAGGGCTATGGCAAGGACAGGCTCAGACAGGTTAAAGGCCTTTCCAAGGACCTCATGCTGGGCTACAAGCCTTCCAATGTATAAGCTTATGAGAAGAGCTATGGCTCCAAAGACAAAAGAATGGAGCACAGCCCCAGGCCTTATGTGCCACATATAAACTCCCATTATCATGGCTATGGGAATGGTCATAAACACGGAAAAAGTGGCCCAGGGGCTTTGAGCCAAGGCCTTTACTACCACCAAGGAAAGGACGGCAAGAAGAATTATCAAAATGCTGTATATTACCAAAAGAGTTATAAAACCACCAACCCTTCCCAGCTCCTCCCTCGCTATCTGTCCAAGGCTCTTGCCACCCTTGCGCATGGATATGGTAAGGACCACCATATCTTGGACAGCACCGGCCAAAAGCACACCCACAAGTAGCCAGATTGTTCCGGGAAGATAGCCCATCTGGGCTGCAAGCACAGGACCCACCAGTGGACCAGCTCCCGATATGGAAGCAAAGTGGTGTCCAAAAAGAACCCACTTATTTGTAGGCACATAGTCAAGGCCGTTGTAAAACTTGTGGGCGGGTGTGGGGTTGTTGTCGTTTACCTCAAAGACCCTATAGGCTATAAAGTAGGAGTAATACCTGTAGCCTATAAAGTATATGCAAAAGGTGGCAAGCAAAAGCCAAAAGGCTCCAATGGACTCTCCTCTGGATAAAGCAAGTACACCAAAGGCAAAGGCACCTACAATAGAGACTGCAAGGAGTATTAGCCTATCCTTCCAGCTCATTTGAGGTGCTTATTAAAGAAGGCTATAGTCTTCTCCCATACATCGTTGGCATACTCCTCATGGTACACCTCTGGCCTTGTATCGTTGAAGAAAGCGTGATCTACACCAGAGTATATGATAAATTGGGCTGACACTTTATTTTTGTTGCACTCTTCTATTGCCTTTACCACTTCTGAAAGTGGGATGAAGGCATCTTGTCCTGCATGGATTGCAAGCACGGGGGCCTTAATCTTTGAAAAGTCAATGGGAACTATGCTGTAGAGGCCATAATAGGGCACCAAGGCCTTAAAGTCCTCTGAAAACTTGGATCCAAAGTACCAAGTGCATGTTCCACCGCAGCAAAAACCGGTAGCACCAAGCATAAACTCACCCACCCTTGCTACATAGCCCATATCCTGTTCTCTAAAGTATTCAATGGAGGCCTTTACCATGGCCTCAGCTTCAGAAAGCCTGTTTTGGAAAAGGTCTTGCATAAGCTTTCCAGCAGTGTCTGGATCGCTGGCTGTTTTACCTTTATACAGATCTATACCAAAGGCGTAAAAGCCTTCCTTGGCAAACCTTTCACACACATCCTTTATATGATCCACAAGCCCCCACCACTCATGAAAGACTATAATCATAGGGCCCTTTCCTTCTGGTTCTGCAAGGTAGCCTGAAACCTCCACCCCATTCCTTTTGAAGCTTATCATCTTTCCCATGATTTACCTCCTTGATCTTTTTTAGCTATATTATAGTACCTTTTAGGTTAAAATTGTAAGCCATGAAAAGTTATGATGTGGTTATTGTGGGTGCTGGCGGTGCAGGGCTGCGTACTGCCATAGAATGCGCAAGGGACCCTTCCATAAGGGTGGCTGTGGTATCTAAAGTTTATCCTACGCGTTCACACACGGGTGCAGCTCAAGGAGGGCTAAACGCCGCCCTTGGCAATGCAGTACCGCAGGACACCCCAGAAGTTCATGCCTTTGATACTATAAAGGGAGCTGACTTTCTTGCAGACCAGGAGGCTGTTTACTTTATGTGCAGGCATGCTCCCGAAGTGGTCTACGAACTTGATAGGTGGGGTGTGCCCTTCTCAAGGATGGAGGATGGCAGGATAGCTCAAAGGCCCTTTGGTGGTGCCTCTTTTCCGAGGACAGTCTACTCTGCAGACAGAACTGGCCATGTGCTTTTACATACGCTTTTTGAACAGGCCCTAGCAAGAGATAACATAGACTTCTTTAACGAGTTTTTTCTCTTGGACCTTCTTCACAACGGCCAAAGGGTAAAGGGTGTGGTGGTCTATGACATAAGGAACGGTGAAGTGCTTGTGCTAAGAGCCAAGGCTGTAGTTTTAGCTACAGGTGGCTTTGCCCGTATATATTGGCAGAGGAGTACAAACGCCATAGGCAACACAGGTGATGGTGTGGCAGTAGCCCTTTTGAACGGCATACCTTTAAAGGATATGGAGTTTATCCAGTTTCATCCTACTGGCCTTGCTAAGACGGGCATTTTGCTCTCTGAGGCCTGTAGAGGAGAGGGAGGCTACCTTATAAATAAGCTGGGAGAGAGGTTTATGGCAAGGTATGCACCAGAGAAGATGGAGCTTGCTCCCAGGGACATGGTATCAAGGGCCATAGAGTATGAGATAAGGGAAGGAAGGGGGTTTGGAGAGGGCACTTCAGCCTATGTGCTTTTGGATCTTAGGCATCTGGGAGAGGAGAGGATAAGGGAGAGGCTTCCGCAGGTGCGCCAGCTTGCTATAGACTTTGAAGGTGTGGACCCAGTTTATGACCCTGTTCCCATAAGGCCCACGGCCCACTATTGCATGGGTGGTATATACGTGGAAAACTACATGACATCATCAACGCCTATGGAAGGCCTTTATGCGGTGGGTGAGTGTGCTTGCACGGGTGTGCATGGGGCCAACAGGTTAGGTGGTAATTCTCTCATAGAACTTCTTGTCTTTGGCAAGTTCTGCGGTATATCGGCCAGGGAGTATGCCAAGCAGGTGGATTTTTTGGACATAACACCAGGAGAAGAGAAAAAGGGTCAAGAGTTTATAGAAGGGCTGATGAGAAGAGAGGGAAAGGAAAGGTTGGCGGACTTGAGAAGAAGGATGGGAGAGATAACTTGGGAAAAGGTGGGTATATTTAGAGATGAGAAGTCTCTAAAGTCGGCATACGAGGAGCTTTCTGAGCTCATTGAAAGATGGGAAAGGGTGCCTGTGGTGGACAAAAGCAAGATATTTAACACAAACCTGGTGGAAACTATAGAGCTCAGGAACATGCTACATCTTGCAAGGGCTGTAGCTTACTGTGCCCTGCACAGAAGGGAATCAAGGGGAAGCCACTACAGGGAAGATTATCCAGACAGGGACGATGAAAACTTTTTAAAGCATACCATTCTTAGGCAGGAAGGTGATAAGCTAATAATAGAATACGCCGATGTGGATATAAAGTATCATCAACCCGCCGAGAGGAAGTACTGATGGATGTCCAAGAGGTCATAGTGGCCATACCAGCCATAATGATGGCTGTAATACTTCATGAGTATGCCCATGGATGGATGGCCTACAAAATGGGAGACCCAACGGCAAAGGAAGCAGGAAGGCTAACGCTGAACCCCATACCCCACATAGACCTCTTTGGCACCATAATCCTTCCAACCCTTTTAATGCTACTTTCTTTTCCTATTCTTTTCGGATGGGCAAAACCTGTGCCTATAAACCCTCTGAAGTTTAGAAACTTAAGGTATGGCACCTTCTTTGTCTCCATCGCAGGTATCCTTATGAACATCTTTCTTGCCCTATTCTTTGCTATACTCTTTAGGCTTATAAAAGAAGGCTACCTTAACTTTCTTGGAAATGCGATTATTGTGCCCCTTGCCCTCTTTTCCGCTAAGGCGGTGCTCATAAACCTAGTTCTTGCCTTTTTCAACGCCATACCTATACCACCCTTAGACGGAAGCAGAGCCCTTATGAGCCTTTTCTCTGTAAAGTATTGGGAGCTCTTTTATAGGTTTGAAACCTATGGCTTCCTTATAATAACAGTTTTGATCTTTACTGGTGTTCTAGGAAAGATCATATTTCCACCCATCCTGTTCCTATGGAACTATCTTTTAGGTAGGATATGAGGTCTTGGGTGTATTACATAGAGATTTTGGCCCATTATGAGGATGGAAGGCAGGAAAGAAGGTCGGCCGTTTATGTGGTAGCACTGCCTTCAGAGGAGAGGCTCAGCCCTGTAGATATGGAATGTTATGCCTCAGAATACGCTCCTTTTAAACTTGTTTTGACTTATGGAAAAGCCTATGCGGTAGGTGTGGACGAGCCTATTGAAAGGCCAGAGGATTACAATCTGGCTGGTTTTAGAGAGGACTTAGAGCTTTATATCTTTAAAGAAGGCTATAGCTTTCAAGAAGGCCTTGAGCAGGTATACAGGCTACTGTATGAGTCTTTAGACAAGAAGGGTCTTTTGGCCGTTGAGCCCATTATAGATGTGGGAAGCCCACCTAAAGAGCTCATGTGGGAATGCCTAAAAAAGGTAGTATCAACTTAGCCCCTTTTCAAAGTCTTCTGGCTTTAAGTTTTCCAACCACTCTCTTAACTTCTGCTTCTCCTCATCTTCCTCTGGCTTTGGCACCTTTGACTTTTCTAAGACCTCCTCTTCAACAAAGACGGGTACCTCAAACCTCAAGGCAAGGTTTATAGCATCACTGGGCCTAGAATCTATGATAAGCAAGTTATTGCCATGAAGTATATGTAGCTCCGCATAGTAGGTGCTGTCTCTCAAATCTGTTATTACCACCTTTTCTAGCCTTGCCCCCATACTCTCTATAATGTTCTTTGTGAGTTCATAGGTCATAGGCCTTGGTGGTTCTATCTTTTGAAGTTGGCGCACTATACTATCTGCCTCAAAGATACCTATCCATATGGGCAAAAATATCTCCTCATTGTCCTTTGCCCTCAAAATCACTATAGGCATTTGAGAAACGGGGTCAAGGGTAACCCCATGCACCACCATTTCTATCATGGCAAACCTCCACCTATAAATTTACTTCAAGGGAGGAAGAGGTTCAACCCTCCCTACAGACCTCCTCTCCTTTAAACCTAAAGCCACAGAAGGGACATACCCTAGCCCTCCAATGCACCTCACTACAACACTCTGGACATCTTTTCTTCCCTTTCAAATATAGGAAAAGGTTAAAATGGAAAAGGAGCTTGGGAACAAGGTATAAGCTGAAGATAAAGAGGATGAGAAGCCAAGCCTTAAGGGGTGTAAGTGGGTCAAAATACTTAAGCCACAGGAGAGTGGTGCTGATGGAGGCTATCCAAAAGGCTATCCTTCTGTCCAAAAAAACTTGTGCAAGAAGTTGGATGAGTGCCATGTAAAGGAAGAACTGAAAGAGGCTGTTTTTGAAAAGTGGTTCAAGCACCCTCAGATCCTCCATCCTTTACATACCCCCTGAGTATAAGCATTGAAAAAAAGCCAAAAAGGAAGCCAAGAAGGCACAAAACAAAGCTGAGAAGGCTACCTAAAGTATAGGAAAGGTAAAGGCTAAAGGCCCAAAGGGAGAGCTTTAATGGAAGGCTAAGAAAGTAAAAGTTCAAAAAGCCCCTTTTTATAAATCTGTATGTAAGCTCTACAAAGCCCGCTCCCAACGCAAGGCCAAAAAGGGAAAAAAGCAAAAGCTTTACCACAATATAATTTTAACCTTATGCCAAAGCTTATCATACTTGAGGAAGGTGCAGACCTTGATGCCCTATCTTGTGCCTACGGGATAATGCTTCTTTATGAAGATGCATACCTTTTGAAGCCCTCTTACCTTTCTAAAAGGGCCAGCGAGGTTTTAAGCTCCTTCTCTGATCGATTCCGCATACTGGAAGAGCTCCCTGAAACCTTTGACCTTATTTTGGTAGACAGCCACGACTATGAAGAATACCTCAAGAGCTTTAAAGATAGGATAAGGGACATATACATATACGACCACCATCCAAAGGCTCCAAAGGGCTTTAAGGGAAGGGTGGATAGTGTGGGAAGTTGCACCACCCTTGTGGTAGAAGAGCTTATAGAAAAAGGGGTAGAAATAGACCCTCTGTCCGCAACCCTTTTGGCCCTTGGCATATACGAAGATACGGGCATGCTCACTTACGAGGGTACCACCTACAGGGATGCTAGGGCCATCGCATGGCTTTTAGAAAGAGGTCTAAACCTTAGCCTCCTTAGAAAAAGCCTTAGCGGTGGTATAAGCAAGGAGGAGATAGACATCCTTTCAAAGCATATGGTAAGCTTGGAAAGCCTATATGTGGATGGAAAGAAGATAAGCCTTGTGGTTCTTAGGATGGAAGAGTATAAACCGGATATTTTGAGCTTGCTTTATGAACTAAAGGAGATAAAAGAATCCTCTGCCTTTTTTGTTATAGTGGAAGCGGGTGGCAAAAGCTACCTTTTTGGTAGGTCCATAAGGGGTGAATTTGATGTAGCTGGTGTGCTTGAAAGCTTTGGAGGTGGAGGGCATGAGTTTGCAAGCGCTGGCAAGTTTGAAGGAGTGCCAGCCGAAAGGCTAAAGGGCCTTCTTGAAGCCCTCTTAAAAGGCGAAAAGGTCCCACTGAAGGCAAAAGAGATAATGAGCTATCCACCCTTTTTGATCCATGAAGATATGGACGTTGACCTTGCCCTTCTTGAGCTAAGTCAAAGGAACTATGCGGGGGCACCGGTCATAGACGATAGAGGAAGGCTTGTGGGCATTGTGTATAAGAAAAGCCTTCTCAAGGCCCAGAGGCACGGCATAAAGGGGAAGGTAAAGGATTTTATGGTGGAGGAATTTCATACCTTGGAGCCGGAGGACTTCATATGGAAGGCAGAGGAAATACTTTCCAAGTATGGGGAAAAGCTCATACCCGTGGTGGAAAAGGATAGGGTTGTGGGTGTTATAACAAGGATGGACCTTTTGCATGCCTACAGAAGGCATATACAAGGCCTTAGAGCCATTGAAAAGAAGATAAGCATACCAGAAGATATAAGAGGACTTCTTGAGGAGATAGGACAGGAAGCAAAAGGGCTGGGCTATAAGGTTTACTTGGTGGGTGGTGTAGTAAGGGACCTTCTTATGAGAAAAAGAATATGGGACCTTGACTTGGTGGTGGAAGGTGATGCAATAGCTCTTGCCTGCAAGCTTGGAGAAAAATGGCAAGTGAATTGCCACACCTTTCAAGAGTTTGGCACGGCCCACATGAAATATAAGGACTATAAGCTGGAGTTTGCTACAACAAGGAGGGAAACATACCCACATCCTGGCTCTTACCCTGTGGTGGAGTGGGCAACTCTAAAAGAAGATCTTCTGAGAAGGGATTTTACCATAAACGCCATGGCCCTCTCTCTAAACCCGGAGGATTTTGGCACTCTTATTGACTACTTTGGAGGCCTGAGGGACCTAAAGGATGGAATTATAAGGGTTTTACATCCCATGAGCTTTGTGGAGGACCCGGTTAGGATTTTGAGGGCCCTAAGGTTTGCGGGAAGGTTTGGCTTTAAGCTATCCAAAGGCACAGAAAAGCTCCTCAAAAAGGCTGTAAGCCTTGGGCTGTTAAAGAAGGCACCGAGGGGTAGGATCCTCAACGAGCTAAGGCTTGCTCTGAGAGAAGAGAGGCTTTTGGAAATACTTAGGCTTTACAAGAGGTATGGCATCCTTGAACAGATCATAGAAGGCTTTGTATTTAAGCCAGATATGGAGAATCTTTTAGAAAAGCTAAAGGATATAGTAAGCTGGCACAAGATAGAGTTTCCACAGGAGGCCTTGGACTATGGCTGGGTATTTTTGCTTTTGCTTTTAAAAGATACCAATGGGGAAGATCTTCTTAAAGATATTAGCGCACCCTCTTGGGTAAGAGAAAGCTACAAACTGATGAAAGAAAGCCTACATAATCTCATAAGCCAACTCCAAAAGGCACAAAAGCCTTCTGAAATCTACCTTACCCTTAAGGGAAAGCCCACAGCCTTCTTGCTTATCCTTATGCTATACCAAAGGGAAAAGGTAAGGCTATATATGGAGAGGCTAAGGTTTATCAAGGTAGATGTGGAAAAGTTTAAACATCTAAAGGGTAGGGAGCTAGGAGAGGCTATAGAGAGGGAGAGGCTAAGGCTTATGGATGAGCTAAAGGGTTAAAATTAACTATCTTATGGATGAAAGGCTCGGCAAGGCAAAGGAGGTCATAAGGGAACTTCTGGAAAAGGATTATGTCAAGTTAAAGAGGAGCTTGGGTGTAGGTATATACCTTTTCAACCTTCTTAAGGATAGGATAGAGAATACCTATCTTGAGCTATTGAAAGAATTTGACCGCCTTCCTCTTGAGAAACGCATAGGCATATTAAAGATCCTTGAGGAAAGGCTAAAGGCACCATTGCCATCCTTTGAAATAGACTTTTCCAAGGTTGAAAAAAAGCCCATAACGGCCTTCTTTAAGCCTGTGGAAGAGCTAAGGGTGTTGGAAGAAAAGGAAAAGAGGATACTGAAAGCCTTTGGCATAAAGGACCTTTACTCCGCCCTATACTTTGTGCCTTTGAGGTACGAAGACAGAAGGCTGATAAACTCTATAAAGACCACAAGGCCTGAACAAAAGGTGGCTCTGAAGGTGAGGGTAATCAATACGGGCTTTGACCCTCAGGAAAAGTACCCCGCATGGGTGGAGTGTGAAGACGGTACAGGAAAGCTCTTTTTGAGGTTCAACTACAAGGATAAAAGGGCCCTCTATGGCTTTAGGAAAGGTCAAGAGATAATAGTCTATGGAAAGCTCAAGGAGTATAAGGGAGAGAAGTATATGGTCCATCCAGAACTCTTAAAAGATACAGAGGCTGGCAAGATAGTGCCCTTTTATTACATTAGGACCGATGGGGAGCTAAAGAGCATATCGGCCAAAAGGAGGCATGAGATCTTAAGGAAAACCCTTACAAAGCTCTCCGAATACGCCAAGTTTATGCCAGAGTATTTGCCATCAAGAATTCTTGAAAAAAGAAAGTTGCCAGGAATTGCGGAAAGCCTTTACTTTGTGCACAGGCCCACAAGCTTCTCAGAAGAAGAGTTAAACAACTTTTCTACACCCTTTCAAAGGAGGCTTGTTTATGAAGACCTCTTTCTCTTCCAGCTTGCTCTTCAAGTCATGAGACATCAAATAAAGGGTATGCCAGCCCAAGCCTTACAAAATCCGGAAGAAAGCATAGAAGAGTTTGTAAAGATCTTACCCTTTAGTCTAACACAGGCCCAAAGGAGGGTGATAAAGGAAATAGTGGAAGACATTAAAAGTCAAAGGCCTATGAACAGGCTTCTGCAGGGTGATGTAGGAAGTGGTAAAACGGTGGTCGCTATGGCCATAGCCTACGCTTTTGCCAAAGAAGGATGTCAAAGCGCCATCATGGTGCCAACAGAGATCTTGGCCCAACAGCACTATGAGAACTTCAAAAAATTCCTTGAGCCTCTGGGTATTAAGGTCGGCCTTCTTACCAGCTCTGTAAAGGGAAGTCTAAGGAAAAGTGTGCTATACCATACAAAGCATGGAAATATTCATGTGCTTGTTGGCACCCACGCCCTTCTGCAAGAAGGTGTAGAGTTCAAAAGGCTTGCCTTTGTGGTAATAGATGAACAGCACCGGTTTGGTGTGATGCAAAGGAAGTTGCTCTTAGAGAAGGGTGGTGGCCTTTATCCTCACTGCCTTGTGATGAGCGCCACGCCCATACCAAGGACCCTTGCCCTCTCCCTCTACGGGGACCTTGACCTGTCCATACTGGACCAGATGCCACAAGGAAGAAAGCCAGTTAAAACCATGCTTGTCTTTGAATCGGAGTTTGAAAAGGTATTAGAGGCTGTCAGGTCCGAAATTTCAAAAGGTCATAAGGTTTATGTCATATACCCTCTTATAGAGGAGTCGGAAAAGCTACAGCTAAAGTCCGCCATGCAAGAGTATAACAAGTGGAAGGAGCTATTGCCAGGAAAGCAGGTGCTTCTTCTGCACGGAAGGCTAAAGGAGGAAGAAAAGAGGGAGGTTATGGAGAAGTTCAAAAAGGAGGGCCACCTTTTGGTATCTACCACCGTGGTGGAGGTGGGTGTGGATGTGCCAGATGCCACGCTAATGGTAATAGAATCTGCCCACCGCTTTGGCCTATCACAGCTCCACCAGCTTAGAGGAAGGGTAGGAAGGTCAAACCTGCAAAGCTATTGCTATCTTGTGGTGCCAGAGGAGATTAAGGCAGACTCGGAAGCAATAAAGAGGCTAAGAGTTCTGGTAAGGTCCAACGATGGCTTTGAGATAGCTGAGGAGGACCTAAGGATAAGGGGGCCCGGCGAGCTTTTGGGTGTTTCTCAATCGGGCTATTTTGGCTTTTGGGTGGCCAACTTGGCAAGGGCCCAGGATAGAATTATCCTTGAGCAGGCAAAGGAGGATGCTACAGAGATAATAAAAGAGGACCCAAGCCTTGAAAACTACAAAGATTTAAAGAAACTATTGTTATACAGGTATGGAGACAAAATGGACCTTTCTTACATAGCCTGAAAGGCGGGAGTGCAGAAGAGAAACCTCAAACCAAAGTAAAAGCTCCAGAGGTTGTAATGATAAGTGTAGGCGTAAACTTGATAAAGGCCCTTTTCTGTTAAACTTTCCCTTATGGACCTCTGGTTGTAAACCTTATAGACCTTCCCATCCTTTAGTAAAAAGACTAAGGCCCTTTTCTCAAAGAAATCCACCGAAAGCACGGCGGGAGTTTTAAAGCTCTCACCAGGAAAAGCAAAGCCTCTATTGGAATAGACATAAGCCCTCACCTTACCGTTGCCCACATAAGGCACAAAGGCGGACCCTTTTGGCTCTTGACAAGAGTCTTCATACAAAAGGTTTTTCCTATCTCCCAGTATAAAGGAGTAGCTTGGAAAGTCTATGTTCCAAAGGGAAAGGACAATGGGCATGTCGGAGGCAATGGGTGTGCAAGCCCTTTGGTCCATGAGCGTGTACGGGTCTTTTGGCTTTTCAAAGACCAAAGTCTTTGGTATGTATTCAAAGGACATATAGGCAAGCCACTTTAGAGGCCCAAGGTCCTTATATCCTTTTACATATTCCTTGCTTTCATAAACATAAAGGCTCTTATCCTTTAGTATTTTCTCAAGTTTTCTGGGGTTGCCCAAAGGGCTGTTATAAACAGTTTTTGGGTTTATCACATAGGCACACTCCTTTTGGGTAGGCGTGGGTGCAGGGTTTGGTATGGAGTAGTTTATGTATCTTACAAAGGTAAAAGGCAGAGAGTAATAGAGTAAAAAACCCACAAGATAAAGGCTTACAAAAAACCTAATAACTCCCAGGCATTTCTTCCTCCACTTTCTTCAAATTTTTCAATCTATATATGTAAAACCTTCTTACTTCCTCTCCTCTCCAATATATAGGAAGTTCTACCTTTTCCATTATACCATCACTGGCGGACAGCACCTTTGGGTTTATGGGCTCATAGTCTACAAAGATGGCATCGCCTTGGTAATCCTTCTCCCACAGGTCATATTGGTTCATCCTCCTTCCAAGGTTTATACAATACGTTTTTGGATTTCCTTTCACATAAAAGGCAAGTTCTGCACTTATCTGATAATGGGGGCTTATGACCTTTTCCTCTCCTTTTCTTATCTGGCTTACTACCTTGCCAAGCTCCGACCACCCAATACCTATCTTTGTGGGGTCCCTCTGCGGTGGCAAAAGCCTTCCAAGGCCCATATGGTCAAGAAGTGGAGTAAAGTGTAAAAGGATAAAAAGAAGTAGGCTAAAAAGGTAGGTAGGAATAAGTAAAAAACTTCTTGAAAGAAAGAGGCTGACAAGTATAAAGGCTCCAAAGTAGCCAAAGCCTGGCCAGTTGGCCTCCACCTTTTTAAAAATAGAAAGGACCATAAAAAATAGGAAAATGGGTAAGGAAAAGGAAACAAAAAAGGCCCTTTTAGAATCCTTTAGCCCCTTTAGCCAAAGGTAAGGAAGTAAAAGGAAAGGGATAAGAGAGAGAAGAAGGGCTTGCCCGCCAAGAAACTCAAGAAAACTGTCTATGTTTAAAAGGCTTGCTGACTTGCTGGCAAGGGTGGAGACATGTTTGAAGGATACAAAGTTATGTTTGTAATTCCAGTATAGGACAGGAAGGCTCAAAAGTATGGCAGGTATTAGGCTAACATAAGGCTTTGGACTTTTAAGCACATCCCTTTTGTATATAAGGCCATACAACAGGGCGCAAAGAAGTAAGAACACCGCTGGATATTTGCTTAAAAAGGCAAGGCCTGCCAAAAGGCCTACCAAAAGCCAAAGGGAAAGGGAGTTTTTTTCAAAGGCAAAGAATAGAACCATAACAGAGAGGGACCAGAAGAAAACAAAGGGTGCGTCCGTTGTCATAAGAAGGGAGTTTATGGCAAAGCCTATGGTAAGCTGGGGAAGGGTGGAGGCGATAAGTGCCGTTCTCTTGTCAAAGATTTTTTTTACAAAAAGGTATGTTAGGATGGAGAGAAGAAAGGAAAGCAAAATGGGTGTGATCCTTACCGCAAGCTCGGAGACTCCAAGGAGTTGTCTTGTAAAAAAGTTCAAGTAAGCCACCATAGGTGGCTTGGAATAGTAGCTAAGGTCCAGCCTTCTTGACCAGTCCCAGTATTGGGCCTCCTCTGGCGTTAGGTCAAGGGGATAAAAAAGCACATAAAGGATTCTAAAGGTCAGCAGAAAAAGGTTAAAAAGAAGCACATATATCATGTTTTAAACTTGTACTCTTTGCCCTCCATAAGCCTATAGATGTTTTCTTTGTGTCTGTAAAGGATAAGAAGGAACATAATAAGGGCCATAAGGAAGATTTTGAAGGGATAGGAAAGCAATAAAAGCACTATGGCAAAGGCGGAAGCACTCAAGGAAGCTATGGAAACTATACCCTTCCATTTGAATACAAGGCCCCAGAGGGCTATGGAAAGGATGGCTACTAAGGGAGATATGCCAAGGAGAACGCCAAAGCCTGTGGCCACACCCTTGCCACCTTTAAAACCATGAAAGATAGGATACATATGCCCCAAGAGGCTTGCAAGGCCTACAGAGAAGGCAGTCCAGCTATCAAGACCATAGTATAGCCTTGCCAAAAGCATAGGGATAAGGCCTTTTGAGAGGTCCAAAAGGAATACCAAAAGGGCATACTTTTTGCCAAGGGCCCTTCCCACATTGGTAGCACCCACATTTCCACTTCCCACAGACCTTATGTCCACACCCTTATACCTGGCAATATGCTCGCCAAAGAGCACAGAACCGTAGAGGTAGGCAAAGACTACTAAGAGCAAGTTATCCATAAGAACTATAATAACCCAAGTTAATAAGGGTCATATATTATTAACCATGAGGCCTTTGCTAGCTTTCTTAGCACTGCTTCTTCTTGTATCATGCGGAGGAAGGGATGGAAAACTGGTTATAGGAGTGCTTATATCTGGAGAGGGAAGGTTGGCAAAGTTAGAAGGCTTTAAAGATGGTCTTAAAAGCTTAGGGATAAAGGAGGTGAAATTCTTGGTCTATAACGGTGAAAATAGTCTTAAAGGCGTTGAAGAAAAGGCTATAAAGATGGCAGAGGATGAAGATAAGTTCCATTTGATACTGGCTGGCGGTAGCTTAGAAGCCTACTATCTTAAAAAAGTCAAGGAGGATTGGAAGGTTCCTATAGTTATAATGGGCGGGACAGCTATAAAAACTTGGGGTTTCATAGACGAAAAGAACAGGCCAATAAGAGGCATAACGGGTATTGATAACCTCAATACCGAGCTAATGGAGAAGCGCATAGAGCTGTTCAAAAGGTTCTTCCCAGACATAAAGAAGGCTATTGTTTTTTGTACACCTCGTTTTGAAGCTTCAAAGCTTGCCACAAGATTGACCATAAGGGCAGGGGAAAAGTATGGTTTGAAGGTTGTACCTGTGGCGGTCAATGACGTGAAAGACCTTGAGTATGTGATAAGCCACATGAAAGAAGATGGTTTTGGAGCCATCATAATGACTCCATGCTTCTATACCGAAAACTTCCTTACAAGTTATATACTGCATTATGCCCGCTTCTATCAAGTGCCCGTACTCTGTCTAGCTCCTGAACATGCTAACAAAGGTTGCACCATAGCCTATGGTAGCTCCAATTACGATCAGGGCTACCAGGCTTCTTACATTGCTTACAGGATAATAAAAGGTGAGAAGGTTGAGAATATACCCTTTGAGAAGGTTAGTAGGATTAAACTCTTTGTTAACGAAAGCGCTCTAAGGGAGCTTGGATACGCATTGGACAAAAATAAGCTAGCCCTTGTAGATCAAGTGGTAAGATGAGGCGTAGTATAAAGAAAAGTATAATAATGGTTATATTTCTCCTTGTATTTGCCCAGTTTCTCTTTGTTTTTGCCTATTTTCAATTGCTAAAAAGCCAACTGAAGACATCTTGGGAAAGGGATAAAACTATTATCTTAAAGATTCTTTCCGATAGACTAAATGAGGAGATTAGCCTAACACAATCAAGGATAAGGTCCCTTGTGGCAAGGTATAGAAGCCTTGGTATTGATTTAAGAGAGATATTATGGAGGATAACAGGGGATACAGAACATATAGTGGCCTGTGCTTATTACAATACAAAGGGGGAGATCATCTTTCAGGAAGCAAGGCTTCCCAATGTAAATAGCATTCCTAAAAGCATAGACAGGTTAAACTGGGAGGATGAAGTTCTTGGCGTCCATTTGAATGCGGAGGGAGAAAGCTATCTTAACTTAAAGGTCTTTGATATGAGCGATAACGTACCTTTAGGCTTTATAGTCTGTTCTTTAAATCTAAAGGATATCCTTAAGAAGTATGTAAGTGCCTATGGAATTCAAAATGCTAACATAAGCCTTTTAGACTCTAAAGGCTTTCCTTTTCTAGTTATGAACCAAGAGACTGGTGGAAAATTGCTTAGCATAAGAGCGGATGTTAAAGGAACAGGTATGAGTGTTGAAATTAGTGAAGCTGAAGATCAAGTTTATAAAAATGCTTATGACTTTTTAAAACTGTCCCTTTCTTTAAGCTTGATTTTATGTGGAGGGCTTTTTCTAATTGGCTTTTTCACAGTAAGGAGGATATTTAAACCCCTTGAAGATCTAAAGCTATCTGTTATTAATTGGGCTGAGAAGAAAAATATTGAAGTAAGGGGCTATGGTGAGGTTTATATATTGGCAAAGGCCTTTCAAAATTTGCTTGAAAGCCTTGAAAAGGAAAAGAGGGTTTATATGAACCTTTTTAACAACCTCGGAGATGCCCTGCTTTTGGTAGAGAATGAGAAGGGTATCATAGAGATGGTAAATAGTAAGTTTTTAGATATGTTTGGTATAAGGTTTGAAGACATTGTGGGCTTGAGTATAAAGGAAGTAAGCCCACAGCTAACACTCGGATCTTTCACCTTTATCCCAGAAAGTCTTTTAGAGATAAAAGGTAAAAGCAGGTATGCTTCTATAATATCCATACCCATTGATATGGAAGAGAAAAGCTATACCCTTTTTCATATAAAGGATATTACAGACAAGAAGAACCTTGAGTTCCTTATAAATAGATATTCAAGGCTGGCTGTTGTAGGTGAAATAGCTTGTTCTTTGGCACATCAACTGAACAATCCATTGGCCTCCATTATGGGGTATACGGAATACATAAGGAATACTGTTAATGAAAAGGAGATTAAAGATATGGCAGATGTGGTATTAAAGAACGTTGAAAGGGTAAAAAATACTGTAAAAAGGTTGTTATATATAGCTAAAAATTGTGATGGTTCACCAGAAGAGATAGATCCCTTTAACTTCACCAAGGATCTTTTGGATATAATCAGCTTTAAGGCTAGGAAAAAAGGTGTGGTCATAGAGCTGAGTGCAAGCGTGAATAACAAGAGAATTTTTACCTATCCTTGGAAGCTTGAACAGATACTTATAAACATCATAGACAACGCCATAGATGCCTCACCTATGCAGGGTAGGGTTTGTATAAACATAGAAGAGGTGGATTCTTTCTTCGTGTGGAAGGTAAGGGATGAGGGTCCGGGAATACCCTCTGAAGAGGTCTTTTCCCCCTTTTATACATCAAAGGAAGATGGTTTTGGTTTAGGTTTATCTATTGCAAAGAGATTTGTGGAGGAGATGGGAGGAAAGATAGAGTATGAGAATTTAGATAAAGGTTGTGAGGTCCGTGTATATATTAAAAAAGGAGAAGGGAGCTATGAAAATACTGATAGTTGAGGATGAGGTTGAGTATGGGTGGCTTTTGGCAAAGTTTTTGAGGGAAAAGGGCTACTTAACAGAGCATGTAGCAAGCGGGAAAAGCGCCATAGAACACTTAGAAAGACAGCACTATGACATTATACTGCTTGACCTTTTTTGCCAGATATGAACGGTATGGAGCTATTAAAAAGAATAAAAGAGACTAACACTAACCAGGAGGTCGTTGTAATAACAGGTCATGGAACCATAAAGACGGCCGTTGAAGCTATGAAGCTTGGAGCCTTTGATTTTTTGACCAAGCCCTGTAGCTTGGAAGAGGTTGAGCTAGTTGTCAAAAAGATTGACAGCATGCTAAGCCTTAAGAGGGAAAACAGGCTTTTAAAGCAGGAAAAAAGGTTGATGGAAGAGGAGATGGTTGTGGTAAGCCCAGCTATGAAAAAGGTAATTGAGACAGTTGAAAAGATAGCCTGTAGCGATTGTAATGTTCTCATTCAAGGTGAAAGTGGAGTTGGAAAGGAGCTTGTGGCCAAGCTTATACATAAACTTAGTGACAGGAGGGAAAAGGCCTTTATAGCCATAAATGTGTCCGCCATACCTACGGACCTTTTGGAGGTAGAGCTTTTTGGATATGAAAAGGGGGCCTTCACTGGAGCGAATCAACCTAAAGAAGGCTTTTTGGAGCTTGCAAAAGGTGGAACTCTATTTTTAGATGAGATAACAGAGCTTGATCTTGCCCTGCAGGCCAAGCTACTGAGAGCTATAGAAGAGAAAAAGTTTTATAGAGTGGGTGGTAGGAAGGAGATAGAGGCCGATGTGCGCATCATATCCGCAACCAACAGGGATATACAAAAACTCATAGAAGATGGGCTATTTAGAAAGGATTTATACTACAGGCTAAATACTGTTGAAATAGTTGTTCCACCACTGAGAGAAAGGAAGGAGGATATACTACCTTTAGCGGAGCATTTTCTTGAGAGGTTCAAAAGGAAGTATAACAAGAGGATAGAAGGGTTCTCAGAGGGCGTAAAAAGATTACTTCTTTCCTATGACTATCCGGGCAATGTAAGGGAGCTAAAGAACATGATAGAAAGGGCTGTGCTACTGTGCAATGAAGCATTGATCAAGGAAGATCATGTGGGTATACAGCTTGGTAGAAAGGTTGAAAGTCTTAAGGAGATAGAGAAGGCTAAGATTGAAGAGGCGCTAAAGAAAGCAAACTTCAACAAAAGGAAGGCTGCAGAGCTTCTGGACATTCCTTTAAGGACCTTCTACAGAAAATTAAAAAGGTACAACCTCATGTAGTATGCCATTTTGACAATAGTAAGGTCAAAGTGGCAAAGGTGGCAGAGTCTATACCTTTTGAAATCCTTGATTTGTCTAAAAGATGTAATCTGTAGCCCTCTGGCATATTCTTTGCATTTCAAAAGGAGAGGAGAAAGAAAAAAGGAGGTATTGGTCATGGACAGGAGAGGATTTTTCAAATGGGTAACTTTGCTGGCCTCTGTGCCTTTTATAAATAAGCTTGCAAATGCCGCACCACCTAAGGTAAAGATGGAAGACATAAAGAAGGAGGCACAAATAGGTGTGGTCTATCACTGTGATTTCCCACAGGAGGCAAGGTTTAAGGCTATGCTTGGAAACATAAGGAATCATCTGTCTGTCTACGATAATGATCCACTCAGGATAAAGATAGTGGTTGTTGCCCACGGTCCTGGTGTAAAGTTCTTCATGAAGGATCTATCTGGTAGTCCTTGGGAGACTGAGCCAATAAAGATAAACGAGCTTTATCAAATGGAAAAGGATCTTCTTGCCTACGGTGTTGATTTTTACATATGCAACATAACACTGCAGAGGCTTAGACTTGATCCTAATAAGCTTCATGAGTTTGTAAAGATAGTGCCTTCTGGTGTTGGTGTAATAGGACATTTACAATCTCAAGGCTTTGCTTACATAAAAGTTCAATAGGAGGTAGGACTATGAAAAACAAAAAGGTGGTGGGTGCCTTTTTGCTTACCGCTGTTTTATTTACACCAGATCTTTCTCATGCCATCAGACTCTCTGGAGCATCAGAGGAACAGTACATGGACATAAACCTTCTTATGCAAGTATGGTTTAGACAGCAGGATATAAGCAGTGAAAACAGACCAAACTTTATAAACGCAAGCGATAGGACTGATGTATTCTTCAGAAGGGTGAGGTTGAGGTTTGGAGGAAGTGTCAACCCTTGGTTTAAGTTCAACTTCGTTTTGAGGGATAACGACTTTGGAAGAGATCCTTACGATGCGCCTTTTGGTGGACAGCCAACCCATGCCAAAAGGCAAAGCAACAGAAACACGGGCACTATACACGAGCTAGATGTGATACTTGTGCCAAGCGCCATGACCGACATGAAGGGTATAACCCTTGACCTACACCTTGGATACCCAAGGGTGCCTTTAGGTAGAGAGCAATTCCAGAGGGCTTATGACAACATTGACCTGGATAGGACAAACGCAACTCTAAGGTGGGCACACCTGACCATAGGCGATGTAACAGGAAGAGCCTTCGGAGGGTATGCGCATATAAGGGCTTCGGGCAGGGGACAAGGCTACTCTAAGATAACCGTGGATGGCTTTTTGGGTTTGTTTGGTGGCTTCAAAAACGTTAGAAATCCATGGGATGAGACTGTGGTAACTAATCTTTCATGTGGTGCTATTTCTCCTGCTGAATGTATTTCACGGGCAAGAGGCAACTCATCCAATAGCCCGCTTATAACCCTTAGGGGTACTGTTAGCTTTGGAGACCCAGAGGGAAGGCCTGCCATATACAACTGGCTTTACAGAGATACCTATCTTGGCAAGAGAAAGGGTGTAACAGTTGGAGTCTCTTATGCCTTTCAGAACAATATAGACCAGCACATAATTACCGATACACAAGGTATATCTCCAGGCTTTCGTAACAATGGTCAACCAGAGAACGGGGCTGGTACTGTTAATGTGAGGATACCCTACTTACTGCTACCCAATCCTTTGACAACACTAGCTAATGTCCTCCTTGACAACAAGGTTGATATGAAATTCTATGGCGTAGACTTTGCTTGGCACCATGGGCCCATATCCTTTGTGGCAGAATTGGGCCAAGTAAAGTTTGATAACCTTCTTCTAACCGACAGTGCTAACAATACCTACCCCAACAGGAGCATAAAGAACGACTTTTGGCTTGTAAAGGCGGGATATATGATAAATCCACAGTCCAAGCATAAGTTTGAGCCTTATGTAAGCTACTCTGAGTATAAACCGCAGATAGTTAAAGTTGGAAGTGGCAGTGCTACAAGGTTCTACGGAGATGCTACAAACTTTATACGTGAAAACAACAGCCCTACAAGCTACCTGGGCAAGATAAAACAGCTAGGCGTGGGTATAAACTACTACTATATCAACGAAAACTTCCGTTGGACCTTGGAGTATACAAAGCTTGATGAAGGAAACGTCAAAATAAAGAATGATGCCATCACCTTGCAGTTCCAGTGGATCTTCTAATGGGCTGGCCCAGCTATATAGCCCCTGCTCCCCCGCCTTTCCTCCCTTTTTTTTACTTTTTTATAACCTCCTCCACCAAAAGTCCTTCCTTTAGGCCCCAATCGCTTACCTTTATTTTGTCCTTTCCAAAAAGGATCATACTCCTATAGAAGATCAAAAGCCCAGGAATTATCACCCTTGCCCTCTTTGGCTCTATGTGTGGAAAGCTAGCAATTCTGTCTTTTTCCCTCATAGAGCTCAAAGTCTCAAGCCAAAACATGATCTTGTCCAAGCTTAGTTCCTTTCCATGCACCTCCTCACCTTTATATGGGTATATGCCATACTCTATGGCTGTGATGGTGGTTATAGTTCCACCAAGGCCCACAAGCTGGTCGCAAGGCTCTACCACTTCCTTTATCTGCTCGTCAAGGAAGTTTTTGAGGGATTCCAGCTCGTAAGGCTTTGGTGGATCGCTATGGATGAACTCTTCTGTGAGGTTTACTATACCAAAGGGTAAGGACCTAAGAGACTCCACCTGAAAGCCCCTTCCGCAGACGAACTCTGTGGATCCTCCACCTTGGTCTATTATGCAAAACCTCCCTTGAGGCCTAAGGGAGTAGGCTACCGATAAAAAGGCATACCTTCCTTCCTCTTCAGGTGCTATGACCCTTAGCTCAATGCCTGTAAGCTCCTTTAACCTTTCTATAAACTCTGAAGAGTTTTTTGCCCTCCTTAGAGCCTCTGTGCCCACTATCTTTATGCGCCCTGCACCCAAGCTCTTTGCTTTTTCAACAAAGCTCTTTATAACTTGTAAGCTCTCTTCCATCCTGTCCTCTCTGAGAAGACCCCTTTCCTTTAGATCCGTTGCCAAAGCTGTTATGGTGCCCTCTTCGTGAATGAGCTTTAGGCCACCGTCTAGGTCTGCCACGCTTAACCTTATAGAATAAGAACCTACATCAATGCTTGCCAGCCTCATAGTTAAAGGATATTATATAATTTACAAAACTCTAGAAAGGAGAGTGTCATGGAAGAGCAACTTTACGCTGTTCCCTTCAGCTTAGTAGGTTTTTTCTTTACCAACAAGCCCATTGAAGAGAGCATAAGGGGAGACCTAACACCGGAAGAGCTAGAAAAGCTTCAGGAGATAATAAGTAAGTTCCTCTTCACAGAAGGGATTCAGGTGGCCCTCTATCCTTCCGTCGTGCCACCAGACCAAGCTGAAGATGCCGTTGAAGAGCTTGAGGATATGATCTTTGGTGAAGAGGAAGAAGAATGACAAAGGCTGTAGTTTGTGGTGCCCTCGGAAGGATGGGCAAGAGCATCCTCAGGCTTTCCCTTGAATACTCAGACTTTCAAGTGGTTGCGGGCGTAGAACATCCCGATTGTGTAAGATCACAGGACCTTGGAGAAGCCTCTGGCATTCAAGAGCTGAAGGGCCTTCCACTCACCTCAAGGCTTGAAGAGGCATTGCCTTTGTGCGATGTGGTTATAGAGTTCTCTGGAAACCCTACCGCCGCCGTCTCCCATGCCAAGCTTTCTGCCCTTGCAGGAAAAGGTGTGGTCATAGGCACTACAGGCTTCAACGAACAGGAAATTGAAGAGATAAGATCCTACTCTTCCTATGCACCCATACTCCTCTCTCCCAACATGAGCCTTGGAGTCAACCTACTTTTTAAGCTTGTGGAGATAGCTGGAAGGGTTCTAAAAGATAAGGGTTTTGATGTGGAGGTGATGGAGATACATCACCGTTTTAAAAAGGATGCTCCCAGCGGTACAGCCCTAAAGCTTGAGGAGATAATCTGTAAGGTTATGGGCCTTGAAAAGAAGGTTCATGGAAGGGATGGCCTCTCAGAAAGAGAAGCAAAAGAGATAGGTGTTATGGCCTTGAGGGGTGGGGATGTGGTAGGAGAGCACACCGTCTACTTTTTTGGCTTTGGTGAAAGGCTAGAACTTATACATAGGGCCACCTCAAGGGACATATTCGCAAGGGGTGCCATAGAGGCTAGCAGGTGGATAAAGGGCAAGCCACCTGGCTTTTATACCATGTTTGAGGTGCTCGGGCTATGAGCTTTTATGAAACTATAGACCGCATTACAGCAGATGCAGGCATAAGGGTAAGGGCAGAAAGCCTTGGTGAGCTAATATGCAAAAGCTTGCTGGCAACCTTTAACGAGATAACACCCATAGATGCTGTAGAGGCAAAAGAGGAGAGGATAATAGAGGTGAGCTCTGAGCTCCCCTTTCTCCTTCCAGACATCATAAACAGGGCAATCTTCCTGCACGAAAAGGAGCTTTTTGTAGCCTCTTCATGCCAAGTTTTGGAGGTGAGCGAAAGCTATGCAAAGGTGAAGCTTGTGGGCAGTAAGTTTGATCCAGAGAGACATGAGCCTAGGCTTGTCATAAAAGCTGCCACCTACCATGGTCTAAAGGTAGAAAAGGAAGGAGATCAGTGGATAGCAGAGATCATCTTTGATATATGATGAAAAAGTACTTTGAACTGACAAAGTTTGAACATACAATCTTTGCTCTACCCTTTGCCTTAGCTAGCGTGGCCCTTTTATACAAAGGTTGGCCTTCCCTTTGGAAGCTTTTTTGGGTGATCCTTGCCTTCATAAGTGCCAGAACGGCAGGCATGGCCCTAAACAGGCTTATAGACCTTCCTATAGACAAGCTAAACCCGCGTACAAAGGATTGGGTTCATGTGAGGGGTGAGGTATCAAAGGAAGAAATAAAAAAGCTCGTATGGCTTTCCTCTGGCCTTTTCCTCCTCTCTTCCCTTATGATAAACATCTATGCCTTCCTCCTTTCCCCCCTTGTGTTATTCCTTCTTTGGCTGTATCCCTATGCCAAAAGGATAACCTATTACCCTCACCTTATCCTAGGCTTAATCTACTTTCTTATACCCCTTGCCATAGATGTGGCTTTTAACGAGAGCCTCTCCTTAAATGCCGTCCTTCTTGGCCTAGCCATGGGCTTTTGGGTCTCTGGCTTTGATATCTTATATGCCCTTCAAGACTACGAGTTTGACAAAAGCCATGGTCTGAAGTCTATACCCGTCAAGTTTGGTATAGAAAAGACTTTACTCATCTCAAAGGCTATGCACCTTCTTACCTTTATCTTTCTTCTCCTTCTGCTATTCAGGGTAGAATTTTTAGGTCTAATATACCTTGTTGGTCTTTTGGCCATAGCGGTCTTTTTATACTACGAGCACTCCCTCATCAAGCCTTATGACCTTTCAAAGATAAACAAGGCCTTTTTCACAGTTAACGGATACATAAGCCTTGTGTTTTTCTTCGTGGTCCTACTGGATAGAATATTTTAGAGGCTTACCTGCTCCATTATCTCCTTTGGTATATCAAAGTTGGCTATGACCTCTTTAACGTCATCTAGGTCCTCAAGGGCATCAATAAGCTTTAGAACCTTCTTTGCCGATTCCACATCGTTTATTTGTACAAAGCTGTTTGGCTTATAAGCTATCTCAGCCCTTTCTATAGGAAGGCCCATAGAGCTTAAGGCCTCCTTTACAGAGTAGAGGTCTTCAGGTTTTGTGTATAGGATGTAATTTATCTCGCCTATCTCCACATCCTCCACACCTGCCTCTATAGCCTTTTCGTATATCTCCTCTTCGCTTATGCCCTCCTTGGGCACTTCAATGATACCTACCCTGTCAAAGAGGAAGGATACACAGCCAGAAGCACCGAGGTTTCCACCATGCTTTGACAGAACATGTCTTATCTCTGAAGTTGTCCTATTCCTGTTGTCAGTGTATGTGATGATCATAAGCGCCACACCGCCGGGTGCATAGCCTTCATACAACACCTCTTCGTAGTTTTCTCCAGCTATTTCACCCGTTCCCTTCTTTATAGCCCTTTCTATGGTCTCCGAGGGCATATTTACCCTTTTGGCATGCTCTAGAGCCGTTCTAAGCCTAGGATTTGTATCTGGATTAGGTCCCCCTTCTCTGACTGCAACCGTTATCTCGCGTATTATCTTGGTAAATATCTTGCCCCTTTGAGCGTCCAATTTAGCCTTCTTGTGCTTTATCTGAGCCCAATGACTATGCCCAGCCATACTGGAAAATATTATATAACATTACGCCGAGTGAGAAATTCCCTTTAAGCTAAACCTTCCATATCAATAAAAAGACAGCAGGGCTACTATAATAGTAGCTCTAAAAACCATCGGAGGTTTTTACCATGGAAATTATACCACCTTACCTA
>JAXSPP010000003.1:167622-190615 GCA_037927135.1 Candidatus Pampinifervens sinense | reverse complement strand
TTAGGTCTAAGAGCCAGCTTTCTAAGGTTCTGAGTTCTTGCATGGTTAACCCTCCTGTCAAGGTATTGATGGCATCTAATATAAGCCATCTTATTTAAGATGTCAAGTTTTTTGCCTCTTGACTAAGATGTAGCGTATGGATATACTTTTTTGTATGGCTCAGGCAAGAAAAGGCTTTAAAGCCCTTAGTCCTCGTTCACTGCCAGAGAAAACCCAGATACGACTGCCTAAGGAGCTAATGGACTGGGTTAAGGCTAAAGCTCAAAAAGAAGGCAAGTCCTTGTCTCTTTTAATCACAGAAATCCTTGAGACCGCCCGTCAGAAAGAGGAAGAGAAAGGACAAGATAACGCATACCATGAGAAGGGTAAGACTTAAGCCATGTGTTGCAGTCAACTAACCACAAGACATTAGGTCATAAGGGTTGGTTAACTGCCATATGGCTATAGGAGTTTAAGAATGAAAGGCAATGAGGAGCTAAAGGAGTTAATAGCTTACTACAAGCACATGTTTAGCCATGTGTGGAATGCTTTACTTTTGCTTACTGGTGGTCTTGTAGGGTTGATGCTTAAGCCAGAAAGCCCACAAGCAAAGGCTTTTATCACCGCTGGCATACCTCTATGGTTTGCCTTGCTTGTTTATGCCCTTTCATTGCATATTAGAGCAAGAAGGCTTATAAGGAGGTTAAAAGATGGATGAAAGGCTTATTTACCTACTGGCAGGTCTTATGTCTTTGCTTTTTACTGGGATGATAGCCTACATGATATGGACTGTCTGGCATGATGAACCTAAGGGTTGAGGTCTGTCATGGCTAAGGCAAGAAAGAAAGGCAAAGTGTCTTACGGAGACAACCTTTATGAAATTCATGGGTCTTACTGGCTAAAGTTTACCTACAAAGGCAAGACTTACTATGAGAGAATTGGCAGGGTTGATGAAATACCCTTGACAATGGCAAGGAACATAGCCATAAAGATAAAGCAAGAGATAATTCAAGGCACTTACCTGCCAGTAGAAGAGAAGGAGCTGACCTTTAAAGAACTGGCACAGGAATATCTAAAGTGGTATCACTCTACCCGCCCACATGCAAAGGCAAGGACAAGCTATGAGATAGAAAGGAAAGTCCACAAGCTCGTTGACTATTTTGGCACTATGGAGTTATCCAAGATAAGCACCTTCACCATAGAGCAGTATAAACAGCATAGGCTATCCGCTGGAGTAAAGCCCAACACAATAAACTCAGAGCTTAACATTCTCAGAGCCATCCTCAAGAAAGCTAAAACCCTAAAGCTATACTCTGGAGACCTGCCAGAGGTTAAACTTTTCAAGGTAGATGACAGTAGGCTTAGGTTTTTAAAGCCAGAGGAGTTTGCCCGCCTACTACAAGCATGCCCCTCATGGCTAAGACCCGCAGTAGAGTTTGCAGTCTATACAGGTCTTAGAGCCAGTGAGATATTTAGCCTAAAGTGGGAAGATGTGGACTTAGAGCATGGCACTATAGCCATAACCAATGCCAAGAATAATGAAATAGCAAGGCTTCCACTGGGAAAGCAAGCCATTGAGCTCCTTAAAAGGCTTAAAGGCAATACTCCTCGCATAGGCTACATCTTTACCAACTCAAAAGGCAAGCCCTACAAGGTAGAGGACAAGACCTATCTAAAAGCATTTAAAACCGCATGCAGGAAAGCAGGCATACCAGACCTTAGGTTTCATGACCTTAGACATACCTTTGCCAGCTGGCTTGCCATGAAAGGAGTAGACCTCTACACCATACAACACCTAACAAGGCATAAGTCCGCCAGCATGGTAAAGAGATACGCCCACCTTAGCCCAGAGCATCTTAGGTCTGCCCTTGACACCCTGTCAGAGGTTATGGATAAATCTTTGCCCAAAAGTTAACCTGTAGTTAACACCCGCCACGAAAACCTTGATAGAATTAGGCTTTCACCCATCCTCACAAGATGGAGGTCGGAGGTTCGAGTCCTCCATCGCCCACCATTTTTGAAATACATTTAATACTATGATGAGTCTAAAGGAGAGCCTCATTAAGATTGATGAATATATCTATAAGCTGCCGGAGAAGACTATCCAAGGTCAAAAGGTGCCAGTCTACTTTTACCTTAGCGATAAACTCTTTGAGCTTTTAGAGGAGGATGCCATAAGGCAGGCGGCCAATGCAGCTACCCTTCCTGGAGTGGAAAAGGCCATTTATGTAATGCCAGATGTGCATGTGGGTTATGGCTTTCCAGTAGGTGGTATAATGGCGACCGATATAGAGGATGGTATTATTAGCCCTGGGTCCATAGGCTACGATATAAACTGTGGTGTAAGGCTTATAGCTACAAACCTTACTGTGGATGATGTAAAGCCTGTAAGAAAGGAGCTTATGCAGGAGATATTAAAGAATGTTCCCGCCGGTGTAGGGTCTACTGGAAAGATAAGGCTTTCAAAGTCTGAGCTTTCTGAGGTGGCCATAAAGGGTGCAAGATGGGCTATAGAGAGGGGTTATGGTTTTAAGGAGGACCTGGAGCATATAGAAAGCGGTGGAGCCCTTCCCAATGCAGATCCTTCTAAAGTTTCCGATTATGCCTTTGAGAGGGGATCTGACGAGCTTGGAACGGTGGGATCAGGAAACCACTTTGTAGAGGTGCAGTATGTGGATGAGATATACGATGAGGATGTGGCCAAAAAGCTAGGCCTTGAGCTTGGACAGGTTACCATAATGGTGCACTCTGGTTCAAGGGGCTTTGGCCATCAAGTATGTGTAGATTACCTCAAGGTAGCAAAGGATGCCTTAAGGAAATACGATATAGACATTCCAGATATGCAGTTGGCATGTATGCCCTTCAAGTCGCCTGAAGGTCAAAGCTACTTTAAGGCCATGAACGCTGCGGCCAACTACGCCTTTGCCAACAGGCAGATACTTGGATACCTTACGGCAGATACGGTAAGAAGGTTCTTTAAACTCTCCTGGCAGGAGTTTGGATACAGGCTCATCTACGACCTTGCCCACAACATAGGAAAGGTGGAAGAGCATAAGGTGGATGGGAGAGTTAAAAAGCTTTTGGTTCATAGAAAGGGTGCCACAAGGGCCTTCCCACCCCATAACCCAGACATTCCACCAGCTTACAGAGACATAGGCCAGCCCGTTCTCATACCCGGAGATGTGGGAAGGTATTCCTTCCTTCTGGTAGGACAGGAAAAGAGTATGCATATGAGCTTTGGAAGTGCATGCCATGGAGCTGGCAGGCTTATGTCAAGGACAAAGGCAAAGGAGTTTGTAAGGAGGGAAGGTCTTGAGAAGGTGCTTGGAGACCTTGTGGTGGTGGCAAGGGGAAAGGGAACGGTGGCTGAAGAGATACCACAGGCCTATAAGGATGTTTCTGAGGTAGCCTTTGTAGTGCATTCCTTGGGTATAGCAAAGCTTGTGGCAAGGTTTAAACCCCTGGGCACTTTAAAAGGATAAGTGGTATAATAAAAAATTCCATGGAGGAACGGATGAGCGAATTTGAGAAGGTTTTTGAGAGTGGTCTGAAGGAGATAAGAAGAGGGGAAGTGGTAAAAGGAAAAGTGGTACAGGTGGATGAGAGGAACTTGTATGTGGATATTGGTTATAAGGTGGAGGGAGTCATACCTAAAGAGGAACTTCCTGAAGCAAAGGTGGGTGATGAGGTAAAGGCAGTAGTTTTAAGGTTTAGTAGGGAAGGCTATCCCATACTTTCCTATAGAAGGTATTTGGAAGGAAGGCTTATAAGATTTTTGCAAAATGCTTATGAAAAGGGTAAGTTTATCACAGGTACAGTAGTGGCAAGGAATGAAAGGTCCTATGTGGTGGATATCAGCGGTCTAAAAGCGGAGATGCCTTTTGAGGAGGCAAGCAAGAACTTAGCGGAAGGTAAAAAGGTGGTGGCAAAGATAATAGAGTTTAAGAGGGAGCAGGATGGTTTAAAGATAGTCCTTTCTCAGAAGGAGTATATGAAGTTTATGGAAGAGAGGAAGAAGGCTAGACTTCTTGCAAGGCTAAAGGTAGGGGATGTGGTTGAAGGCCGCGTTATAAAGATAGATCCTAACAAGGGAGTAACCCTTCTGGTAGGCAAAGTGCTAAGAGCCTTCCTACCACTGGAGGAGTTAAGTTGGGGAAGGGACAAGAATCCCTATAACTATACGGAGATAGGTGAGAGGTTGAGGGTTAAGGTAAAGAGGATACCTAAGGACGGTCAGTTCATCTTCGTTAGCCTAAGGGAAATGAAGGAAAATCCATGGGTGAAGGCCCAGGAAAGCATAAGCAAAGGGCAGGTGGTAAACGGTAGGGTGGTTGAAGTAAGGGAAAACGGTCTTGTTGTAGAGGTTATGGAGGGTGTGGAGGGCTTTGTGCCTAAGGAAGAGGTTTCCTATGATGGTGCTACTTTCAAGAAGGGGGATAGGGTTTCTGCGCAGGTGTTGGAGTTTGATCCAAAGAAGCGCAAGCTTATACTCAGTATAAAGAGGACACTTCCCAAGCCTTGGGAAGAGTTTATCAAGAAGTATCCTGTGGGAAGCAAGGTGGTTGGCACTGTTGAAAGTATAGAGGGAGCGAAGGCCATCATAAGGCTTGAGGAGAATGTGCAGGGCATAATACACAGGAGCGACCTTGATTGGGTAAGGCCTGGAAGGGTAGAAGAGGTGCTTCAAGTTGGCCAATCCCTTGAGTTTGCCGTGCTTGGGCTGGAAGGAAGGTATGTAAAGCTAGGCCTAAAACAGCTAAAGGAAAATCCTTGGGAAAAGGTTCTTAAGAATTACAAGGTGGGAGACAAAGTAAAGCTAAAGGTAAAGAGTGTGCATCCCTTTGGAGCCTTCCTACAGCTTCCAGAGGGTGTGGATGGCCTTTTACCCATATCGGAGGTGCCAAGGGGTGTAAAGCTTTCGGAAGGTCAAGAGGTTGAGGTAAAGATAATAGAACTTTCTCAAGATAGGATAACCTTTAGTATGAAGGAGGAGGAAAGGAAGGAGGAAAAGGATATTATTACTATAGGGTCTGGGGGAGACAAAGGCTTTACCTTGGGAGATATTCTAAAGAAGAAGCTTAAGTTATGAAAAGAAAGGCTATAGCGGAAAGGCTACATAGGGATCACTTTCCCAATTTTCCAAAAAGGAAAGTCTACAGCATGGTAAATTTTATCATAAAAAAGTTGAGCCAAGCTTTACTTTCTGGTGAAAAGGTCAAAATATCTGGCTTTGGAAGCTTTAGAAGAGGGGAAAAAAGGATCGTCTTCAGACCAAGCAAAAAGCTTCTTTTTAAGTTGAAATATGGCTTAAAACGTTCTAAAATTTAAATTTAACGGGGTGTGGCGCAGGCGGCAGCGCGCTGGCATGGGGGGCCAGAGGTCACGGGTTCAAGTCCCGTCACCCCGATTTTTAAAAAAGGAGGTGAAACATGGTAGTAATAGCACAACCTGTAGAACAAGACCTGGAAGCTCTGGTGCTCAGAGTCTTTTTAAAGTCCATTGATGTGCTTGGGGGCCTTTCTAAGCTTGCAGACTACAAGACCCTCACTTGGCTTCCTTCCCTTGCGAGGGCCGTTTACTGTGTGGTGTTGAGGGAGGAGTATTTTAAGACTGAGGAAGAGATAGCCCAAAAGGTAGGACTTACCATTCAAACGGTAAGGAACATACTGAGGGCAGACCCAAACAAGGTGATGGAGAAGCTAAAGAGCATTGAAGAACTTATAGAAGAGGAAAGGAAGGAATTAAAAGTGCATACTGCAGGTGGTGTGGCAAAGCTCGCATACAAGCTTGTGAAGGAAGGGCAAGAAGAATCTAAGGTTTTCCTCCAATACTGTGAAAGGGTAGCCTATGCCTTGGATGTGCCTTGGGCTTATATGGTTTTAAAGAGGTTAAAGGGTACGGACTTTCCTATAAACTCTGCAGAAGCCATATTGGATAAGCTGGAAAATGTCTATATAAAGGGTAGGACGGCAAGGGAGGTTATTCAAGAGCTTGAATTTCCCATAAAGAACCCAGCGGAGCTACTCCATAAGATAAAGGAGAACCTTAAGATGCACGGTCTTGAGTGATATCTTCTTTTAGGATCCTCTTTTCGTAGATCAGAGCAAGGGTAAAGAGAGTAGTAAAGATGAGGGGGCCAAGGAATATACCTACAAAGCCAAAGGTGAGTAGGCCCCCCACTATGGAAAAGAAGAGGACTATATAAGGTATGCTTATGCCCATCTTCATTATGAGAGGTCTTACAAAGTTGTCTACAGTTGAGATTATAAGGGATCCATAAAGGAACATTATGGATCCACTGTATAGACCTTTTGTGGAAAAGGTGTAGACAGCTACAGGGAACCAAACGAAGGCTGCACCAAAGGGTGGTATAAAGGAGCTTATGAAGGTGGCCAAAGCGAGCAGTAAAGCATAATCAACGCCCACTATCTTATAGCCTATAAAACTCAGTATGCCTTGAGCTATGGCCACACCTATAGAACCATAAACGGTAGCAATTACAGTCTTGTATATGGTGATAGACACCTCCTCCACATCCTCTCTGTGCATAGGTAGGAACCTTTTGGCAAAGTGCATAAACCTTGGACCATCCTTTAAGATAAAGAAGAGGGTGATAAGAAAGACAAAGGTTTTGAAGACAAAGCTCGCTACAGCTGGAACGAGGGAAGCTAAAAGATTGAGGCCCCTTTGGGCAAGATCCCTTAGACCAGCCACTAGAAAGTTTTTAAACTCCTCAGATTCTATGTAGGATAGAAACCTCCCTATCTCCTCTTCTGTGAAAAGCTTTCCTATGATGGGATGCTTTAACGCCTCTTTTATAAAGTCTATGTAGGAGCTGTTTTGGGTGAGGCTTATGGCAAGCTGTAGAAGGTCTATGGATTGTCTTATGGCAAAGAACAGAACAAGGCTGAAGGGTATGACCGCCAGAAGCAGAACGGTCAAAGTCAAAAGGAGGGCAGAAGCTAGGTTTCCCACCCTACGGGAGAGCTTAAGGTGTATAGGATAGAGGACAAGGGAGAATATGATGGCCCAAAGGATAGGCTTTAGGAAGGGAAGGAGCATGATGAGCACTAAGGCTGTGAAAAAGCCTGTTAGCGCTAGGAGAAAGTAAAGGAAGATTTTTTCCTTCACGGAGATAAATTATAAGCTATGGAGAGCTGTCCCAACTGTGGTGCTTTGCTTGAGATCATAGAGTGTTGTGGTGGGGGTATTTACAGGTGTGAATCATGCGGAGAGTACTATTTTTATGGTGAGCTCATAGGGTCTCAAAGGGAGACTGAGGAGGCCTTCTTAGAAGCTCAAGAGCCACCTCATGGGCAGGAAGGCCTTCCACCACAACCTTGTAGACGGCAAGGCTAATGGGAGCATGTATTTTTAAAGAGATGGAAAGTTCATAGACTGCCCTTACTGTATGCACTCCCTCCACAGTCTGGTTTAGCTTCTTTAGCGCTTCCTCTACAGAAAGGCCTTTGCCCAGCATGTAGCCAAAGCTTCTGTTTCTTGATTGGGAAGAGCTTGCTGTCAAAAAGAGGTCTCCCACACCAGAGAGGCCATAAAAGGTCTCCCTCCTTGCCCCAAGACTTACCCCTATCCTTACCATCTCTGCAAGACCCCTTGTTATAAGGGAGGCCCTAGCGTTCTCCCCAAAGCCAAGGCCGTCCGATATACCACAGGCTATGGCTATCACATTCTTTAAAGCACCGCCAAGCTCTACACCCACAAGGTCCGTAGAAAGGTATACTCTGAAGTTCTCTGAACCGATCCAACCTCTTATCCTTTCCATCTCCTCCACATTTTCTCCAGCTAAAACGAGCGCTGTAGGAAGCCCCCTTGAAACCTCGCTGGCAAAGGAAGGTCCAGAAAGGCAAAAGACCTCCACCTTTGGATCTATCTCCAGAAGTATCTCTGAAACCCTCTTCCTTGTGCTTATCTCAAGACCCTTTGAGGCAGATATCACCCTCTTGCCTTTAAAGCTTTTCCCTTTAAGCACTTCCCTTATGACCTGAACGGGAAGAGCGAGGATTATATAATCGGAAAAGCTAAGGGCTTCCTCAAGGTCATGGGTAGCTTGTGCATCTTTTAGTTCTACTCCTTCCACATAAGGATGTCTTCCCCTGTTTATAAGCTCTATCACCTCTGGGTTCTTTTCAAAGATAAGGGTTTTGTGTCCCAGCCTTCCAAGATGGGAGGCCAAGGCACAGCCCCAGCGCCCTCCACCAAGTATTGAAAAATGCATGAGTATATTATATTTTTTTTCTAAACAACATCAGGGGGTGGAAGGATGAAAAGGTCTTTGGTTTTGATAAGCCTGCTTTTGGGCTTTTCCTTTTCACAGCAGATAGTGATGAAGAGGCCACCCAAGTCCCTTGAAAAGTATTACCCTCCCAGATCTCAGAGGATGGAGTTTCTATCCAATATGCACACTATGAGCACAGCCCTCCATGGGATAAGCCTAAACATAAACGAAGGAAGGTGGGACAAGGCCCTTGATTGGGCAAGCCAGCTAAAGAAGGCCTATGAAGAGAGTGCAAGGATGGTGCCAGAGTGGAGGGAATACTATAAGCCTGTCTTGGCAGACAACTTGGTAAAGGCTGTCCAATCAAGGAATGTGGATGCGGTCATAAAGGCTATGAGGGACCTTGGCCAAACCTGTAATAAATGCCATCAAGAAAACCAAGCGGTGGTAAAGCTATACTATCACTTTCCAAGGTATGACAATATAAGGATTGAAGATCCAGTAGAATTGCAGGAGCTGAAGGTAAAAGACTATATGAAGAAGCTTTCCGATTCTATGAAGTCCCTTAGGGTATTCCTTATGCAAGGCGATGTGGCAAAGGCAAAAGAGCATGGAGACAACTTTGTAGAGAGGGCAAAACAGCTAAATACCATGTGTACTAAATGCCACACCTCTAAAGCATCCATAGAAGCCCTTGCTGGCAAGGACTATCTTACTTCCCTTGACAACTTACAAAGGGCCTTAAAGGCTCAGCAGGTAAACAGAGAAGCTGTCTTTAGACAAATGTCGGAGATAGAGCAATACTGTTATAGATGCCACAATGTGCACCTCATACCCACATTGGTGCAGAACGCCCTAAAGTGAGGTATCCAGAAGAAGCATAAGCAGTAATCCTACAAGAAAAGCTATTGTGGATTGGGTATGTTTTTCTTCCGAGTAGGCCTCTGGGAAAACCTCCTTGGCCGTTATGTATATCATGGCACCACCACCAAAGCCAAGGCCTATGGGCAAAAGGCTGTTAAAGTGTTCAAAAAAGGTATAGCCAAAAAGTGAAAAGATGGCCTCAATAAGACCACTTAAAAAGCCTATCCATAAGGGTATAAGCACCTTCTCGCTTATGACCATAAGTGGAAGGCTTACTATGAGGCCTTCTGGTACGTCTTGAAGTGCTATGGCTATGGCGGTTTCAAGCCCTTTATTCATAGAGTAGGAAGAGGCTATGCCAACGCTAAGACCCTCCGGTATGTTGTGTATTATCACCGCAAAGACTATAAGGTAGATTTTATTTATCCTTTTATGAGAAAGGCCTTCCTTACCCTTTACGGTATGTTCATGAGGCACAAGGTTTTCTATGAGGGCCATAAGGGCAAAGCCCAGCACAATGCCCAAAGCCACAGACCAAAAGCCACCTATCTTTATGCCAGGCAGTATAAGGCTTGTAAAACTGGCCACAAGCATAACACCACCGGTAAAAGAGAGGGCTGGCCCCACGCTTATAAAGGACCTTTTAAAAAGTACGGCAATAAGGCTTCCAAGAAAGGTTCCCAAAAGGAGCAAAGAGGAAAGAAAAATTATGTTCATAGTAGGTCTGAGACCTTAAAAAGGGAGAAAACCTTTAGCCCTTCCCTTTCCAAGTTCTCCCTTCCGCCCTCTTCCCTGTCTACCACTGCATAAACGCATAGAACCTCATAGCCTTCTTTTTGACAGGCTTGAACAGCCTTTAGGGCGGAGGCTCCAGTGGTTATAACATCTTCAAAGACCACCACCCTGTCCCCAGCCTTCAACAATCCTTCTATCTGCCTTCCTGTGCCATGGGCCTTTGGCTCCTTTCTTACCACAAAGGGCTTTATTGGATCTCCTTCCATGTAGGATATCATGGCCACAGAGTAGGCTATAGGGTCTGCACCAAGGGTAAGGCCACCTACTCCATCGGGCCTTAAGTCTTTTATGCTTTCATACATTATTCTACCAAGCATATAAAGGCTTTCTGGGTCAAAGGTGATCTGCTTTAGGTCTATGTAATACCTGCTTAACCTTCCGGAAGAGAGTTTAAAGATGGGCTCTTCTGCCACCTTTAGCGACCTTTCCTTTATAAGAGCCTTAAGCCTTTCCTTATCCATTAGCCCTTAGCTTCTCTTTGGCATACTCCATAAGGCCACCGGCCTTTAATATAGCCATAAGGGTCTCTGGAAACCTTGTGGCTTGGTATTCTTTTCCTTTAGTGAGGTTTCTCACTATACCCTTTTCCAGATCCACTTCCACCTCATCACCGTGATCTATTTCATCTACCGCCTGTGGAGCCTCCACTATAGGAAGCCCTATGTTTATGGCATTTCTAAAGAATATCCTTGCGAAGGACTTAGCAATGACTACAGGCACACCAGCGTACTTTATGGCAATAGGAGCATGCTCTCTGGAAGAGCCGGAGCCAAAGTTCCTGCCTGCCACTATAATGTCGCCTTCCTTGTGTTCCTTGGCAAAGTTGGGATGTTCTGAATCTTCCATCACATGCTGGGCAAGCTCATAGGGGTCTGAAGTGTTCAAATATCTTGCAGGTATTATCTGGTCTGTGTCTACGTTGTCTCCAAACTTCCAAACTCTACCTCTTATAACCATGGGAAAATTATACCATTCTTACTCCTTTACCACCACCCTTGCAATCTTATCCTCTCCAAGATCCCACCTTCTCTTTGCCCTCTGGTCAAGCCTGCTCAAAGGCAAGCTTCTCTCCTCCAACCTATCATAAAAGACCCTACCTTCCTTTGTGGCTATCATGAGCTCTACAGAGCCTCTTATGGGAACCACATCTACAAGCCTTTCCCTTGAAGACCCAAGAACCTCCACACCCTTTGTGGCCCTTCCCCTTTGAGGCACCTCTTGAAGGGAAACCTTCTTTACCCCACCGTCCTCCGTTATCACCAAAAGGTACTCCGCATCCTTTAAAGCCCTTATCCCCACCACCATATCACCCTTTTCAAGCTTAATGCCTTGGACACCTCTAGAGTTGGGCGTGGAGGGAGGAATCTCCTTTGCTGGGAACCTGAGCAACCTACCCCTATAGGTAAACAAGAGCACGTCACCCTCCTCTGGCGCTTGCACCACCTTAGCTACCCTATCCTCCTCTTCCGAAAACTTTATTATCTGCATGCCCTGAGACCTGTATTCAAAATCCACAAGGGGTATCTTTTTCACATAACCCATCTGCGTTGCTAAGAGTATCCTCCCATCCACAGAAGACCTCACGAAGGCACCAACTATTTTTTCTTCAGCATCCTTAAAAGATAGAAAGCTTCCTCTTAGGGCTTGGGATCCTGCTATCCAATAAACCCTTCCCATATCGGATACCATAAAAAGACCGCTTGTGAAGGGCACAGTAAGAACATCTACTACCTCTTCACCTTCCTCCAAACTTTCCAAAGGCAGAACCTTACCTTTTGTGTAGATAACCACAGTAAGTGATCCCTCCTCTTCCGTTTGAAGTTCTTCTATCAGCGTTTTCCTTGGTGTGTTAAACTTTTGGACAAGTTCGTTAGTCTCCTCTATAAAGACCTTTATCCTCTCTCCCTCATCCTCTACCAGCCTTGTATAATACTCTATCTTCTTCTTTAGATCCCTTTCCTCCTCCTCCAGCTTACTCCTTTCCAAGGATGTTAGCCTTTGTAGCCTCATATCCAACACAGCGTTTGCCTGAACTTGGGTAAGCTTATACTTCTGCATAAGCCTTTCTCTGGCCTCTTGAACGTCGGAAGAGCTCCTTATGTCCTCTATAACCTTGTCCAAGTTATTCAGCGCGATTAGAAGACCTTCCACTATATGCAACCTTTCTTTTGCCTTTGAAAGGAAGAACTTGGCCCTTCGTAGTATGACCTCCAGCCTATGTTTTATAAACTCCTGGAGTAGGGTCTTTATGCCAACCAGCCTTGGCTCGCCGTTTATTAAAACCACAAAGTTTAAAGGAAAGTTCTTTTTTAAAGCTGTAAGCTTGTAGAGCTTATCCAATGTCTTCTCACCTTCCGCATCCCTCTTTAACTCTATCACTATCCTTATCCCTTCCCTATCCGACTCATCCCTTATCTCCGAAATCTCTTTTAGCTTACCTTCCCTAGCAAGTTCTGCAATGCGCTTTATGAGCTCCGCCTTATTGACTTGATAAGGTAGCTCAGTTATCACTATCTGTTCTCTTCCACCAGATAGCTTTTCTATATGGGCCTTTGCCCTTATCCTGACCTGACCCCTCCCCTTTTCATAAAACTCTACAAGCTCCGAATAATTCTCCACAATACCCCCCGTCGGAAAATCTGGGCCTTTTATGTATTTCATAATTTCTTGAGTGGTAAGATCTGGGTTTTTTGCCAGCTCCACAAGTGCTTGGCACACTTCCTTTAGGTTGTGGGGTGGTATGGAAGTAGCAAGCCCCACAGCTATACCACTGCTCCCGTTGCATAGAAGGTTTGGAAACTTGGAAGGCAACACAGAAGGCTCCCATGTGGAGCCGTCAAAGTTCGGAACGAAATCTACCGTATTTTTATCAATATCCTCCAGAAGTTCTACCGCATACTTAGACAGCTTTGCCTCCGTATACCTCATGGCCGCTGGAGGATCACCATCTATAGAACCAAAATTCCCTTGCCCTATTATGAGTGGATAGTTCATGTTAAAGTCCTGGGCCATACGCACTAGAGCTTCATAGACAGCCTGATCTCCATGAGGGTGGTAGTGTCCTAGGACGGCACCAACTATTCTTGCACTCTTTACAAAAGGCTTATCCGGATACAGGCCCATTTCGTGCATCGCATATAGTATCCTTCTTTGGACAGGCTTTAGGCCATCCCTCACATCGGGTATGGCCCTGCCCACTATAACGGACATTGCATAGTCTATGTAAGACTGCTTTACCTCTTCTTCTATGGGAACTGTTATGATTTCCATGGTGCCAGCAAATATAGTATAACATACTTAATGCTTGCAGATTGGCTAGAGAGGCTAAGGGAAGCTTCAAAAAGTAGGGCTGTTTTGGTAGAGGGTAAAAGGGACAAACAGGCCCTTTCTAAGTTCGGTATTAAGAACATATTCACTTTAGAAGGGAAAAGGTTCACCGACCTTCCAGACCTCTTGGAAGGTTATTCGGAGGTCATACTACTTTTTGACCTTGACAAGCACGGCGAGAGGATAAAGGAAAAGGTAAAAACACTTTTAGAAAGCCAGGGATATATTTTAATAGAAGATTTTAGAGAAGAGTTGAGAGGTTTGGGAATAACCTTTGTGGAGGATGTGTATGGAAAGGAGTGTGGTGCTGAGCGCCCTTCTGATGCAAGATAGGCTAATAAGGTATAACCTTAATCTCTTGGAGATGATCTTGAAAGAGCTAAAAGCAGACCTTGAAGAAGTGAGCTTTTTGGCAGAGGCATGTTCCTTGAGGGATGAAGAATTGGAAGCCTATAGGAAGGCTATTTACAGGATTGAAAAGGAACTTTTTAAGAGCATTAATGAAGTCATTGATTACCTCTACGATATGTATGAAGTTTTCAACTTTGAAGCTACATTACTTGCAAACCTGCCAGAAGAGCTTTTAAGAGAGGTGGAAAGGCTGGACATACCCAATTCTATCAATTCAAAAACGGAGGCTTTGGCTAACTTGCTTGAGGATATACTTCAAGTGGAAAAGGAAAGCCCAAAGCTCTACGCCATGTTTACACCTTTTAGGGCTTGTTTGGAGGTTATGAAACAAGCCTTGAACTTCAACAGGAAGTTGTTTGAGATGAACTTTCAGAAGACAGGATAAGCTCAAGCACCTTTTTTGCAGCAAGCTGTTGAGCCGTTTTCTTATTTTTCCCCTTTGCCGTTGCCCTAAACTCCCTTATGCTACACTCCACCTCAAATATCCTGTTGTGATGTGGACCTTCTACGCTTATGAGCCTATAGACAGGCCTTTCCTTCCACCTTCTTTGGGTTTCTTCCTGCAGAAGGGTTTTATAGTCCCTTATATAATCCTTGTTTTTGACCGCTTCAACTATTCTATCCTTGAATAACCTATCAAATAAACCTTTTGCCGTATCGGCAGACCTTCCACAATCAATGTAAATGGCAGCCCATAGAGCCTCAAAGGTATCGGCCATCAAAGAGGTGCTTATATGACTCCTTCTGTTTTTACCACCTACAAGTATATACTTACCCAAGGAGAGCTCTTCCGCAAGCTCATAAAGGTAATCTTCGCTTACAAAATAGGACTTCATCATAGCCAATTCTCCTTCCGAAGCCTCTGGAAATTCGGAAAGAAGTATGTCTACAACAAAGAAGTTTATAAGAGAGTCTCCGAGAAACTCCAAAGTCTCATAGCTCTTAAGCTTTTGCTCACCTGCATAAGACTTGTGAGTAAAGGCTTGAATTAAAAGGTCTTTGTTCTTAAAAACGTAGCCTATGGCCTTCTCAAGGTCTTCAAAGTTTTTTGAAGAGAAGGCTTGCATTGGTTCCGCCAAAGCCGAAGGAATTGGAAAGGGCATAAACCACAGGATACTCTATAGCCTTGTTTGGCACATAATCAAGGTCGCACTCAGGATCGGGGTTTTCCAAGTTTATGGTGGGTGGTATTATGCCCGTTTGTATGGTCTTTACTGTGGCCACAGCCTCCACCGCTCCCGCAGCACCCAAAAGATGCCCTATCATAGATTTGTTGGAGCTTATTTTTAGCTTGTAGGCATGCTCTCCAAAAAGCCTTTTTATGGCCAGTGTTTCAGACTTGTCGTTCAAAGGTGTGGAAGTGCCGTGGGCATTTATGTAATCTATCTCCTCAGGTTTCACACCCGCATCCTCTAAGGCAAGCTTCATGCACATGTATGCACCCTCTCCGTCGGCGCATGGTGCGGTAATATGGTAGGCATCGTCCGTGGCACCATAACCTACAAGCTCTGCGTATATCTTTGCTCCCCTTGCCTTTGCATGTTCATATTCTTCCAAAACCAATATGCCAGCCCCCTCACCCATCACAAAGCCATCCCTGTCTCTGTCAAAGGGCCTTGAGGCCTTTTGAGGCTCATGGTTCCTTGTGGAAAGGGCCTTCATGGAGGCAAAGCCTGCCACTCCAAGGGGTGTTATGGCGCTCTCACAACCCCCAGCTATGGCCACATCTATATCTCCCTTTTGTATCAGCCTCATGGCATCGCCGATGGCATGATTGCCCGTGGCGCAGGCGGAGACCACACAATAATTTGGGCCTTTAAAGCCAAAGCGTATGGCCACAAGACCGCTTGCCATGTTGGATATGCCGTAGGGTATAAAGAAGGGAGAAACCCTCCTTGGACCCTTTTCCATAAGTATCTTGTGCTGTTCCTCAATGTCCCTTAAACCCCCAATACCAGTACCTATGATCACACCAACCCTGTATGGATCAAATTTGCTCTCCAAAAGGCCGCTGTCTTTTATGGCCTCCTCTGCCGCAGCAACGGCATACTTTATAAAGTCCGAAACCTTCTGTATCTCCTTCTTATCAAAGTATTTTTCTGGTTCAAAGTCCTTTACTTCTGCTGCAATATGAACCGGAAGCCCAAGCTCTACAGGATCAAACCTCCTTATTATATCTACACCGCTTACACCTGCTATAAGATTGGACCAAAACTTTTCTACACCCGTTCCTATGGGGGAAACTACCCCCAGCCCAGTGACCACTACACGCCTTTTCAAGCCTTCACCTTCTCCTTGAGGTAGTCTATAACGTCTCCTACAGTCCTTATCTTTTCTGCGTCCTCATCGGGTATTTCAATACCAAACTCTTCCTCAAAGGCCATGATAAGCTCCACCACATCAAGGGAGTCCGCTCCAAGATCCTCTACAAACTTTGCCTCAGGGCTTAGTTTATCCACTTCAACACCAAGCTGGTCGGCTATTATCTCTTTTACCCTTTGCTCTAGGTCCATTGTTTACCTCCTGTCCGTTGTTGGCTAAATATTATACCACAAAGTTCCAACTGAAATATTATTTCTAATTAATGGGTATAAAAGCCATACTCTTTGATATTGATGGCGTGCTATGCATAAGGGATAGGGTCATTGAAGGCAGTGTGGAGGCCGTCAGTAAGCTGCGAAAACACTACAAGCTTGCCTTTGTAACTAATACAACGCGCATACCTACAAAAAAAGTTTTTCAAAGCCTGCTTAACTGTGGTTTTGATCTGGAAGAGAAAGAACTTTTTACAGCACTCAGAGTAGCAAAAGAGTTTGTTCTTTCTCAAGGTGGCGGAGCTTACCTTTTATCAACGGATGAGGCCTATGAGGAGTTTGATGTGCCAAAAGAGCCGGTAAAGTACGTTGTGGTGGCAGATGCTTATAAGAACTTTACCTATGAGAACTTAAACACAGCCTTCAGATACCTTTTGGAAGGTGCAGAGCTGATTGCTGTTGCTCCAAACAGATACTTTATGGATAAGGATGGAAAGCTCTCTTTAGATGCGGGTCCCTTTGTTAAGGCTTTGGAATATGCCTCCGGAAAATCTGCCAGGATAATAGGAAAGCCCTCAAGGGACTTTTTCAATTTAGTGCTAAAAGCCTTGGGGGTTGAACCTCATGAGGCCCTGATGGTTGGCGATGATATAGAGTTTGATATAAAAGGTGCGCAGGACGCTGGCATAAAGGGCGTGCTTGTAAAGACTGGCAAGTTTAGGCCAGAGGATCTAAAGAAGGGCATAGAGCCCTTTGCAATCCTGGAGAGCGTGGCAGAGCTTCCAAGATTTCTACAAAGCATGTGATCTTTCAAACCATTCTATCTTTTCTTTGAGCCTTACCACCTCTCCCACCACCATGATGGCGGGCGGGCTTACCTCAGGGGGGTTTGTGGATAACTCATAAAGGTCTGTTAAAATGACCCTCTGCCTCTCTGTGGTCCCATTCTCTATAAAGGCCACAGGCTCCTTTGGGTCCCTTCCTATCTCTATAAGCCTTCTGGCTATCTCCTCCCTCCTTGAGACTCCCATGAGAACTATTAATGTGTTTATACCCTTGAGGCTCTTCCAGTCTATGCTAGACCTTTCCTTTCTTGGGTCCTCATGCCCTGTTATCACGGCAAAGGATGAAGATATGCCCCTGAAGGTTATTGGTATGCCAGCGTAGGCTGGCACTGAGTAAAAGGAACTCACTCCTGGAACTACTTCAAACTCTATGCCATGCTCTACCAAAAATAGGGCCTCTTCTCCTCCCCTTCCAAAGATGAAGGGATCTCCCCCTTTTAGCCTTACCACCACTTCCTTTGTGTGGGCATACTTTAGCAAAAGCTCGTTTATCTTCTCTTGTTCCATGGTATGCTTTCCATCTTCTTTTCCTACATAGACCAGCTCGCAATCTGGCTTGGCAAAGAGTAATATCTCTTGGTTTATGAGCCTGTCGTAGAGGATAATATCTGCTGACTTTATTAATCTCAAAGCCTTTAGCGTTAAAAGCTCTGGGTCTCCTGGTCCTGCGCCTACAATATAGACCTTACCCATCTTCAAAGGCCCTTATGAGTTCTTTTATTGCAAGGCTGAGCCTTTCCCTCTCTGGTATAAAAACCCTTATAACGCCGTTTTCAAACAAAGCCTTTGCAGTGGTGCGCCCAACGGATACGGTGGTCAATTCTTTGTTCATCCTTTTGCTTAGCTCCTTGTTTAGACCCCTTTCCTTTGCCCTGGCAAAGAGCCACCTTACCTGAAAGGCCGAAGTGAAAAGCACCCCATCGTAAAACCCATTCAAAAGCTTTTCAATAAAGGCATCCATTCTTTCCATATCTGGCACATACCTATAGACCCACACCTTTAGGACCTTTCCACCAGCTTCAAGCATATGCCTTTCCAAGGCTGGAAGCTCCTCGCCGTACATTTGAATAAAGACCACCTTTCCTTTTACCTCTTCCTCCTTCAAAAAACCTATGAACTCTCCCGAGCTTTCCACGGTCCTAAAGCCCTCAAAGCCATATTTAAGAAGCACCTTTCTTGTCTTATAGCCTCTTGCCAGAATAGTTCCTTTTAGCATGTTTTCCCTCAAAGGCTCAAAAAGGCCATACTTCTGCGCCACTTGGAACACCCTTTCCGTTCCCTCGCCGGTGGTAAACAAAAAGAAGTGAGGCTTTAAAGACAAGGATTCTATAATGGTATCCCTTACCTCCTCTTCTGGCACATACTCTATTCTGACTATATCCTCCACAAAGGGCCTACCACCTAAGTTTATGATCCTCTCGCTTATATTCAGTGCCTTCCTTGAGGCGCATATGGCAATCCTTTTACCTTTCAAGCCCATGGGCCATAAGCCTCCTATCCTTTGCATATACCAAAACAGGTGTAAACTTTAGTTCTGGCTCCTTTGAAATGGGATCCCTTTTGTCTCCCAAAAGCAGGTTAACGGGCACAGACCCATAGCCAAAGGGCGCAAAAAGGTGCCCCCTCTTTATCTCTCCAAGCCTTACCTTTAACTCAACCAGCTCCTTGTTCTCCAAAGACATAAGCTTGACCTTGTCTCCTTCCGCTATTCCCATGCTTTGGGCGTCCTCCGGGTTCATAAGCAAAAAAGGTTCTTCCTCTCCCTTTAAAAGCTCTGGGCTTTTGCCAGTCCTTGTCATAGTATGCCACTGGTTCTTTGTCCTTCCCGTTATAAGGATAAACCTTGCATGATGATGCTTGTATATAGCTGGGTACATCTTGGCCCTTCCCGTGTCTGTTTTGAACCTTAGGTCCTCATAAAGGTGTTTTCCTCCCCACCTCTTGGGTAAATCTTTGTAAGAAAAGGAAGATATATCGCAGAGCCTGCCCTTTGTGGCCTTCTTTAGCTCATTAAAGACTTCTTCTGAGGACCTGTAGGGAAAGTGCCTTTCATAGCCCATCCTTTGAGCCAGCTCTGTAAATACCCTCCAGTCTTCCTTGGCTTGGCCGGGAGCTTCTGAGAACTTGGTGCATAGGCTTATGGTCCTGTCGGACCCTGTCATCACCCCTTCCTTTTCACCCACCTGGCTTGCGGGCAGTAGGAGGTTGGCAAACTCACAGGTATGGTTCCAATAGGCATCTTGGACCACCAAAAAGACCTTTTCAAGGGCTTTCCACACCTTGCCAAGGTTTGGTAGAGTAATGGCAGGGTTTGTGGCAACCACCCACAAAAACTTTATATCTCCCTTAAGCATAAGGTCTATGGCCTCTGTAATGGTTGGACCCGGCTCGGGCTTTATGCTACCCGTAGGAATTCCCCAAAAGGCTTCCATAAACTCCCTGTCTTCCTCCTTCCTCACATCCCTGTATCCCGGAAGGCCGTTGGAAAGATAGCCCATTTCCCTTCCACCCATGGCGTTGGGCTGGCCTGTCAAGGAAAAGGGACAGCCCTTGTTATTTAGCCTTCCTGTGGCAAGGTGTAGGTTTATGAGGGCTATGTTCTTCATAACACCTTGCGATGATTGGTTGAGGCCTTGGCACCACAGGGATATGAGCTTTTTGCTAAAGGCGTAGTATTCCGCAAGCTCCCATATATCTTTTTCTTCTATCTTGCATATCTCCGAGGCCCTTTTGGGTGGATATTTTAAAGCTTCCTTTATGGCCTCTTCAAAGCCATCTACATGGTTCTTTATAAACTCTTCGTCTATCCATCCCTTCTCATAAAGCACGTAAAGCACCGAGTTAAAAAGCACAGCATCTGTTCCAGCCCTTATTTGGTAGTGTTTGTCTGCCTTTTGGGCCGTTTGTGTTTTTACAGGGTCTATAACTATTATGTTTATAGCCTCTCCCTTGGCCTTTCTTTTGAGTATCCTTTTGAAAAGCACGGGATGGGTCCAAAGGGCGTTGGAGCCTGCAAAGACAAAGGTGTCTGCATCATCCAGGTCCTCATAAGAGCAAGGTGGGCCATCGGAGCCAAAGGCCAGCCTGTATGCCACTACGGCCGTTGCCATACAGAGCCTTGAGTTGGCATCCACATTATTTGTCTTTAAAAAACCTTTTATAAACTTGTTCATCACATATATGTCTTCCGTCAAAAGCTGTCCTGAAAGGTAAAAGTAAAGCTCTTCGGGAGAGTGTTCTTTTAACTTTTTTAAAAGTATGGAGTAGGCCTCTTCCCAGCTTATCTCCCTAAAGGGTTCTTTCTTAGTTTCCCTAAACATGGGCTTTAAAAGTCTTCCCTTGTGCATCGCCTCTGGATAGTAAAGGGGCTTTTTGCAGACCTCTCCCCGTGAGGCCGGATGGCTCCTGTCTCCCCTTATCTTTCCCTCATCCCACAGGAGGCCACAGCCCACTCCACAGTAAGGACATTGAAAGGCTTTCATTTTAATCCTCCTTATAAACAAAATCCATCACCACCCTCCCGTTGGGAGCTATACCGGTTAGCATATCCTTCTCGTAGTCATACCTAACATAAGCCCATTCCATCCATTGACTATGCACAAGCCTTAACAGAACCAAGGCAGTTAGGGCTACCATTGAAAAGAGGAAAAAGCCAGCAGAGTAAGAGCCGGTTGTTTCCTTTACTATACCTAAGACGGTGGGAAGATAAAAGCCTCCAAAACCGCCGGCAGCGCCTATAATGCCAGCCATCATACCCCTAACCTTTGGCCATCGGTGTGGCACAAGCTGGAAGGTTGCACCGTTGCCAAGACCGAAAAAGGCAAAGATTACAAGAAGGGCAAGCACACCAAGGAAGGGTGGTAGTTTAAGCACAGACAACACCATGTACATGCTGGCTATGCTAAAGAGTATAAAGGTCAAGGCTCTAACACCGCTTATCATATCCGCAATAAAGCCTCCAAAGGGCCTTATAAAAGCTCCCGTAAAGGCAAAGAGGGACATTAGAGCCCCAGCCTCAATCTTTGAAAAGTCATACTGGTCAATGAGATAAAGGCTTACATATGAAGACATACCCACAAAGCCGCCAAAGGTTATGCTGTATATGAGGACCATAAGCCATGTATCCCTTTCAAGAAAAACTCTTCTGTATCTGTTTGGCAGGAAGGAAAGCACAAAGACGCTTCCTATAAGTGGGAGTAAAAGCAAGGCTTCTTTGCCTTTTATACCAAGCCAACCCTTCTCAAGAGCTGGAACCAAAAATAGCATAAAGAGGATGGTTATGGCAAAGACAAGGATGGGATAAGTTCCTTTACCTTCCTTCTCCCCTTTATCCTTTGCCCAGAAAAAGACCACCAAAAAGGTTATCACCAGCAAAAGCCCAGCCATAGCCATCGTTTCTTTCCAGCCAAAGGTCTTTGCAAGAGGAGGGAAAAGGATGCCATCCAAAACAGCCCCTATGTTTCCAGCCGCCGCAAGGCCCAATACAAGACCTTGAACTTCTCTCGGATAGTTGCTACCAGCCATGGGAAGAGCAACTGCAAAGCTGGCTCCACCCATACCCAAAAGCACACCCAAGAGGAGAAGCACCGTGTAATCATCTAAATAGGATGGGAAGAGAAGGGCAAAAAGGGATGGAATGCTTGAAAGGATTATACCAGCCAGTGCTATCTTTCTTCCATCTACAGACTGGTAGAGATAGCCAAAGTTTATCCTAAGGATGGCGGCAGAGAGAACGGGGACAGCTACAAGAAAACCCTTTTGTGCAGGGGAAAGATTTAATTCTTGGGCTATAAAGGGCGCCAAAGCGCCAAGCAAAAGCCATATGCTAAAGCCCGTATCAAAGTACAAAAAGGATGCAAAAAGAGCCTTAGGATTGCCCGATTTTATAGCTTCTATGATACGTCTCACTTCATACCCCCTTGCAGTTTAGAACTTTTTGTAATGAAGCCACTTACCATTGAGGGTCAGCACCATTCTTGGAGTGCCCGTTGGTTCTTCTATCTTTTGCACATCTATTGACATATCTATGGCGCTCATGATGCCATCGCCAAAGAGTTCATGGGCCACATCCTTAATAACAGGGCCATAAAGCAAGACTACTTCATAAAGCCTATAGACAAAGGGATCTGTGGGAGGCCATGGTTGGGAAGGAGTCCTGTAGGGGGCCTTGGTTAAAACCCTTTTAACCTCTTCTTTAATCTCTGCTGGAATCTCTAGAATATCTGTCAATTTGCTTGCCTCTTCTTCCGTTGCCTGCCCATAGCCGTATACTAACATGGCTGTGTATACTGGGCTTAAACCCATGGCCTCGGCTAACCTAGACCATGTGAAACCCTTTTTATCCTTGGCTGAAAGCAATAACTTCCTTACCTCTTCTCTTGTGATAAAACCAGCTTCATACCTCATGCCACTTCCCTCCTTCTTAACTTTTCCCTTAAGGTGTATATCAGGTATTCCTTAAGGTCTAAGTACTCCTTTAACCTTATCATCTCCTCTCTCACCCTCGGCCTTTTTATGCCAACCTTCACAATGTCATAGACCTTAGCGGCTGGTCCATTGCTCATAATCACTATGCGGTCAGACATGTATATAGCCTCCTCCACATCGTGAGTAACCATAAGCACAGTTTTTTTATCCCTTTCCCATATTTTTAAAAGCTCATCTTGCAATGTAGCTCTTGTTAAGGCGTCAAGGGCACCAAAGGGTTCATCAAGGAGAAGCACCTTAGGGTCCACAGCCAAAGCCCTCACAAGGGCCGTTCTTTGCTTCATACCACCGGAGATTTGGGAAGGAGGCTTGTTTCTGTGTTCCCAAAGGCCTGCCAGTTTTAAGTAATCCTCCGCCCTCCTTATAGCCTTTTTTAGCTCTTCACACTTAAAAACCGACCTTACTGCAAGCATAACGTTTTCATACACAGAAAGCCAAGGCAGAAGGGAATAGTTTTGAAAGACCATGGCTCTGTCCGGGCCTGGTTCCAAAACCTCCTTACCATCAAGCACCAC
>JAXSPP010000003.1:104470-167524 GCA_037927135.1 Candidatus Pampinifervens sinense | reverse complement strand
CTTAAAAACCGACCTTACTGCAAGCATAACGTTTTCATACACAGAAAGCCAAGGCAGAAGGGAATAGTTTTGAAAGACCATGGCTCTGTCCGGGCCTGGTTCCAAAACCTCCTTACCATCAAGCACCACAGAACCCTCAGAAGGTTTTATAAGGCCTGCAATAACACCCAAAAGGGTGGATTTACCACAGCCAGAGTGTCCTATTATGCTTACAAACTCGCCCTTTTCCACAAGAAGGTCCAGTCCATGGAGTATGACATGATTGCCAAAGCGCACTGTAAGGTTAAAGACTTCCAAATAACCTCTCATATCTTTACCTCCTTAGCCTTTCTATGAGCCTTGCAAAGAGCATGTCTATGAAAAGACCCACCAGGCCTATAAGTAGGATTGCGGACAACACATTCTCCAAGTTTAGGGCGTTCCATGAATCCCATACAAAAAAGCCTATGCCTATGCCACCGGCCAGCATCTCGGAAGCCACTATTACCATCCACCCTATGCCAAGGCTTAGGCGAAAGCCGGTTAAGATGTAGGGAAGGCTGTATGGAAGCAAAACCTTTGTTATGTAGTAGCGTAGCGGAAAGCCAAAAACCCTTGAGAGGTTTTTATAGTCCTCAGGGAGGGAAGAGACACCTAAAGCGGTATTTATAAGGGTGGGCCAAAGGGAGGTGATGGCGATAACGAAGATGGAGGCATCGTTGGAGGACTTAAAGATGGCAAGCCCTATGGGGAACCATGCCATGGGTGAGACGGGTCTGAGAACCTGTACGATAGGGTTTAAAATCTCCTTAAGCTTTAAGCTCATTCCTATGAGAAAGCCCACCGGCAGAGCGATGAGAGAACCTATAAGAAAACCAAGGAAAACCCTTTTCAAAGATGTGAGCAACTGCCAACCTATACCCTTATCGTTAGGTCCAAGGTCGTAAAAAGGGTTAGAAAGGAGGTCAAAAAGTGTCTTTAAGGTGCTTATAGGTCCTGGTAGCTCTTTTACAAGAAGAGAAAGTGTGTACCAAAAGAGTAAAAAAAGAAAGGCGCCGAAGACAGGGAGGATTATGGCAGCGGCAACAGTGGAGAGGGTACCAAGCTTAATAGAAAGCTCTATAAGTTTAAACTTTAAACCTTTCTCAGTACGTACCATTTTTACACCTCCCTGACCTTGTATACCTTTATGGATTGTTCTGGTTTGTTTGGGTCAAAAACCACACCATCTATAAAGCCCCTCAGAGGCTTCATATCATCGTCCTTTACCTTTATGTTCAGCTCTTTTGCCACCTCAAGGAAAAGGGGCTTAGCTATGAGCTTTTTTGATATGCCAAGATAATCGGGAACCTGTTTTACCATCCCCCATCTCCTGTATTGAGCAAGAAAGAATATGCCGTAGGAATACTTGGGTATGTTTACCTCGCCACCTTTAAAGAAGAGCATGTAATCATCCTTGTATCTGTATTCTCCAAGCCCCTTGCCAAGATGGTAAAGGCCAAGGAGCCTTGTCTCTATATCCTCAGCTTTGGCGTTCACATACCTTGCAAGCACCTTGGAGGCTTCCCTTCTGTTTTTAAGGTCATCAAGCCATCTGCTTGCTTCAAGCACCGCTTTAATAATAGCTTTTACCTCTTCCACATTCTTACTGAAGAACTCCTGGTTGAAAACCAAGGCCTTTTCTGGATGATCCCTCCATATGTCTTGGGTTGCAAGATGGGTAAAGCCCACGCCTTCCCTCACGGCCACCTCATTCCACGGCTCTCCAACGCAGTAGCCGTCCATATTACCCACCCTCATGTTGGCCACCATCTGCGGCGGTGGTATGGGTATTACCCTTACATCCCTGTTTGGGTTTACACCACAGGCTCCGAGCCAGTACCTTAGCCAAATGTCATGAGTTCCTCCTGGAAAGGTCATGGCAAAGGTGGGTGTTTTACCTTTCCTTTTAAGCTCTTCTATCACCTGCTTTACCTTATTTATCTCTCTAAAGCCTACTTTACCACCAAAGTCTTCTTGAGAAAGGGTAATAGCTTGACCGTTGAAGTTTAAAATCATGCCTATGGGCATAACCTTGCCCGCAGGACCGCCTATACCCATATAAACGGAGAAGGGCATACCAAAGAGACAATGGGAGGCCTTAAGCTCTCCGTTTAGCAGCTTGTCCCTAACGTTTGGCCAGCTTGCTTCCTTAGATATCTCCACATCTACACCGTACTTTTTGTAAAGTCCAAGCTCCTTTGCCATTACCACAGAGGCACAGTCTGTTAGGGGTATATAACCTATCCTTATCTTCCCTTGTGCCCTGCTGATGTAGGGAGCAGACAGTGTAAGACCACCCGCAACCAGAAGACCTTTTTTGATAAAGCTCCTTCTATCCATGGTGCACCTCCCTTTTGCCCGTTCTTATGGTCCAAACCTCTTCAAGCTGACAGACAAAAACCTTCCCATCTCCAAACATACCCGTATTTGCGTGCCTTGTTATAATGTCTACAACTTTGTCCGAATACTCATCCTCAACTGCTATCATTATGAGAGTCTTCGCAAGCTCATCGTAGCTTTTTTCTCCCACCTGAACGCCGCCCTCTTTTCCCCTTCCCACCACATCCATCACCGTTATACCTTTAAAGCCTTCCTTTTCCAAAGCCCTCATCACTTCATAAAGCTTCTCTGGCCTTATAACAGCCTTTATCATCCTCATGACCAACCTCCTATCACAAAGATCTTTCCATCACCATAAAAGCCCGTATGGGCTATATCCATGATCTTTTCAATCACCTCTTCATAAAGGGCCTCCTCCACCCAGGTGAGTATAAGGGTCTTTGGCAGAAGGGACATGATAACTCCCTTGTTTGTTTTGTACCCCAAGCCCCCCTCCTTACCCCTTCCCTTCACAGTTTTGGACACATAATCAAGCCCCATGGATGATAGAAAGCTTTTCACCTCCGCACTCTTTTCTCTCCTTACTATCACCACAAGCTCCTTCAGGGCCATCTTTGTTTCTTCCCTCATGGCTCACCTCCTCACCCCTTTTATATGCAAACTTTATACCAGCCTCACACCCCTATAAAAGACTTGTGCGAACTTGGTTTTTTATAAAAAAGCATCACTACATTGTTGTAAAATTGTTTACAAAATTGTTAAAGTGTTAACCTTAAGGATATGCCACTTTAAGCCAAGGGTTTAAAATAAAGGACCTCAAAAGGACCCAGTTGGCAAGCTCCTTGCATAGACAAGGGATAGGAGGTGTTCCATGAGGGTGGTAATTGTGGGAAACGGTATGGCAAGCACTGCTTTGGTTGAGGAGCTCATAAGGCTAAGCGGAGACATTGAAATACATGTCTTTGGTGAGGAAAGGACCTTAAGCTATAACAGAATACATCTGGCAGATATCCTCAGCGGTAAAAAGCTCTTTAGCCAGATAGTTATAAACAGGTGGAGCTACTACAAAGAGCATGGTGTAAAGCTACATATAGGTGAAAAGGTTGAAAAGGTATTACCTTGGAAGAAGCTTTTGCTAACTTCCGATGGGAAGCTTTATCCCTACGATAAGCTGGTTATAGCAACTGGAAGCCTTCCTAAGGTACCACCTATAAAAGGTGTGGATAAGAAGGGGGTCTTTACCTTTAGGAGTATAAGGGATGTGTATGGCATAATGGAGCTGGCGAGGGTTTCAAAAAGGGCTGTGGTAATAGGGGGTGGTCTCCTTGGCCTTGAGTGTGCAAAGGCCCTAAAAGATATAGGCCTTGATGTTTATCTGGTTCACCTTTTTGACGTGCTTATGGAACAATACATTGACAAAACAGCCAGCGATATGCTTAAGAAAAGCCTTGAGGGCTTTGGCATAAAGGTTTTGCTTTCAAAAAGGACGGAGGAGATAGTTGGAGAGAAGAAGGTTAGTCGTGTGAGGTTCTCCGATGGGGAGGAGATAGAGACTGATATGGTCATAATAGCCACGGGCGTGGTGCCCAATGTGGATCTGGCAAAGAACTCTGGCATAAGGGTGGGTAGGGGTGTGCTTGTAGATGATTTTCTTGAGACATCGGAGCAGGATGTGTACGCCATAGGCGATTGCATAGAGCATAGAGGAAAGACCTACGGGCTTTTGGCTCCCATAATGGAGCAGGTTAAGGTGTGTGCAAAAAACATACTTTATGGCAATGTGGAAAGGTACGAAGGGTCCTTAAGCCATGCCATCCTAAAGGTAGCTGGAGTAAGGCTTATGTCGGTGGGGGAGATTCAGGAAAGGGAGGGGGATGAGGTGATCCTCTTTAAGGACGGCTCCAGGTATAGGAAGGCCATTGTGAGGGATGGTAGGCTTGTGGGTGCCATACTGCTTGGAGACTTGGCAGGAAGCGAAGGCCTATTGGACCTCATCAGGACGGGAAAGAGCGTAGAAAACATAAAGCCACACTTCCTTATAAAGGACCTTGTAAAGGAAGAGGTAAAAATCACCTTTAAGCCAGAGGACCTTGTTTGCAACTGCAACGCCGTCTCTTACGGAAGGATACTTGAGGCCATAAAAAGCGGAGCTAAAACTGTTGAAGATATCCAAGCTCTCACAAAAGCTTCCACTTCCTGCGGTGGGTGTATGCCAACCATTGAAAGCATACTAAAAGAGCATGTAAAGGTAAGGCCAGCAAAGGTAAACAAAGTAGAAGAATACAAGAGAAGTAGACATCCTTTTGATATAAACCTTAGGGAAAAGCTTGAGGTTTGGGCAAGGGAGCATGGAGATTGGCAAAGGGTGCCGGAAGAGGACAGGGAGTATGGACTAAAGTGGTATGGCATCTTTTACAGGAAGGCCACACCAGGCTACTTTATGGTTAGGATTAGAATTACCCATGGAAAGTTAAACGCAGACCAGGCAAGGGTTATAGCATACCTTTCTAAGAGGTTTGGAAGGAACCAGATAGACCTCACCTCAAGGGAACAGATACAGCTAAGATGGATAGAGTTAAAGGACCTTCCGGAAGTTCTCTCAGCCATAGAAAGGGTGGGGCTTACAACTCTACAGACGGGTATGGACAACGTAAGAAACATTACAGGAGACCCCCTATCGGGCCTTGTGGAAGACTCAATCATAGACACCATACCCATAAGCAAAAGAATAACGGAGCTTTTCCTAGGCAAAAGACAGTATGCGGACCTTCCAAGGAAGTTTAACCTGGGCTTGGTAGGTTCAAAAACAGATAGTATAAACTGCAAGTATAACGACCTTTGCTTTTATCTGGCAAAAAAGGACAATATCTACGGCTTTAACGTTTATGCGGGTGGTAAGATAGGGTCCGGTGGCCCTGTAGAGGCCCTTGATCTAGACATCTTTGTCCTTCCCTATGAAGCCATAGATATAACTAAGGCAGTGCTTGAGATATATTCAGACATGGGAAACAGAGAAGATAGAACAAAGAACAGGCTCTACTTCTTGATAGAAGAGCTGGGTGTGGAAGGTTTTAGAAGGGAGATAGAAAGAAGGCTTTTAAGGAATCTTTGGAGAAAGGGAGAGGATTTGGTAGAGAGGGTGGGTGAAAGGACTGGAATAATCAGGCAAAAGAACGGCCTCTATGCCGTTAGCTTAGTGGTGCCTGCGGGCATTTTTACAGGGGAGGATTTGGAAAGGCTGGCATACCTTTCAAGGAAGTACGGAAGCGGTGAGCTAAGGCTATCCGTCTATCAGAACATATACCTTGTAAACGTTCCAGAGGAACACTTGGAAGAGCTACTTTCGGACCCAATCTTTAACAAATATCCAACCAGTGCCTCCCCATACCTTACAGGCCTTATAGCCTGTCAAGGGAGTGAGACCTGCGCCTTTGGAGTAATTGAAAACAAACCGGACGCCTTAAGGCTTGCCCATTATCTGTCTCAAAAGATGCCAACCCACTTACCCTTACGTATGCACTGGTCTGGTTGTGCCAAGGGTTGTGGACAGCATGGTACAGGAGACCTTGGCTTTGTGGGTACAAAAGTAAAGATAAACGGAGAGGTAAAACTGGCTGTAGATGTCTTTTTAAAAGGGAAGAAGGTTCAGACTATACCTCTTGAGGATTTGGAGGAAAGGATAGAAAGTTTGATAAAACAAGTTCTTGAAAGTTCTTAGCTTGGCCATTATAGTAATAGTTAATGAAGGGTAAAGATTTTTTGGCTCTCAATGTAGGGCTTAATCTTGTGGGTGGTATAATAGCTGGGCTTTTGGTGGGTTATGCCTTTGACAGGTGGCTCATGGAGGGGTTCTTTAATGTAAAGACCTTTCCCTTTGGCCTTTTATTCTTCTTCTTTATTGGTATAATCTCTGGCTTTCTCAACGCTTACAGGGATTTGAAAAGAATTGGTTGATCCTCTCTTTTATATGCTTTGGTATTGATACAAGTCTTCCTTCCTTTAAGATACAATGCTTTGTGTAGCCCTTGGCCTTTGGAATCTCTGAAGACTTCAAAAGGTATTCAAAGGAGAAGGTAAAGCGGTCTATGTGGGAAAGGTTCAGTTCTATGGTAAACATTTCATCATAATACAAGGGCTTTAGAAATTCACAGGAGGCGCTGAGCAAAACCACCTCATAGCCCTCCTCCCTTAGCTTAGAATAGGGAAGACCCAAGGATCTTAAAAGCTCTCCCCTTGCCTCTTCAAAGTATCTAAAGTAATTGGAATGATGCACTATACCTTGGGCATCAGTTTCATAAAACTGCACGCGCCTTTGGTAAGAGAACACAAAGATATTTTAACCGAACCTTCCTGTAATATAGTCTTCTGTGAGCTTTTTGTCTGGCTTTGTAAAGATCTTCTCCGTTGGGCCAAACTCTATAAGCTCGCCAAGGTACATAAAGGCTGTGTAGTCAGAAATCCTTGCCGCCTGTTGCATGTTGTGGGTGACTATGACTATGGTGACTCTGTTCTTTAATTCTACTATCAGGTCCTCTATCTTAGCTGTGGATATGGGATCAAGGGCCGAAGTTGGCTCATCAAAGAGCAAAACCTCCGGCTCTACCGCTATGGCCCTTGCTATACATAACCTTTGCTGTTGGCCACCGGATAAAGAGTAGGCGTTGGCATGAAGCCTATCCTTTACCTCATCCCATAGGGCTGCTGCCTTTAGAGCCTTTTCTACTGCTTCATCAAGAAGGCTCTTCTTCTTTATTCCCCTTATCTTTAGGCCGTAGGCCACGTTCTCGTATATGCTCTTGGGAAAGGGGTTTGGCTTTTGAAAGACCATGCCTATCCTCATGCGTACTTTAAGAGGGTCCGTCCTTTTGTCCACAAGGTTTAAACCATCGGGGTAAAGGATTATCTCACCTTCATACCTGGCACCAGGATAGAGGTCATGCATGCGGTTGAAAGCCCTCAAGAGGGTCGTCTTTCCACAGCCGGAGGGACCTATTATGGCCGTGATCTTCTTTTCATATATGGGGAAGTTTATGTTTTTTAGAGCTTGGAAGTTCCCATAATAGAAGTTGAAGTTTTTCACCTCAATCTTAAGGGTGTTGGCTGCAGCGCTCTGCATCACCTTCCTCTCCTCTAACATTTTAACAGGGTTTACCATTGGTACTTCCTCCTCACTTTGTACCTCAGATAAAAGGCTATAGAGTTCATCAAAAGGGCAATTATTAAAAGCACAAAGCCTGCCGCTGCTGCGTTAGTATGGAATTCTTCCTGAGGCCTTGAGACCCAGTTGAACATCTGAATGGGCAAGACTGTAAAGGGTGATTTTAGCATGCCTATAAAGTCTTCCCAAGGCTTAGGGGGTAAAAAGGCTATAAAGGTGAGAGCTCCTATGGTTATAAGGGGTGCCGTCTCTCCTATAGCCCTGGAGGCGGCTATTATAAGCCCTGTGAGTATACCACCTGCCGAGTAGGGTAGTATGTGATGGATCAGCGTTTCCCACCTTGTGGCACCAAGGGCATAGGCAGCCTCCCTTATGGACCTTGGTATCCTCCTTATAGATTCTCGTGTTGCTACAACCACCACAGGAAGCATAAGAAGGCCCAAGGTGAGGCCAGCGGTAAGTATACTCTCCCCAAACTTTAGCCTGTATACAAAGACACCTAAAGCCAAAAGCCCGTAAACTATGGAAGGAACTGCAGCAAGATTTGCTATGTTGGCCTCTATTATCTTGGCTATTTTACCCTTCCCTCCATACTCTTCAAGATATATGCCCGCCGGTATGCCAAGAACCACAGCCCAAAAGATGGCACCAGCCATCACATAAAGTGTCCCTACCCATGCGGAAAGGATGCCAGCCTCCTCTGGAAAACGGGAGGGGAAAGAGGTGTAGAAGTTGGGATCCTTTAGCCTTATCCAGCCGTCTATAAGTAGGTCTATGCTCACGGCAAAGAGGAAGGTAAGCACCAAAAAGGTGGCAATAAGACCTACTATCTCAAAAACCTTATCCTTTAGCCTTACACCCTTTACATAGCCCTCAATGTTAAACTCGCTTAACTTTTCTTGAAGCTCCATTTTAGTACCCTACCACCTTGGATTTTAGATAAACGGCTATTGAGTTGAAGATCAAGGTTATTACAAACAGTACCATGCCGGCGGCAAAGATGGAAAGGTATTCAAAGGAGTTGAAGGGTAGGTCTCCCAGGGCTACCTGCACTATATAGCCTGTTATGGTTTGGACTGGCTCTAAGGGGTTTGCGGTTATCTGGGGGTACATTCCAGCCGCCACAGCCACCACCATCGTCTCTCCTATTGCTCTAGAGAAGCCCAAAAGGTAAGCGGACAATACGCCAGACTTTGCCGCGGGAAGGACCACAAAAAGGGCAGTCCTTAACTTGGAAGCCCCCAAAGCATAAGAAGCTTCTCTGAGATACTGGGGCACACCCTTTAGAGCATCCTCTACCATGGAGGCTGTGAAGGGAAGGATCATGATACCTATGACTATACCAGGCGATAAGGCGTTCATGCCTTCCATCTCTATTCCAAATAGAGCAAAAAACTTTTGAAGAAGGGGGGTAACAAACAAAAGGGCAAAGTAGCCGTAAACAACGGTAGGCACAGCCTCAAGGAAGTCTAGCCATGGCTTTACCGTTTCCCTTACCTTCCAACTAGCGTATTCACTCAGATATATGGCTACTACAAGGCCTAAGGGTACAGCAACCAGCATAGATATGCCCGCTATCATAAAGGTGCCGTTCAGCAAGGGCCATATGCCTATCTGTTTGTTGTAGAAGGTTGGTGTCCATTCCTTTTCTGTAAAAAATCTAATTAGAGAGGTAGGGAAGCCACCCCCTTCGGGGTGGGTAAAGAACTTTATAGTATCCACAAGAAGAACCCATATAATGGAGGCAGTCACCAGTATGGAGACCGCCCCCATAAGCATGAGGAATATGTAAACTGCTACATCGATGGTCTTTTTGGCTCCTATTGATAGGGTCATTGTTTGGCTTCCCTTTTGAGAAGTTCTTCAATGGTGAGGCCTACCTCTGGCTCACCACCAAATACTGTACCCTTCACACCCTTCTTAAAGCGCTCCTCAACCATTTTGTATGCCTTGTCGGGCAATGGTATGTAGCCTACCTGCTTGGCTATCTTTCCTGCATTCTTAATGTAGAACTCTACAAACTCCTTAACCTCTGGCCTCTCTAAGGATTTGGCGTTTACATATATGAATAGTGGCCTTGAAAGGGGTTGATATTCGCCAGACTTGACCGTTTGTAGGCTTGGAGCTACACACTTGCCCGTTTTGGGGTTCTTTATCTGGACTGCTTTTACCTTGCCCTTGTTCTCTTCCACGTAGGCAAGCCCAAAGTAGCAAAGGGCTCCCCTGTTCCTTTGGACAAACTGAACCAAAACGTTGTCATCTTCAGAGGCAGTGTAGTCTCCCCTTGAAGCTTTTGCCTTTCCTACTATAGCCTCTGTAAAGTAGTCAAAGGTTCCAGAGTCAGAACCAGGTCCACAGAGCTTTATCTCTTCCTTGGGCCACTTGGGGTCAAGGTCTGACCACAGGAACTTCTTACCCTGAGATTCTGGCTTCCATATCTCCCTTAGCTGTTCTACGGTCATACAAGTGGCCCAGTTGTTCCTTGGGTTTACCACAACTGCCAAACCATCGTAGGCAACGGGAAGCTCAATATATTCAATGCCGTTCTTTTTGCACTCTTCCATCTCTTTCTTGACTATGGGCCTTGAGGCGTTGGATATGTCCGTCTCTCCCCTACAGAACTTCTTAAAGCCACCGCCGGTGCCAGATATACCCACAGTTACCTTTACAGCACCCTTCTTTGCCTTTTGAAACTCTTCTGCCACACCTTCTGTGATTGGGTATACGGTAGAAGAGCCATCAATCTTGATGACCTGCTGTGCCTTTGCAGGTGTAGATAGAAGAGCCAAAGCTCCCACAGAAAGGACCGCACTCTTTAGCATCCTTCTTTTCATTTTAACACCTCCTATAAGGATTTTGCTATAAGTTTACAGGTCAATTGTTAAGATTTGGTTAAGATCCTCCACAAAGAGGGCGCTTCCCCTCTGGGCCTTTACAAGCTTTTTGTATTTGGCAGACCTCTTAGAAAGGTCAAGAAGGTCTGAAGAGCCTTTCAAAAGCACGGCCGATATGCTGGCTATGGGAAACTCCCTTAGGTTTTCCTCCCTGTCCCTTCCCACAAAGTAGCCCCTTTCTCTGTCCTCTTGGCTGTAAAAGGCCAAAAGCTCCTTCTGTAGGTTTTTTATAAGATCCAAAAGTTCCTCCACAAGCTTGCTCACATCTTCTCCCCAAAGCAGGATTATAAAGTCATCCCCTCCAATGTGTCCCACAAACCTTTTGTTTGGGTCTTCCTTCTCAAAAAGGCTTAGGAAAAGGCCCACCTTTTTAATCATCTGGTCGCCAAGGTAAAGGCCGTAGGTGTCGTTGAAGGCCTTAAAGTTGTCCAGGTCCAAGTAGCACACATAAAAATCTTCTCCCCTTTTTGATAGCTCTTCTATCTTTTCCCCTATGGCCCTATTGCCCGGAAGCTGGGTGAGGGGGTTTTTGTCAAGGAGTTCCTTTGAAAGCTCCTTGTAGAAAAGGTCCAAAAGATGTTGTTTTTCAAGTATTTGGACCTCTTGGCCCCTCTTTATAAGCAAAAAGTCATATTTAGAAGACAAAAGCTCCTCAAGAAGGCTCCTTATCTTAAAGGCCTCTGGAGAAAGGTATGGGAGGCTATCAAGGTCCATAAAAAGGTGAGGTAGCCTTTCAATGACTGTCTTGAGGTCCTTATAGTAGTAAAGGTCCCGTAGCTTTTGGTTTAGGCTATACTTTAGCTTCCAAGAGTCTATGAGGAACTTTTTAAGGCCTACATCAAGCAAAAAGTATCTTTTTTGAGAGTTTTCTAAAAGTTCCAAAAGCTTGTGGAACTTTTCCATTGGCTCCAGTTTGATAGTAAGTGGCATCTCTCCTTGAATGTAGTCTTCCTCTTCCCTTAGCCTTAGGCTTATGCTTGGTTTAAAATTGACTATCTCTGTGGCAGGCATAGGCTTGGCAAAATAGAAGCCTTGGAAAAGGCAGGCCTTCAGGTCATAGTAAAGGGTTTTTACATCTTCTTCTTGTTCCACGCCCTCATATATGGGCCTTATGCCTATCTGAAGGCTCACCTCTGTGAGGACCTTAAGCAGTTGATACTTTATCTTACTCCTTGATACACCACTTACAAGCTCCCTTGGAAACTTTACAAAGTCTAAATGTCCATCTAGCTCCAAAAGTAGTTGAAGGGAGTTGTAGCCAGTGCCAATATCGTCTATGCCTACCAAAAAGCCAAGGCTTTTGTAATGGCCTATGGCCCTCTTGAGAAGCTCCACATCCTTTACTCTTTCCACCTCGGAAAGCTCAAGCACCACAGACTCAGGCCTAAGGCCCACACTTTCCACAAGCTCTAAGGTCTTATTCTTACCAAAGTATTCGGAGGCAAGGTAGGAAGGGGAGACATTTAGGAAAAGGAGAGAGTTTAAACCTTTGGGAAAAATCAAAACAGACCTCTCCCTGCATATCATATCAAGCTCTCCCAAAACGCCTATCTCTTCTGCCATACGGAATACCTTGGAAGGTGGAAGACTTTCTCCCTTGAGAAGGAATCTGCTGAGGGCCTCATATCCAAAAACCTTTGAATTTGATAGGTCTATTATGGGCTGGTAGTAGGGTGTTATCTCCAAGCTTTGAAAGAACTCCCTTTTTAGCCAGCCCTTTATGTCAAGCATCCAAGCTTCTTAGTCTTTTTTGAAGGTGCATTATGGCCCTTGACCTTACCACAGGATACCTGTGCTGGCTTAGGGCCCTCAAAAGGCCTATGGCCTGTGGCGAAGTCATCCTTGAAAGGGCATCCGCTATCTCCATAAGGATTATGGGGTCCGTCTCCTTGTTTATCATCACTTCCAGGTGTGGTATGGCCATCTCCAGGTCCTTTTTCCCTATGGTGTATATCACATTCCTTTTCATATCCTTTACGGGATGTTCCAAAGCCATTATGAGTTTGTATTCATAAGGCAGGTTGTGAAACTCCTTTAGGTCATAGCCACAGTTGGGACAGACCATATCTTCCCTTGAGATCACACTCCAGCAGGCGGGGCAAAAGTAAAGGACAGGATGGTTTGGGTCATACTTTACCACCTTGAGTGTGGCCTTTTCTTCAATCATGGAAAACACATCCATTGGCTCAATGGGAGAGAGGTCCTTAGGTAAGATAAACAGCTCAAAGAAGGGTGCCTCCTCTTCAAAGCCCTCTGAGAAGACCTCTTCACCCTCCACATAAACCTTATAGCCATACCTTTCGGGGGATACGCTTACCACCATGGAGGTCTTTGGAAGGCTTTTAATAGGCACAGACTCAAAGCTCTGATAGACTCCTGCCAACTCTGGTTCAAGGGCAAAGAAGGACACTATCTCTTCTGGGAGTTCATAGACCCTTAGGGTGCATACCTCTTGGCTAAGGTCCTCCAAAAGTCTTTTTAGTGCACTCTGGTCCTTTTCTTCTCCGTATTGGGCTTTTAGCACATGGCCCCTTTGCAGGAGAAGGTAGGCCTTTTGAAGCTTTACACGGTTTTCCACTATTGCATAGCCCGTTGTCTCAAAGTCTATGAGCTTTTTGAAAAACTCCCTTGTGTTAAAGTTTATGCTCTCCAAGTTTATCCAAAGGGGCCTATCGCTGTGCAGTGGCAGTCTATACCTTTCATACAGCCCAAAGGAGTGAATTATAAAGTTTTCCGTGGTGGGATAAAAGCTTATAAGCTCAAAGTCTTGGCTTATATCACCCTTTAGAATGCCTTCCAAAACTGGTAAAAACTCTGGCTCTCCAAGCCTCTGGATCACAAGGCAACCAGTTTTTAGAGAACTTCTAAGAGACTCCACAAGCCAGCTTACGTTTATCATGTCCCTGTGGAAGGGACCATAAAGGGGCCTAAGGTTGAGGATGCAGTTAGCCAACAGAAGCTTTTGCATTTAGCACCTCCCTAAGTATTTCCCTGAAGGTCTCTGCCACGCCTTGCCCTTCCCTTGCTATAGCCTCCACCACTGTGAAGCCCCTGAAGGCCTCCTTTATAACCTCAATGGGCAAAGGGTTTGGCACATCCCTTTTGTTTGCCTGCACCACCATGGGTACCTTCAAAAGGCCATATTTCCTTAGCTCCTCGTAGGCCCTCAGGTTCTCCTCTAAGCTCCTGCTAGAATCTATAACAAAAACAATGCCATCCACATGGCCAAAGAGCCAGCCCCTCAGCAACCTAAACCTCTCTTGCCCAGGCGTGGTAAAGAGGCTTATCCATACTTCTCCATTACCAGACTTGGTCCTCAGGTTCAAAGATAGCATATCCAAGTAAACGGTCCTCCCTTCCGTAGTCTGCTGGTGCATCCTGTCTGATACGTATTCTGCGTATATTTCTCGTAGCTTCTCCAAGTTGGTAGTCTTTCCAGCCATGCCAAGGCCGTGGTAAAGTATGCGCAGGTTCATAGGGCAATGTCCTCAAACCTTATCACCTTCTTTTCCATCCTGCTAAGAGCCTTATCCAATATGCTTGCCAGGTCCTTTGATAGCTTTTCTTTGAAGAGCTTTACGCTTCCAAGGGGCACCTTGTGGGAAAAGACAGAAGCCAAGAGGAACTTGGGGCTTATCACATGGATGTACATGTTTTTATCTGTGCCCGCAAAGAACATGTGCCTTTTGGAGGATATGATGCTTTCAAGCTGGTCAACGGCGCCCACCGTGGCAGCACCCACCACAGCCACCCTGTAGGCTATAGGCCTTTGACCATCCACGTAAGGAGAATAGGCTATGAGCCTTCCACCATCGTCCATCAGCACCACAAGGTCAAGGAAAAGGGAACTTCTAAAGGCCTCAAGCTTGCTTACTATCTCTTTTATTTCTTCTTCTTTTAGGCTGTAGCCTACCACATCCATATTACTTACCTCCAAAGGAAAACTGGCATACGCCTTCTTTGTGTGAGGCTTCTAAAAGGTTCCCGAGGCCTAGAAGTTTTCCAACCCCTTGCATATAGCCCCTACAAAGAGAGCAAAGTAAGGCATCCATTGGCTTTGTATCCACCAAAGACTTGCGAATGAAACATCTTGAAACTTCAATTACAAATTGTCCCCTTTCAAAAATCCTGGGGCCTTGACTCAAAGCCTCATCCTTTGCCAACCTGTAGCCTATTTGCCAGAGTATGGGATGGCCCGCCTTGTCAAAGATGTATGCTAAGGCCCTCTCCACGGATAGCATGCTGTCCTGCCCTTCCATCTCTTGGAGCATTCTTTGAAAAGTCCTTTTTGCCTTATCTCCAGCCAACTCCTCTATGCCATCAAAGAGGGCTTTTAAAAGCTTTTCCTCATCAAGGAACTCCATGGCTCACCTCCTTCCAAAGTGAGAATATAAAGGGTTATTGTTAAGATTTGGTTAAGGGGTATACTTTAATAACATGCAGGAGGCAATCTTTGAAAAGGGAATAAAGCATACGGCCCATGGGCTAAACTTCTACATGACCTACTTTGACGATATAGCTAAGGTGCTTCCAAGGGAGGCTTACTGCTTTGTGGTGGGTGGATGGGTAAGGGACAGGATACTGGGTGAGCCTGTGGGCTATCACATAGACATAGACCTTTTGGTGACCTGCGACCCAAGGGAAGTGGCAAAAAAGCTGGCAGAGAGGATAGGAGGGTCTTACTTTGAGTTTGAAAAGAAGGGTCTTTTGAGAAGGCCCACCATAGCCACAGTGGTTTTAAGACTTCCCCCATACAAATACCGTTTTGACTTTGCCCAGATAAAGGGCAAGGATATAGAGAAGGCCCTCATAGAGGACCTTCTTTCAAGGGATTTTAGCGCCAACGCCATGGCTGTGAGCATTGATGACCTTCTTAGCATAGGTGCCAAGCAGACCATCATCTACGACCCAGCCCACGGCATAGAGGACCTAGAGCAAGGCCTTTTGAGGCCCATATCTCTCAAAAACCTCGAAGAAGACCCAGTAAGGATAATAAGGGGCTTTCGCCTAGCAGTGGAAAAGAGGCTAAGCCTGACGGAAGATTTCTATGAATTTGTAGAAAGGAAAAGACACCTTATAAAGAAGGCGCCTGTAGAAAGGATAAGCCTTGAGCTTTTCAAGATCTTAAGACACAAGGAAAGCCACAGGATTTTAAAAGACCTCTATAAGCACGGCGTGCTTCAGATGCTTTTCCCAGACACGGAAAGGTGGAAGGAAGTAAAAGACCAAGGAGAACACCACATATACCCCCTTGAGGAGCATGTCTTTAAGGTAATGGAGGCCTTAGAGAGGGTTATAGAAGAGAGGGATGTCTACCTTCCTGCGGAGCTTTTGGAAGACTTTGGAAAGATGGAGGTCCTTGGTGAGTTTTCCGACATAGAGCTTTTAAAGCTTTCTGCCCTCTTCCACGATATTGCCAAACCACACACCTTTGAGATAAGGGATGGAAAGGTCACCTTTTACGGCCATGATAAGCTGGGTGCCAAAATAGTTCAAGAGTATGGAAAGATTTATAAGTGGGGTGAGTCTGCCACCAAGTTTGTCTCAAGGCTTGTGGAAGAGCATTTAAGGCCCTTTTATCTTAGGGAGTCCCTCTTTAAGGGCCAGCTAACAGATAGGGGAAGGGCCAACTTCTGGAGGGAGTGCCAAGATATAGCAAGCCACCTTTTCCTGCATGCCATAGCGGATGCCATAGGAAGCGGAGATGAGGAGGAGGAGATAGGAAAGCTTTTAAAGACTATTCATGACCTTATAAGCTACAAGAGGGAAAAGCTCTCCAAGATTCCCACAAAGCCCCTTTTGAACGGCCATGAGATAATGGAGATACTAGGCATAGGGCCTGGCCCACTGGTGGGGGAGATAAAAAAAGCCTTAGAAAAAGCACAGCTTGAGGGAAGGGTGAGCACAAGGGAGGAGGCGGTGGAGTTTATAAAGGGCTACTATGAGAGCTTAAAGCAAGGAGGCTCTTGTGAATAAGCAAAGGGTCATAGATTCCAAGGTCCTCAAAGAGCCATCCATCGCCACCCGTTATTATGAGCTTTAAGCTCCTTTTGTAGTCTTCCTGCCAGCTTTCCAAACACTTTGAGATGAAGGCTTTGGCTTGGTTTATAAAACCTCCAAGGATGGCCTCTTCGGTGTTTTTCCCAATGCTTACCTTTATAGACCTTAAGTCTATCTTGGGAATGAGTTCTGCTTTTTTGGAGAGGCATTCAAGGCCAGAACCTATGCCCAAGGTTATAAAGCCACCTTGAAAGATGCCATCTATGGCAAGGTCTACCACCAAGGCTGTGCCGGCGCTTACCACCACCACATCCTTGTTGTAAAAGCTTACAGCACCATAGAGGTTTAGAAGCCTGTCCACTCCTACCTTTTCCTTTCCCTCAAAGGCAACCTCCAGAGGCACATCCTTTGCCCTTATGAACCTTGCCTTAGGATACCTCTCCCTTATGTATGCCTCTGCGGAGGGCCTCACAGAAGACACAAGCACAAGGTCTGCCTCAATATAAGGCACCTTGTCATGCTCAAACTTTCCTATATACCTTAGCTCCCTCTCAAAAAGGCACACATCCACCGATGTATTTCCCACATCAAGGGTTAGAACCTTCATACTCTACCGAGGCTCCCCCTTCTGCCACCTCAAGCACCATGTATTTTGCCTTTACACCGGCATCTTCAAAGGCTTTTACCATGGCATTGCCTACTTCCTCCATCTTATCAAGGCACAAGCTTGCCACAGAGGGGCCAGCACCGCTCAAAAAGACGGCCAAGGCTCCAAACTTGTAGGCCTCTTCCAACACCTGCCAAAAGCCCGGAATAAGATGGGCCCTGTAAGGCTGGTGGAGCCTGTCCTTTACAGCCTCCTTTAAAAGTTCAAAGTTCTTTGATAATAGGCTTGCCACAAAAAGAGCTGACCTCTGAAGGTTAAAGACTGCATCCTTTAGACTCACTTCCTTCTTTATTACTTCCCTTGCCTTCTCTGTGGAAAGCTCAAAGTCTGGCACGCAGACCACCACCTTTATCTCCTTTGGAAAGTCAAGCCTTATGAACTTTACCCCTTCCTCCGTGCTTGCGCATACCACAAAGCCACCAAGAAAAGCAGGAAGAAGGTTGTCGGGATGCCTTTCAAACTCAAAGGCTATTTTTAGCTTTTCCTCAAGGCTTATATCAAGGCCATGCAAGGCTTGGCATGCCAGTATGCCACCCACTATGGCAGTGGCGGAAGAGCCAAGGCCCCTTGCAGTGGGCACACGGTTTATCTGTTTGAGGCTTATGGGAACTTCTTCCTCGCCAAGGGTCTTACAAGCCCTTTTGTATACCTTTATAAACAGGTTTTCCTCATCGGTGGGAAGGTTTAGGCCCTCGCCTTCTATCTGGACATTATAGGAATCGGAAGGCTCCACATAAAACTCATTGTAAAGGCTTAGGGCAAGGCCAAAGGCATCAAAGCCAGCACCAAAGTTGCTCGTGCTTGCAGGAACTTTAATTTTGAGCATATATATAGTCTAAATCACTCCAGTATAAAATCCACAAGCTTGTCCAGATCCTCAAGTCCTTTTACCCTAAGGCCTTCTACTTCTAGGTCTCCCACCACAACCTTTTTAACACCCTCCAAAGACTTCCAGCCCTCAAGGATAACAATGTGGCAATCGGAGAAGTATTCTTCTACAATCTTCAGTGGATCATCTTCCCTCTTCTCCCAAAGGGTAAGCTTCTGTGGAGAGATAAGGGCAACCTTATTCAAAAGCCTAAATATTCTGTCTGTATCGCTTCCTTCCTTGTCGGTGATGCCATGCCCCTTTGGGTCATGCTTTATGTAGCCCACCCTATAGCCCCTCCTTTCAAGCTCCGGTATTAGCCTCTCTATTAAGCTTGTCTTTCCCGAGTTATGGTATCCTACTATGCACACCACCTTTGGCATAGGCAAGCTCCTTTATGCTCTCCATTATCTCCTCCGCCACCCTTCTGTATTCCCTTGGGCTTTCTTCGCCATGGTATACCTTGCTTTTCCCAATAAAGACCCTTATGGGATGGCCAGGCTTCGGGAATTTGGCACCCTTTGGAAAGACCATGTCTGTGCCTTCAATGTAGACGGGCAAAACGGGCCTCTGACTCTTTATGGCCAAAAGGCCCACACCCAGCTTGGGCTTTAAAAACTCCCCTGGCCTTGCCCTTGTGCCTTCTGGAAATATGCATACCTTACAGCCAAAATGCATAAGCTCCATGGCAAGCTCCAAAACCTCTAGGTCTCCAGAACCCCTTTTTACCGGCAGGGCTCCCATATGGGGAAGGAGCCTGCCAAGTATGGGAACCCTAAAGAGCTCCTCCTTGGCGAGGAACCAAAGGGGCTGTGGAAAGACTGCATTCAATACTGGCGGATCAAGATGGCTCCTGTGGTTGCTTGCCACTATACATGGGCCTTCTGGTATGTTTTCAAGGCCGTAGACTTCTATTCTAAAGACCTTTTTAAAGATAGTCTTTGTTATAGGGCAAAAGGGCGCAAGGAAAAGCTTGGCAAAGGTGCTTATAGGACAACCACTGGGCATTTTAAGCTCCTCGCCATATGAAGGGATACGCTTCCTATCCTCTCCCTCATGCCCTTACCCCTCCTGCCCACAACCACAAGGTCATAGTCGGAAGAGTTTATATACCTTACCATATCCTTGTATGGGTCCCCCTCAAGGACTGTTATGTTTATCCTTTTTTCCGCAAACATATCCATGTAGAGTTGTTTTACCTCTTCCCTTTTGTCAGAAAGGCTCTTATCGTAATCCCTCTTGCTTAGCTTGTCCTTTAGCCTTCCTACGTTCATAGCATGCACAAGCTCATAATCAAAGTCAAAGAACTTTTTTAAATACTCTACAAACTCCACCTGCCTTATGGTCCTTTCAGAAAAGTCCACAGGAAGACAAACTTTCCTTATATGAGAGCTTCCACCATCTTTATAAACCCAAAGCCTTATGTTTTCCGTTTTTGCCAAAAGCCATTCGGGCATAGACTTACCAAAGAAGTGTTTTTTATACTTTACAAAAAGGAGATCATAGCTCTCTTGAAGGTGTGTAAGCGTGCTATCATCCCTACCAAGAAAGGTATAAAAGTTATAGTTCTCAAAGAACTCCTCTATGTGCCTTCTCATACTCCACTGCCTCTCTTCCAAAGGCCTCACAAATAGGCTAAACAGATATTCCTCCTCCAAGTATATAAAATCTGGAACTACGCTAAGGCGCGATGTTAGATCTTTGACATACTTTAGATAGCTACTGTCCTCCTCCGATATGTGTATGGCCACCCTACCTATCATTACTCCCTTTTGCTAATCTTTTCAAGAAGCATACTCAAAAAGCCTTCCAAGGACATGGTCCCAAGGTTCCCCTCCTTTTTGCTCCTGACCGACAGGTTTCCGCTTTCCACCTCCTTGTCTCCCAAAACTACCACGTAGGGTACCTTCTGGATCTCCGCATCCCTTATGCGGGCACCCAGCCTCTCCTCCCTCATATCCAACTCCACCCTTATTCCTTTTTCTTTTAGCTTAGACTCCACCTCCCTTGCATAATCCCCATGCTTTTCTGGTGAAACGGGAATTACCTTTACCTGCACTGGAGATAGCCACAAAGGCAAAAGCCCAGCATAATGCTCTAAAAGGATTCCAACAAACCTTTCAATGGACCCAAAGATGGCTCTATGTATCATATAGGGCCTGTGCCTTCTGTTGTCTGGCCCCACATACTCCATATCAAACCTTTCTGGAAGGTTAAAGTCAAACTGTATGGTGGAACACTGCCAAAGCCTTCCTATGGCATCTTTTATCTTTATGTCTATCTTGGGCCCATAGAAGGCCCCACCACCCTCATCTATCTCATACTCAAGACCCCACTTTTCCACAGCCTTTTTTAGGGCACCCTCTGCCAACTGCCACTGCTCCTCTGAACCTATGGCATCCTCTGGCCTGGTGGATATGTAAACCTTAAAGTCTTCAAAGCCAAAGGACCTTAGCATATCTATGGCAAACTGTAATGTCTCCTCTATTACCTCTTCCACCTGCTCTGGCGTGCATATGATATGGGCATCGTCCTGTGTAAAGCCTCTTACCCTCATAAGGCCGTGCAAAACTCCCGACATCTCATACCTGTAGACTGTGCCAAGCTCTGCAAGCTTTAAGGGAAGTTCTTTATAGCTCCTTACCTTGCTCTTATAGATGGCTATGTGGAAAGGACAGTTCATAGGCTTTACAAAGTATTCCTCATTTTCTATCTCCATAGGAGAGAACATGTTGGGCCTGTAGTAGTCAAGGTGTCCGCTTGTTTGCCAAAGCTTTGCGTTTCCCACATGGGGAGTATAGACAAGCTGGTAGCCTCTCTTTATATGTTCTTCCTTCCAGTAGTCCTCAAGGGTCTTTCTCAGGATTGCCCCCTTTGGAAGCCAAAGCACAAGGCCTGCGCCAATGTCTTCATCTATAAGGAAGAGCTCCAGCTCTTTCCCAAGTTTTCTGTGGTCCCTCTTTTTTGCCTCCTCATAGAGCCTTAGCCTCTCTTCCAGCTCTTCTTTGCTCCAAAAGGCTATGCCGTATATCCTCTGAAGCATGGGCCTGGAGGAGTCTCCCATCCAGTAGGCACCGGCCACATGGGTGAGCTTAAACTCTCCCACCATACCCGTTGAGGGCACATGGGGACCCCTGCAAAGGTCTATAAAGCCATCCTGCCCGTAAACAGATATTATGTCTTTTTCATCTATCCTGTTTATTATCTCCAGCTTGTACTTTTCCTTTAGCTCGGAAAAGATCTTTATGGCTTCTTCCCTTTCCACCTCCCTTCTGAATATGGGATAGTCTTTCCTTATTATCTCCCTCATCTTCTCTTCTATCTTGGGCAGGTCCTCAGAGCTTATGGTGTGTCCCTCCACTTCCACATCGTAATAAAAACCATCCTCTGTGGTTGGACCAACCCCCAGATGGACCTTATCATAGCCATATATCTCCTTTAGGGCCTGTGCCATTATGTGGGAAAGGGTATGCCTCATTATCTCAAGGCTCTCTGGATCCTCTTTATAGATGGGTGTGATCTCTATGTCTTCCCTTATGGGTGTGAGAAGGTCTATGAGCTTTGATCCAGCCTTTGCGCCTATGGCTCCATCTATGCCAAGGGACCTAAAGACCTCTCCAAGTGGTGTGCCCTTCTCTACGCTTATCTCTTTTCCGTTTACCCTTACCTTTACCATAAGGTTAATTATAATTTCTTCTAAAGCCCAAGGGCTGTCTTTACTATGTTTAGCCTGTCTTTTAGCTTATCCTGTTCCTTCTCATCGGAGAAGTAGCTTAAGACCTCTTCTTCTTTTAGCTCCACCTTTCCCCTCTCTTTGATCTTTTGTGCCACAAAGTCTGCCACCGCAAGGAGCTTTTTACATCTTTTTGTAGCCTTAAACTTTATATCTTCTACCTTCTCGGGAGTCCCCTTAATAAAAAAGGACACCGAATGACATCCAGAGGTGCATTTGCCAAGCTCCATGTAGCCCTCAGGCCTCTCCTCCACCAGGTTTTTTAGGCCCTTTTCCACATACTCAGACACCTTCATAGCTCTAATTATACAACGGGAGAGCGAGGGAATCGAACCCTCCAGGGACCCTTTTCAGGGCCCCTCACGGGATTTGAAGTCCCGGGACCGCACCAGCGCGTCAAGCTCTCCCTTAACTCTTTGGAAGACACTCAATCTTCTCACGGATTATTATAGCCTTTACCTTTTCCGCTATATCTTCCGCTTTTTTTAGCCTCTTTAGCTCCTCCGGCTTGTCCGCCTTTATCTTCACAATCCAGCTATCATAAGGCTTATTTACTATGGGAGATGGATCCTTTTCAAGGGCCTTGTTGGCTTCTACTATTCTCCCGCTTAAGGGGCTTGGAAAGGTAGATACCCTTTTACCAGACTCAACTACCGCAAGGTTTCCATCGTACTCCACAACAGTGTTGACTGGCTTTATCCTTATAGCATAGAGGGGGTATACCAAGGAAGAGAGCACCTGCATAAAGCCTACAGAGTATATATTAGGGCCTTCTTCCTTTACCCACTGGAAGAGCATCCTCTCCTCATCTATCCTGTAGAGCCTGTCCCTTTTTATAACGCAGCTTAAGACAACTATATCCATACTCTTCGCTCTAGCAAGCAAGGGTAAAGAACACAAAAGGCCAATAATAGTTCTTCTGTCTATCATAGGCCAAATACATTGTCTTCAAACTTGACAAAGCCCCTTTCCTTTGCCCAAAGGTCAAGCACGAGAGTTGCCACATCATCTACATGTGGTACCGCAAGGCCATCCAATCGCATATCTATAAGCTTTATGTAATGCCCGCACTTTTGACACACCTGTAGCTGGACAGCCTTATTATCTTCTTGATAATAGTAGTCCATCTCCTTATCGTCCTCATTGCCACAGTTTACACACCTGTTCCTGTTGTAGAGCCAGTCTGTATTACAAAGCACGCAACGCAAAAATCTTCCACCTTCCACCTCTTGGCTATCCGCTATGTAAGACACGGAAGGCTTAAAGCCGCACACAGGACACTTGGTTTTTAGCCAGTTTTCTTTATCAATGTCCATACTTTCCGCAAGGCGCTCATAAAAGGGGTTTAAGAAGGAAAGAAAAAGGAACCTATCTATGGGGTCTGCCTTCTTTTCCTTTATAAAGTCGCCTATCATCTTCTCAAGGACCACCTTTTCTAAGCCCTTAAACTCCTCCGCCCTTTTGAAGATTTCCTCATTGCCATGTTCCATGCATACATCCAGCAACCTATAGAACCACTTTATGCCCTTGCGCCAATCCTTATCCTTGATAGATTGATAGGCTTCCTTTTGATACCTAAGGATATGTTCATAGAAGTTTAGGACCTCTAAGGCCTCAGGATACTTTCCTTTCAAGACCCTTAGCCTCTCAAGGGCATATTCCTTTTCTCTTTGCTTAAATATCCCTATCTTCATCTCGCCAACCTTATAACACCGCAGGCTATCCTGGGTAAAGGAAAAGCCCCAAAATCCATAATCTCTTCATCTAAGCTACCTCCTTATTATTTCTTTGAACCACTTAGGATGGTGAGAGGCAGCCCACAGGGCTGACACTTTCCCCGTTATCATGCTGGACAGAGAGCCAGGCACTCCAATCGTTCCCATATACACGTGGATTATAAAACCGGCACCCACCACTATGAAGGCAATGGTATGTAAAAGTATGGCAAGCCTCACAAGGTTTATGGAAAAGCTCTCGGGAAACCACATGACTATGCCGGTTATAAGAAAGACCGCACCACCTATAAAGACCATCCAGCCAAAGATTTTTTGCCCTGCGTTGTATTTGCCCGCCTCTGGAAGTTTTTCTTCCTCGCCTTTTATGTAGTACTTTACATTGGAAAGCCATCTTATGTCGTCGCTGTCAAGGATAAAGTCCTTTGCCCACCTTAGGAACATAAGAAGCACACCTATGGAAAAGACCACACCAGCCCATTTGTGAAGCCATGCGGAGAACTCTTTTCCACCGAGGAAAGGCAGAAGCCAGGCAAACTTGGGAGAATACATGCCAAGTCCAGATAGGAAAAGGTAAACAAAGGGCACCGCTGTAAGCCAATGCACAAACCTATCAAACCTGGAAAACCTTTCCACTTCCATCTCTTCCAAGTTCTTTATCTCTTCCATGACTACTCCTCCTTTTTATGCTTCTTGCCCACCTTTATGGGCCCAAAGAGTATGAGCTGTAGGAAGGCTCCAAGGAGTGTGCCCCAAAGGATGATAGAACCAAGGAGCTTTATAGGACCTTTCCATAGGCTTATAAGGGGTGATATGCTTGCCTCCTTTGGAAGGCCATATATCTCTGGCTTGTCGCCATGGGGTAAAAGGTATATGTAGCCCGTGCCACCCACACCCTTAGGATCGTATATGGCAGCCTTATCAAAACCTCTCTTCTTTAGCCCTTCCAGAAGCTTGTTAGCCCTTAGGAGCATCTCCTCTTTTGTTCCAAAGTGAAGGGCATTTGTAGGACATGTTTTTACACACATGGGCTCAAGCCCGGCAGAAATCCTATCAATGCAAAAGTTGCACTTCCAAGGTTTGTTGTTAGCATCATACCTTGGCACGTCAAAAGGACAACCGGCCAGACAGAACTTACAGCCTATACACTTAGAATGGTCAAAGTCCACAATTCCATTGGCATACTGGATAACCGCACCCGGCGAGGGGCAAGCTTTAAGACAGCCAGGGTCTGAACAATGCATACACTGGTACTTGGTTATGGCCCAAACAAGACCATTAGGGGTTTCTACTTCTTGGAATCGCATGTACATAAAGAGGTTTGGTGCCAAGCCGGGGCCAGATTGATAGCCCGTAAATATCTTTTCTTCCGTATAAAGTGGTGGCTTTAGGTCGTGCCATTGGGAGCATGCAGCCTCACAGGCCTTACATCCTATACAGCTGGATACATCCACAAGTATGGCAAGCTGGTCTGCCTGCTTTATGTTTTGATCTGGGAGCTTGGAGGCGGATACCCGCCTCAGCCCCAAACCTACAGTTCCTTCTGTGGTTACTGTAGCCATCTTTTTACCTCCCTATGCTTTTACCTTTTCTATCTTGCACAAAAAGCCCTTAAACTCTGGCGTTTGTGAGTTGGGGTCCCACACAAAGGGGGGTGATCATGTTGGCAAGGGCACCTTTTACCACTCCCTCGTTGCCCCAGTGTATGGGAATACCAATGGTATAAACCTTTTTGCCGTTTATTATAAGGGGCTTTATCCTTTTTGTGGGCAAGGCATAGCCTTCGGCAGAACCTCTTGCAGTGCTGACTCTAATTATATCACCCTCCTTTATGCCAAGCTCTTTGGCCAGTTCCTCTGGAAGCTCAATAAACATCTTTGGCACCAGGGCAGAAGGACCATATATATGCTTTGTCCAATAGTGGAAGTGTTCCACCACCCTATAGGTGGTTGCCACGTATGGGTATTCGTCTGGCTTTCCAAGGAGGTCAAGGTCCGATTTGTATATCTTTACCACTGGGTTGTGGGGTGTTTTGGGGTGTAGTATGTTTTCCACTGGAGATTCAAAGGGTTCGTAATGTTCTGGGAAGGGCCCATCCACAAGGGGTGCACAGAAGAGCCTACCTCTACCTTCTGGAAGCATGATAAAGGGACCATAATCGGGGGGCAAGTCTGGCTTTATGTCTGGCACATCGTAGCCAACCCATTTGCCTTCTGCCTCATTCCACCATATGTACTTTTTCTTCTCGCTCCACGGCTTTCCGCTTGGGTCTGCGGAGGCTCTGTTGTAAAGTATCCTCCTGTTGGCTGGCCAGCTAAAGCCATAGCCCGGGTATACACCAAGGCCAGAGGGGTCTGAGAGGTCTGTGGATTTTGCCCTGTTGCCCGTCTGAGGGAACACACCCGAATAGAGCCACATACCACAAGCTGTGGTTCCATCATCCTTTAGCACCGCAAAGCCCGGCACCCTTTCCTCCTTCTTAACCACCACGTTGCCCTTGTCATCCGTTATGTCTGCAAGGGCGTAGCCGTTCATCTCCCTTAAAACCTCTTCTGCAGTTGGATAGTAGGGGTTTTGGAAGTTCCAAGTTAGGTTAAGTATGGGGTCTGGGAATTTGCCACCTTCCTTCTTATAGAGCTGTCTTATCCTCATAAAGAGTTGTCCAGCTATCCAAAACTCATCCTTTGCCTCTCCTGGCGGGTCCACAGCCTTATACTTCCACTTTATGACACGCCCGCTGTTGGTAAAGGAACCTTCCTTCTCCGCAAACAAGGCAGAAGGCAGTAAAAAGACTTCGGTTTGCACCTTTGAGGGGTCATCCACATACTTCCAAAAGGCGGCCATTTCCGTCTCAAAGACATCTATAACCACCATCCACTTTAGCTTTCCAAGGCCTTCCGCTATCTTCTTAACGTTGGGATTGCTTGCCAGTATGTTCATACCAACTGATACAAGGCCTTCCATCTTGCCCCTGTACATCCTATCCAGTATCTCATCCATGGCTATTACTTTTTCAATCTTTGGTAGGTAATGGTAGGCAAACTCGTTTTCTGGAGTGGCCGCATCTCCAAACCATGCCTTGAGAAGGCTAACGTAGAACTTGCCGTAATTTGACCAGTAGTTCATGGAAGTATCCACAGCCTTTGGAGTGTTTGCCTCTATGTGGTCCTTGAGGCTTTGCTGGGTTGCAAGAGGAGGCTTTAGGTAGCCCGGTAGGAATCTACCTTCTCCAGCCAAGTCCGTCATACCTTGCACGTTGGCGTGACCCCTAAGAGCGTTTACACCACCACCCGGCACACCTATGTTGCCAAGAAGGAGCTGAAGTATGGCCATGGAGCCTATAAGCTGTGTTCCTATGGAGTGATGCGTCCACCCAAGGGCATAGAGGTGTGTCATAGACTTATCTGGAGCGCTGGTTTCCGCTATAAGCTTTGCCACCTCAAGGAACTTATCCTTGGGAATGCCGGTGAGCTTCTCCACCACCTCCGGTGTATATCTTGAATAGAACTGCTTCATAAGCTGGAATACACACCTTGGGTGCTGTAAGGTCATATCCTTTTTGACCATACCATTCTCATCAAGCTCATAGCTCCAAAGGGATTGGTCATACTTTCTCTTTTCAGGGTCGTAGCCCGAGAATAGACCTGTCTGCGGGTCAAAGCTATACGTATCCTTTACTATGTATGAGGCGTTTGTAAAGTGCTTTACGTACTCTTCGTTATACTTCTTGTTTTGAAGCACATAGTTTATAAGACCACCCATAAAGACAAGGTCCGATCCTGGCCTTATCTGAAGGAATATGTCCGATACGGCAGCTGTCCTGTTGAACCTTGGGTCAATGCATATGATCTTTGCTCCCCTCTCTTGGCGAGCCTTTATGGCCCATTTGAAACCGCATGGATGGTTTTCCGCAGGGTTTCCTCCCATAACCAGTATGAGGTCTGCGTTTTTAATATCTGTCCATCCATTGGTCATCGCACCTCTTCCAAACCTTGGGGCCAAACTGGCCACCGTTGGTGCGTGTCATATTCGCGCCTGAGTTTCTCTTGCCACAAGCCCCAAGGCTACCCCCATCTTAACCCACAGATAGCCCTCCTCGTTGCCTAGGGTGCTTCCCTCTATCCATGCTATACTTTCACATCTGTTTACAAGCCTGCCCTGATCATCCCTCTCTATAAAGGTCCTGTCCCTTGTATCCTTTATGAGCTTGGCTATTCTGTCAAGAGCCTCTTCCCAGCTTATTTCCTTCCATTCCTTTGAGCCGGCAGGCCTATATAGAGGCTTTTTAAGCCTGTTGGGTGAGTTTATAAAATCCTTCAATGTGGCGCCCTTGGGGCATAGGGTTCCTCTATTTACTGGGTCATCGGGGTTGCCCTCCACATGGATAACCCGAGGCTTTGCGTTCATAGAACCATCGGTTAGAGTGTATATGATAACTCCGCAGGAAACCGAGCAATAGGGGCATATGCTCTTTACAGCTTTTGCATTGGAAATCTTTAGGTCCCTTACCCTTGCCATGGCTGGCTTAAGGTCAAAGCCAAGCCCTCCAGCAAGAGTAGCTCCTGCCGATACACCCGCCACTTTAAGAAAACTTCGCCTGGTAAGCTCCATCTTTACACCTCCTTTTTAGAGCCTTGACTTATAAAATAAGGGATGTATGAAAGATAATCCATAGAACTTTTCAATGATAAGCTTTAAAAGTATCAAAATTAGAATGTTCTTATACACAGAGCGAAAAATCCGTTTGTAATGGCACCATGCATAGTGCCAATAGTGGCAGGTTTATAACCTATCAGAAATCATTGGGTGGGTTTAGAACTTACGATATTTGAATGCACGTGCCAACGTGCCACTACATTGTTTATCTCAAAATTAACTTGACATTATATTAAGAATTTCTTATATTCTAATAAATGATAAAAATCATACAAGGAGGTAGGCCATGAAAAAGGCTCTTTTAGCCCTTGTGATAGGCTCGGTAATGCTTTCTGGAACTGCGCTATCCTATGATAAGGAGTTGGCAAAGCGCTTTGATGCTATGTTCTCCCAAATGACCCCAGAGGTTCTAAAGCAAAGGCCATGTCAGATAACAGTCAAGCAGCTTCTTGAGATGATAAAAAAGGGTGAGGATTTTGTATTGCTTGATGTGAGAACGCCCGCAGAGCAGGCCATAGTAGGGCCAAGGTGGAAAAACACCCTTTACATACCCATGCATGAGCTATTTAAGGAAGAAAACCTTAACAAACTTCCAAAAGATAAAAAGATAGTAGTAGTATGCCATACAGGTGATAGGGCAGCTGCTGTGGTAACAGCTTTGAGGGCTTTGGGCTTTAACAATGCCTATCAACTAAAGGGAGGAAATGTAGAATTGGCCAAGGAAATAGGAAGGACAGCAACGGATTACGTAAAATAACACCCTTGGGGGCTTTGCTCCCTTTCTCAAAAAAGACTATATTTAATCCTTATGAAAACCATCTTTAATGAGGAGCTTATAAGGAAGTATGACAAACCAGGACCAAGATACACCAGCTACCCTCCAGCCACCGAATTCCACGAAGGTGTAAAAGAAGAAGACTACAAGAGAAAGCTCTTGGAGAGCAACGTAACAAGAAGGCCCTTATCCCTTTACTTCCATATACCCTTCTGTGAGAGCGCATGCTGGTTTTGTGGGTGCAACGTGATCATATCCCACAGAAAAGATGTAAGCAGGAGGTATTTGGACTATATGTATAAGGAAATGGATCTACTCAAAGAGTACCTTGACACCTCCAGGCCAGTGGTACAGATTCATTGGGGTGGAGGAACACCCAACTTCCTTACCAATGAGGAGATAAAAGAACTCTTTGGAAGAATAAGGGAAGTCTTTAACATTGATAAGGATGCGGAGATAAGCGTGGAGATTGACCCAAGATACCTTTCAGAGGGCCAACTGGAGACTTTAAGGGAGGTAGGCTTTAACCGTGTTAGCATGGGCCTTCAGGACCTTGACCCAGAGGTGCAAAGGGCCATAAACCGCATACAGCCCTACGATTTAATGCAAAAGGTTATGAAAGAACTCAGAAGTCTTGGCTTTGAAAGCATAAACATAGACCTCATATACGGCCTTCCCTACCAAACCCCTCAGAAGTTCAAAGAAACTATAGAAAAGACCATTGAGCTTGACCCAGACAGAGTGGCCGTCTTTAACTTTGCCTACGTGCCTTGGCTAAAGCCCCTCCAGAGGAAGATAGACCCTTCAACCCTTCCACCACCAGAGGACAAGCTCACCATCTTGGAGATGACCATAGACCTATTCCAAAAGCACGGCTATGTCTTTATAGGCATGGACCACTTTGCCAAGCCGGAGGATGAATTGGCAAGGGCGCAGAGGGATGGCACCCTTTGGAGGAACTTCCAAGGCTATACCACCAAAAAGGGCGTGGACCTCATAGGCATAGGGGCCACTTCCATTGGTATGCTTTACGATGCCTACTTCCAAAACTACAAGACCATAAGGGAGTATTACATGGCCATAGATGCAGGCAAGCTTCCCACCATGCGTGGCTACATACTCAATGAAGAGGATATGCTAAGGCGTGAGGTGATAATGGACCTTATGTGCAACTTCCAGTGTAGCTTTGAAAAGGTAGAGAAGATGTTCAACATAGACTTTGAGGAGCATTTTACGGCAGAGCTTGAGGACCTAAAGGATATGGAAAGGGATGGCCTTTTGAAGATAGAAGACAGAAGCATAAAGGTTTTGCCAGAGGGTAGGCTACTTATCAGGAACATAGCCATGGTCTTTGACCAATACATTAAGGCAAATAAGGAAAGAAGGTTTTCCAGAACTATATGAAGAGTAGTCTTCTCAGTTTGGAAAAAGTTTCCAAGCTTTTTAAAGTAGGACTTTTTACAAAGAGGCTTGTTTGGGCTGTGAGGGATGTAAGCCTTTCTATAAGCCATGGCGAGGTCTTTTCTTTAGTTGGGGAGTCTGGCTCTGGCAAAAGCACCATAGGCAAACTAATACTAAGGCTTGAAAGGCCCACATCTGGCCTTATACACTTTGAAGGCAATGACCCCCTTAAAATGGGAAGGGAATACACCAAGCTTGTTTCTGCAGTCTTTCAGGACCCAAGGACCTCACTAAACCCTCGCATGAAGGTTTCAGAGATTGTGGAAGAGCCACTTTTGGTGCATGGCATCTCTCAAAGAAAGGAAAAGGTGATAGAAGCTTTGCAAAAGGCTGGGCTTGGTGAGGAGTTTTTGGAAAGAAGGCCAGAAAATCTTTCGGGCGGTCAAAGGCAGAGGGTTGCCATAGCAAGGGCTATTGTTCTAAAGCCCAAGCTTATAGTGGCGGATGAGCCAACCTCCTCCTTGGATATGTCCTACCGTGCGGGCATCTTGGACCTATTTTTAAAATTAAAGGAAGAGGGTATAAGCACCCTGCTTATCACCCATGACCTAAGGGCTGTGGAAAGGATAGGTGATAGGGTGGCCGTTCTTTATAAAGGTAGAATAATGGAGATGGGAAGTGCTCAAGAAGTGCTAAAAAGACCACTCCATCCCTACACCCAATACCTTATCAGCACCATGCCTGTAAAACACCCCTCTCAAAGGAAAACCTATCTGGAAGATATGCCCCAAGAGGAATGGGAAGGTGTATGCCCCTTTTTGTCCCAGTGCAAGTATAGGTTAAAGGAGTGTAAAGAAGGAGTTAAGGAGGTAATGGTGGATGGACGCATCCTCTCATGCAATCTATACTGAAGTGCTAATATTCACCTTTCTACTTTTCCTCTCTGGCTTCTTTAGCTCTTCCGAAGTGGTCTTCTTTGGAGCAAACCCCTACTTACTCAAACTAAAAAGAAGAAGACGCATATACTCTGCCTTACTTCGCCTCCTTTCAAAGCCAAGGGAAGTGCTTTTGACCATACTCATAGGCAACGAGCTTGTAAATATACTTATATCTTCCTATGGCACCAAGCTTTTTGTAGACCTTTTTGGCTCTAAGGGGGCGGGCATTGCAGTCCTATTTTCAAGCACCCTCATCTTCCTCTTTGGTGAGGTCCTACCCAAAAACATGGTTCTACCCTTTACCACAAGGCTTGCGCCCATCTTTTACATACCCTTTGTCCTAATACACAAGCTTATGTATCCCATAAGAAGAGTCCTTTCCATGCCGGTAAATAGGCTCATAGAGATGATAAAGGTGGAGGAAAAGGAGAAGGAGCCAAGGGAGGCCTTTTTGGAGCTTATAGAGGTAGGCCTATCCATGGGCTACTTTGACAAAAAGGAGATTGAACCGGTAGAAAGGGCCATAAGCCTAAGGGATATTACAGTAAAGGAGATAATGACCCCAAAACCAGACATCTTTATGTTGTGGGAGGAGCTAACCCTTGAGGAGGCCCTGGAGGAGATAATAAGGAAAAAACACAGTAAAATACCACTCTACTCAAAAAGCCCAGACCACATAACGGGCATACTCTATGTAAAGGACATTGTGCCACTTTCCGAAAACTTAAAAAGAAAATTAGGAGAACTAAAAAGGGAAGCCCTTTTTGTGCCAGAAATACTTAGCATAATAGACCTTATAAAGGAGATGAGGAGCAAGGGCACACAGATAGCCTTGGTGGTGGGAGAACATGGGGAGATCTCTGGCCTTGTGAGCGTTTATGACATAATGAAGTATATCTTTGGCGATGTGCAGGAGAGCTGGGAGGAGGACATAATAAAGCTTTCAAAGAACACATACTTGGTGAGCGGTTGGGTGGATGTGGAGAGGGTGGCAAAGGAGATAGGCTTTAGCCTTCCTGAAGACTACGAGTATGACACCATTGGAGGCTTTGTGATGGCCATGCTTTCAAAGGTGCCCGAAGAAGGAGATGAGTTTGTCTACGATGGTTTTAAGTTTGTGGTGGATAAGATGGAAGGAAACAGGATAGTTAGCCTCTTTATAACCCAGAAGGAGGAGGAAAAGGTTTGAAGAGGATAAAGCTAGAACCTCAAGTAAAGCCAAAGCTACTTTTGAGGCTTGAAGGTGGCCTTGAACTGCTTACAAAAACTTCGGAAGAGCTTCTTCAAGAGATAGAGAAAAAGCCACATGTAAAGCTAACACTGCGCACAAGGCCAAGGTGGTTTTATCAAGATTACAAAGAGCCTCAGATAAGCTACAAGGAGAGCGAGATAAGGAAGGTGGAGGAGCAAATAAGGTATGAGTTTGATGGCCTAGATTTGGATATAGCCTTTGAGATAGTTGCCAACCTTGACCACAGGGGCTTTTTTGTAGGAGATGTAAGAGAGATAGCCAAGCACTATGGGGTGAGCCAAGAGTATGTGGAGGACATAAGGGACTTTATAAAGAGGGAGATTGAGCCTCTGGGCGTTGCCTGCAAAAGCCTTGAGGAGTTTATACTTCTTCAGCTGGAAGAGCTATACCCTAAGGAGAAGGACCTGCACAAGGAAGTCTTAGAAGCGTTAAAGGGAAAGGGCAAGAGCCTTAGGGCAAGGGAGGTGCTATCTAGGCTAAAGCTTAGCCCCTTTGAGGGAGAAGATACTGTCTATCAGAGCGGTAGTGTGGATGTGGTCTTTGAGCACGATGGAAAGCAGTGGTATGTTTTCATAATGGATGACTTTCTGGAGGTAGAAGGTTCAAAGCCCCTTGCCTTTATACTTGAGCTAAGAAGGAGGGTTTTGAGGGTGGCATGCGACCTAATACTGGAAAGGCAGGAGGGCTTTTTGCTAAAGGGAGAGCCGTTAAAAAGCCTGTCCCTCAGTCAGGTGGCAGAAAGGGCGGGCGTGAGCCTTTCTACCGTCAGCAGGATAGTAAGAAGGAAGTACGCGAGGACACCCATGGGCATATACCCTCTTAGGTTCTTCTTTGTAAGGGAGGGGAAGGAAGGACTAAGCAGGGAAGAGATTCTAAGGGCCTTAAAAGAACTTCTGGAGGGTGAAGGAAGGGGCAAGTCGGACGCAGAGCTCTCTAGGATATTGCAAGAAAAAGGTATTAAAATAGCAAGAAGGACGGTAAACAAATACAGAAGGATGCTTGAGAGATGAGAGAAAGGATAGCGAAAGTTCAAGAGCTTTTGGAGAAAAATGATCTTGATGCCTTCCTCTTTTCTTCACAGCCTAACGTCTTTTACCTTTCTGGCTTTAGGTCTAGCCATGCCTATGTGGTAGTAAGCAGGCACTCCTACCATCTTTTGACGGACGGAAGGTACTATCAGAAGGCAAAGGAGGAGCTAAAGGATTGGGATGTGATCCTTTTGGAAGGCAATGTGATAAAGGCTATTGAAAAGCTTCTTAAAAAGGTAGGTGCCTTCAAGGTTGGCTATGAGGAGGACAGGGTAAGCTGTGAGTTCAGAAGGAGGCTAAAAGGCGGCCTCAGATGGATTGGCAAGGCTGGCTTTTTGAAGCATATGAGGGCCATAAAGGACAGCACAGAGATAAGCCTAATGCAAGAGGGAGTAAGGATAAGCGACAGGGTCTACATGAGCATACTAAACAGGATAAGGGAAGGCATGACAGAGCTTGAATTAAGGTCCCTTATTGTTTCGGAGTTTTTCAAGGCTGGCGCCATGGGTGAGAGCTTTCCAGCCATAGTGGCCAGCGGTAAAGGTAGCGCCATACCCCACTGGGAGACATCCACAAGGCCCATAAGGCATGGCCAGCCCCTCTTGATAGACATGGGCCTCCTTTGGAAAGGTTATTGCACAGACTTTACGCGCACCTTGCATTTAGGAAGGGCAAGCTCAGAGTTCAAAAAAATATACAACATAGTAAAGGATGCCCATCTTTTTGCCCTTGAGAAGGTAAAGGTGGGAAGAAAGATTTCAGAGATAGACAAGACTGCAAGGGACTACATAAAAAAGAAAGGCTATGGAAAGTTCTTTATACACTCCACTGGCCATGGTGTGGGCATAGAGATACACGAGTTTCCAAGGGTGTATTACAAGGGGATGGACAAGGATGTGGTAATAGAGGAGGGTATGGTCTTTACTATAGAGCCTGGCATATACCTTGGTGGTAAGTTTGGTGTAAGGCTTGAGAATATAGTAGCTGTAATAAGAGGCGTGGGAGAGCCTCTTTCAAAGGTCCCTCTTGACTTGATAGAAATTTAGCAGTATAATAATACTTTGGCTACGCGGGGTGGAGCAGCCTGGTAGCTCGTCGGGCTCATAACCCGAAGGTCGCGGGTTCAAATCCCGCCCCCGCAAGTTTTATAGCTAAGATTCTTTACCACCAGGCCTTTCCTGAACAAACATAAGCATCTCATAAAGTACAGATTTTAACGGAAACGTATACTCTTTGTAATTCCTTCTTATAGTAAGATAATAGTTTCTTTCCTTAGTCCAAAGGCTAAGCTTGCTAAAAGGTGTCATATAGGACTCGCTTTCATACATAGAGAGGGCAAGGACTGTAAAGATGAAGAGGTTTTTCCTTTCAGAATAGACATCATCCCTTTCCCAGCCTACCCTTTCTGTAAAGAAAAGCTGTAAAGAAGGATGGTACATATCCTCTTCCATGGAAGGTGGATGGGCTGGCTTTAGGGCTATGGCCGCCACATCCTTTTCTATTGGTATGCCAAGCCTTTCAAAAAGCTTTCTCATCTCCTGTGTATAGACTATGTAGCAATCTTGCCTTGACTTATCGGAAAAGTATGCCGTTTTAAGCTCGTCATACCTGATGAGTAAAAATTTGTGTTCCTCTTCTGGAGTGGAAAGCTTGGTATAAAGTTCTCCAAGCTTAGAATCTCTTAAGGTGGTTATAAAACAGAACTTGGTATTTTGATAATTCTTCTTTTCTTCAATAAAACTTTCTATTCCAAGCTCCCTCATACCATGCAGTTCAAAATATTTTTTCTCCAGCTCTATCTTGGCCCTTTTTTCCTTTATGCTTATCTTATAGACTTCATAAAGATAGTGTCTTGACCCACCATCTATCTCTCCACGTCTGTAGAAAAACCTAGGTGATGGCTTTTCTACCACCGCATAGACCACAGCTTCCTTTGGAAGGTCAAAGCCGTCAAATTCAACCTCTAAAACTTTTGAATCTTTATAAAGGCTTATGGCAAGGTTTTTTATTGTACCAGACTTTTTATCTTTATCAAATATAGACCGCAAGGACCTTTTGGTAATAGTTTGAACAGGCACGCCAAAGTAATCATAAATGAAGCTAACCACATCCCAAAGGGCATACCTATCACCCTCCTCAAACTCTGTGTTCAAAAGTATTAAAATTCCCACAAACTTGTTTTTAAGCTTTCCATCCTTTATCTGGGCTATAAGGTTTGAAAGCCTCGCAGAAAAATAGGCAAGGGAATATACAAGGTCCACAGAATCTTTGTTTTTTAGCGTTCTCTCTTCCAAATTGTATCCTTTGATAATTTCAAGGGCACCATTCTTGCCAAAGAGCTCATCCAGGAGCTTTACAGACCCTACCAACTTTATCTTGGCATTTCCCAAAAATCTAAAGTTTAAAAACTCCCTATTTAAAATCCTTACTATATCCTCCGCCTTATAAGTCTTTCCATTTACTTCCAGCTCAAAGCCCTCTTCCGCAAAGACATAAAGCTCAAGCTCCACGCTCGGAATATGGTAAGTGCCAAAGGATACCCAAGGTGGATTCTTTTCTGGCACCTTTCCCACAAAGACCGCAGAAAGCTTATCACTTTCACCCTTTAAACACTTTCTTAAAAACTCCTTCCAGTCCCTTCTCAAAGTATTCAAATGATCTTGGTCTAAAGCCTTCTCCAAAAGCTTTTCAAGATAATCAAGCTTTTTCCCTTTCTCTTCCAAAGCAAACTCCAGATCCTTCTTAGCTCTTTTGTTGTCCTCTGTAGATTCAAACTCCTTCAATATTTCCTTCCAAAGCTCTTTCCTTGTCTCTTCCCTTCTTTTGTATAGGCTTGCCTTTGAAACAATCACAGACCCGCCAAAAGACCTTAGCTCTATAGGAAAAAGATAGTAGGCTATCCTTGAAGTAGGAGGTCTATAATAATCTCTCGGTAGGGCATCCTCTAAAAGATTGTAAACTTCCCTTACCTCCTTAAGGTATTCCCTTACCGCCTCGCTTTCACTCAGCCTTATCCACTCATCCATAAGGTCCTTCTTTGCCCTCCACTCTACTTCCTTTCCAAACTCCATATCCTTATAACCCCTTATTTTCAAAAATACAAGCCCAGCCTTCTCACCCATTTCAGAAGATGGAGAAACCTTTAGTTCAAGCACGTTGAACTTACTGTTTGGTGCAGACCTTGGAAAACTGGCAGTCTGTGTGTTTTTAAATATGCCCCAAGGCTTTAACCACCCCTGCAGCTTACCAATAGAGTATTTAGCTGGACCCTCCACAGGCTTATCTTCGTATAAAAACTTCTCAAAGGCGACCTTCACATCTTCCTTTCTTACAAGCTTGTGAAAGAAGTTGGCTATACTGTCCATATACCTCTGGTAGTAGCTATAGAAAAGGCCTGCATACATAAAGTTATTACCATAATGCTCCCCCTTTGCAAAGGCATCCATCCTCTCATCTTCCATCCTAAACCTGCTTTCAAACATTTTTTACCCCTCCAAAAGGCTTTTGATAAATTTTACAGGAAACTTGGCAAACCTGCCACTTAAAACCTCTTTATAAGGATAGTTTTCTCCCAAAGGTATGCAGGCATACTCTATATGACTACCCAAATAGCAAAGAGTCCTTGGCTCCAAATCGCCACCCAAGACCTCCGCATTACCCCTACCAGCTCTCTTACTTATCTTAAGCTCAAGCTTTTCATTTTCCCTTAGCCAGTTATTTACAAAAACCATAGAATAAACAGGTATAATCAACGGCGCTTTGTTTTCCTCTGTAGGCAAAACTTCTTCCAAAAATTCCTCCAGCTCCTGCGTTCTTTCATTATTGTGTTCTTTCAAGATAGGTTTTACACTCTCAAAGAGTTTTTTAAGCTTCCATCTTTTTTCATTGTCTATGCGGAAAAAGATTTCATAATCCTCAAGGAGTATGTAAGGATGGTAGTAGCTAAACTTCTGAAAAGTCCTTTTGATGGATGTATAGGTGTACGCTATATTTTTCAAAAGCTCCTTAAAATCGCGTATATCCTCTTGCTTTTCTATATCATATATATCATCCACAAAGGCTACTGCGTTTTCATACCTGGATATTACGTTGTCTATATACCTGCTCTTGTGTTGTGTAGGCACTGGCACAAGCACCTTATCTTCTGGCTTTGAAAGGAACTGTTCTACAATTTTTGTGATAGCTACATCAAGGTCCAAAAAGCCTTCCAGCTGTTCCTTTGTGTATATAAGCCTTACAAGGTCCTTGTCAGGATGATCCATATAACTGGCTATGTTATCTACGGCGTTGTCTATATTTTGGTCTATTATATAAATCAGATGAAGATGCTTTGGCCTGTTCTCTGTTATTTCATCCCCCCTTGAACGCGACAAGGCTTGTATGGTCTCCACCAAGTTGTTTTCTATGCCCCATGATTGGACCACTATGTATATATAATCCACCGGCTTGTGTGGCCTGCTAAAGTCAAGACCCCTTGAAACAGATGAAGTGCCTAAAATCACATCTTCCCAGCCATTATTTATCTGCTCTTGGCTCTTTTTAGAACTGGCATGCACCCTTATGGAAGAAAGCCCAAAAACTTCCAATTCTCTGACAAGGTCGTTAATAATCTCCTTATCTTGAATAAAGGCAAAGCCCGTGCTTTCCTTGTTATTTAAGGTTTCTTTTATATAACTTGCCAAATGCTTTGGAATTTCTTCTTTCTTTTCCACTCTAATAAACTTCTTACTTACCACAAGTCCATTGGCTGGAAAGCCATGCTTGGCATATACCTCAAAAGGAATGTCTTTATAATAGGTCTTTACCTCATCCTCATATTGGCTTAAAACTAAGGAATCTGGCACCACTTCAAACTCTTTATACTCTTCCATAAGCTTTAACAAAAGGTTTGGAGAATAGCCGTTGGCGTCAAAGATATAAAGGCTTGCCTTCCTTCCTTTACTTCTTACTTTTTCTAAAAACCTAAGCATCTCCATTATGGCAAAAAAGCCGTTTTTATAACCGAGGAATTCATCAAGGATTATGTGTATGTGATAATCTTTAAAGTATGGTCCCAAAAGTGTATCTAAGTGTTCTGAAGTTTTACCACCGCGGGCGGTCTCTACCAAGCTTTGAATGGTGGCAAAGGCCCACACCAAATCTGGCCTTTTATCCTGCACCAATTCATATATCTTCTTCACCGTAGCCTGTAGCTTACCCTCTCTTTTCCCTCCCACAGACTTAAAATGAGTACCCCTATCTATGGCTACATTACCTTTATACTTGCCCCTTTCATAAACCAGTTCTATACTTTTAGAGGACTCTTTTTTTACCTCTCTAAGTTTATCAATCTCTCTGTTTAAAAGGATTAGGCGCGTAGCCATATAAAGGACCACATGCTTCCCTTCCATACCAAGTATAAGCTCCCTCGTCCTTGAAGTCTTTCCACTACCGGCGGAGTGAAGAAGTGCAATAGCCTTACAAGGCTCAGGCCTTTTCATAAAATCTTCCAGTCTTCTTTTAACATCATCCCTAACAGCATTTATATCTCCAGTCTTAAGCACAAGCTTTTCTTTTTCCCTTCTCTTTATCTCCTCTTCCAGCTCTCCAATTCTTTTACTTACCTCTTCTCTTACTCTCTTTTTCCTTGCCCCCTCCTTTTCTGGCTCTACATCCACTTCCCTATAAAGCTTTTCCTTACCCTTTATATCCTTATACAGCTCCTTTAACTCCTCTGCAAACTTTACAAGCCCCTCTCTGTTTTTTACAAAAAACCTAAGGCTCAAAGGCTCCTGCACTGGATACAAAAGCTCCAAGCTAACCTCATCTATAGGATCCTCTTCAGAACAGAGAAAATCTACCGCATAAGAAAGCACCTGCAAAAGCCCCTTATTTTCCACAAAAACATCCTCCGACTCCCTCAACTTTTCCTTCACTTGCATAAACTTCTCTAAAAAGTTATAAAACTCCAGCTCACCCAAAGACAGATTTACTGGTATACCGTAGGTTTGTATAGGTATCCTATTTCTTGAACCAGTTAAAATATCTCTTAAAACCTTTCTCGTTCCACCAAGCTTAAAGTCTACTATATGAAGCGTTTTACCTTCCACAAAGACCAGGTCCGCATTCTGCCATATGATCTCATCCGACTCTTCCCCCATCTCATACCTTTTAAGCTCCACATCCTTAAGGCTCTTGTTGTAAAAATACCCACCTGCATAGCCTATGGCAAAGACAAGCTTAGTATATATCTCCTTCCACTCCCTTCTTATACCCTGCCCTTCCCCATCTTCTGTATAACTCACATAAAGCCTGCTTAGCTCCCTCATATTCTCAGGTGGATTAAAAACATCATACTTGTCAAAGGCTCTCTCTATATCCTCTATTATTCTTACAAGCTCTTCATCTTCTGCCCTTTCTGCTTCACCCTTTAGCTTGGCAAAAACACCCTCAGTAAAATCCTTATAGTCAGGAATCCTATCTTTTAAAAACCCCAGCTTAAAGGCCCCCTCAAAGACAAACCCAAGGACACTATCAAAACCCCCCATGGTTTATATTATATATCAAAACCCCCCATGGTTTATATTATAGCCGTTTGGAGAGATAATAAAATCTAATCAAGATAGTTCTCCAGAAAATCTTCCTTCGTATAACAATTTATTTTGCTACTTTCTTTTTTAAGGCATTCTATTAGTTTCCTATCCGTGGTTATAAACACAACTTCTTTCTCGCCGTAATCTTCCATCAATTGATAGCACAGGTTTACTAAATATTTATCGTCAATATTAACGCATTCAATATTTATATCCTTTTCCCTTAATTGAACTTCAAGGTATTTATCACTGTTATAAAATATATTGTTAGTAAGTATTCTTGCTACCCTCCTATTCTCAGTATCACTTTGTTTTAAAAATTTCCGCAACTTCTCTTCAAACTTTGATTTATGGGCTACAGCCAGTTTATCACATTTTTCTATCATTTTTATTAAAAACCTTATTGCCTTTTCCTGTTCTTCTCTTCCATGTTCCCCTATGAGTACATGCCATATCCATTCATCTATTACCAAAATCATTTTTAAATTTCAAAAAATGCTTTTAGGTCTTCTAATTCTCCTTCCATAAAAGAAGAAAGCCCGCCTTTTATCCTCCCTTTCTCATCACATTCCTGCTCCTTAAATATGGTCTCTCCTTTTTCCTTTTCTACCAAATAGAATTTTACCTTTTTGTGTGATATATCCTTCCTTCTAATAGCAGACAATAAGGAAGATACAAAAACTTCACTATGTGTAGTCAATATAATCTGTTTGTTCTCTTCCTCCACAATTTTACACATAATTTTTGCAAGCTTTCTAATAATGGATGGATGTAGGTGTATTTCTGGTTCCTCTATGAGTATTATCTTTTTGTCTTTTAGATAAAGCTTTGCAAACATATAAACTACCTGATTAATTCCAAAGCCTTCGTTGGTAATTAAAATCTCTTGATTTGAACCTTTTTCCTGTATAAGAAATCTTGATAATGGTATGCCTTGGATAGGATGTATCCTAAAGCTTTTGTTTGCAATCTCTTCCAAAGCTTTGCTTATTTTTGGTACAAGGTCTTCTTGGTTTATTATGGCTGATGCTACCTCTTCATCGGATATAAGGACGTGTGGAACTTCATACCTTAGGTAGTGTGAATAAAAAGCTTCAAAAAATCCACGGTTATGCGGTGCTATATCAACCTGTTTAATAGTGTTGGCTATTTCATTAAGCTTAGAGATTAAATTTCCAGTTTGTCCTTCTTCCTCCACGCTTCCAGACAAGCCAAGCACATAAAAACCATTCCAATAGGCTTTACCTTTTAGAGTTTTAAGGTCTATTTTTGTCTCAAATATCTTTGTCTGTTTATAAGGTATGCTAAACTCCGCAGTTAGCTTAATGTTTTTGTATTTAAGATAGGTGTTTGCTTTGTCCTTTTTTAGGGATATACCAAACTCTCCAGAGTTTGTTGAGTAAGATATTTCCATGGCCAATTCTTCATCCTTTCCATAAAGGCACTCTTTTAGGCCTCCAAGGTCTATAAATCCAAGGTCAAAGAAGTTATCTATGGGTTGGTTTGGATTGGTTATTATTTTGTTAAATACCATAAGAGCATATAGTAGGCTGGATTTTCCGCTTGCCGTTGGTCCATAAAGCACATTTAAAGCACCAAGTTTTATTTTTTGCTTCTTTATGGACCTAAAGTTAGAAATTGTTAGTTCTGTAATCATTGCACTAATATTTTAGCATGTGAGTTTATCATTCCTTTTCATAATATGGTGCATATCATATTGTTATAGCTTAAAATTGTCCCATTAAAATATTTCAAGGAACTCAATGAGTTGTGTTTATGATTTAGGTCATGTTTTATACAGATGGAAAACAGTTGCCTAATATGTTTCTCCAAATTTCCATTGCTCTTTCTGGTGATGTATTAGATAGCTCAATTGCCTCTGTTATTTTTGATGCTGTGTTTTTAATGGCTCCTATATCATTAAAGGTAAGAAGTAAATCTATGTTAAATCCGGCTACCATTTGGTCTATTATTACATCTGGTATATAGCCCTTGCCCGCTATTTCAAAGATATATTCTACAATCCTTCTCTTTTTCTTTTTTACCTCTTCAGGGGTTAAACCAAGATGCTCTGGAAATACTTCATCCACCACTCTTCTATATCTTATGCTGTCCTCTACTTTTCTAAAATCTTCTATAAAATTCTTTACATCATAAAGAAATTCCTTTAACTTGGTAGGCTTGGCCTCTGGTAGTTTATTGCCTCGGATATATAAAGGTAACATCTCTAAGGGTAATATCTCTAAGCCGTTTCGTAAAGCTTCTATTAATATCTGACTGGAGAAAAACATTTTCAAAGCCTTTGGAAAATCATCAAAGCGTTTAAACTTAGGATATTGTGATGGCTTTTTACTCTTCAATGGAGATTTATAAAATATGCATAAAGCTACAGCTTCTAAAAATAAAGGGTCCATAATATCTCCAATCCTTCCATTCCAGTGCTTTATAATTTTTATCAACGGTGTAAATCTACCATTGGTTTGGCTGTCTGCTATTAGAACCAACTTCTCAAAGTTTGGACTAATCTCATAATTTTTAAGACATTCCTCAATAAACTTCTCAAAAGCTTCTGAGATTATGTTTGTCATTTCACTTTCCCTCCTTCATGCTTTTTATTATAACTCTCCCTCCACTATCCTTATCTCCTCTTCCGTCAATCCATAAAGCTTGTAAACCAGCTGGTCTATTTCTCTTTCAAGTTCTTTGACTTTTTGCTGTTTTTCTTGGCTGGTCTCAAAATCGGGGGATTGGGTAAGCGTGAGGATTTCTTGGACTTTTTGGACTATTTGGTCTGCGAGGGGTTGGGTTTGGGGAGTGATGGGAGGGATGGGGAGTTGTTCTACATATATTGAAAAACCTCTTGTAGCTTCCTTTGATAAAACTTGGGCAGTATTGCGATAATAGAACATAATTAGCTTGGAGTTTAAAATTCCAAGTAAATATAGCAAAATTCTTCTTCTATTTTCTCTATTTTTGTAAGGTATTATAAAATAGGTTGTATTAAGCCCAACAATTCCATTCTGTATAAAAGCAAATCTAAAACCTATATCAGAATAACCTATTTTATCCAATAAAAGCAAACTTATTTTTTCTTTGCTTGGTGGTGCTTGTAGTTCATACCATTCTTGATTACCAGCCCTCTTCTCTAAAGCTTCTTTATGTTTTTTTAAGTAATCTAAGACGCAAGAAGTTATTGTATGCTTTGTAGCCAAAATTACCCACAATCCCGCCCACTTATACCTATACTTCTTAATATCCCTGCCTCTCAAAACTGGCTTAATTATTTCCTCTGTTCTCTTTCTTTCCTCTTCATCCTTGCAATTTGCCAAAATCCTGTTTCGTGTTTGCGTGTCTATGATAAAAGCGTCGTTGTAGCCCGTTAAAACTCCTCTGTAAATCTTTACATCCCACTCTTTTAAGGGTTTTCCTACTTTTTCAATCTTTTCTTTTAAGCTCAAAACTTTGTCATCTCCGAGTGTCCAGCCGTTGTTGGAGAGTTTTTCTTGCAACATAGTTTGCCAGTTTCCAACATAAGCGGTCTGCCAGTCCCTAAAACCTTGCCAAGTTTTAACCTCACTCCAAGACTCCACCCTTTTAAGTGCCGTTTCAGTTTCCTGTTCTATTAAATACTTGCTTCTTTTTCTCAAATAGCTTTCTAAGTCTTCCACATCGCTTGGCACCGTTAAAAACTCAAAGGTGTGTCCCTTTGGTGGTTTTTCTTTTTTGAACAGAAGGATGCAAGTATCCACTGTTTGTTCAAAAACTCTATAACCGCCGAAGTCTATAAGCTTTATGATGGTGGTTTTTTCTTTTAAAAACTTCCTCAGATTTTCTCCATACTTTGCCCTCATCCATTTATTGCTTGTTATGTATGCCAAAATGCCCTTTTGTTTCAAAAGCTGATAACCTTTTTCGTAAAAATACACATAAAGGTCTGCGGTGGATGTGAAAACCTCGTAGCCTTGTTTTTGGAGTAATGGTTTATCTTTCTTAATTTTCTCTTGCCTCACATACGGCGGATTTCCAATCACAATATCAAACCCATCCACCACTCCAAACATCCACTCGGGGTCAAACCAATCTGCCCTTGCAAGCTGGTCAAAGATATCAAACTCTGCTATCTTTTGAGCCGTATCGTTTGAATAGCCTATTCTTTCAAGCTCTTGTTTTATCTCTTCTCTTATAGCCTTTGCCCTATCTTGAATCCTTTTCTTCTCCTCCCTTGACCTTATGGAAAAGTGCTTTTTGTAAAGCTTCTTTAGCTCTGCCTTTAGCTGAGTTATCTTAGGACTTTCAAGCACTCTTTCCTGTCCTTGGCTTTCCAAGCCTATCAAAGTATTTGCAGTTATAAAGTTTGTCTCCAAGTGTGGAAGTGGTTTTATGCCAAGGTTTTCTTTGCTTGGGTCTGGCTTTTGGTCTATTATCAAAGATAGGAAAAACCTTAGCTTGGTTATCTGGATGGCTATGTTTTGAATATCCACACCGTATATGGAGTTTTGCAAAATATAAAGCTTTCTGGCATAGTCTGGGTAAGTTATTGCCTCATCAAAGTTTTCGTTAAGCTCCTTTAAAAGCTCTTCTCTTGTGTCTTTGTTTTCTATCCTTAGTATATCCTTGGCTTCTTTTAATGCCTTTTGGTATTGCAGTTCATACCAAAGCTCATTGTTTGGGTCTATCCTTTCAAGCAGATAAACAAGCTTGTGTAAAACTCCCATAGGAAAGGCTCCAGAACCTACGGCAGGGTCCAATACCTTTATCTCATCTATTGCTTTAAGAATCTTGTGCCTCTCTTCCTCGCTTAGCTCCACATTTTCCTCAAAGCCAAAAAGCTTTTCTACGCTTCCTTCCTCAATGCCTGTTTTTGTCCTAAGGTATTCCTTCAGGCTTTCCTCCACCATAAAATCCACTATCTCCTTTGGCGTGTAATAAGAACCTGTGGCCTTTCTGGCGGTGGTTTGTATCTCCTCGTTGTAGCTTGCCAAAAGGTTTTCAAAGATATGCCCTAAAAGCTCTGGGTCCAAAGATACTTCCACATCCACAGGAGAGTTTTCATCTGCCGTAAAGTTGTAGTCTTTAAGGATGTTTATAAGTCCTCTTACCTTTTCCCTTCTTGCGTTCGTGCCATAAAAGTAAGACAGGTCTTCTGTTCTTTCATCCAAAAAGAAAAACTCATCTGGAATCTTTGCCCTTTTGCTCTCTTCCATTGAAAAGCCATCCACATATTGTCTGTCTTCATCCAAACACTCAAAAAGCCCACCGTTTATAAAGGGTGTTTTCTCAAAGAGTTTTATAAAGTCCTCTGGTGGAATCTTTAAAAAGCTTTGATATCTGTATAGGTTTTTAACTCCAAAGTGTGTTCTGTTTTGTAAAAAATCCCCTTCCTTTGCAAACTCCCTTTTGCTGACCTCCCTGTTCAAGGTTGCAAAGAAAAGGTTCTGAAGTATGACATTGTAGTAGTAGTTTCCACTTCCAAAGTCCTTAACTATATCCTTTAACCTCTCCTCATCAAAAATTTCTTCCGGCACAAGCCTCATCTCCTTTAAAAACCATACAAATATAAGCCTTGTAATAAGCCTTATAAGGTTCTCTTCCTTTGTCCCACCGGGAAACCAGACTCTATCGTCTTTCAAAGCCCAAGCATACCAGTTTTGAATTTCCTTGTAAAATTCCTTTACAAGGGGTTGGACAGCAAAGGCTTTTGTGATACTCCCTATGCTATCAAGCTGTAATTCCAATAAGGCCTCTTTAAAGGTCCTGTAAGGCTTTCCCTTTTGAACAAAGTAGGTATATCTCTTATAGTGGCTAAACTCTGTCTTTCTGCCTTTATAAATCTTATGAACAAAAGAGAACCTAAAATTGCCCTTTTTATCATAAAAGACAAAAAAGCCACCGTCTTCAAAGTCCAAAAGCCTTTTTGCAAGCTCAAACTGCCTTCTTTTACTGCTTCTTTCCGATAGCTCCTTTTTGCTTTCTATGGCATATATGGCTATGGTATCATCCTTTAACTTTATGCTTTCCTCTCCATAAGGCTTTAAAACATAAAGCTTTCCAAAGTATTCTTCATAATCCACACTTGGCAAAACATCTTCCTCTTCCCTTAGCTCTATTCTTAGCTTTTCTTCAAAGAATTTTCTAAGATTACTCAAGGAAAATTGATTTATCAGGTTTTCAATAAGCCTCTCCATCTTCCTGCCCCCTGTTTTCTATGGATATTATAACTACTTTTTCTTTTTCCTTGCCCTTTACAGCTTTTTCCAAAAAGTCTTTTCCAAGCTCATCCATAAGCTCCTTTATGCTTTCTTTTAGCTTTTCTAAATCATCTAAGTATTCTCCCCACTCTTGTATCCTTCTTATGGCCTCTTCCGTAAGGGTCCTATAGCTTTCTATGTCCTTCTTTATATTCTGTAAAAACTCCCTTTCGTCCTCGCTTAGCATCTGCCCATACTTCTTTTCCACAGTTCTTATCACATTAAAGGCAGAGTTTATGTTCCTTAAATTGTTTGCATACTTAGTTCTTTGCCTCTTTTCAAGATGTTCCAAAAGCTTATTGTAGCTATCCCAAAAGCTTGGGCTATGGGGCAATCTTGGCGTGTCTGGCTGTGCCTTTACAGATTCGTACACATCTTCAAAGCCAACGGACCTTATGCCATCTTGGTCCTTCTTTACCACAAAAAGGTCTGTGCCACTTTTTACTACCACTATTAGCTCATCCCTTTGGTAGGGCTTGGCCACCTTTAGGCGTGTGGGCATATTCTCAAGCCTTTGTATGATGTCTCCATACTCCTTTTGATAGGCTTCCCATTCTTTGCGCAGTGATGTGATAAAGGATTCTTCTTCCAGCTCCTCTGGGTTTTTGGTTAATCTCTCATAAAGTTTTGATGGGCTTGGCTCCTCTTCTGGAGAGAATATCTTCGCATCCTCACCAAGTATATCGTGTATCATAAACATTTTGCTTTGGGCTATTTCCCTTTGTCTTGTTTCGCTCTCTCCCCTCTCCGTTGGGAAGAAGTTTAGAATGTATATCTCATCGTAGACCTTCTTGCCAATCCTGTTTATCCTTCCCACTCTTTGTATTACTCTTACTGGGTTCCAAGGAATATCGTAGTTTATGACCACACCAGCCCTGTGTAGGTTAAAACCTTCTGATAGTCTATCCGTTGTTATAAGTATATGGTATTTCCCTTCATCATCCTTTTCTGCGTTAAAGTTGTTGTTTATTTCATCTATCATACTTTTATTAAACTGGCCTGTGGCCGTCAATACCTTATCACCGAATACTTCTTTGAGTTTTTTATCAAGATAGTTGGCCGTATCCACATACTCGGTAAAGATTAAAACCTTTCTTCCAGCATCTATGTATTTTTTCACCTCTTGTATTAGTTTTTCCACCTTTGGGTCCTCTTTCAAAAGCCTCAGGCTTTTCATCCTTTCCTTTATCCTCTTGAAAAGCTCAATATCCCCTTCTATGTGTTTTACAAATTCATCTCTTAGGTCTTCAAGCTTGTAGACCTTCTGGTATTTTTTGTCCTTTGTATTTTCTTCCAGTTTTTCAATGTATTCCTTTATGGCCTTTTCTATCTTCTCATCATCCTCTTCTCCCAAAAGGTCCTCCATAAATTTTCTGTCAAGGATAAAGGTTTTTGTCCTTTTTACAAAATCCAAAGCCTTATTGTGTAATTCTATAAAGTTGTTTATGCTCTTATAAAAGGCATTAAAGCTACTTTCAAACCTCTTTACCAAAAGCCTCCTCATAAAGTTGTAAAGGTTCTTTTGAGACTCTTCCATAAAGACGTCTTCTTCCTTGTCTTTCAAATACTTTGCAGGGTAGTATATGGCTCCCTTAAATTCTCCATCCTCTTCAAAGGACCTTATGACCTCATCGTAAAACTCAGATTGCTCTTTGGTGAGTTCATAGTAGCATGCTATTGGGTCTTCCACCTTTGGCATTGGTATTTCTTCACCATAATACTTTAGGTCCAAGCGGTTCCTTCTTATGGTTATTGGTTCAATAATACTCCTTATCTCCTTTGCTATTTCTCTAAGCCTTTCTTCTATCTCCTTTTTTCTATTGCTTTGAGCTTCTCTTTTTTCCCTCAAAAGCCTTCTAAACTCATTCTCGTAGCCTTTAAACAGGCTTTCAATGTCCTCATCAAGGACCAAGTTTGACCTGGCGGGCACGGTAAAAAGTTTCAAAAGGGCGTATATGTCCGATGGCCTGTTATTAAAGGGTGTGGCCGTAAGTAGCATTACCATCTTCCCCCTGCATATCTCATGCAAGTAGTGGTATCTTTTTGTCTTCTCGTTCCTAAACCTATGGGCCTCATCCACTATAACAATCTCAATATCAGGGTTCCTTTTTACAAAATCCAATACATCTTCAAGCTCTCCTAAGGACCATACTTCCCAATCGTGAAGTTTAAAATCATTTAAATACTTTTTCCATCCCCAGTTTGCACTTTTATCTCCCACAAGATGGGGTGGGCAGACTACCAAGCCTCTTTTGCCAAGCATTCTGGCAATACCGCAGGCTATAACAGATTTTCCAAGTCCTACCACATCTGCCAAAAGCACACCGTTATACTCCTTTAGGCTCCTAACACCTTGCAATATGGCCTCAACCTGATATTTATAAGGCTTATATTCTGCTCCTCTCAAAATCTCTTCCGCCCTTTCCCACTCTTCCTTCTCAAAGCTTGTGTTGAGCTCAAGGTAAAGCTTTAGAAGATAAAGCCATGCTTCAAAGGGTGTTATCTTTTTCATAAAGGTTTTTTCTCTTATGGTTTTTATAACATCCTCTGGGCTTATCTCTACCGCATCCTCCCATAGCTTGTCAAAATATTCTTCAGCCTTTGTTCCATACTCCGCCAATCCTATCTCTATGTTGAACTCATGCTGGTGGTTTAGGCCAGCCCTTGTTAGGTTGCTACTTCCAGTTATAAAAAAGGGGTATCTTATGGCCTCCGATGAGAGTTTAAATAGGTAAAGCTTGGCATGGTTTGGCTCCCTTGTCTTTTTTAAAATAAGCTTTTTTTCTTCCAAAAGCCTCAAAAAGAATTCTGCCTGCTCGTAGACCTCTTTTATGTCCAAGTCCTGAGAATTGAAAGCCCTCTCAAGGGATTTTAAAAAGTCTTTCCTTGGGTCCTCTACAAAGGCATGCTCGTATATTCTGTAGGTGGCAAGGTCCACGTTTAGCCCCACTAAAACCTTTATAAAGCCCTCTTGCATATCCCCCTTCTCATACCTTTCTTTCAATGCCGAATAAAGCTCTGGAATGGCCGAAAAATAGAAAAAGGCCGTCAAAAACTTTAGCTCCCTACTATCCTTTATTACAGCCTTTAGCCTTTCCCCCAAACTTTTTTGCTTTTCGTTGGTAATAAACATGGCTATGTATATTTTACTCTTTCAACAGGCTTAAGGCCTCCTTACTTAACAATACCATTATTTCTGCATCCTCCCGTTTGAAAGAATCTTCCTCATAATCCGCCCGTTCACGGGCTCTCTTAAGGTCTGATAATATTTTAGCCAGCTTTTTATGCTTTGGATTGTTTGATTCCCCAAGCCTTTTTATAACTTGCCAATGCACAGACCTTGACTTGTCATAAGTCATTGATAGTCTATTCCTTGCTATACAGAAAACACCATAATAGGCCCTGCTAACAGCACTTCTATGGCTTGCCTCATCTTCCCTTTTTAATAGTTCTTCTGCTAAATCTACATAATCTTTCCAATTAAAGCTCATGTGGTTTCTACTGTGTAATCAAGCCTTGGAAATACCTTGTCCATAATCTTTATATACCAATCTTCAAATAATCTTTCATATAGTTCCAGAATCTTTTCTGGTGGATTTTTACTTTTTATGACTATTAAAATCTCCTCCGTGTTTTCTTCTGGGTCTTTATATAGCTTTACATGTATATTACACTCGCCAAAAACTTTACAAATATGCTGATGTGCAGAGTATAACTCTTGGATTAAATCTGGATTTTTTATTAAAAACCTTATTATTTCTTCCTTATCCTCAAATGTGTATAAGCCTTCCTCCTCAAATTGTTCAAGTTTTCTCATAATGTATTCTGTTGTTGCAAAGGTTATGCTCCCAATTGGATATTTATAAGGGTATGCTAAGGTTGTATATTGGTCATAACCTATCATGTTCCACTCCTCCAAAGACTGCACGGGCATCATCCGTAATGCTTTCCTCAAAGGCCCTTTTTATTTCATAATGAAAGGCGTCAAGCATACCTTCCATATCTTCAAAGGACATACCTTCTGGGAGTTCCATGGAGTACGCCAATTCAAAAACAAGTAAATTTTTATCCATTTCCATTGGCCTGTTTAATGTTAATATAAGCTTCCCGCCTTTATCATAAGGAATTTCTGCCCTCAAAAGTAAGGAGAAATCCTCCCTTCCGGTTATATGGGACGGGTATAGTTTAATATACTTAGAAGGATGTGTTTTAGCACTGTCAAATTTTATAAGATTTATGTAAGCCAAGTTCAATGCTTTAATATTGGTGTAATTAGTCAATTCTGTGTATATTTTAGAAATTTCCAAGATGTCCTTCTTAAAATCCTCCCATGAGTAATTAGAAAGCCTGCTTATCGCTAAGGTGCGTGGGGCAACTGCTCCAAGCCTTTATCCGTAGGCTTTTGTTCAACTCCCATCAAAGCATAGCTTTCTTTATATGGAAAGTCCTTTTTTAACCTTTCATGAAATAGGCCAAAGAGTGTTAGGTCCCATGGGTAGGGTTCTGTAAAATGGATTACGCACAAAGCCTCCACAAGGGGCGGGTTTTTGTATACCATATTTTTAATATACACTCAAACTACCTTTAAAGGCAAATCCCTTACCTTTCTGTAGTTTTCATACCTTAAAACTCTAAGTAGAATAAGTGCCGTTGTGTAAGCATCTTCCAAGGAATTATGAAAGGTAGAAATAGGAATTTTAAACTTCTTTGCAAGATCTTCCAAAGAAGAAGCCCTTTCTTCACCTATCATATCCAAAAGGTCAAGGGCATAAGGATAAAAAAAGCCATCGCATTCTTCTTCTGCCAGCCTTCTTATCATGGCTATGTCTATATGCACAAAGTAGCCCGCCAAAAGGCAACCTTTTGCGTATTCTATAAACTCTTGGCACACTTCCCTTCTTTCTTTTGCTTCTTTTAAATCTTGGGGTGTTATGCCATGCACCTTTATGGAGTCTGCAAAGGCCCTTGAGGGCTTTAAAAGCCTGTAGAAGCTTTTTGAAAGGTCTATTTTTAAACCTTCTATTTTCACCGCTCCTATGCTTATGGCCTCATCCCTCTTTAGGTCAAGGCCTGTGGTTTCTGTGTCAAAGACCACAAAGCATGTCTCTTCAATGGGCTTTTCTCTGTCTATCTCCCAATGAAACTTATGCCAAACTTCTGGCTTTAACCTTTTGTATAGCCACCTTTTTAAGGCCTTCATTCAAAGAACCTCAAGTTATACCTCTCATACAAAAACTCTTGAAACTCTTTTATGATTTTGAACACATCCTTTAGGGTGTTCTTCTCAGCCCTGGATAGCCTGTTAGGGTTTATGTAGTTGTCTGGCTCCTTCCCTTCCTTTATCTTCTGTGCTTGGAATTTAAACCTTAGGCTCAAAAGGAATCTGTAGGCCTCTTTTAGGTCCTTTGCATACTCTTCAGAAAACACACCAAGCCTTTTTAGCTCCTCTATCCTTTCAAAAGTATTTCTCTTCTCTATACCCATCTCAAGGGCAAGGGCCCTTATGCCTTGCGTTATGGGAAATATTCCACCTTTCTTTATCTCTATCTCTCCCTTGTGTTCTCCCGTCTTTTCTACCACAAAGTCTCCAAAAAAGCCTATGGGGGGCTTGAAGCGCACCGCATCCACTGCAAGGAAAGGCAAAAAGCCAGGATTTTCTCTTAGCGTTTGAAGTATAAAGCTCCAAAGGTCCTCTGTAAGACTTTGGTCCCCAAACACGTTTCTAAAGTCAAAGAAGATGGCCACGTTTAATATGTTCTCTTCCTTTGGCTTCTCAATCCAATCCTTTACAGCAGACCGCCATTCCTTTGCAGACCTTCTCCAGAAGGGGTTTGAAATCATCACATTGCCGGGACATGGTGGAAAGCCTATCTCAAGCAGTGTATCTATATAGACCTTTGAAAATCTTTCAAAGTAATTTTTGGGGTCAAAGTCCAAAAGGGGATAGTCTTGGTAGATTAAGGCATTGTCTTGGTCTGTCCGTAGGCTTTGTTCCTTTCTTCCTTCGCTTCCAAGCACCATAATGCTAAATGGCACCAAGGGCTCCTCTCCCAATCTGTTCATGGCAACATAAACTGCCCTCTTCATAAACCGGTCGTTTATCTCCGAGATGTACTCTCCAAGCCTCTCTGGGTCTGTGCCTTGAAAGACAAGGTCCAATGTTTGTTCCTTGACAAGGTTATAGAGATACCTTAGGTCTTCTACCGTCTTTGCCTTGTCTATCTCCTTTATAAGCAAGACTGCGTTTTTGCTCTCATGGGCTATAAGGTCCCTATCTTCCAAAACTCCCACAGGCTCACCATTTTTCTTAACCAATAGCTTTCTTATTCCATGCCTTGCCATCAAGACCATGGCATCGTAAAGGGTGCTTTTACTCTCTATCCACACCACCGGAAAGGTTGCCACATCTTTAAGCTTTACTTCCTCTGGCCTTAGGCCTTTGGCAAGCACCTTTTTAAGCACATCCCTCTCTGTAATTATGCCCATGCCTTCTGGAAGTTTAATTAGCACATAGGTGCTGTCCTTTGATACCATCTCTTTTATGGCCTCTTCTACCGTTTGATTTCCTTCCATTACCAGAAGAGGCCTGAGGTTTATATCCTCAAGGGAAACCTCCATATGCCTTTCTACAGAGGAAAAGCCTTTTCTTGCCACATTTTGCATCCTCTTGGCCAGCTTTCTGGCAAAATACTCTCTGAAGTTTTCGTTGGTGCTTATTAGCTTATTAAATATTTTTTTGTTTAAAAGAAATACCACGCTGTCCTCTATGGCTTTGGCTGTGGAGCTTGGTGGGCTTGAGGTCATAAGGGATATGTATCCAAAGCACTCTCCTTCGTGGATGTATTCAATTATCTCTCCCTCCCTTTCAAGCACAAGGCTACCGCTTCTTAAAATGTAAAGAAAGTCTAAGGGTGAAGAACCTTCTTTGAATATCACATCTCCCTTTTTGTAATACTCCACCAGAAGGTTGTGGGCTATACTTTGAACCTCTTTTTTGTCAAGGTAGTTAAAGGGTTCTATCTCCAACAAAAACCTTTCTGCGTCAAGCATCACAGTAATTTTATGACTATGTATCTTAGGATCAAAAGGCTTAGCACTATGGCCAAGGTATGACAGCAAGGCAAAAAGGAAAATAGCCTGTAGGCTGGCTCTGTTGGCACATAGAGCATGTTATAGAAGAAGTTTTTTCTGTCTGTGGTAAAAAAGGAAAGGGCGGCCCGCCCAAGGACGAGCCACATATAAAAGGCAAGGCTGTAGTTTAACACCTGTTCTATCATTCTTCGGCTCCAGCCTTTACTGCACCCTTTGGATAACGTATGTGGTCCACAAACTCCTGAACTTGCTGAGGTGGTGGGGGTGTTAGCCTTGAGACTATAAGGGCCACTATGAAGTTGAGGGGCATGCCAAATATGCCCGCGGCTATGGGCTTTATGCCAAAGATCTCCACACCTTGGAAACGGCTAAGATAGAGGTAAACCATGGTTACACCAAGTCCTACTATTATGCCTGCTACAGCTCCTTGTTTGTTCATCCTCTTGTCCCATATGCCAAGCACCAAGGCAGGGAACAAGGAAGCGGCAGCCAAGGAGAAGGCCCAAGCCACAAGCTCCACTATTATGGCAAGCCTAAAGCTTGCCACATAAGCACCTATCAAAGCCACCACAAGAAGCAGAGCCTTTCCAATTTTTACCCTTGTGGAAGGAGAAAGGTTGGGGTTGATGATCTTGTAGTATAGGTCGTGGGAGATGGCGTTGGAGATGGTTATGAGAAGACCGTCCGCTGTAGATAGGGATGCAGCCAAACCACCAGCTGCCACAAAGCCCGCTATCACATAAGGAAGCCCAGCTATCTCTGGCGTTGCAAGCACTATCATATCGGGGTGTATGGAGATCTCCGCAAACTGCACAATGCCATCGCCGTTTAGGTCCTTTATGCTTATGAGGTTTACCTTTGCCCACTTTTGGACCCAGTCTGGCAATTCGCTGAAGGCTTTGCCCACAAGGTTTAGCATCTCATACCTACCAAAGGCTGCGTAGGCAGGAGCTGTTATGTAAAGGAGCAATATGAAGAAAAGAGCCCAACCTGCGGAGGTCCTCGCCTCTCTAACGGTGGGTGTGGTGTAAAACCTCATTATAACGTGGGGTAGTCCTGCGGTGCCAAGCATTAGCATAAGGGTTAGAGCAAGGAAGTTGGCCATACCTTTGGCATCGGAAGGTGGTGCCACATAGGACTTGGGAGGTTTGGAGGCCTCTAGCTCTTTCTTCATAGCCTCTGTCCACTTTTCCTTTGCCTCCTGTGGAGACTTGGGATATTCCTTGAGCTGTTTTTCTATCTCTGCCCTCTTGGGATCATCGGCAGGTATAGCCTTTAGCTTCTCTTCAAGCTCCTTCTTTCCTTGCTCCCAGCTTGCTGGAAGGGCTTCTATCTTAGCCTTTAGCTCTTCCGCCTTCTTTTTGTGTATCTCCCTTACCTCTATCTCCTTTGGGTCATCCTTTAGCTGGGCAAACTTTTGTTCTATGCCTTGGAGGGCAAAGCCGTAGGAGATTTGGGATATGGGATTTCCTGTGTATTTGTAAGAGAGGGCAGTCACTGGTATAAGGTAGGCTATTATGAGCACTATATACTGGGCTACTTGTGTCCATGTGACTGCCTTCATACCGCCCAGGAAGGAACAGACCAAAATGCCAGCAAGGCCTAAAAAGACTCCTACTTCAAAAGGAAGACCTAAGAGCCTGCTGACTATTATACCTACACCAGTTATCTGAGCTACAAGGTATGTAAAGGAAACTATGAGCGTAGCTATTATTCCCACAAGCCTTGGTATCTTTCCCCCGTATCTGGCATCAAGGAAGTCTGGAATGGTATAAGCACCAAACTTTCTAAGGTAAGGAGCTATTAAAACACCTAAAAGCACATAACCACCGGTCCATCCCATAATGAAGGCAAGGCCGTTATAGCCCTGAAGGGCAAGGGTACCAGCCATACCAATAAAGGATGCTGCAGACATCCAATCGGCGGCTGTGGCCATACCGTTGAAAACGGCAGGAACCCTTCTTCCTGCCACATAATACTCTGCTACCTTTCCAGTCCTTGAGATTATTCCTATGGCAGCATAAACGGCTATGGTTCCAAAGAGGAATACATAGCCTATGAAGGTAGGAGAGAGATTGAAGAACTTTTCACCTATATAGAGAAGTATAAGGAAGAGAAGTAGACCACCAGTATAGATAGCATAAACCTTTCTCAACCTTTCTACGAACTCTCTATCCACCATATTACTCCTCCTCTACTCCGTATTTTTTGTCAAGTTGATCCATCTTTTTGGCATAAAAGATTATGAGAAGAAGAAATACAATAAGGGAACCTTGGGCGCCCATGTAATACCCCAATGGAAAGCCAAAGATTACTATTTTATTGAGCCAGCCTGCTATAAGGGCAGCACCATAAGAAACTAAAGCCCAGATAAGAAGGATAATGAACATAAGGTTGCGGTTTTCCCGCCAATAATTTTCCAACTGCTCTTTTGTTAGCATGCCTTACCTCCTTTTAAAAGTTTATGATTCATTTTATAGTCATTCTGTTTTAAAGTCAATCAAATAACCTTTTAAAAATATGTTTATCCTGTTGTAAATGGCCAATTGCAGTTCAAAATCGTATGATAAAAATCCTATATTTTTGGCAAGAAGCTAAAAAATATAACTAAAGTCATATTGTTTTGCAAAAAATAAAAAAAAGGTGAACTTTTTTGATAAAAGTGTTACAATCGTGCTTCCTTTATATTCTTCCTTCTAAAGATTCCGTTGTTTACTTCAAAAAAGGCTTTCTGAAGTTCTATCAACTGCTTTATAGCTTCAAGGCCTAGGGTGAGCATCTTATCAAACTCCTCCCTTGTGAAAGAATGTTCTTCTCCAAGGGCTTGAATCTCTGAAATTCTGCCAGAACCTGTAGCCACAAGGTTTATATCCACTTGGGCCTTAGAATCCTCTTCAAAGTTTAGGTCTAAAAGTATATTGCCTTCTACCATGCCAACGCTCACCGCCGCCACAAAGTCCTTTATGGGTGTGGTTGTAAGCACACCTTCTTCGTAGAGCCTTATGACCGCATCAGCAAGGGCTACAAAGGCGCCAGTTATGGATGCTGTCCTTGTACCTCCATCGGCCTGTATCACATCACAGTCCACCCAAAAGGTTCTCTCTCCTACCTTTGTTAGGTCAAGGGCCGTCCTCATAGCCCTTCCTATCATCCTCTGGATTTCGTGAGTTCTACCACCTAGCCTTCCCTGAACAGATTCCCTTATGTTCCTTGTGTGGGTTGCCCTTGGTAGCATGGAGTATTCCGCCGTTATCCAACCTTGGCCTTTTCCTTTAAGGAAGGGGGGAACCCCCTCCTGCACAGAAACCGTGCATATAACCTTTGTGTTTCCAAACTCTACAAGGACAGATCCTTCGGGATACTTTAAGTAATCCCTTATTATCCTTACAGGCCTTAGCTCGCCGGGCTTTCTGCCGTCCGACCTCAAACTTTAGCCCCCAGAGCCTTGGCCTTTTCTATCACATCCTCTATAGTTCCCACCATATAGAAGGCCATCTCCGGTAGGTGGTCATACTTTCCGCTAAGTATTTCTTTGAAGCTCCTTATGTTGTCCTCAAGCCTTACATACTTTCCTGGCATGCCTGTAAACTGCTCTGCCACGTGGAAGGGCTGGGCCAAGAACCTTTGAATCCTTCTTGCCCTGTTGACTATAGCTTTGTCCTCTTCCGAGAGCTCTTCCATACCGAGGATGGCTATGATCTCTTGAAGCTCTTTGTACCTTTGGAGTATCCTCTTTACCTCCATAGCCACCTGGTAGTGCTCTTCTCCCACGTACTCTGGGGCAAGGTACTTGGAAGTGGATTCAAGAGGGTCTACAGCAGGATATATACCAAGCTCAGCAAGCCTTCTTGACAGGACTGTGGTAGCATCAAGGTGGGCAAAAACTGAATAGGGTGCTGGGTCTGTAATGTCGTCCGCTGGCACATAAACGGCCTGTATGGATGTGAGAGATCCTTTTTTGGTGGATGTTATCCTCTCTTGCACCTCTCCTACGTCCGTGTTGAGCGTGGGCTGGTATCCAACGGCGGAAGGAAGTCTTCCGAGGAGTGTGGAGACCTCTGAACCTGCTTGAACGAACCTAAAGATGTTATCTATAAATACAAGAACGTCTTGGCCTTCCACATCTCTGAAGTATTCGGCCATGGTTATGCCAGTGTGGGCAACTCTAAAGCGCACACCCGGTGGCTCGTTCATCTGCCCATAGACCATGACCGTGTAGGGCAAGACGCCGGATTCTTTCATTTCTCTCCACAGGTCATTTCCTTCCCTTGTCCTTTCTCCCACACCTATAACCACAGAAAAACCTTTATGGAACTTGGCTATGTTATGGATAAGCTCTTGCATGAGCACTGTCTTTCCAACTCCTGCACCACCAAAGAGCCCTACCTTTCCACCCTTCACATAGGGTTCAAGAAGGTCTATAACCTTTATACCAGTTTCCAGTATCTCCACCTTTGTGGATTGTTCTTCCAAGGGTGGTGGTTCTCTAAACATAGGCCAATACTCTTCCGCATTGACAGGCCCAGCATCATCTATAGGCTGTCCTACCACGTTAAAGATCCTTCCCAAGGTGGCCCTTCCTACTGGCACCTTTATGGGCCCACCCAAATACTCCACCTCCTGACCCCTCACAAGGCCATCGGTGGCACCCATGGCTATACATCTGACCCTGCTCTCCCCTATATGTTGGGCCACCTCCAAGTATAGATCCTCTTCAGCCCAGTTTCCCCTGTCATCTATAAACCTTCTTCTGGTCTTGAGACCATGCTTTACAGGCGGAAGGTTCTTTTCACCGAACTCTACGTCAATGACCGCACCTATAACCTGCACTATCCTTCCTTTCATGTCAGCCTCCTTTATTTCATTGCTTCAACTGCATTAACTATATCTATAAGCTCGTAAGTAATAGACTCCTGCCTTGCTTTGTTGAATATAAGCGTCCAACTCTTTATAAGTTCATCTGCGTTCCTTGTGGCATTATCCATAGCTATCATACGCGCAAAATGTTCTGCAGCGTTTGACTCCAGCAAGGCCCTGTACAGTTGATAGTTAAGGTAGAGATCTATAAGCTTGTTTAAGAAAAACTCTTTGTCCACTTCAAACTCATAGACACCATAATCCACACCTTCACCCTCTATCCTTTCAAAGGGTAAAAAGGTCCTCAAAACTGGCTTGTAGCTCACCCTTGTTACCATCTCATTGTTCAAAAGATAGACCACATCCGTTTCCTTTTTAGCATACCTTTCTCTCAAAAGGCTTCCTACCTCTTTTACCACCTCAAAGTTTATCTCCTTCCTAAAGACCTCATCATAGGCCTTAAGTATATTGTGAGACCTCTTACTAAAGTACTGCACCCCCTTCCTACCTATAAGGATTAAGTTTACCTTAATACCCTTTTCTCCTTTTTCCTCTATGAGCTCTTCAGCGCGTTTTATAATGTTTGAATTAAAAGCTCCAGCCAAGCCTCTGTCTGCAGTTATTAGCACAAGGTCGCAAACCCTTTCTTCCCTTACCTCAAAGAGGGGATGGCTCTGAGGATCTATGTGGGAAGAGAGGCTTTTGAGGACCTCATAGAGCCTTTCTGAATAGGGCCTGGAAGCATAGATGAGCTCTTGTGCGCGCCTGAGCTTTGCTGCAGAAACTACCTTCATAGCGTTGGTGATCCTACGGGTATTCTTTATGCCTTGGATCTTCCTCCTTATGTCCCTTGGTGAGAGCTTTGGCATGAGGAATATTATAGCATATTATCTAGGTATTTCATAGCATGGATCATGTCTTTATCACCCCTTCCAGAAAGGTTAAAGACCACAATACCACCCTTCCCTATCTCCTTTGCCAGTTCTACAACTTTTAAGACCGCGTGGGCTGGCTCAAGGGCTGGTATTATGCCCTCAAGCCTTGAAAGGAGTTTAAAGCCCTCAAGGGCCTCTTGGTCTGTGGCAAAGGTATACTCTGCCCTTTTGCTTTTGAAAAGGTAGGCATGCTCTGGGCCCACCCCAGGGTAGTCAAGCCCTGCGGAAATGGAATGGGTTGTAAGGATCTGTCCCTCTTCGTCTTGTAAAAAGTAGGACTTCATGCCGTGAAGCACACCTGGAGAGCCACCGTTTATGGAGCTTGCATGCTTGCCAGTCTCAAGGCCAAGGCCTCCAGCCTCCACGCCTATGAGCCTAACTTCTGGATGTTCTATAAAGGGATAGAATATGCCCATGGCGTTTGATCCTCCTCCTACGCAGGCAACCACTGCATCGGGAAGCCTTCCCTCCAGATCCATAAGCTGGGCCTTTGTCTCCTCACCTATAACCTTTTGAAAATCCCTGACTATCATAGGGAATGGATGTGGTCCCACCACAGAGCCTATTATGTAATGAGTGTTTTCCACATTGGTCACCCAGTCCCTCAAGGCCTCATTTATGGCATCTTTGAGCGTCCTTGACCCGCTTTTTACCACCCTTACCTCCGCACCCAGGAGCTTCATCCTAAAAACGTTTAGCTTTTGGCGCTCTGCATCCTCCTCTCCCATGTATATGACACATTCAAGCCCCAAAAGGGCACAAGCTGTAGCCGTTGCCACACCATGCTGACCAGCACCCGTTTCCGCTATTATCCTCCTCTTTCCCATCCTCTTGGCAAGGAGGGCCTGTCCCAAGGTGTTGTTTATCTTGTGGGCTCCTGTATGCAGAAGGTCCTCCCTCTTTATGTATATCTTTGCTCCACCAGCATACTGGGTTAAGTTCTTTGCAAAATACAGTGGCGTGGGCCTTCCTGCAAAGCTTTTGAGGTAGTAGTTGAACTCCTCCCAAAAAGAGGGGTCTTCTTTTGCCTCTTTGTAAGCCTCTTCCAGTTCCTCAAGGGCATACATCAGAGTTTCTGGAACAAACTTTCCGCCAAACTCTCCAAAATAGCCCCTTTCATCGGGATAGGTATAGGCCTTATTCATCTTTTGCCTCCTTTCTTAGGTCCCTTGTCATAGCCTCCTCATAGGTGTATGGACATTCCTCTGGGATATGATATTGGTCTGGGTCTTCTCCCAATTCTCTAAGCCATATTCTTAAATTACTTACTGCCTCAATCCAGGCAGACTGAAGCTCCATCGGTAGTTTAGCCTTGAGGCTTGGGTATCTCCTAAAGAGGACCACTATCCTATCCCTTGCATTCTCCACACTCTTTATCCAGCTAAGTCCTCCCTTTTCTTTTCCAGCTTTTGTTAGACCTCTAAAGTGGTCCCATTTATAGAGGTGTTCCAAAATCACCGCAAGATGGCTTATACAGCTTTCAAGATGCCTTAGCCCCATATCCTCTATTTCCTCCAGAAGGTTCTCCCAGTCTACCAAGTCATAAGCCTTTTCTCTGAGGAGTTCTAAGTTAATCTCTACCCAAAGAGGAAAGTCCTTGCTATAGAGCTCTTTTAGCTCTTCCTTGCTTATTGTCCTCATCTTTTTATCTCCTTTCTTAGGTCTCTTGTCATGGCTTCTTCATAAGTATATGGACACTCCTTTGGAATGGTATATTGATCTGGGTCTTCTCCGATTTCTATGAGCCACTTTCTTAGGTTAGTTATTGCCCTTTTCCATGCAGAGTTGAGTTCTTGTGGTAGTTTGTTTTTTAGGCTTGGATACTCTTCAAGAAGGTATTTTAGTTCTTCCCTGCTAAGCTCTACACTTTTTATCCAGCTCAATCCTCCCTTTTCTTCTCCAGCTTTGGTAAGTTCTCTAAAGTGGTCCCACTTGTATAGATGTTCCAAAACTACCGCCAAATAGCTAATACAAGCCTTCAGATCAGACCTTGCCATATCCTCTATTTCCTCCAAGAGATTCTCCCAGTCTACCAAGTCATAGGCCTTTTCTCTGAGGAGTTCCAAGTTTTTCTCCACCCAAAGGGGAAAGTCCTTTTCATAAAGTTCTTTTAATTCTTCCTTGCTTATTGTCCTCATCTCTTTATCTCCTTCCTCAAGTCTCTTGTCATGGCTTCTTCATAGGTATATGGACACTCTTTTGGAATTGGATGGTCCTTCGGGTCCTCTCCGACCTTTGCAAGCCATTTCATTAGTCTAAGCGTGGCTTCTTTCCATGCGGAGTTAAATTCCTTGGGTAGTTTGACTCGCAAGCTTGGATGTTTTTCAAAAAGGTATTCTATCTCTTTCCTTGCAAGCTCTATGGTAATGATCCAGCTAAGTCCTCCCTTTTCTTTTCCAGCTTTTGTTAGACCTCTAAAGTGGTCCCATTTATAGAGGTGTTCCAAAATCACCGCAAGATGGCTTATACAGCTTTCAAGATGCCTTAGCCCCATATCCTCTATTTCCTCCAGAAGGTTCTCCCAATCTACCAAGTCATAAGCTCTTTCTCTGAGGAGTTCTAAGTTAATCTCCACCCAAAGGGGGAAGTCCTTTTCATAAAGTTCCTTTAGCTCTTCCTTTGATATGGTCCTTGGCTCCATAATCTTTAAATATAAACTTTCTACCCTTGAAGGCACCGCTCGTATATGTGGTCTATGTGCTTCAGGAAGGCCCAAGGATCTATGGCCTGTCTTATCTCCTCTTGGCTCAAATACTGGCTTACTTCCCCGTCTTCCATCAGAGACCTTTCAAAGGTTATGCCCTCCTCCCAGCTTCTCATGGCGCACCTTTGGACCATATCATAAGCCCTGTCCCTTGCCACACCCTTCTCCATAAGCAACACCAATATTTTGGAAGAGGCATAAAGGCCATGGGAAAGCTCCATGTTTTTTACCATCCTTTCCTTATTTACCACAAGGCCTTGTAGCATTTCAAGGAAGAGGTTTAGCATGTAGTCAAGGGCTATGGTGGAGTCGGGCAAAATGATCCTTTCCGCCGAAGAGTGGGAAATGTCCCTTTCGTGCCACAGTGGTATGTTTTCAAGGGATACTAAAAGGTTTGCCCTTATTATCCTTGCAAGACCACAGAGGCGCTCCGCATGTATAGGGTTTTTCTTGTGGGGCATGGCCGAAGATCCCCTTTGGCCCTCTTTAAAGGGTTCCATAAGCTCAAGTACCTCCGTCCTTTGAAGATGTCTTATCTCGGTGGCAAACCTCTCAAGGGCGCAGGCCGTAGAAGCTAAAGCATACATAACTTGGGCATGCCTGTCCCTTGGCACAATCTGGGTAGAGACTGGCTCCACCTTTAGGCCAAGCTCCTCAAGGGCAAGTTTTTCTACCTCTGGCAGAAGGTTTGAATAGGTGCCTACGGCACCGGAAAGCTTTCCATAGGATATGTTTTCCAAGGCTTGCAAAAGCCTCTCCCTGTTTCTTTTTAGCTCTTCATACCAGCTTAAGAACTTCAGGCCAAGGGTGATGGGCTCCGCATGGACGCCGTGTGTCCTCCCCATCATAAGTGTCCTTTTGTGCTCTATGGCAAGCTCCTTTAGCCTTTCCATTACCTTGTCTATGTCCTCAAGTATGAGCCTTAGGGCCTCTCTTAATTGCAAAGCTAAGGCCGTATCCACCACATCGGAGGAGGTAAGCCCCATATGAAAGTAGTGGGAGTATTCTGGTATCTGCTCGCCTATGGCCGATACAAAGGCCAAAACATCATGCCTATACCTTCTTTCATACTCTTCTATCTTTTTTAAAACTTTCTCATCCACATGCACCCTCTCCTCTATGGCCCTTAGGGCCTCCTCCGGTATCTTTCCAAGCCTTTGCCATGCCCTGCATACGGCCAAC
>JAXSPP010000003.1:0-104372 GCA_037927135.1 Candidatus Pampinifervens sinense | reverse complement strand
CTATACCTTCTTTCATACTCTTCTATCTTTTTTAAAACTTTCTCATCCACATGCACCCTCTCCTCTATGGCCCTTAGGGCCTCCTCCGGTATCTTTCCAAGCCTTTGCCATGCCCTGCATACGGCCAGCTCCACCCTTAGCCACAGCCTAAACTTGTTGAGGTCTGACCATATCTCACCCATTTCCTTCCTTGTATACCTCTCTATCATCCTTCTCCTCCAAGTATTTCAAAGGTGCTGCTTGTCCCAATCCTTTCTGCACCAAGGCTTATAAACCTTAAGGCCTGCTCCCTTGTCCTAATGCCGCCTGAGGCCTTCACCTTTAGCCTTCCCTTTGAAAAGCTTACCAAAAGCCTCACATCTTCCTCTGTGGCACCAGTGGGAGCATAGCCTGTAGAGGTCTTTACAAACTCTATGCCAGCGTTGGCCACCATTTCTACCGCAAGGGCTTTTTCCTTTTCTGTGAGGTAAGCCGTTTCAATGATCACCTTCCTTATGGCGCCTTCCGTGTTCCTCGCTATGGCCCTTAGCTCCTCCTCCACATAGCCATACAAACCGCTTTTTAAGGCCGATATGTTCATGACTATGTCCAATTCTTTTGCCCCCTCTTCCAAGGCCCTTATGGCCTGCCAAAGCTTCTCTTCCTTTCTGTCAAGGCCAAAGGGAAAAGATATAACGCTACAGACAATTAGCCTTCCGTTGGCTATCTCCACAGCCCTCCTTACCCAAAAGGGATTTACGCATACGGCATAAACACCAAGCTCTGCACACCTGTTTATCTGGTCTTCCAGATCCTTTAAAGTGTGGTTTGGCCTCAGTATAGAATGGTCTATAAACTTGGCTAGATCCATGAGGATACACCGTAGGTGAGGTCGTGGTATATGGATAATAGGGCCTTGGCACCTTCGCCCGCTGCGGTTATTATCTGCTTGGCAAAGATGTTGGTGCAATCGCCCGCCGCATAAACTCCCCTTTCGGAGGTCCTATTGTTGCAATCTATGATTATCTCATCCCTTTGTGTGGTCAAAACTCCCAAGCTTTTGGCAAGCTCAGAGTTGGGCTTTAGGCCAACCTCCACAAAGACCCCTTCCGCCTCAAGCTCAAAAATTTTATTCTCCCTTAGGTCCTCTAAAACCACAGACCTTACCCCCTTGCCATCCCCCCTTATCTCAAGGACCCTATGTCTTAATAAAGTCTTCACCTTTGGGTTTGAAAGCACCTTTTCCCTTAGGACCTCGTCCGCCCTAAACTGGTCTGATATCTCCACAAGGTATATTTCCTTTGCGTAGTTGGTAAGCTGGTCTGCGGCCTCAAAGCCCGAGTTTCCACCCCCCACTACCACCACCTTGGCATCCTTAAAAAAGGGTGCATCACAGGTATAGCAGTAGGAAACTCCCCTTCCCGTATACTCCTTCTCTCCAGGAACTCCAAGCCTTCTGTGCTCTGCTCCCGTGCAAAATAGCACCGTCTTTGTATAAAACTCCTTCCCAGAAGCAGTTTTTACCTTAAAGCTTTCTTCTTCTCTCTTTACCTCCACCACCTCATCCACAATGGGCTCCACACCAAGCCTCCTCATCTGGTCCAGCATTCTCTCCACAAAGGAGATGCCATCCACCAAGGCATAACCAAGGTAGTTCTCTATCTCTCCAGCCTTTAGCACCTGCCCCCCTATTTCCTTAGTTATCAATAAAAAGTCCATCCTCTTCCTTTGGGCGTATATGCTTGCGGAGATGCCCGCAGGACCTCCACCTATTATGATTAGCTGGTGCATAGAGAAAATTTTATCACCTTAAACCACAGCACATTACTACCAAGGTGCAAAAGGCTCACAAGGGCAATGGACCCAGTCCTCTGGTAGACAAAGCCATAAAGAAGGGAGGGGAAAAAGGTAAGGAAGGACCAAAGGTGGCCATATAGGATGATGTGGGGAAGGGTAAAAAGGAGAGAGACGGTAAAGTTAGAAAGCCTTTGCATAAGGTAGGCCCTAAAGAAAAGCTCTTCGGCAAAGGCCTGCAAGGAAAGGGCAAGAAAGTTTTCTTTGTGAAGTATGTAAAGGAAAGGCAAGGCAAGAAGGCTTAGGTTCCACCAGCTTTTTATGCCGAGCCTTTCATAGGGCAAAAAGGCAAGGGGAAGCAAAAGCACTATTGGGCTAAAGTTCGGAAGGCCATAAAGCCTGTGAAGGAGAAGGTTCAAAAGGAGAAGACCATATAGCAAAGCTTCAGTATACCTTTTTATAAACAATTTTTCCCTCCTGTCTGTCGTATATGGCGGAGAAGCTAAAGCTGTAGCCTCCGCTTTTTAGGTCCATGACTATGTGGAAGAACCTGCTTTTTGTGTCTATGTAGTTTCTCATCCTGTATAGCATGTCAAAGGTAAAGCCCTCCACAAGCACAAGGTCTTCTGGCCTTTTGAAGGGTTCTTTAGACCTTCTTTCCATGATCCTATTGGCAAGGGCTTCGTCCATGTCCTTGTCCAGAGAAAGTAATACATAAAAGGGTGCGGTGTTTATGTTAACTCTTCCAGAGGAGAAGGTGGTGGTAAGGCTCCAAAGGCCTGGGTAAAAGTCTTTGCCTATGGTCTTTCCCTGAAGGTCCTCTGGCCTAAAGCCCACATACAAAAGCTCCTCCTTTGAGCTAAGGGGTGCTCTCTTTATGGGGTAGGGGCTTTCAAAGGAGCCATCCTTTTTGCCTATCCATATGAGCAGTCTGTTTAGATATTCCTCATCTATCCTAAGGGTTGAAAAGAGATGTTTAAAAAGCTCTGGATGGTCGCCTGCCGTGTTTAGGTTTATAAACCTGTCCTCATCGTATATGCTTATGCTTAGCTCCCCCCTCTCCGTCTTAAAGCTAATAGGCGTTGCCCACCTTTCTCCCAGATGGTCTATGGAAGGGTCATCGGACCTTATGATGGCTATGGCTAAGGGAAGGGCAGACTTGAATACATAGAGGGCCTGCATACGTGCATAGACCTGCTGAAGGCTCATCTGTGTGCTTTTTACTGTAGTGTATAGGTCCATGACTACGAGGCTTGCGCTAAGAAACAAAAAAAGGGCCAATACTATGGTCATCTTAGGACCATCTCTAACTCGTATATGCCCTGCCCCGTGTTATCCACAGCCTTAAACTTGATTATCTCCACTCCTGCGCTTTCAAGGGCATAAACAAGCCTTGGAATTCCTTCCCCTTTTAAGTTCCTTGCCTTTACCTCATAGCCCACCTCCGTTTGTTTAAAAGAGAGGAAGTCCGCACCTACCTCCGATAGCTTTTGTCTTACAAAGTTTTCATCTATGGTGGCCTTTTGGCGAGCCTGATAGTTCTTAAGGAGTAGCATAATCTCCTTGTGCCTCAAATACTCAAGGTAGTAGGAGGTCCTCAGTCTGTAATACCTATCAAGGAGAAGGGCAAGCAAAAGCACAGAGATTAAAAGCATTATAAGGTTTATTCTCTTTGCCATCATGGCCATCTTATCTCAAACTCCACCTTGCCCGTTGTGGTCTCCTTTATAGCATAGGGCCTTATGCCCTCAAGAAGGCTCCTTTCTGCCTCACCTTTTATGATGAGCCTACCTTCTGCATACTCAAAGGTGTATATCCTCATGCCGGGCCTTAGACTATCTTGGACTTTTAGCAATGCCTTTGTAAGCCTGTATTCTTCTCCTGTGGAGACCTTTGCCCTCACTTGGTCATAAAGGGACACTATGGGCTCCTTTGGAAAGAGCTTTTTAAACTCAGACCTCTGAAGTTCTCTTAGTTTTTCTGCCGAGTATAGCCTCTCCATGGCAAAGAGGCTAAGAAAGAAAAGAAGCCCCATGCTGGCACCGGTATAAGCTATCCTTCTTATATCCTGCTTGCTAAGCTCCTTCTTTGTAAAGTCTGGATAAGGGTTTTTTAATACCTCCCTCAGGCACGTGCCAAGGCACACCGCATACTCTGGCTCACAAACTCTAAGGTCTATAATCCTTTTGAAGACCTCCCTCAGGCCATTAAGCCTTGAGCCACCGCCGGTAAGGAGAAGAGTTTTTTCTTCAAAAGAGTAGCCAGAAAGGTCCAAAATTTCCAAGAGGCCCTCCCTTACCTCCTCCAGATTTAAGCCCTCGGACCTTTTTAGCTTCTCCGCCTCTTCAAAGCCTATGTTCCTCTTTTCCATTACCCTTTGCGTGAGGTAGTCTCCCCCCCTCATAACCACCCTAAAGGACCTCAAAAGCCCCTCTTCCACCTCCACAAAGACCGTTTTTTTCTTTCCAAAATCTATGACAAGGCCCTCCTTTTCATAAAGGCTAAAGAGCCTTGCCAGCGCAAAGGGTTCCAGCTCTATATCCTCACACTCAAAGCAATCTCTACACAAGGCTATGTAGGCCCTATCCTCCAAAAGCTTTATATCATACCTGCTCTCTGGAAACCTCTCCTTCACATAGGCCCTAAGGTCTTCTATCCTTCTCTTTCCTTCCACCTTTATGAGGCTCTTGTGGGAAGGCACCACGCATAGGACCCTTCCAGACCTTCTGGAGACCTGCCAGCTTTTTGTAATAGGGTTGTACTCCACAGATAGCCTTTTCTCACCTTCTTTGGCGCTCACTACTTTTCTTATCATCCTTCCTCCGCTTTTACAGCCCTTAGGACTTCTTCCGGCGTTGTTATGCCAGAGAGGACCTTCCTTATACCATCCTCCAGCATGCTTTTGAAGCCCCTTGACCTTGCAAAGTTCCTTATGTCTGTGGCAGACTGAGTTTTTACTATGAGCTTTTTGAGTTCTTCATCCACCTCCAGCACCTCAAATATGCCCGTCCTTCCCCTGTAGCCCGTCCCCATACACTGCTCACAGCCCCTTCCCCTGTAGAAGGTATGGTCCCCCGAGAGGCCAAGCTCCTTTAGCTCCTCCTTTGAAGGCCTGTATTCTTCCTTACAGCGTGGGCATATCTTCCTTACCAGCCTTTGGGCTATTACACCCTCTAAGGCGCTGGCTATCAAAAAGGGCTCTATGCCAAGGTCAAAAAGCCTTGTGATGGCGGAGGGTGCATCGTTGGTATGAAGGGTGGAAAGGACCAAGTGGCCCGTAAGGGCCGACTGGACAGCTATCTGGGCCGTCTCTGAATCTCTTATCTCCCCCACCATTATCACGTCTGGGTCCTGCCTCAGTATGGCCCTGAGGCCTGTGGCAAAGGTAAGACCCACCTTTGGGTTCACCTGTATCTGGCTTACACCTTCTATTTGGTATTCTGGTGGGTCCTCTATGGTGATTATGTTCCTCTTTGGGCTTTTTATTTCCATTATGATGGCATAAAGGGTGGTGCTTTTCCCCGAACCGGTAGGACCTGTGGCAAGCACAATGCCGTAGGGCTTTTGAGAAAGCCTTTTTAGCTTCAAAAGGTCCTCCTCCCAGAGGCCAAGGTCCTCCAACCTTAGTATCTTCCCACCCTTTTCCAAAAGCCTTAGCACCACCCTCTCACCAAAGACGGTTGGCACCACCGAAACCCTTATATCCAAGTGCCTTTTGCCTACCTTGACCGCTATCTTTCCATCCTGTGGAATTCTCTTCTCTGCCACGTTTAAGTTTGCCAAAACCTTTATGCGAGACACCACCTGCTCATGAAGGGAGAGGGGAATCTGGGTATAGTGGTGGAGTATGCCATCCAGCCTAAACCTTACAAAGGATTGGCCCTCATAAGGTTCTATATGTATATCCGAAGCTCCAAGGTTTATGGCCTTTATAAGGGTCTGGTTTACAAAGCTTACCGCTGGGCTTGTCTCCTCCTCGTAGAGTATGTCCCTTACTTCAGATTCCTCCGCACCTTCCACCTCTACAAGGGGTTCCTCTTGGGCCAAAACCTCTTGAAGCCTTTGAGAAAACTCCTCTTCAGATACATAAACGGGGATAATCTCTTTTCCCAAAGAAAAGCGCACCTCCTCCAGCACAAGGGGGTCAAAGCCCTTTGGAACCAAAAGCTTTATATAGCCTTCTTTCTCCTCCAAAGGCACAAGGCGGTAGGTCCTAAGGATGTCCATCTCTAATATAATACTACCTCATGCGTGCAGTTTTGCTTGAAGGCTTTGGTGGTGTGGAAAAGCTAAGGTTTGTGGAAGACTTTCCGAGGCCAGAGATAAGGGAAGATGAGGTCCTCATAAGGGTAAAGGCGGTGGCCCTAAACCACCTTGACCTATGGGTTAGGATGGGGGCCCTTGCCATAAGGCCCGAGCTTCCTCATATATTGGGTGCGGACATAAGCGGTGTGGTGGAAAGGGTGGGAAGCTTGGTGAAGGATATAAAGGAAGGGGATGAGGTGGTGGTGGCTCCGGGCCTTTCTTGCGGTGTGTGCTATGAGTGTCAGAGCGGTCATGACAACCACTGCAGACACTACGATATTCTGGGCCTTAGGTCAAAGGGTGGTTATGCGGAGTATGTGAAGGTGCCGGCAAGGAATGTGATAAAAAAGCCATCCAACCTTAGCTTTGAGGAGGCAAGCTCCTATCCTTTGACCTTTCTAACCGTTTGGAATGCCCTTGTCAATAAGGCAAACATTAAGCCTTACCACAGAGTGCTCATATGGGGAGGCTCCTCTGGTGTGGGAGTGGCAGGCATCCAGATTGCCAAGCTTTTTGGAGCCTTTGTGATAGCTACAGTAGGCTCGGAAGAGAAGGCCAAAAGGTGCAAAGAGTTGGGCGCAGATGTGGTAATAGACCACTACAAGGAGGATGTGGTACAGAGGGTGAGGGAGCTTTTCAAAGAAGGTGTGGATATAGTGATGGACCATGTGGGAACGCAAACCTTTTGGAAAAGCGTGGAGTGTCTAAAAAGAGGTGGAAAGTTGGTCTTTTTTGGCACTACCACAGGCTCACAGGCACAGATAGACATAAGATATATCTTTGTGCGTGAAATAGAGCTACTTGGCGTTTATATGGGTCCAAGGGCAGACCTCTTTAAGATAACGGAGCTTTTTGAAAGAGGTCTTTTAAAGCCGGTTGTGGACAAGGTCTTTCCACTGGAAGAGGCTCAGGAGGCTCACAGGTATTTAGAAGAATCAAGGCATTTTGGAAAGGTGGTGTTGAAAGTATGAGGGAGGGTTTCTTTTGCAGGAGGCAAAGCTATTAATCTTAGTTTTTGCCTTCTTAGTTTCGCTTTTCATTAGCCTTGGCATAGTCTTGCTCTCTAACAAGGTCAGGACTTTCATAACCGACCACTTGCATATAGGACCCCAAACCTTCCATCAAAAACCCACACCAAGACTTGGTGGACTTGCCATATTCCTATCCCTATGCCTTGCACTACCACCTTTATTTTTCAAAGATAAAAGCCTCTTTCCTCTTTTTGCCCTCATACTCCTTAGCTCCCTGCCTGCCTTTCTTGCAGGCATAATAGAGGACCTCACCAAAAGCCTAAGCCCCAAAAAAAGACTTGCCATAATTTTCCTCTCTGGTCTTTCCTTTGTTTTCCTTACTGGCTTTTCCGTCTCAAGGGTAGACATTCCCTACGTGGACTACCTTTTTACCCTGCAGGTCTTCTCCTTGCTCTTTACCGCCATAGCCCTTGCAGGTCTTGTAAATGCCTACAACATAATAGACGGCTTTAATGGGCTTGCCAGCATGACCGCAGTGCTAAACCTTTTAGCCATCGCCTACGTAGCTTACAAACACAATGACCTAACTCTCCTGTATGTTTCTCTCCTTATAGTTTCTGCCATAATAGGCTTCTTTGTGCTTAACTATCCTTATGGTCTTATCTTTTTAGGAGACGGTGGTGCCTATATAATTGGTTTTCTTGTTGGTGCTCTTTCTATCTTGCTTGTAGAGAGAAATCCACAAGTATCGCCATGGTTTGCCCTTATGGTTAATAGCTACCCAGTAGTGGAGACGCTTTTTTCTGTATATAGAAAAACCATTTTGAGAAAGCTATCTCCCATGATACCAGACGGTCTTCACTTACACATGCTTGTCTACAAAATATACACAAAAAAGTTCTTCAAATCAAAAAAACATCCATTCAGAAACCCTCTTACCTCTACAGTTATGTGGATTATTAACCTAATCGCACTAATTCCCGCAATTGTCTTCCACTCTTCAAGTCCTATGCTTGCCCTATGCTTTGTCTTATATGCTTCTTTCTATGTGTTTTTATACTTTAGACTGCTTCGTAAAAAGATGCCATTATGGTTGAAGGATACTACCTATTAAACTCAGATACTTTTCAATAATTATCTTTTCATCAAATCTTCTTACAGCCAACTCTCTTCCCAAAACTCCCATTCTCTGCCTATCCTCTTCGCTTAAATTTAAAAATCTCTCCATAGAAACTTTTAAACTGCTAATACTCCTCTGTTCCACAAGAAATCCATTCACACCATCCTCACAAACATCTTTACAGCCTGGACTTGTGGTAGTAATTATAGGTTTTGCCATACTCATGGCTTCAAGTAAACTTCTTGGAATGCCTTCCCTGTAAGAAGGAAGAACGACACAGTCCGCTTGACAGATTATAGGTCTTACATCTTTGGAGAAGGGCAAAACTTTTACAAATTCATACTTTTTTATGTTGTTTATATCTTCCTCACGCAGGGACTGAGGATTGCCATCGTCTATGCCACCAACAAACCATATTTCAAAGTCTTTTCTTTCTTGCCATAAGAGTTTTCCAGCTTCAATAAACTCAATAATTCCTTTGTCTTTTAGAAATCGTCCTATGAATAGGAATACGGTTTTTCCTTTGTTCTTCTCATATTTTTCGCAAATCGCAGGAGAAAAATAGTCAGTATTTACACCTTCACCGTTTAATAATACTAATTTTGTTTGAATTGTCAGGCTTTTTATAATATCCAAATCATATGAGTTTAAAACAAGTATATAATTGTTACATGCAAAGGAAATTCTATACAGAATTCTCACTAGTTTTTCAAGCAATCCTCCTCTTACAAATACATAACCAAGCCCAGTAACCACACTAATGGATGGTATCTTTAAAATTCCGCATGCGACAGAGCTATAGATATTAGGCTTTATAGTATAGTTTATAACTAAGTCTGGTTTTATCTTACGGTATAAACTGAGAAACTCAAGAAAAAGTTTGAAGTCCTTTATCGGATTTTTACCTTTTCTGTCAAGATTTTTTAGAGGATAAAAGGAAAATTCTTCTTTAAGATATTCTGTGTAATCATCTACTGGTGCAATGCAAACTACGTCATATCCCAATTCCTTTAATCTTCTCATGAGACCAAGTCTGAAGTTATATAAGGAAAAAGATGTATTAGAGGCTAAAACTATGCTCTTTTTAGCCAAAGTGATAGCCTCCAGATTAGGTATGAATAAGAAAAACCAATCAATGTGCTAATATAGACATACCTTTTTCTTACTATGGGTCCTAAGTTAGGTTCAGTAATAACATGCAAATATATAAACATTAGACATAGTAACAAAATTATGAATATGCTAAATCTGTTCGGTAGATTATAAAAAGCAAACACAAAGCCTATTATACCTATCCAAACTACTACTGTCTCAAAGGGAATAATAGCCCTTGCTACGGTTCCACCTGTTGTTCCGCCTTCCTTAAACCAGAATTCAGGAGTAGGATAAAATAGCCCCACATAAAGTCCTCTTGGAAGATAAAGCAGGAAGTCAGAAGCCTTTTGCGGAATAAAATCCTGTTCTATATTTCCCTTGGCATCTTTGAAATATACATTTAAGAACATATACCTCCAAACTGCTATATTGTAGAGTATTTTATCTATCTTCTCTGGAACAAAAATCTCTTTTTCCCACTTAATTTGTGTTTGTGTTTGTGTTTGTGTTTGTGTTTGTGTTTGTGTTTGTGTTTGTGTTTGTGTTTGTGTTTGTGTTTGTGTTTGTGTTTGTGGTGCTAAAATGCTGGAGACTATAACCACTGCAAAAGCCAAAACAGTAAATCTACTTAGGACTTGTTTTTCCACCAATAGGTTTTCCTTAAGCAATCTAACAAACTTTAAGGCTAAAAATAACAAAGAAACCACAAAAAGAAAGGAGAATACATATTTAAAGGGCAATATCATATGCTCCCTTGCAAGGTATATAAGAAAAAGACCGAGTGCTTGTAAAAACAGAGAATAAAATAAGGTTTTATAACCTTTCTTGTGTATATAGCTTATAGATAAGAAAAAAGCAAGTAATCCAAGAACGTATAGACCATCTCTATGAATTTGTGAAGTCCACATTAGGTTTGATGGAAAAAATACTAAAGGAAGGCTACCAAATATAGCATACTTTATGCTTATTCCGTAATTAGTAAGAAGTTTAATGAGAAATAAAGCGGATAGAGAGTGCAGAAGTGCGTTATAAAACAGCATAACATATGGCTTATAGATACCGGTCAAAGCATAAATAAGAGAAGTTATGCCTATCATTATCTGACCTTCTGGCTTTAGACTCCACCTTGACCAACCGTATAAACTTATCTCTTTGGCTAACTTTTTTGATTCTTCATGAAAATATATAGTGTCCGTGCCATTTAGAATACCTTCGCCATAGTGTGCTGATGGAATGAGATAGGGAAGTAATATGGTCTGCACAAAAAGACCTATTAATATAACATACATAAAAACTAAAATCGGAAAAATATACATTAAACGTTTCTCCTCTATAGCCATCTCTCCCTCCAAAGCTGAAATATAAACAAAAACCATAGCTTATTATGGTTAACACCCTTGTTTTCTAAATACCACCTTAGAAGTTTGTCCACTTCCTCTGAATTAAATATACCTTCCTTTTTAATTCTTTCCTTTGATAGATACTCTAAGTATAAACCCTTGAGTTCTCCCTTAAACCACTCGTATATAGGCACACCAAATCCCATTTTAGGACGGTCTATTAGTTCCCTTGGCACATACTTGTATAATATTTTTCTCAATATGTATTTACTCATACCATCTTTGTATTTCAGGCTCACTGGTATTCTGGAAGTAAACTCTACTACTTTGTGGTCTAAAAAAGGCTCTCTTCCCTCAAGGGATACACTCATGGTAGCTCTGTCTACTTTTACCAGTATATCATCAGGTAGGTAGGTCTTTAGGTCATAAAGCATCATGTATTTCATAGGTTCTAACATAGTGGATGAGTTTATCCTAAAGGTTTGGCTTTCTATTATGGTTTCTAAGCCAAGACTTTTGAGGTCTTCTGTGAGAAAATACTTGTTTGCAATATCATACTGCTCTTGCGAGGACTTTGCACTTAATACATTCCTTAGTTTTATAAACTTGTCCCTAAAATTAGTCCATTTAGGAAGAACAGGGCTAAACAGCTTATAAAGACTTACCGCTAAGTCTGGATTTATAAGTTTCAAAACTTGACTAAAAAGACCCAGCATAGGTAGTTTTTCCAATCTTTTTATTCTCTCTCCCACTATCCAGTATCTTGTATACCCACAAAACTGCTCATCTCCACCGTCCGCAGATAGGCTAACTTTGACTTGACTTCTTGCCAATTGAGACACAAGGTATGTAGGTATGGCAGAGGAATCTCCAAAGGGTTCATCGTAAATTTCAGGTAGCTTAGGAATTATCTCAAAAGCCTCCTTTGGCGTGCAATAAAGCTCTGTGTGGTCTGTGCCAAGATATTGGGCTATCTTTTTGGCATATTCCGCTTCGTTATAGTCTTTTTCATAAAAACCTATGGTAAAGGTCTTTAAGGGCTTGCTCACTTGCCTTTGCAAAAGGGCACAAACAGTGGAACTATCTATGCCACCACTTAGGAAAAGCCCCACTGGCACATCAGAGACAAGCCTAAGTTTAAAGCTCTCAATCAAAAGCTCCTCAAGCCTCTGGGCTATTTCCTCTTCAGAAAGGTCAGAAAATTCCCCTTTCCTAAAATACTCCTCTATATCCCAATACTTTTGCAAGGATACCTCACCTTTGGAGTTTAGAACAAGAAAATGACCTGGCTCTAACTTATAGGTATACTTAAATATGCTGTATGGAGAGGTTATATATCCATACTGGAGAAACAAGGCTAAAGCGGATGGCTCAAGCTCCTTTTGAAACTTGGGATGAAAGTGAAAAGCCTTAAGCTCTGAGGCAAACATAAAAAGCCCATCTTTGTAGTAGTAATAAAGAGGCTTTACACCTATTCTATCTCTACACAAAATTAGCCTTTTGTTCGCCTTATCAAAGATAGCAAAGGCAAACATACCTCTAAACCTGTAAACCGCATCAAAGCCCCACCTATGAAAAGCCTTTAGGATAACCTCTGTATCGGAGTTAGATACAAAGCTATAACCTTCCCTTTCAAGCTCTTTCCTTATTTCCTGAAAGTTATAGACTTCTCCATTGTAGGTTATAACCAAGTTTTCAAACTCCATAGGCTGATGCCCAAGAGGAGAAAGGTCTAAGATAGAAAGCCTCCTGTGGCTTAAAGCAAGCCCCAAAGACAAGTCCACATATAGTCCAGCATCATCTGGACCACCATGAGATAGAGAGTCTCTCATCCTTATGGCAGTCTTCTCAAGGTTGTATTGGTCATTGAAGTTAAAATCCCAAAAGCCTGCTATTCTACACATTTTTTGAATACGAATTCATTACAACCGGAATTTGCAGTTCTTAAAATGCTAAAAATTTTATGAAAAAAGGAATTAAACTTATAGTTTTTCTCACATGGAAGTTGAGTTGGTGCTTTTATCAAAGAAAATCCAAGATTTTCAACAAAGTTTTTTATTTCTTCAAAACAAGCGTATTCATAAGGATAGCCTCCTATCCAATCAATAGCGTCATAAAACACATGCATTCCTCTCTCTCTGTATAAATTCAAAGTTTTTCTTCTTAGAGCATATCCTAAAGAGACATATGACCCATATATTAGTCCAAGGATAGGTTGAAGAAGCCTGTGTTGGTTATAAAATTCTTTAATTTTTCCCCAGTAAACTGAGCTTCTACTATGATTATATATTGCTATTATCAAAAATCCATCTTTTTTAACTAGTTTACTTACATTACTTATAGCCTTATACATATCTCCTGTGTGGTGTAAAACACCCCATGAATACACTATATCTCCCTTTTCGTATAAACTCTTAACTAAATCATCATCTAATATGTCGCCTACAAAAGCTTTCCACTTTACCTCGCCAGGTATCATATATGAATATTTCTCTCTTAAAATATTCAGTGCTTCCAAACTTTCTTCTTGAATATCAAAACTTATAACTTCCTTACATCCCAATAAGCAGGCAGCAAGCGAAAATAGTCCACTTCCACATCCTACATCTATAAAGACCTTATCCCTATAGAACTCAAAAGCGTTTGTGTTGTTGGGAACATATTTTAAGAGCGAATTCTTAGCCTCCTCTATTACTCTTTCATTTACAACTCTTTTTACATAGTTTTTCCAATTTCTCCCAAACCAAAACATTTTCATATTCTATCACCTCCAAGTATTGTTGCTATTCAACAAAATTGTATTATCCGTGCCCATAAATCTGTTATCTTCTCTATATCAAAATCCCTTGCTCTTTGCAAAGCTTTATGTCTATACATTTCTATTAACTCCTCCCTCCTTAGCAACTCTTTCAAAGTTTCCACCCATATCCTTTCTATCTCATCCAAAGGCTCATCAGCCCTCTTAAATTTTACCTCAAAGACAGGCATAAGAACGCCATACTCCGCATATTCTGGCTCTTTGGTTTGGTATTCAAAGTCCGTATTTGGTGCTAATATCTCCCTTGGTCCAGACCTACAGTCAGCAGAAACTACCGCAGTCCCACAAGCCATGGATTCTGCCAAAGCATTTGGAAAACCTTCAAAAAAAGATGGAAAAACAAATAGCTTTGACCTTGCTATAAACTTAAAGGGATTTTTCTGGAAACCAAGGAAATAAACATCAAAACTCTCAGACACTTGGTCTTTGTCCCATACATAGGTCTTTAGCCCTAAGTCCTTTGAAAGACCAGTTAGATATTCCTTTAGCTCCCCCTCTCCAAGAATGAGGAGTTTTAGCTCTGGAAATTCCTTCTTTAGTTCCTTGAATATCCTTAACAGATACCACTGACCTTTTTGTTTGGTTAGTCTTCCAGCAGTTATTAAAACTGGATAGTTGAAAATGGTTTCATATTCTCCTAAAGGCTCTCTGGAAAGCTCCTTAAGTTCATCTACAAATATGGGATTGTAAATGACTACTAATTTGTCTTCAGGAACTTTATAATGGGTTTTAAGCTCTTCAGCTATGCCTTTTGATATGCATATAACCATGTCTGCTTTGGGATAAAGAAGTTTAGATAGAAGGTTATATGGATGATGTCTTTTTCTTCCTGTCAATTGCGACATACGGATGGAAATAAAAGCCCTGTGTTTTGAGTATGGCTTTGCTAATATGTTTACATAGTTAGCTCTCTCTAAGAAAGAGATTACAAGGGAATTTTTTTCTAATCTTTGAGACAAGCTCTTAGCATATAGAGGTATGTAAAAGGTCTTTAGTATTGGGTTTGTTTTGGTTGTATGGCTTGAAAGAAAAACTATCTTCTCCTCTGGAATTTCGTATTTTATCTCTCTTTCCAATAGCAAGAGCCTTTTTACTGGCAATATTTTAGAAAGGTTTACCGCTACCCTTTCTGCACCACCACCCGCAAGAGAGTTGAGAAGGAAGTAAATATCCATATCGTATTTATTTTCCCAAAATATTTTTCCACTCCTCAACTATCTTCTCTATATCAAAATCCCTTGCCCTTTGCAAAGCTTTATGTCTATACAACTCTATTAACTCCTCCCTCCTTAGCAACTCTTTCAAAGTTTCCACCCATATCCTTTCTATCTCATCCAAAGGCTCATCAGCCCTCTTATATTTTACCTCAAAAACAGGCATAAGAACGCCATACTCCGCATACTCTGGCTCCTTGGTTTGGTATTCAAAGTCCGTATTTGGTGCTAATATCTCCCTTGGTCCAGACCTACAGTCAGCAGAAACTACCGCAGTCCCACAAGCCATGGATTCTGCCAAAGCATTTGGAAAACCTTCAAAAAAAGATGGAAAAACAAATAGCTTTGACCTTGCTATAAACTTAAAGGGATTTTTCTGGAAACCAAGGAAATAAACATCAAAACTCTCAGACACTTGGTCTTTGTCCCATACATAGGTCTTTAGCCCTAAGTCCTTTGAAAGACCAGTTAGATATTCCTTTAACTCCCCCTCTCCAAGAATGAGGAGTTTTAGCTCTGGAAATTCCTTTTTTAGTTCCTTGAATATTCTTAACAGATACCACTGACCTTTTTGTTTGGTTAGTCTTCCAGCAGTTATTAAAACTGGATAGTTGAAAATGGTTTCATATTCTCCTAAAGGCTCTCTGGAAAGCTCCTTAAGTTCATCTACAAATATGGGATTGTAAATGACTACTAATTTATCCTCAGATAATCCAAAGTTTTCTATTAGGTCTTTCTTTACTGCTTTTGATATGGCTACCATGATATCGCTTTTGTTATACATGGTTTTAAACATAATTCTATAAAAAAACTTTATAATAACTCTTCTTAAACCATTACCTAAAAAAGGATCCTCTGAAAACTGTTGTGAATAATGGGCGCGAAAGGATAGGATAACTTTATCTTTACCTTTTGTTATAACATTCAAAAAATTTGCAGGTTCAAGTAGGCTTAAACATGTTGTGATTTTGTATTTAGATTTAACCCTTTTTAGTCTAAAATACCTTATAGGCAGGTTAATAAATTTTTTTATCAAACTTTGAGATGCAGGTGATTTAATGGATATTATTCTTTCCTTAGGCAAGGGAATGGGATAAGCTATGTGTGTATCATCCAATAGAATTAAATAGTCAAAGTTTAGCTTCTTCATCAAGTTAACTGCCACCCTTTCCGCACCACCTGTTCCAATTGATGGAATAAATATAGCTTTAAAGCTTCCCATATTTCACCTCACGCTATTTATTTTATCTCTCATTTTATCTCTTAAAGTATTCTCTTTCCCTACCCCATCTTTCCAAAAGCCCGTCTATATAACCTCTCCATAAATCGTATACTTTTATAAGCCCCTTCCTTTTAATCAATATACCCATAGAGTGTCTAAGCAATTTATAAGTTGCGACTAACAAATATGCAAATTTGTCTCTAGCTATCTTTCTAGCAACATATCCGACTATATTCCTCCCATACAAATAAAAACTAAGTCTAGAATGTGTAGCGAGTCTTCTATCTATTTTCTTGATAAAGCATACCGAATTTATATAGATGTTGTTCGTATGTTTAGATGCCAAGTATCCATAATATGTATCATCACCTATAGTAAATAATCTTTTATCTGGATAAGGAATCTTTGCAACAACATTTCTGCTTATAAGCATTCCCTCGAAACATCCAAAATTAACTGTAGTCCATTCTTTATTCTTTAAAAATTCATCACCAAAAAATACTTCAAAACCGGTTTGTTCACATATTTGACCTTCCCATAAAAACCTACTTCCATCTAAGTAAACCTTAGATGGATGGATACACTCAGATATGTCCTTATATCTTAATTGGGTTTCAAGAGCATGTTCCAATGGTTCAACATCATCATCCATCAACCAAAACCAGTCATATCCCTTTTCGTATGCTCTTTTCAGACCTTCATGGAATCCTCCAGCCCCACCTGTATTTTCATGCATTCTCACATAAAACAATTTAATAGGCTCGCCATTAACATGATTCTCCAGTTCATGTTCATGCTCCCATGGTTCAGATATATTTGCAGGAGGTAATTCTCTTATATATCCTTCTTTTAAAAGGAGCTCAGGAGTACCATCTGTAGAAGCATTGTCTATTATATAAATAGCGTCAACAGGTCTTGTCTGCTTTAGTATACCCTTTAAGCATTCAATTAATAACTTTTTGCGGTTATAGGTAACTACTATAGCACAAATTTTCATAATACATTCACCTCACTCTAAAAACCGAACCAGCAATAAATCCTTCTTTAATAGAATCAGCTATGCCCTGAAAATGCCACCTTCCATAACGACCTACTTGGTAAATGCCATACGTTTCAAGGAGTTTTATAGCTTCAGTCTTCCAGTTTGAACCTACCCATGACCATGTATAGGCTACATCTATCCATGTAGGGTCTACTACTTCTACCTCATTTATCCACCCCCAGCTAATTAGCTCCTCTATGATGTCTTTAACAAGTTCATTAAGTTCTTCCTCGCTTGGTTTTTCTCCACCCATGTAGGCTTTTTCAACATATATGCTAACGTGTGTATCTAAATCCTGAACAGATTTAGGAACAAATGACTTATCAACATTACTATAAAAACCTACCCTATGGAAACGTGTCTTGCTATATGGTATATATATCCAATGATCCTTAGGACATTTCTCTCCCTTTTTTCCTCCTATATTCACAACCAAGACAGACGTATATGGGTCTGATTTAGATTGAAGCTCTGAAGACAAATTAGCAAGTTCTATAACCTTATTGAGTGGTATGGTTGATATGAGTATATCATATCCAACATACGATCCGTCTTCAAAGTATAATGTTTTTTCCTTAGTATCAATCTTGATAACTTTTTTGCCGTAGTTAACATTACATCTCTCAGCCATTCTACGGGCAAGAACATCAAGTCCTTCCTCTGGATAAACAAAAGTCGTATTATACCCTGCGGGTGGCACATCAGAAAATGCACCTTGTATTATATCTTTTAAGTTTATAGGGGTCTTATATGCATCTTGAGGTGCTATACGAGTATACAGACCAGCGGTATACAATTCGTGAAAAGGAAAGAAAAACAATTCACAAAGAGTTTTGCCAAAATTAGCTTCAAGCCACTCTGAGAGTGTAGCAAAATTCTTAGATTTATTCAATGAGTCTATTATTTCATATAATGCCTTTGAAGTTATTTCCTTTCCTAAGTATCTTAAATGATTTTGAATCGGATAGGGAACAAACAAATCTTTATCTGGAAAGTATACAGAAGATCTTCTTTGATAGCTTTTTAAAGAGACAAATTTTCTAATAAACTCCTGTATTAAGCCCTCACTACCAAAGATCCAATGACCGCCTCCTATTTCAAATCTGTAGACTTCACCATCTTCAGGCTTTTCGTGTAGACGATTTCTGCTGTTCGGACGCATATAGTAGGAAGAGCATATTCCACCGGGATAGTCTCCAGCTTCAAAAATAGGAATACCGGAAATAACACCAGCAGATAGCCCCGTCATTCCTGCTCCGAGAATATAAATCCTATTTTTCATGGCTTCCTCTCTTTTATTATAATAGCAACCTGTTGATGTAATCTATTAAAAGTTATATAATCATAGCTCAAACCACTCTTCCTAATGAATTCTTGAAATGCTTTGTATTCACCCTCTTCCCATCCAGGATAATTAAAATACTCATCAAATACAATGACAGTGCCAGGTATAATCCTGTCATATGCTAAGTCAAATATAGTTTTTGTAGAAGAATACAGATCGCAGTCTATATGTATAAAGGCGAAAGGAAGGTCAGTTTCCTTTAAAAATTTAGGCAGTGTCTCATGAAACAAACCTACTATTAACTTAACATTATTACGAACTGTTGGTATATTATCCATCTTAAAATGACCTACAGGAAATCCGTCTCGCCAAGTTTCTGGTAGCCCTTGGAAACTATCAAAACCATAAACCGTTTTGGGATAGACCTTCTTTGCTATATAATTTATGGAAACTCCGGAAGCTACTCCAAACTCACAAATCAACCCATCCAATGCCACTTTCTTGAGTGCTTCATCAATTACTTCCCACCTACTTTGAACACTATTAACTTTATTCATATGTCTTTTCACATAATCAGCGGTTTTTTTTCGTGCATCTAATTGTAGTTCGTAATTAATATCGTAAGATAATACTTCTTTAATATAGAAATCAATGAGATTAATTATTCTTTTTCTAAAATACGATTTTACTCTTCCAAAAATCATCATGTATTTCCCTCCAACTTTATAGTCTCAATAAAATACCTTTCATCCTTTTCACTTTGGCAGACAGGACATCTAAGCATTTTTCACCCCCACGCTCTCTTGTCATAATATCTTAGCATAAAATAGCCAAGAGTGCAAATAAACACATATGCAAAGAAAGTGCCAAGGCATATGCCTGCAATACCTAAATTGAAAACAAAGACAAAGAGATAATTAAAAAGGGCGTTAGCCACTACACCTATTGCACCCACAACTCCCACAGGCAAAAGCTTGCCTCTTATCTGGAATACCCTGTATATTAGGGGCCAGAAGAACATGAAGGGCAAAGATAGGGCATAAAACCTAAGGGCTGTTGCGGTAAGCTCTACATCCACCTTTGAGAAAGCTCCATAGCCAAAGAAGAGCTTAACCACTATGGGTGAAAATAGGAAAAGAAAGACGGATACGGGCAGGGTCAAAAGAAGTAACTTCTTTATGTAAAAGTCCAACTTCTTAATGGAACCTTGAGACTCAGAAAGGGAAGTTATGGCTATGTTTTCAAACTTTAGAACTCCCCTTGGTGCGGATGCAAGCAAGAGACCGTAGTATAAAGCGGAAACATTTTTCTCTCCAAGAAAAGAAGCAAAAGCTCTGTCAACGAGTATGTAGAGGTGAAGAACTCCATAAACTGCAAGGAGCTGTAGGAAATGAGAGAGAAGTCTTTTTGTGGTTTCGTTATAAAAGAGATGAAAGTGAATGTATTCTCTTCCTATATATAGCATGTAAATAGTTCCCAAAAGATACGCTAATGATAATCCTATGGGAAGTATTTTGTAGTCCTTGTAGAGGAAAAGTCCAAGAAGAGTGAAGATAAAAGCAAAAAAGGATGCTACTAACTCTCCCAAAAAGTAAGCGGTAAACCTTCTTTGACCCCTAAGAACTGCTCCAAAGTGGTGAAAGTAGAAATTAAAGAACAGATAAGGTAGAAGAATAAGATAGGAGACCTCTGTTGCCTGCAGGGCGTTTTCAGAAAAACCTGCTGGGATTTTCAGAACAAAGGGCATCAATAGAAGTGCCAAGAGGGTTATGGCTATGGAGATGGTAAAGGTAAAGGTAAAGAGAAGACCTGCAATTTTCTTGAACTCTTCCTCTGACTTCATTCTTGCCTTTACAAGCTCTGGCACTCCAACAGAGTCAAAGACATCAACGAAGATGAGAAATATGCCTATCAAAGAAAGTGCCATAAAGAAGGCATCTGTTTGGTAGCTAAAACCAAGAAGGACTGCTATGGCAACAGACCTAAAGTAGCCAAAGCCACGGGCAAGGAGGTTTATAAGGGAAGACTTAACTACCGCCTCTAAGACCCTTTCCTGCCTTTTGGTATTGAAAAGCTCTCTTAAATATCCAACCACTGCTACTTTAATGTTATCATAATTCTATGCCTATAGACGAAACCTACAGACAGACCTCGCTTGATAGGGTAAGGGAGCTTTGTGGTGTGTTGAGGGCAAAGGTAGAGGAGTATCTTGAGGATGTGGACCCAGAGGATTTGGAGTTTGGTGTGTCCTTTGAGGTTTCTGACGCTGGGCTTGAGGGCTTGTGGAGGTCTGCGGTGGAGGAGAATAACTACATGGAGGTGGTCTACACAGAGATTATGGAGCATCATGATGGGGCTTATTTGAAGGCGACCTTTAGGAATGCCTTGGAGGACTGCTGGGCGGAGAGGTATGTAAGCGTGAGGAGCTCTGGTAGGGTGGAGGTTTCCTATGCCTTTTTTGTGAGGTTGGAGGGTGTAAGGGTTAGGATAGAGAGGAAGGGTGAAGGGCTCTTTGGGGCTTTTGCAAAGGTTGAATGAGGGTTTTTGTTTCTCTGGGGGAAAGGTCTGCAAGCAACTATGTTTATGAGATTTTCAAGGACTTTGGGTGTGTGGAGTTTATTGGCATAACCGATGAGAGGTTAGAGTCTTTGGGCTTTAAAAGCCTTGCACGCATAGAGGAGCTTTCCGTGGTGGGTATTGTAGAGGCTCTTCCAAAAATTCCAAAGGTCTACAGGCTTTGGAGACAGATAGAGGCTCTTCTTCCTGAGGTGGATGTGCTCCTTTTGTGTGATGCTCCTGCCTTTAATTTGCCACTTCTCAAGAGGGCTAAGGGGAAGGTGAGAAAAATTATCTACTTTATCTCTCCACAGGTTTGGGCTTGGAAGGAGGGCAGGGCAAGGCTAATATCGGAGCTTGTAGACCATCTTGTTGTGATACTTCCCTTTGAGGTGGACTTTTACAGAAAATACGCAAGGGAAGGCTTTAGGGTGCATTTTGTGGGGCATCCTCTTGTGGATTTGGCAAAGCCAAGCCTAAGCAAAGAGGCTATGAGGAGTTTTCTTGGCTTTGAGGACTATGTGGCTTTGCTTCCGGGAAGCCGTTGGAGTGAGATAAAAAGGCATGTGCCTTATCTGAAGGAGGTGCTAAGATGTCTGAGGGTGGAAAAGCCTATGGTTGTTCCTACCTTTGAGGCTTTTAGGGATTTCTTAGAGAGGGAGTTTGCAGGCTTTCCAATAAGGGTCATAACCAACAGGGACTTGGATAGGGCTTCTTACAACACTATGGCTTATGCGGATTTTACGCTTCTTGCCAGTGGCACTGCGGAGCTTGAGGCAAGCCTTTTGGACTCTCCTCATGTGGTCTTTTATAGGGTTAGCCCTATAACCTATCTTCTTGGGAGGCTTCTTGTTAAGGTAAAAAACATAGCCCTCACAAACCTTATACTCCAGAGGGATGTGGTGCCCGAGATGGTTCAAAAAAGTCCAGAGGCTTTGTGTAGGTTTTTCTCGGAGCTGAAGGAGGATTGGAAGGAAAGCCAAAGGCTTGAGTTTAAGAGGCTAAGGCAGGTTCTTGGTGGAGAGGGTGTGGTGCAAAGACTAAGAGAGCTCTTCTTCAAGCTTTTCTATGAGAGCTAAGGTGCTTTTGAAGGGTTCTGGCTCTTGTATTTCAAAGGTGAGCTTTTGTCCTGTTTGGGGATGCTCAAAGGAGAGATGATAGCTAAGGAGCATGTGGCAATTGCCAAGGGTCTGAAGTAGCCTTTTGTCTACGGAGCTTCTCTTAAAGCCATAGGTGGTGTCTCCAAGGATGGGAAAGCCCAAAGAAGATAAGTGTACCCTTATCTGGTGCGTCCTTCCCGTGTGTATCTTTACCTTTAAAAGGCTTATGCCTTGGCGGTAAAATCTTTCCAACACCCAAACCTCGCTTTTGGCAGGCTTTCCCTCCTCCCTTATGGCGAACTTCTTTCTGTCTGTCTGATGCCTTCCTATGGGCGCCTCTATTAGATAGTAATCCCTTTCTGGCAGGCCCTTAACAAGGGCCCTGTAAAACTTTTCTACTTTCCTTTCTTTGAACTGCTCTGAGAGGCCTCTGTGGGCTATGTCCGTCTTTGCCACCACCATAAGGCCCATGGTGTTTTTGTCAAGCCTATGCACTATGCCGGGCCTTTCCACACCACCTATGGAGGAGAGGTTTTTAACATGGTATAAAAGGGCATTGACAAGGGTTCCAGAAGTGTAGCCCGGGGAGGGGTGGACCACAAGACCGCAGGGCTTTATAAGCACAAGTATATGATCGTCCTCGTAGATTATATCCAATGGTATGTTCTCTGGAAGGACCTCCAAAGGCTCTGGCTCTGGCACCAAAAGCTGCACACGCTGGCCAACTTTTAGCCTTTTACTTGGTTTGTCTAAAACTTTTCCGTCCAAGTATACATATCCTTCTTCAATGAGCCTTTGATGGTAGCTCCTTGAAAAGTCTGGGTAGACCTTTGCCAAAAACTGGTCAAGCCTTAGGCCCTCATGCTCTTCTTGAACCTCAAAGCTAAGACTTTCTACAATCCTCTTCCTTGAGCCTGACATACACCTCAATCTCTCTTGGCTCTTCCTCAAGGTTTAGGCTCTTTACATAGCCCACAAGTAGGTTATAAAGCACCCTTTTAGGATAGTCCTTTAGCCTTACCTCTTTACCGTTTACCAGGATTTTGACATCCACTGTAAAGATTTTACCTTTTTATTTCCAGTCTTTCAAGGCTTCCGCTTATAACAAGCCTCGTGCCACCGCCGGAGACCTGGCCGTTTATGGCAGATTTTAGAGGGTTTGAAGGGTTATAAACTATCTGTCCGTCGCCTACTAAGTTAAAGCCCATGGCCCTCCCCTTTGCTGTAAAGACCCTACCTTTGAAATCAAGGCTTAGCTCCTCCAGCTTTAGCTCTTGAGCCTTTAGGCCCTTTATCTCCAGCTTGCCATAAAGGCCATCTTTGATAAGTATATCTCCCGATAAGCTTTCCACATCTCCAAGGCAGGTAAAGTCTTTAGCCCTTAGCTTCTTTGCACCCAAGGACCACTCCACATAAAGGCTCTTTCCATCACACAAGCCAGAAAGGCTAAGCCCAAAGGGAGAAAGGCTTATTTTAAGAGAATCAAAGCGCACAAGCTTGGAGCTCTGATCGTAAAGGCTAACACCCTTCAAGCTTATATGTGTAAGCCCCTCTTCTACTTTTTGCGCCGTCAGGTATAAGCCATTTTTCAAAAGTATCTTATCAAGGATCAAAAACTTGGGAAGTGTTAAAAAAAGAAGCACAAAGAAAAGTAAAAGGCTCAAAAAGGTATATAAAAACAGAGATTTAAGGCTTATCCTTTTCATTCTTCCCCTGCTTTTCTAAAAGTTTTCTCAGTTCCTCTGCCAGTTTTTGATGTTCTTGGGTTATCCTGCTTAGGTCCTCTGGCTTTTCTATCACGTAGGGAGTTAGGAATATAAAGAGGGAGACCTTATCCTCCGTTTTGGTATCTCTTCTAAAGAGCCTTCCAAAAAGTGGAATATCCTTTAGGCCCGGCACACCTTCTACGGTGTTTATGGTCCTATTGTTTATAAGCCCGCCTATTATGATGGTCTGTCCGTTTTCTACTACCACGTCGGAATTGACCTGTCTGTTGGAAGTTATAGGCACCGCATAGCTTAGCTGTCCCACCTGAGGCCTTATAAAATCCACTATCTCCTGCACCTGTAGGTTTATGGTGAGCCTTAGGTTGTTCTCCGCTATGGTGGGTGTGATTTTTAGGTTAAGGCCCACCTCCTTATAGTCGTAGGTTATAACGGGCTGTCCGTTTATATCAAACTTTACGCCGGAGGCATAGGGTATTACCTGGCCCACTTTTATCTCCGCTGGCTGGTTGTCAAGGGTGAGCACCTTTGGGTTTGAGATAAGGTTAAAGCCCGTGCCCTTTTCTAAAAGGGAAAAGAGAAGCACCAAGTCTGGGAAGAAGAGGTTAACACCGCCTATGGTGATGGTCTTCCCTACGTTGTTTATAAAGCCAAGGATAAAGCTTCCCGCAAGCATTGAACTGTATATGTCCTGAAGGCTTCCCACACCAAAGCCAGCACCACCCTTTGAACCAAGGACCTGCCAACGCACACCAATATCCAAGGCTTTACTTGTGGACATCTCCACCACAGAGGCAGCTATTAGCACCTGCTTCCTTCTCACATCAAGCTTTTCTATAAGGGCCTTTAGGCTTTCAAACTCTTGTGGAGTGGCGTATATAAGCACCGAGTTGGTTCCTCTGTCAAAGCCTATGCGCATGCCTTCCTTTGTCTGTATAGGTGGTATGGGCTGGGGCTGAGGCTGGGGAGGTTTGGGCTTTTGCAAGGGCGTTTCAAGTCCTTTTATATCCACCGGTTGCGCTTGGTATTGAGGAGTGGGCTGTGCCACAGTAGGGACCACACCTGTAAGAAGGCTTTGAAGGCTTTTGTGGAGCTCCTCCGCCGATATGAACTTTAAGGGGATTACATAAAAGCTTCTGTCTTCTGTGGTCTGCGTGGATTGGTCTATGGTTCTTATTATCTCTTCTACTATGGCTTGAATGTCTTCCCTTGCCACCACCACTATGGCGTTGGCATCTTTGCTTATGGTGGCCACACTTGGCGCACCAGTTTGCTGTTGTAGGGTGCTTAGCACACCCTGAAGGCTCTGCAAAACATTTTCCGCCTTAGCCTTTTGGAGTGGGTATAGCTTTACCTTTAGACCTCTTTGTGGAGAGTCAAGCTCTTTGAGTATACCCTTTATCTTCTCTATGTTTTTGGCAATGTCTGCCACTATGAGGGTGTTGGACTGAGTGTGGACTCCCACTTTGGCAAAGGGAGAGAGAAAAGGCTGTATGGCTTGCTGGAGCTGTTGGGCTTGGGTGTTTTCTGCGGTATAAAGGTAAAGGATCACATCTGCGCCGGTGGTAGGCCTTTTTGGCTCCGCCAGAGGAACAGCCTGAGCTATAGGAAGTATGCGCACAAAGTTTTTGTCCTCCACCACACCGTAGCCTTGAAGGGTAAGGGACATGACAAAAAGCTCCCAGGCTTGTTTTATGCTCACAGGCTTGGCAGAGCTTATGGTTATAGTTCCCTTCACGTTGGGGTCAAGCACTATGTTTTTGCCCGTAAGCTCCGACATGAACTTTACCACTAAAGAAATGTCCGCATTTTGGAAGTTGAGGAAGACCTTTCCTGTTCTTCTTTGCTCTTGGGCTTGCCTTTGAATAGCTTCCGCATCCTGAGACCAGGCTGGCACAAAGAGGAAGAAAAGCAAAAGAAAAGCCACAATCTTTTTCATCCTTCCACCCTCAAAAGCAATTCTATAATTTCGCTTCCCCTCTGCAAGTTCAATTTTATACTGTTTTCATTCCTTAGCACCTGCAATATTCTAAAGGCATCCTCACCACTTTTTATCTCTTGGTTGTTTATAGAAAGTAGCACATCTCCAGGCTTTATGCCAGCCCTTTCAAAGATGCTTTCTGGCTCTATCCACTCAAAGAGGAAGCCCCTCGTCCTTCCATCCTGCACAAAGGGCACAAGCCTTATCTGCCTAAACATTACGCCAGGATCTGCGGTGATGCGCTGGAGTTCTTCCCTTGATACGCTAGCTTGGAGGCTCTTTGTGGCTTGTGGCGTGGGGGATAGGATTTTTGAAGCTTGCATAGGAGGCTCTCCAGATTTAAAGCCAAAGCCTACGGCAAGCCTATTCTTATCCCTTGACAAGACTATATAGTTCCTTTCTATATCCACTACTCTGTAGCCCTTCACTTCTGAACCTATCCTTACAGTTTGAGTGGAGCCATCCACTTCAATGAGGGCAAGGCGCAAAGAACCTGTGGCCGTGGCAAGCAGTTTAATGGATGTGGGCTTTTCCTCCTTCTTTGGATAGAGGCTTTCAAACTTTGAAAAAAGGCTTGAAACTTGAAGGCTTTCCCTTTTTAAATCTGGCGGCACAATTTTAATATCCTTTGCTATCCAAATATACAATAGTATAAGCACAAAAAAGGACAAAAGAAGCAAAGGGTAAAACACAAGCATGTTAATTATTGTAAACCTACCCTCAAAAGCTTTCCATCAAAAGACATTTCAACCCACTGAGGAAGACCTCTAAACTCCTCATAGTAGCTTCCATTGGAAAAGGCCCTAAAGGAAAGGTTCTTGAACCTCCCAAGCTTTATAAGTCTGTCCTCCTCATAAAAGGCTATATCACCATAAGGATAGGGAAACTCATAGTAATAAAGCCAGCCATCCTTGTATACTTATGCACACTTTACTATGCCTTGATAGTAATCTCCGGAAGAAGTTATCATAAAGATAGCGTCCTTTCTTAAGTAGATGTCTGTAGCACCTATTAGCTTTCTTTGAAGGTCCCAAAAGAGTAAGATCTCTTCCTTTGTAAGCTGTGAAGACTGGGAGAGAAGGTAGGAGCTACGCAAAGAAGAGTAAAAGCTATAGGAAAGCAAGGCAAAGAAGAGGCCCATTAGGGTCAAAGCCAAAAGCACTTCAATGAGGGTAAAGGCCCTTTTCATCTTTTAATTTATAGATAAATACTTCCGCAGACCCAAGCCTGTAGCTTATCTCTTCCAGCTGTGGATAATCCTCAAGGCTTTTCCTTTCCACCTCCAAGCCTTCTGTTTTTCCTTCCACCAGAGCGTTATTGAGCTTTATTAGGTCCTCGGAGAGTTCATAAGCATTTGAATATTCAAGCCTTGCAAAGGATAAAACTTCAAAGACTACAGAAAAGCCCACTGCAAGCACCACAAACGCCACCAAAAGCTCAAGAAGGGTAAAGCCTCTATTGCCACACATCTATATCGTCTTCCGTGCCTTCCTTTCCATCAGGCCCATAGACCTCAGTTCATATGGCCTTCCTACCCCTGGTGACATATATATAAAATCCCTGTCCCAAGCATCCTTTGGAAGCTTGTCCAGATACTGCCTCCACCTTTGGGGTATGGGTGGGATGGTGGGCTTTTCCACAAGGGCCTTTAACCCTTGTTCAGTGGTGGGATAAAAGCCGTTGTCAAGTTTATACTGTTCCAAGGCATCCTTTATGGCCTTCATCTGAACTTTGGTAGCCTCAATCTTTGCCTCATCCACCCTTCCCGTTATCCTTGGAACCACTATGGCTGCCAGTATGCCAAGGATGATGATAACCACCAAAAGTTCTATGAGTGTAAAGCCTTTTTGCCTCATAGGAAAATTATAAAGTCTACCTTTTTACTCCTGTGGATATCTCGCTAAGCGGTAAAACCACGCTTAGGACTATAAGGGCCACCAAAAGGCCTACAAAAAGCATAGCTATAGGCTCTGCAAACCTAAGCCAAAAGGCTATGATCCTTTCTGCCTGCCTTTCATACATATCCTGAAGCATCTTAAGGCTTCTTTCTAGCTCACCGCTCTTTTCACCAAGGGCCAAGAGGTTTATAAAGGTATCTGGAAGCACCTGCCTTTCTTTTAGGGCCATGCTAAGACTCCTTCCCTTAGAGACTTCCTTGTCCACACCAGAGAGGGAGTATCTAAGATAGGCATTACTTAGGCTTCCAAGGCTGAGGCTTATGGCCCTAGGCAATGGAATGCCAGAGGACAAGGCCATAAGTAAGGTGCCAGAAAGGCGCGAAAGGTTGTAGTAGAAGGATACCTTGCCAAAGATAGGAAGCATAAGAAAATACTTGTCCCAAAGCTCTTTGCTTATTAGCCTATGCCTAAAAAGGTAAAGTATTACAAAAACTGGCAAAAGGTAAATTGCATAGGAAAGAAGGTAAGAAAGGAAAAGAAGGGCTTTTGTGATAAGAGGTAGGTCCTTGCCAAGGCCTTGAAGGACGCTTGCTATCTTGGGAACTACAAACTTTACGGCCACAAAAAGGGCAAGCAGGCTCGCAACTATAACAAAGGAAGGATAGGCAAGGGCAGTAAGCATTTTCATCTTATTCTCCTCTGTCTTTTGAAGATATTCTCCCGCTATACGCAGTATCTTTTCAAGGTTTTCTCCCCTTTCTGCCACCTTTAGCATCTCAAGGAAAAACTCTGGAAAGACTCCAGCCTTTGAAAAGGCTCTGTATAAGGTCTCTCCACCTTCCATGGAAGATTTGACTTCTATAAGGGCTTCTTTTATCCTACTGTTGGTAGATTGAGAGGCTACTACCTCAAGGGCCCTCATAAGGTTTAGACCCGATTCTAAAAGCATGGAGAGTTCAAGAAGGACAAAGGAAAGGTCATAGTAGGATATTCCTCCCCTTCTTAGTCTTAGGTACTTTTTTATTATCTCCACCATTAAGTTTTTTCTATCTCCTTTCTTAAGTCCCTCGTCATGGCCTCTTCATAGGTATAAGGGCATTTTTCTGAAATATGGTATTGGTCTGGGTCCTCTCCGATTTTGTCAAGCCATTCCCGTAATCTGATAACTGCTTCCTCCCATGCATAATCAAGCTCTGGCTTTAGCTTCGCTCTTAGGCTTGGATACCTCTTAAAGAGAATCTCTATTCTCTTCCTTGCATTTTCCACACTTCTTATCCAGCTAAGTCCTCCCTTTTCTTCTCCAGCCTTTGTTAGACCTCTAAAGTGATCCCATTTGTAGAGATGCTCCAAAATTACAGCCAGATGACTTATGCAACTCTCAAGGTGCCTTAGGCCCATATCCTCTATCTCCTCCAGAAGGTTTTCCCAATCTACCAAGTCATAAGCCTTTTCTCTGAGGAGCTCTAAGTTTTTCTCCACCCAAAGAGGAAAGTCCTTTTCATATAGCTCTTTTAGTTCCTCCTTGCTTATGGTTCTCATAGGAATAAATATAGCTTATAATTTCACTCATGCGTATAGAGGACCTTAGGCATTCTGCATGGAGGTTCAATGAAAGGCTAAAGTTTTTAAAAGAGAGGGGGCAATTTTTAGCGGAAGAATATGAGCCTGTGGTAAAAGAGATAATACATAGGGTTCAAAAGGAAGGAGACAGTGCCATAATAGAGTACACAAAAAGGTTTGACGGCATAGAGCTCACACCAGATACTATGGAGGTTCCCTACGAGGTCCTAGAGGAGGCTTACAATGAACTGGAAGAGGATGTAAAGTCTGCCCTTGAAATAGCCCATGAGAGGATAAGGCGCTTCCATGAAAAACAGCTGGAGAGAAGCTTTTTTGTGGAAGAGGAGGGCATACTGCTAGGTAATAGGGTTCTTCCTCTTGAGAGGGTTGGCATATACGTGCCAGGCGGAAAGGCGGCCTATCCTTCTACAGTTTTGATGAACGCAGTTCCTGCGGTGGTGGCCGGAGTGGAAGAGGTGATAATGGTCTCTCCAAAGCCAAACAAATACACCCTTGCGGCGGCCTTTATAGCCGGTGTGAGTAAGGTATATCAGATAGGTGGAGCTCAGGCAATAGCTGGGCTTGCCTTTGGCACCCAAAGTTTGCCAAAGGTAGACAAAATCGTAGGTCCTGGAAACATATACGTGGCCCTTGCCAAAAAGCTTTTATACGGTGTTGTGGACATAGACATGATAGCTGGACCCTCTGAGATACTCATCATAGCAGACGGGAGCGTTGATCCCAAATGGACTGCTAGCGACCTTCTCTCTCAGGCTGAGCACGATGAGCTTGCTGGTGCCTTTATGATAACCACCGATGAGGAATACGCCAAAGAGGTGGCCCACTGGGTAGAAAAACTCCTTGAGGACTTCCCAAGAAAGGAGATAGCGAAAAAGGCCATAGAGAGGTTTGGCACTATATTCATTGTGGAGGACCTATACCAGGCCTGTGAGGTGGCAAACCACATAGCCCCAGAGCACCTTGAGGTTCTCACAGAAGACCCCTTTTCCCTCTTGCCTTACATAAAACATGCTGGGGCCATATTCCTTGGCAAGTATGCCACCGAGCCCCTTGGCGATTACGTGCTTGGCCCCAACCATACACTACCTACTGGTGGCACTGCCAGGTTCTTCTCACCCTTAGGTGTTTACCATTTCCTAAAGAGGAGCTCTGTTATATACCTTTCAAAGGAAGGCTTTGAAAAGGTGGCTGAAGCTGCAGAAAGTATAGCAAAGGCTGAGGGCCTTTATGCCCACTTTTATGCGGTAAGGGTAAGAAGAGAATAATTAAGGAGGTAAAAACAATGCCCAATAGACTTATAAATTCAAAGAGTCCCTATCTTAGAAAGTCTGCCTACCAGCCGGTGGACTGGTATGAGTGGTCGGAAGAGGCCTTTCAAAAGGCCAAGGAAGAGGACAAGCCCATTTTGCTTTCCATAGGTGGTGTTTGGTGCCATTGGTGTCATGTGATGTCCCATGAGAGCTTTGAAAATCCAGAAATAGCCAAGATAATAAACGAGAACTTTGTTCCAATCAAAGTGGATAGGGATGAGAGGCCCGATATAGACAGAAGGTATCAGGAGGTGGTTGTGGCCCTCACAGGCTCTGGGGGTTGGCCCTTAACTGTCTTTTTGACACCCGATGGGAAGGCCTTCTTTGGGGGCACCTACTTTCCACCGGAAGACCGATGGGGAAGGCCTGGCTTTAAAAGCCTTCTCCTAAGAATAGCACAGCTTTGGAAAGAAGAAAGGGATAGGATTCTCAGGTCCGCAGAAAGCATATATGAAAGCCTTTTAAACTATAGCAAGCAAAGCTTTAAGGACCTAGTAGACTGGAGCCTTCTTGAAAGGGGTATTTCTACTTTGCTTGCCAGCTTGGACTATGAGCATGGCGGTGTGGGAAGCGCGCCCAAGTTCCATCATGCAAAGGCTTTTGAACTTCTCATATACCACAACTACTTTGTGCCTTCACCAGTGCTAGAAAAGGCCATAAGCCTTTCCTTGGATGCCATGGCAAGGGGTGGAGTCTATGACCACCTTCTTGGCGGATTTTTTAGGTATTCTACCGATGAGAGGTGGCATATACCACACTTTGAAAAGATGCTATACGACAATGCAGAACTTCTTAGCCTTTACTCCATAGCCTATAAGGCCTTTGGTAAAAAGCTCTATAAAAAGGTTGCGGAAGGCATCCTTAAATATTACAAGGCCTATGGCTACGATGAGAGGGGTGGCTTTTATGCCTCTCAGGATGCGGATATAGGGAAGCTTGAAGAGGGTGGCTATTACACCTTTAGGCAGGAAGAGCTAGAAAAGGTCCTCACACCAGAGGAGTTAAAGGTGGCCACGCTATACTTTGGCTTTGCAGGAATGCCCCATGAGCCCCAAAGGAAGGTGCTTTACATAAACATGGAAGAGGAGGAAATCTCCAAAGTTCTAAACATGCCATCAGAAGAGATAGAGAAGCTTGTGGATTCTATAAAGGCAAAGCTTCTTGAGTATAGGGAAAAGTCTAGAGAAATGCCCTACATAGACAAGACCATATACACCAATTGGAATGCCCTTATGATAACCGGTCTTTGTGATTACTGGAAGGTCTTTGGAGATGAGTCTGCAAGGCTTATGGCCGAGAGGACGGCAGAAAGGCTTATAAAGGAATACTACAAGGAGGGCAAGCTATACCATAGAGAGGGTGTGGAAGGCTTCTCCGAAGACTATGTCTTTCTTTCACAGGCCCTTCTTTCTCTTTTTGAGATAACGCAGAAGAAGGAATATCTTGACCTAGCTTCAGATATTATGAAAAAAGCCCTAGACCTTTTCTGGGACAGCCAAGACTGGGGCTTTTATGACTCTGCCTTGGAAGGTGAGGGCCTCTTAAAGGTGAGGTTAAAGAACCTACAGGACACACCCACTCAGTCTGTAAACGGATCTGCTGGATATACCCTTTTGCTTTTGGGAACTCTTACTGGAGATGGTAGCTTTATAGACTACGCAGAAAAGACTCTTCAAGCCTTCTCAAGGTTTGTAAGAGAAGTGCCTATGGCCTCACACTCATACCTTATAAGCCTTTACGCATACCTTAAGGGCATATACAAGGTGGAAACGGAGAGCTTTTTTGAAGAGGCCCTAAGGCTGTTTAGACCCTTCAAGTTTGTGGTAAAGGCTCCTGTGGATGGCCTTGTGGTATGTGAGGGTCAAAGCTGTAGAAAGTTTGAAAAGCTTAACCAAATTTTAAAATAAGGATATTATACTTTCCAGTAAGGAGGTGGAAAGATGCTGATAAGCTATGAGACAACAAAGAGTGTGGAAGAGGTCAGAAAAGCCATTGAAGAGAAGGCAAAGGCCAACGGCTTTGGTGTTATGGCAGTTCATGAAGTTTCCAACATACTGGAGAGCAAGGGTGTGCCAATAAGCTACAAGTGTGTTATAGTGGAGGTTTGCTCTCCAAGGCATGCAAGCCAAGTGCTCTCCAAAGACCCCTACATATCCACAGCCATGCCTTGCAGGATAGCCATATTTGAGGAGGATGGAAAGACAAAGGTGAGCACAATGGCACCAACGGCTATGCTTGAGCTTTTCAAGAGGCCGGAGCTAGAAGAGGTAGCCAAAGAGGTGGAAGAGCTGATGAAGAAGATAATGGAGGAAAGCTTATGAAGGTGTTAAAAATAAAGGACAAAAGGGTAGCCAAAAGTCTCACCCATAGGCTTTTGAAAAGGGGTATGGTGGTGGCTCAGGCGGAAAGAGAAGAGGATATTAAAAAGGATTTTTCCAAGAAGGCAGATGTGATTATAGTGCTTTCAGAGGGTGTATCCAAAGCCCTTGACTAGCTCTGGCCTCTTCTTCCAGTCTGGCTTTACGCGCACAAAGAGCTCAAGATAGACCTTCCTACCCGTTATAAGCTCTAGCTCCTCCCTTGCCATCTTTCCTATGGACTTTATCCTCTGTCCTCCCTTCCCTATTATTATGGGCTTGTAGTTTTCCCTATCCACTATTATCTCCGCCTTTATAACCAACACACTTGGATCATGTCTCCCCTCGGACACCTCCGTCACCATCACAGCCACACCTTGTGGTATCTCCTGATGAACCTTCAGAAGAACCTTTTCCCTTATTATCTCAGCAGCCATGAGCCTGAAGGGAAGGTCGGTTACCATATCCTCTGGAAAGAGGGGCTCACCCTCAGGAAGGTATTTAAGTATTACCTTTAAAAGTTCATCTATGTTATAACCTTTTAAAGCGCTTATGGGAATGATCTCCTCAAACTCTGGATATTTCTTTGATAGCTCATCGGCCAAAGGTAATAAGTTGCCCACATGACCTACCTTGTCCACTTTGTTTATTACAAGGAAGATGTGCTTTTTACCAGCGTAGGGCTTTATGTGGTTTTCAAAGACTTGTCTGTCATCCTCCTTAAATCCATCCTCCGCATCTATCATGAAGAGTATGATGTCTGCATCGTCCAGAGAAGACTTTGCCACGCTTACCATGGCCTCACCGAGGGCATCCTTTGGCCTGTATATACCGGGAGTATCAAGGAAGATTATCTGGGCCTCTCCCGGTATGTTTTTGACACCCAAGACCCTTATACGGGTGGTGCCAGGTTTTGGAGAGATGATGGACACCTTTGTCCCTAGTATCTGGTTGAGTAAAGTGGACTTACCTACATTGGGCTTTCCTACTATGGCTACATACCCTACCTTCATCTCAATTATTATATTACTTCAAAGACCAGAAGGACGAAACCAAGCGCTATTACCATGTAGGGGATGCTAGCCCTGTAGCGCTCCGCAGAAAGCCTTTCTGTAAAAAGGTTCCCTAACAAAAGGCCAAGCAGAAGGCCCATCAAGCCAAAAAACAGGAAGCCCATATCAAGGACAACTACATCCAAATAATTGTAGAAGCTCAATCTGAAAAGGATGTTTGATGTAAAGTAGATGTTTAGCATAAGCTTTATGGATTGAGGGTCTTTTAGGCGTTGGGCAAGGAAAACTAAAGGTGGAGGACCACCCATACCCACAAGCCCTGCAAAAAATCCACCTAAAAAGCCCATAGGCACACCCATATGATCCCCTAACCTTATCCTTAGCCACCCCTTATGAACTCCAAGGTCATAAAGGCCAAGGAGGATGATAAAGGTAGCCACTATAAAAAGGAGCTCCCTGTTTCCTATTCTATCAAGTATATAGGCTCCTAAGTAGATGCCCGGGATGGAGCCAAGTATGAGCTGAAAAAGCAAAGCATACTCCACCCTTCCTTTCCTGTTTTGGTATATGAGACTTAGGGTTCCCAAAAGGTTAAATATGGCGGAGGAGACTATAACCATCTTTGGATTGTAAAAGAGGGACAGAATACCTATTATGAATATACCCGCACCAAAGCCTGTTATAGATTGAAAAAACCAAGCAAAAAAGACTACAAAAAAGGCTATCATTTACCAAAGAGGGATTTTAGGAAGTTCAGAAGGCCTCCATGCCTCCTCTTAAACTCCATCCTAAGGTTTTCTATCCATTCTCCTATCCTTCCAGACACTTTTGAAAGCACCGACTTGTCCCTTATCTGATCTCCATATAGAAACTCTTTTAATACTTCGTTGGTCTCCTCAAGGCTTCTTATAAAACGATGTAGCTTCTCCCTATCTTGAAGGTCCAAGTGATTTATGGCCTCTTCTAAGCTTTTCATTATGCCCTCAAGGGCACTATCAAAGCTTGCATTCCTCATCTGCGGATCTGTAAACTGGTTTATAAGCTCCACAAGCTTGGACTTTAATCTAAACCTATATTCAGAAAGGTGGGAAGGAAAGGGCTCCTTTTTGTCAAGGTCCTCTGTAAACTCCTTCACTATAAGGACAACCCTTTCCTCTATGCTGTATATCCTATCCATCAGTCCGTCTCCGTATGATGTTCTTCTCCTGTGGGTGCCTTTTTGCCCTCTTCAAGGTCATAGAACCTCTCTTCAAGCTTTTTGAGTATCTTGGGCAAGGTGGTATACTCCATCTCTTCAGAAGGAAGCCTGTGGGGTTCAAAGATGCCTTGACGCCTCAAAATGTCCGCTATAAGCTGGGCTTGCTCCCTTGCCTTATCAAAGGCTGGGTCATCAAAGAGGTCCCTTGGGCCTATAAGCTTTCCGTTGGCTATCTGGTAGCCAGCCGCTATGACCCTTGGTGGCCCATCAAACCTAGTAGGTGTGGCATACTTAAAGGATACGGGCATAAGAGGTCCATTGTGAGAACCTCTCATCCAACCCTCCACAATCCATGGCCTTGCAAAGGGCTCAAGTATCTCTCCTATGGCAGGAAAGCCAGACTGAGCCCTCACTATCATAACAGGATCATCCTTACCCACATACTTGCCAGCTATCAAAGAAAGCCTTTGAGTAGAAGCTACAGCCGCTATCTCACCGTCCGAGTTCCTCCATACACTTTTTACCGCATACCTCTCTACAGTGCCAATGAGGGCCAAAAGGTCATAAAGCTCCGCCGGAGTGGATAGCTTTACAGCCTTTCCTGTGTAGGTGTCTAGCACCTCAAAGGTGAAGCCTTCATGCATCTTTGGGTCTATCACAAGACCTGCACAGACCATAGGGTCTGCAAACATCTCATAAAGGGGCAAATTCCATGCGCTTGGAGCAGTCTTGTCTGCAAAGAAGACTACCACAGGCTCGGAAGGCCTCTCTTCAAACTCCATCTCTGCAACACCGGGGCCCATGCCTTTTACATTGCCAGAAAAGGTGTCCGAAAGGAGGTCCTGTCCAGCACCGTAAAGTTTTAGCTTTTTGGCCACCTGAGTGCCCTCTTCAAAGGCTCTCCAAGCTATACCATGCACAAGCTCACTATCCACACCATGCTGGTGTGTCATCACCAAAGCAATATCATCACCGCACACAAGAACATCACAATCAATAAGGTTGCCCTTTTCCACCTCCCTCAATCCTACCTCCTTTACCTTTTCCACCACCTCAGGATGGGCGGAAGAGTGCCCCACATAACCCCCTATATCCGCCTTTATAACGCTTAGGGTTATCTTCATGACCACCTCCTACGCTTTTTCTAATATTATACCATTGAGTAAAGATTGAGGTGATTTAGGCTAGTTTTACAAAAGTGAAATTTAATATACTCCCTTGATAAATGAACCCTCAGGTGGTATAATTATGTATTAGTCCCCGTAGCTCAGAAGGATAGAGCGCGAGATTCCTAATCTCGAGGTCGGAGGTTCGAATCCTCCCGGGGACGCTTTAAAACCATGCAGATTGAAGTTCTTTTAGGAAGCTTACTTGATGTAAAGGTGGATGCTATTGTAAATCCGGCCAACTCTTATGGCTATATGGGTGGTGGTGTGGCAGGAGTGATAAAGAGGGCTGGAGGGGAGGATATAGAAAAAGAAGCTATAAAGAAGGCTCCTATACCAGTGGGTTCTGCCATAATCACAACAGCTGGAAGGCTTCCCTTTAAGGGTGTTATACATGCGCCCACTATGGAAGAGCCTGCGATGGAAACAACAGAAGAGAAGGTAAGGAAGGCTGTAAGAGCTTCCCTTGAGTTGGCTGACAAGCTTGGCTTTGAAAGTATTGCTATGCCGGGTATGGGGACTGGTGTGGGCAGGCTTCCAAAGGATGTGGCCGCAAGGGCTATGATAGAAGAGATAAAAGCTTTTGAAGCAAAGAGCCTTAAGAGGGTTGTTCTGGTTGATGTGGATGAAAGGATGGTGGAGGAGTGGAGGAAAAACCTTTAAATGGAGCTTGTTCTATCAGGCCAGTGGTTGGGGGAAGATGGTCTAATTGTGGCAAACATAAAAAGGGTTCATATACTTGACTCCATAGGGGATATAAAAGGGGTAGATCTTGGCTTCCTCCTCCTTTCCTATCATCTTGCCTCCCAAACGCTCAACTTATCACTGAAGGAGCCTAAGTATCCAAAGGTCATACTTCTTGAACTGTCTGGCCTTTCTGCCTTCAAAAGAAGGGCCAAAGGTGCAAAGCTTACCCTACTTGGCTCATCCTTTGACGATAGGGGCTATATGGATGGAGTAAGAAGGGTAAAGGAGCTTATTGCGGAAGGTGTTGTATACCAGATCAATCTCACATGCAGGTTTGATTTTTTCTTAGAAGGCTCCCCCATTGACCTTTTTCTAAAGTATTACAGATCACAACCTGTTCCCTATGCCTTCTTCTTAGATATGGACGATTTCTACCTTATGAGTGGCTCAATGGAGCTGTTCTTGGAGAAAAGGGGAGAAACTATCATAAGCAAGCCCATAAAGGGTACAGCAAGGAGGAAAAGGGATCTGGAGAGGAGTCAAAAGGATAAGGCTGAGAACCTTATGATAACAGATATGGTAAGAAATGACCTTTCTAAGGTGGCTTTCCCTTGCAGTGTAAAGGTGGAAGAGCTCTTTAAGATTGAAAAGTTTAGAACTCTTTATCAGATGCATTCTTCTGTTGTGGCAAAAACTGGAGAAAGCCTTCAGAACATACTAATGGCTACCTTTCCACCCGCTTCTGTGGTGGGTGCTCCAAAGAGGAAAGCTGTGGAAGTAATAGACCTTTTGGAGCCTCACAATAGGGAATACTACTGCGGATGTGCGGGCTTGCTGAAGGGAGAAGATTTTACTTTAAGCGTGCTTATAAGGACGGCCATAGGATCTTCTGATAGGCTTTCTTACTATGCTGGTGCGGGCATAGTTTGGGATTCTGTGCCTGAAAAAGAGTGGCAAGAGGTGCTTTTAAAGACAAAGGCCTTTTTTAACCAAAGCCTATGAGCATATTGCCTATTATCATAAGGATAGCTGGCAATAGGGCCTTGCCCAAGTTCTCACCTAAAAAGATCCTTCCATACATGATAGCTATCAAAAGAGAAAGCCTTTCTGCGGAGGCTACATAGGAGGACAAGGTGTAGAGCAAGGCAAGGTTGTAAAGCACATCACCTAAGGCGAAGAAAAGCCCTACCGCTGGAACCTCCCAATGTTTATAGTTTTCCAACTTAACTAGATGGTGGGGTTTTACAAAGATTAGAGAGCCAAAGCCCATTAGCAAGCAGTAGTACCAGCTGAAGAATAGGCCATTGCTTTCTACCACCGATAGCTTTCCTATTATGACGTTAAAGCCAAATATGGCTGTAGAAAGGAGCATGTATACCACGCCCCAGTTTCTCTTTAAAAAGTCCCTTGGTGAAAAGCCTACCATTATTAGGCTTGCCAGAATGATAAGACCTATGCCAAGAAGGCCTAAAAGGGAAGGCCTTTCGGAAAGCAAAAGCCAGCCAAAGAAGGCCGAAAAGACTGGCATAAAGGAGTAGAAGGAGAGGGCTGTAGAAAGGGGTGCATACTTTAGGCCCTTCATAAAGAGCACACCACCCAAAACCTCCAAAGGAAGCCAGATGAGGCTGTAAAGGAAAAGCTTAAGGCTCATATCCCAGTAATAGAGTCCAAAGGGTGTCAAAAGCAAAAAGGCTATGGGAAACCTCACCCAGAGAACAAAGTTTTCATCAAGTCCCTTTAATAAAAGCCTCTTGTTCAAATAGTCGTTTGTTCCCCAAAAGAAGGCGGATAAGATGGCAAGCCATAGACCAAGCATTCGGAGTAAAATATTCTACCATGCGCCAAGAGAGGATATTTACACCTGGTCCTGTGGAGATCCCAGAAAGGGTAAGAGAGGTTCTAGGAAGGCAGATTATCCACCACCGCACGGAGGAGTTCAGAAGGGCCTTCCTTGAGGTAAGGGAGCTCTTCAAAAAGCTCTTGGATAACCCTTCAGACAACTTTGTCTTTTTTGCCTCTTCTGGCACAGGTGCCATGGAGGCCACCATATTGAACTTCTTCAAAGAAGGCCATAAGGTCTTGGTAATAAATGGTGGAAAGTTTGGCGAAAGGTGGCTAAGGCTGTCTAAGCATTGGGGCCTTGTGCCCATAGAGTATAAGGTAGAGTGGGGAAGGTCTGCGGACCCAGAGGAAGTAAGGAGGCTTTTGAAGGAAAACCCGGACTGCAAAGCGGTGCTATTTCAGATCTCAGAAACTTCTACTGGTGCTTACCATCCCGCTAAAGAGATAGGGGAGGTGTGCAAGGAGTTTGATGTGCTTTCTGTGGCCGATGCCATAACCGCTTTGGGAGTTTATAACATAAAGCCATCTTATTGGAACCTTGATGTGATAGTGGGCGGGTCTCAGAAGGGCTTTTTGCTCCCACCGGGCCTTTCTGTCCTTTGGTTTTCAGAAAGGGCGGAAAAAAGCCTTGTGGATAGAGCCTTTTACTTTAGCATAAAAAGGGAGCTTCCAAAGCAAAAGGAGGGTCAAACAGCCTGGACGCCCGCCATAAGCCTTATACTTGCCATGAGGGAGTCCTTAGAGCTTCTTTTGGAAGAGGGTATGGAAAGGATAGAAAAGAGGCACAGAGCCATATCGCAAGGAACTCTAAGAGCTATAGAAGTGCTTAATCTACAAAGGTTTGCTCAAAATCCAGCTTTGTCGGTCAGCGCCATAAGGTCCGATAGGTCGGAGGAGATAAGGAAGGAGCTTTTAAGGCTTGGTGTGAGGGTGGCTGGCGGTCAGGAAGAGCTAAAGGGTAAGATCTTCCGCATATCCCATATGGGTGTGGACCCAAAGGATGGGCTTATGGTGATTGGGCTTTTGGAGGTTGTCTTAAAGAGGCTTGGCTTTGATATAAACATAGGAGAAGGTGTAAGGGCTTATAGCCAAGCTTTAATGGAAGAAGGAATATGGTAAAGCTTTATCTTATAAGGCATGCAGAAAGCGAGTGGAACCCAATAGGAAGGTATCAGGGCCTTTTGGACCCAGAGCTATCAGAAAGGGGAAGGGAACAGGCCAAAAGGCTAGGAGAGCGCTTCAAAGACATTGAGCTTCATGCCATATACTCCTCTCCGCTCAAAAGGACCATGCAAACGGCCCTTGAGATAGCCAAGAGGAAAGGCATGGAGGTCATTCCGGAAGAGAGGGTCATAGAGATTGACCACGGTGTATGGTCCGGCTTGCTGGTGGAAGAGGTGCAAAGAAGGTTCCCAGAACAGTTCAGGCAGTGGCTTGAAGAGCCACATAAGGTAAGCTTTGAAGGCGGTGAGAGCCTTTTGCAAGTATATGAAAGGGTAAAGAGCTTTTTGGAAGAGATAAAGGAAAGGCATTGGGGTCAAAGTGTGGCGGTAGTTTCTCACACTGTGCCTATGAGGGCCATGTATTGCGCCCTTTTGAAAGTGGACCTTTCAAGGTTTTGGTCCTTTGGCTGTGATAATGCCAGCTACTCTGTTATCCATATGGAAAAGGATAGGAATGTTATAATGGCTCTTAACATAACCTGCCATTTGGGGGATTTGTATGTGGAAGCCCATAAGGCTCTTTAGCCTTCTTTTGCTTTTGGCCTTCTCTTTAGCACAACAGATAACAAAGGAGTTTGATGTAAAGGTAGAACTCACAGGCAAGCTGTATGAAGAAAAGCCCAAGCTTAGCCCACCCAACTACCTTCCTATGCCACAGGCAAAAGAGCTTGACCTATCCCATATGGTCCTTGAGGCACCAAAGAGCATGGAGTTTGCCCAGATAAAGCCTATAGAGAGGAGTGGCATAAGCTGTGGAGAGCCAAAGGATGCCCTATCTTACAGGCTTGGGGTGGATTATTATCTGAAGGGTAGGTATGACCTTGCGGAAGAAGAGCTTGGAAAGGTGCTTTTGGTGCCAAACTCAGCCTTTGGACCCATGGCTGAATATGTGCTTGGCATAATAGCCTATTCAAAGGATCAAAAACAAAGGGCCTTAGAGCTTTTTAGAAGCTCTTGCAACTTTACCCATATGTATCAGGGTCCAGCCTGCGAGGCCTACTATGCCTTGAGCCTTACCCTTAAGGGTTCTGTGCCAGAAAATCAAAACAGCCTCTGGAAGGCGGTAAAGGCCATAAAGGAAGGAAAGCCAGCTAGCCTTTCTTGCGATGGTGTAGTTTTTGTTCAATACTGCCAGTATGTATCCGATTTTTTAAAGGGAAGGGAGAACCTGCTTTACAGGGATAGCACAAGGCTAAGGTCTGGCATTCTTGCCTACTTTGGAGGGAACCTAAAGGGGGCCAAGTCCATCTTTGAAGATTACTCCAGGCCTGGAAGGCCCCACAGGGACGTGGCCCTTTATTATCTGTCCTTGATAGACTACAGGGAAGGCAAAGGAGAACAAGCCTTGAGGCATGCAAGCATCTTAGAAAGCATAAATCCATACCTTGCAAGAGAGCTTTATGCCTTTATATCCGAGAAGGATGTTTATCTTTCAAGGCTTACCTATACCCTTACAAAGGATGTGAGATTTTTGGAAAGGGCTGGTATCATAGCCTACAACTCTGGCGACTATGCCCTTGCCTTGAGAAACTTTTTGGAGGCTGGAAACACAAGGTATGCGGTCTATTCTGCCATAAAGATGGGGGACTACAAAAAGGCCATTGAGCTTTTGAAAAACAAGAAAAAAGACAGAGAAGATTACCTTTGGCTTCTGGAGGCCCTCTATTGGTCCGGTGAGGATATGTCTGGCACCCTGTCTGAAGTGGCAAGGCTCTATCCAGACCTATACAAGGAATACCAAGGATGGGAAAGCTTTAGAAGGGGCGATTGGCTTGGAGCCCTTGGCTTCTTTGAAGACCCATACTATAAGGCCTTAGCCCTTTATAACCTAAAGAGGTATAAGGAGGTTATAGACCTCCTTCAAGGAAGGACGGACGAAAGGGCAAGGCTTTTGAAGGCAAGGTCTGCACTAATGCTTGGCGATACAAAGCTGGCAAGGGGCTTTTTGACCGGCAAATCTGAAGAGGAGTTTTACCTCTTGGGACTTTCTTACTTTTTGGAAGGCAACTATCAAAGGGCTGTTGAATTCTTTGAGAAGGTGCCAGCAAATAATCCCAACAGGGCCAGGGCCCTTCTTAAGATGGGGGAGAGCTACTATAACATGGGGAATGTGGAGAAGGCAAAAGAGAAGTATCTTGAGGTCCTAAGGAGCTTTCCAGACAGTGAGGAGGCCAAGTCTGCAACCCTTGCCCTGCTTGATTTTGCTGGAAAGAATATAGATGACGAGGAGCTGGGAAAGGTCCTAGAAGAGTATATGAAAAAGGAGAAGAATCCACCTCCTGAGATCATCTACCAGTATGCAAGCCTTATGGCAAGAAAGGGCAACAAGGCGGAAGCGGAAAGGCTACTCCTTACACTCCTTGACACACCCATAAAATTCAAAGCCATACTAAAGCTGGCAGACTTGGAAGAAGACCCTTCCAAAAGGCTTGTGCTTTTCTACAAGGTCTATAAAGAATCGCCCGTGGAGGAAGAAAGAAGAAGAGCAAGGGATGAAATCATAAGGATATATTCCTCTTTGGGAGACACAAAGAGCCTTGCGGACATGCTGGCAGAAGGAGACAAGCCAGACAAGGTTAAGGCAATAGGCTTATACCTTAGTATAAGGGACATCTCTTCAGCCCATAGCTTGGCACAAGAGCTTATAAAGGCTGGCTATAGGGATCAAGAGTTTGAGAGGTATCTCCTGGACCTATACAAACAAACGGGGGACTTGTCCCTACTTGACTATGTATCAAAAAGTCCAGAAAGGAGCTTAAGAGGGCAGGCTCTGTACCTTTATGGTATGGAGCTGTTGAAGAAGGGAGAAGGGAAGAGGGCCTTGGAGTGCTTTGTAGAGATTAGCCTAAACCACAAGGGAGAGCCTTATTATAACTCTGCAGTTTTGGAAGGGGCAAAGATACTTTTAAAGCTTGGTGCAAAAAGGGATGCAAGCTGTATGCTGGAGAGGTTTGACCTAAATGTAGCAAATCCGGAGGAGACAAGCGTGTATAATAAGCTTAAAAAGGGCTTACCAAAGTGTGAGGTGAGATAAGATGGAGGGGCTTATAAGCCTTTTGCAAAAAGGCGGTCTTGCCATGTATCCACTTCTTTTCCTTTCCGTCCTTTCCTGGGCTGTTATAGTGGAAAGGCTTATGAACATGAGGCCATCCAACTACAGAAGCAGGTCCTTTAAGGACCTAAAAACCTTACTTGCCAGCGGAGACATAGATGGTGCCATAAAGTTACTTTCTACCGACAGCTCCCATATGGCGGTGGTTTTAAAGGACCTCTTACAAAGCTACAAAGAGGGAAAGATAAAGAAGGAAGACATTATAAAAGGCCTGGACTTTGAAATCTCTCTCCTTGTGCCAAAGCTTGAAAAGAACTTGGCTATTCTTTCTACCGTGGCAAGCGTGGCACCTCTTATTGGCCTTTTTGGCACCATAACGGGGCTTATAAAAGTCTTTTCAGCCTTTTCTATAGCAGATCCAGAGACGGCCATGCCCTTACTCTCAAAGGGCATAAGTGAGGCCCTAGTGGCTGCAGCTACAGGCCTTGCGGTAGCCATACCAGCCCTAATAGCCTACTGGCTCTTTAGAATCTGGGGCAACAACATACTAAACAAGATAGAGGAAGAGCTTTTTGATATGGTGAGGGTGTTATGAGGAGGAGAAGGCTTAGCTACGATGAGAGGGCTTATATAGACGTGGTACCCCTTGTGGATACTCTTCTCGCCGTCTTTCTTTTCCTTGCCCTTTTGGCCTTCCAGTCTCCCATAACCTTCCTTGCGGTAAAGCTACCCTTTGCGAAGGAGGGTGAAAAGGCAAGCCTGCAAGTTTACAGAGTTCAAGTGCTAAAGGATGGGAAGTATATGATAAACGGAAAGGAGGCAAGCTTAGAACAGATAGAAGAGGACCTTAAAAATAAAAAGCCAAAGACCATGGTTATAGAGGCCGATGAGGATGTGGCCCATAAGTTCGTTGTAGCCCTTATGGACCTAGGGAAGAAGAGTGGCGTGGAGAATGTGCTAATAGGTGTAAGAAGAAGATGAGCTTTTTCTTAAAAAAGCTTTTTAGCTTTTTAATCCTTCCACCTGCACTTTTTATCCTACTTTTTTTGGCCATATTCTTCTTGTCAAAAAGAAGGCTTATAAACCTTTTGGCCCTTTCTGGAGCCCTTAGCCTGTATCTGCTTTCGGTAGAACCTATCAAGGATGCCCTCTACAGGCCCCTAGAGGACAAATACCCTGTGCCACAGAGTGTGGATGTGGATGCCCTTGTGGTCCTCGGTGGTGGCTCTTACAACACAGGCATACTCAAAGAAGACTCTATGAAAAGGCTTCTTACAGGCTTTATACTTCACAAGAAGTATGGACTTCCCATCATACTTTCTGGGGGTGCGAGTGTAGGAAGGCTTCCCGAAGCGGAAGTCATGAAGCAACTGCTGGAAGAGCTTGGTGTGGACAGAAGGAGCATAATCACAGAGGTAAGAAGTAGGGATACCTACGAAAATGCCTTGTATGTAAAAGAGATATGCCAACAGCGAGGCTTTAAAAAAATAGCCCTTATCACCTCAGCCTATCATATGCCAAGGGCTGTGGAGGCCTTCAAAAGTGTAGGGCTTGATGTTCTACCTTATCCCACCGATTTTAAACAGGACAAAAGATACACCCTATACAGCTTCGTTCCTCGTATGAGCGTATTAAATGATAGCTACAAGGCCCTAAGGGAGCACTTAGGCCTCTTGGCCTACGGCATACTTTATTAGCCCTTCCCTTTCCAAGCCTCTCTTTATGGCCTTCAAAAGAAGGTCCGTAGCCTCCTCGTAGCTGTTAGCCTTTATCTTACAACCGGAGGCATACTTGTGGCCACCACCACCCAGCTCTTCCGCTATCTTTGCCACATCCACCTTCCCCTTAGACCTGAGAGAAACTTTCCAAACCTTCTCTTCGGGTTTTTCAATGATGGCGTAGGCCACCTCCACACCTTCTAAGGACCTTGGATAGTTTACAAGACCTTCGCTGTCCGCATACTCACAGCCCGTCTCTTTGAAAAATCTATCAAAGATAGTTATTCCGGCCACAAGGCCATCTTCATGAAGGGTAAGGGTCTCCAAAACCTTTGATATAAGCCTTATCTTGTTTATGCTTTCCCTCTCTGCAAAGTTCACATAGGTCCAGTGAGGTTTTGCACCAAGCTCTACAAGCTCCTTTGCAAGCTCAAAGGTTTCCGCAGTAGTATTAGAATATTTGAAGAAGCCTGTATCGGTGGCAAGGCCAGCATAAAGGTTCTCCGCTATATCCTCATCTATGGCGGACTTGTCCCAAGCACACAAAAGCCTGTAGATAAGGGAAGTGGTAGAGGGCGCATCGGGATCTATGTAATCATACTCTCCATAGAACTCACCGCCTATATGATGGTCTATCCTAGCCTTTCTGAAGGCCTTTACCTCCGCGTTCACACGGGAAAAGCCGCTGGCATCCACCACTATGGCAAGGCTAAACACATCATCCACTGGAAGCCTTATAACCTCTCTTGCTCCAGGCAAAAAGTCTAAAAAGTGTGGCACCTTATCCTTGCAACCCACCACCACATTTTTACCCTTTTTCTTCAGGAAAAGGTATAGGGCCAAGGCGCTACCCAAAGAGTCCGCATCTGGGTTCTCATGACTTGCTATTAGAATTGGACCCTTCTCTTCTTTCAAAAGCTCTATAAGAGGTATGCTTTGCTCCATCATCTCAAACCTCCGCAAAGAAATAAATTTATATCCTTTGAAGCACGCTTGCACACCTTTTGCATACCTCTCCTTCAAACTCCTCTTCCGGATAATACAGCCAGCATCTTGGACATTTGCTACCTTCTGCCCTTGACACCCCCACCTTTACACCCTTTACAGACTCACCATCTACCTTGTATGCCCCACCCTCCTCAAACTTTACAGAGCTCACCGTGAAGAAGTATTTAAGATAGTCCTCATACCTTTTGGCCACCTCTAGGTCCTCTCCCCAGAGGAAGACTTGGGCTTCATAAGGGTGGTTTATGGCCTTGTCCCTTCTTGCCAGCTCTATGGCCTTCATCACATCTTCCCTTAGGCTTATAAGAAACTGATAATCTTTTAAAAGAGTTTCATCTATTAGCTCCTCTCTTGGTGTGGGTATGGAGTGCATAAAGACGCTTTCGGGCAACCTTGGGTTTATGTTCCTTAAGTGTTCCCATGCCTCCTCTGCCGTAAAGCTCAAAAAGGGTGCTATAGAGGTTATTAAAGCTTCCGCAAGGTGGTAAAGTACCGTCTGGGCAGACCTCCTTTCCCAGCTGTCTGGCGCATATATGTATAGCCTGTCCTTTAGCACATCAAGGTATAGGCTTGAAAGCTCCACAGAGCAGAAGTTCCTTATAAGATGGTATACCCTATGGAAGGTGTAGCTTTGGTACTGCTTATGGACCTCTTTTAAAATCTTCTGAAGATAGGAGAGCATCCAACGGTCAAAATGATGAAGCTCCTCAAAGGGCACAGCTTCCTCTGGCCTGTAGTCATAAAGGTTTCCCAAAAGGAACCTTATGGTATTCCTTATCTTTTTGTAGTCCTCCACAAGCCTTTGGATAATGTTCTTTCCAAGTCTTACATCCTCCGTGTAGTCTTCTGAGACCACCCAAAGCCTTAGAATATCCGCACCATACTGCTTTATTATCTCTTGGGGTGAGACCACATTGCCCAAAGACTTGGACATCTTCCTTCCCTGCTCATCCACCGTAAAGCCATGGGTAAGCACAGCCCTGTAGGGTGCATGTCCGTAGCTTGCCACCGACTCAAGAAGGGATGCCTGAAACCAGCCTCTGTGCTGGTCTGAGCCTTCAAGGTAGAGGTCTGCCTTTTCTATGCCCCTTTTCCTCAGCACAAAGGCATGGGAAGAGCCCGAATCAAACCAAACATCAAGTATGTCCTCCTCCTTTACAAACTCTCCTGATCCACACTTTGGACACCTATAGCCCTCGGGAAGAAGTTCCTTGGGACTTTTCTCAAACCAAAGGTCCGCACCCTCTGGAGAATTTTCCACCAGCCTTGCTATCCTCTCAAAAATATTTTCTTCTGCCACCACATGCCCGCAGGACCTGCAATAAAAGACCGTTATAGGAACTCCCCAATACCTCTGCCTTGATATGCACCAGTCTGGCCTGTTTTCCACCATAGAGGTTATACGGTTTTTCCCGTAGGTGGGTATCCATTGGACCTTCTCTATCTCCTCAAGGCTCTTTTCCCTTAGGCTTTTGCCATTTGCCTTTGCCTCCATGCTTATAAACCACTGAGGGGTAGCCCTAAAGATGACAGGGTTTTTACACCTCCAACAGTGAGGATAAGAGTGCCTTATGGTGCCTCTATAGAGTAGTAGCCCTCTTGACTGCAGGTCCTCAATTATGAGCGGGTTGGCTTCAAAGACCCTTTTACCCCTTATGAACTCCGGCGCCTCCTCTGTGAACCTGCCTTCGTCATCCACAGGAGCAAAGGGTTCAAGGCCATATCTGAGACCCACCAAATAGTCTTCTCTACCATGCCCCGGTGCCATATGCACCAGGCCAGTACCGGTAGAAAGTTCTACAAACTCCGAAGGATAAACTTTGTTTATCCTGTCTCCGTAGGGAGCGTAATACTCAAGGCCCACAAGCTCCGACCCTTTTACCTCTTTTAAAACCTCACCTTTTGAGCCTATCAAGGATCTTAAACCTTCAAGAAGGTCCTTCGCCACCACATAGATCTCCTCACCCACCTTCCAAAAGACATAGGTGTATTCTTCGCCTACCATTACGCCAAGGTTGGCTGGAAGCGTCCAAGGTGTGGTGGTCCACACAAGTAAATAGGTCTTCTCACAGCCCTTTAGCGGGAACTTCACATATATGCTTGGATCTTCCTTCTCATAGTACTCTACCTCCGCTTCAGCTTCTGCCGTCTTATCGTATATACACCAATAGACGGGCTTTTTGCTCTTTACAACCATGCCTTTACTGAAGATCCTTCCAAGCTCTCTTATCTCTTGGGCCTGATAGGCTGGATCCATTGTTATATAAGGGTTTTCCCAGTCTGCAAGCACACCAAGGCGTATAAACTCCTCCCTTTGAATATTTACAAACCTGTTGGCATATTCCCTACAGATCCTTCTGAAGGCCACCTTACCAAGGGCTTCCTTTGAGAGCTTTTTCTCCTTTAATTCCTTTTCTACCTGTTGTTCTATAGGTAGGCCATGGCAGTCCCAACCTGGCACAAAATCTATATCAAAGCCAGAGAGTAGCCTGTATTTTACGATCACATCTTTTAATACCTTGTTTAGTGCATGGCCTATGTGTATGTGGCCGTTGGCATAGGGTGGCCCATCGTGCAACACAAAGAGCTTCTTCCCTTTATTCCTCTCCTTTAGCTTTGTATACAGGCCTTTCCACTTTTCCAATATTTGGGGCTCCCTCTCTGGAAGGTTTGCCTTCATAGGGAAGTCTGTTTTGGGAAGGTTTAGAGTTTCTGCATAGTTTCGCATGGAGATATATTATAATCTCCATACATCAATGTTCTCCTTCAGAGTGATAAAGTCCGATGGAAAGGCAAGACTTGGGGAGCTCATAACGCCTCACGGCAGGATAGAGACGCCCGTCTTTATGCCCGTAGGAACCCAAGGGACAGTCAAAGCCATGCTTCACAAAGATCTTTTAGAGATAGGAACTCAGATCATCCTTGGAAACACTTACCATCTATACCTTAGGCCCGGTGTGGAAGTGATCAAGGAAGCAGGAGGTCTCCACAGCTTTATTGGCTGGCAAAGGCCCATACTTACCGACAGCGGTGGCTTTCAGGTCTTTTCTCTTTCAAGGGATAGGAACAAAAAGTCAAGGGTGAAGGTAAGCGATGAAGGTGTGGAGTTCAGAGACCACCTGGCAGGGGACCTTCATTTCTTTACACCGGAGAAGGTAATAGAAATACAGGAGATTTTTGGCTCAGACATAATAATGCCCCTTGATGAGTGCGTAGAATACCCTACAAGCTATGAGTATGCCAAGATAGCCCTTGAAAGATCCCTAAGGTGGTTAGACAGGAGCATAAAGGCTAAAAAAAGAGAGGATCAGGTGCTTTTTGGAATTGTGCAGGGATCTTCCTTTGAAGATCTAAGGGTAGAATCGGCCTTAAGAACGATAGAGAGAAACCTTTTTGGCTACGCCATAGGTGGACTCTCTGTTGGTGAGCCAAAGGAGGTAATGTATAGCATGACAGAGCTTGTGTGCGATCTTTTGCCTTGGGATAGGCCAAGGTACCTTATGGGTGTGGGTATGCCGGAGGATATAATTGAGGCTGTGGCAAGGGGGGTGGATATGTTTGATTGTGTGGCCCCAACAAGGATGGCAAGGACTGGAACCCTTTTCACATCTCAGGGAAAGATAAACATAAGAAACGAAAAATACAAAAAAGACTTCACACCACCAGATCCAGAGTGCGACTGCTATACATGTCAAAACTTTACAAAGGCCTACCTTAGACACCTGTTTAACGCAGAGGAGATATCGGCCTATGTGCTAAACACCATCCATAATCTGCGCTTTTACCATAGGCTCATGGAGGAGATAAGAAGGTCCATAAGGGAGGGTAGGTTTGAGGAGTTTAGAAGGTCGTGGTATAAAGTTTATTGTTAAAAAGGTCTTTGCTTTTCTTTTAATATTTTTGCTTTCCTTTTCGGCAGAAAGGGAAAGATCAAGTCTTAAGCTAGCCCAGACATATTTTCATAGAGGCTATATAGAATACACTCAAGGCAACTATTTGGATGCCATCGGAGAGTTTAGCAAGGCATACCTTGCAGACAGGATGGGCTACTATGGAGAGCTATCCTATCTGTACATAGGCATGTCCTATGCCCAGCTCTCTTATAAAAGGGGGCAAAAGGAAGGCATAGCCTCCGCCATAGCCTATCTAAACATGTACCCTTACTACTACAAAAAGCCCACTTACCTCTTCCTTCAGAGGGAGTTTATAGGATATTCCTATCTACTTCTTGGCCTTTATGACAAGGCCAAGGACATATTTTTAAGCCTATACAGAAATACCTTAAAACTGGACCATCTTCTATATTTCCTCTACGCCGATTCACTCTCCGATGGAACAAATAGGGAGCTTTTAAACATGATAGATCCAGAGAGCCTCACAGAGAAAAGATATTTATATCACTTGGTTAAAGGCTTTTATGCCTTCAGCGATGGAAACTACAAAGAAACAATAAAAGAGCTATCAGAAGCCCAAAGCCTCAACAGATACCTTGAGGATGATCCAGAGTTTTTGTATAGGTATGCGGTAAGTGCCTTCATGGAAGGAGACTGGAGAAGGTCTGTCTTTTACTTTGAACAGCTAGACAGGAAAGACGTATACAGAAAGTATGGTGAATCGCTTGACTACTACCTTGCACTCATATATCTGATGAACAAAAACTATGCGGATGCAAAAAAGAGGATAGATAGATTGATGGCTATAAGCAACGTAAAGTCAGCCCTTCTTATCTCCCAGCTTTGGACCTTCCCAGACTTTTTAGAAAAGTATAAGTTCAAGGATTATAAAAAGACCCTAAAGTCCATAGCATGGCGCTACCTAAACAGCTCCTACTCCATACCAGCCATCTTGGGCCTTTATTACTACAGCCTAAAGGAGAAGAGGGTTGAAGATGAAAACCTCTTTAGGCTAAAAAGACTTGACCTAAAAGAAGAAATAGTTTTTCAAGACGTAAAGGTAAATACAAGGCCTATGCTGGAGCTTTTAAAAGGCCTTATGGATAAGGTAGATCCATATGGGAAAGAAGCAAACTTTTTGATAGGTCTTTATTCCTTAAATAGGGAAAACTACGCCCTTCTCTTCGGATATGAAAAGCTGGCAAGGGCCATAACCTACCTTGGAGACACTTCCATGAAGGATCTTATCCAAAGGGTGGAAGACCCACTGAGGAGCTTTTTGCTTGGACAGATGTATCTTTTGGAAGGCTCGGAAGATGGGCTAAGGATGATTGAAAAGGCCTCTAAACTTTTGGAAGGAGAGGACAAAAAAGAAGCCCTTTTTATAGTTGGTATATACAAAAGGGATATAAAGCTTTTGGAAAGCCTTCTTAGTGAAAAGCTCTCTCCACGGTTGGAGCCCTACCTTGAGCCAGCCCTTTTGGAGCTTGGCGACTTTTACTATGCAAGAAGAGACTACAACAAAGCAAAGGAATACTATAAAAGATACCTTGAAATAGCGCAAGAGAGCGACCTTTACTGGCTTGTTGCTTACAAGCTTGCAAAAGCTGGTGAGCTCACAAAAGATCAAGAGACTATAAGGTGGGTTGTCAAAAGGGCGGAAGGGAGAGATAATATAATAAGCAGGGTTATATTAGCCCTTTGGGGGTAATAGGATGGATATATTCAAGGATGTAAGGGGGGTCGTGCCCTACCTTGACTACACATGGAAGAGGCATAAGGTAATACTTAGCAACATTGCCAACGCGGACACTCCAAACTACAGGACAAAGGATGTGGCCTTCAGCCTTGATATGCCAGCAAAGCTCAAAACAACAAGAGAGAAGCATATAAAGCCTACATCTTCAGAAAACTTTAAGGTCTTTGAAGTGAGGAAAAGGCTAGTTGGCAACGATCTAAACGATGTCAGTATAGAGGAGGAGATGGCAAAGCTGAGTCAAAACAGGATAGCCTATGAGGTTTATATGAGGTTTGCTACAGGTAGCCTTGAGAAGCTAAGGACGGTCATAAGGGAGGGAAGATAATGATAGACCTTTTTAGAGCCTTTGAGATATCTGCCAGCGGTATGTATGCGCAGAGGATAAGGATGAATACTATTGCAAGCAACATAGCCAACTTTGAATCTTATAGGACAACAGGAGAACCTTTTAGAAAGCTAGAACCTGTCTTTGAAGCTATAGAGAGTCCAGAAAACCTTCAGAAGGGCTATGTGCCTGTAATTGTAAGGGAGATAAGGGAATCTCAGGAGCCTTTTAGGATTGTCTTTGACCCTGCAAACCCAAGGGCGGATGCGGAAGGCTTTGTAAGATACCCCAATGTAGAGCTTGTAAAGGAGATGGCGGACATGATCTCGGCCATGAGAAGCTATGAGGCAAACCTCAACGCCTTTAAGATGACAAGGGAGATAGCACAAAGGACTTTAGAGCTATGGAGATAAGGGAAATAGGTGGACTTTTAAGAAGGGGCTTTGAAACAAAAAGAACAGAAAGAGGAGACTTTTTAAAGGAGCTTGGCAGGTTTTTGCATTGGGTGAACCAAGAGCAGATGAAGGCGAGGGCTGTAAAGGAAGCAGTTTTAAAAGGGGAAGAGATTCCACTACACCAGATGGTCATTGAGTTTGAGAAGGCGAATGTGGCTTTGCACCTGCTTATCCAGGTGAGAAACAAGCTCCTTGAAGCCTATCAAGAGCTAAACAGGATGCAGGTATAAAGGATGGCCGAAATTAGAGAGGTTATAAACAACTTAAAGGATAAGTTTGTAAGCCTTCCACTCACTCAAAAACTTCTTGTAATTGGCCTTCCTGCCCTTGCCCTTACATTTCTTATCCTAATGGCAACTTTTGCCACAAAGCCAAGCTATACCATACTTTACGCAGGCCTTTCTCAAGAGGACATGTCGGCCATAATGACCGAACTGGACAAGGAAGGTGTAAGCTATAAGGTGGGTCAAGACGGAAGGAGTATACTTGTTCCAGAAGACCGGGCAAGGGACATAAGGCTTAAGCTTGCAGCAAAAGGAATTCCTAGTAAAGGCATAGTGGGTTATGAGGTTTTTGACAAGACTGGTATAGGTGTCTCCGACTTTCAAAATCAGGTGAACTTCAAAAGGGCTGTGGAAGGTGAGCTGGCAAGGACTATACTCAGGATGGAAGGGGTGGAGGATGTAAGGGTAAGCATAGGCATGCCTCAAAAGTCCATATTTGTAAGGGAAGAAGAGGAGCCTACAGCTAGCGTATTCATAAAGCTAAAGCCTGGTTATGAACTCACACCAGAACAAGTTAAAGCAATAAGAAACCTCGTTTCTGCGAGCGTTCCAAGGCTTAGACCTCAAAAGGTTGTGGTGGTGGACAACCTTGGAAGGGACCTTACGGCCCTTTTGGAAGAGGAGGAGCCTGTAGGAGATAAAGAGCTGAAGCTGAAGCTGGAGTTTGAAAGAAGGCTTGAGAAGGAGATTCAAAAGGCATTGGAAGATGTGCTTGGGCCTGGATCTGCGAGGGTCAAGGTCTCCGCAGAGCTTGATCTTACAAAGAGGGAGCAAAAGGAGGAGGTCTATGACCCAGATATGACGGCGATAGTAAGCCAGCAGAAGAAGAAGGAAAGGACTATAGGTGGGGGTGTGGCTGGTGTGCCCGGTGCACAGGCCAATATACCACCAGGAGTTGGGGCTGTGGCTGGCGGTGGTCAGGTTATCACAGAAAAGAGCGAGACTATAACCAACTATGAGGTAAGCAAAAAGGAGGTTTATACAATAGACCCGCTTATAAAGGTTAAAAGGCTGAGTGTGGGTGTGGTGGTAGATGCGAACATAAAGAACTTGGATATAGAAAAGGTGAGGAGGATAGTGGTGGCTTCTGCAGGTATAGATCCTCAAAGGGGTGACACCATTACCGTTGAAGCCATACCCTTCCAAAGACCCCCCATTGAAAGACCCGCACCAGACTATGAAAGGTATATAAAGATAGCCCTTCTTATGATCCTATCACTTATAGCACTTACAATACTGCTGGTAGCTTTAAGGAAACTCTTTAAGAAGAAAGAGGTTCCTCCCATGCCCGTTCCTACAGGTGTAGCGACCATTGAAGCTATAGAAGCTGCAGAAGAGATAAGGCTGAAGGCTGAAAAGGTAGAGGCTGTAGAAGCGATAGTCAAGGTGGCAAAAGAGGAGCCAGAAAAGGTGGCAAAGATATTAAGAAAATGGTTAAAGAGTAAGGGTTAATAGACATGGCGGACGAAATCCTTAGCCAAGAGGAAATAAACCTACTTCTTCAAACCCTAGGAAAGGAAGAAAGAAAGGAAACAGTAGTAGAAGAGGAGAAGGTAAAACCCCTAGACCTTACACTCTTTGAACACATATCAGCGGGTAGGATAGCGGGCCTTGAGCTTATCTTTGAAAGATGGATAAACGGGTTAAGAAAAGGTTTAACATCTCTTATTGTTACCATACCAGACATCTTCAAGGAAAGCGTTGGTATTGTGAGGTTTGGTGATTTTGTATCAAAGCTACCCTTACCATGTGCCATAGGCATCTTTAACATTGAACCGTTAAGGGGCCAATGCCTGTTGGCCATAGACCCAAGGTTGATATATATAGTGATAAGCAGTGTTTTTGGTGGAAGCATTAGGCAATACAAGATAGAGGGTAAAGAGTTTACAAGGATTGAAATGAGATTTATCCAGAAGCTATTGAACTTGTGCTATCAAGAGTTAGAGCTTGCTTGGAATACTGTAATGAAGGTGAAGATAGTACCTCTGAGCATAGAGACAAACCCCACCTTACTGACTGTGGCACGATCAAAGGAAAAGTTTATACTACTGAAACTGACTTTGATCGTGGAAGGGAGTGAAGGCTACATATACCTGGCTATTCCCGAAGCTTCAATAGCACCTTTTAAGGATTTGCTAAAAGGAGCAACAGAAATAAGGTCTAGATTTAATCAAAATACTGTTGAAGTGTTTCAAAGGATACCCTTGAGGCTTGAGGTTATACTTGGAGAAACTCAGATAAGTTTTAAAAAACTACTTGAGCTAGAGGTAGGAGATACGATAACGCTTGATAGTTCGGTAAAGGGTCCTTTAAAAGTCAGAGTGGAGGGTGTGCCAAAGTTTCTAGCCTTCCTTGGTCAGCTTGGCAAAAAAAAGGCTGTGAAGATATATAAGCATATAGAAAAGGAGGACTAGGATGGAGGAACAAAAGCAAGAGGATATTATGGAGATGTGGGCTTCTGCTTTAAAAGAGCAGGAGGAAGCATCCAAAAAAGAGGAGCAAAGGCAAGAGACAAAGAAGGAGGAAAAACAAGAAGAACTGCCGGACAAGCTAAAGAGGTTTTTAGACATACCACTGCATGTAGAAGTGGTAATTGGATCCACGGTCCTCACCCTAGGAGAACTGCTACAATTGGATTCTGGATCAATCGTTGAGCTAGATCAAAATGTAGAAACTCCTGTTGATATAAAGGTGAACGGAAAGCTTGTGGCCAAAGGAGAGATAGTTATAATAGAAGATAAATTTGGTGTAAGGATCATTGATATATTGGAGAGGGAAGACAGAATTAAGGAGGTAATGTGATGAAGCCTTTTATACTGATACTTCTACTACCTGTATTTGCCCTCTGCGCAGAAGTTATACCCTTTCTTAAACCTTCCTTTTTAAACCTTAAAGAAGATTTAGAGGAGGCAAGAAGGAATAATAAGTTTCTTTTCATAATGTTCCATCAAGAAGGTTGCCCTTTCTGCGATAAGATGAGAAGGATAACCTTCCAAGATAGAGCTGTTCAAGAATACTATACAAAGCATTTTTACATGATTGAAATAGATATAAGAGGTTCTAATGAAGTGATAGATCTTGATGGAAAAAAGCTAACAGAACGACAGTTTGCCTTAAAGCATGGTATAAGGTTGACTCCTGTCTTTATGTTCTTTGATAAGGAAGGGAAGGTGGTATTGAAGGTGCCAGGTTACATAGAACCTAAGGAGTTTATCTTAATAGGTAGGTATGTGGTTGAGGGGCATTACAAGAACAAAAACCTCATCCAGTTCCTTAAAGAAAACAAAGGAAGATGATATTTTTCGTTCTATACCTTCTTTTAAACTTCTCTTTTGCGCAAGAGGTTTTAACCCTTGACTATAGGAAAGTTTATGAACTTGCATTGAAAAATAATAGAGATATACAAAGACTGCTAGAGCAGATAAGATCGTTAAACATAGATTATGAGTTGGCAAGGAAGTTTTATCTACCAACTGTTTATGTTGGAGGATCTTTATTGTATGATCTATACGATAGAAAAGCTAGAACTGACTTCAACCTTTCTGTAGTAAGCACTATCTATGAATTTCAAAAGACTAAAGCTAGGATTGAAGTGGCAAAGATAAAAAGGGACATAGCTAATCTGATGTTAGAACAGTTATACAGAGATATACAGCTTAAGATTTTGCAGCTGTTTACAGAAGCCCATCTTTACAAGAAGCTTGCGGAGGTAAAGAGGGAGGAGATGGCCATAGCTTATGTGCGCTTTGACAGAGCCAGAGAGAAGAAGGCTTTAGGACTTTCTACAGATCACGAGGTATTAAGGTTGGAGAGTGTATACAGGGAGAAGAGGGCTGAGCTTTTTTATGCACAGCATATGTATAACCAAGTACTTCTTCAGATAAAACAGCTAGCCGGCATACCTTACGAAACCTTTGTGGAGCTAAAAGATCTACCTTTTGAAGAACCGGAAAAACTTCTAGAAGACTTTTCAAAGCTAAAGGCTGAAGCCTTAAAGGGCAATACAAGCATAAGGCTTAAAAATTTAGAGATAGCTAGCTATGAAGAGGAGATAAAATCCGCAAAACAAACCATAGCACCCAAGGTAAATTTAAAAATATCCACCGATAAGAGTGGGTTGGAGGTATATACGCCTATTTACGACTGGGGAAGGCCCTATAAGGTTGAGTATCTTGTTGCGTTGAAAGGTATGGTTCAAAAAGAGAAGGAGGCTTTGGAGCAAAGTATAGGTCTGATATTCTTCTCTGCACCTTACGAGTGGGAGTATCTGAAGGCCAAATGGACGGAGGCTATAACTAAAGACAGGTTTGCTGAGGAAAATCTGATGCTTAAAAGGTCTGAGTATGAGCTGGAATTGGCCTTTGATCTTGGATATGCTATGGCGGAAAAGAGTGAAGCCGAAAGGCAGGTGATGGAAGCAAAGTATAAACTACTGCTTTTTTGGGCAAGGTTGTTTAACTTAGCGGGCAGAGATCCATTTAGAGTTTTAGAATATAATTAAATACCAAAGGAGGTAAGCATGTTTCAGGTGCCAGAAATAAGCCCACAGGAAGCTAAGGAGATGTTACAGAAGGAGAATGTGGTCCTTTTGGATGTGAGAACACCTCAAGAGCATGTACAGCTTAGAATACCAAACTCCATACTTATACCGCTTGATGAGCTAAGGTATGCTTACAAAGACTTGCCTAAGGATAAGGTTTATATAGTCTACTGTAGGAGTGGAGAGAGAAGTGCCTTTGCCACCTACTTCCTCAGGCATATGGGCTATGAAGCTTATAACCTGGCTGGTGGTATACTGGTGTGGCCTTATGAAAAGGAATCTGGCCCACCAAGATGAAAAAAGGCCTTCTCCTTATCACCCTTTTTTCCGCAGGCTGTGGTATAAAGGCCAATCCGGAAGTATTGAAAGAGCCTGAGGTATGGATAAGGAGGATAGGTGATAGGGTATATGTTAAAAGCCTTTCTGGAGAGGTAAGGGTAAGGGAGTTTGAAAGGAGGGGAAGCTACTGGGTTAAGGAGAATAGGGAGGCCTTTTGCTTTTCTGTGGAAAGGGTGGGTGGCAAGTCTCGTAAGTTTTGCGTAGAAGGTAGGCTGGAAGAAAGGCCATCTTTGAGTGTAAAGGAAGATAAGGATGGTATAGAGTTAAGAGCCTTTGGCTTTGATTCTTACAGGATATATCCTGTAAAAGAGGAGAACATAGACTTGGAAGAGGCCAAAGATTTTAGGGATAGGGTCCATATTGAGAGGGATTACTGGGAGAGGTGTTTTGCCATTACTGGGGTAAAGGGTCCTTTGGAGAGTGATCCAGTAAAACTTTGCGTAAAGCCCAAACTACCACCCTTGGTGAAGGATGTGGAGGATCTTGAAGTTAGAGTGGGGGAAGGTAAGCTTTACCTTGTTTGGTTCTATAGGGATGAATACAGGGAGTTTGTGGTGTATGAGAAGGGAAAAGAGGTGGGAAGGACGGTGGGCTATTCCTTTGAACTTCCTTTGCCTAAGGATAGGACCACGTTCACTGTAAAGGTTATAAATCCCCTTGGATTTGAAAGCAAGGGGGTGAGCATAGATTACAGTCCGTAATAGGCTGCTATGGCCGCTGAAAGGGCTAGGGCAAGGGTTTCTGGATCCCTCTCTCCCTCAATCTCAAAGTCATAGGTAGGTAGCTTCTCCTCAAGGAACCTTATGCCAAAGTAGCCAGAGATAAAGTCTGGATCCCTTATTATTTCCCTGTGAAGGGGTATATTGGTAGGGACTCCCCTTATTATAAACTCGTCTATGGCCCTTCTTGCCCTAGCCAAAACCCTGTCCCATGTTAGGGCCCAAACGCTAAGCTTTGCTATCATAGAATCATAATAGGGTGGTATAACGTAGTCCTTATACACGCCCGCATCCATCCTTACACCAGGCCCACCGGGCGAGTAGTAGGCCGTTATTTTCCCTGGTGCAGGAGCAAAGTTCCTTTTTGGATCTTCTGCGTTTATTCTAAACTCTATGGCATAGCCCCTAAAGGTTATATCGCTTTGGGTAAAGGGTAGAGGTTCGCCCATGGCTACCCTTATCATAGTTTCCACAATGTCTATACCTGTAACCATCTCCGTTATGGTGTGCTCCACCTGAAGGCGCGTGTTCATCTCTATAAAGTAAAACTCTTTATTTTTGAGGTCCACCAAAAACTCAAGGGTGCCTGCACTATAGTAGCCCACTTGCATCATGGCCTTAACGCTCAATCCAAGCATCTTCTGCCTTAGGTCCTTTGGAAGAACTGGGCAGGGTGTGACTTCTATGATCTTTTGATGCTTCCTTTGGACAGAACAGTCCCTTTCACCAAGATGGACCACATTGCCGTACTTGTCGCCTATGATTTGAACTTCTATGTGCTTTGGATTGTCAAGGTATTTCTCTAGAAACAGATCTCCCTTTCCAAAGAAGGTTTCCGCTTCCCTGTATGCCGACTCAAAAAGCCTTGGAAGCTCCTCAAGACTCCTTATAACCCTCATACCCCTTCCCCCACCACCGTACGCAGCCTTGAGTATTACAGGCAGGCCTATCTCCCTTGCGTAGTGCAGGGCGTCCTCATAGTTTCTAAGAGGCTCTGGAGAGCCGGGTATGGTGGGTATGCCAAGCTTCTCCATAGCTTTCTTCGCCTTTACCTTATCTCCAAAGAGCTCTATATGCTCCGGTGATGGTCCTATAAAGGTTATTCCCCTCTTTTCACAGTATCTTGCAAAGTCTGCATTCTCAGCCAAAAAGCCATAGCCTGGATGTATAGCATCGGCACCTATAGATTTGGCAAGGTCCACTATCCTCACATAATCAAGGTAAGCTCTGATAGGGTCACCAGGGATCAAATAGGCTTCATCTGCCTTTTTCACATACAAGGATTTTGTATCCGCTTCAGAGTATATGGCTGCCGTTCTTATTCCAAGCTCTTCACAGGCCCTTATTATCCTTAGGGCCACCTCTCCTCTGTTGGCTATCAGAACCTTTTTAAACATGGATAAAATTTTACTCCAGCTTTTCAATGATAAAGTTTTGGTTGGTGTATATGCATATCTCCCCCGCTATCCTTAGAGATTCTTTCACTATCTCCTCTGCGGACATATTGGTGTTTCGGTAGAGGGCTAAGGCGCTTGCCCTAGCATAGTCCCCACCAGAACCTATGGCAAGCACGGGCTCATCTGGCTCTATCACATCACCGTTTCCAGAAAGTAGATACATGTGTTCCCTATCCGCTACCAAAAGTAGAGCCTCTAGCCTTCTTAGGCTTCTGTCCATCCTCCAGTCCTTTGCAAGCTCCACACATGCCCTCAGAAGATTTCCTCTGAACTCCTCCAGCTTTGCCTCAAGCCTTTCCATAAGGGCAAGTCCATCGGCTGCAGAGCCTGCAAAGCCTACCAAAACGGTATCTTTGTAAAGCTTCCTTATCTTTTTGGCCCTGTGCTTTATAACGGAGGAGCCAAGGGTAACCTGACCATCCCCGCCCATAACGGTTATGTTATCCCTTCTGACCGCCAGAATGGTGGTAGACCTTATCTCCTTCATTTATAATATTCTAAACCTTGAGGCCAGGAAAGGAGAGTTTAAAGGCTTTTTTGATCCCAGCCATTGACCTAAAAGAGGGAAAGGTGGTGAGACTTTTTAAAGGTGATTTTGCCAAGACAAAGGTTTATTCCACCTCTCCAGAAGATATGGCAAAGTTTTTTGAAGATTTGGGTTTTAGAAGGATACACGTGGTAGATCTAGATGGGAGTCTTGAGGGCCTTCCGGTAAACCTCAAAGCCATAAGATCCATAAGGAAAGCTTTTTCTGGCATCGTTGAAGTGGGTGGTGGTATAAGGAGCCTAAAAAGCTGTAGGATGTTAAGGGAGGAAGGTGTGGACCTTTTTGTGATAGGCACGTTGGCTGTGAAGGATCCTGGAGCTTTTGAAGAGATCCTCTGTGAGTTTCCGGAGAGGGTTATACTTGCGGTGGATTCAAAGGGTGGAAAGGTGGCTGTGGGTGGATGGAGGGAGGAAAGTGCTCTGAGGCCAGAAGACCTTGCACTAAAATACGACCAAAAGCCCATATGGGGCTACCTTTATACCAATATAGAAAGGGATGGAACGCTGGAGGGTGTGGATGCGGAGCCCTATAGGGAGTTTAAAAGATTTGTAAATAAGCCAGTGCTTGCCTCTGGTGGTGTGGCAAGCTTGGAGGACATATACAGGCTTGTGGATGTTGTTGAAGGTGTGGTGGTTGGAAAGGCCATATACGAAGGAAAGATAGACCTCAGAGAGCTTTTATAATCTTTCCATGATAGGTGTGGTCCTCTTTAATATGGGTGGTCCCGATAGCCTCTCCGCTGTGAGGCCCTTTTTGTACAACCTCTTTTCCGACCACGACATTATAAGGATACCAAGGCCTATTCAAAAGCCCATAGCTTACCTCATATCCTTCCTTAGAGCAAAGAAGACAAGACACTATTATGAGGTTATGGGTGGAAAGTCTCCGCAAAGGGAGCAAACACAGGCACAGGCTCAGGCCTTACAAAAGGCTTTAGGAGAAGGCTATAAGGTGGTTGTGGCCCTAAGGTATTGGCATCCGCTCACAGAAGAAGCACTCAAGGAGCTCTTAATGTATCCCATAGAGAGGATAGTTCTCCTTCCCCTCTATCCACAGTACAGTAGAACTACTACAGGATCCTCTTTTAACGAGTTTGACAGGATCTTCAGAAGGATGGTGGGAAGGGGGAAAAGCTTCAACCTTACCACCCTAAAGGGGCAAGAGAGGCCTTACTTTTATCCCTCAAACATTCCAGTGCACAGGATAAACTGCTATTATAACCATCCTACCTATATTAGGGCCATGGTGGAAAACATAAAGGAGAACCTTCCCAATTGGCAAGAGTTCTTCTTTCTCTTTACGGCCCACAGCCTTCCCATAAGCATCATAAGGGAAGGAGATCCATATCAAAGGCAAACGGAAGAAACTGTAAGGCTCATAATGGAACACTTTCCAGGCGTGGACTATGCCTTAGGCTATCAAAGTAAGGTGGGGCCCACCAAATGGCTTGAGCCCTTTACACAGGACCTTTTGAAAAAGCTAATAGAGTCTGGAGTAAAGAAAATAGCCCTTGTGCCAGTTTCTTTTACCTGCGAGCACTCAGAAACCCTCTATGAGCTTGACTACCTCTATGGAAGGATGGCAAGGGAAAGGGGTGTGGAGCTTATAAGGATACCAACCTTGCAAACACATCCTCTGTATATACAAGCCCTAAAAGAGCTTGTCCTTCAGACTATCTCAAGCTGTGAAAAGATAAAGGATATCTCGTAGTCTGCGGATTCTTTTGAATCGGAAGCGTGGATGGCGTTTTTGCCCTTGTCTGTGCCAAAGAGGGCTCTTATGGAGTTTGGTGCCACCTTCCTTGCCTCGTTGCTATCCGTTGGACCTATTATCTCCCTTACCCTCCTTATGGCATCCTCACCTTCTAGCACCATGGCAACCACAGGACCCGATGTCATAAACTCTACAAGCTCTCCAAAGAAGGGCCTCTCTCTATGAACGGCATAAAAGCCCTCCGCCTGCTCCCTTGTGAACCTAAAGAGCTTCAAGGCTCTTATCTTGAAGCCTTCAGATATAAACCTGTCAATTATCTTGCCTGTGGCACCCTTTTCAAAGGCATCGGGCTTAATGATAACAAGGGTCCTCTCCATCTTTTTACCTCCTCCAAAAGGAGCTATACATCAGCTCCTTAGAATCGCCTCAAGGCTTCTCTTTACAGAAGCATCCAACACAAAGCTTGATGTCTTTAAGACAAAGCCACCTATAAGCTCTGGATCTTCCATTATTTCAAAATCATAGTCCCTTCCAGTAAAGTCCTTTATAACCTTCTTTATCCTCTCCAGATGCACCTCATCCACCTTCCTTGCAAGCACCAAAAGTGCCTTACTGAGTCTTAGAAGCTTTTCCACCTCGTGGTCATAGACCCTTTTGACCTCACCTACAAATGGTATGGCGTTTATCTCAAGCATGTAGTCAAAGACCTCATCCACCTTATCCCCTACACCAAACCTTCTTCTGAGCTCCCTTATAAATTCAAGCTTTTTTTCCTTTGGTATGTTTGGGTTCAAAACAAAGCCCCTAAAGTCCCTTTCAGACTTGTAAAGCTTATGTATAAGCTCAAGAAGATGGGAGATCTTTAAAAGCTCTTCCCTTTCCTTCCCAGACCTCTCTAGTAGGGCTTTTGCTATCTTTCTTACCAACTCAGGCTTAGCCTTCATCTTTGAGCCTCCAACCTTTTAAGGGACTTTTCAATGTAGGCCTTTTGAACCTCCTCATCTTTAAACCTTTCCTTCAGCACATTCACAGCCAAAGTATAAGCCTTTTCTGCACCATAGCGTACAAGCTCCTCCTTTGCCTTCTTTAGCTCTATCTCAATAACCTCCTTAGCCTTCTCCCTTATCCTTCCTGCCACCTCATAAGCCTTTCTCTCCTCTTCCTCCTTTATAGCCTTGGCTGTCTCTTGGGCCAGCTTCAACTGTTCCTCATACCTCCTTTTGGCATCCTGTAAGCTTTCCTTTGCCCTTTGAAGCTCCTCTTGAGCCTCCTTTAGTTCCTTCTCAGAAGAGAGGAGCCTTTCTGTAAGACCGACAAAATACTTACTAAAAGCCTCGCCTATAGGCCTTCTTCCAAAGTAATAGACTATTCCAAGGAAGAGTAGAATGTTGAAGCCTTTCCAAAGGAGTTCAATGGTGTGGTGTCCTTCGCTCATGCCGCCTCCTCCAAAACCTTCTTTGAAATGAGATCCACCACCTCACCTATCCTTTCTTCCAGCTTCCTCTTCTCCTCCTCTAGGCTCTTTTTTATCTCTTCCACAGCCCTACCTATTTCCCTTTGAACCTCTTGCTCCACTTTGGCTATAAGCTCCGCCCTAAACCTCTCTGCCTCCCTTCTGGCACTATCTAAAAGTTGGTTTGACTCAACCCTTCCCTTTTCTAGAATGGCCTTGGCCTCTTCCAAGTACCTTTTTGCCTCCTCCTTCAGCCTAGTGGCCTCCTCCAGATTACTTTGGATCCTCCTTTCCCTCTCCTCTATAACCTGTGAATAGGGCCTCACCAGAAGAAATCTTATCAAGGCTACAAAAACAAGGAAAAGCACCATTTGAATAAAGAGGGTGAAGTTTGGATACATGGCCTGCTGTATATCCATAATCAGCCTCCTATGAGTATTATAGCATATCCTCTATCTCCTTTATAAGCCTTATCCTTCTTTCGTGCCTTCCACCTTCAAAGTCGGTGGAAAGCCAAGCTTCTACTATGGAGAGGGCCAGGTCATCCCCTATGACCCTATCTCCTAGACATAACACATTGGCATCGTTATGCTTCCTACTCATCCTTGCCATATACTCGTTTAGACATAAGGCTGCCCTAATGCCTTTGAACTTGTTGGCCGTTATAGCCATGCCTATACCAGTACCGCATATGAGGATGCCCCTTTGGGCCTCCCCCCTTTGGATGGAGAGACACACCTCCTTTGCAAAAAGTGGATAGTCTGTAGATTCTGTAGATTGAGTGCCAAAGTCAAGCACCCTATAACCCTTTGAAAGCAAAAACTCTTTTATCTTCTCCTTTAGGGAGTAGCCCGCATGATCCGACCCCAAGGCTATTGTAAGCATAAGCTTTATTTTAAAATATTCCAAAAAGGAAGGAGGGAAGAAATGGCCATAGAATACCAGCCCCTTTATATCCTCTCAAGCGGTATGCTCCTCCAGCAGAGAAAGCTGGAGGTCATCACCAACAACCTTGCCAACGTGGATACACCTTCCTTTAAAAGGGACCTCATGCTTGCAAGCCTTTGGGAAACACCGATGGGTCAAAGGATAATGGATACGGACCCTCAAAACCCAAACAATAACTTCCTTTATCCCATAATAGAAAGGGTCTTTACAGACCTCTCTCAAGGCCCTATCAGGCAGACTTCCAACCCCCTTGACCTTGCCATAGAGGGTGAGGGCTTTTTTGCTGTAAGGAGAGGGCAGGAGGTTTTTTATACAAGGAAGGGAAACTTCAGGCTTGATAGGGACGGCTTTTTGGTAAACGAACTTGGCTACAGAGTCCTTGACCAGAACTTGAATGAAATCAGGCTTGAGGGAGTGCCTACCTTTGGAAGGGATGGGTCTGTTTTTGTAAACAACGTGCAGGTGGCAACCCTTGGCATCTTCAGGCTTGAAAACCCTCAAAAGATAGGAAGGGACCTCTTTTTAGGCCAGCCTCAGCCAGCGCAAAACTTCAGGATCCTTCAAGGATACCTTGAGATGTCCAACGTGAACCCCATACTTGAGATGGCAAACCTTATACAAACCCACAGGGTCCACGAGACCTACGCAAACCTCATAAGGTCCTTGGACAGCCTTTATGAGAGGTTCAACCAAAGCTTTTAGAAGAGGCTCCTTTGGGCTACCCTCTTTGAAAGGTTTTCTAGCTCCTTTATAAGGCTTTTCATCTCAAGCTCTTCAAACTTCTTTCTTAGGGCTGGTATGTTCGGCTCCTTTAGCTTTAAACTCTCTTCATCAAAGTCAAGGCCTTCCACTGTGTGTAGCTCAAGCAAGGCCAAGGCAAGCTCAAGGTCTTCCTTCTTTGCCTGAGGGAAGGAAAGCCTAAAGTCCTCCCAATTTCTTAGGATGTTTTCCACGCTTCCATACTGCTGGAGTAGCCTTATGGCCGTCTTTGGCCCAACGCCTTTTACTCCTTCTATGTTGTCCACCTTATCGCCCACAAGGGCCAAATAGTCCTTTAGCTTCTCCGGTGGAACTCCAAACTTCTCCAAAACCTTCTTTTTGTCAAAGACCTCACCGCTTATGGGGTTTATCACCACAAGCCTGTCGCCCACCAGTTGCATTATGTCCTTGTCCGGAGAGTAAACCTTTACAAAAAAGCCCTTCTCAAGGGCTCTCAAAGCCAGTGTGGCTATTATATCGTCGGCCTCGTAGCCTTCTATCTCATACCTTTTTATGCCAAGAAGGTCCACAAGCTCCTTTATAACCGGTATTTGCACCTTTAGTGGGTCTGGCATGGTGGGCCTTTTGGCCTTGTATTCCCTGTATAGGCTTTCCCTTTTTGTAGGCGCTGGAAGGTCAAAGGCTATGGCAAAATAGACAGGCTTTTCCGTCTTCAGAAGGGCAAAGATGGCCCTCATAAAGCCGTATATGGCACCGGTGGGAAAGCCCTTTGAGGTAGAAAGGGGTGGTAGGGCAAAAAAGCTTCTATAAAGAAAGGCAGAGCCGTCAAGGAGATATAAAACCTTCATGCATGGCCTTCCTGTAGTAGCTTTTCATGGCCTCCACTAGGCTCCTTGTGGCCTTTTCCACATCCTCAAAGCCAAGTATGGCCGAGACTACCGCTATACCCTTTGCACCAGCCTGAAGCACCTCTCCCACCCTATAATGGGTTATACCACCTATGGCCACTATGGGCTTGGAAGTGAGCTTTACAGCCTGGCGTAGGCCTTCAATGCCCACAAGCTTATAGTTTTCCTTTGTGGTAGTATCATAGATAGAGCCAAAGCCTATGTAGTCTATGGGAAGATGCTCCACTTCTCTTAGCTTATCTACCGAATTTACCGAATAGCCTATGTACATCTTGTCTCCCACAAGCTTTCTTACCACATCGGGTGGCAGGTCCTCTTGGCCCACATGCACACCGTCGGCCTCTACCGCAAGGGCAAGGTCCACCCTGTCGTTTACCACCAAGTCCACACCATACCTTCTGGTGAGCTCCCTTAGCACCAAAAGCTCCTCATACATCTGCCTTGTGCTTTTGTTTTTGAACCTATACTGAAGGGCTGTTATGCCACCCCTTATGGCCGCCTCTATGGTAGAGACAAGGTCCCTGTCTTGAAAGTATCTATCATCGGTTACAAGGTAAAGGGTCAAGTTGGGCTTCTTCATCTAAACCTCCTATTGAAAATGATATTCATTTAGCTTATATTATATGCCATGCAGTTGGAAGAGTTAAAGAGTAAATTTGAGCAGTTTTTGAGACAGAAGGGCTATAAGGTAACAAAGGGCAGGTTTGAGATAATTGATAAGATAGCCAGCTATGGTCCTCATTTTGAGATAGAGGAGCTGGTGAGGTGGATTGCCAATCAGGACAGGTCCATAGCCAGCAGGTCCACCGTTTATAGAACGGTCAGACTTCTTCAGGAGTTTGGAGCCATAAGGGAGGTTATAAAGCTTGGAAACAGGACCATATACGAGTTTGTTGCTGGAAAGCCCCACCATGAGCATCTTATATGCGTTGAATGTGGGAAGATTATAGAGTTTTACAAGGAGGAAATAGAGGAGCTACAAGACAAGGTATGCGAAGAGCACGACTTTACTCCTCTAAATCACAGGCTTGAGATCTTTGGTGTATGTTCGGAGTGTAAGGGAAAAAAGACATGAGGGTGGAAGGCTGGAAGCTAGAGCTCAAGACCACAAGGGAAGCACATATAAAGCCAAGAGAAGACTTTAGTTTTTATCTTCAGTCTGCCATAGGTGGAATCAATAACAAGGAACCCAAGATAGATATACCCATAGACGCCAGAATAAAGGCAAAGGTGGAAGAGGTCTCACAAAAATACTCCATACCAAAAGAGCTAATCCTTGCCATCATAAAGCAGGAGAGCAACTTCAACCCATGGGCTTACAACAAAAACAAGGACGGCACAGAAGACAGGGGCCTTATGCAGGTCAATTACCAGCACAATCTAAGGCTTATGAAGGAGTATGGCATAGAAAACCCAGACCAGCTTTATGATATAGAGACCAACATAGAGATAGGTGCAAGGATACTCTATGAGAACTTCAAAAGGTTTGGAAACTGGGTGATGGCTGTCAAAGCATACAACGGGCTAAGGGCAAACAACTGGGACTATGTAAAGGGCGTCTTTGAAAAGATTTCCCTCTTTAGGTGAAGACATGAGGATAAGAGAGCTTGAAGAAAGACAGAAGGAGTTTTTAAAGAATGTCTTTGAGCTTGAAAGCCTGCCAGAAGATATGGAGCTTGAAGATTTTTTGGCCTCAAAGGGCTGTAGGCTCTATGAGTGCCTTTCTTGCGGTAAGCTTATCTTTCATGACAACTACGAGTTTTGGAACCTCACAGACTGCTGTGATGACAACTCAAAGATAACGCAGGAAGGCCTCCTCTGTGAGGTTTGCTATTCAAAAACACCGGAGAACTTAAAGCACTGGATATTCTTTAGACCCACCTACTATAAGGAGGTGGAGTTTATAGACCTTAAGAGAAAAGAAGGGACCTAATCCTTACCATCTCCCTCAATTCTATCTGCCCCGGTGCTACAGCAGAGCCCACAAAGGAATAGGTTATAACAGAGCCAAAGACAAAGCCAGCTACCCTTGATACTTTTCCATAGTCCCCCATGGCTATGAGAATCTTTTCTCCCTCCTCTTCCCTTCCAAGGCACAAAAGCCTTGCCGTATCCTCATAAGAGTTGGCCTTCACCGCTATCTTTACAATGTCCGCAGACCACCTTTTTGCTTCTCTGAATATCTCTCTTAGTATCCAATTGGGTGGTGTAAGATCAAAGTTGTGGTAAGAGATGATGAGCTTTTTACCAGAGCTTTTGACTATTTCCTTCACATAAGGGAGGATTTCTCTGGAGGAGAGCTCTATGTCCGTGTAGTCGCTTTGGGGTGCGCAGGCCTTGAATATGTCCAGCCTATTTTCTACCTTTGTCCCCCCTTCCTTTTCACTCCTTACAGTTAGTATGGTTTTAAGTCCTATGCTTTGAACCCTTTTTATGCATTCTAGCACAAAGTCTGGATCCTTGTTTTCAAAGAGGTCCACCCTAAGCTCTATTATGTCCGCACCCTCTTCTTTGCATAGCCTTAGATTTTCTTCAAAGTTTTTGTCCGAAAGAGGCACCGCTATAAGCATCATCTTTTCCTTACCCTTCCCAAGACCTTCAGGGGCAGGCCAAAGACCTTGGTAAAGTTGGCGCCAGCCTTGTGGTCAAAGGCATCCCTTTCTGAATAGGTGGCAAGGTCCTCCACATAAAGGCTGTTGGGTGAGATCCTTCCTACCACCTGCACATGACCCTTGTAAAGCTTTAGCCTCACTTTACCGTTTACATACTTGGCAAGCCTTGAGGTAAAAGCGTCTAGGGCCTCTCTCAAGGGTGAAAACCAAAGGCCCTCATAGACCACCTTGGCATACTCATGGGGGATATGGGTCAAAAAGTAGTGGAAGGTAAATCGGTCAAGAACGAGGGAAAGAAGGTCCCTGTAAGCTTCATAAAGCACCGTTGCGCCGGGTGCTTCATAGACCTCCCTGCTCTTTATGCCCACAAGCCTGTTTTCCACCATATCTATCCTGCCAATGCCATGCCTTCCTGCTATGAGGTTGAGGTCAAGGATAAGCTGGCTAAGCTTTTCATACCTTCTGCTATTTATGCCAACTGGCACACCCTCCTCAAACTCTATCTCTATATACTCTGGCTCCTCTGGAGCCTTTTGAGGGCTTTGTGTCCATTCAAAGGCGTCTTCTGGTGGCTCTTCCCATGGGTCCTCCAAAGGTCCACATTCAATGGAAATTCCCCAAAGGTTTTTGTCTATAGAATAGGGCTTTTCCTTTGTGGCCTTCACAGGTATTTTATGTCTTAGGGCATATTCTACCTCTTCTTCCCTTGATTTGAACTCCCACTCTCTAACCGGTGCCAGCACCTCAATGTCTGGATTTAGGGCCCAGACAGAAAGCTCAAACCTAACCTGATCGTTTCCCTTACCGGTGGAGCCATGGGCCACATAGTCCGCACCAAACTTTTCCGCATACTCTACAAGCTTTTTGGCAATGAGGGGCCTTGAGAGGCTTGCGGTAAGAGGATATTTACCCTCATAGAGGGCCAAAGCCCTAAGGGTAGGAAGGCAGTATTCTCTTGCAAACTCCTCCTTTAGGTCCTCCACTATAGCCTCTACGGCACCAGCAGCCTTTGCCTTGGAAGGAATTTCAGAGAGCTCTTCACCTTGACCCACGTCGGCCGTGTAGGTTATGACCTCATAGCCCCTATCGGTGAGCCATCTCACTATTACAGATGTGTCCAAACCACCAGAATAGGCAAGGATAACCCTTTTGGGCATAAGCCTATTATAGCATATGATTAAAACCATAAAGAAATCTTACCTTTAAGGTATAAATTTTCTAAAAAAATTGAGGAGGGTTCCTATGGAAGTAAGGGAGGTTCACTATAGAGCCTACAGACCAAGGCCTTTTACAAAGGAGGAGAGGCCTCACACCACCATACTCTTCGGAGGTCTAACCTGGAAGCATGAAAGATTGATACAAGGCTCTCTGGAAAGGATGGGTTATAGGGCACAGCCTTTGCCCCAGATAGAAAGGGTGGACCTAGACATTGGAAAGGAATACATAGATGTGGGGGCATGCTGTCCTACCACCTTTACCGCGGGCAACTTGGCAAGGACGCTTATAAATATTAGAGAAAAGGAAGGGGAGGAGGCTGTAAAAAACAAATACATATTTGTCACGGTAGGTGCCTGTGGTCCTTGTAGATTTGGCCAATACCACGAGTCCTATGAGAGGGTCCTTGAGGGCTTAAACCTTAGGGACTTTAGGCTATTCCTTTTGGACCTACTTCAGATGGAGCAGTCTGCGCCGGGGGGAGGCCTTGAGATAAACATGCCTTTGACCTTTGGCCTTGTATACGCCATGTTTTTGGGAGATCTTATCACCGATATGGAGTATGCCACAAGGCCCTATGAGGTAAAGGAGGGGCAAACGGACAGGGTGGTAAAGGAGAGCATAGAACTGCTCTATGAGAGGCTAAAAAACAGGCCCATAAAGGGCAAAAAGCTGGATTCTCTCCTTTGGCATGTGTTTACAGACTACTTTGTAAAGGCTCTAAAAGAGGTAAAAAGCCTTTGGGATGAGGTGGAGGTAGACAGGCTAAGGGTAAAGCCAAAGGTTAAAATAACGGGTGAGTTTTGGCTTCAGACCCATGAGGGGGATGGAAATTACAACATAAAGAGGTGGCTGGAGAAGGAAGGGGCCGAGGTGATCCCACCGCCTATAGCCGTTTGGATGGACTACCTTATAAACATGGAGCTCTTCAAGCTTGAGGATGCCAAGGGCTTTGTCAAGAACTATTACCTTAAAAAGCTGGCCATAGGTACAATAGCCTACCTTTATAGGTTTGTCTACAACAGGCTAAGGAAGGCTTTGAACAACATACCAAACCCACTGCCAGACCAGAGGGAGCTGAAAGAGCTGGCAAGGCCATACTTTTATTACAGGCTTACCGGTGGGGAAGGCCACATGCTAATAGGGAAGGCCCTGTATGCCTATAAGAAAAAGCAGGCCCATATGATATGCGAGCTTTCTCCCTATGGGTGTTTGCCCAATACCATGTCCATAGGTGCCATGGCAAAGGTTTTAGGAGACTACCCGGACCTACTTTATGCACCCATTGAGATAAAGGGAGATGCGGAGGTTCATGCCTACTCAAGATGTCAGATGATACTAACGGAGGCCAAAAGGAGAGCAAGGGAGGAGTTTGAAGAGGTGCTAGAAAGGACAGGCCTAACGGTAGAAGATATAAGGGACTTTGAAGAAAAGCATCCTGAGCTAAAAAAAGCCACCTATAGGGTGCCTCACTATGGGTATGCAGGCACTGCCAGCAACTACGTGATGCATGTGGCCAAGCTTATGGGTAGGGTGTAGCCATGCTTTTGCTTGGTATAGATGTGGGAAGCACCACCTGTAAGTATGTTTTGACGGATGAAAAGGGGAACATCCTTGACAAGGCCTATGAGAGGCATAACACAAGGCAGGCGGAAAAGGTTTTGGAGTTTCTCCTAAGGCTAGAAGGTCAATATGGCTTAAAACCCGGAAGGGACAGGGTTTATATGACGGGCTCCGGTGGTGGCTTTATAGGGGAGCTAATAGGTGCAAGGTTTGTGCAGGAGGTGGTGGCCGTTGCCACGGCGGTAGAAAGGTTGCATCCTGACGTGAGGTTTGTGAGCGAGATAGGCGGGGAGGACATGAAGACCATCTTCATAAAGGAGCAGGAGGGGAAAAAGAGCAAACAGGTGTATATGCAGAATGCTTGCGCTGGAGGAACGGGCACCTTTATAGAAAAGGTGGGCAGAAAGCTTGGCATACCACCAGAGGTGTTATCCCAGATGGACTATGAGGGCTATACACTCCACCGTATAAGCTCCAAGTGTGGCATCTTTGCAGAGGCGGATGTGAATTCCCTTGTAAAGGCGGGCGTTCCAGTGGAAGAGATAATAGCCTCCCTCTTTGAGGCTGTAGTCTATCAAAATTTGGCCCAGCTCACAAAAGGAAACACTCCCCTTCCAAAGGTCCTTCTTTTAGGTGGTCCTAACCTCTTCTTTAAGGGCCTTCAGCAGGCGTGGAGGGTTCACCTTCAAAGGCTTTGGAAGGAAAGGGGTGTGGGAGACTTTAGCAAGGAAGACATGGAAAAGCTTGTAATAGTGCCGGAAAACTCCCTCTATTATGCCAGCCTTGGCTGTGTCTTTACAGCCCTTGAGGAGGAGGGAGGAGTATATATGGGTCATGAAAGGCTAAGGTGGTGGGTGGAGGAGGGCCAGTATGAGCAGAAGCTAAAGGAAGGGAAGAGGGGGCTTGTAAGTTCAGAAGAAGAGCTTGAGGAGTTCAAGAGAAAGTATTCTTACGTTGTGGAAAACCGCATAGTGCCAAAGAAGGCAAGAGAGGTCATAATAGGCTGTGATTTTGGTTCTACAACGGCAAAGGCCGTATGCATAACACCGGAAAAGGAGATAGTTTTCTCTTGCTACACATTGAGCAAAGGAAACCCTATAGAGGATGCAAAGGAGATATTTAGAAGGATAAGGGATTATCTTGGTGATGGGAAGGTTTTGGCCCTTGGCCTGACGGGCTATGGCAAGGACCTACTTAAAGATATTCTGGGTGCGGATGTGGCTGTGGTGGAAACGGTGGCCCATGCCACGGCGGGCCTTCACTTCTTCCCCGATGCGGACTGTATATGCGATGTGGGCGGTGTGGATGTGAAGATAATGATACTAAGGCAGGGTTCTGTGGTGGACTTTAGGCTAAACTCTCAGTGTTCTTCGGGCAACGGTGCCTTCCTTCAAGGTGTGGCAGAAAGGTTTAACATACCTTTGGAGGAGATAGCGGATAGGGCCTTCTCAGCCAAGGCCATGCCCAACTTCACCATGGGCTGTGGCGTTTTTCTCCAGAGCGACATAGTAAACCAGCAGAGGAAGGGCTGGAAGGCGGAAGAAATTTTGGCAGGCCTTTGTCATGTTTTGCCCTTGAACGTGTGGGTCTATGCGGGCAACATAAACAACCTGGCCCAGGTGGGCAAAAAGTTTATCCTGCAAGGTGGAACGCACAGAAACCTTGCGGTGGTAAAGGCTCAGATAGACTTTATAAGGTCCAAGGTGCCGGAGGCAGAAATCTATGTGCATCCCTATTCTGGTGAGGCTGGCGCCATAGGCGCAGCCCTTATAGCCTTAGAGCATTATCAAAAACATGGAAAAACCAACTTTAGAGGCTTTTCAAAAATAGAGGAGCTTACCTACAGGGCCACCACCTCAAAAGATACGGTGTGCCACTGGTGCCCGATAAACTGTCAGAGGAGCTTTATAGACGTTTACATTGGAGAAGGAGAGGGTAGGCCTTGGAGTAAGGTTCCGTTGCCACCGGGATGGGTAAGGCTTATCGTCAACAACGCCTGTCCAAAGGGCCTTGTGGAGGATGAGAAGGAGTTAAAGGTGGTAAGAGAAAGGATGGAGAGGGTAAAGAATGAGTTTCCTAACATCGCTGATCTTGTTAAAAAGGAGGCCTTTAGGGTTCCAGCAAGACAGAAGGTCCATTAGGGTGGGTATCCCTAAGTTTTTGAACATCTGGGGGACCCACCAGTTTTGGGTGGGCTTCTTTAAAGCCCTTGGTGTGGGTAAGATAATCTTCAGCTCAGACACCTCGGAAGAGCAATACAGAACCTACGGAAAAGGTAGGATAACGATGGATTCCTGCTACCCAGTGAAAGCCCTTGCAGGACACATGGGAGAGCTTCTACATAAAGACATAAACCTTCTCTTTGTGCCCATGATCTATTCCTTACCTTCCTTTTTGAGAGGTCATGTAGTGGATACACTTTCTTGCACAAGGGTTATGATGAGCGTGGAAAACATAAAGGCGGGCTTTTTGAGGGAAAGGGATGAGTTTTCCCAAAGGGGTATAAGCCTTGTTACTCCCTTTGTACCCTTTGGAGAGCCAGAGCTTTTGCCCAAATACCTTTGGGAGTCTTTAAAAGAGGTTATACCGGGCCTAACCCTTGAGGAGACTGCAAAGGCTGTGGAAGAAGGCTTTAGGGCCCTTTGGGATTTTGAGAAAAGGATGAGGGAAAAGAGCCTTGAGATAATAAAGTGGTGTGCCAAGAATCAAAGGCCAGCCTTGCTTGTGCTTGCCAGGCCATACCACATGGACCCAGGCATAGGCCATGAGATAGACGCAGAGTTCCAGCCTTATGGCTATCCTGTCCTCTGGTACAACTACCTTCCCTTAGATGATTGGCTTTTGGACTGGCTCTTTGGAGAGGAAGTGAAGGCTGGCATAATAAAAAGCCCCCTTGACATCTCGGACGTTTGGACCTCATCTTACAGCTCCAACACCAACGAGATCATATGGGGTGCCAAGTTCGCCGCAAGGCTTCCTTGGATAACTGGTGTTATAAGGCTCTCCAGTTATGAGTGTGGTATGGACCAGCCCACCTTTACACCTGTCCAAAGGATAGTGGAAAGTTCCGGCACTTTATACTTTAAGTTTGGAGAACTGGATGAGACAAAGCCAGCAGGAAGTATAAAGATAAGGGTGGAAACCATAGTTTATTACCTTGAAAAGTATTCAAAGGATATCATAGAGAAAAAATTAAAAAGGCTTGGACCCATTCCGAAAGAGCTTTTGGCCTAAAAGCTGTTTATAATAAAAGTCTTATTAACAGGAGGTGCGTGGATGTTTGAGTATGCCCAGAGGATAAAGACCCTTCCACCCTATCTCTTTGCCCAGATTGATCAGAAAAAGAGGGAGAAGCTACAGCAAGGAGTGGATATAATTGACCTTGGTGTAGGAGACCCAGACATACCCACGCCACAGCCCATAGTGGAGGCCATGAAAAGGGCTGTGGAAAAGCCAGAACATCACAGATACCCCTCCTATGAGGGCATGCTTTCCTTTAGACAGGCGGTGGCAAACTGGTATAAAAGGCGCTTTGGTGTAGATTTGGACCCAAACACGGAGGTAATAGCCCTTATAGGCTCCAAGGAAGGCATAGCCCATTTCCCCCTTGCCTTTGTAAACCCCGGTGATGTGGTCCTTTGCCCAGACCCAGCCTACCCAGTCTATAAGATAGGAACCCTCTTTGCCGGAGGCGAGCCCTATATATTGCCTCTCAAGGAGGAGAATGGCTTTCTTCCAGACTTTAAAAGCGTTCCAAAGGATGTTTTAAAGAGGGCAAAGATCATATGGGTAAATTATCCCAATAACCCCACCTCTGCGGTGGCAGAGGAAAGCTTTTACAAAGAGCTTATTGACTGGGCAAGGGAAAACAACATAATAGTTGCCTCAGACCTTGCCTATTCGGAGATATACTTTGGCAACAAAAGGCCCATGTCCATCCTTCAGATAGAAGGAGCAAAGGAGGTGGCCATAGAGTTTCATTCCCTTTCAAAGACCTTTAATATGACGGGCTGGCGCCTTGGAATGGCCGTGGGCAACAAGGACCTAATAGCAGGCCTTGGGAAGGTAAAGACAAACGTGGACTCAGGACAGTTTCAGGCCATACAAGAGGCGGGCATTACGGCGCTAAGCCTACCCGAAGAAGAAGTTCAAAAGATAAGGGACATATACAGAGAGAGAAGGAAGGTTATGATTGAAGCCCTTGAGGATGTGGGGCTTGAGGTCTATAAATCTGACGCCACTTTCTACCTTTGGGTAAAGGTGCCAAAGGGCTACACTTCCGCAGAGTTTGTATCTTTACTTTTGGATAAGTGTGGTATTGTATGCACGCCGGGCAACGGCTTTGGACAGTATGGAGAAGGATACTTTAGAATATCTTTAACGGTGCCAACGGAGAGGCTTTTGGAAGCTGTTGAGAGGATTAAAGGGCTAAAGCTATGAAGAAAAGGGAGACTTGGGCCTCAAAGATAGGCCTCATCTTTGCCGCCGCTGGCAATGCCATAGGCTTGGGAAACCTTTTGAGGTTCCCTTCCAAAGTGGCCCTCTATGGTGGTGGTGCCTTTATGATCCCTTACTTTGTTTCCCTTTTCCTTTTGGGCCTTCCCCTTATGATCCTTGAGTGGGTAATAGGTAGGTATGCAGGCTCTAAAGGTCATGGTTCAATGACGGGCATTATGGGATCACTCTTTCACCATGCCAATTGGGCAAGGGTCCTTGGCTCCCTAGGCGTTGCTATCCCCTTCCTTATAGTGTGCTATTACATATACATTGAGTCTTGGACGCTGGGCTTTGCAGTCCTTTCCCTCCTTGGCCAGATGCCAGAGCCGGTTATAAGCCCAGATACCAAGACGGCCATGGCGCCCTACGTGGAGTTTTTCAAGGCATACACAAAGCCTTCCAATTTAGCCATACTCTTTTTAGTCATCACCCTTGCCATAAACTGGTATATCCTTCAAAGGGGTGTGGTAAAGGGCATAGAGCTTACCGCAAAGTTTGGCATACCAGCCTTACTTGTGATGGGAATTTTCCTCGCCATAGTTTCCCTTTCCATCAGGGGTGGTAAGGGTCTTGAAGGGCTCTTATACATCTATACACCCGACTTTAGCAAGATATGGGACCCTCATGTATGGCTTGAGGCCTCCGGTCAGATATTCTTTACACTTTCCCTTGGCATGGGTGCTATAGCAACTTATGCCAGCTATGTAAAGTCTAAAGAAGATGTTTTAAAGGCTGGGCTTTGGACGGCAGGGCTCAATGAGTTTGTGGAGGTGGTGATCGGTGCCTCCATTGCCATACCGGCCGCCTTTGCCATGTTTGGAGCAACGGCCGTTCCAGAGCTTGCCAAAGAAGGCACCTTTAGGCTTGGCTTTATGTCCATGCCAGCCGTGCTTATGGCCTTGCCTTCGGGTAGTATTCTTTCGGCCGTATGGTTCTTTTTGCTTTTTATTGCAGCTCTTACCTCCTCCTTGGCCCTCATTCAACCTCTAATATCCCTTTTTGAAGATGAGATGAGATGGTCCCATACAAAGGCAGTAAATGTTTCTATGGTTATGGTCTCTGCAGGTGCTTTTCTGTCTGCCTTTTTGCCAGGTTTTATAGACGAGCTAGACTTTTGGGCTGGAACCTTTATGCTTGTCTTCTTTGCCCTTTTGGAGATAATAGTATTTGTGTGGGTATTTGGCGTTCACAAGTTTCATCATGAGCTCACAAGAGACGTATTTATAAAAATACCAAAGCCCATAGTTTATTTCTTTGCCATAGTCTCACCCATCTTCCTAGTAGGCCTACTATACCAATGGGGTGTGGTAAAAGCACCGCAGGTGCTATCTAACACAGAACCATACGTAGTGATAGCCAGGCTCTTCATAATAGCCACGCTAGTGCTTCTTGCCTTTTTGGCCATAGAGAGCAGGAGAAGATACCTTTCTGGCCCACACATATGAGGGAAATAGAGCTTTCTAGCTTGGCAACGGGTGTGCCTATCATAGATACTTCCCTTGGAATAAAGGAGGCCCTTAGAACTTTTGAAGAATACGGAATATACGATTTCTTAGTGGTTGTAAAAGATGGAAAGCCTATAGGTATTGTCTATAAGTTTGATCTTATAAACGCACAACAAAGGCAAAACTTAACAGTGGGAGATCTTGCGCATCCCATTATGAAGTTAAGGAATACGGTGATAAAGTCCGATGAGCTTGTATACCTTTTAGACTTTTTCAACTTTTCAAAATCCCCTCTTTTACTCATAGATAAGAAAGGTTCCTATATGGGTGTCTTATTCTACCAAGTGGTACTCCATCACATAAGCCTATTTAAGGAAGCGGCAGTTCCTTTGTTTCAGAAGATAAGATCCCTTTTCGGTCAAGACTACTACTTTTACTGCTTTTATATAAAGGCACTTAAGGGCTTTATAGAAAGCTACGGAACTTCTGCAGGAGAAAGTCTACAAAAGATTCTTTATGAAGCAATAAAAAATAGCATACCGGGCGATATTAGCCTTTCTTTGGAAGAAAAGGAGATATATGTGCTTTCAAAAGTAAGGGTTAAGGAAGAGGAGATAAGATCCTTGTATGAAGAGTTTCATAAAGAGTTTACACTCCTCTATGCAGAAGCAAGCCCTATTTACATCCATGGCTATTGTATACCGATAAGGTATATGGAAAGCTTTGAAGATCTCTTTAGGATCAGTTCGGATCTTAAAAAGAGGATGGAAGGAGTGCACGATGCCTCCTTTTTCATTTTCCACGATGAAAAGCCTTCAGTAGTCCTTTGTGAATACAAAAGGAAGGAGTTTATACATCGGATAAAGATGAAGATAAAGCAAGATTTTGAAAGGATAGTTGAAATCTTAAAAAGGTCAGACAGGGACCTTTGGGAGTTCATCCTTTATGACCTCTTTAAAGAATATCCTTATTTTGAGCTTTTCTATATAATGGGAGAAAGCGGACTCCAGATCTCCAACAACGTGGTAAACCCAAGGATAAACTATCCCATAAAGACGGGCAGGAAGGGTGCGGACAGATCGGAGAAGGATTACTTTAAAAAGGCTACCTACGAGGATGTTTACATCTCCAACATATACATATCTCAGGCAACAGACGATTTTTGCATTACCGTGTCCAAAAAGTTTAACTATGGAGGAAAGAGCTACACCCTTGCAGGAGATATAAACTACAGAGAAATACACAGGCTGGTAAAGGAGTATGCAAAAGAAGGCGAGATTAGTGGGTAGTCTGGCATACAAGAGGTTAAGATATACCAACAACCATCCACTTAGAATACCAAGGGTTTCTTTGCTTATTGAACTGCTAAAAGCTATGGAGCTTATAGAAGAGGAAGAGCTTGTGGAAAGCAGGGAGGCAAGGTGGGAAGAGTTAAGGCTATTCCATGAGGAAGAGTATTTGAGAGCTTTGGAAGAGTGCGACAGATGCATGTGTGTAAAAAAAGAATACAGAGAAAGGTTTAACATAGGCAATTATGAAAACCCTGTATCTCCTGCCATGTGGAAAGGATCCCTTCTTGCCACAGGCTCTTCCGTGCAAGCGCTAGAACTCTTCTTAGAGGGTCATATAGCCTTCAATCCGGCAGGTGGCATGCACCACGCTTATAAAGACAGGGCAAACGGCTTTTGTTTTATAAACGACCCAGGAATAGTTTTGCAATACCTGTTGGAGAAGGGCTTTAAAAGGGTCCTTTACATAGACCTTGATGCCCATCACTGCGACGGCGTTCAAGACTTTTTCTACCAGGAGGACAGGGTATTTGTCTTTTCTATACACCAATCTCCTACCTATGCTTTTCCCTTCAAAAGGGGCTTTTGGGAGGAGAGGGGAGAAGGAAAGGGGAAGGGCTACAACCTAAACATACCCTTACCAAAGGGAATAAATGACAGTGAGTTCCTTTTTGTTTTAGAAAGCCTTCTCCCTCTTATAGCGCAAGCATACAAGCCAGAAGTCTATGTATTACAGCTTGGCACAGACACACTTAAAGAGGATTATCTTTCCAAGTTTGAACTCTCCAACTGGGGCTTTTTGAAGGCCTTTGACCTTGTGAGAGAGGTTTTAGGAGAGGGCATCTACCTTGGTGGTGGGGGCTATCATCCCATAGCCTTGGCAAGGGCTTGGTCCCTCATATGGTGCAGGATGTCCAACAGGGATATTCCAAAGGGTCTTACTCCTTTGGCAAGGGAAGTGTTCTCTTCTGTGGACTTTGAGGAGCTAGAAGAAGAGGACAGGAGCTATATGCTGGAGGGCCTTTTGGACAGGCCGAGGGAAGGAGAGATAAGGAGTGAGATAAGGGAGATAGTGGAGAAAACTAGGGCTGAACTTTCCTAATCTCCTCCCTTCTTTGCAAATACTTTGCTATCACAATGACCGTATAAAGGGTGCTTAAGGCAAAGCCCAGGAGTGCTATAAAGAACAGATATCTTCCCGCTTTATCCATCCAGTCATACTTACCCTTTGCGTAATCTAAGGCCTTTCCCAACTCCTTTTTATCAAAAACCACACCATACACATACTTTTTAATCTTCATGTCCGGGGAGATGAAGATCAATAGGTTTGGATGGACAAAGTCTTTACTTTCCGGTATGGACATAAACCTAAAATCTATGGCATCCAAAAGCCTAAACAGGTCCTCCTTGTTTTTTACCATGGCCACAAGCCATCCCCTACCATCTAAGCCATGCTTTTCTTGAAATTCCTTTATGTTTTTAAGGCCATCCATTGGGTCAAAAGTGAGGGATATCACCCAAAAGTCTTCACCGGGCCTTCCGGGAAGGGCCTTTTTTAAAGAATCGGTAATTATAGGGCAAGCGGAAGAGCAGTTGGTATAGATTGGACTTAAAATTATAGGCTTTCCCTTCAAGCTATACAGGTCAAACTCCTCTCCATAGGAGTTTATAAGCCTCACATTGGGTAAGGGTTTCCCTAAGGTTTTTCCCTCGTTAGGGGGTATGCCAGTGGAGCCTTCTTGGGCAAGGGTTGCTGATAAAAAAAAGAGGAGGGCTAAAAGCCCTCCCAAAAGATGGCGCACGACGGAACCCTTATCTGAGCTCTGCCTTCTCATTCTTGTCTTCTTTTGCAGACTGAGGCTTTGTTATAGGAATTGGACTCTTATCGTTATATCCTGGAGAGTCAAAGAATACACCCCTCTTGGCCACGTCGTAAAGGGGTGGTATGTAGGATATGAGGAATAGGAGTGAGCTAAAGACCACCCAAGGTGTAAGCTTTTGGAGGGCTGGCATCTTCTCATCGTGGTAGGCTTCAGCGGTGGGTATCTCAAGGTCTGCCTCCTTGGTGGCTGGGGACAAGAGAGTTCCAAAGAAGGAGAGGGCATAGAATACAAAGCCAACCACTATAAGCACGCCGGCAAAGACGGAAAGCTCTGCGTAGCCTACCCACTCGGGCCTGTAGAGTGGAGATTCGGGGTTTAGGTAAGATATGCCCGTGTTTGTCCTCCTTGGGAAACCGTGAAGGCCTGCTACAGACATGGCATATTCAAATATAAGCATACCTTGCCACCAAAGCCATGGAGCCAATACAGCCAAGCCTTTGAACCTGATCTCCTTTCCAGTGAGCTGAGAGAGGAAGTAAAGGGACATACCAAGGAATACAAGGGTTACAAGGCCACCAACGGTGGTGTGGAAGTGTCCGGGCACAAAGGAGGTGTTGTGAACCACTTGGTTCATGTTATAGGAAGCGTTGACTATACCCGTTATACCACCCACGAAGAACAGGAAAAGGCCAGCCATAAAGTAGGAGACGAGCCACTTGTTGCCCTCAAGGCTTATATAAGGTATCTTGGTCCACCAATAGAAAAGGGAGTCTTTAACTTCTGGATACTTGGCCTTTATAGAATACTCAAGGGATGCTGCCACGGTAAAGGCCGTTATCATACTTGGCACCGCCACACCCAAGGTAAAGAGAGCATGTATGAGCTTGTAGTTGTCGGTTATACCGGGTTCTGTAAACTGATGGTGAAGCCCCACTGGGAAGGACAGGATTAAAAAGAGTATAAAGACAAGCCTTGCTGCACCATCGGAGTATAGCTTTCCTTCACCGGTCACTATTTTGGGAAGCACGGTGTAGAGCATTACATAGGCTGGCAAAAGCCAGAAGTAGACTACCGGGTGTCCAAAGGCCCAGAAGAGGGTCCTTGCCAAGGATGGGTTAATCTCTTGCACAAGGCCCAAAGACAAAGGCAGAAGTTGGAAAAGCACCTCTATAAAAACGGGCACTACCATTATGACCCACATAATGTGGTTTACGAGCATACCATAGACCGCAAGGGGCACCTTCTGTCCGGGGTTTTCCCTCTTCCATGCTATATAGTTGGGAAGCCAGTCAAAGAAGAGGGGGACTATGGAACCTACTATCAAAAGGGCTGCGCCAAGGTAGAAGGTCCAGTGGGCAATAAGGGGAGGGTAGAAGGTATAAAGCACGTTTGCCTTGCCCGTAAACATGGCCCAGGCTGCCATAAGGGTGCCACCAAACATAAGGATAAGGGAGAGCCATTGGACAGCAGGCCTCAAAGGCTTTTTAAGGTAGTAAAGAAAGACAATATTTCCAAGGGCCACTATGATTATGGTTGTAAAGACTATGGCGTTGATAACACCGTGCAGGGTAAGGCCCTGATAGTATTCAATGCCTGCCACAGACATATCTTTTATCACACCAGCCCTGTAAAGCACTTGCATAAGGCCATGGTAGATACCAAAGACAAGCAATAAGATGGGAAAGACCAGCTCTGCCACTATTATGTTTCTTATAGTTTTATCCACCTTCATGGCACACCTCCTTATTTAACTACTATCTTTGCGGACATATCCTGATGGCCTATGCCGCAGTACTCATGGCAAACTATGTGATAAACACCAGGCTTGTCAAACTTATACCTTGCGTAGGCCACCGTTCCCGGAATGGCCATAAGGTTTACGTTTGTGTTGTCAATCTGAAAGCCATGGATCACATCGCCACTTGTTAGATAAATGTCCACCACAGAACCGGCGGGTATTTCCACCTCTGCGGGTTCAAAGTACCACATCTTGGCAAGGTAGTGGATTTCATACCTGTTGGGAGCGTGCTGGATGACTTTGCCTTCTGTGAAGGGCTTTACATCGGTAATACAAGTAGGCACATCAATGTTGAGAGCCTTTGCGGCATAGACTATAAGCCCGGCAAAGAAGGCCATTAAACCTACAGCCAAAACTATGGCCGTCTTTTCTGCCTTATCCATGGCTCACCTCCTTATGGCTGGGTTTGACCCCTTGAAAGCATGGTAAGATAGATGGACAGCCACACAATAGCGTAGAAAGCTATCATAAACAGGAAAAAGGCTACGGCTCCTTTTGGAAAGAAGCCCTCTTCCTTCATGGCACACCTCCTATAAGATTTTTTTATAAACCTATAAGCCTCACTTATAAGTATATAAGCTTAAATGCTTTTTGTCAATAGTTTCTTGTAGAAAAACTTTCTCAATTAGAGGTTTTAAGATTTAAAGGTTAGATTTTTAGAATATTCTAAAAAGCTTATATTTATGCCCTTGTATTGTGAAAAAAAGGAGATATATTTATAAAATCCTATGAGGCTTGTGGTCAACGGAAAGGACACCCATATGCCTGAAGGTATTAATATACTTGAACTCCTTGAAAGGCTGAATATAAAGGTGAGAGAAGTAGGGCTGGCTGTGGCAGTAAACGGTGAGGTTGTCCCAAAGTCTGAGTATGGCAGGTATATACTTAAGGAAGGGGACAGTGTGGAGATAGTAAACATTGTAGGAGGTGGATAGATGACCGACTATGAAAAGCTACTTGAAGAGGACTATTTGGAGATAGCGGGAAGGCGCTTTCGCTCAAGGCTGATCATCGGTTCTGGCAAGTTCAAAAGCTTTCAACAGACCAAGGAGGTGCTTGAGGCCTCCGGTGCAGAGATCATAACGGTGGCCGTACGTAGGGTAAACATAACAGACCGGTCTAAGGAGAACCTGCTTGATTACATAGACCCCAATAAGTATCTTATCCTTCCGAACACGGCAGGCTGTTATACGGCGGAGGAGGCCATAAAGACAGCTATGCTGGCAAGGGAAGCCACAGGTATAAACTGGGTAAAGCTGGAGGTGATAGGAGATCAAAAGACCCTTTTGCCCGATATGGAGGAGACCTTAAAGGCTGCCAAGTTCTTGGTAAAGGAAGGCTTTGTGGTCTTGCCCTATATCTTTGACGACCCTGTTTATGCCAAAAAGTTTGAGGATGTGGGCTGTGCTGCCGTCATGCCGCTTGCAGCACCCATAGGCTCAGGCCTTGGCCTTCAAAACCCTTATAATCTCATCTTCATAAAGGAAGCTGTCTCTGTACCTGTCATAGTGGATGCTGGCATAGGTAGTGCTGCAGACATCCCACCCGTTATGGAGCTCGGTATAGATGCCATCCTTACCAACACAGCCCTTGCGGAGGCAAAGGATCCTATAAAGATGGCCGTGGCCATGAAGTATGCGGTCATAGCGGGAAGGCTCTCTTACCTTGCTGGCAGGATGCCAAAGAGGACCTATGCAGTTCCCTCCTCTCCATTGAAGGGCGTTCCCTTCAAGACATGATAGACGTAGCGGTAGTGGGCTCGGGCATATCCGGGCTCTCTGTAGCCTGGCATCTGTCAAAAAAAGGCTTTGAGGTGAAGGTCTTTGAGAAGGAAGAATCTCCTGGTGGAAATATCCAGACAGTAAAGAAGGACGGCTTTATCTTAGAGCTTGGTCCACAGACCATCTTGGCAGACAAAAAAGTAGAAGAGTTTCTCTCCAGTGTAGGAATAGAGCCCCAGTATGCAAGCGAGAAGGCAAAAATAAGGTATATCTACAAAAAGGGAAGGTTAATACCCTTGCCTCTCTCTCCTTTGAGCTTTCTAAAGTCTCCCCTCCTTTCCCTTTCTGGAAAGATAAGGGTTCTAAAAGAACCCTTTGTGGCACCATCCATAAAGCCAGAGGAGAGTATTGCAGAGTTTGTAATAAGGAGGCTTGGGAAGGAGTTCCATGATTACATAGTGGCTCCCTTTATATCCGGTGTTTATGCTGGAGATACGGAAAAGCTCTCTGTGAAGTATGCGGTAAGAAGGGTCTATGAGCTTGAAAAGAACTTTGGAAGTCTTATAAAGGGAGCTATAAAGCTCAAGGCCTTTGGTCCCGCTGGCAGGCTCATATCCTTCCAAGATGGAAACCACACCTTAATTGAAAGGCTATCATCAAAACTCTCTGTAGATACAGAAAACGTTGTCCTAAAAATAAGAAGGAAGGAGGACAGGTTTATAATAGATGCCAAAAAGGGAAAGTATGAGGCCAAGGCTGTAGTAGTGTCAGCTCCTGCCACCTCTGCAAGCTACCTTCTTAGAGACATCTCCTGGAGTGCCTCTCAGGAATTTGACCAGATATACTATGCTCCCATTGTGGTGGTGCATGCAAGCGTAGAAAAAGGGTCCATTCCAGAAGGCTTTGGCTTTTTGATGCCAAGGGTGGAAAGAAAAAGGATACTTGGAGTCCTCTTTTCCTCTCAAATCTTCACAGGCAGGTCTCCAGAGAACAGGGATCTTCTTACCATATACCTTGGTGGTGCCACGGACCCAGAAGTGATAGAGTACGATGATGAACTCATATACTCACTCGTGGAGAAAGAACTAAAGGAAGTGCTTGGAATAGACAGACTTCAATTTTTGAACCTAACAAGGTGGAAAAGGGCCATACCACAGTATACCATCGGCTATGGTAAATACATTGACCTTGCAAAGACTTTGGAAAAGGAAAACCCTGGACTATTTTTGACGGGCAACTACCTTTACGGTGTTTCTGTGGCAGACTGCATAAGAGCATCCTATGAGGTGGCAGAAAGGGTAGAAAGGTTTTTAGCAGGAAGATAAAACCTCCTCCAGCATCTTTTTTAGCTTCGGGTGGTGTGATCCCTTCCAATAAATTTTCCCACAGTTTGGACAAAGGGTGAAGTCTTTACCGTACTTGTAGGCCATGGGTGGTACCTTTCCTTTTACCTCCTCCTTGTCTACCGACAGCAAGGGTGTATTACAGTAGTAGCATCTGTTTAGCTTTAACTCCCCTTCTATACCGAAGTATTTTAAAAGAAGGCAAAGTTGTACCCTCCAGTCCTCTCTTGGAAGCAGAAAATACTCCACACCCCAAGCCTTCAGATGCCTTTCCATCTTCCTTGATGTGGTGATAAAAACCCGATCAGGATGCTTAAGAAGGTCCCTTTTGTTTATAGCACCATCTAAAAGCAAGGCATCTTGGCCCAAAAACCTAAGCCAGTAAGCTATTCTATGGAGGTCTGCCTCAAGCAAGAACCTCTTCAAGCTCCTCCTTTTTTACCACCTCTTCCGGATGGGCTATCCTACCAAGCACGGCGCTGGCAGCTACCACAGCAGGGTTTGCCAGATAGACCTCACTCTTGGGATGGCCCATTCTACCGGGGAAGTTTCTATTAGAAGTGGATATACACCTTTCACCCTCCGCCAATATGCCCATATGACCACCAAGGCATGGACCACAGGTAGAAACAGAAACAGAACAACCAGCCTCAATGAATATGTCTATGAGGCCTTCCTTTAAAGCTTGCATATAGACCTGTCTTGAGGCAGGTATGACTATACATCTCACATAGGGATGGACCTTTCTACCCTTTAGCACTTTGGCCGCTATCCTCAGGTCCTCTATCCTTCCGTTGGTGCAAGAGCCTATGAAGGCTTGATCTATGGTGATATGGGTAGACTCAGAAACGGGATGCACATTGGAGGGAAGGTATGGCCATGCCACAAGTGGCTCTATCTTGCTTGCATCCCACTCATAGACCACCTCATAGTTGGCATCTGGGTCGCTCTGGTAAACCTTCCAAGGCTTTTTGGCCCTCTGAGAAACATACTCTATGGTCTTTTCGTCTGGCGCTATTATCCCGCTTTTGCCACCTGCCTCTATGGCCATATTGGCTATGGTTAGCCTCTGTTCTATAGAGAGGCTCCTTATGGCTTCACCGTCAAACTCCATGGCCTTATAGAGGGCCCCATCCACACCAATCTGCCCTATGGTGTAGAGGATCAGGTCCTTGCCTGAGACCCATGGCTGGAGCTTTCCGTAAAAGATAAACTTCATGGTGGGTGGGACCTTCAGCCATGTTTCTCCCGTTGCCATAGCGTAGGCTATATCGGTAGAACCCATACCGGTGGCAAAGGCCCCTATACCGCCGTAGGTGCAAGTGTGGGAGTCTGCACCAACCACCAAGTCTCCTGGCACCACTATGCCTTGCTCTGGCAGTATGGTATGCTCTATGCCCTCACCCTCTTGGAAGAACCATTTTATGTTATGTTTTTTTGCAAACTCCCTTACTATCTTTGCCTGCTCCGCAGACTTTATGTCCTTTGCCGGCACAAAGTGGGATAGCACAAGGGCTATCTTCTCTGGATCAAAGACCTTGTTTATTCCATACTTTTCCAAGGTTTTTATGGCCAAGGGTGCGGTCACATCGTTGGCCATAACAAGGTCCACCTTAACGGTGATCAGCTCTCCAGGGTAAACTTCCCTTTTGCCCGCATGGTCTGCCAATATCTTTTCTGTGATTGTCATACCCATCACTTCACCTCCTTTACTTCCTCTTTCTTTTCCTCTACTTTAAATTCCTCCTTCTTACACTCGTTCTTTATCTCCACACCGTAAAGCTTTAGTATCTCCACCACCTCCTCGCAGGACATGGTCTCTTTCTCTAGTAGCTTTTTGACCACAGCCTGTATGGCCTCTTTATGCTCCAGAACTATCCTCTTGGCGTCCTCATAGGCCTTTGTAAGTATGTTCTTTACTTCCTCGTCTATCTCTCTCCTTAGCTCCTCGCTTATATCTATAGAGGTGGTCATGCCACCAAGGAAGGGGTTTATAGTTTTCCTCACGGCCAGCGGTCCTATTTTCTCGCTCATACCCCACATGGAGACCATCCTATAGGCAAGCTCCGTAGCCCTTTGAAGGTCATTCTCCGCACCCGTTGTTATACCTTCCTTGCCGTAAAAGACCTCCTCCGCCGCCCTTCCACCCATAAGGCTAAGTATTCTCGCATAAAGGTCTTGCTTGTCATACATGTGCTTGTCATCTATGGGCATCTGCTGTGTTACGCCCAAGGCCATTCCCCTTGGAATTATAGATACCTTATGAAGAGGGTCTGTTCCGGGCACCATAAGGCTCATTATGGCATGGCCCATCTCATGATAGGCTATCTTTTCCTTTTCTTTGGGAGATATTACCATTCCTTTCCTTTCAAGACCCATAGTAATCCTATCTATAGCATCTTCTATATCTTGCATATCTATGGCGTCTTTGCCTCTTCTTGCCGCAAGGAGGGCTGCCTCGTTCATCACATTGGCCAGGTCTGCACCTGTAAAGCCAGGTGTAGCCCTTGCCACTATCTCAAGGTCTACATCGGGAGCAAGCTTTTTATCCCTTGCATGAACCTTAAGTATCTCATACCTTCCTCTCACGTCTGGCCTTGGTATGTATATCTGTCTGTCAAACCTGCCTGGCCTCAATAGAGCTGGGTCTAGTATGTCAGGCCTGTTGGTAGCTGCGATAACTATGATACCTTCAGAGGTGTCAAAGCCATCCATCTCCACCAAGAGTTGGTTAAGGGTCTGCTCCCTCTCATCATGGCCACCGCCAAGGTTTATTGCTCCCCTCGAACGGCCTACCGCATCAATCTCGTCTATAAAGATGATGCATGGTGCATGCTTTTTTGCTGTATCAAAAAGGTCCCTTACACGCGCCGCACCCACACCCACAAACATCTCCACAAAGTCCGAACCGGAGACGGATATAAAGGGTACATGGGCCTCTCCTGCTATGGCTTTTGCAAGAAGGGTCTTGCCCACACCGGGCTCACCGTAAAGGAGCACACCCTTTGGAGGCCTTCCACCAAGCTTTTGAAACCTCACAGGATCCTTCAGGTATTCAATGATCTCCTTTACCTCCTCCTTCACCTCTTCCATCCCAGCCACATCCTGCAGTGTTACCTTTGGCTTCTCATCTATATAGACCTTTGCCCTGCTCTTTCCAAAGCTAAAGGCCCTAGAGGTAGGGTTGCCACCGCTTACCTGCCTCATCATGTATATCCAGATGGCTATGAAGAGCAGTATGGGAAGCCAGGAGACTAAGAAGGGCATAAGCCATCCACCCTCTTGCACAACCACCTCTACCTTTACACCCTTTTCTATGAGCTTACCCACTATGTCTGAGCCAGGTGGAATGCCCGTTTCTATATATTGACCATCGCTGGTAATACCAGTCAGCACATTATCCTTTATCTTAACCTCCTTTAGCTTGCCTTCTTCCGCCAGCTCCAAAAGGGTATTTACAGAGGTTTTTACGGGAGATTGTCCCCTGTGGCCTTCAAAAAGGTTAAAGGCCAAGACCATAAAGCCCAATAGGATGATCCATACAAAGAGGCTTTTGAACCACTGCATACTTCTTCCTCCGTGCTTAAGAATTTAATAATAATCAAAGGTTGGGCCTTTTCAAGTGGTTGTGCCTTTTAATACTTCCTATGACTGTCTCTATCCTACCAAAGCTCCTAAGGCCATAGGCCTTATACAAGACCCTCCTCTGAAGGGCTCTGTGAAGCTTCAAAAAGGCCCTTCTGTCTAGCTCACCGCCTTGCAACACCTCTTTAATAGCTCTATCTGTAAGCTCAGACAAAAGCTCTTCTTCCTCCTTTAATATATTCCTAAGCCTTAATATACTCTCCTCAAGCCTTGGATTTATCCTTTTGAGCTCAGGAATTATCCTATGCCTTATGAGGTTTCTCGGTATGCTAAGATCATAGTTGGTTGAGTCCTCCACCCACCTTTCCCCCCTTAGTCTTACAAAATCCTCTATCTCCTCCCTTTTGGCAAGGTAGAGGGGTCTCACTATGTTTCCTTCCTTCTCTTCAAAGCCCAAAAGGCCTTCCCTTCCAGATCCCCTCACAAGCCAAAGGATTATGGTCTCCACAAGGTCATTAAGATGATGGGCCGTGGCTATAAGGTCAAAGCCCTGATCCTCCCTTATCCTTTCCAAGGCTCTATATCTTAGCTCCCTAGCCCTTGCCTCCAAACTCCCTCCCTTAGAATCCACCTTTATCCTATCCACAAATATCTCAAGCCCCTTTTCCTTTGCGAACTCCACACAGAAGGCCTCGTCCCTTAATGCCTCCTCTCCTCTTATGCCATGGTTTATATGAGCCAGAGCAATCCTCTCTATACCAAAAAAGTCTTTAAGCTCCAAAAGGGCAAGGCTCAAGCAGACGGAATCTACTCCACCAGAGAAGGCCACCAAGACCTTACTACCCTTTGGAATGAGCTTTTTACTCCTTTGAAGCCTTACCACCTTCCTCAAGAGGGGATGGTAGCTCATTCTTCTAATAGCCTTCTTTTTACCTCCTCATAGAAGGGGTGGGGAACGCCTTCTGAGTGGAGTTTTTCAAGCAAAGAGAGGGCCCTTTCTTTTTCTCCCTTCCTCTCAAGGAGGTATACCATAAGCTCGTAGGAGTTTATCTGGGGCAATCTTCCCCCGTTTTTTTCCTTTAACTCCTCTTTATATTGATCAAAGAGCTCTAGATCCATTGAGGCATACCTTTCCATCCTATCAAAATCCTTAAGCTTTTGAGCAAGCATAAGAAGGTCGTTAAGTATGAGATGCTTTTCATAAGCCGATTGGGCAAACTCTAGAGCTTTCAAATACAGCCATTCTGCATCCTCATACTTCCTTTCAAGCAAGGCCGTTTGGGCTAGCGTTCCAAGGAAAGTAGCTCTTGTATAACCAGGGTTTTCCACCTCTCCACCATCAAAGTGCTTTGCCTTAAAAGGGAAGCGCATATCCTTTATACTTTTCAAGGAAAAGTAGTACTTTACCCGTTTTTGATCCTTTGGATCCAAACTCTCATACCATTCCCAAAGGTCCAAAGCTTTAAGAATCCCCCCTTTTTCTCTGAATATGCGAAAGACCCTACCAATCATACAACCTACCTACCTCTTCAATAACTCCCTCTCTCTTTACCTCCCTTATGCGGTTTTGTTCATCCACATAGACTAAAAGTGGCCTATACTCCCTTAGTTCCTCCTCTTGGAACAAGCCGTAAGAGGCTATGATGATTATGTCTCCCACAGCTCCAAGCCTTGCCGCAGCGCCATTGAGCCTTACCTCCCCAGAATACCTAGGTGCGGGTATTACGTAGGTAGAAAAACGCGCTCCATTGTTCACGTTATAGACATCTACCTTCTCGTAAGGTAAAAGGTTTGCAGCCTCCATGAGGGCCAGATCAAGGGAGAGGCTACCCTCATAATGAAGCTCTGCACCTGTAATCCTAGCCCTGTGTATCTTGGACTTTAGCATGTATCTTAACATGCCAGCCTCCGGCAGAAATTAAGCTATATAAATATATTTCCATATTTTAGCCTTGCAAGGTGCAAGGACTAAATTATTTTGATATGCAGGCCACAAAAGGTTTTAGTTTGCGGACAAACCTCAAGCCCGCAGGAGACCAACCTAAGGCCATAGCTGAGCTACTCAGCAATCTGGAGGCTGGGGTAAAGGAGCAGGTTTTGCTGGGTGCCACAGGCACGGGCAAAACTTTTACCATAGCCAACGTTATAGAAAAGTACAACAAGCCCACACTCATAATAGCCCACAACAAAATTTTGGCGGCGCAGATCTACAGGGAGCTAAAGGAGCTGTTCCCCGAGAATGCGGTAGAGTATTTTATCTCCTATTATGACTACTACCAGCCGGAGGCCTACATACCGGAAAAGGATCTGTACATAGAGAAGGATGCAAGCATAAATGAGATACTGGAGAGGTATAGACATTCGGCCACCATATCCGTGCTGGAAAGAAGGGATGTGATCGTTGTGGCCTCCGTGTCTTGTATATACGGCCTTGGATCTCCCGAGTCTTACTACTCTTTGAGGATCTCCCTTGAGGTAGGCCAAAGGCTTAGCATGAGCAGGCTAACAAGGAAGCTTGTGGAGATAGGCTATGAGAGGAGCGAATATGCCATAAGAAGGGCCACCTTCTCCGTTAAGGGCAATGCCATTGAGATAGTGCCATCCGATATGGAAGATCAGCTCATAAGGGTTGAGTTTTGGGACGACGAGATAGATTCTATAACCTTAATGGACGCTTTAAACAGACACAAGATAAAAGACTTGAAGAAGATTTCCCTTTTCCCCGCAAGCCACTACATCGCACCAAGAGACCTTATGGAAGAAGCGCTGAAGGAGATTGAAAAAGATCTTAAGGAGAGGGTAGAGTGGTTTAGGTCTCAGGGTAGGCTTGTGGAAGCCCAAAGGCTATACCAGAGGACCATGCACGATATAGAGATGATAAGGGAGCTTGGCCATTGTAAAGGTATAGAGAACTACTCAAGGTACTTTGATGGAAGAAAGCCGGGAGAGCCTCCCTACACCCTTCTGGACTACTTCCCAGAAGACTTTCTACTCATAGTGGATGAATCCCATGTGACCATACCACAGATAAGGGCCATGTACAACGGAGACAGGTCAAGAAAGGAAAAGCTTGTGGAGTACGGGTGGAGGCTTCCTTCAGCCCTTGACAACAGACCGTTAAAGTTTGAAGAGTTCTTACAGAAGATAAACCAAGTGATATACATGTCTGCCACACCGGGCTCTTGGGAGATAGAAAGGAGCAAGGGTATTATAGTGGAGCAGATAGTAAGACCTACTGGGCTCTTGGATCCTGTGGTGGAGGTAAGGCCTACGAAAAACCAACTGGAAGATCTAATAAAGGAGATCCAAGAGAGGAAAAAGAGGAAGGAAAGGGCCCTTGTGCTTACCACTACAAAGAGGCTTGCGGAAGAGGTTTCTGAATATCTAAACGAGAGGGGCATAAAGGCAAAGTATATGCATTCGGATCTGGATGCTATTGAGAGGGCAAAGGTGGTAAAGGAGCTGAGGGAGGGGTCCATTGATGTGATAGTGGGTGTTAATCTGCTGAGGGAGGGCCTTGATCTGCCCGAGGTTTCCTTGGTGGCTGTTCTGGAAGCTGACAAAGAGGGCTTTTTGAGGAGCTATACCTCTCTCATACAGATCATCGGTAGGGCTGCAAGGAACGTAAACGGTAAAGCCATACTGTATGCGGACAGAATTACCGAGTCTATGAAGAAGGCCATAGAGGAGACGAACAGAAGAAGGCAGATTCAGGAAAGGTATAACCGTGAGCACGGAATAACTCCAAAGAGTGTGGTAAAGCCTGTAAAGGAGCTCTTAGCCATAGAAGAGCTTGATTATGTAAAACTCCCTGTAAAGCTTCCTAAGGACATATCCTCTGAAGAGGACCTTATAGAAAGGATAAGCAAGCTGGAGAAGGAGATGTGGGAGTGTGCAAAAAGGTGGGAGTTTGAAAAGGCTGCAAAGCTAAGGGATGAGATAAAACAGCTCAGGGAGCTTTTAAAGCTTGTATAATTTTCCCATGGCACACAAGTTTGATCCTTCAAAGCTAGAAAAGCTAGACGATCCCTCAAGGCTTGAGCTCTTTGATCCCCAAAGGACCTTAAAAGAGTTTGGATTAAGGACGGGTATGAAGGTGCTGGATGTGGGGACGGGTGCAGGCTTTTACCTTCCTTATCTTTCAGAGATGGTAGGAGAGGAGGGCAAGGTCTATGCCATAGACGTGGAGCCCTTAGTTGTAGATTATGCAAGAAAAAAGGTAGAAAGGCTGGGCCTTTCCAATGTGGAGGTGCTTCTTTCGGAAGAAAACCATATACCCTTACAGGATGATACTGTGGACTTTGTCTTCATGGCCTTTGTGTTCCATGAGCTAGAGGACCCTGTGGCTTTTATGGGGGAAGTAAAGAGGGTTTGCAAGCCTATAGCCTATGTGGCCATAATAGATTGGAAAAAAGAAGAACGGGACAAGGGGCCTCCACCGGAGGAGGTCTATTCCGAGTGGGAGATAGGCCTTATGCTTGAGGAGGCAGGATTGAAGGTGGGTAGGGTTATAGAACTCAGCAAATACTGCTTTGGCGTTTATGCCATGGTGGTAAAGGAAGAACCAAGAGGCTTTCAAATTCCTATAAAGATACCACCAGGGTTGGTATGAAGAGCATAAGGGAGGAGCTCAAAAAGTTAGGCATAGAGCTAGAAAGTAGGTACTTGATATACAGAACAAAGGAGAGGGTTGTGGCCATACCTTATTACCATATTAGAACTTTAGAGCTAAAAGGGAATAGGGTCATAGTGCAGACTGGCAGTGTGGAAAGACTGGTGATTGAATTATCCAGCGATAGATTAGCCTCAGAGCTTTTCAACGAGCTTCTTATCCATATAGAAAGGGTCTATATATGACCACCGGCTATGGCAGGTACTATGGAAAGGACATCCCCATCCTTCAACTCTGTATCCAAACCTTTTAAAAACCTTATGTCTTCATCGTTCAAGTACAGGTTGACAAACTTCCTCACCTCACCCTTTTCGTCCAAAAGCCTCTCTTTAAAACCAGGATAAACTTCCTCCAGCTTCTCTATAGCTTCCCTTACCGTGCTTGCCTGCACTTGCACCTCTCCTTGACCGTTGGTGATCCTCCTCAGAGGCGTCGGCACCCTTACCGTTATCATCTTACAAACCTCCTTCCTTATTATAACATAATACTTAATGAGAAAAGTCCCTGCCTTCCTTTTGAGCTTACTTCTCTTTTCCTGTTCCATGCCCACCATAGTGGTTCTAAAGGATACCCTCTCTTCTCAAGAGCATGTGGATTTAGGGTATATATATGAAAGGCAAGGAAAGCTGGACCTTGCAGAGAAGGAATACAAAAAGGCTATAAGAAAGGACAAAAAGAATTGGCTGGCCTACTTTAATCTCGGAAATGTTTATGCAAAAAGGGGAGAGTGGGAGGAGGCGGAAGAGCACTATAGGAGGGCTCTCCAGATAAGAAGGGATGCGGACATACTGAACAATCTGGCCTACACTTTGAGCAGGCAGGGAAGACATTGCGAGGCCTATGGCCTCATAAAGGAAGCTCTAAAGGAAAGAAAGAAAAAGGAGTATGAAGAAACTAGGTATATGATAGAGAGATCTATAAAAGAGATGGGTGTAGATTGTCCGTCATTTGAAGGGGAAGGGAAACTTAGGTAGCCTAGGAAGGCCTTGCATGCCCCTTAGCTTTCTTATAATCTTTTTCATCTCCTCATACTCCTTTAGAACTCTGTTTACGTCCGAGATTGTAGTGCCACTTCCTTTTGCTATCCTCTGCTTCCTACTGAGGTTTATTATCTTTGGGTTTCTCCTTTCCTGCTTTGTCATAGAAAGAATTATGGCCTCCGTCTTTTTAAGCTTTTCTTCATCTACTTTAATATTTTTTAGCTGGGCCCCGATGCCCGGAAGCATACTTAGGAGTTTGTCAAGAGGTCCCATACTCTTTATAAACCTTATCTGCTTCAACATATCCTCAAGGTCAAATTCACCCTTTAGGACCTTAAGGGCTAGAGCCTGTGCCTCATCCTCTGGAATGGCCTGCTGTGCCTTTTCCACAAGGGTCTGTATGTCTCCAAGGCCTAGTATCCTTTGAGCTATCCTGTCTGGATAGAAAGGTTCAATGTCCTCTATCTTCTCACCCACACCTATGAACTTTACGTTTACACCAAGGGCCTCTTTAACGGACAGGGCCACACCACCCCTCGCATCACCGTCCATCTTAGTGAGCACAAGGCCAGTTAGTTCAAGGGCCTCATGAAAGGCCTTTGCAGCACCAAGGGCAGACTGTCCCTGCATGGCGTCGGCCACATATATGACCTCAGAAGGCCTCGCTACTTCTTTTATCTTCTTTAGCTCTTCCATAAGATCCTCATCTATATGCAACCTTCCTGCCGTGTCCAAAAGGAGATAATCCACACCTTCCAACCTTGCCCTCTCTACAGCCCTTTTGGTTATCTCCACGGCACTAAGGCCTTCCTCAAAGCCATAGTAAGGCACGCCTATCTTTTCCGCCAACCTTTGAAGCTGGAGCATGGCAGCGGGGCGCCTTATGTCTGTAGAGCTCACGGCAACTTTGAAACCCTTTTCTTTCAAATAGTTGGCTATCTTGGCTATGGTGGTAGTTTTACCAGTTCCCTGAAGTCCCACAAATAGAACCACACCCTTTTTAAGATCCTGCTTTTCTCCGCCGAGGGTGTTTACAAGCTCTTCGTATATGGTGAGCAGGAAGCTGTCCTGAGGCGATGGACTTTTGGTAAGGTCCTCCTTTAGAGCCCTTTCCCTCACCCTCTTTATAAAGCTCTTTACCACATCGTAATCCACATCGGCCTCTATAAGGGCTGTGCGTATGTCTCTGAGAATGTCATTTACTTGCTTTTCTGTAAGCTTTCTTGTATCCCTTATCCTTCCAAGGGCTTTGCTTAGCTTTTCTGTTAGCAACTCAAGCATAAGGTTTAGTATAATACAGCCTATGCCTACTTTCAAGGTAGCGGTCTTGGAGGGTGATGGTATAGGCCCAGAGGTGGTATCCTCTGCCCTAAGGGTTTTAAGAAGAATTGGAGAGCTCTCAGGTGTGGACTTTGTCTTTGAAAAGGCCCTCATAGGCGGCTGTGCCATAGACCAAAAGGGCACACCCTTGCCACAGGAGACCTTGGACCTTTGCCTCAAGGCTGATGCGGTGCTCCTTGGTGCGGTAGGTGGCCCCAAGTGGGACAACCTTCCTACAGACAAAAGGCCGGAAAAGGGACTCCTTGGCATAAGAAAGGCCCTTGACCTTTATGCTAATCTGAGGCCCGCAAAGGTCTATGAACCCCTCATAAGCTCCTCACCCCTAAAGGAGGAGGTGGCAAGGGGTACAGACTTTATTGTGGTAAGAGAGCTGACTGGAGATGTATATTATGGAGAGCCAAGGGGCATATTCATTGAGAATGGCAAGAGGGTAGGGATAAACACCATGAGGTACACAGAAGATGAGATAAGGAGGGTGGTAAGAAAGGCCTTTGAAGTGGCTCTTCAAAGGAAGAAAAAGCTCACAAGCGTGGACAAGTCCAACGTGCTAGAGGTTAGTGGTCTTTGGAGGAGCGTGGTGGAAGAGGAGGCAAAGAACTATCCAGAGGTGGAGGTGGAACACCTCTATGTGGACAACTGCGCCATGCAGATAGTAAAAAGACCTTCTTCCTTTGATGTGATAGTAACGGGCAACATCTTTGGAGACATACTCTCCGATGAGGCGGCCGTCATCACCGGAAGCCTTGGCATGCTTCCTTCCGCAAGCTTGGGAGACAGATATGCCCTTTATGAGCCGGTGCATGGCTCTGCACCCGATATAGCTGGCAAGGGCATAGCAAACCCCATTGCCACCATACTTTCCGCCAGCATGATGCTAAGGTATTCCTTTGGTCTAAAAAGGGAGGCGGATATAATAGACAGGGCTGTGGAAATTGTGCTAGAAAAAGGTTATAGAACGCCCGATATATACAGCGAAGGCTGTATAAAAGTGGGCACAGAAGGTATGACAGAGGCTATAATAAAAGCTGTGGAGGAGCTATGGGAAGGCTTATCTTAACACTTATACTTTTCCTCTCTTTGAATGTCAAGGCGCAAGAAGCCCTTGATAAGGTAAGGGATTTCTTTGGCAGGGAGGGCTATGTGGTAAAGGTGGAAGGCCAAAGGGTGCTTGTAGACCTTGGGAAAGACAAGGTAAGACCTGGAGAAGAGTTTGATGTGGTAAGGGAAGGGAAGGAGATAGTCCATCCTATTACAAAACAGGTGATAGGGAAGGAGAGGGAAAGGGTTGGAAAGATAAGGATTGAAGAGGTGCAAGAAGGCTTTTCTTATGGGAGGCTTTTGGAAGGCTCTGCCAAGGATGGAGATAGAATAAGGCTAAGAGTAGAAAGTGTATGCTTTGACGGTGGTGAAGAACTCTTCTTTAAGCTAAAGGCCCTTCTTCCAGAGCTAAAGAGGGGAAGGGCTTGCACTTATGACATAAAGGAGCTGAGCGATGGCATAGGTGTAGAGTATAAGGGCAGTCCTGTAGCCTTCTTTAGAGGGCAGGGCCCCACCCTTGGCATAGAGAGGGCAAGGCTGGAGGATATAAACCTTCTTGCTAAGTCTAAGCTTCTTAGGTCTTTGCCTTCTTTACCCTTGTCCGCAGACCTTTGCGACCTTACGGGCACTGGAAAGGAGTTTCTTTTGGTACTTTATTCTGGCAGGCTTGAGGCCTACGAACTTTTAAAGAACGACCTTGTAAAGAGGTTTGACTATAGCCTGCCCGCTGGCGTGCCCGTTGGGCTACAGTGTGGCAAGATAGGAGAAGGAAATCAAGACTATGTAATTGTAAACATGGTCTCTGGCGATAGCGCAAGCTCCCTCATCCTTAAAGCCGTAGGCGATAGCCTGGTGCCAGTGGTAAGAAACGTGCCATACATAATGGGTGTTTTGGACAAGGAGAGGCCCAAGGATAGCTTTGTGGGCCAGAGGTATAGCTTTAGGGAAAGCTTTGGCCAAAGCGTGAGGCTTTCTTTGGAGAGGGATGGTCTAAAGGAGGTTGGAGCCTTTCTTGCACCAAGGGGTTTTAGAATAGACAGCGCCTTTTACTTTGGCAATTATCTTGTATTTACCGACAGCACAGGAAGGGTGAGGGTCTTTAAAGGTGATGGTGAGGTGTTTTCAACGGAGGAGGGCTTTGGTGGCTCTTACACCTTTGTAGAGATACCCTTTGAACAGGGAAAGATAAACTTTGTATTCAATCCTAAGGGAACAAAGGCCCAATTTCTAAACATGCCTATGGCCTTTGTGATAAAGAACCATGCGGGTGTAATCCAGAGGTTTTTGGACATTTTAAAGTACAGCAGGGGTGAGCTTTTCATATTGGGTGAAAAGCGCAAGGACCTTATCTTTATAAAGCCCTTGAGGGGTGGGAACTTTGAAGAAGCCATTCAGACCGTGCTTACCACAAAGGATGGAAGGATCCTTGTAATCACCGGAAGGACTGGAACCCTTGCCATACAGAACAGGGGAGATGTGTATGAGCTTGAGCTGAGGGCACTATAGCTTTTTCTGCACAAGGACTCTAAACCGCTCTCCCATGCTTATAAGAAGAGTCTTTAGGCGGGAGAGCCTCTCTATATCCTCTGGAGACTCAGAGAGGCTAAGCTTTTCAAGCTCTTGTAAAAAAACTGGGCTTTTCAGCAGAAAGTCCCTAAGGCTTATAAAAGCCTCCCTCTTTAGCCCAAAATCTTTGCCATACTCTTCAAGCAAGGAAAAGTTCACGTGAGAAGTTATATCCATGCCAAGGGAAGGCCTGTTATAAAACCTGTGTTCCTTGTAGCCCACCACAGTCCCCTCTGGAAACCTGGCCATCTCTTGTGTTGTATATCCATAGTCTATTACGATGTGATAGCCCTCCAAAAGGTTTTCAGCTATGATTTTTAAAAAGTCTATGCAATCAAGACATACCTCCACCACCTGCGAAAGCCCTTCATAGCCCATCCTACTAAGAACATCCTTCAAAGGCTCATAAGAGATCTCTTGCCACACTTCCCTCTCACCATCAAGGAAAAGCTCTTTCCCCTCCTTTATTACATGCACAGGAAGGCAGTCAAAAAACTCATTGGAAAAGACCACACCACGCATAGGAAAAAAGTTTTCCGTCCAAAAGACCTTTTCTTCAAAATCTTTTAGCTTTCTTTTTTGAAGCTCTACAAGCCTTGGGCTAAAGTCGTATATGTAGTAGCTTACTCTTTCAAAAAGGCTTGGCTCCTTTTCTTTTAGATAAGTTAAAACATCATAGGCCAAAGCGCCACTGCCACCACCAAGCTCAAAAAGGACTGGCTTTTCATAATCCTTTATCAAACTGGCTAAATATTCTGCCAAGGCGTAGCCAAAGGCTCTGTCCAGCTCTGGCGCAGTAAAAAAGTCCTTTCTAAAGTCAGACTGGTAGTATTCCCTTACCGCATGGGCCATCCAGTCCCTAAAGGAGATCATCCCGGTGGCCACTCCATCCTACGACCTGCTATAAAGTGAAGGTGAAGGTGGAAGACGCTCTGGCCCGCATCCCTTCCTACGTTAAAAACAAGCCTGTAGCCCTTGTTTAAACTCTCATCGGGCGCATAGCCCAGCTCTTCACCAAGCCTTCTTGCCACATAGAACATATGCCCTACCAACTCCTTGTCCTCTGGCTCAAGGCTTTGAATACCAACTATGTGTTTTTTGGGCACTATCAATATATGAGTAGGTGCCACTGGGTTAATATCATGGAAGGCATAAACAAGTTCATCCTCATAGACCCCCTTTGAAGGCACCTCCTTCCTTACTATCTTGCAAAAGATGCACTCCTGCATGGCCACACCTCCAAGATAGATTATAAATCAAGCCCAAACCTCTCTTTTAAAACCTTTAAAACATCCCTAAAGACCTCCTCCTCACTCTTTGTCCCATCCAGCATAACTATCCTATCCTTTTGCTCGTGGGCTATAAGTATGTAAGCATCCCTTACCCTTCTCAGATAATCCCCGTCCTCAAAGCGCGTCCTTTTGCCCTTTATCCTTTCTAAGGCCACTTCTAAAGGCACATTTAGCAAAAAGGTAATATCTGGCCTTCTTCCTCTTGTGGCTATGTGGTTTAGGATGTTTACCGTGCCAAGGTTTATCTCCCTTCCGTAGCCCTGGTAGGCCACCGTAGAGTCTATAAACCTGTCCACTATCACCACCTTACCTTCCCTTAGGTCTGGAAGTATCCTCTCCCACATAAGGCTGGACCTTGCGCACTCAAAGAGTAAAAGCTCTGTAATGGGATCTGCTTCAAAGCTAAGGATTAGCTCCCTTATCCTTTCTGCCAGCTCTGTAGAGCCAGGGTCCCTATAAAGGGATACCTTATAGCCAAGGCCTTTGAGATGTTCATAAAGCCTTTTTGCCTGCGTGGTCTTTCCAGAACCGTCAATGCCTTCAAAGGTGATCAGCATACCTGCCTCCTTATCCTTGAGGAAAGATTGGTCATAAGCTCATAAGGTATGGTTCCCGCCAGCTTGGCAAGGTCTGTAAAACTTTGGTTTTCTCCCACAATCTCCACCCAGTCTCCCACCTTGGCCTCTGTGCCGGTCAGGTCCACCATGGTCATGTCCATGGTAATGTTGCCAAGGATTTTTATAGGCCTTCCATTGTAGTAAAGGAAGGCCTTGTTTGAGAGGCTCTTCATAAGGCCGTCCGCATAACCAAAGGCCACCACCCCAACCCTTGTGGGCTTCTCTGTTATATAGGTCCTTGAGTAGGATATGGGAAAGCCAGCAGGAAGGTCCTTTATGGATATTATCCTTGCCTTTAGCTCAAGGGCTCTTCTTAGCTCAATAGGATAGTCCTGCATGGGTTTTTCTCCATAAAGGGCAAGGCCTACCCTTATATGGGTTGTGAAGGGTATTCTGTAGACCACTCCTGCCGAGCTCTCCATGTGTATGTATTTGAGGTTGGAATATCTTTTGACTATCTTCTCAAACCTCTCTATCTGAAGCATGGAAAAATCCCTGTCTAAGGGGCTTGAAAGGTGGCTAAGGATGCCTTCTACCCTTTCATCCTCCACAAGCTCCTCCAAAAAGCCAAGCCTTCCCATGCCTGTATCATACTTTACCTGTATGGGTATGTTTAGACCCTCAAGGGCCTCAAGATGCTCCCTGTGGGAGACCACTGGAGTAAGGTTGTATTCCAAAAAGGCCTTTGCTTCACCCTTTAGAACACCACCTAATACAAGTATCTTCTTCTTTATGCCAGCTCTTCTTAGCTCTATTCCCTCTTCCACACAGGCCACAGCAAAGGCTGAAACTTCATCAAAACCCTCAAGGATTGAGCTGACATATATGGCTCCTACTCCGTAGGCATCCGCCTTTACCACCGCTATGATAGGCTTTTGAGTGTATGCGTAGATCCTTTTTACATTCTCTTTGAGGCTATCCCTTTTTATTATCAACAAGGCCCTTGACATGTGCAATCAAGAAAGTATCCTATAATTATACCTATGATTCCAAGGGTTTATCTAGGTGTGGAATGGATAGGGGCAGAGAGGGTGCTTGCAAGCTATCAGGTGCCTCAGGAGTGTGGAGCTGGTGTGGTCTTTTTGGGTATAGCAAGGTCTGCTCCAGAAGATGGTGATGTGGTGGAGCTTCACTATGAAGCCTTTCCAGAGATGGCCATAAGGGTTATGGAGCAGATAAGGGAGGAGGCTTTAAAAAGCTTTCCAGTAAAGGAAATATTCATACATCATAGGCTTGGTGTGGTCAAAGTGGGCGAGCCTTCCTTTATGGTTGTTGTCTTTGGAGGACACAGAGAGGAGAGCTTTAAGGCTTGCAGGTATGTGGTGGATGAGGTAAAAAAGAGAGTGCCCATATGGAAGAAGGAAGTGTTTAAGGATGGAAAGGGTGAGTGGGTGCTTGGAGCATGATACTTGATAGGCTTGGAAGGGAGCTAAGGGACCTGAGGATATCTGTAACAGACAGGTGCAATTTTAGATGCAGTTTTTGTATGCCCGATGGGTATGAATACGAGTTTTTCAGGCGGGAAGAGATCCTTACCTTTGAAGAGATAACAAAGTTTGTCAAGGCTTTGATACCTTTGGGGATAAAAAAGGTGAGGCTGACGGGTGGAGAGCCCCTTTTGAGAAAAAAGATTGAAGTGCTAATAGGTATGTTGTCTGAGCTTCCTATAGAGGACCTTAGCCTCACTACCAATGGCTACCTTTTGAAGGAGAAGGCTGAGGTGCTTAAGAGTGCAGGCCTCAAGAGGATTACGGTTAGCCTACCATCCTTAAGGGACGATGTTTTATCAAGGCTTGTGGGAAGGGAGGTGAAGGTCTCCCGCATAATTGAGGGTATAGAGGAGGCCCTAAGGGTGGGCCTAAGACCTGTTAAGGTTAATGTGTGTGTGGTAAAAGGTGTGAACGATGGGGAGATTGTGGATATAGCTAGGTTTTTTAAAGGAATGGGTGTAATAGTTAGGTTTATAGAGTTTATGGATGTGGGGAATCTTAACGGATGGTCGCTAGACAAAGTGGTCTCAGTAAAAGAGATGCTTGACCTTTTGATGAAGCACTTTGAGCTTGAGCCTGTAGGAAAAAGCTACAGGGGGGAGGTGGCAGAAAGGTATAGGTATGTGGATGATGGTGTGGAAGTGGGCTTTATATCTTCTATAACACAGCCCTTCTGCGGAGATTGCAACAGGCTAAGGCTGACGGCCGATGGGAAAATCCTTACCTGCCTTTTTGCACAGGAAGGATACGATGTGAAAGGTCTTATAAGGTCTGGGGCTAGTGAGGAGGAGATAAGGGGGTTTGTCCTAGAGGTTTGGTCAAAAAGGGAGGACAGATACTCAGAAAAAAGGCTAGAGATGTTAAGAGAAGGTATTGTGCCAAAGAAGATTGAGATGTTTAAGATAGGAGGGTAAGGATGATAAGTAAGGAGCTTTTAGAAATACTGGCTTGTCCTAAGTGCAAAGGGGACCTAGTTTATGACAAGGAAAGGAATGTGCTCATATGCAACAGCTGTAGAGTTTTTTATCCGATAGAGGAGGATATACCCATACTTCTTATAGATTCTGCAAGGCCTCTTGAAGAACTTGAAAAAGATCGTGATGAGAGGCAATCCTGACACCTTGAGGAGCACACCTTTCTCCCACATGTATATACTCAAAGGGCTTTGCATACATTCTCCTGTAATCCTTCAGCATCTGCCAGTCTGCAAGGCTATCTCCCACATAGACACCACCGTCAAGGTCTAGGGCTTCCACACAAAGGTGAAGGGCATAGGGATGTGGCTTTCTTAACTCCTCTTGAGGTATGCTGTCCTCATCCACTATGAAATCAAAATAGGGGGAAAGGTTGAACCTCTCCAGAAGGTAAAAAAGGTCTTCCCTAGGTCTTCCAGTAACTATGCCTAGGGGGTAGCCCATGGCCTTTAACCTTTCAAAGAATTCCCTCTGTAGCAAAAGCCTTTCCTTATCCCTCAAAGAAAGATAAAAACGGTTAAAGACCTCTATTACATCCTCCAGCCTTGCCTCTCCACCGTATTCCCTTATGACCTCAAGGGTGGCAAGCCAATCGTTGTTTATACCTTTGGAAAACTTTATACTTATGGCCTCCTCCAAAGACACTTCCCTTCCTAAGAAATGCTCCGCCGTGTACTTTATGGCATAATGGTAGGATTGGCTTACATCCACTACAACTCCATCCACATCAAAGATGACACCTTTCTTCATCCCACCATAAGCTCTGATCCAGTCTTAGAAAGCAAAAACTTCATGAACTTATTGGCTAGAAAGGTAAGCTTTTCATTCTCTGGGTAAATGATGTAATACCATCTTACCGCATTAAAGCCCCTTATCTTTACGGGCACTACATTACCCTCCTGAATGTCCTTTTCTAACAGGCCTTTGGACAGAAAGCTACAGCCATAGCCTTTCTTTACCATGCTCAATATGGACCTTCCACAGTTTATCTCTATCTTTATCTTCAACTTCTCAAAGACCACACCAAGCCTTTCAAGCTCCTCCTTCACCACCTTCCTAGTTCCAGAACTCACTTCCCTAAATATAAGGTCAAGATCATAAAGCTCCTCAGGTTCTATTTCACCCTTCTTTGCTATAGGATGGGAAGGGTAGGTAAAGAATATGATCTCATCCATAAACCATTTTATGGAGCTAAATTTATCTGAAGGATCCCTTTCTATTATCCCTATGTTCAATACACCGGAGGATAAGGCTTCCTCTATATGTTGGGAGTTATCCACCAAGACTCTAACCGATATGTTGGGAAACTGCTGATGGAATTCTACTATGAGTTCTGGCACCTTGTATTCGCTCAAAGTGGTGCTAATGCCAAGGAGGAGTGTATCCTTGAAATCCTTCTTGATTTTGGCCATCTCCTCCATAAGGTTTTCATAACTGCTTAGGAGGTTCTTGGCTATCTGGTATATCCTTTTGCCCTCCTCTGTGAGCACTATCCTACCACCCTGCCTTTGGAATAGCTTGGCACCTATTATCCTCTCAAGGGCTTTTATCTGCTGAGTTACGGCAGGCTGTGTAATGTATAGTATCTCCGATGCCTTTGAAAAGCTTCCAAGGTCTGCAACGGCCACAAAAGTCTTCAGCTTGCTAATGTCTATCATTACAGTTATAATTTTAAAATATACGCCGAGTGAGAAATTCCCTTTAAGCTAAACCTTCCATATCAATAAAAAGACAGCAGGGCTACTATAATAGTAGCCCTAAAAACCATCGGAGGTTTTTACCATGGAAATTATACCACCTTACCTACGCATCTACCAACAAATCCTAAAAGACCTTGAAAATGCCTTGCCATTCC
>JAXSPP010000002.1:0-229154 GCA_037927135.1 Candidatus Pampinifervens sinense | reverse complement strand
GGAATGGCAAGGCATTTTCAAGGTCTTTTAGGATTTGTTGGTAGATGCGTAGGTAAGGTGGTATAATTTCCATGGTAAAAACCTCCGATGGTTTTTAGGGCTACTATTATAGTAGCCCTGCTGTCTTCTTATTGATATGGAAGGTTTAGCTTAAAGGGAATTTCTCACTCGGCGTATTGGAAACATGATAAACTATAACCATGCACCTTATGAACACGTACAAAAGGCTTCCCGTTAAGTTTGTAAGAGGAGAAGGCGTTTATCTTTATGACGATAAGGGGAAAAGGTATCTTGATATGCTTGCGGGCATTGCGGTAAACGCCTTGGGCTACAAGGACCCAGAGCTAACAGAGGCCATATGCAATCAGGCAAGAGAGCTTTTACACATCTCCAACCTCTTTGAAAACCCGTGGCAGGAGGAGCTGGCAAGGGAGCTTGTGGGGGAGTTTTGGACCTCTGGGAAGGTCTTTTTTTGCAACAGTGGAGCGGAGGCCAACGAAGGTGCCATAAAGCTTGTAAGAAAATTTTTTTATGAAAGGGGGGAGAAAAGGTATAGGATAATCACCTTTTATAACTCCTTTCATGGGAGGACCTTTGGGTCCATGTCGGCCACAGCCCAAGAGAAGATACAAAGGGGCTTTGAACCTCTTTTGGACGGCTTTGACTATGCAGAGCTAAACAACTTTGACTCTGTGTTAAAAGCCTTAAAGAGGGATACGGCGGGCATAATGCTTGAGGTCATTCAGGGTGAGGGTGGCATAAGGGAAGCGGACCTTGAGTTTATGCAAAAGATTCAAGAGCTTTGCAGAAGGGAAGGATTACTTTTGATAGTGGATGAGGTGCAAACGGGCATAGGAAGAACTGGAAAGTTTTATGCCTACCAGCATTACAATATAGAGCCAGATATTATAACCCTTGCCAAGGGCCTTGGTGGCGGTGTGCCTATTGGTGCCATCTTGGCAAGGGATGAGGTGGCAGATGCTTTTGGACCGGGTTCCCACGGCTCCACCTTTGGGGGAAATCCTCTTGCCTGCGCAAGCGCCAAGGTGGTGGTAAGGAGGGTAAAAAAACTTTTAGATCAAATAGAAAGGGTAGGAAGCTACTTTAAAAGGAGGCTTGAAGAGCTAAAGGTTGGAAAGGTGAGGGGAAAGGGGCTTATGCTTGGTCTTGAATTAGAAAGAGACTGTTCTCAAATAGTTCTAAAAGCCCTTGAGAGGGGCCTTGTGATAAACTGCACTTCAGAAAGGGTCTTGAGGTTTGTCCCACCTCTCATAATAGAAGAAAGCCATGTGGATGAGGCTGTGGAGATATTGAGGGAGGTGCTCACTCAAGCCTAAACCTTTTCTTATAAGCCTTCAAAGTGTTAAGAAGCAAGCCCGTCACCGTCATAGGTCCCACACCGCCGGGCACGGGTGTGATGGCATAGGCCTTCTCCTTTACTTCTTCAAAGTCCACATCCCCCACTATCTTGTCCCCTACTCTTGATATGCCCACATCTACCACCACCGCACCCTCTTTTACCATATGGGCCTTTATGAGGCCCGGCACGCCTGTGGCAGATATGAGTATGTCAGCCCTCTTGGTGTATTCCTTTATGTCCTTTGTATATATATGACAAACGCTCACTGTGGCATCCCTCCAAAGCATAAGAAGACTAAGTGGCCTACCCACTATAAAGCCAGCACCCACAATCACCACATCTTTGCCCTTTAGCTCTATCCCATAGTGTTTAAGCAACAGGTCTATGCCCAGTGGTGTGCAAGGTATAAAGCCATCTTCCATGCGTGCCACAAGCCTTCCCATGTTTTCTGGATGAAAGCCGTCCACATCCTTTTTTGGACTTATAGCGAGGATTATCTCATGCTGGTTTATGTGTGGAGGCAGGGGTAGCTGGACAAGGATGCCGTCCACCTCCTCATCGGCGTTAAGCTGGGCTATGAGTTCAAGGAGTTCTTGCGTGGTCGTGTTGTATGGAAGGCGGTAAGAGAGGGACCTTATGCCCACCTTTTTACATGCCTTTTCTTTGTTTGACACATACACTTGGCTTGCCGGATCATCTCCTACAAGTATGACCGCAAGGGCTGGGGGCCTCAGGCCCCTTGAGACATACTCCTTTACCTCTTGGGCTATCTCCCCCCTTATCTTTTCTGAAAGTGCCCTTCCATCAAGTATAATGCCTACTGCCTTCTCCATTTTGTTCCCGCCGGTGTGTCTTCAAGGATTATACCAAGCTCTTTCAACCTTTCCCTTATGTGGTCCGCAATGGTAAAGACCTTCTCCTTCCTTGCCATGCTTCTGACCTCTACAAGAAGGTCTATAAGCCTTGTATCTAGCACCTCTCCAGCGGAAAGCTCCCTTTGGACCACCTTTTTCACCTCACACTGGGGCCTATAATCCTCCAGAAGGCCAAAAACTCCCCTCAAGTTCCTTATGAGAGACTCTACCGCAAACTCGTAAGCCTGAAGCTCTTGCTGGGATATTTTGCCTTCTGAGAAGGCCTTGTTTTTTATCTTGTTTAGCTCGCTCACCAGGTTGTAAACCACCGCCAGGGCTTGTGGTGTGTTAAAGTCTTCGCTGAGGGCTTGGAAGAAGGCCTCCTCTGCTTCCTTTACCTTTTCAAAGAGTGGATGGGTTCCCTTTTCTTCATAGCTTGGTAGCTTTTTCAAAAGCTCTAGGTCCTCCAAGGCGTTCAAAAGCCTCTCGTAGGCCCTTTTTGTCTCTTCCATCTTTTCCCAAGAGAAGTCCAAGGGGCTCCTGTAGTGTGTAAAGAGGACCAAAAGCCTAAGAATATCAGGATGGTATTTAGAATAGACCTCCTTGAGGGTTATGTAATTGCCAAGGGACTTGGACATCTTTTGACCGCCAACGGTGACAAGGCCGTTGTGCATCCAATAGCGCGCAAAGGGCTTGCCCGTCAAGGCTTCGGCCTGTGCTATCTCGTTCTCATGGTGGGGAAAGACAAGGTCAAGGCCACCACCGTGTATGTCTATGGTCTGTCCAAGATGCTTGAAGATCATGGCAACGCACTCTGTGTGCCATCCTGGCCTTCCGGGCCCCCAAGGAGAGTCCCAAGCAGGCTCTCCTGCCTTGGCAGACTTCCAAAGGGCAAAGTCCAAAGGATTTCTCTTCTTCTCCGATGGCTCCACCCTTGCGCCAGCCTCAAGCTCCTCTATGTTCCTCTTTGAAAGCTTCCCATACTCGGGAAAGGCAGACACGGAAAAATAGACATCTCCACCCGACTCATAGGCATAGCCCTTCTCTATCAAAGCCTTTATAACCTCTATAATCTCCTTTATATGCTCCGTTACCCTTGGCTCCACATCGGCAGGCCTTACCCTTATGTTTTCCATATCAATGTAGTAGCTGGCTATATACCTGTTGGCTATGGTCATAAAGTCGGTGCATTCTTCCTTTGCTCTGTTTATTATCTTGTCATCCACATCGGTGAAGTTTCTGACAAACTTGACCCTATATCCCATATGTTCAAGGAACCTTCTGAAGACATCAAAGACTATAAGGCTTCTTCCATGGCCCACATGGGAGTCATCGTAAACGGTTACACCACAGGTGTATATGAGCACGTTGGGAGGGTTGATGGGAACAAACTCCTCTACCTTGCCCGTTAAGGTGTTGTATATGCGGAGGCTCATAGTGGTATATTTTAATACTTATGGACATAGATAAGCTGGCAGAAAAATTAAAAGACCTCATCGTAGGGGAGTTAAAGGAGGAATTTAAAGAGTTTAGGGCCCAGGTGCGTGGAGAGCTTGAAGGCTACAGAATAGCCATAGAATCTATGAGCCAAAGGCTCACCAGCATAGAAAAGAGAATAAGCTCCTTGGAGGAGGAGATAAGGGAAATCAATAGAAGGATAGATGACCTAAACAGAAGGGTTGATGATACAAATCAAAGGGTGGATGAGACCAACAGAAGGATAGACCATATTTATATGGAGCTTTCTCATATAAAAGATATTTTGAACAAGGCCTTTCACCAAAAGGACATTGTAGAAGACATCATAAGGAGACTGCAAAAGCTAGAGGAAAAGGTCCATAGCTCCTAATGGTAAAATAGCTATCCATGGGCTTTTTAGACAGGTTCAGAAGAAAGGAGGAGAAAGAAGTCCTTTGGACCAAGTGTGAAAGCTGTAAGTCCTTGCTATACATTCCTGAATTGAAGAAGAATCTAAACGTTTGTCCAAAGTGTCAACATCACTTTAACATGCCTGCAAAGGAAAGGCTTGAGTATCTTTTACAAAACTATAGGATCCTTTTTGAGGAGATAAGGCCCACAGACCCGCTAAACTTTAGGGATACAAAGAGCTATAAGGAAAGGATAAAACAGGCTCAAGAGAGCACAAGCCTATCTGAGGCCATAATTGTGGCCGATGGTTTTTTAAAGGATGAAAGGGTTGTGTTGTCGGTTATGGACTTTGGCTTTATAGGTGGTAGTATGGGATCTGTGGTGGGTGAGAGGTTTTATAGGGCCTGTAAGTATGCAAGAGAGGAGGATCTTCCTTTGATAGCCATTGTGGCCTCGGGTGGTGCCCGCATGCAAGAGGGCATACTATCCCTTATGCAGATGGCAAAGACCTCCATAGGCGTGGGCTACTTAAAGGAAAGGGGGCTACCTTACATAACGGTGCTTACAAACCCTACCACAGGTGGGGTGTCTGCAAGCTTTGCCTTCCTTGGAGACATAATAATAGCTGAGCCAAAGGCCCTTATAGGCTTTGCAGGGCCAAGGGTGATAGAACAGACTATTAAACAACAGCTTCCAGAGGGCTTTCAAACATCGGAGTTTTTGCTTGAGAAGGGTATGGTGGATATGGTGGTGCACCGAAAGGACCTAAAGGACACTCTTTACAACCTTATAAAGATGGCCACCTATTGGAGAAGACATGTGGCGCTTTGAAGAGGATCATCCCTTTGCCCTTGCCTACAGGCTTGTGGAGGAGGGAAAGCTTGACCCTTGGGATGTGGACATATGCGCCCTTGCAAAGGCTTATATGGAGGAGATAAGAAGGCATGAACTCCTTGATCTTAGAGTGCCAGCAAGGGCCCTTTTAGCAGCCTCTTTTCTTCTTAAAAAGCAGGCGGAGGTCCTCTTTCCAGAGCCAAAGCAAAGGAGGGAGAGGAGAAGGATAACCCTCAAAGAGATAGTAGAGCAGTTTGAGAGTCAAGAGGCGGAGCTTGCAGAAGAGCTTACCGAAAGGATTGAAAAGATAAAAAGGGCTGTAAGGGTGGCAATAAAGAGGGTGGGGAAAGGTAGGGTAAGAAGGGAAGAGAGGACCATTCCTATACACATATCAAGGTTTGAGGATGCTCTAAAAGAGCTTAAAGACCTTTTTAAAGAGAAGGGCATGGTCTTTTCCTTTTATCAGATTGTCCTTGGGAAAAGTCTTGTGCCATACCTTATGGCCCTTATGGTGCTGTATCAAGAAGACATTGTGGACATAGAACAAGAAAAGCCCTTTGGAGACTTAAGGATTATAATTAAGAGGGATGCTACAGCTCAAGTTTAACCAAGAGGGTCTAATACCTGTAATAGCGCAGGATTATAGGACTGGTGAGATAAGGATGTTTGCTTGGGCCAACGAGGAGGCCATAAGGAAAACCATAGAAACGGGCTATGCCCACTACTACTCAAGGTCAAGGGGGTCTATATGGAAAAAGGGTGAGAGCTCCGGAGAACTTCAAAGGGTGGTGGAGATAAGGGTGGACTGTGATGAGGATGTTTTGCTCTATATTGTCTTGCAAGAAAAAAACAGGGCTTGCCACACAGGAGAAAGGAATTGCTTTTTTAGGGACCTCAAAGGGGAAAGGGTAAAAAGGGTGCTTCCCTTTGAAACACTTCAAAGGCTCCAAGAGATAATACAACAAAGGCTTAAAGATATGCCAGAAAACTCTTATACGGTAAAGCTCTTTAAAGAGGGTGAGGACAGAATACTTCAAAAGTTTGGTGAAGAGGCCATTGAAACCCTTATAGCACTAAAAAGAGGTGTGCCTGAAGAGATAAAGGCGGAAGCTTCCGACATGTTTTACCATCTTCTTCTCATGCTCAGCGTAAGGGGTATAGGGATTGAGGAAGTTCTTGAAGAACTTGCAAGCAGGATAAAGTAGATTTAAGATTTTCCTATGAAGCTTTTGATCATACTGCTTTCCCTTATAGCCTTTTCCAATGCAAAGATATTCATCTCCAAGTGGCAAGAGGCCGTAACACCCCTCATGGTGGACCATATAAAAAGAGGTTTGCAAAAGGCGGAGAAAGAGGGGGGAAGCCTCTTTATTCTTGAGCTGAACACACCCGGAGGCCTTGAAAGTTCCATGAGGGAAGTCATCCAAGAGTTTCAAAGGACTCCCCTTCCTGTGGTAGTCTTTGTTTATCCACCGGGAGGTCGTGCAGCCTCCGCAGGTGCCATAATAACCCTCTCGGCAGATGTGGCCGCAATGGCTCCAGGTACAAACATAGGTGCAGCCACGCCCGTTCAGATGGGTGGTGAAAAGATGGATGAGGCTATGAAGCAAAAAGTTATGCAAGATATGCTTGCCTTTGTGCGAAGCATTGCAAAAGAAAAGGGAAGGAATCCAGAGATAGCAGAGAAGATGGTAACTCAAGCCATATCCCTAACTCCAGAAGAAGCTCTAAAGGAGAAGGTTATAGACCTTATAGCAACGGACAGGAAGGACCTTTTGGAAAAGTTGGATGGGAGAGTGATAAAAAAGCACGGCAGGGAGGTGGTTATTAAAACTAAGGGCCTTCAGGTGGTAGAGGTGGGGAAAAGCCTAAGGGAAGAATTTCTTAGCATAATAACAAACCCTACCGTTGCCTACATGCTCCTCCTTATAGGCTTTTATGGCATTTTCTTTGAACTTTACAACCCAGGAACCATAATACCAGGCACTGTAGGCATCATCTGCCTTCTTTTGGGCCTGTATGGCCTTGGAGTCATAGGCATAAACTGGCTTGGTCTCCTTCTTATCCTTGCAGGCATCCTTCTTCTCATACTTGAGCTAATTACCCCCGCCTTTGGAGGTCTTGCAGTAGCTGGAGCCATAGCCCTTGCCCTTGGTTCTTTAATCCTCATCAGTCCAGATTCACCTTATGGAAACATTCCCATAAGCGTCATAGCCACCATGGTAGCTCTTACCGTGGGCTTTTTCCTCTTTGCAGGAAGGCTAGGCCTAAAGGCCCAAAGGCGCAAAAAGATGCTTGGAGCGGAAGAGCTAATAGGTGAGCAGGGAGAGGCTTATACAGACTTTGTGGAAGGAAAGGGCAAAGTTTTTATACACGGAGAGATATGGAATGCTATAAGCGATGAGCCTTTGAAAAGAGGAGATCAGGTGGTGGTAGAAGAGGTCAAGGGTATGACCTTAAAGGTAAGAAAGGTTTGAGCGGAGGGGGCGGGATTCGAACCCGCGGTACGGGGTTTAACCCGTACACAGCATTTCCAGTGCTGCACCTTCGGCCACTCGGTCACCCCTCCTAAGCTTACAATAATATTATAATCCCATTTCCTTCCGTTGCAAAATTGCAAAAATGCAACTCACCATTTAAAAGCCTTTGGAAATCTTGCAAACTTTAAAAAAGTCTTGACAAGCATCCCTTTTTTTGCTATTATATTGCCATCAAAACCTTTTAAGGAGGGTACCAACATGAGAAAGAGCCTTTTGGCAGTAGCAGCCCTAATGGGAGCAGCCATATTGCCCGCAGAGGCAGCCGTTATTAAAGTGGACGAAGATACCTTTGCCAACACAGGCCTAAAGCTCCAAATCTGGGCACAAAGGCTTGGGAAGACAACCCCAGGTGGTAAAGACTACACAGACTTCTCCATAGCCAACGCAAGGCTTTACTTCTCTGGACAGGTCAACAAGATAGTCCAATTTGGTGCCAACTTGGATTTTGCGATAGGTAATAATGCACAAGGAAGAACCAATCATTCAGGTACAGCAAGTACCAGAGTTAACGACGCCTTCATCAACCTAAAGCTTATGGATGAGTTCCAAGTAATGGCAGGTCTCTACAGGCTTCCCTTCTCAAGGGCATCTCTAACAGACAGCTATACCTACATTATACCAACTGGATATGGATATAGCGTAAGAGGTAATTACTTTACTCCATTTACCATAGGTTATAATGTGCAAAATGGTTACAGGGATGCAGGTCTTACCTTCTGGGGCAACATAGCAGATGGTCTTGTTAAGTATCAGATTGGTGTCTTTGATGGAAGATGGGACCATGTAAGCGGTGATCTTGGTACTAAAGACAACCTTGCCTTTGCCGGAAGGATACAATTCACACCTACCATGCTTGGATACAAGGCAGAAAAGGGCTTTACGCTTGCGGATACTTACCTTGGAAGGCAAAATGTGCTGACCATAGGTCTTGGCTACAATACTCAAAAGTGGGACAACGGTAGTGGATATAGTGGTACAGCCAAAGCCTGGACCGTGGACGCCATGTGGGAGCAAAAGTTTGGAGACATAGTGCCAAACCTCCAGCTTGGCTACCAAGACAGGAAGGACATACCTGCTAGAGCACCATCTAAGAGTAAGGACAGAGCTTACTATGTGCAAGGTCAACTTCTCTACGACCAAGTGGTTGGTATAGGAAAGCCTGCCCTTGCCATAAGGTATGAAAAGCTTGATGACAGGACAGCTGCCAACAGGGACACCAACAGAACGGGTGTATTCCTCAACTACTACATAAAGGGTCAAGATGCCAAGATCCAGCTCGGTGCTGATGTTGTGAGTCTCAAAAATAAAGCTCCAAACGAGAAGAACTATACCGACTGGACCCTTGCCCTTCAGGTTCAATTCTAACAATCCCATCCACCCCCGCCTCCTGCGGGGGTTTTTATTTTTTTTAAACCCTTATAACCTTTCCATCCAAGGTGATGTAATTTAGTATCTTTTTTAGGTTTTTTATGCCTTTGAGGTCCTCAAGCGATCTTATTCTTTTTTCCTTCCTTCTCCTTATTATTTCTTCCGCTGTCTTTTTGCCTATACCCGGAACCCTTATGAGCATCTCATAGTCCGCCGTGTTTATCTCCACTGGGAATAGGTGTTTGTTTACCTGAGCCCACGCCGTCTTTGGGTCTGTCTCAAGGGGAAGGTTTCCATCCTTTAGTATGGGCCTAAAGTCCTCAAAGGAAAAGCCGTATTCTCTTACCAAAAAGTCCACCTGATAGAGCCTGTATTCCCTTAGAGGATTTTCTGGTGGTTTGTTTTCAAGGGGAGTGTGAGGGACTGGGAAGAAGGCACTAAAATAGATCCTGCTTAGCTTGAACCTCTTGTTAAGATAGGCCACCACCCTTATTATCTCCTCGTCCTTCTCATCTCCCACACCCACCATCATCTGCGTTATCTGGCTTTTGCCCTTGCTGTTTCTTATGAGCTTATCTATATACTCCATCTTTGGAAGGATATCCTTTAGGATGCTTTTGCCTTTAGCTATACTTTGTAATCTTTCTTCCTTTGTGGTCTCAAGGTTTATAGACACTCTGTCTGCCACCTTTACTGCCTCTTCCACCGTCTGGAGGGAAACGCCCGGCATGATCTTAAGGTGTATATAGCCCTTAAACTCATATTTTTCTCTAAGTATCTTTACCGTGTCTATCATCCTCTCCATGGTGAACTCTGGGTTTCCAAAGATGCCGGAAGAGAGGAAAAGGCCTCTAACCTTGCCAGCCCTGTAGAGTTCCATAAAGCCCCTTGCCACTTCTTCCGGCTTTAGCGCCATCCTTATGGTCTGATCCCTATCCCTTCTGAAGGCACAGTATACACAGTTCTTGTCGCACATAGTGGTCTGCATAAGCTTAAGGATTGGAACCTTGCCCTTTGGAGTGGAGGCATAAAATATACAGCTTTCTAAGTTTATCTCTCCATCCCTCTCAAAACTTGCAAGCCTTGCCATAAGCCTTATCTTTTTCTGAAGGTCCATAACTAATAAATTTAGTAAAATCTTTAACTTATGAGAGCTCTCATATCGGTCTATTACAAGGAAGGCTTAGAGGTGCTCTTAGAAGCTCTAAAGGAAAAGGGCTACGAGATCATATCCACCGGTGGCACGGCCAGGTTTATAAAAAGCCTTGGCTATGAGGTCAAAGAGGTAGAAGAGATTACAGGCTTTCCTGAAATACTGGACGGAAGGGTAAAGACTTTGCATCCTGCCATCCATGGTGGCATACTCTATAGGGATTGGGTGGAAAAGGACAGGGAAGAGATAAAGAGCCTTGGCATAGAGCCTATAGACCTGGTGGTGGTAAACCTCTACCCCTTTGAGGAGAAGTTAAAGGAGGACCTGCAAGAGGAGGAGCTTATGGAGTTTATAGACATAGGTGGCCCAACCCTCATCAGGGCTTCAGCTAAGAACTTCTACAGGGTTGCGGTGGTTGTGGACCCACAAGACTATGGCTGGGTGGCCAGTAAGATAAAAGAGGGAAGCCTTAGCCTTGAGGACAGAAGGAGGCTAGCCATAAAGGCCTTTTCTCTGACGGCCTACTACGATGCTTTGATCTCCAGGGCTTTGGAGAGGATATGGGAGGTGGAGAGCATACCACCTTACTTTGCACTGCCTATGAGGCTCTTTGGAAGCCTAAGGTATGGAGAAAACCCTCACCAGAAGGCTTGGCTCTTTCATAATCCACTTGAGGATCTTGGCATAGCAAGGGCGCGCATCCTTCAAGGCAAAGAGATGTCTTTTAACAACTACCTTGATAGCGATTCTGCCTTTAGGCTTGTGAGCGAGCTTTCTGAACCTGCCTGTGTTATAGTCAAGCACAACAGCCCCTGTGGTGTGGCCCTCGGTAAAAACTTGCTTGAGGCCTTTGAAAGGGCCTTTTCTTCAGACCCAGAGTCCGCCTTCGGCGGTATAGTGGCCTTCAACGACAGGGTAGAAAGGCCCTTGGCAGAGAGGCTAAAGGAGATCTTCCTTGAGGTCATCATCGCACCAGAGTGGTCGGAGGAGGCCCTTGAGGTGCTTTCTAAGAAGAAGAACCTGAGGCTTGTCCAAGCCCTTGGCTACTCCTTCTCCTTTGATATAAAGAAGGTAAGCGGTGGGTATTTGCTCCAAGAAGAAGACAGTCTTGACTATGAGAGGCTTGAGGTTGTATCTCGGAGACATCCCACTGAAGAGGAGATGAGGGACCTTCTTTTTGCTTGGAAGGTATGCAAGTATGTCAAATCCAACGCCATAGTGATAGCCAAGGATGGCAGGACCTTAGGCATAGGCTCCGGCAATGTGTCAAGGGTGGACAGTTTGAGATGTGCCATAGCAAAAGCTCAAAGGTTTGGCCTTGACCTAAAGGGTAGCGTTATGGCTTCGGAGGCCTTTTTGCCCTTCAGAGACAGCGTAGATTTGGCCCATGAGGTGGGCATAAGGGCCATAATCCAGCCCGGTGGCTCCATAAGGGACAAGGAGGTCATAGAAGCTGTCAATCAATACAATATGGCCATGGTCTTTACTGGCACAAGGCACTTTAGGCATTAAAATTTATTAGGATGAAGCTCTTATACTTTGCCATAGTCAAAGAAAGGCTAAAAAGAAGCGAAGAAGAGATGGATTTCAAAGGCACCATCTCCCAGCTTCGCCAGCTTCTCATTGAAAAATACCCAGACCTTGAGCCCATACTTAAAGTGGCCAGGTTTGCCGTAAACGAGGAGTATGTGGGAGAGGACTATGAGCTAAAGGGTGAGGAGAGGGTGGCCATAATACCCCCTGTGAGCGGTGGATAAAAAGGCCCTTATAGTAAGGTTTTCCTCTTTGGGTGATGTGGTCCTCACCTCTTGCCTTATAGACCCTCTTCTTGAGCTTGGCTATAGGCCCTTCCTTTTGACCTTTAGACCCTACGGAGAGGTCTTTTCAGAGGATCCTAGGCTTGAGGTCATACAGGTAGAAAAGGAAAAGCTCTTTAGCAGGGAAAGCCTTGAGAGGCTAAAGGGCTTTGACCTATATTTGGATATGCACAAGAACTTAAGGACCTTCCTCTTGAGGCTAAAGGTGGGAGGGAATTGGAAGAGCTATAAAAAGCACTCACTTAGGCGCAGGCTTGCGGTGTATTTTAAGGCCTTCAGGAAGGAATACAGCGTAGTGGAAGCATACCTTCAGGCCATAGGCAACAAGAGTGGAAGGCCAAAGATAATTGTATCGGAGGAGAGGCTAAGATTATGGAAAGGAAGGCTGGGAGAGAGGTATGTATGCATAGGGCCTGGGGCAAGGTATGAAAAGAAGAGGTATCCATACTTTGATAGGGTGGCAGAGCTCTTTGAAAAGGTAGGCTATAGGGTGGTCTTTGTGGGGGATGAAAAGGATAGAAAGCTTTGCGAAGGTTGGAGGGGTATAAACCTTTGCGGTGATCTGTCCTTGATTGATGTGCTGGCTGTGATAAAGGGAGCTGTGCTTTTTATCGGCAACGACTCTGGGCTTTTGCATATGGCAAGGGCTGTGGGCACAAAGGCTGTGCAGATATACGGAGGGACCCACCCCACCTTTGGCTTTGCCTTAAGTGAAGAGGAAGGTGTATACCTATTGAAGGGTCTTAGCTGTCAGCCTTGCGATCCTCATGGAAAAGGAAAGTGCAGGCTGGGAGAGTACCCCTTCCCATGCCTGCAGATAGAGCCAGAGGTTGTGTTTGAGAGGGCTATGAGCTTATTACCAGGTTAGAACCCTTCCAGCCATACCGAGGGTTGGTAGAGCTTGTGTAGGTGTAAGCACTGGGAAGTTGTAAGCCAAATCTTCTTCCGTCATGCCGTTGAGATCCAGGGATTGCTTACATGCTACCATTTGCACACCGTTGTCCAAGGCAAGCTTGATAAAGTAAGAGAGTGGTTGACCACCTTCCATTGGATAGATGTTATCCGCCACACCTTTTTTGAGAAGCTCGGTAGCTGGACCTGTAAAGTAGATAACTACGTTCATATCTTCTGCAGCTGCCGTTGATGCCAAGAAAAAGGCAGAGGGTAGCCTCTTAGGGTTCTCCTTCCCTGTAAGAAGTATTATCACCAGATCTGGTGCTTTCTGCTCCATGATACACCTCCTTCATAAGAATATTTACACATTATTATATTCCTAATTTGCTTAAATTTACCCAACCTCATAGAGTGTAATAAAATATTCACCATGAGTGTGAGGCATCAGGTGAGGGCCTTTGTAGAAAGGCTTTTTGAAAACCTAAAGGATAAGGCCAAAGAAGGGGAATATACCATATATTGCCTATACATGCCCAAGGAAGATGCAGATGTGGAAGAGCTTGAACTTATGGATTTCAAGGTATGCCTTAGTGATGCGGAAAGTGTTAAAAAGTTCCTTGATAGGGCCACAAAGGAAACCCTTGAGATGGAGGTGAAGGGTTTTTATCTTCTTGGTATGGTATTAGACAAAGGTGGTGAGTATGTGATATCTTCAGAGGACCCAAAGGCGGAGGAACTAAAGGATCAAATTATCAACAAGATTGAAAGCTTAAAAGAGGAATGATAAGCCTTATTCTCCTCTCCGCAGGTGAGGGGAAAAGGTTTGGTGGAAAAAAGCAGTTTAAAAACCTTCTTGGAAAACCGCTTTTTATGCATTCTTTAGAAAAGGTCCTTGGTAGGTTTGAAGAGATCCTTTTGGTATTGCCACCTGAAGATCTGGAAAGGTGGAACTTGCCAAAAGGGGTAAAAAAGGTGCAAGGGGGAAAAGAAAGACAAGACTCAGTCTTTAACGCACTCCTAGAGGCTACGGGCGACGTTGTGGTTATACATGACTGTGCAAGGCCCTTTGCCAGCCTAGACCTCTTCTTTAAAGTCTCACAGCTTGGAGAATACCATGGAAAGATAACCGCCATACCTATAAGGGATACGGTCAAGAGAGTTATGCATGGCATGGTGGTTGAAACGGTTGATAGGTCAAACCTTTGGCTATCTCAAACACCACAAGGCTTTGACAGAAAAGTGCTCCTTGAGTGCCACTTTAGGAGCAGGAATGAGGGCTTTTTTGCTACAGATGATGCCATGTTGCTTGAGCGTTATGGTTATAGGGTGGGGATTGTTCAAGGGGAGGCTACCAATATAAAGATAACTTATCCAGAGGATATGGTGCTTGCAGAGGCTATAGGGAGGCTTTTAGGATACGGCTAACCTCTTCAAAGGCCTCCAAATCAACTTTTAGCCTTTTTTCCTCAAATCTGTCTACTACAGCGCATAGGATAAGAGAGTTTAGGACCATAACACAGTCAAAGTCTTCCATCTTTGAAATTTCTATGTAGTCCTCTTCTATGTCTAGTCTTTTTTGTAGAAACTGAAGGGTAGTGCCCCAAAGAAGTCCACAGGCCTTTGCCGGTGTAAAAAACTTAGAACCTTTAAGAAAAATGAGGTTTGCAGTAGATGTTTCGCACACATACCCCTTCTCATTAACTATCACACCATCCCAAAAACCCCTGCCTTTTGCATGCTTCTTTACAAGAAGGTTAAAAAGGTAAGAGGTGCTTTTGTGCCTGCAGACTGGGTCGGATGAATGCCTTCTGTAAGGTGATATGCAAAGATCAACCCTTTCTGGTTGTGGCTTGAGATCCTTTACCAGTATAAGCCTTCCATAATCCTTTGGCTCATCTGTAATATGCTCACTCCCCTTGGATATAAGAAGGTATTTAACGTAAAGATCTGTCCTTTTCCCTGTGGCCTCCTCTATATCCCTTAAAAACTCCTCATAGGTAGGATGTGGAATGCCCAAGGAAAGAGCAGAGCTTTTTAGCCTTTCATAATGGAGTTTTAACTTCTCTTCCGATGGCTTCCACCTTATGGTCTCAAAGAGCCCCTCACCGAAAAGGAGAGTTCGGTTAAGCATAAAAGATCATTCTGATCCTTCTTCCTTCTTCTCCTTCTTTGGAACCTCCACCCTTATCTCCTTTACCTTATCTGGGGCTAAGAACTTGGCAATATCAAAGGAAGCCCTCATGATTATGTCCCTTGCCACCTCTTCCATGGCCGTACCAGAAAGACCGCTCAAAGTTCCACCAAAGCCCACTCCGCTACCATAACCGGCCGCTCCAAAGCCGTAGGAGGTCTTTCCAGCCTCGGCTGTATAAGTCTTTGTAAATACCACTTCACCAGTCTCCACCTTCACAAGCCTTACATCCATAGCAAGCTGAGCTGTTTGCTTTGTTACAGATATGGCGCTAAGGATAGGTATAAAGCCTAGTCCAAGGTTTCCCCCTTTCCTTTCAAAGTTTATAGAAGTTACGTTGGCAAGGACTATGTAGTCCGCAGATTCTGCCTTTAGAGTTTTGCCAGCAAGGGCCAGCTCTTGCCTTATGGCCTCCAAAGCTTCCCTATCAAATATTCTAAAGCATCCCGTTTGGTTCAATGCAGTGTTAAACATGTCTCTGAGACCATTGCCAATACCTTCAAAGCTTGGAACTCCCGCAAGCTGTAAAAGTTGGAACAGGCCAGGGTTTTCCCTTGCCCCACCCTGCTGACACCCCGCCGCCGTGCATCTTACGTTACCCACTGTAAGCTTTATGTTTGTAGGGCTATCGCATTTTGCCACAACTACGTACTGCTTTTCTTGCACCTTTGTTTCTCCAAGGGCTAAACCTACAAGGGCTAGGGCTAAAAGACCCTTTCTCATTGACACCCTCCTTTTTTTTGGCTTTAAATTATACCACAAATTCAATCAAAAATCAAGCACTCCCTCTTTTCTTGACTAATTACAAATTCTTTTATAATTTATTATGGAGGTAGTGGGTATGTTTATGGAGAGGAACACAAACGTTCAAGACGAATACATTGAAGAGCTAAAGAGGAAGGCTGTGACTGTGACCGTGTTCCTCACAAGGGGCACTAGGATAACGGGTAAGATTCTGGACCATGATAAGTATACAATTCTGTTGGAAGTGGAAGGAGAACCAAACTTAATCTATAAACATGCCATAAGCACCATAGTGCAAGGAGGTTAATGAAGGCAATCTTAGTTGGCCTTTTGGAAAGCAAAGAAGATAGGGAGTCCTTGGAAGAGCTAAAAGAGCTCCTAAAGGCTGTAGATGGCAAATGTCTAGGTTACATAGTTCAAAGAAAGAACAAACCAGACCCAAGGTTTTATGTGGGTGCGGGAAAGGTGGAAGAAATAAGACAAGTTGCCGAAGGCACTGGTGCAGATGTTATCATCTTTGATACCTTCCTAAGCCCATCCCAGGTGGCAAACCTTGAAAAGGCCATAGGTAGAAAGATTATGGACCGTGCGGACCTTGTGCTTGAGATATTCTCCAGAAGGGTAAGGTCAAAGACGGCCAAGCTTCAGGTGGAGCTTGCCAAGCTAACCTATGAGCTTCCAAGGCTATATGGAAGGGGAAAGGAGCTTTCTAGGCTTGGTGGTGGTGTGGGGACAAGGGGTCCCGGTGAGCAAGAGGCGGAGATAAGGAAAAGGTGGATAAAGAAGAGGATACAGCAGATAAAGGAGGAGCTTGAGGACATAAAGAGGCAAAGAAGGGAGCAAAGGAAAAGGAGAGAAAGCTCTGGAGACCTAAAGGTGGTAAAGGTGGCCCTCGTAGGATATACAAACGTAGGAAAGTCAAGCCTTTTGAGGCTTTTGACAGGCAGGGAAACCTTTGTGGCAGACATGCCCTTTGCCACCTTGGATACAAAGACCTCCGCCAAGTTCCTATTTCCAGATATAAAGGTGCTTATCACCGACACGGTAGGCTTTATAAGGAGGCTTCCACCTGAGCTTATAGAGTCCTTCAAGGCCACCCTTGAGGAAGTTCAAGAGGCGGACATCCTTTTGCATGTGATAGACATATCGGACAAAAAGTGGCTTGAAAAGGTAAAGGTGGTAAAAGAAATTCTAAAGGACCTATCTGCCGATGAAAAGCCCGTTATCTATGTCTTTAACAAGGCCGATAAGGTGGTGGAGAAGGAGGAAGATATTAGATACCTAACTGAACCAGCCTTCATGGACAGCAAGGCTGTGGTGATCTCTGCGGTAAAGGGGTGGGGGATAGAGGAGCTTTTAAAGGCTATAAGAGAGAAGGTGGAAGAACTTCAAGAGGCGGTGCGATGAAAAAACATCTTGTTGTGCTTGGTGCCCAGTGGGGCGATGAAGGAAAGGGGAAGATAGTGGATCTGCTTTCTGCAGACTTTGATGCGGTGGTGCGATACCAAGGGGGTAGCAATGCGGGCCACACGGTGGTGGTAGGTGGAGAAAAGTTCATACTTCACCTTTTGCCAACGGGCATACTCCATGAGCATACCATAGGCATAGTGGCCCAAGGCATGGTGGTAGACTTAGAACTCTTGGTAAAAGAGATAGAAGAGCTTGAGGAAAGGGGTCTAAAGGTTTGGGACAGGGTCTTTGTGAGCAACAGGGCGCACCTTGTGATGCCTTACCATAAGGTGCTTGACTCTCTTTTTGAAAGAAAAGGCAAGATTGGCACCACCTTGAGGGGTATAGGTCCTTCCTACATGTTCAAGTATGGAAGGAAGGGCATAAGAGTATGCGACCTTGAAGACAAGGACAGGACCTACAGGCTCATAAAAGACAATCTAGAGTTTGTGCAGGACCTTTGCGAGAAGGTCTACTGTGAGAACCACAAGCTTGACCCTGAGGAGATGTTTGAAAAAACTATGGAAAGCTACAATAAGATAAAAGATAGGGTGATAGATACTACAAGGTGGCTTCTTGATTTTAAGGGTAGGGTGCTTTTTGAGGGTGCGCAGGGAACCATGCTTGACGTGGATATGGGCACTTATCCCTATGTGACCTCTTCTAATGCTTCAGCCTTGGGCCTCTCTAGCGGTACGGGCCTTCCTCCAAAGTATTTTTCTGATGCAAGCTTTTGGGCTGTGTCAAAAGCATACACCACAAGGGTGGGTGAAGGGCCCTTTCCAACGGAGCTAAAGGATGAGATGGGAGAAAAACTGAGAGAAAGGGGTGGAGAGTATGGGGCCACTACGGGAAGGCCAAGGAGATGCGGATGGCTGGACCTTGTGGCTTTGAAGTATGCGGTGGAGGTAAACGGCCTTGATGGCCTAATAATCACCAAGCTGGATGTATTGGATGAGTTTGAGGAGATAAAGGTGTGTGTGGCCTATGAATATATGGGGCAGGCCATTGACTACTTTCCGGCAAGCTTGAGCCAGCTAGAGAACATAAGGCCCATATACAAGAGTTTTAAGGGATGGCAAAGGGACACAAAGGGAGCAAAAAGCCTCTCCCAGCTTCCAAAGGAAGCCCTTGACTATCTGGATTTTATCCAAAGCTACCTTGGAGTGCCTATTGTGATGCTTTCTACCGGCCCTGAGAGGGAAGAGTATTTTTGGCTACAAGAGCCAGCTTACCAAGAAAAAGTAAGATAGCCACCAAGGACTGTAAAAAGGCCATACTGTAGCCAGTAGGAAGGTCAAGCTTAAAGGATATGCCTATGGCCAAAAGGTTCAAAAGGGTGCCAAAGGCCCAAGCAAAGATTAGGCCTCTACCAAGTAGCAAAGAGACCAAGGCTGGAGCTACCAGAAGGGAAAAGACCACCAAAACGCCCACAAGCTTTACCGAGCTGGCAAGGGTAAGGGAAAAGAGGACAAAAAAGGAAAGCTCCTGAAAAAACTCTTTGAGACGCCTTCTAAAATAGAGAAGAAGGCCTATAACAAAGTAAATTATGGCTGTTTTGAAGACCTCCTCCCTTTGCACAAAGAGTATGTCGCTGGCCGTTATCTTCTTTAGTTCCTCCATACCAAAGGGTGAGAAGGAAAGGATAAGGACAACGGAGGAAAAGCCCAAAGCATACAAAAGGCCTATGAAGGCTTCTGTGTATTCTTTGATCCTTTGAGAGAGGGCTATAAGAAGGCTTGCAAGGAGGGAAAAGATTAAAGAAAAAAGATAAAGGTGTTCTCCATGAAAGAGAAGGAGGGAGAGGGCAAGGCCCACTCCGGAAAACTGGGCTACTGCAATATCGGTAAAGATTATGCCCCTTTTTATAATCTCCCTTCCAAAGTAGGCATGAATGCCCACAAGCACCACAGAAAGCAAAAAGCTGTTTAGAAAGATGTCCATCATCTTGAAAGCCTCATCAGGATTTCATCAAAAAGGCCAAAGAGGTCCCTTACACCTTCCACACCCACATCATGAGGAAGTACAATTGCCTTGGCTCCTATGGCCTCTGCTACCCTTTTGGCAGGCTTTGGTTCTCTAAATATTTCATAGACTACAAACTTTACTCCCTTTGACCTGTTTATAAGCTCTTCCAGATGTTTGGCCGTAGGTGGGATGCCCGGCAAAGGTTCTAATGTGCCTGCCTTTTCTATTCCGTATCGCACAAAGAGGTAATCATAAGTCTTGTGATATTGTATAACCTTTGTGCCTTTTAGCTTGGAAAAGCCCTCATCCCACTCTTTTAGCTTTTGGCTCCACCTTTTTAAGAAGTCCTCAAGGTTTGAAGTGTAAAAGGTGCAGTTCTTTTGATCAAGCTGGCACATCTTATCCTTTATAGCCCTTGCCAGTATGGGTATGTTGTGGGGGTCTAAGCTGTAGTGAGGGTTTCCCTCAGGATGCACATCTCCCATGGCTCTTGAGACAGAGAGAGGCTTTTCTATTAGATTTACAAAGCTTGAGAGGTCCAAAAAGCCTTCCCTTCCGAGCTGTATTTTGGGGTTATTAGATTGCTGGATCAAGGGTGGCAAAAAGCCTATCTCAAGGCTTGCGCCGTTTATGATAAGGAGGTCTGCATCCCTTAGCTTGGCTATATGGGAAGGCCTCGGCACTACAAAGTGAAAATCCTCAGTGGGTTTTGCTATAACATGTAGCTTTACTTTATCCTTTCCTATTTCTTTGACAAGCTCACCTATCCAAGGGTAAACAGCAACCACCTTTAGTTGGGCAAAGGAAAGGGAAAGACTAAGAAGAAGTATTAATAGGCTTCTCATGGCTTTACCTCCTTAAAAGGGATGGGCCCCATGGGCTCCTATGGCAAAGTTAAACTGAAGGATGACCTCTTTTACCGGCTTTCTCACACCATCCTTGTAAAAGGCTCTGTTCTCTCCAAATTGCAACCTAATGCGCGAAAACTCAGTAGGGCCATACTCCACCATGGCATAGTAGGCAGGGAGGTTTTTGGGAAGATCCTCTTTTGTGCCGTCTTCCTTTACAGTGTTTTTGTTTATTAGATTGTATTGGATGCCCACTCTCCATTGCTTGTTTATCCTGCCTACAAGCTGTAGGTAAAAGCCTCCCTGTTTCTTGGTGATGCCCTTTGTTTCAAGCTGGCTGTTATTAAACTCATACTTTTTGCCCTTTTGGTCCCTATACATATACTCACCTTGCAGTGATATATACCTTATGCTGTCTATCTGGTATCTGGCCGTCAGATCAAAGCCGTAGAGCTTGGTTTTGGCATCAAGCCCTTCGTGATCTTCGGCCTCTCTGTGTTTGCCCTGTGCGTAGGAAAAGCCTGTCAATAGGGAGAGGTTTCCTATATCAAAAGAGGTTTTTACATAGCCCACATAAAGGTTTGGCACACTCCTATCCTCTATTTCAAAGTTGTCTATTTTAAAGCCTTTATAGTTAAAGCTTTGTTCATTCTCTCCCTGCAATACCTCCGCACCAAAGAGTAAGTAAAAGGGTGTGGGCGCAAGCCAGTTTATGCCTATACCTTTTTCCACAAGTCCATCCTCTCCCAAAAAGACCTTATTGATAAGGGGCTGGGTGGCAAAGTCCCATGCGTGTGGATGCTGAGCATTTAGCCTTCCAAAGGAGCTTCTAAACTTTCCTACCTTTAGCTGGAAGCCAAAGGGCAAACCTCTGGTAACTGCGTAGGCTTCTTCCAGCTTTGAACCTTCCTCCGAGAAGGGTATGGTGGCATAGAGGTCAAAGTATGGGTCCACGGGCGCATAAAGGTAAAGCTCTCCGTAGTTTAGGTTAAAGCCTCTTTTTTCGTTTAGGCCAGCGTGGCCCCCTTCTTTATGCGTATGGAAAAGTTCTGGTATCTCAAGCTCTTTGTATTCCTCATCCTTTCTATTTCTTCCCACCAAAGAGGTATCCACTATAAAGGCTATGTCTGGCAAAAAGGCTGTTTGCCTAAAGGGGCTTATCTGGTAGGCTTTTAGCCTTTCTTCATACTTTGCCCTTAGCTGTAGGCTTCTGTCTGCAGGCAAGGGCCTTTCGGCCTTTTTCTCCTCTTGGCCCTTTTGTGCCTTTTCTAAGGCTTCTATCTTCTTTTCAAGCTCTTTTATTATCTTCCTTTGTTCCTCAAGCTGTCTTTTTAACTCTTCCAAGCTCTCTTGAGCAAAGGAAAGGCTAAATATACCAAGTAAAAGGGTTAACTTTTTCATGGTAGCACCTCCTGTAGTAGTTTTTTGAGATAAAAGGTCCTTAAGAAGGCTTACACCACAGGAGGTGCCCTGTTGTGGATGCTTTTAATAAGGGGTTTTTCTTTGAGCTGTAATGGCTTTTGAGGCTTTTCAATATGTGGATAGAGGGGTAAAAGCTTAAGGTCTATCTTCTGAGTCTTGCTGTCTATAGGTGTGTATTGAATAATACAAAGGCTACAATCGGTATGTATTTTGTGGTCCTCGTGATGATGCTCTGCATGGACAAAATCTACAAGGAAGAGAAGGAGGGCAACAAAGAAGTGGAACGTCCTTCTCATTATGATATTAATTTTAATATTCACAACCTCCAAGGTCAAGGCGCTGAATCAAAAAATAATGCTATAATGTTATAGCTCAATCTATCAGGAGGTTTGGCTATGAGTGGTCTTCTGCAGAAGGTAGAAAGCATATATGTGCCTAAAAAGGAGTATGAAAAATTTAAGGTAGGCGATACCATAAGGGTGTACTATAGGATCGTGGAAGGTGATAAGGAGAGGATACAGCCCTTTGAAGGCATAGTGATAAGGATAAGGGGAAGCGGAACAGGAAAGACCTTTACCGTAAGGAAAGAATCCTATGGTGTGGGCATTGAAAGGACCTTTCCCTTCTACAGCCCCAACATTGAAAAGATAGAGGTAATAAAGCATGGAAAGGTAAGGAGGGCAAGGCTTTACTTCTTGCGCAAGTATAAAGGTAAGGAGGCCCTTAGCAAGATAAAAGAGATAAAGCCTTGGGAGCTGAAGAAGAAGGAATGATAGAATACGAAAGGCCTTATTGGGAGAAGGGCCTTCTTGTGGCTGGAGTAGATGAGGCTGGAAGGGGGCCTCTGGCAGGTCCCATAGTGGCCTGTGCTGTAATCCTCCCACCTTTTACAGAACCTTTTATAGACAAGGATTCAAAGGGAATGAGCCCAAAGGAGAGGGAGGAGGCTTATGAGATCATAAAATCAAAGGCCTTGGCCATAGGCACTGCTGTAGTTGATTCAAGCCTAATAGACAGGGTAGGCATACTCAGGGCAAACCAAATTGCCTTCAAAAGAGCCTTGGAGGACCTCAAGCATACCTTTCATGTGGTCATAAGCGATTATCTTCCTGTGGAAGGCTACGAGTGCATAGCCCTTGTTAAAGGTGATGAAAAAAGCCTTAGCTGTGCCTGTGCCAGTGTGGTGGCAAAGGTCCTAAGGGACAAAATTATGGAACACTACCACAAAATCTACCCTCAGTATAACTTTGCAAAGCACAAGGGCTATGCTACAAGAGAGCATCTAAAAGCCCTAAGCCTATACAAAGAAAGCCCCATTCATAGGAAGAGCTTTTCACCCATAAAACAGATGAGCCTATTTTGATGCACATTCCCGTATTGCTAGAGCCTGCGGTAGACCTCCTTTTGGGCAACGGTGGAACACTCTATGTAGATTGCACTGTAGGCCTTGGAGGCCACGCAAGGAGGATACTTGAAAAGAATCCAAAGGCCTTCCTAATAGGCATAGACAGGGACCCATATGCCCTTGAGATGGCGGAGGAAAACCTAAAGGACTTTGAGGGCAGGTTTAGCCTCTACCATGCCAACTTCTCAGACCTTGATGAGGTCCTACGTATGGAAGGTGTCTCTCAGGTGGATGGCTTTCTGTTTGACCTTGGGGTCTCCATGCTACAGCTAAAGAGTCCAAGAGGCTTTTCTTTTCAAAGGGATGAGCCTTTGGATATGAGGATGAACCCAGAGGACAGGCTTACGGCCTACCAAGTGGTAAACACCTATTCGGAGAGGGAGCTTGAGAGGATATTCAGAGAGTATGGGGAGGAGCCCTATGCCAAGAGGGTGGCAAAGGCCATTGTGCTTGCAAGAGCAAAAAAGCCCATAGAGACAACGGGAGAGTTGGTAAAGATAGTGACCTCCGTTCTTCCCTACAGAGGGGGGAGGATACATCCTGCCACAAGGGTCTTTCAAGCCATAAGGATAGAGGTAAATCAAGAGCTAACGGCCTTGAGCACAGCCCTGCATAAGACCCTTGATTTTTTGAGGTCCGGCGGAAGGCTTGTGGTTATATCTTTTCACTCCCTTGAGGACAGGATAGTTAAAAATTTCATTAAAACCCATCTAAAAGTGTTGACAAAAAAGCCGATAACTCCTAGTATAGAAGAGGTGAGGAAAAATCCAGCTAGCAGGAGTGCAAAGCTGAGGGCGGGAGAAAAGCCATGAAGTATCTCTGGCTTAGCCTTATGCTTTTAGGGATAAACCTTTTGTACTCTGCTTACACCATAGACCTCTCTAAGGATTATGCTAAAAAGGTTGCCGAGCTAAAGAGGGAAAAGGAGAGGTCCTTGAAATTAAAAGCCCAGATAGAAGAGCTAATAAATTATAAGACGGCAAAGAGCTATGCAGAATCTACAGGCCTTGAGCCCGTTGACTGGAGTAAGGTAAAAATAGTCAAGTCATCTCCTTAGGAACAATCCTGTAGAACCTCTTTTTGCCCACTTGCATCTGAAGCTCTTCCAAAACCTCTATCTCCTGGTTTGGATCCTCTATCCTTCTTCCGTTTATCTTGAGACCTCCACCTTCTATAAGCCTTCTTGCAGAGTTTTTAGAAGGTTCAATGCCAAGTTCAACAAGGAGTTCATAGGCCTTTTGGCGGTAGCCTTTTTTCACCTCTATAACCGGTGCATCTTTTGGAAACTCCCTTTTGGAGAAGGTCCTTTCAAAGAACTCAAGGGCTCTGTCTGCCTCTTCCTTAGAGTGGTAGCGAGAGACTATGTAATGGGCAAGCCTCTTTTTTGCCTCCATAGGGTGAAGGCTTTTCTTAAACTCCTCTATCTCCTCTTGAGTGTAGTCTGTCAAAAGCAGGTAATAGTCCCACATGAGTTCATCCGATATGGACATGATCTTTCCAAACATATCCTCTGGCCTCTCCGTTATGCCTATGTAGTTGCCGTAGGATTTGGACATCTTTCTCACACCGTCAAGACCCACAAGCAAAGGCAAAGTAATACACACCTGAGGTTCTTGCCCATAGGCCCTTTGGAGGTCCCTTCCCACAAGTAGGTTAAACTTTTGGTCTGTGCCACCAAGCTCCACATCAGCCTTTAAGAAAACACTGTCATAACCCTGAAGTAGTGGGTATAAAAACTCGTGTATATATATGGGTATGCCCTCCTTAAAGCGCTTTGAAAAGTCATCCCTCTCCAGCATCCTTGCCACCGTGTATTGGCCAGCAAGCTTGATTATGCCTTCCGTTCCAAGGCTTGAAAGCCATGTGCTGTTAAAGACGATGTTTGTCTTTTCTGGTATGAGCACTTTAAAGACCTGGTGTTCGTATGTCTTTGCGTTTTCAAGCACCTCTTCCCTGCTTAGTGGTGGTCTTGTCTCACTCCTTCCTGTTGGATCTCCTATCATGGCTGTAAAGTCGCCTATAACAAAGTAGACCTCATGCCCAAGCTGTTGAAATTGGCGGAGCTTTTGCAAAAGGACCGTGTGTCCCAAATGAAGGTCTGGAGCGGTGGGGTCAAAGCCAGCTTTTATGCGTAGAGGCCTTCCCTCCTTTAACTTCTTTAAAAGTTCCTCTTCCTCTATTATCTCCACAGTTCCTTGTTTTATGATCTTTAGCTGTTCTTCTGGTGTCATATTCAATATTTTATCTCAGTTAAGATTTCCTAAGCTTTATAAAGCCAATGATGACAAGTGTGAAGGTGAAGACAAGTAGGAAGTATATGAGCTGCTCTTTTAAAAGATGGGGAGCCAAGGCAAGTATGACGAGAGAAGAGGAGAGCATGAATCCAAGGGTTAATATACTCATAGAAAGCCTGTTTATATCCCTTCTCAAATCGCTCATAAACCTCTCTTCACCTTTGTAGTTTATGGAAAGCTCAAATTCCCCCCTTTCAAGCTCGTTAAGAAACCTTTTTGTCTTATAAACACCTTGAAGAAGCATCTTTGTAGTCAAGATAAGGTTTTTAGTTACCTCATCCCTTGAGATCATGGGTAGAAAAACTTGTCTAAATCCCTTGTTTATATAAGGCTTCATCTCTTCTATTAGCCTAAACTCTGGATCAAGGTTCAAGGCTGTCCCCTCTGCAAGGGCTAAGGTTTTAAGGAGGAGGAAAAGGTCGGAGGGTATCTTTATACCGTATTTATAGGATAATTTGAGGGTCTCGTGAACCACCTTTGATAACTTGACCTCCTTCAGCGGTTGCATAAAGTAGTATGAAAACAGTATCTCAAGCTCCCTCTTTAGGAACTTCTCCCTTTTGGTTTTCATAGATATGCCAAGGTCATAGAGGGCATCTATAACAAGGTCAAGGTCGTTTTTGATAATACCGTACATAAGCTGAAAAAGATTTATCCTTGTTATGCTATCTATAGCTCCAACCATACCGTAGTCTAAAAGCCCCAACCTTCCATCTTTCATCACTAAGAAGTTTCCGGGATGAGGGTCCGCATGGAAAAATCCTTCCCTGAATATCATCTTAAGATACATATGGGCACCCTTCCTAGCTATATCCTTAAGATCAAAGCCACTCTTTTCAAGAGCCTCTTTATCGCTCAGCCTTATACCCTCTATCTCTTCAAGACATAGCACCCTTTTAGTCGTATACTCCCAATAGACCTTAGGCACGTACACCTCCTCATCCTTCATAAGGTTTTTTCTGAATGTGTCGCAGTTCCTTCCCTCCCTTGTATAATCAAGCTCATTTCTTATAGTGTAAGAAAACTCTTCAAAGATGGATTGTATATCCCATCTTTGCCCCAGCTCTGTTTTCATAGCCATATGGACCAATTCCTCAAGTATTGCCAAATCCTCCTCCACCTGTTTTTCAACGTAAGGCTTTTGCACTTTAAGAACCACCCTTTCTCCAGATTTGAGCCTTGCCCTATGAACCTGACCTATGGAGGCGGATGCTATTGGCTCTTCTTCAAAATAATCAAACATCTCTTCACAGGGCCTTCCAAACTCCTCTTCTATAACCTTTTTTATACTTTCTGCATCCACTGGAGGAACCCTATCCTGAAGCTTAGAGAGTTCCCTCAGATAGCTATCGGGTAGAAGGTCTGGCCTTACGCTAAGCATCTGACCAAGCTTTATGAAGGTAACTCCAAGCTCCTCAAAGGCTAGCCTTAAATGTTCTTCGGGAGAATACCTTTCCTTCCTTCTTTTGTGTCCCAGTATGCCCCAGTGGAAGGGAACGAGGTGTCCAAGCCCAAGCTTAAAAAGCAATAAGCCAAAGCCATGTCTCGTAAGCACCCTTATTATATAGATCTTCCTACCTACATGGTCTACGAGCATGGAGGATTTTTTAAAATTATAACATTATGAGAAAGGAAGTTTTGCTAGGTGGCCAATGGGTTTCAAAGGAAGAGAAGATCCCCGTTGTATACCCCTACACGGGTGAGGTGATCGCAGAAGTTTCAAAGGCAGATGAAGAGGATGTGTACAAGGCAATAGAACTGGCAAAGGAGGGCTTTGAAGAGATATCTTCCCTTACTCCCTACGAAAGGTATCAAATACTTATGAGGGCAAGCCAAATACTTAGCGCAAGGGCAGAGGAGTTTGCCAAGACCCTTGTGCTTGAGGTGGGAAAAACCATAAGAGAGGCGCGCACAGAGGTCCAAAGGGCCATACAGACCTTGATCTTTTCTGCGGAGGAGGCAAAAAGAATAGGTGGTGAGGTCATTCCAATAGATGCCCATCCCAACGGAAAAGGTAAGGTGGGCTTTTACATGCGCGAGCCTGTGGGTATAGTCTCTGCCATAACACCCTTTAACTTCCCTTTGAACCTTTCTATGCATAAGGTGGCCCCGGCTCTTGCTTGTGGTAATGCGGTGATTTTAAAGCCTTCTGAGAGAACACCTCTGACACCTCTTATGCTTGGTGAGGTGCTGTTAGAAGCTGGCATTCCTCCCAAAGCACTTAGCATACTCCCGGGTTATGGTGATGTGGGAAAGGCTATGACAACACATCCAGACGTTAGGGTGGTATCTTTTACCGGAAGCAGAAAAGTGGGCGAGATCATCACAAGACAGGCAGGCATTAAAAAAGTGGTGCTGGAGCTTGGATCCAATTCGGCCATAGTGCTACACAAGGATGGAGACCTAAAAAAGGCGGTGCAGAAGACCGTACTGGGAGGCTATGCCATAGCTGGGCAGGTTTGCATATCGGTGCAAAGGGTCTTTGTTCATGAGGACCTATTTGAAGAGTATTTAAAAGAACTTGAAGAGGCTGTAAGCAGGCTAAAGGTGGGTGATCCTATGCAAGAGGATACAGATGTGGGTCCTATGATATCCGTGTCTGAGGTTCAAAGGATTCAAGAGTGGATAGATGAGGCCTTGAAAGAGGGTGCAAAGCTCATAACCGGTGGTGTATCCTGTGGAGATAAGGTTTCCTCTGTGCTTTCTCCAACCATAGTCTCCCTTGTGCCCACCAATGTTAGACTCTTTAGGGAAGAGGCCTTTGCCCCTGTGGTGGTGGTAAACCCTTACAGGGAAGTGGAGGAGGCCATAAGGATGGTCAATGACTCCGAATATGGCCTTCAGGTGGGTGTATTCACAAGGGATATCAACGTGGCTTGGGAGTTCATAAGGAAGGTAAAGGCTGGTGGAGTTCTAATAAATGAGGGTCCCAACTTTAGAGCGGACCATATGCCCTACGGTGGTGTCAAGCAGTCTGGTATAGGAAGGGAAGGGCCACGCTTTGCGGTAGAAGACTATACGGAGATAAAGATGGTTATCTTTGACCTGACCTAAGGCTGTAAAGGGCCGGTATTAAAAAGAGGGCAGTAAGGAAAGAAGATACTATACCACCGAGCATGGGCAAGGCTATCCTTGAGATTACCTCACTTCCAGTGCCTTTTAGCAAAACAGCCGGCACAAGGCTTGCCACGATGGTTAGCATGGTCATGGCCTTTGGCCTTATCCTCTTTACCGCACCGCTATATAGGGCTTCATAAAATCCCTTATCCTTTCCCCTTTCCAAGGCATGCATTATATATACCACCATAACTATGCTCATCTCTGCAGCTATGCCCAAAAGGGCCAAAAAGCCCGCTATGGATGCGATGGAGAGCCTAAAGTCCATAAGGTACATAAGCAAAAGGCCTCCCAAGAGGGAAGAGGGCAAGGTAAAGAGGACCAAAAAGGTCTCAAAGACCCTTCCCAAGCTAAGGTAGACCAACACCACTATGGTGGCAAGCACCATGGGTACTATGACCTTTAGGTCCTCCATAGCCTTTTTCCAGTATTCAAACTGGCCGGTCCATGTGTAAAAGTAGCCCTGTGGGAACTTGACCCTCTCCTCTATCCTTCTTGTTCCCTCCTCCACTATCCTATCCATGCTTGCTTCTGGCTTTGGCGTTATATAAACATAGGCCACAAGAAGGCCATTCTCAGACTTTATCTCCATAGGACTTTCCACCCTTTTTACTTCTGCCACAGCCTTTAGGGGCACAAGCTTTTCTCCAAGGGGAAGCATCATATTTTCCAAGTCCTGCCTGTAATCCCTTGGCACTCCCAGTGTTATGCCATACCTTTCCCTTCCGGATATATAAAGGGATACGGGCTCGTTGGCAAAGAGCCTTTCAAAGGTGCCAGTTATGTCCTCAAGGCTCAAGCCATAAAGCCTTAGCTTTTCCCTGTCTGGCACTATCTCAAAGTAGGTGGCTCCCGTTGTCCTCTCTGCATACACGCTCATCACCCCTTCCATACCATAAAGGGCCTTCTCTATCTCCTGCGCAAGCCTCACTACCTCTTCAAGATTGTCTCCAAAGACCTTTATACCCAAGGGCGTTCTCACTCCCGTGGTTATCATGTCTATCCTGCCCTTTATGGGCATGGTCCAGCTGTTTATAACTCCGGGAAACTGCAAGGCCTTATCCAGTTCCGATATTAGCTTTTCATAGGTCATTCCCTCCCTCCACTGGTCTTCTGGCTTTAGGGTTATAACCGTTTCTATCATGGAGAGGGGTGCTGGGTCTGTGGCCGTGTTTGCCCTTCCAGCCTTTCCAAAGACCGTATCCACCTCTGGAAAGCTCTTTATTATCTTGTCTTGTATGGTCAAAAGCCTTTGGGCCTCTTGTATTGATATGCCGGGGGCTGTGGTAGGCATGTAAAGGAGTGTTCCTTCCCTCAGGTCCGGCATAAACTCCCTTCCTATGTTTTTGAAGAGAATATAAGAGGCAGGAATGGCCAAAATGGCCAAGACAAGCATGAGGTATCTTAGCCTCACAGCCATATGAAAGAGGGGAGTGTAAGCCTTTATAAGTAATCTTACAAGGGGGTTTTTCTCCTCTTTTAGCACTTTACCTTTCCCAAAGTAGAGCAAAAGAACGGGAATTAGGACTACAGAGAGCAAGGATGCCACAAGCATGGCTAGGGTTTTGGTTAGCACCAGGGGACCAAAGAGCCTTCCAGCCTGAGCCTTAAGAGCCAGCATGGGCACAAAGGAGACGGCCACCACCAAAAGGGCAAAGAATATGGGCTTTCCCACCTCGGCGGTGGATTCTACGATGGCCGTCCTTAGGTCCTTCCCCTCTTCCCTCTTTCTTGTGAAGGCCTCCACCAGAACTATGGCGGCGTCCACCATGGTGCCTATGGCTATGGCTATGCCACCCAAGGACATGATGTTGGAGTTTATGCCTGTGTGGTTCATGATTATGAAGGTTCCAAGTATGGAAAGAAGAAGGAATATAAGGACTGCAAAGCTTAAAGTGAGGCTAAGCAAAAATAGGGCTATGACTATGATGACAACTACAGATTCCTCCAAAAGCACCCTTTTGAGGTGGTTTATGGACCTCTCTATGAGGTCCGACCTGTCATAAACCGGTATGATCTTTACATCCTCCGGCAGTCCCTTTTTGACCTCCTCCAGCTTTTCTTTTACTTCTTTTATGGTCTTGTAGGCATCCGCACCAAAGCGCATCACCACTATCCCACCCACCGTGTTTCCAAGGCCGTTAAAGTCTGCGGTGCCCATCCTAAAGGCTGGCGTCTCAATCACTTTGCCTATGTCTCCAACCCTTATGGGAACGCCGTTAACTTCCTTTATGACAGCCCTCTCTATATCCTCCTTCTCCCTCACATAGCCCCTTACCCTCACTATAAACTCCCTTCCGTTTACCTCCACATACTTTCCACCCACCTCCATATTTGCCCCTCTTATAGCCCTTATCACATCCTCAAGGGATAGGCTGTAATGTATCATATGCTCTGGATAAAGGACCACTCTGTATTCCTTTTCAAAGCCTCCCACAGAGGCCACCTCTGCCACATTGGGAACGGAAAGCAAGGCATACTTTAAATAAAAGTTTTGAATCTTCCAAAGCTCATCCAAGCTTCTCTTTTCTGAATAGAGCACATACTGATAGACCCAGCCAACGCCAGTGGCATCTGGGCCTAAACTAACCTTTGCCTGAGATGGGAGCTGTGAGCTTATATAGGAGAGTTTTTCCAATACCCTTGACCTTGCCCAGTATAGGTCTGTGCCATCTTCAAAGATGACGTATACAAGGGAGTAGTTGGGCATAGAATAGCCCCTTACCACCTTAACCCTTGGCAGGCCAAGCATGTTGGAGACCAAAGGATAGGTGAGCTGGTTCTCTATAACCTGGGGCGCCTGCCCTATCCACTCGGAGTATATGATCACCTGCGTGTCTGTAAGGTCCGGCAGGGCATCTATGGGCGTCTTCTTCAAGGAATAGAGGCCATAAAGGAGCAAGAAGACAGAGAGGGTTATCACTATAAACCGGTTGTTCAAGAGTATCTCGGTAAACTTCCTCATCGCATGTGCCTCCTCATAAGCAAAGCGTTTATGGAAACCACAAGGGTGCTCATACTCATAAGAAGAGCAGAGAGGGGCAGGGGCAAAAGCAGGCCCCATTTATAAAAAAGGCCGGCTGCCAAAGGTATGGCAAAGAGGTTATAGGCTGTAGCCCAAAAGAGGTTTTGAACCATCTTAATGTAGGTGAGGCTGGAGAGCCTTATGGCCCTTACCACAGCCCTTGGATCGTTCCTTACTAAGATTATTCCTGCACTCTCAATGGCCACATCCGTCCCACTCCCTATGGCTATGCCCACATCCGCCTGCATCAAAGCGGGCGCATCGTTTATACCATCTCCAACCATGGCAACCTTAAGGCCCTTCCCTTGAAGCTCCTTTACCTTTTCGGACTTCTGGTGCGGCAAAACCCTTGAAAAGTACTCGTCAATGCCAAGCTCCTTTGAAACCCACTTTGCCACCTCTTCCGAATCTCCCGTTATCATCATCACCCTCTTTCCCATGGCCTTTATGCTTTTTATGGCCTCATAAGACTCCTTCCTTATGCTGTCGGAGAGGGCCAAAATTCCTCTAAGCCTACCTTCTATCCCCACCCATACTACAGTCTTTCCCTGCTTTGAAAGCTCTTGTGCTTTCTTTACAATATCCTCATCCATAGACATTCCAAGCTCCTTTAGAAAACCTTCCGTTCCCACCGCAACACTCATACCTTTCACTTTCCCCAGCACACCCTTGCCAGGATATACCTTAAATTCCTCCACAGGTTCAAGGTCAATCCCTTTGTCCTTTACATGCTGGACTATGGCCCTTCCTATGATGTGCTCTGAGTTTCTTTCTATGCTGGCAACTAGCTTTAAAAACTCTTCTTCATCCATGTCCTTTACGTATACGTCCCTTAGTCCAAACTTGCCCTCTGTTAGCGTGCCCGTCTTGTCAAAAAGCACAACATCCACCTTCCTTAAAAGCTCCAAAGAAAGCCTGTCTCTGACAAGGATACCCTTAGAGGAGGCATAAGAGGTGGATATGGCAATAACCAAAGGGATGGCCAGGCAAAGGGCATGGGGGCAGGTTATAACCACCACAGATACAGCCCTCTCCATTGCAAAACCCACATCCTTGGAGAAGTAAACCCAAAGGAAGAAGGTGCCAAGGCCCACAAGTATGGCTATTATGGTGAGGTAAAAGGCTACCCTGTCCGCCAGGTTTTGAAGCCTTGTCTTTGACTCTTGAGCCTCCTTTACTATCCTCATCACCTGACTCAGATAGGAATCCTCTCCCGTCCTCTCAATCCTCACCTTTATCACACCATCCAAGCTTATAGAGCCAGCTATCACTTTGTCTCCCTCTTTTTTAAAGACAGGTATGGATTCACCTGTCAGCAAGGACTCATCCACATGGGCATTCCCCTCAATTACTGTGCCGTCGGCGGGCACCTTTTCCCCAACCTTTACAAGCACCACATCACCCACCCTTAGCTTGGCGGTGTCCACCTCCACAAGCTCATCACCCTTTACAAGCCTTGCCTTCTTTGGAATAAGCTTTGCAAGTTCCTCAAGGGCCCTTGAGGCTCCAAGCACAGACTTCATCTCTATAAAGTGTCCCCAGAGCATAACCACGATGAGTGTGGAAAGCTCCCAGAAGAAGTCCATACCACCGCTAAAATGGGCATAAAAGCTGTAAGCAAAGCCCACGCTAATGGCCACAGAGACAAGGCTCATCATACCGGGCTTTAGGACCTTTAGCTCTTTCAAAGAACCCTTTATGAAGAAAGATCCTCCATACAGAAAGACAAGGCTTGAGAGAACAAGGATTATAAGAGACCTTCCATAAAATTCTGGAAGGTTAAAGCCCAAAAGCTCTTGGAAGGTTGGAGAAAGAAGGACCACGGGCACGCTTAAAAGTGTGCATACTATGGCTCTCTTTTTCATTTCAAAAAGATGCATCTCATGGCTTGTGGCGGTAGTATGCTTATGTTCATGATGAGTATGGTGGTGCATGGACTACCCCTTGATTATGTACTTTGCAAAGGCTATTATCCCAAGTATTAAAAAGAGAAGAACAAGGAGATAAAGTAGCCCCATGCCCCAACCCATTCCATGCATATCCCACATCATCTTTCACCTCCTTCAGTGCACATGACCCATCTCTAAGTGTTCCAAAAAGGTCTTGTCTATCTCCGTAAACTGATATACCCTGTTCTTTGCCGCCTGAGGGCTTTGGGCAAACTTTTGAGCGTCCAGCCTGCTTTTGAAAGCCGCAAGGTCATAGCCCATAGGCCCCTCCTTTATGGCCACATAAAAGGCCCTTCTGCCATCTATCCATTTGCCGGTTTTGTAGTCCTTTACCCAAAGCTCAGCCACCTTGTCCTTGTTCTCATGGTAGTATTTGAGTATGTGCTTTGGAGATTCTGCATACTTGTAGGACCCATCCTTTAGCTTTACCTGTGAGGTAAGCTTTGGGTCCATGTTCACATCCATTCCACACACCACACACCTCTCGCCCTTGGGTGGTTCCTTGGGCTGAGGGAAGCTAAAGGAAAAGGCAAATAAAAAGAAAAGCAAGAAAAGATATAGCCTTCTCATGGCCTTACCTCCTTGACCTTATCTTTGTAAACGAGGAAAAAGCTTTTTTCATAGCCTCCCCTTGCGCTTTTAATGCCATGTGGAGAGGCCACACCCAGAAGACTTTTGTCCTTTGTAAGCCTTCTTATGCCCTCTGGGGGCACATGCCCCTCTATAAACTTGTTCTTGTAAAGCATGGTATGGCATGACCTTAGCTGTGGTGGAATACCAAGTTGGCTTTTTATTTCCATCAACTTGTCAGGGCTTATCTCAACCCTTTTGACCTTAAAGCCTTCCTTTTCTAGCTTGGAAAAGTAAGAGGTGCAACATCCACAGCTTGGGCTATAATAGGCCAAAAGCTCTTCAGCTATAACAAGGATAGGTAAGAGCAAGAGCAAAATAGTTATCTTCATCTTGATTCCTCCTTCCTCTCTTCGTGTTTGTGCTGATCGTCCTTTGACTTTTCCTCCTTACCTTTTCCATGTTCATGGGCGTTGTCCTTAGTTTTACTCTCCTTGTGGCCACCTTTTCCAGACTTCCCGTGGGTCTTAGTATCATGCATGTGCTTATACATGTGCATCTTGCCATCAGACATGCCAAAAAGGCCAATGATCAGCATAGTTACCACCATTGCTACCATCATTCCAGTCATGGCCTCACCTCCTATTTTTTATTTCAATGATGATGCTCATGCCCCTTTACCTTCTCACCGTACAGGCCCTTTAGCTGTGCCTCAGAATCAAGCAAGAAGGCCCCCCTTACCACTACCTTTTCACCTTCCCTTAGACCCTCAAGCACCTCATAGTAGCCTTGCGCTTTTCTTCCAAGCCTTACATTCCTTGGCTCATAAAGACCAGGCTCTCTTTCTACAAAAACCACCTTTCTCTTTCCCGTATCTACCACTGCATCCTCTGGAACGGCAAGCACGTGACCCAATGGCCTTTCAAAGTAAACATCCACCATCTGGTTTATCTTCAGCTTGGCACCTCTATTAGGAAGGCTTATCCTAACCTTTATGGTCCTTGCCATCTTGTCGGCCTCTGGAAAGATGTAATCCACTATACCCTCATAGGACTCTTCCTGTCCCACAGGGCTTACAAGCACCCGCATACCTTTTCTTACACTTCCCGCATACACTTGGGGCACCTCCGCTATCACCCAAACTTTGGATATATCCGCTATCTTGTAAGCTGTATCGCCAGCCCTTAAAAAGCCCCCTTCATAAACCTTCCTCTCCACTATCACACCGCTGTAAGGAGAAGAGATAACATCCCCAGCCTTCAAATAAGAGAGCTTTTGTAAAGCTGCCCTCTTTAGGTCCTCCCTCTTTAACTCTTCTGCAAGCCTTAGCTCCTCCCTTGCGATGTTTACATCTGGGTTCAAGACCCTCATCAAGGGGGTGCCCTTTCTTATAAACTCCCCTTCAAACCTTCCAAAGGTATCCAAAATCCATGCATCACCTCTCAAAGTTACTTCGTAAACCCTTGAAAGGTCATAAGAGACATAGCCCACAGTGGAAAAGCTCTCTACAAGCTCTTCCCTTTTTACCTCCTGCGTTTGAATGCCTATAAGCTGAAGCTTGTTTACATCCACGCTTATAACACCCTCCTTTTTCTCTTGAGCAGGCATTTTTTCTTCACCGGTAAAAGGTATGGAGAGGTCCCTTTTTATAACCTTTTGGTCAATCACTGCCACCATCTGCCAAGAGCCTGCCATGCTTATGTTTAGCTGAAGTTCATAAAGCCCTGGAGAAGTCTTTTTGATGGTAGCATCCTCCCTCATCTCACCCATGCCGGGCATAGGTGGCATGTAGAAGTAGAGTTCTTTTAGGTCCTTTGGTGGCTTTATGAGTATGTAAAGGATGTTTTTGCCCACATCCAGCCTTTTACCTTTAGAATAAACCTCTACCTCTATTCCCTCCTGAGATATAGAAAGAGTTTTCTCATAGCCTTGTGGCACTTGGCTTGCTTTTGGCTTTTTCATAAAGTAGAACACTCCACCTACAAAAAGAATTATCAAAAGCAAGCCCGTTAAAAGAAAGATGTATCTCCTCATAGCAATACCTCCAACCTTGGCCATACCTTTTGAATGGAAAGCTCCACATCAAGCTTGTTCATCTCCAGCTCCCAAAGCTCTCTGTATAGCCTAAGAAGGTCTCTTAGATCCGCCCTTTGATACCTATAGGCAAGCTCCAAGGCTTTTATCTCATTCTTCTTCTCTTCAATGGCCTTTTCCAACAAACTTAGCACCTCTTTAAGCCTGCTGTATTCAATCCTAAGGCTGTTTAATGTCCTTTTTAACTCAAGCCTTGCGCTTTCAATCTCCCAGTCCTTTGCCCTGACTTCTTCAAGCTTCTCCAATACAAGAAGGTCTTCCCTTTTTCTTTTCCATACTGGAAGGCTAACCCCTGCCCTCAAACTAAACATATTCTCCATAGAGGGCCTTATCATGTATTCTGCCATCAGCTCAATGTCTGGCAGGTATTCTACCCTTCTTCTTTCCACTTCAGCCATAAGCTTTTCCCTTTGAGCCTTTAGTCTTTTTATGAAAATACTTTCATCTAAGTTTACCTCTGGGAATTCTTTCCTTTTAAAGTCCACCTCTTCCCCTTTTAGCTCAAAGCTTTTACCCACAAGGTAGTCCAATTCTTCCTTTTTACTCTCCCTTTCCAGTTTTACCTTTTCAATCTCACCTTTCACCTTTATCTGCTCACCTTTTAGGAAAAGAAGGTCAGAGAGGTTTGCCCTTCCATACTTGTAGTTTTCCTCCGCCAGCTTGTATAAGGCTTCTATTTCTCTTCCTATCCTTTTTAAAAGATCTTCTCTTTTAAAGGTGTATAGCCACTCTAAATAGCTAAGCTTTATATCCCTTATGAGCTCCCTCTTTAGCAGTTCCTCCTCTTCTAATAGGGCAAGTCTCTCCTTTAAAGCCACCAAGGCCTCCCTTTCCCTCTTTATAGGAAGCATATACATCTGACTTATGCCCACGGAGAGACTGCTCATAGGCTCATATTTGTTTGGATAAGGCCTGTTTAAAGGCAGGTTGTTAAGTCCTATCAATAAGGAAGGGTTTGGCAAGCTCTTTGAGTATTTTTCCCTGTACTTTGTAGACTCTATCATACTTTGATAGGCTTTTAGCCGTGGTGAGTTTTTTATGGCATAGTCTATCAAAGTTTCAAGCTCGCCAGCCTTTGATAGAGAAAGAAGAAGTAAATTCAATATCAACAAAAATACCATGGATTAAAGTATAGGAATAAAAACAAGATAAATCAAGGATTTTATTTCACATGCTTTTTGTAGATAAATATACAAACTTTACCGTTAATTTTATCCTCCCTTACCACACAAATATGACTAACTTTATCGTTAAAACTCTCATAAACCTCCCCTTCTAGCCTACTTATGTAATAAACTTTATCATCCTTATGGTTTTCCTCCACAAACTCTTCCAATGATAAGGTTTTAAACTCTATATGTGCATTTCTATAACCATAAGCTAAACCCACTATAAAGGCAAGTGCTTTGTTTTTTCCTAAATTTATGCGCATAGTTATATTTTCCTTTTCCTCCTCAAATAAGCCGGCATTTCATCAATCTCTGGTTGAACTGGCTCTATTTGCATTTCCTGTGGTGGCCTCTTTGACAGATCTCTTATATCTGGCTTTTTAACAACCTTAAGCTGGCTTAGGCTTTGAACGTTTTCAAAATCTGTGGCCACTACAGCCACCCTCATAAAGTTCTCTCTGTTGCTTTCAAGCATGGCACCAAAGATTATAAGAGCATCCTCATGGGCGCTCTCCCTTATCTTTCCTATAGTCTCCTCCACCTCCTTAAAAGGCACATCCTCACTCACCCAAAGGGTGACCAAAAGCCTCCTTGCTCCCTGTATGCTATTGCCCTCAAGCAAAGGACTACTTATTGCCTGTTCTACAGCATAATCCCTTTTGCCATCACCCTTTCCTTCCCCTATACCTATCAAGGCTAGGCCTCCCTTTTCCATAACAGTTTTAACATCGGCAAAATCCACATTTATGAGAGCAGGAGTGACTATTATGCTCGTAATACCCATCACAGCCTTTGCAAGCACGTCATCCACCATCTTAAAAGCATCCTTTATACTAAAGTTTTTGTCCGCAATTTCTACCAGCTTCTGGTTGTTCACAACTATGTATGTATCCACTATATCTTTAAGCTTCTCAAGGCCTTCGTTGGCCACCTGCATCCTCTTAGGACCTTCAAAGTTAAAAGGTTTTGTCACCACAGCCACCGTCAGTATACCCATATCCTTTGCCGCTTCCGCTATAACGGGTGCTGCACCTGTCCCAGTCCCACCACCCAAACCACAAGCTATGAATAGCATATCGGTGTTCCTTAACAGCTCTCTTATTTTATCTATATCTTCCAAGGCTGCTTGCTCCCCTATTTCCGGTTTAGCACCAGCACCCAATCCCTTTGTTATCTTTTCACCTATCTGCACTTTGTTTGGCACAGCCAAGGAAGCAAGGTGTTGTACATCTGTATTTATAGCAAAAAGCTCCACCCCTTCTATACCTTCAAGGTACATTCTGTTGACCGCATTGGAACCACCACCACCTACTCCAAAAACCTTAATCCTTGTTGGATTCAAAACATCCATCCTTATACCCCCTATATTATTTCCTTTATGAAAGATTTAATCCTTTCTGCCAGATTAGACAAGAAGGAAGAGTTTTCCTTTTCCTTTTCTTGATTCTTTAAGGTAAGATCTCGCCTTTCAAAAGTAAGGTTCCTGTAGGCCATCTTTATCAACCCCACCGCTGTAGCATAAGCTGGATCTTGAACTTTTTCCTTAAGACCTATTACACCTAAAGGATACCCAATCCTGACTGGAAGTTCAAAGAACCTCTCCAAAAACTCCTTCATTCCAGCCAACTTAGCAGAGCCCCCAGTTATAACAATACCCGCATGCAAAGAATCAAGGTCTACACCTTGCATATTCAAAAGATCTGCCAACTTTTCCATAATCTCCTCCAACCTTATCTGTATAACCTCCGCCAATTGTCTTCTGCTTATACTCACCTCCTTTTCCTCTCCCCTTGGTTTTATCTTAATCCTTTCAGCTTCGTTAACCGTGTCTACCAAAGCATAGCCATGCTCCACCTTAACCCTTTCAGCTTGCTCCACATTTATCTTCATAAAATGGGCTATATCTTTGGTTATACTCAAACCACCAATTGGAACACAACCTGTGATAAGAATAGACCCTTCTGAAAAGACTACAAAATCTGTAAGGCCAGCACCCATATCTATTACGAGCACACCCTCCTCCTTCTCTTCCGGGGTAAGCACAGCCTCCGCAGAGGCAATGGGAGATATAAACCTTTCTGAAACCTCCAAACCAGCGTTATGAATCACCTTTTCTGTATTCTTAAGAAGGCTTGAGCTTATCTTTACTACATGCACTTCGGCCGAAAGCCTTGAACCAAGAAGTCCTATTGGATCTATTACACCTTCCTGCTCATCCAATACAAACCTTCTCGGAATAGCTCCTAACACCTCATACCCTTCCTCCCTTGAGCGCATTACAGCTCTTTCTATAAGCCTATCTATATGAGCGTGGCTTATCTCTATAGGTTGAGAGGATATACTGATAGTATCCCTTTCATTTTGGCTTTTGAGCGTGGGGCCAGAAAATCCAAGAACTACCTCTTTTATTCTTACACCGGCCATCTCTTGAGCTTCCCTCACAGCACTAAGAACAGAACTTACAGCTTGATCCAAGCGCGTAATATACCCTTTGTCAATCCCCTTTGAAGGTGCCTCTCCAATGCCTATTATGTGCAGATCACCATAGCTATCTACTTCTCCAACCAAAGCTACAACTTTGCTTGTCCCTATATCCAGAGATGTAATCACTCTAATCTCTTTCCCCACCTTTAACACCCCTTGCTATTATTAGGCCATCTGTATTTATCTCCAATTCTTTAACCTGCATATCAATATTATAATTCCCTATAACCCTTTTCAGTTTTTCCAAAAGCGATTCATCCAATAGGGTCAATGGAGGAAGGATAAGTCTAACACCACTTTTAAGATAAGCTATTGTGCTTATATCCGTAATATAAACTTCTTTTATTTCCTTCAAATGGACTACAAGTCCTCTAACTTTACTGAAGTTTCTCTGAATGTAATCTATATCAAAAGTGTAGACTATTGGTTCAGCAACGTTTATAAATGGAGAGTTAAAAACAACACCTTTTTCATCAAAAAATACTTTCCTATCACCATGTATAACAGAAACAAAAGGAGTTCTTTCCTTTATATTTATCCTAAGTTCTACACCGCTACTGGCAAAAACCCTATCTATTTCTATATCCTCTACAGCATTACCTGTGTTTTTATTTATATTTTCCAGAAGGATCCTTTTATTTATAAAAAGCCAGTTATTTTTTAAATTTCTTATTTCTTCAATTATAATATGCAATGGTATGCTTCTTAAGCCCTCCACATGGACTGCCTTAACTTTGAACAGAGGTATATTGTCCGTAAAGTATGGAGCAAAGAATCCGGCCAGAGCCATAGAAAAAAGCCATAGAACAGTAAGAGTGAAATTAAGCTCTTTCCCCCATCTCCCTTTTTCCATGGAATAAATGATAGCATAAAAGATCAAAAAAGCAAGTTTATAATCTAAAAAATGTCAGCTAATGGCCACTTTCTCATACTAAGAAGATATAGGGCGGGTGATCTAGACCTTATACTTAAAGCCTATGGGCCATGTGGGCTTGTAAAGATTATAGTTCCAGATGGCTTTGATCCTAGCAAAGGCTTTTTAGGCATCACAGAACCTTCCAACTTTTTATACATAGTGTACCGTCAATCAGGAGATGTCTTGATTATGAAAGATGTGATTAAAGTGATTCCTCTAGCTTATACCTCCATAAAAGATTACAACTGCTACCTTTGGAGGAGTTCAATTCTTTTATTCGTTGAAAAGTGGTTCATACACTACGATCCAGACCTTTTTAATATGCTTTTCAAATACCTTAATTTAAACCCTAAAAATCGTGCCGTATTCCTTACAAGGTTTAAGTTGGAGTTTTTAAAAGGCCTTGGCTTATATAAAGAGGATATATTTAAGGAAGAATTAAGGAAATTTGTCAAAGTTATAGCGGAAGAGGAAAGTTTCATAAAACTTGAAAGGTTAAGAATTGAGCAAAGGGTAGTATTAGAATTGGATAAAGCTATAGAAGATCACCTCTCCAGATCTTTGTAAAGTTCTATTATCCTTCTTATAATGGCAGAAGTAGATATATCAAACTTAAATTCAATCCTTTCTACTCTACCCCCATAAGACAAAACAAAGTCGGCACCAACTATATCCTTAATTTCCCAATCGGCACCCTTTACAAGCACATGGGGCCTTATGGCTCTTATGAGCTTTTCCGGTGTATCCTCCTCAAAGATGACTACATAATCCACAGGTTTTAAACTGTCAAGAAGATAGGCCCTCATATGCTGCGGTATTATAGGCCTCTGAGGCCCCTTTATCCTCCTTATAGATTCATCTGAGTTAAGACCAACAACTAGAATATCTCCCAACTCTTTAGCCTTTTTCAGATAATAAGCATGGCCAGCATGTAAAATATCAAAGCATCCATTGGTAAACACTATGACTTTGTTCTCTCTTAGTGGTTCAATCAGGTTTAACAGATCTTCAAGGCTAAGAACCATAACTTCTTAACATTATAGCGGTAGAGTAGATCCTCTCGTATTCTCTTGCACTCCTATCCCAGGAAAAGTCCTTTTTCATACACCTTTTTACTATCTCAATCCAGTCCTTTGAATGATCACAGATGTACATGTCATAATAAACCCTTGCCTTAAGGAGGGCATGCATAAGTTCCTTGCTTGAATACTCTTCAAAGGAAAAGCCGTTGCCTTCGTAAGGATTGTTCACAAAATCTATGACCGTATCCTTCAAGCCTCCAGTGGCCCTAACTATAGGAACAGTTCCATACCTCATGGCTATCATCTGAGACAGGCCACAAGGCTCAAAGAGCGAAGGCATCAAAAACATGTCCGAACCGGCGAATATCTTATGAGCCAACTCTTCATTGTACTCTATCCTTACCCTCACACTCTCCGGATGTCTCTTCATAAACTCTATTAACATATCCTGGTATCTTTCCTCTCCAGAGCCTAAAAAAACAAAGTCAAACCCTTCCCTTACTGCCTCACATATGATACCTTGGACTATATCTAGACCCTTTTGTGATGTTAGCCTTGAAACCATACCCACAAGTGGTCTCTCATCCCTTGTTTTTAGGCCAAAAACATCCTTAAGATGCCTTTTATTTATCCATTTACCTTTAGAAAAGTTTTTAACGGTGTAATTGCTTTTGATAAGCTTGTCCGTTTCAGGGTTCCATACATCATAGTCTATCCCGTTTAGAATACCAAAGAAGTACTTTTTCTCTCTTATAAGGCCCTCAAGGCCATAAGCGTAATGTCTTAACTCTTCAGCATAGGATGGGCTAACCGTTGTAAGAATGTCGCAAAAAGCTATGCCAGCTTTAAGGAAGTTGATCTTTCCATAGAACTCTATGCCGTGGTATGGATGAAAAATCTCCCAAGGTAGGTTTAACATAGGGATAAAATGTGGATCGTAGATGCCTTGGTGCATAGCATTATGGATGGTAAAGACTGTAGGTATGTTCTCAAGATCTGTATAATAAAGCTTTTTATAAAGGGGTAAGAGCCCTGTGTGCCAGTCGTGTGTATGTATCAAGTTTGGCTTAATTTCCAAGCTTCTTATGACCTCAAGGCTTGCCAAAGACAGAAAGCCGAACCTTAATGGATTGTCCTCGTATTCACCTTTGGGTGTGGCATATATGTATTCTCTGTTAAAGTATCTAGGAAAATCAATAAAGTAGTATCTGACGTGGTCCTTAATATCCTCGTATATGTCAAACTCTTGCCAATTGCTGTAAAAGAAGACCTTAGATTGCCCAACTTTTTTTAGATTCCCTTTTATCTTTGAATACTTTGGCATTATTACATATAAACTGTGTCCCAGTTTTATAAGAGCCTTTGCGAGGGAATGGATCACATCCCCAAGTCCCCCCGCCTTCAAATAGGCAGAGCTTTCGGAAGCCACCATTACTATTTTCACAGTTAAAATTATAAACCATGGTAGATAAGATTTTGTTAAGCTTTCTTGAAGAAGACATAGGTCATGGTGATATTACCACAGAGGGCATATGCAGAGGAGAAAGGGTCAGGGCCATAATAAGGGCGAAGGAAGGGGGAGTTTTAGCCGGTGCGAGCTTTGCTTTTAGAGTTTTTGAACTTCTAGGAGAGGTAAAGCTTATAAAAGGTTTGAAGGATGGGGAAGAGTTTAAAAAGGGAGATGAGATCCTTATAATAGAAGGGCCTGCGGAGGTGCTTTTAAAGGGTGAAAGGGTGGCTCTTAACCTTTTGCAGAGGCTAAGCGGTATAGCCACTTTGACAAGAAGCTTTGTGAAGGCCTTAGAAGGGACAAATATAAGGCTTCTTGACACAAGAAAGACTACACCTGGTATGAGGTATTTTGAGAAGTATGCGGTGAGGGTGGGTGGTGGTTTAAACCATCGCTTTGGTCTTTACGATATGGTGCTGATAAAGGATAACCATAAGGCTGTGGCTGGTGGTATAAAAGAGGCTGTAAGGCGGGTGAGGGAAAGGATAGGACCAGCTTACAAGGTTGAGGTGGAAGTAGAAAGCATAGAAGAGCTTGAAGAAGCCTTAGAATGTGATGTGGATATGGTGCTTCTTGATAACTTTTCACCGGAGGATGTAAGAAGGGCAGTAAAGATTATAAAAGGTAAGGTTTTGGTGGAGGTTTCCGGTAATGTAAACCTTGAGAACATAAGGGAGTATGCCATAGAGGGTGTTCACTTTATATCCTCTGGTGCGATCACCCACTCGGCAAGATGGCTTGACTTCAGTATGAGGATATTCAGATTGTAAAATATTATTCCAAATGATAAACGTATATGCCAGTGTGGGAGGAGCCTTCAAAAGGTTTAGTTTGGATCAATTTGGTGATATACGTAGGGATGCGGTAATCTGGCTTGATGTGGAGAAGCCTACCGATGCGGAGATTGACTGGCTAAAAAGTGCGGTGGGTTTTAAGATGCCACCTAGGGAGGTCTTTGGTGATATAGAGATAAGCAGTAAATACAAGGAAGAAGATGATGCCATATATATGAACCTTTCCTTTGTTATACAGCAAAAGGAGGATATAAGTGTGGAACCTGTGCTTTTTTTCATAAAGGGTCGCTATATGGTGAGTATAAGGTACAGAGACATACCAAGTATGTTGATATTCATAAAGAGGATGGAAGAGAACCCTATAAATTTTCAATTTCCAGAGTCCATTTTTTCACAGATAGTTAACATTGAAGTGGATAGATTGGGCGACAGGCTTGAAATACTTGGTAGAAGGATAAGGAACCTAAGGAAGGAGGTCTTTGCAGAACAGTCTGAAGAGATCATAAGGGAGATTTCTTACTACGATGAGTTAAACATCACCATAAGAGAAACCATCAACGAAAAGCTTAGAGTTTTGAGCCACTTTGTTAAAAGTCCAAAGATAAACGCTCAGACCAAGAGGGAGATAAAGGTGGCCCTAGATGACCTTCATACTCTACTTGACTATACGAGCTTTTACATGGACAAGCTAGACAGCATACAGAATTCCCTACTGGGTCTGATATCTATAAAACAGAATGAAGCGGTTAAAGTTTTTACAGTTATAGCCACCATATTCCTGCCAGCCACCCTTATAGCCAGCATATACGGTATGAACTTTGAGAATATGCCCGAACTCCATTGGAAGTACGGCTATCCCTTATCACTCCTTCTTATGGTAGCCGTCACCCTCTCTCTTATATATTGGGTAAAAAGGAAGGGGTGGTTATGAGGTTAAACTACAGCAAGGAAGACCTCCTTTTAGGCTTCTTTATTGTCCTTGGCATCTCCTACCCATTCCTTATAGCCCTGCTTATATTCTTTGAGGATGCTATGGAGAGAAGGCACACTATGGAGGAGATAAAGGCCTTTTATAGCTTTTTGTTGGGTTTGGAGGAGTGTAGAGAAGAGAGGGCCTTTGAACTCTCTAAGATTATGGACGAGGAGCTATATAAGGAATTGGGTGGAGAGAAGGGGCTTATATCCAGCTGTCAGTCTTACAGGAGGTCTTTGGGTTCTTCTGCAGTAGCAAAAGAGAGGATGACAAGGGAGGATGAAGTTTTGGTGGATTTGCTTGTGAAGGAAAAGGGTGTTATAAAGAAGGTGGCTTCCGTTAGACTGTACTTTGAAAAGGGGGAAGGGGGTGTAAGGATAAAGAGGGTGGAGTATGAGAAAGGGAGTTGATATTGGTGGCACCTTTGTAAAGGTGTACTGGGAGGATGGGAGAAGGGAAAAGCACTATATAAAGGATGTCTCTAGAGACAAAAAGGCCTTTTTGGAGAGGATAAAAAGTATAGTCTTTGAAGGAGACCCTAAAGAGGTAGGTATAGCTGTGGCTGGTTTTACCTCCTTGGAGGGCGTGGTCCATAGGTCTCCCAACATACCAGCCCTTGATGGGGTAGACCTTAAGGAGGTCTTTGCTGGCCTTAAGGTAAGGGTGATAAACGATGTTTCCGCTGGAGCCCTTGGTGAATGGTTCTATGATCACAGGGAGAGCAAGGTTTTACTCTTTGTGGCCATAGGTACAGGTCTAGGTGGTGGTCTTGTGATAGATGGTAGGCCCTTTTTGGGTGCTTGCGGTAGCAGTTTAGAGCTTGGACATCATATTGTGGAGGCTGGTGGAGAAAAATGTAGTTGTGGTAGGTTTGGCTGTTGGGAAGCCTACTCCTCTTCCTACGGCCTTGAAAGGATATATGAAAAGGTGTCTGGCAAAAGGCTCAAAGACTTTGAGATAATAAACAAGGCTAAGGAAGGGGACCCTATGGCCCTAGAGGCCCTCATGGAGTTTAGAAGATATCTGCTCCTTGGCCTTATGAACTCCGTGCATATCTTCAACCCAGATAGGATAGTTTTAGGTGGTGGTCTCATAGATGCCATGAAGGATCTGCTTGAAGGTCTTGAGGAGGATCTGAAGGCCATGTGTGAGAGCCTGCCAGCTAAATGTTTCAAACTCTTCTTCTCCTCCTGTGCAGAGTACTGTATGGCAAGGGGGGCTTTAGCTTTTACCCTTATTGGCGATATTTAAATTTATGGAGATTAGAAGGATAGAGGGTGTGCTACTTCAACATGCCACAGATCAGTCTCAGACCATAAGGGCACAAAAGGCGGGAGAAGTCTTAAGAATAAGGGTTTTATCTGTGGTTCCAGATGTGTTTTTAGATCTTTCTCCTGGTAGCACCGTAAGGGCAAGGGTTAGCCATTGGGAAGGGTCTATGGTTGAGCTCAATCTGCCAAAGGGTATTAAAGTAAGGGCAGAAAACAGGTCTTCCATACCCCTTATGCTGGGCGACACATTGGACCTTATGGTAGAAAGCACAGACCCTCTCATCTTTAAGATCGTAGGCCTCTACAGAAGTGGAAAAGGTGAGGAACTCTTAAAGCTTATCTTTGAAAAGGAAGGTAGCTTTTTTGTGTCTATAGATGTGGACAATTTGAAGGACAGTGTGGAAAACTCTGGCATTTTTTATGAAAGAAAGCTTTTTGATCTTTTTTTAGGGAAGATAAGGGTAGAAGATGTTATAAAGGATAGAAAAGGACAGCTAATAGGCCAGTTGCTTTTGTTGGCAAAGGAGCTTTCAGATATGCTATCTGTTAACTTTGAAGGGAGTTTGGAGGGTATTAAAGATCTTTTACATATTTTTAAAGAGAGGGTAAGGGTTTATGAGAAGACTGTTGAAGCATTTAGGATATTGAGCTTTGAACATATGAACCATGAGGAATACTTGATGTTTGTTAAAGGTTTGAAAGATGAACCTTCCTTCACCTTGGCCCTTGAGAGAGGAGACAGAGCGGTAATACTGAAGGAGCTCTACAGGCTTGCAAAGTCTGGCATGCTTGAGAAACATAAAGAAATAATTGAAGCTTTTGAAAGCTTAAAAAGCTTGGAGGAGCCTGTGATAAAAGAGCTTTTAAAGGCTCTTGAAGGTGGTTCTGAAAGGGATGTCAAAAGGGCTTACGGCGCTTTGGAGGGGTATTTGAAGGAGGGTCAAAAATGGATGGAGTTTTATAAGGCAAAGTTGCCCAATCTGGAAGGCCTTTTATACAGGCTTGAGCAGCTTAGCAGCCTTCAATGGGGCATGTTAAAAGACTACAGAACCTTTTATCTGCCCATATACTATGAGGGTGGCAGTGGTGGCATGATGTTTAAAGTGGAGAAGGATTATATGGTGTTTTTTAAATTGAACTATGAGATGGGCTTTTTAGCTGGGTTTGTTAAAAGACCAAGGAAGCATAAAAGCTTGGATGTGAGGCTGTTTACCAATATGAGTTCCTTGGCGGAGAGGTTAAAGGAGGGAAAAGAGAGGCTAAAGGAGATGCTTTTGGAGGAAGGGATAGAACTTAAGAGCTATCTTGTAGAGGTGGTAGAAGAAGGACAAGTTTTGGAGAGGGTAAAGGGTAGCTTTCCAGAGGAAAGCTTTCTTCTTATCGTGTAGCCATGGAGGAGAAGAAAAAGGCCATAGCCTTAAGGTATGATCAGGAGAAGGACAAGGCACCTGTGGTAGTTGCTAAAGGTGTGGGTGAGCTTGCGGAGAGGATAATAGAGACTGCAAAAAGGCATGGCGTGCCTGTGCTTGAGGATAAGGCCCTTCTTTCGGCCATGTTTAGACTGGAGGTGTACGAAGAGATACCACCGGACCTATACAGGGCCGTGGCAAAGATCCTTATCTTTGTGGGGGCTATAAAAAGGTCAGGCTAGGTTCATGTAAGCCCTTCTTGCAAGGATAATCTGATACTTCAACAAGCTTGAAAGTCTTTGAAGTTCTTTCGCTATCTTCAAAAGGTTTTGATATTCACCCTTGTTGTAGCTTTCCTCCACCATACTCAGTATAAGCCTTATTCTATGGACAGGGTCTCCATGTAAGAATATGGGACATGAATCCTCTATAGCTGGGAATATTATACCCATCCATGAGAGGGCTTCAAAGATAAGGCTAAAGGTGTATTCCCTTGTATAGTCTTCTAAAAGTTCTTCCTGGGAGCTTATGAGCTCCTCTATAAGATCAAGGAGCTCTATGTTATGGTAGAGTAGGTCAAAGGCGGTGTTTACGCTGATGCTTATCCTTTTAGACCCGGATAGGAACAAAAGGTTTACCAACTTTTCCTGCAAGGATAGGAGCTCCTCAATCCTTTCCAAAATACTCTTCATAGTATATACTTGGAAAGCTCCTGATCCTTTATTATATTTTCAAGCTTGGCTCTGACAAACTTCGCATCTATTATTATCCTCTGTCCATAGAGCTCAGGAGCGTTAAAGGAGATGTCCTCAAGGAGCTTTTCCATAACCGTGTGCAACCTTCTGGCACCTATGTTCTCCATCCTATTGTTGGCCTCTTCCGCAATGCGCGCTATCTCCTCAATGGCATCGTCTGTAAACTCAAGCTCCACACCCTCCGTCTTTAACAGCTCTATATACTGCACCGTGAGTGCGTTTTTAGGCTCCTTTAGTATCCTCACAAAATCCTCCCTTGTTAAAGGCTTTAGCTCTACCCGGATCGGAAACCTTCCTTGAAGCTCGGGTATGAGGTCGGATGGCTTGGACATATGAAAGGCACCCGCAGCTATAAATAGTATATGATCCGTTCTTACAGGGCCATACTTTGTCTTTACCACAGTACCTTCCACTATGGGCAGAAGGTCTCTTTGCACACCCTCCCTTGATACACCAGGACCTACACCTGGCGTCTTTATAGCTATCTTATCTATCTCATCTATAAAGATGATGCCAAAGTTTTCAGCTCTGTATATGGCCTCCCTTGCCACTTCCTCTTGGTCTATTAGCTTTTCCGCTTCCTCAGCCTCCAGCACCTGCAGGGCTTCCTTTACCCTCAACTTCCTTCTCCTCTTTCCACCTAAGCTACTAAACATAGACCTTAGCTGTTCTTCTAGTTCCTCAAGACCTGGTGGTCCAGCTATGCCTATAAAGGGCATGAGCCTCTCTTGCACATCTATCTCCACCACCTTATCATCCAGCTCACCCCTCCTTAACTTCTCTCTCATCTCCTCCCTTTTACCTATATCTTGAACAGTTCTTATTCCAAAGCTTAGCTGTTGAGGGACAAGGTAGTCAAGCAACCTCTCCTCCGCTAGCCTCTTTGCCCTTTCTCTCACCTCCTGCATCTTCTCCTGCTTCACCATTTGATAGGACACTTCCACAAGCTCCCTCACCATAGACTCCACATCCCTTCCCACATAGCCTATCTCCGTATACTTTGTAGCCTCTACCTTCACAAAGGGTGCCTTTATAAGTTGAGCTATCCTTCTGGCTATCTCCGTCTTACCCACACCCGTTGGCCCTATCATAAGAAGGTTTTTAGGGGCCACCTCGTCCCTTATGTGTTCAGGAAGCTTTTGCCTCCTCCACCTATTCCTTAAAGCTATGGCCACAGCCCTCTTTGCCTCCTCTTGACCCACTATATACTTGTCAAGCTCCTCCACTATCCTCCTTGGTGTCAGCTCCTCCAAAAGGTCAGAAAGAGACTTCGTCATCATCCAACCTACCCCACTCCAAAGTCTCTATCTCAACATTCCTTACAAGTTCATCCAAGAATTTGTTCAAATCTTTTGGAAAGGCCTCAAGCTTAAAGCTAAAGGGGAAGACCCTCTTAACTATATCCAAGGGTGGGCATCCTAGGCCCAAGGCTGGTTCTATCCTTTTGGGAAGCCTTCTTGAGGCCTCCATGCATGCCATCTTATAGGCCTCAGTGAGGGCAAGCTCTATGTCGGAAAACCTTGCCACCTCATCCCCATACTCATACAGCACTATATCATAGGCGTTTCTCTTAAACTCTTGCCAGTCTAAGATTTCTGTGATGTACCTTTTCCCTTCCCATTCCCTTGTTATTACACAGCTCTCATCCCTTAGTTTAAAAGAAATCACATAGGAGTCTATAAGGTGTCTGTCCGCATAAACATCGGGAAAGAAGAAAAATTCCATAGTGTTTATAATATAGCACCAATGCGGATAATTTCCAGATCTGAGGATCAAACTATGGAGCTTGGAAAGGCTATAGGTAGAGTTCTAGAAGGTAGGGAGGTCATATGCCTTTTGGGAGATTTAGGAGCTGGGAAAACTACGCTGGTGAAGGGTATTGCCGAAGGCATGGGTATACTGGAGGGCTATCAAGTTAGAAGCCCTACCTTTACCCTTGTGAACGAATACCCTACCAAAAGAGGTCCTCTCATACATGTGGACCTCTACAGAACAAGGGATATAGACCTTATGGAGTTTTTGGGAAAGGGTGTTCTTGTCATAGAATGGGGTGAGGGCTTGGATATATGCCAATGTGTAATAAGGATAGAGTTTTGTCCAGAGGGTAGGCTTTTAGAGTTCTCAGGATGCGACCATATACTTTATAAGACCTCCCTATGACATAGGCTGTTTAGGTATTTAAGCTCAAACCCTCTTGGAGTGTACTCAAGTAGGCTAAAGCCCGTGTTGTCCATGTGTATATTCCAAAGGTTTTCAAGGCCTAATCCTATGGCTAGGCATACTATGGCATGAAGGGTGCCACCATGGGCAACCACAAGTATGTTCTTATAAGGACCTTTAATCACATCCTCTAAAAAGCTATCCACCCTTTTTCTAAACTCCTCCATATCTTCCTGGGTGGGCAGTGGATTCTTTAAGGGGTTTGAGAGCCAAGCCCTAAAGAGCTCCCCCTCTTCCCTTATCAAATCCAAAAACCTTTTCCCTTCGTAATCTCCAAAGGACATCTCCCTTAAACGCTCATCCACTATCACCCCTACATCAAGAACGTCCGATATGGTAAGGGCGGTTTTATAAGCTCTCCTTTGGGGAGATGTGTATATTACCTCAATGCCTTTATCTAAAAGCTCTTGAGCTGAAAGCCTCGCTTGAACATAGCCCAGTGGGGTAAGATCGCTGTCCAGCCTGCCTTGGAATATGCCTTTTTCATTGTACTCGCTTTGGGCATGCCTCAAAAGGTAAAGCCTTTTTATCATAACTCTATTCTAACCACACTTCCCACCCTTGCTTCTACACTTTTCTCCACGTTTATATAGTTCTCCGTCAAAAGCCTGTCTTTTTCAATGACGGTGGCTCTAAGCACCCTTCCCACATTCTTTTTGTAAAACTCTTCCCTCTTTTTCTTGTCCAGTTCCTTTAGCACATTTACCCTTTCATCCTTCACCTTTGAAGGGACCTTTCCCTCCATCCTACTGGCTTTGGTGTAAGGTCTATCCGAATAGGGGAATATATGCATATAGGCTATGGGAAGGTCTTCAAGCAAACGGTAAGTCTCTCTAAAGTCCTCCTCTTCTTCCGTTGGAAATCCCACTATAATGTCTGTGCCTATGGCGGAAAGGGGCCTTCTTTTCACAATGGTCTCCACAAGCCTCACATAGTCCCTCACCTCATACTCCCTTCCCATAAGCCTTAGGATCCTATCGGAGCCACTTTGAAGGGCAAGGTGAAAGTGTGGTGCAACCTTTTCCTCAAAGGTGATGAAGTCCAAAAGATCTTGATCAACCTCAGAAGGGTAAAGGGAGGAGAGGCGCACAAGCTCCAAACCTTCTATCCTTACCACCTTCCTTAGGAGTTCGTACAAGTTTGTGCCCATATCCCAGCCATACTGGGTAAGCTGGGTGCCTGTCAAGACTATCTCTTGAAAGCCCCTTTCTACCAAAAGCCTAATCTCTTCCAAAACCCTCTCTTCAGGCACACTCCTCACCTTTCCTCTTGCATAGGGTATTACACAGAAGGTGCAAAAGCGGTTGCATCCCTCTTGTATCTTTATGAAAGGTCTTGCCTTCTCAAAGTAGGCAATAAGGTCAAAGCTTTCAAGGCTTGATTGTCTAAAGAGATTATCCACAAACACCTTATTTCCCTTGCTCTGCATAAACTCCTCTACTATCTCTAAGATCCTGTGCTTGTGGGAGTTTCCTACAACAAGGTCCACATCCTCCATACTTGCCAAGGCTTGAGGGTTAACCTGTGCGTAGCAACCTGTGGCCACTATTATGGCCTTTGGGTTCTTCCTTCTTAATCTGTGTATGGCTTGACGGGAGGATCGGTCTGCTTCCGAGGTTACGGTGCAGGTGTTTATTATGCAAATGTCTGCTGGCTCATCCTGATCCACTATTTCATACCCTTTCTGTCTGAAAGAGTGGGAGATAAACTCCGTATCAAAGTAGTTGCTCCTACAACCTAAAGTGTAGAGGCATACCCTCATGAGATTTTAATATACAACCTTTCCATAACCTCAAGTATCTTTCCCCTCATATTCCTATAGCTTGCCCTGTTGCATACGAGCATGGCCGTAGATGTGGCTATCTCCTCTATGACTACAAGGTTGTTCTCCCTTAAGGTCCTTCCAGTTTGAACAAGGTCCACTATGAAGTCTGCCAGGCCTATGAGGGGCGCAAGCTCCACAGAACCACTAAGTGGTATGATTTTACATCTCTTACCCTTTTCTATAAAAAAATCCTGGGCTATGCGTGGATACTTGGTAGCCACCTTCAAATAGGAGCTCCTCTCATACTTTTCCTTGCTTTCCTCCTTTCCCGCCACCACTATCCTACAGAAGCCTATGCCTAGGTCTAGCAACACGTAAAGGTCTGGTCTTCTCTCAAGAAGCACATCCCTTCCTACAACCCCTAGATCGGCCACGCCGTTTTCCACATAAACTGGCACGTCAAAGGGCTTTACCAATAGAAACTCAAAGCCATCCATCCTTACACTTAGCCTTCTCCCCTCCTCAAACTTCTCCCTTATCAACCCTTTTTTCAAAAAAAGGTCCAATGTCTCTTCAAACAACCTACCCTTAGGTAGGGCCAACTTTAACATGTTTTAAGTATAACATTAGAAAGGTCTTAGGCTTATCTCACCTACCTGGAAAGATTTCAAGCCTTCTTGTGTCATAAGCAAAAGGCTCCCATCCCTATCCAGACCCTGTAGTATGCCCACAACAGGTTGGGGTGTGTAAAGGATGACCTCCATGTCCTTAAACAGTAGCCTGCTTTCTATGCTCTCTTTGAAGGCTTCAAAGCCCTTCTCCGAAAGCTCCTCCAAGGCATGCTTTATATGGTCTAAAAGATCCAAGAGAACATCTACCTTATTGAAGCTTTTGCCAGAAACCATCTTTAAAGATACAGCCTCTATACCTTCTGGAAAGCTCTCCTGATTTAGGTTTATGCCTATGCCAGCTATGAACCTGTCTTTTAACCTCTCTGTGAGCACACCGCATACCTTTTTACCCTGCAGGTAAACATCGTTCACCCACTTTATGGCTGGTATGTAGCCAAGGCTTTTAAGATAATCAGCTATAGCATGAGAGAGCACGAGGGGTAAGGTGCTTTCATCCCTTATGCCTTGGGGTATGGAAAAGCTAAAGTAGAGGCCACCCTCTTGAGAGTGCCACACCCTTCCAAGCCTTCCCCTTCCTCTACTCTGCCTGTTTGAAACTACTACGCTTCCTATGGGAAGATCCCTTTCCTTAAGGTAGTCTTGGGTGGAGCTAATTTCCTCAAACCAAAGAAGGACTTCAAACATTAATTAAAATTTAACATTTGTGGGCTAATATCAGAGGCATGAAGCTCGCCTTTTTATGCACAGGCAACTCTGCAAGGAGTCAGATGGCTGAAGCCTTTGCAAAAGAAATAGCCAAAAGGATAGGCTTAAAGCTTGAAATATACTCGGCAGGATCAAATCCAGCAAAAGAGATAAACCCCTTTGCCATAGAGGTGATGAAGGAAAAGAACATAGACCTATCTGGCCAGAGGCCAAAGGGCCTTGAAGAGATACCCTATGAAGACCTTGATATAGTTATAACCCTGTGTGATAGTGCAAGGCAGAGCTGTCCCATACTCCCAGCCCAAAGGCACATACACTGGGACCTTCCAGATCCCGCAAGCTTTGAAGGCCCAATAGAAGCCAAAAGGGAGTTTTTTAGAAAGATAAGGGACATCATTGAGGAGAGGGTTTGGGATCTTTTGCAGAGCTTGCAGAATAAAAGGTAAAATCCCTTTAAAATAAACTCCTTGAAATTAACACATCTTGACCGCATTATTTGAAACTATGCGGGTAAGCTTAAGGGTTTCTGGAATGTCTTGCATAAACTGCGCAAAGGCCATAGAGATAAGCCTTAAAAAGCTAAAGGGTGTGGAAGAAGTAAATGTTTCTTTTGAGCTCGGCAGGGTTGTGGTAAGCTTTAACGAAGACCTTCTTGACCTGGACCAGATAAGGAGGGTTATAGAGTCCTTGGGCTATAAGGTGGAAAGGGTGGAGGGTGGGAAAAAGGAGATGCAAACACTTATACTCTGCTGGCTTTCAAGCCTTTCTATCATGGCCCTTATGCCTTGGCAAAGCACCTACAGTCCATACCTTCAGCTTGGCCTTGCCCTTCTGGTGCAAATCCTTGGAGGCTACAGCTTCTATAAAGGAGCATGGAGTTCTATAAAGGCAAAGGTGGGGAATATGGACCTTCTTGTGGCCCTTGGAAGCACATCAGCCCTGCTTTACAGCCTTCTTGCCTTACTTGGCCTCATACCTGGTGAGCCCTTCTTTGAAACCTCAGCCTTTTTGATCACCTTTGTAAAAACTGGAAAGTTTCTAGAGGGGCTTGTGAAGGATAGGGCACTCAAGAGCCTAAGAGAACTCTTTGGCCTTCAAACGGTAAGGGTAAGGGTTTTAAGGGGTGGGAAAGAGGAGCTAAGATCTTTGCAGGAGGTTTTTGTGGGTGATGTGATAGTGTTGAGGTCTGGCGATATGGTGCCTGTAGATTGTAAGCTCCTTGAGGGCTCCCTTGAGGTGGATGAATCTCTTATAACCGGTGAAAGCATGCCGGTAAAAAGGTCTGAGGGTGATAGGCTCATATCAGGTAGCTTGATCCTTTCCGGGTTTGCAAAGGCAAAGGTGGAAAAAACTTTTAACAGTAGTTATGTAAACCTTTTGGTGAAGCTTGTGGAGGAAACACTTAGCAAACGTCCTAAAATCCAGCGCCTTGCAGACAGGTTTTCCCATTACTTTGTTCAGTTTGTAATAGCTCTAGCCTCTCTTGTCTTTGCCTTCTGGTATATAAAGACTGGCAATCTCTTCATAGCGGTCAATTTTTCCCTTGCGGTGCTTGTAATATCTTGCCCTTGTGCCTTTGGCATCGCAGTTCCTCTTGCGGTAGTGATGGGTGTGTTAAGGGCTCAAAAAAGGGGTCTCCTTATAAAGGATCCATCAGTTTTTGAAAGGGAGATAGATGTGATGGTAATGGACAAAACGGGCACGCTCACAGAGGGAAAGCCCAAGCTGGTAGATTACAAGATCTATGAAAGGGAAGCCCTATCTATAGCATGCGGTATGGCCAAAGTATCAAACCATCCATACTCTTTGGCCATAAGAGAACTTTGCGAGAAGGAAGGTCTAATGGAGAAATTGGATCTTAGCACGTGTAGGGAAGAGGTGGGTGTGGGTGTGGTATGCGGTGAGTATGTGTTAAGGAGGGGGGAGGAAGGGCAAGTGGCCTTGTATAAAAATGGTCTCAAGCTGGCTGAGTTCTTCTTTGAAGATGTGATAAAAGGTGGTGCAAAGGAGGTGGTTAAATTTCTAAAGTCAAAGGGTATAAAGGTTCTTATGCTCACAGGAGACAGGCAAGATAAGGCAAGGCTGATAGCTGAAAGGCTGGGCATTGAAGAGTTTATCGCGGAGATAAGGCCGGAGGAAAAGCTTGGTAAGATAAAGGAGCTAAAAGAGAAGGGTTTGAAGGTGGGTATGGTGGGAGATGGTATAAACGATGCTCCAGCCATGGCACAAGCGGACCTTTCCTTTGCGGTAGGCTCTGGCACCGATGTAGCCAAAAGGGTAGGCCATGTTATACTCCTTAAAGGTATAGAGGGGATAAGGGACTTCTTTGAGATAAAGGAGAGGACGAAAGGAAGGATAATACAAAACCTCTTTTGGGCCTTCCTTTACAATGGCTTAGGTATTCCTGTTGCAGCAGGGCTATTGTATAATAAAGGAATCTATCTGAAGCCGGAGATAGCTGGGCTTATGATGGCCCTGTCTTCTCTCAGTGTGGTATTGAATTCTATAAGGAAATAATGTATAATTTAAGGAAGTCTAGGAGGTAAGCATGGCACTCAGGATAAGGCTTGCAAGGTTTGGAAGGAGGAACCATCCCATATACAGGATAGTGGTGGCGGATGCAAGGGCTCCAAGGGACGGTAAAGTGGTTGATATAATAGGCACATACGACCCTATTAACAAAAAGCTTATAGAAGTTAAGCCTGAGAAGTTAAAAGAGTGGTTAAGTAAGGGCGCGGAGCTTACAGACAGGGCAGAAAGCATACTAAAAAACGCAGGAATACTCTAAAGGAGGTGTGAGATGAGCCAACTTAGGGACATTGTAGAGATCACAGCCAAGTCTTTGGTTGATTATCCAGACAAGGTTGCTGTGCAGGAGATTGAGGGAGAAAAGACCGTTGTCATTGAGCTGAGGGTGGACAAGGCGGACCTTGGCAAGGTCATAGGTAAGGGTGGACGCATTGCCAGGTCCCTGAGGACCATCCTCTCCTCCATGGGAAGAAGGATGAACAAAAGGGTGGTCCTTGAGATACTTGAGTAAGGTATAATAGACCTCCATGGGTAGGACGCTGAAGATGGCCGAGTCCCCCATGGAGGGGCACCCAGATAAACTGGCAGACCTTATCGCCGATGCTTTATTAGACGAGTTTATAAGGAAGGATCCTTATAGTAGGGTTTCTCTGGAGATCCTTCTCATCTCCGGTATGACCTTTGTGGCAGGCCATGTTTCCACAGAGAGCTATGTGGACATACCGGGTGTGGTAAGGAGGACCATAAAGGAGGTGGGCTACAGCAGACCAGAACACGGCTTTGATGCGGACTCTTCCGCTGTGATAACCTCCATAGAAGAGCAAAGCCCGGATATAGTTTTGGGAATATCTTCCGAGGGTGCGGGAGATACAGCTACAGTGGTAGGCTATGCATGCAGGGATACGGAAAACTATATGCCCTTGCCTATTAGTCTTGCCCACAGGCTTTCTCAAAAGATATCTGAGCTAAGGAAATCGGGGAGGGCACCCTTTTTAAGGCCCGATGGTAAGGTCCTTATCACAGCTGTGTACGAAGATGATAGGCCACTTTTTATAAAGGATGTGATCGTCTTTTGTCAGCATGATCCAGACGTATCCCTGGAAAAGTTAAAGGACTTTATCGTAGAGGAGGCCATAAAGAAGGTCATACCAGAACGGCTACTTCAAAGGGAAACAAGGATGTTGGTAAATCCCTCCGGTAGGTTTGTGCTGGGTGGGCCGGCGGCAGACGCTGGGCAGACTGGGAGAAAGATAGTCTCCGATGCCTACGGAGATGTGGCCTACTCTGGGGGAAGCGCCTTTTCGGGAAAGGATCCTACCAAAACGGACAGGTCTGCCTCTTACCTTGCTAGGATGATGGCAAAACATGTGGTGGCCAGCGGTCTTGCCGATAGGTGTATGGTTCAGATGGCCTACGCCTTTGGTATGAACGAGATGATAGCCTTTGATATAGAGACTTATGGAACGGAAAAGGTGGACAAGGAGGTTATAAAGGAGGCTTTGCTTGACATATTCCCAACTGGTCCAAAAAAGATAATAGACTTCCTTGATCTTAGAAGGCCTATCTATAAAAGGACGGCATGCTACGGCCATTTTGGCAAAGAGGACCTACCTTGGGAAAAGCTAACCTATGTGGAAAAGCTAAAGGAGAGGGTGGGGCTTTAGAGTAAGTTTAGAAGGTAAGAAAGGCCTAATGCTAAAAGTAGAAGGCCTATAAAAATACGTAAAGGCTTCTCTCCTACAACCTTAGAAAGGTTTGGACCCAAAAGGGACCCTAAGATAACACCTAATGATTCTTTAAGTATAAAGATCCATTCCACCTTTATTCCAAGTTTGTAGTAGCTTAGCATACCTACCAGGGTTGTTATAAATACCACTAAAACGGCTGTGCCCGGTACATAGTAAGCCAAAAGCCTTACCATTAAAAGCATATAAGGGACTATTAGAAAGCCACCACCTACACCCATAGCTGAAGAGAGGAAAGCGATAACAAAGCCTACAAGGACGGGGTTAAAAAGGCTAATATCCCTTAAAAGGTCGCATTGTCTTATACTAAGTTTTAATCCTTTGAAGGCTGTAGAAATATTACGGCAGGTACTCTTGTCCTTTTTAAAAGAAAAGGCATCGTATATGACCTTTATACCTATCAGAAAGGTAAGGAGACCAAAAAGGTTTTTGTATTGTTTTAGGTCCTTCAGATACAGATAAGAGAAGTAGGCTCCAAGGCTTGAGCCTATTATACTCCCTACTGCAAGAAGAATGGCAAGTAGCCAAACTACCCTTTTTTGTTTAAAGTATAAGGGTAGGGAGACTATAGGTGAGACTGCAACCAAAAGCTGGTTGTAGAACTTTATCAAGTTTGCTTCCTTTATGCCAAAAAGGGATATATGACCTACGCCGGCCAATATGGCACCAGCTGCACCAACGGTAGAAAAGACAAGACCAACAATAAAGCCCCAAAGCACTTCCATAGTAAGGGAGTTTTATTATAATTCTATTCTCATGACAGGACATGAAATCAGAGAACTCTTTTTAAGCTTTTTTGAGAAGAAGGGGCATACAAGGGTAAAATCGGCCAGCCTTGTGCCAGAAAAGGACCCTACCCTTCTCTTTGTAAACGCTGGTATGGTGCCTTTTAAAGATGTCTTTTTGGGCATTGAAAAGAGGCCCTATACTAGGGCCGTCTCCTGTCAAAAGTGTTTGAGGGTATCTGGAAAGCACAACGACCTTGAGAGCGTTGGCTTTACATCAAGGCACCATACCTTCTTTGAAATGCTTGGAAACTTTTCCTTTGGAGATTACTTTAAGAAAGAGGCCATAGAGTACGCTTGGGAGTTTGTCACCGAGTATTTAAAGATACCTAAAGAAAAGCTTTATGTGAGTGTGTTTGAAGAGGATGAGGAGGCCTACCTTTTGTGGAGGGACCATATTGGCCTGCCTGAGGATCGCATATGGAGGATGGGTGAGGAGGATAACTTTTGGCAGATGGGAGACACTGGGCCTTGCGGGCCTTCCTCGGAGATATACGTGGACAGAGGAGAGGAGTACGGGTCTGAGAGGTATTTAGAGATATGGAACTTGGTCTTTATGCAATACAACAGGGATGAAAAGGGAAGGCTTACACCTCTTCCCAAGCCCAATATAGATACGGGTATGGGCCTGGAAAGGGTGGCAAGCGTGCTTCAAGGGACAAGGACAAACTTTGAAATAGACCTTATAAGGCCACTTATAGCCTTTGGCGAAGAGCTTTCAAAGAGGTCCTACGGTGAAAGCTTTGAAACGGACAGTGCCCTTAGGGTTATAGCGGACCACCTTAGGGCCCTTACCTTTGCCATAGGGGATGGCGTCCTTCCTTCCAATGCGGGAAGGGGCTATGTGATAAGAAGGATACTCAGAAGGGCTATGAGGTTTGGCTACAAGCTGGGTATTGAAGAGCCTTTCCTATACAAGGGTGTGGACCTTGTGGTGGAGATAATGAAAGAGCCTTATCCTGAACTTCTACAGGCAAGGTCCTTCATAAAATCGGTCATAAGGGGTGAGGAGGAGAGGTTTATAAATACGTTAAGGAGGGGTATGCCCTACGTGGAAGAGGTGCTTCAAAAGGCAGAAGGTGTGCTGTCTGGAGAGGTAATATTCAACCTTTATGATACCTATGGCTTTCCTCTGGACCTTCTTGAAGAGATGGCAAGGGAAAGGGGTGTAAAGCTGGACATGGAGGGCTTTAGCCAGGAGATGGAAAGGCAGAGGGAGAGGGCAAGGAAGCACTTCAAGATAGAGACAAAGGAGGTACACCCCATATACCACCATCTTAAGGAGCTTGGCCTTATATCCACCTTTATAGGCTATGAGGAGACAAAGGCCTATACAGAGCTATTGGCGATAGTTAAAGAGGGCGAGCTTGTATCTGAAGTGAAGGAGGGAGAGAGGGCTCAGTTGGTTTTAAAAGAGACACCCTTTTATGCAGAAAGGGGAGGACAGATAGGTGATACGGGAAGGATTGAGGGACCTCATGGCCTCTTTCTTGTGGAGGATACCCAATCTCCTTTAGAAGGCATAATAGTTCACATTGGGCATGTGGCAAGGGGATCTTTAAAGGTAGGTGAGAGGGTCTTTGCCCAGATAGATGAGGAGAGGAGGGAGGATATAAAAAGGAATCATACGGCCACGCACCTTTTGCATGCAGCTTTAAGGGAGGTTCTGGGAGAGCATGTGCGCCAAGCTGGCTCCTTGGTGGCCGATCAGTACCTGCGTTTTGACTTTACCCATTTTCAGCCTCTCACAGAGGAGGAAATAAAAAGGGTGGAAGAGCTTGTAAATTACCAGATTATGAAGAATGAGCCTGTGGTTGCGGAAGAGATGGATTATCAATCTGCTATTAAGAGCGGAGCTATAGCCATCTTTGAAGAGAAGTATGGGGAAAGGGTGAGGGTGTTGAGCATAGGGGATTTTTCAAAGGAGCTCTGTGGAGGAACTCATGTAAGCAGGACTGGGGATATAGGATACTTCAGGATAGTTTCTGAGTCTTCTGTGGGTGCTGGTGTGAGGCGCATAGTAGCAAAGACAGGCAGGTGGGCTGTGGAAGAAGCCTTTAAGGATAAAAAGCTTATAGGTGAGGTGGCACGCCTTTTGGGCTCTTCAGTAGAGGACATACCAAGGGCTCTTCAAAGGCTCATAGAAGAGTTAAAGGAAAAGGAAAGGGAGATAGAAAGACTCAAAGAGAAGCTTCTTACCGGTAGCGCCACAGCATCTAGCATAAGAAGGGAAGATTTGGGAGAGGTGGAGTTCCACTTTGGCCTTTTGGGGGATGTGGAACCAAAGGATATGCTCACCATGGCAGACAACATAAGAAATAGGAGTGATAGAGCTGTAGTCTTCCTAATAAGCAGAAGGGGGCAAAAGCTCTCTTCTCTCATAGCTCTTTCAAGACCTCTATCTAGCAGGCTTTCTGCCAAGGATCTTATGAAGATAGTCTCGGGGCGTTTGGGTGGTGGTGGGGGTGGAAGGGATGACCTTGTGCAGGGTGGTGTAAACACCCTTGAGGGTCTTGAGGATCTTTTGGAAGAGTTAAAATCCTTTATAATAAATAGACTTGTGGAGGTGAAGAGATGAAGAAGGGTATTCACCCTGAGCTAAAACCTACGCTATTCATATGCGGTTGTGGAAACCAGTTTACTCTGCTTTCCACAAAGGGTGGGACTGTTTACCTTGAGACGTGCAACGCATGCCATCCATTCTATACAGGTAAGCTAAGGGTAAAGCCAGCCTTCCTTGAGCTTACCGGTAAGGGAAATGTTGAGTCCAGAGATTGAAGAAAAGCTAAAACTGGCAGAACAGAAGTATCTGGAGCTTCAGTACCAGCTTAGCGATCCGGATATAGTTTCGGATAGGGAGAGGTTTGCCAAGCTCAGTAAGGATTTAAAGGAGCTGGAGGAGATATATAAGGCCTACAAGGAATATAAAAAGATTCTGTCTGACTTACAACAGGCAAAGGAGCTTTTGAAGAACGAAGAGCTCAAAGAGTTGGCAAAGGAGGAGGTAGAAAGGCTTACAAAGGAACTAGAAAGGGCAGAAAGGAACATCAAAGTGTTGCTCTTGCCCAAGGATCCTAACGACAGTAAGAATGTGATACTGGAGATAAGGGCTGGCGTGGGGGGTGAAGAGGCTGCCCTTTTTGTGGCAGACCTGCTCAACATGTACCAGAAGTATGCTGAAGAAAAGGGATGGAAGTTTACCATCCTTTCTGCAAACAAGACAGGCCTTGGTGGATACAAGGAGGTGATAGCCCTTATAGAGGGTGAAGGGGCCTACTCAAGGCTTAAGTTTGAAAGGGGTGTGCATAGGGTGCAAAGGGTGCCAATAACTGAGGCAAGCGGTAGAATACATACCTCTACAGCTACTGTGGCCGTTTTGCCAGAAACGGATGAAACAGAGATACACATAGACCCAAAGGATCTTAAGATAGAGACCTTTAGGGCAAGCGGTGCTGGAGGCCAGTATGTGAACACCACAGAAACTGCTGTGAGGATAACCCATATACCTACGGGCATTACCGTATCCTGCCAGGATGAGAGGTCTCAGTTCCAAAACAAGCAAAAGGCCCTAAAGATACTGTATGCAAGGCTGAAGGACTATTATGAGAGGCAGAAGGAAGAGGAAATAGCTAGAGAGAGAAGGCAGCAGGTCGGAACGGGTGAAAGGAGTGAGAAGATAAGAACCTATAACTTTCCTCAAAACAGGGTAACAGATCACAGGATAAACTTAACCCTATACAAGCTAAAGGATGTTCTAGAGGGAAAGCTGGATGAGATTATCCAGGCACTAATAGAACACGATATAGAGGAAAAGCTTAAGGCTCTCGCATAAGCCTGTATGGCCTCAAAACGCTACCTTCTATAAGACCAACACCTAAAAAGTTGCCCTCTTCGTCATAAAGCCTCACATAGGTTCTTTCATAGCTTCCATCTAGGGTTATGGGAGATCCATGCTTTACCCTTCTCAAGTATTCTCCTCGGAGGTTTATACGGGGGAAAAAGTGGAGGGCATCGCCGATGGGTATAAGAAGTCCAGCAATGTCTTCAAGGGACATAAGCCTTTGGTAGCTAACTGCCATATCCACACGGAAGCTTCCTATGCTTAGCCTCCTTAGCTCCACCACATGGGCTCCGCAGGAAAGCTCTAGGCCGATGTCATGCACTAAGCTCCTTATGTAAGTTCCAGAGGAAACCTCAAAGTAAAAGCTCACAAAGGGGAGGTTGCATTCTCTCAGCTCAGCCTTATATACCTTTACCTCCACAGGCTTCATCTCCACCTTCACACCCTTCCTTGCCAGCTCATAAGCCCTTTTGCCCTTTATACGCTTTGCAGAGTAGGGTGGAGGAGTTTGTAAGATGGTCCCTGTGAATTTGTTTAAGATGCCCTTTATATCCTCACAGGACAAGTGCACAGGCCTTGACTCAATTAATTTCCCTTCAGCATCGTAGGTGTCTCTTATTTCACCAAGCTTTGCAACGGTAAAGTAGGCCTTATCCAAGTTTGTGAAAAACTGGGCGAACTTGGTAGCTTCATTTATAAGAAGTATTAAAAGGCCTGTGGCCAATGGGTCTAGAGTGCCGCTGTGGCCCACCTTTACCTTAAACCTTTCTCTTACCCCCTCCACCACCTCCATAGAAGTCATACCCTTTGGCTTATCTACAAGGAGGATGCCAGAAAGCATCAGCTGAGAAAGTCTTTAAGATGCCTTTTCATGGCCATATTTCTAAGCTTTCTTAGGGCCCTCGTTTCCAACTGGCGCACCCTTTCCCTGGATATTTGAAGTATCTCGCCTATCTCTCTTAGAGTTTTTGGCTCCTCACCCCTTAGACCAAACCTAAGCTCTATCACCCTCCTTTCCTTTTCAGGAAGCTTGTCAAGCATGTCTTCTATTTCCTTTTCCAGAACTTCGTTTATTATCCTTTCTTCCACATCGGCCGTTCCGTGCTGGCTCAGAAAATCTATAAAGGAAGTGTCTTCATCTTCGCTTATGGGTGCATCAAGAGAGAGTGGAACCCTGCAAAGCTGTAAACATCTCTCTACCTCTTCAGGACTTATCCTATAGCCCTCCTTTTTTATCCTTTTGTCTATCTCCTCCTGTGTTGGCTCCCTTCCAAGTTCCTTTTCAAGCTCTTTTTGAAGAACCTCCTTGGTGTATTCATAGGCTACCTCTTCGGCGGTAGGTTCCCTTTCCAACTCCTTGTATAGCCTGCTGTATATACTGCTAATGCGGTTTATAAGATGGGATTGCTTTACCGGTATTCTAACCGCTCCAGTTTGCTGAGATAAGGCTTGCATGATGGCCTGTCTTATCCACCAAACGGCGTATGATATGAACTTCACACCCCTATCTGGGTCAAACCTTTTTGCCGCTTCTATAAGACCATAGTTCCCCGCAGCTATAAGCTCGGAGAGGGGAAGGCCATAACCCAGATACTGCTTTGCTATGCTTATGACGAACCTGAGGTTAGCTTCCACAAGCCTTCTGAAGGCCTGAGGGTCGCCTTCCTTTGCCCTCCTTGCTACTTCCTTTTCCTCCTCCGGTGTAAGTAGGGGAATCTTGGAGACCTTTTTAAGATATTGATTTATCAACTCTTGCTCTGTATCGGGTATCATGGCACCTCACCTCAACCTAAGAACTATAAATAGATTTGTCCCTCTTCTTCTGATAAGAAGTAAGGCATTGTCTTTGCCAGCACGCCTTAGGGCATCTATGGTAGTCTGAAACTCATCCACGCTAGCAACTGGTCTGTTCCCCACCCTTAAGATTATATCTCCAACTACTATACCGCTCTGTTCTGCAAGGCTACCTGGTGCTACACCCACCACCAATACTCCTTTCACACCAAGCCTTCTTTCTTCCTCAGGAGATAGGTTTCTAAGAAGAAGGCCTAGCTGTGATTGATCCCTCTCTCCTTCTCCAACCTGCCTTTCTTCTGGCATCTCACCCACTCTCACTTTGAGGCTAAGCTCCTTCCCTTCCCTTATGACTTTGAGATTGACCTCCTTGCCAGGCTGAGTCTTCATTATCTTAAACTGAAGCTCTCTCACCTCACTTATCTTTTGCCCATCTGCCTCAACCACAATGTCTCCTATTTTTAGGCCTACCTTGTCTGCTGGGCTCCCTGGCACTATCTGCGCTATAATGACACCCTCTTTCACACCAAGGCTTTCCGCCATCTCCGGTGTAACGTCCTGTATGACCACACCCAACCATCCCCTCACTACCCTACCCTTTTCTATGAGTTGATCCGCCACCCATTTGGCCAGGTTTATGGGAATGGCAAAGCCAAGGCCTTGCCCTTCTGCAAGGATGGCCGTGTTTATACCTATGACTTCACCCCTTATGTTCACCAGAGGACCTCCAGAGTTGCCAGGGTTTATGGCAGCATCCGTCTGTATAAAGCTCTCATACTGGGTGATACCTATCGCCCTCTTTAGCGCGGATATGACGCCTATTGTGACCGTCCTCTCCAAGCCATACGGATTTCCTATGGCTATAACCAACTGCCCCACCTTCAGCTTATCAGAATCTCCAAGCTTTGCCACCCTACTTTGTGGATTAGGAATGTCCTTATCATCCACCTCTATAACGGCCACATCCGTTTTGGGGTCTGTGCCCACTATCCTTGCCCTTTTTTCTGTATGCTTATCAAACCTAACCCTTATGGCCTTTGCATTCTGCACCACATGGCTGTTGGTAAGTATGTAAAACTTGCCATCCCTGTGGTATATTATGACCCCCGAACCTAAAGACCTCCTCTCCTGAGGTGGTACGGAGAAGGGGAAGGGAAAGGGCATATCTATACCACTTACCTCCTGTGTGGCAAATATGGTTACCACGGAAGGAGAGACCGCTTCCACTATGGCTGTAAGCTCTTGCTCAAACTGAGAAAGGAGATTGGAGGCTACCGTTGGTGTATCCACCTTTGAGGCCGTTTTCCCTTGAGTTTGCTGTGCTTTACAGGATATCAATAGGGAGAAAAATAGCAAAATTGAAAGCACTATTGAACCCATCCTTAGCCTCCTCTTCATCTTCCCCTTACCTCGCATGAAAAGAATAAGACCTTGAAAAAAGGCCTGTCAATTGTCTTAATCATACTTTCAATCCTCTTCTTTGAGATTATACCATCTTTTAGAAGGGGATTATAAGAAGATCCTGTGTAGTGAAAGAACCTAATAAGATCCCAGCCTTGAAAAGGTATAGGAACTTCTTCAACGAAGAAATGTCTAACAATAGATCTACTTTCAATGAAGCTCTTCACGCTTTCTATCTTTGGGAATGGAAAGCCCATCTGCGGAAGGCTACCTTCCACTGGCATGGCACACAGGAATATCTTTCTGCATACGCGCAAGGCCTCATGTAGGCTTTTATTCAAATCGGTCCAATGAAGGGCAAAGTTGCTTATGACAAAGTCAAAGCTTTTGTCCTTAAAGGGCAAAGCCTGGACATCTCCTAAAACCACCCTATCAAAGCGCTCCTTATAGACCCTTGCCATACCTAAGGCTATATCCACACCTATTACCTTATCTATACCACTGCTTGCAAAGCCTGTGCCACATCCAAGGTCCAAAACCCACCCTTCTATGTTCTCCAATTCTTTTAGCCTTTCGGCAGTATACCTTTGGGGCAAGGCCCAGGCTTCATAGGTGTTGCATGCCTTTGAGAACCTTAAAGATAAGACCTTCATGCCTTGGAAAATGCCCTCCTGGGAAGATTATTAATTTAGACCTTTTTAAAAGGTTGTGAAGTGTATAGGCGGAAGAAAGTGGAACTATAGGATCCATAAGGCCATGCAGGAGGACAACAGGCTGTCTTATATGAGGAACTATACCTCTTATATCCAGAGACATATAGTCTTTTAACATCCTTTTGGCCCCCTCCATATGAAGCCCATCCTCAAAGGCTTTAGGATAGGCCATCTGTCTAAACTCCCTTACAAAATTCTCTCCTTCCTTCTCAAGCCTTAGAAGGAAGGCCCTGAGATTCTTTGAAGGCCAATCACAGCCAAAACAGGCTGATGCTCCAATAAGCACCAATCCTCTAAACCTCTCTGGGAAAAGATAGGCCATCATAAGAGCAAGGCTTGCACCCAGCGACCAGCCTATAAGAACAGCTCCTTCTCTTACCCTTAGGGCTAAGTCTCTTGATAGGCTCCAAAGGCCTCTGTATTCAAGGATGCTTTTGCCATGAAAGGGAAGGTCTAAAGAGGGCACACCCTTTAAGACCTTGGAGCTAAAGCCCCATCCGTGTATAAAAAAAAACGGGCCCGGAGGGACTCGAACCCCCGACCTAGGGATTAGAAATCCCTTGCTCTGTCCAGCTGAGCTACGGGCCCTCGGGGTGGCAGGACTTGAACCTGCGACCTTTGGCTCCCAAAGCCAACGCTCTGCCACCTGAGCTACACCCCGTATCTAATAAATAATTATATTTCAAGCTTTATAGATTGGCTCCCTTTCCAGAATGAACAAAACAAGATCCCTTAGCCTGCAAGAGTAGCCCCATTCGTTATCATACCAAGCACCCACGTGCACAAGGTCCTCAATCACTTGGGTCAGGCCAGCGTCAAAGATGGCAGAGTGGGGATTTCCCACTATGTCTTGGGAGACTATAGGGTCTTCTGTGTATTCAAGTATGCCTTTGAGGTAGGTCTCAGAGGCCTCTTTAAAGGCCTGATTGACCTCCTCCACAGAAGAGGGTGGCCTTTCTACAACAACGGTCAGATCAATCAGCGATCCATCGGCCACAGGCACACGCCTTGCTGTGCCGTCAAGCCTTCCCTTGAGCTCTGGTATCACCTCACCTATAGCCTTTGCAGCACCCGTGGTAGTAGGTATTATGTTTATCCCAGAAGCCCTTGCACGCCTCAGATCCTTATGGGGAAGGTCCAAGACCCTTTGGTCGTTGGTGTAGGCATGCACAGTAACCATGTAGCCCTTCTTTACACCAAATTTCTCATGAAGCACCTTGAGGACTGGAGCTAAACAGTTGGTAGTGCAGGATGCATTGGATATTATTCTGTGCTTTTCAGGATCATACATGTTTTCGTTCACACCCAAAACTATAGTAATGTCTGGATTCTTGGCCGGTGCGGAGATGATGACCCTTTTTACCGTATCCCTAAGGTGGAGCTCTGCCTTATCCCTGCTTGTAAAGGCCCCAGTAGATTCTATAACCAAATCTACCCCCACATCCCCCCATGGTATCTCCGCAGGGCCCTTTACGGAAAATACTTTTATCTCCTTCCCATCCACCAAAAGGCTAGAATCCTTTGCCTCCACCCTACCCTTAAACCTTCCATGCACAGAGTCATACTTTAGAAGGTGTGCCAATGTGCGCGTATCTGTAAGGTCGTTTATGGCCACTATCTCAATGTCTTCATAGCCATAGCAAGCTCTCAAAAAAGACCTTCCTATCCTGCCAAAGCCGTTTATGCCTACTCTTATACCCATAATTACAAATTATAAACCATCCTATCCGCATGATAGGAAGACCTAGCCAAGGGCTCGGAAAGCACACTCTCAAAGCCCATAGAAAGGGCTATCTCTTTTAGCCTTTCAAAGTCCTCCTTTGAATAGATTTTTACCACAGGATAGTGTCTTGGGCTTGGCCTAAGGTATTGGCCTATGACAAGCATGGAAACACCTACCTTCCTTAGGTCCTCCATAGTCTTGATAATATCCTCCCAGCTTTCGCCAAAGCCCAGCATAAGGCCAGACTTTACGGGCGCCACACCACTTTTAGAGTAGAACTCCAAGACTTTTAAGCTTCTTCTGTAGTCTCCCTGAGGACTCACCTTTGAAAAAAGCCTTTCTACCGTCTCTATGTTGTGGGAAAGCACATCGGGGCAAGAGCTTACTATATTTTCAAGGGCTTTCTCTGAGCCTTGAAAGTCTGGTGTTAGCACCTCCACCTTTAGCTCTTTGTCCCTTGACTTTAAAAACTGCACACATCTACTAAAGTGCCTTGAGCCATAATCGGGCAGATCATCCCTGTCTACGGAAGTTAAAACCACATACCTTAGCCCAAGCTCCCTAATGGCATAGTATAGCCTTATGGGTTCAGATGGGTCCGGTGGCGCTGGCTTTCCTGTGGCCACATGGCAGTATTTACAGGCCCTTGTGCACACCTTCCCAAGTATTAAAAAGGTGGCCGTTCCGTTAGAGAAGCACTCGGCCATGTTTGGGCACAGAGACTCTTCGCACACAGTGTTGAGGGAGTATTTCCTTAGCACCTCCTTCGTTTTGCACACTAGCTCACTTTGGGGTGCTTTAACCGATAACATACTTTAAAAGCTCCTTCTTCCCCCTTCCTTCCTTGGAAGAGGTCTGTATGATGTTGGCGGAAGAGACTTCCTTTAGCCTTTTTATGGTTTGCTGTATTTCCTTTTGAGATGCCTTGTCACATTTTGTCAAGACAAGAAGGTAAGGGAGTTTTAGGCTTTCAAACCATTCTATAGCCTGCACATCAAGCTCTGTGGGGCCAACAAGGCTGTCTATGAGTAAAAATACAACCCTTATATTCTCCCAACAGCTGCTAAAGTAATCCTCTATCATAGCACGCCACTCTTCCCTTTCCGCCTTAGAGACCTTTGCAAAGCCATAGCCCGGAAGGTCCACAAGGTAGATGTCATGATCCTCAAGGAGAAAGAAGTTGATGCTCCTTGTCCTTCCGGGCTCCTTGCTGACCCTTGCTATATCTTGCCCTACCACCATGTTGATGAGGGAAGATTTGCCCACGTTGGACCTTCCCGCAAAGACCACATGTCTCTTTTCATCCTTTGGGAAATCTCTTTTAAAGCTTCCCACAAACTTAACCTTCATGGGCCCTTGTCCTTTCAAGCACCTCTTTTACTTCTCCCACTAAATACAAGGACCCAAGGACTATGACATCCTCTTGGATCTGAAAAACCTCTTCAGAGCCTTCAAGAAGATAAACCTCTTTAAAGCCCAATTCCTTAGCCTTCAGATAGACCTTTTGCATGTCCTCCATCCTGTGATGTCTTATAGGCACGAGGTATAGCTTGTCGGAGAGCTCTCTGAGGTATTTTAAAGATAGGTCCCATTCCTTGTCCTTGAGGGCTGTGAAGATAGGTGTGAGCCCTCCGAGGTGTCTTTTTACCTCCTTTACAACCCTTGCCACACCATCAGGGTTGTGGGCCCCATCCAACACAAGAAGAGGCCTCCTTCTTACTATCTCCATCCTCCCCTCCCACCTTGTGTTCTTCAAGGCTTCCCTCACCTTTCCTTCCTCAAGCTTTATCAAAAGGCCTGTAGCCTTTAGGGCGAGGCTGGCATTGTCCACCTGATACCTTCCCCAAAGGCCAAGCTCCACATTTCTTATCTCCATAGAATCATCTTTGTAGAACTCCATAAAGGTGCTTAGCCCTTCCACCTTTCCATAGCAGAAAAAGTCAATGCCAGCCACATAAAGGTCCTCCTCTTGACAGAGTTCTAAGGCCTTAGGATAGAGCGGGTATCTCATGCTTCCAAGGACCAAGGGCTTTCCCCTTCTGTATATTCCTAGCTTTTCCACAGCCCTACTTTCACAGTCCGCTCCCAGCCATTTTGTATGGTCCCTTTGTATGTTGGTAATTACACATACCTCTGGCATGCATACCTTTGTGGCATCCCACCTTCCACCCATGCCTACTTCAAAGACCGCAAAATCAACACCTTCCTCTTCAAAGTACTTTAGGGCCAAAAGGGTGCATGCCTCAAAGTAGGTAAGCTCAAACCTTCCAAATATTTCCTTTAGATCCTCAATCAGCCCACTTAACCTTTCTTCTTTTATCTTCTGGCCGTTTATCCTCCACCTTTCCCTTTCGTCAAAAAGATGGGGAGAGATAAACCAGCCCACCTTGTAGCCATGGTGCTCAAGCAAGCTGTTTATGAAAGCGCAGGTAGAACCCTTCCCGTTGGTGCCACCCACCTGAATGGATACGTAAGAGGGCCTTATGCCAAGGTAGTCTACAGCCCTTTCTATCCTCTCTAAAGTAGGAACTATATGATAGTCCTTACCCTTATAGATGTCATAAAGGCGCATAAAGATTAATTATAGCCCCCTTGGGGGCCAGCGCCTAGGAAATCACCTTTACGTTCTTTGCCCTTGGTCCTTTTACATCCTCCTCTATCTCAAACTGAACCCTCTGTCCCTGTTTAAGCGTTTTGAAGCCCTTTTGCTGTATGGCGGAGTAATGAACGAACACATCTCCCTGATTGTCATCGCGGGTTATAAAACCATAACCCTTTTCCTTGCTAAACCATTTTACTGTGCCTGTGAAAAGCATGGAACCATACCTCCTAAAAGTTGTTGCGGAGCAAGTCAAGAAAGGTGGAAAAAACCCTCCCTTTCCTTACTTGCTCATTTATAATCATAGTCCAAAGCCTTGCCTGTGTCAAGGGAGCGGGCTATAATTTATTACAAGGAGGTGGAACATGCATTTCCCATTGCCTTGGCAATTGGTGCTTATACTTCTGGTGGTGCTTATAATCTTTGGAGCAAACAAGCTTCCAGAATTTGGCAGAGGCCTTGGTGAGGGTATAAGGAACTTCAAAAAGGCCCTCTCTGGAGAAGAGGAGGAAAAGAAGGTAGAGAAAAAGGAGCAGGCATGATACCCCATTTTTCCTTTACTGAAATACTCATAATTCTGCTTATAGTCCTGCTTATATTTGGTGCAAGCAGACTTCCAGAAGTAGGTAAGGCTTTGGGCGAGGGCATAAGGAACTTCAAGAAAGCTCTCTCTGGAGAAGAGGAGAAGGTAAAGGAGGTGAAAGGCCAAGAGGTAAAAGAGGAAGAAAAGACCTAATCTTGAATGCCTAACTTATCTCTTAATACCCTTCCAAGTATTCCATTTACAAATTTTGCACAGCTTTTGCCAGCGTACTTTTGAGCAAGTTTTACATAATCAGAAACGATAAGTTTGTGATTTTTGGAAGATATGTATAATAGTTCCGCTAAGGCTATTCTAAGTATATTTCTCTCTATAAAGCCCACCCTGTCTATGTCCCATTTTTCTGAAAGCTCTGCAATCAGCTTGTCTATTTCTACCGAGTTTTCCATATAGGTTCTTACCAGCTTTCTCATGTACCTTCTTCTGTCCTGCAGAGTTATACGGTTTAAAGCTATGTATTCCTCTACAAGGGATTCTAAAGGCTCTCCTTTCATGTCCCACTGATATAGGACTAAAAAAGCGTCCTTCCTTGCCTGAGGTTTGTATATCATTAAAGGCTTCTCAAAAGATTTACCATTTCAATAACAGAAAGGGCTGCTTCCCAGCCCTTGTTTCCTTGCTTTGTTCCAGCCCTCTCTATGGCTTGTTCAAGGGTGTCTGCCGTTATGACTCCAAAGCTAACCGGTTTGCCCGTCTCCAAGCTTACCAAGGCCAAACCCTTTGCCACCTCACTGGCTATGTAATCAAAGTGGGGGGTTTGCCCTCTTATGAGAACGCCAAGGGCCACCACTCCGTCCACCTTTCTTCTGTTTATGAGCTCCTTTACCGCAAGAGGAAGCTCCCAAGATCCCGGCACTCTTACAAGATAGATGTTCTCCTTTGAAGCTCCATGTCTTACAAGGCAATCTATGGCACCCTCTATTAGCCTGTCTACAAGAAGGTGGTTGAACCTGCTGGCAACTATACCAAAGCTAAAACCTTCCGCCTTTAAAAGGCCTTCAAAGTTCTGCATCTCCTATCCTCCAGTTGTCTATGAGCCTTGTGTTCCCAACCCACACTGCAAGGAGTATTCTATCACCTTCCTTCACCTCTTGCACGGGCCTAAGATTCTCATCGGTTATCTCCACATAATCAATCTTTCTCACATGTGGATGCCTTGTTATAAACTCTCTGATAGCTTCCTTAAGAGTCTGGGCATCCTTGTTTCCGTTTCTAAGGAGCTTTTCCGCAAGCAAAAAGGACCTATATAGAGAGAGGGCAGATTCTCTTTCCTCTGGCCTTAGGTATGTATTCCTTGAGCTAAGGGCAAGGCCATCCTTGTCTCTTACCGTAGGCACTGGCACTATCTCTACGGGGATGCTAAGGTCCTTTACAAGCCTTTCTACTACCTTTAGCTGTTGGTAGTCCTTTTCACCAAAGTAGGCCCTGTCTGGCTGTATTATGTTGAAGAGCTTAAGAACTACTGTGCAAACGCCGTTAAAGTGTCCCGGTCTAAACTTTCCCTCCAGTATGTCTGTGAGGCCTTTTATCTCTATGTTTATGAGGGGCTTTTCTGGGTACATCTCCTCGTCAAGGGGTGCAAAGACCACATCTACGCCTTCTTCTTCGCATATGCTCATGTCCCTTTCTAGGTCCCTTGGGTATCTATCAAAGTCTTCACCTTCACCGAACTGAAGTGGATTTACGTATATACTCACAATGGTAATATCATTTTGAATCTTTGACCTTTTTATCAGTTCTCTGTGGCCTTCGTGCAGATAGCCCATGGTGGGCACAAAGCCTATAGTATGCTTATTTTCACACTTGACAGACCTTATGTAGTTCCTTATCTCCTTTATCTTTCTAAAGAGCGTTGGCATGGCTTCACAGGTTAAGTAATTATAACACAACTCTTCTTAACCAAATCTTAACAATAGCTTGCTAAAATGTTTGCCGATGATTGAGTATGTATCTCTGAGAAAGGGTGAAGCGAGGCTCTATTTTTCAAGCGTGGAGGAGAAGGACCTTTTCTTGCGTGGCATGGGCGGGATGGAGGGGGTTTTGGGGGTAGAATACAAAGAGAACACGAGGACCCTCCTTGTAAGGTTCAAGGAAGGAAGCTTTTTCCACTACCTTGTTGAGAACATAAAGTACAAACCGGTTCAAAGGCTGGAGAAGGAAGATATACACTTCTACCTTCAGCATCTTCTAAAACATCCTGGAGTAAAGCTTGTTGTGAGCCTTGCCTTCCTTGGCTGGGGTGCGGGCCTTATCTCCTTTGCTCTTTGCAGTATGCTTTTGGTCCCTTATTTGAAAACCAAGCTATAAGGAGGTAAAGGTGATGCTAAATTTTAGCCTTCCTACTACCATAGGTGGATGCCTCTCCACCAACATGATGCTATACGGCTTTGGTGCCCTTGCGGGCCTTGTGGTCCTCAGCAAGGTAATGAAGGATGCAAGGCCACTACTTGTATCTGCTACCAAGGAAGTTATAGCCTTCCAGCAGTGGCTCACAGGAAATCTGGAGGAGGGTAAGGAGTTTTGGGAGGATGTGGTTTCAGAGGCCAAGCACCTCTACAGGCTTGAGGTGGAGAAAAAGCTGGAGATACTTCAAAAACAGCAGGAGATATTGCAAAGAATAAAGGAAAGACTGTAAGGAGGTGAAAGGATGAACCAAATAGGGTCCATACTTGGTAGGATGGTATGTTCTGGTCCTTTTAGCTTTGCCCTTGGCTTTGGCCTTGGAGTGCTTGCCCTTTATATGCTTGACAGGGCAAGGGAAAGGAAGAGGCTTGAGGAGACTCAAAGAGAGATTGAAGCCATGGTAAAGGCCCTTGAGCTAAAGCTAAAGGAAGAAAAGACGGAAGGACAATGAGCTACAAGATAGAGAGGCTATCGCCGGGAAGGATAAGGCTAACTTCTTACCTTTTCCAATACCTTCACCATCCGGAAGAAACTCTAAGGTCCTACTTTTCAAGGTTTGGCGGAGTAAAGAGGGTAAAATACTCCAAAGCATCGGGAAGGCTCACCCTTGAGTATGACCCAGACAGCTTTGACCTAATAGAGTTTTTAAACCACATAGAAAACACGCCAAGGGATATGTTCCTTGAGGACCTCTCAAGGGAAAAGCCAAAGGTGCAAAAGGAAGAAAAGGGAGCTTTAAGGTGGCTTGTGCTTACCTCTTTTGGCTTTATCCCTTACCTTTTTAGAAGCATCCTTCCAAACCCATTGCTGGCCGGCATGACCTTACTTCTTTCCAAGCCCATCTTTGACAAGGCTTTAAGTTCTCTAAGAGAAAGAAGGCTTGATGTCCATTTCCTTGACTCTTCTGCCATAGTGTTGGCAAGCCTTACGGGAAGTCCCCTCTCTGCTCATACTATGGTCTTCTTGCTTGCTCTTGGAGACTACCTTTCCGAAAGGGTAGAAAGAAAGGCCTATGAAAAGATTGAAAGGCTTTTCTCTTACAAGGAGGATATGGCATGGCTTGTGGTGGGCAACGGCCAAGCCATAAGGGTGAAGGCCCTGGACCTAAAAAAGGGAGAGCTTATTGTAGTGTATGCGGGTGAAAAGATACCGGTGGACGGCGTGGTGGAAGAGGGCGATGCCTTGGTAAATCAGGCAAGCCTCACGGGAGAGTCAAATCCTGTGCATAAAAAGGTGGGAGACAAGGTCTATGCGGGCACCTTTGTGGAGGATGGAAAGCTCTATGTAAGAGTGGAAGAGGTGGGAGAAAACACGGTTGTGGCAAAGATCGCAAAGATTGTAGAAGAGAGCATAAAAGAACCCATAAGGGTGCAAAGGATGGCGGAAGAGTGGGCAAACAGGATGGTATTGCCCACCATAGGAGTGGGCCTCTTGTCTTACACACTTAGCGGAAACATAGGAAGGCTTACCTCCACCCTTATAATAGACTACCACACGGGCATACACCTTACCACCCCTCTAAACGTGCTGTCTGGAATAGCCAAGGCCTCAACCCATGGCATACTCATAAAGAGCGGTGGAAAGCTAGAAATCCTTTCAAAGGTGGATACCTTTGTGATGGACAAGACGGGTACCCTAACGGTGGGCCATCCCAAGGTGGAGGATGTGGTAGGATTAGAAATGTCGGAAGAGTAGGTGCTTCTTTACTCTGCCTCTTTGGAGCAAAGGATCACCCACCCTGTGGCAAGGGCCATAGTTAGGCTGGCGGAGGAAAGGGGCCTCAGACTTTTGCCAAGGGAAAACTCCAAATACCACATAGGCCTTGGAATTGAGGGAGAAATTGAGGGACAGAAGTTTATGCTTGGAAGCACTCGCTTTATGCAGAGCAAAAGGATAAGGATAAGCCAAGAGATAAAAGGCCTTGTAGATAAGTTCCACTCGGAGGCAAAGTCCGTTCTATACCTTGTAAAAGACAAAAGGATAGTGGGCCTTCTTACCTTTAGGGACCCTCTTAGAGAAGAGGCAAAGGATGTGGTGGCTGAGCTAAAAAGGAGGGGTAAAAGGGTGGTGCTTTGCACTGGAGACAACGAAGGCATTGCAAGCTACATTGCAAGGGAGCTGGGCATAGAGGAGTTTTATGCAAGGGTCTTTCCTGCGGAGAAGGCAAAGGTGGTGGAGAAGCTTAAAAGTCAAGGCAGCGTTGTGGCCTTTGTGGGTGATGGTGTGAACGATTCTCCCGCTTTGACCTCTGCAGACGTGGGTATATCTCTAAGGAGTGGCACAGACATAGCCATAGAGGTGGCAGACATTGTTATAGGAGATAGCCTTTGGCACCTACTGGATATGGTGGATATAGCCCAAGAGACTATGGAAAGGCTTAAAAGAGTCTATAGACTGAACAACCTTATAAACACTGCTGGCCTTTTGGGTTCTGCCCTTGGGCTTATTGGCCCATCGGTCTCAACCCTTATAAACAACGGTGCTACTTTGCTTTTAGGATTATATTCAATCAAAGGGAGGTGAAAGCCATGGAAGAAAAGAAGGATTTGGCCCAAGAGCTTGAAAAGATCAAGGCAGAGCTGGAAGAGCTAAAGAAAAAGCTTGGAATGGCCGAGGAGAAAAGCCTAAAAGAATTGCCAGCAGAAGCCCTATCCAAGGTAATGGAGGTTAGCAAGGAGATAGTAAAGACCACGGCGGAGATAGGAGAGAAGGCCCTGAGGGTAATCAGATACTCGGTGGAAGGTGCAGTAGAGGGTGCCAAAAAGGCCCTAAAGGAAGAGGAAAAGAAGGAAGAGGCATGAACTTTTTGAGGACAAGGAGCGGAAGGTATCTTAATGCCCTTCATCTTATATCCCTTTCGGTGGAAGAGGCAAAGATAGAAGTGGAAGGGAAAAAGAGGCTGGTTTATAAGGTGGTGGCCTACATGAGCCAGCCTCTCCTTCCCGCCGTCCTTGGCATCTATTCCACAGAGGAGAAGGCCTTTGAGGTGCTTGAGGACATAATAGGGAGGCTATCAAGGGATGAGAGGATCATACGCATTGAAAGCGAATACTGAAGACTACCTTAGAGAGCTAAAGCTGTTGGCACACCACCTACAAGAAGAGCATGGACAAGCCCTAAGAGAGTTAAAGAGCCCCATACTTCTAACGGTAGAGCTTCCCAACGGACAGATGGAGCACTTCCTTATAAGCCAAGAGGGTATAAGCCACACTCCAAAGCCACCGCAGGTGGAAGACAGAATAATTTTGAGCTATAGAGACCTTATGAGGATCGTTGAAAAGCCTTCAAGGGTGCTTAGATACATCTTTGAGGGTAGGGTGAGGGTATACGGAGACTATAAGAGGGTTTTGAGCCTGATTGAGAGGTTGGCTTAGAAGAGCTTGTTTATAGCCTTTGTTATCAGGTTTTCTATAAGGCCACCGACCACAAAGGATTCTATAAGGATGGTCCTGTCCTTTTCCGTCAAAAAGGTGTCCCTCTCCCTTTTTCTTACCTTTTCACCCTTTTTGAGAAGCTTGCTGTAGGACCTTTTCTCCCTCTCAATCTTCTCCAAAAGCAGATCAATCCTCTCCCTCATAGAAAAAAGTTTAAGTAGAAATTGTTAAGATTTGGTTAAGGGCAGTCTCATACAGGCTAAGGAGCCTTTCAAAGGTAGCCTTCCAAGAGAAGTTTTCCGCTATGTAAGATCTTATCCTTTCTTTGAGGCTAAGGTTCAAAGATTGGCAGGCCCTTACAATGGCATCGTAAAGAGCCTCTGGGCTTTTTTCCTTTGCCAAAAACTCCTTAAAGGGTTGTGTCTCAAGGTCCATATCAAAAGCCACAAGGAGACATCCGCAGGCTTGTGCCTCAAGGAAGGAAAGACCGTAGGTCTCTCCAAAAGAGGCGCTAAGGAATATATCACAGCTGGCATAAATCTTGGCAAGCTCCTCCTCATCGCTTATATAACCTAAGTAGGTGAGGTTTGGAAGCTTTTTAGAGAGCCTTTCTACCCTCTTTCTTAGGGGTCCGTCTCCTACCACTACAAGATGGAAGAGAGTGGGGTCAAGATGTTGGAAAACTTCAAGCAAAAGGCCTATATTCTTGTCTGGAGAGAGTCTTCCCACATAGACTATTTTGAACTTGTCTTCTTTTATGCCAAGGGCCTTTTCAAAGTAAGGGTCCCTTTTGTTTGGGTTAAAGATGTTTGTGTCCACACCCAAGTTTATTGTAAAGACCTTCTCTAGCCCAAAGCTTCTTAAGAATTCTTCTTGTCTTTTTGACGGGGTGATGATGAGGTCTGCCTTTGATAGCTTCCTCTTTATGACATGCTCTAGAAAGGCCCTCTTTAGGCCTTCTGGCGCAGGAAGAAGGGAAAGATCTGTCCTTACATCCGAGTGGTAAAAGACGCTAAGAAGGTAGCCTTCCGACTTTAAGAAGGGAATGGGCTGGTAAGTGCCGCCGAGCTCCACCACATCTGGTCCTTCCTCTTTGAGTATCTCTTTTATCTCGCTCAAAGAGGAAAAGAACCTATAGCCTCCTGTGAGGGGAAGGGGGAAGGAAGGAAGTTCATATACTTTGGAGGACTCTATGTAGTATTCCCTCCTTTTCTTGCCAGGTATTATGATCACATGTTCTATGTCCTTATCCCGTAAAAACTTGGCCTTTTCCAAAAGGTACCTTTTTATGCCACCGCTTTTGCTATGAAAATAGGGTGTTATATCAACCAGCTTCATACACAAGCCTCCCAAGGCCTGCTATAGCAAGCATGTAATCTATATAGCTTTTTCTCAGATCAAGCCTTCTGGCGCTGTATAGGGCCTCTTGGGCCATGCTTCTTCTTAGGCTTTCGTTAGAAAGGAGCAAAGATAGAGCTTCCACATACTCTTCCGGCCTTGTGGCTATAAGGCCGTTTACACCCTCTTGCACATGCTCATGGGAAGCACCTTTAGAGCTAACTATAACAGGAAGACCGCTTGCCATGGCTTCAAGCACCACCTGTCCGTAGGTCTCCGTCTCGGAAGGGAAGAGAAAGACATCGGAGCTGGCATAAGCCTTTGCAAGCTCTTCACCCACCATATAGCCGGTAAGATGTACATTTTTTGGCCTTTTGGCCTCTATCTCCCTTCTGTATGGGCCATCACCCACTATCACAAAGACATCCTCCGGGAAGCACCTTGCCACATACAAAAATGTGTCCAGGCCCTTTTCCTTTGAAACCCTCCCCACATAGAGTATGACCCTTTGATGTTTCTTTATGCCAAGCCTCCTTGCCCAAAAGCCCTCTTCCCTTTTTTCTGGTGAGAAGAGGTCTGTGTCCACACCCCTCCTAAAGAGGCTAATCTTCCCATAGCTCAGCCCCCTGTTTACAAACACCTTCCTGTAGTATTCAGAAGGCACAAAGAACTTATGGGATATCTTTCCTATAAACACAAAGGCCTTCCAGAGGATCTCCTCCAAGTCTGGATCTCCCGTATAGGTCCTTGCGTAGGTGGGTATGTCTGTGTGGAAGGCAAAGGTTATTCTAAGGCCCAAGAGCTTTCCTGCCAAAAGGCCCAAAAGGCCCAAAGGCCCTGGCGTAGCTATATGAACCTGCGTAAAGCCTTCTCTTTCTAAGAGGTCCAAAAGGTCAAGGAAGTTGGGAAGGCCCATCTTAAGCTCCTCATAGAAGGGTGTGGGAATCTCCACCATAGGCCTTAGGTTTATGAGGCCCTCTTCTTCCCTTACGTCTGAGCTGGATACAAGGACTGTAAAGGGTAGGTCTTCCTCCATGGCTATCTGTCTTATGAGCTTAGCGCTTCTTGCAACGCCGTTTATGTGGTGGTAGGTATCTGTTATGTATGCCACCTTTGGTGGCTTTGTTTTTGCGATTCCAAACTCCTTTCCAAGCTCTTTTATCTTCTCTTCTTCTCTTTTTTGGGCATACTTTAAAAAGGCGGGGAGGCCATGAGCCATGAGGGACAGGCCTAGCTCCCCAAAGGTTTGCGGTGAGGGGCTCTTTATAAACCTTTCTAGGGCGAAGGAGGGCAATACCCTTAAAATCTCCTTTAACATACGGCTTCTTTCCCCCTTTATACCCAAAAAACTCCTTATGAGAAAGCCAATGGTAGGACTATCGGAGTGCATAAAGATGTAATCCGTTATTGGCCTTATCTCGGAAGGAATGTAGTTTTTAGCTTTTAGAAAGTCATAGCCTACCCTTCCTATCATGTTCAAAAGCCTGTGTTCTCCAAGGTCTTCTGTCCCCACCTTTGTCCTCCCTTCCCACAGGCCCCTCAAAAACTCTTCCTTGCTTTTTGCTCCTTCCACTGCAGTCCATGTTCTCCCTATGTCTATACCACCATGGTCGTCAGACCCGGCGGTAAAGCTTATCCTCTCCCTTGTCCTTTGAGGCTCTATTCTGTGCCTTTCGGCCAACCTATAAATCTTGTCCCATCCATCATAGGCCCTCGCTATAGCCTCCTCTATCTGCCTCACATCCTTCCCCCTTGTGCCGTTTATCACCTCCCAGTTGTCAAAAAGTAGAACAAGCTTTTCTACAAAGTCTTTATCCACCTTGGACCTCTCCACAGAGTATAGTGGGTGGGCAAGGGAGTGGGCAAGCCTTCTCTCTTTTAGGTATCTCACAAAGTCAAAGATGTTTTCCCTTAATCTTGTAAGCTCTTGGTGGTCCTTTTCACTCAGGCCATAGACAAGTACATGCACCTTCCTTTTGTCCTCTGGAAACTCCACCGTGTATTCACAGCTTATAAAGACCTCGGGAAGGTGGGCTATCTCCAGCACTCCCTCAATGGTGTTGTGGTCCGTTATGGTTATAAAGCTCATGCCCCTTTCCTTTAGCCTTCTGTATATCTCCATGGGTTCTGTAAAGCTCTCAGGACAGCCTATTAGCCTACTAAACCACCCTCCCGGCAGGTTGGAGGCCTTTGAATGAAGGTGAAGGTCCGCCTTTGCCAAAAAGCTCTCCATAGCTTACACACCTCCTTCTTTCTTTTATCCTTCCAAGTATTTCCCTCCAAAGGAGTGTCTTTCTTTCATCCCTTAGGTCTGCCATATGTATGGCAAGCCTCAAGATCTTGTGCCTTTTGTATAGCTTTTCAAGCTCTGGCAAAAGCTTTATGCTCAGCCAAGAGAAAAGGTATCTGTTGCTAAAGCTGAGCACAGGCGACTTTATAATCTTTTCTGTGCCAAGATCCTTTATATACCATCTGTAGGCCACAGCTCTAAAGCCCAAAGAATACAGCACATCCTCAAGGTAAGGATTTCCTATCCATGCGGGAGGGACAAAGAACTCTGTCTTTAGACCCAAATAGTCCATAAGCTCAAGGGCTAAATATACCTTTTCATAGGTGCTTATCAGATCAAGCCCCCCAAACTCTCCCTCCCCATCGGTCCAAAGAAGATCCTTAAACCTTTTTCTTCCCTTGTGTGTATAGCCGTGAAGCACCACCTCTGCGGGCAGGCTCTTTATAAATGAGACAAAATCCTTATCCTCACCTAAGGGGGCCATCTCCCAAAAGTAGGGCACCACCAAAAGGGAGAACTTTTCTATGCCCACCTCCTCCAGAAGGTCTAGGGCTTTTAAAAACTCCTTCCTGTAGTGAGGGCTAACGTCATGAAGCTCCAAAAGGAACAAGCTCATGGAAATAAGGATAGGAGGGAAAGGTTAAGATTTCTTTAAGCTTTGGTTAAGATTTGGTTAAAATGGGGGCAGGGCCCCCAGAGGGAAGTTTATGGTGCTATCCAGTTGTCAAGGTGTAATACCTCCTCCATCTTGGAGGAGACGTTTTGAGAGATCTTGTAGGCGCAGAATTCGGGACCACACATGGAGCAGAACTTGGCGCTCTTGTAGCCCTCTTGCGGGAGGGTTTCATCGTGGTATGCCCTTGCCGTCTCTGGGTCAATGGCTAGCTCAAACTGCCTCTTCCAATCAAAGGCAAAGCGAGCCTTTGACATCTCAAGGTCCCAGTCCCTTGCACCGGGCCAGTTTTTGGCCACATCGGCCGCATGGGCTGCTATCTTGTAGGCTATCACTCCTTGCTTTACATCCTCTATGTTTGGAAGGCCTAGGTGTTCTTTGGGTGTCACATAGCATAGCATAGCAGCGCCATACCAACCTGCCATGGCAGCACCTATGGCGGAGGCTATATGGTCATAGCCGGGTGCCACGTCTATGACAAGTGGTCCAAGAACATAGAAGGGGGCCTCATGGCATATCTTTTGCTGTAGCTTTATGTTGAACTCTATCTGATCCATGGGCACATGACCCGGTCCTTCCACCATCACCTGCACATCATGCCTCCAAGCCTTCTCTGTCAGCTCTCCCAAAACCTTTAGCTCTGCAAGCTGGGCCTCGTCGGAAGCATCTGCAATGGCTCCGGGCCTTAGGCCATCTCCAAGGGAAAAGCTAACATCGTACTTTTTGAATATCTCACATATCTTGTCAAAGTGTTCATAAAGAGGGTTTTGTTTTCCATGTTCTATCATCCACTGGGCTATTATGGCACCGCCGCGTGAGACTATACCCATGACCCTGTGCTGTACAAGGGGAAGGAACTCTCTTAAAACGCCAGCGTGTATGGTCATGTAAGAGACGCCCTGCTGAGCCTGTTCTTCTATCACGTCCAGTATGAGATCCACGGTCATCTTCTTTACATCACCCTTTGCCCTCTTGAAAGCCTCATATATGGGCACCGTTCCAACGGGCACCGTGCTGACCTTTATAATTGCCTCCCTTGTCTCCTTTATGGCCTCTCCTGTAGAGAGGTCCATTATGGTGTCCGCACCATACTTTATGGCCACCTTTGCCTTCTCTACTTCCGTTGGTATATCGCTTGCAAGCCCGGAGTTTCCTATGTTTGCATTGACCTTTACCCTTGAGTTTATACCAATGCACATAGGCTCAAGGTGCAGGTGGTTTATGTTGGCGGGTATGATCATCCTTCCCCTTGCCACCTCTTGCCTTACAAACTCCGGATGAAGGCCTTCCCTTTTGGCCACATATCTCATCTCCTCTGTGATTATGCCTTGTCTGGCAAGATGCATCTGGGTCTTATTTTTAAAGCGTTTCCTACTTTCCACCCATTCAGCTCTCAGCATGCTCTACCTCCTTCTATGGGCTTGAGATGTTATTAATATTGGTCTTCTTCTGAATAATTCAATATGATTTTTTACAGTGTTATAATAAACTAAACCCCTTTGGAGGGCAAAGGGTGAAGGATTATGTAACCATCATAATAGCCCACCATGAGGGAAGTCCTCCAAGGGCTATCAGGATAAGAAAATCCTATTTAAGGCTTGGAGTTCTCTTGGTCCTTTTCCTCCTCCTTTTGTCCATCATCTCTTATCTTCTTAATCTAAAGCTTGCGTATGAGAGGGGTAAAGTTTTGGCAGAAGGAGAGAGGCTAAGGATGGAAAGGCTTAAAGCCTTGGAAGAAAAAGAAAGATTGGAGAGGGAAAGAGAGCAGATGAGGCAAAGGTTAAAAAGCATTGAAAGTAAGCTTTTGGCCATAGAAGATCATCTTTCCAAGAGGGGTGTTCTAGAAAGACAAATAGCTGTAGGTGGAGCCTCTTACAAGAAAAGTGTGGAGGATGTTTACTATTTGAACTTCTTAGAACAGAGAAGTCAGTATTTGCTTTCTACCATAAGAAGCGTGCCAATGGGTTATCCCGTTTATGGAAGGATAACATCACACGTTGGCTGGAGGAAAAGTCCCTTTGGAAGGGGTTATGAATTTCACTCGGGTATAGATATTGAGGCTCCTTATGGAAGCCCTGTGGTTGCCACAGCAGACGGTACGGTGGAATATGCGGGAAGTCTTGGTGAATACGGTAAAACGGTCATAATAAGCCACCCCTCGGGCTACACCACCCTATATGCCCATCTTTCGGAGATATCTGTAAAGGAAGGTCAAAGGGTTAAAGCTGGAGAGGTTATAGGTAGGGTGGGATCTACGGGAAGGTCCACAGGACCACACCTTCACTATGAGGTTCTCTATCAAGGAAGGCTAAAAAATCCTTTAGACTATATAAGCTGGAAATAGCCATGTTTAAGAGGAAAGAAGATGCTGTGCTTTCAGCTCAGGAGATAAAAACCCTTGTAGGTTTGGGCTGTATCTTTGAAGGGAATATAACTGTGTCCGATGGTATTACAAGGATAGATGGACAGATATTGGGAAATGTTTCAGGAAAGGGTGGTCTTATTGTGGGTGAAAAGGGTGTTATAAAAGGGAATGTGAGCCTTGAGGAGGTTGTGGTTTATGGAAGGGTGGAGGGGAACATAAGGGCAAAGAGGGTAGAACTGAAGGCGGGAAGTAGGGTTGACGGAGATATAACTACAGAGGAACTTGCTATAGAGAGGGGCGCCATATACAACGGCCAGTGTAGAATGGAAAAGGTAGAGGGCGGGGCACAAGCCCCGGAAGATTAATCCTCTAAGGTTGATATGTCTCCCAAGGGCAACCCTAGCTCTTGAGCCTTTAGCACCCTCCTCATTATCTTACCACTTCTTGTCTTTGGAAGCTTCTCCACAAACTCAATCTCATCTGGCACAGCTATAGCACCAAGCACCTGCCTCACATGCTGTTTTATCTCCTCCTTTAGATGCTCGGAAGGCTCCACTCCTTTCTTGAGTATCACAAAGGCCTTAATAGACTCTCCCTTTATCTCATGTGGCTTTCCAATTACTGCTGCTTCTGCCACAGCAGGATGATCCACTATGGCGCTCTCCACCTCCATGGTGCCTATTCTATGGCCTGCTACATTAAGCACATCGTCGGCGCGTCCTAGTATCATTATGTAGCCTTCCTCATCGTAGCTTGCAAGGTCTCCAGCAAAGTAGTATCCAGGTATGGTATTCCAATACTTCTCGTACCTTTCTGGCTCTCCCCAACACGTTCTAAGCATGGATGGCCAAGGCGTTTTTATCACAAGGTTCCCTATAGTGTTAGGGGGTAGCTCTTTTCCACTGCTGTCCACTACGGCTACCTCCACTCCAAAGTAAGGCTTTCCTGCCTTTCCAGGCTTTGCTGGATAAGATGGTATGGTGGTGATCATGTGCATACCCGTTTCCGTTTGCCACCAAGTGTCCACTATAACGCACTTCTCCCTTCCTATATGCTTATAGTACCAATGCCAGGCCTCTGGGTTTATGGGCTCTCCTACAGAGCCAAGTATCCTTAAAGAAGACAGGTCGTACTTTGCTGGCCACTGCTCCCCATACCTCATAAACATCCTAATGGCGGTAGGTGCAGTATAGAAGACATTTACCCTATACTTTTCTATGTAGCTCCACCACCTTCCTGGATCTGGAAAGTCTGGCGCACCCTCTGTGATAAGGGATGTGGCACCGCAGGCAAGAGGACCATAGACTATATAGCTGTGGCCTGTTATCCATCCAATATCGGCGGTGCACCAATATATATCATCCTCATGAAGGTCAAAGGTTATCTTGGTAGTAAAGTAAGTGCCGACCATGTATCCACCGGTGGTGTGAAGAACTCCTTTGGGCTTGCCGGTGGTTCCAGAGGTATAAAGGATAAAGAGTGGGTCCTCTGCATCCATAACCGTTGGCTCGCACTCGGGTGAGCTGTTTTTGACAAGCTCATCAAAGCTAACAAACAAACCACCAGAACCGTTGAGCACATCTCCATCCCTGTCCCATACTATAACCTTTTCTACAAAGCTCAATCCGTCTATGGCTCTCTGTGCTGTAGCAAAGAGGTCTATCTTTTTGCCTCTTCTTTTGGTATAGCTGGCGGTAATTACTACCTTTGCCTTGGCGTCCTCAATCCTAAGTCTTAGAGCACCTTCGCTAAAGCCTGCAAAGACAACGCTGTGTATGGCACCTATTCTTGCGCATGCAAGCATGCACGCTATGGCCTCTATGGTATTGGGCATGTATATGGAAACCCTATCACCCTTCTTTACACCAAGAGATTTGAGGCCGTTGGCTATCCTATTTACAAGCTCAAGGAGCTCTCCATAGGTTATCTTTTTCTCCCTGTTGTCCTCATCCACAAATATGTATGCTACTTTATTGCGCTTCCCATTTTTCACATGCCTGTCTAGGCAGTTGTATGTTATGTTGGTCTTTCCGTTTACAAACCATTTGGCATAAGGATAGTTCCACTCAAGGACCTTGTCCCACTTTTTGAACCAATGGAGCTCCTCCGCCACCTTTGCCCAAAAGCCTTCCCTGTCGCTAATAGATTCCTTATAGAGGCTTTCATAGTCCTTTATCCATGCCCTCTCCAATATGTGTTTGGGAGGATTGTACTTCTCCTCAACCTTCAGATGGACTTCTTCCCTCACTTCCATGTTCATACCTCCTGATGGTTTTTACCTAATTATATCCATTTTTGCCATCCTTGTTTAAATCTTTTAAAAGTTTTTCAAAAATGTATGACAAATGTTATACCTTTTTAAAAATTTTCTGTGTAAGCTTTAAATATGCACTGGATTAGGTTAAAAAACAGCAAGATAAGAGTCTATGGAAAGGAAGGAAAGCTACTTCCAAAAGGCATGACAGAAGAACACACAGCCTTTTTGCACAACCTTCTTAGCAACGATATAAAGGGCATGGCAAGCCATACAATGACATACAACCTTTGGCTAAGGCAAAACGGCTTTCCCATAGGCGAGTTTTATGTGCTAAAGCTAGAAAATGGCTACCTTCTTGATACACCGCTGGACAAGGATTTTGTGCTTGAAGAATTCAGCAGGCTAAAGCTCTCCATGAGAGTATATTTTGAGGCATTAGACATGGACCATGTTTTTATCTTTGGTGAAGGCGCAAAAGACTTTATCCTTTCCAGCTTTGGAGTAGAGCTAAAAGAAGGGGAAGTGAAAGAGATGGATGGTGTGCTTGTGGTGAGGAACGACATAAGGCTAAGGGAGGAAGGCTATGATATCATCGGAGAGAATTTAAACCTCAACTTAAAGGAAGAGGAAGAGATAAAAGAAGAGGATTTTGAACATGAGAGGATTTTGAGGATGGTGCCAAGGCTTGGCAAAGAACTAAAGGAAGGCTTTTCTCCTCTTGAGGCTTGTCTTTTGAATTATGCCATAAGCCTCACAAAGGGCTGTTATGTAGGGCAAGAGGCCATAGCAAGAGTCTACTACAGAGGAAGGCCAGCAAGGGTTTTGGCCCTCTTTGAAGGAGAGGAACTTTCAGAAGGTCAGGTGATAAAGTCTGGTGAAAAGAAGGTGGGGATAATCACCTCTGTTAGCCCAAAGGGCCATGTGGCCCTTGGATATATACTAAGGTCTAGCCTTCAGGCCCACCTCAGCTTAGAAGATGGTAGAGAGATAAAACTCCTTAAGACATGCGATTAGAGGCTCTCTATCGCCCACTTTAGGGTGTCTATCACATGGTCCATCTGGTCAAAGTCTATCACCAAGGGCATCATCAAGACCATCACATCGCCAAGGGGCCTAAGGAAAACTCCCCTTTCTCTGCACTTGTAAGCCACTTTAAAGCCAGTCCTCTCACCGTATGGAAACTTCTCTCCAGTCCTTTTGTCCTTTACCAGTTCTATGCCCACCATAAAGCCAAGCTGGCGTACATCCCCCACATGATCAAGCTCCCAAAACTCCTCCAGCCTCTTTGTAAGATGTTCTATCTTGGGCTTTAGCTTCTCCAAGGTCTTCTCTTCCTCAAAGACTTCAAGGTTGGCAAGGGCCACAGCGCAGGCCAAGTTGTTGCCCGTGTAAGTGTGGCCATGATAAAAGTGCTTTAGCTCTCCAAACTCTCCCAAGAAGGCGTTAAAGACTTCATCCGTTGTGAGTGTGGCAGCAAGGGGAAGATAGCCTCCCGTTATCCCTTTTCCAAGGCACATAAAGTCTGGGCTAACTTCCTCCTGCTCACAGTAAAACATGGTGCCCGTCCTTCCAAAGCCTGTGGCCACCTCATCCACTATCATAAGCACCTTATACTTCTGTGTGAGCTCTCTCACACCCTTTAAAAAGCCCCTTGGGAAGGGTAGCATGCCAGCGGCAGCCTGGATGCCAGCCTCAAGGCTTATGGCCACAATATCATCCCTGCTTTTGAGGATATTTTCCAAAATACTTAAGAGCTCCTCTTTGCACTCATCGCACAGCCTTCCATACCTTTCCTTACAAAAGAGGTAAGGAGAAGGGAGCTTTATGGTTTCAAAGAGAAGGTCTCTGTAGGTCCCATGGAATAGCTCTATGCCACCAAGGCTTACCGCACCGAGGGTGTCTCCATGGTAGGCTTCCGAAAGGGTTATAAAAACCTTCCTTTTTTCACCCTTGTTCCTCCAATACTGATAGGCGAGCTTTATGGCTATCTCCACAGCCTCCGCACCATCCTCCGAGTAGAAGACCTTTGTAAGACCTTTGGGAGATATCTCTACGAGCCTTTTTGCCAAAAGGATGGCTGGCACGTTGGAGCTTCCAAGGGTTGTGGTATGTGCCACTTTTTTTAGTTGTTCTACTATGGCTTGGTTTAGCTTGGGATGGTTGTGTCCGTGCACGTTGCACCAGAGGGAAGATATGGCATCTATGAACTTCCTCCCCTTTATGTCATAAAGGTATACGCCTTCACCCCTTTCAAAGATGAGGTTTTCTTCCTCCCTGTATACCTTCATCTGCGTAAAGGGATGCCAAAAGTATTCCTTGTCCCATTTTTCTAAAAGCTTAGGGTCTATCATCCTACAGCCTCCAGAGTAAAACTATCTCTCCCTTTATCTCTGGCCTCTTTTGAAGCTCTTCTAAAACATCCTTTAGCTTGCCTCTTATATATTCTTCATGGACCTTTGTTAGCTCCCTTGCTATACAGACTTGTACTTCCCCACCATAGACCTTTTCCATAGCTTGAAGGCTCTTTATAAGCCTGTTGGGAGACTCAAAGGCTATGAGTGTGGTATCCGTATACACCTTTACCTCCTCAAAGAACTTCTCTAGGCCCTTCCTTGGAAGAAAGCCCAAAAAGGTAAACCTGTCCGTTGGAAGGCCAGAGCCCACAAGGGCTGTAAGCACTGCGCTCGGACCGGGTATTACCTCCACTGGAATACCCTTTTCTACACATGCCCTTATGAGCTTGTAGCCCGGGTCCGATATGGAGGGCATGCCAGCATCACTCACAAGGGCCACATCTTCCTTTTCAAGCAGCTTTAAAACCTTTGGCACCTGTACGCTCTCTTTTGGTTCATAATAGGATATTAGCTTTTTGTCCTTTATGTTGTAGTGGTTCAAAAGTATGAGGGTCCTCCTTGTGTCCTCGCAAGCTATAAAGTTTACCTCCTTTAGCACCTCAAGGGCCCTCAAGGTTATATCCTTTAGGTTCCCTATGGGCGTGGCCACCACATAAAGCTTACCCATTTCACTTCACCAAAAGAAGTGGTATGTTAATATGATGCATAACAAAACTGGTCACGCTTCCCAAGAAGAGCTCTCTTAGCCTTCCCTTTGAATAGGCACCCATAAAAAGGAGGTCCACATCCCTCTCTTGACAATGCGCCACTATCCTTTCTTCTGGAAGGCCTCTCTCCACCATCAGTTCCACACCTTCAGGCATCTCTATACCTTCATCACCTACATACAAGGCATAAAGCTCAGCCTCATAAACCTTTGAAAGCTCCTTAGCCAAATTTAATGCCTTTTTTGAAAGTTCTCCACCATCGTAGGCCACACAGAACCTTTTAAGATCCCTTTTCTCCTCTGGCACAAGCATAACGGGTGCCTTGCTTCTTCTTGATACCAACTCCGCCGTGGAGCTCAGAAAAAGTCCCTTTACAGGCCTTCTTCCCCTCCTTCCTATTATAAGAAGGTCCTCTGGGTCCGCTTGGTTTACAAGCTCTTCATAGGGTATGCCTACCGTTTGAAAGGAAGAGACCTTTATGCCTCTTTGCCTTCCCTCCACAAGGAACTCCTCTATTAAAGCATTGGCCTGACTTTCAAAAAAGTCCTTCACCTTTTGGGATATGCCAAGATAGTAGGTAAAGCCGAGAACTCCAGCCAGATCTTCAAGAAAGCTCTCCTCAAGGAGCCTGCTGTCTATTACATGTACACCCACCACCGGTATGGAAAGCTTTTGACCAAGTTCAAAGGCATAATCCTTGGCCCTCCATCCCGCCTTTGAACCATCTAAGCCCACCACTATCCTTTTAAATATCAAGGTTTTTGACCTCCTTAGCGTAGGCCTCTATGAACTCCCGCCTTGGCTCCACATCTTCTCCCATAAGAATAGAAAAGATCCTATCAGCCTCTGCAGCATCCTCTATTGTGACCTTCAAAAGCCTCCTTGTCTCTGGGTTCATAGTGGTTTCCCACAGCTGTTCTGGGTTCATCTCACCAAGACCCTTATACCTTTGTATTTCAAAGGATTCTTTAACAAGGTCTATGGCTTTAGAATAGAGCCCTTCCATGCTTTCCACTTCCACCGACCTCTTTTCATGCATTATCTTTACAGGAAAACACAGAGAAATGCCTTCCAAAAGGGATCTATAGGAAAGAGAGGACAAAAAGTCCGCATCTATCATGACCCTTCTTCCTGTGAGAGGATCTTTAAATACGACCTCATAAGCATCCTCAAGCTTGTCATAGTTTGTCTCTATGCGCATGTGAGGAAGACGTCTTTGAAGCTCTTCTAGCTTTTTGCCAAGCATAGAGGTATCTCTCAGATCCTGCTCTGAAAACTTCACCTCAAGAAGGGCCTTTATAACATCTTCTCCCTTTGTTTTTATCAAGGCTCTATAACCCTCTTCAAGCTCCTTTACACTCTTTATAACCTTCAGCAACATCTCCCCTTTATATTCCATACCCTTACAATCCACTAATATGGCTTCCTCCTCTAGGGTTTTCAAAAGTAAGGATTCTAGCTCCCTATCATCCTTTATGTATTGCACTTTTTTGCCCTTTTTGACTCTATATAGGGGTGGCTGGGCTATATAAAGGTGGCCCTCTTCTATGAGCTTTGGCATGTATCTATAGAAGAAGGTTAAAAGCAAGGTCCTTATATGAGAGCCATCCACATCTGCATCTGTCATAAGAATTATGCGGTGGTATCTGAGCTTTGAAAGGTCTAGCTCTTCACCTATACCACACCCTAAGGAGCTAACTATAGCCTTTATCTCATCGTTGGAGAAGACCTTATCTAGCCTTGCCTTCTCCACGTTCAATATCTTACCCCTTAGGGGAAGGACGGCCTGCCTTCTTCTGTCCCTCCCTTGCTTGGCAGATCCACCCGCAGATTCACCTTCTACTATAAAAAGTTCACACACTCTCGGATCTTTTTCTGAACAGTCTGCAAGCTTGCCAGGGAGGGTTGTATCCTCTAAGGGTGATTTTCTCCTTACAAGCTCCTTTGCCTTCCTTGCAGCCTCCCTAGCAAGGGCTGCCTCCACAGCCTTTTCCACTATCAGTCTAAAAACATCTCTGTTTTTATCAAAGTACTCCGAAAGATATTCATAGGTGATAGATTCCACTATGTTTTTCACGTTTTGATTCCCAAGCTTTGTCTTTGTTTGACCTTCAAACTGGGGCTCGGGAACTTTACAGGATACTACAGCCACCAAACCTTCCCTTAGGTCCTCACCTGTGATAGCTTCTTTTAGCTCCTTTTGAAGCTTTATGTTTGGAAGGACTCTCATAACAGCCTTTGTAAGACCAGACCTAAAGCCGGTTACATGCGTTCCACCCTCTTGAGTCTTTATGTTGTTTACAAAGCTCTCCACAATCTCTTTATAGTCCTTAGTGTAGGAAAAGGCTATGTCTACATACACACCTTCCCTCTCTCCCTTTATCCTTATGACCTCGTCAAAGAGCATCTCCTTTCCGCTTGATAAAAACCTTACAAGTTCCTCTATACCCTTATCAAACTTGAAGGTAAGATCCTTTCCACTCCTTTCATCAATGAGCCTAAAGGTGCAATCTGGATTAAGGTAAGCAAGCTCCCTTATACGCCTTTCTACTATATCAAACTTTATCTTTGTGGTTTCAAAGATCTCTGGATCGGGTTTGAATACTACCTTAGTGCCACGTTTTGTAGTGTTTCCTACAACCTTTAGATCATAAAGCGGCTCTCCCCTTTTGTACTCCTGCTTGTATATCTTGCCATCTCTATAGACTTCTACCATAAGCCACTCAGAGAGGGCATTGACCACAGAAGCACCAACTCCGTGAAGGCCACCCGAATACTTATAGACCTTTTTGTCAAACTTACCTCCCGCCCCCAACATGGTAAAGACCATCTGCACCGCTGGAATTCCCGTGTCCGGATGTATATCTACGGGTATGCCCCTCCCATCGTCTTCCACGCTTACGGATCCATCGGCATGGATTACCACAGTAATATGGCTGGCATAACCAGCCATATGTTCATCTACTGCATTGTCAAGGATTTCCCATACAAGATGATGGAGCCCCCTTTCCCCCACATCACCGATGTACATAGAAGGTCTAAGTCTTACATGTTGAAGACCTGTAACCGCCTTTATATCCGCAGCTTGATACTCCTCTTGAAGGACCCTTTTTCTTTTCTCACCCATGTTTATAAAAGCACCCCCAGCGGGATTTGAACCCGCGATCTCCGCCTTGAAAGGGCGGTGTCCTGGACCGGGCTAGACGATGGGGGCTTCACCTAGTTTTAATTATACCGTAAGTATATATACTTTGTCAAGTAGTAGAACCCTCCTCGTCAAGGTAAAACACATCATCCGATATGGGATCATTCCACCTTTTGAAGCCTGGGAGTGCCTCTATCCTGTACCAAGCGGACCTATACCATATACCTTTGGGGTGCCTTCTCACTGGAGCTATCTCTGCCGCCTTAGTTTCCGGATGATAATCCCATGTTATATAGTCATTGAAGTCTTGTATGATGTCGGTTATCACCACTCCAAACTCTGTGGTAAGTGCCGTCTGAAAGTCTTTCCAACGAAAGACAGAAGAATCTCTAAGGGTTAGACCAAAGTAGCCCACACCCCCATCTTCCCTTAATGTGGCAATACCCCTACCTATGAAGGCCCTGAAGGCCGGAAGGGTTTCCGGCGGATCGGAAACAAAAACATCATAATGACCTAAAATCTCCTGAGGTAGAGGATTCCTTAGGTCCCATACTATAGCTTCCGCATTGTCTATACCTAACTCTTTGAATATCCTGTTGTCAAAGTCTATAAGCCTTTTGTCTATATCTATCACAAGCACGCTCCTTGGCTTCCTTGAAAGGGCTATGGCTAGGCCTGTAAGGTCATCCTCCGCTCCAAGGACTATAATATCCTTGTTCCTTAAGTCTCCCCTAGAGTCCATGAAAAGCACCCTAGCTACCGTAGTCTCTGGCGTTACAGAACCCTGATCGTAATCCCTTATGGCCTTAGGCCTATCCTTGGTTATCTGCAAAAACTCTCTGTAGAACTCTATGTCGGCATAAAAAGGTATGCCCCTTCCCTCACAAGCTTGGCATACATACTCCACATAGGGCTCTATACCCAGCTCTCTCACAAGGTCAAAGCCCTTCTGAGTCAACCTTATGTTCTCTTCATCATCAATAAAGGCCAGACCCTTTTCAACCAGCGCCTTCACTATACCTGAAGCGGCGGGCACTGGAAGGTCTGACATGTCCACAATCTCCCAAAAATCACCGCTCCTTAGTATGGCAGAAAGAACTCTCTCCACACTCTTTTTGTAAACCCTTACACCTCCTATCTCTCTAGCTCTGTTGGCAATTTCTACAAGGGGACTCAATATGGCACCTCCTCATGAGATTTAAGCCTTATAATTATATCACAAAGGAGAGCAAATGAAAATACAAAGGCTATTCAAAGATATACCTGAGGACATTAAAAGCTTAGAGCCCTTTGCCAGTTGGCAGGAGCTTTCACCGGTGTTTTACATAGAAAAGGTAGATGATTGTTCTCTAGTAGTGGCCAAGATAGAAGATGAAAATTTTGATTCTCTTCTGGGTATATTCCGAAGCAGAGAGGAAGCTATAGGAGCCTTTCTAGCCTTTGCATTTGAACATGGATGGGAAGAAGTGCCAGAGAGTTTTTGTATCTACCATACACAGGAATCTAACGGTAAGATAATAGCTGGTCTTCTGTGGAAAGGCCGAATAAACTTGTATGAACAGAGCACAGTAGAACAGATGATTCAAACTATGGCAAGGGTTCATAGAATAGTAGTCTATTCTTACGAAGTAGTATCCTACATAAAGGACATTTATCCTGATATAGACAAGAAAGTTTATAGCATAGCAAGGGAAATAGCAAAAAGACTTGGAAAGGCACCAGAACTTGAGGAATTGGCAAAGATATACGGAGTATCCTTAAAAGACCTTGAAGATAAGCTAAAGTTTATAGAAAAGCTGTTAGAAAACCCAGTGAAAACACCCTTTGGAGAGGTGAGGCTTCCACCCGTTAGTCTTCCAGTGGTAGGTTGTGAGTAAAGGAAAAAAGTGTGCAGTTTAAAATATAAAACGATTTAAATATCTTTAAACCTTCTAATCTTTAAACCTTATCAATTGATAACTCTTGACAAGCGAAGGAAAATGATTTATATCATTTAAGTAAGCACAAAAAAGAAAGGAGGTGAAACATGGCGCACGAGGGAACCCATGCGACACACCATGAGACTAGCGTCTGGGCTCTGCCCACAGGCTTATCAACCTTCTTCCTGTCTTTAGCAGCACTAGCCTACTTTACATGGAAGCTTCCGTTCTTAGCCGTTCTGTCCGGTGGTATAGGCCTTGCGCTACTCGCCATAGGTATAGCCGGATGGGCCAACGAATACTTTTCCAAGGGGCACGATGAAGGCCTTGGTTTCCAGGGTATAGTGTGGTTTGTTTTTGCAGAAGCTGTTATCTTTGGAACAATTTTTGCAGGCTTTTGGATGGCAAGGGTGACCCATGCGGATGTTTGGGTAAGGGAGTGGATACCAGAAGGTGGAATGAACCTTGGGCTTGTGGCCGTATTAACCCTAATACTTTGGGCTTCTAGCTTTACCATATGGAAAGCGGAACACAGCATTGAAGAGGGAGATTTGGGTGGCTATAGGCTATGGCTTTTGGCCACTATGATCCTGGGAACAGCCTTTATACTACTACACGCCTGGGAGTGGATGCACCTGTGGGAGAAAGGCTTTACCATAAGCGCCAATATGTATGGAACTGGCTTCTATACCCTTACAGGAGTCCACGCATCCCACGTTTTAGTAGGCCTTGGAATGCAGTTAGTACTTCTTATAAATAGTGGTAAGGCTTTAGGTAAAAAGACCCCCGCTAGGGCAGTTAGCTATTACTGGCACTTTGTAGACCTTGCATGGCTTTTAGTGGCTGGAACAGCCTACATAGTAGGCTCCTACGGTAGGTTTTAAGCCATGTGGGGTTTGGCCCTACTCTTCCTGTGTTGGGCCTCTGCCTTTGCCATACCTCAACCCAAAATGACTCCTAGTATGTTTGATGCTAACATAATGCGCATAGAAGAGGAGAAATACTTGGGCAATAAGGTAGCGGACATAACCTTTACCACAGAGGATGGGAAATCTTATAGGTTGTACGAGTTTATAAAGGGTAGGCCTACGGCCCTTATTCTTGCTTATTATACCTGCGATGCCGCATGTCCGCTTATAGTAAAATCCGCCCTTGAAGCTACAAAGAACATAGGAAAGGATGCCAACCTTCTTGTCCTCTCCTTTGATAAACAAGACACCTTTGAGGACATAAAAAGGTTTAAAGCACAGCTTGGTGTTTACAATCCAAGATGGACCTTTGGGATAATGTCGGAGGAAGACATAAGGAAGTTGACCCAGTCTATAGGCTACAGATTCTTCTACTCTCGCCAGGATAGGGTCTTTGTCCATCCGAACGTGGTCATATTCATAGCACCAGATGGAAAGATCGTCCGCTATCTGTATGGCATATCTCCAAAGGAAAGGGACTTCCGTATAGCCCTTGCGGAAGCGGAAAGCTTTAGGATAACCAAGAATACCATTGTGGATGTGGCCTATTTGGTGTGCTACAAGTATGACCCAAACACAGGAAGGTATGGGCTAAACCCCACAGTTATCTTTGCCTTTGGTGGCCTTATGCTTGCAAGCCTTACATTACTTCATGCCATAGCTAGAAAAAAGAAGGAGGTAGGAAGATGAGACACTTGTTAGCTTTGCTTTCCTTGGTTGGTATGGCTATGGCCGAAGATGCTACCATCTATCCAAGGGTATACTGGGAGAACTCCGTAACCGTATGGTTCTGGGTAGCTGTAGCCATCTACCTTATAGTAGCCATACCTTCCATCTACTTTATGATTAAGTATCGCTATAAACCAGGAGAGAATGAGGAAGGTGCTCATATTGAAGGCAATACGGCTATAGAAGTGGTTTGGACTGTCATACCTACCATAATAGTCCTATTCCTTGGAACCTATTCCTTTGCAAACTTTGTAAAGCAGAGGAAGGCACCGGAAGGTGCCTTAGAACTAAAGGTTACAGCCTTTATGTGGGGATGGGAGATAGAGTATCCAAACGGGAAGAAGGTTTACACCTTCTTCAATCAGGTAGCCGATCCCGAAAAGAACGTCTATCTTATGCCCGACAAGATAGATGACTCGGTAAAGGTTTATGTACCAGCGGGCAAGCCGGTAAAGGTTTATTGCACATCCAGAGATGTCATACACTCCTTCTTTGTCCATGAGGCAAGGGTAACAGAAGACTGTGTGCCCGGAAGGATAACAAAGCTGTGGTTCCAGTTTAATAAACCAGGGGAATACTGGGTATTCTGTAGGGAATTCTGTGGTACATGGCATTCAAGGATGGCCACCGTTTTGAAGGTTGTTCCAGAGGATGAATTCAACAGATGGCTCGGTGGCCAGCAAGCTTCCGCAGAGCAAACAATACAACAAGTTCAACAATAAAAGGAGGTGCGACCATGGCTGTAGCGCATGTGCCTACCTCTGGCACCTGGTATGGTGCCACGCTAAAGGAGTGGATCTTCACCACAGACCACAAGAAGATAGGCATGCTCTACTTTATCACCGCTCTTGTCTTCTTTATCGTAGCTGGTCTTTTTGGTCTTCTTATCAGGTTTGAACAGTCTGCGCCTGGCATCCAATTGCCAAGCCTCTTTGGACAAGAAGGTACAGACCTTTATAACTACCTACTTACAGGACATGGTGCTGTAATGCTTCTCTGGTGGGCTGTAACCGTTTGGACTGGTGGCTTTGCTAACTTTTTGGTGCCTTTAATGATAGGTGCAAGGGATGTGGCCTTTCCAAGGCTCAACGCCTTTAGCTATTGGTCTTTCTTTGGTGCAAGCCTTTTGGTATTGCTTACCCTTATACCTGGAAACTGGATAAAGATGCTATGGACAGGTTATGCTCCCTATTCTATGAACGATAATGCAGGTCCCACATCCCTATATGTACTAATAGTGCTCCTTTATAGCATCTCCTCCACAGCCGGTTCTGTGAACATGATAACCACCATAGTTAGTATGAGGGCAAAGGGTATAACATGGACCAAGCTAAACCTCTTTGTACATGCCATAATGGCTGCAAGCCTCATACAGCTTTTCGGTGTTCCATCTTTGATGGGTGCTGTAGCACTACTTTTCACAGATAAGTATCTTGGCACCAACTTTTACAACCCAATGCTAGGTGGAGATCCACTTCTTTATCAGCACCTTCTTTGGTTCTACTCTCACCCCGTTGTGTACGTGATGATTCTGCCAGCCTTTGGTGTGTTCTCTGAGGTCATATCCACCATGTCAAGAAAGCCCATATTTGGATACATCTCCATGATGCTTGCCATATATGCGATAGCCTTGGTAGGCTTCTTTACATGGGTTCACCACATGTTTGTTTCAGGTGTACCAGATTGGCTAAGAGTGATCTTCTCCTATACAACCCTCTTTGTGGCTGTGCCTACAGGCATTAAGATATTCAACTGGGTAGCTACACTTCACAAGGCTTCCATAAGGTATAACACGCCCCTTCTCTTTACCTTTGGTGGAATACTCATGTTCCTAATAGGTGGCCTTACTGGTATTCCCAATGCTATGGTTTCCATAGACCTTGGTATATCCGACTCACTCTTTGTAGTGGGACACTTCCACTATGTGCTAGGTATGGCACTAACCTTTGGAGCTTTTAGCGGAATCTACTACTGGTATCCAAAGGTAACCGGTAGGATGTATTCAGAAGGTCTTGGAAAGCTAAGCTTTTGGCTCATGCTAATAGGCGCAAACATCATGTTCTTCTTCCAGATGTATATGGGAATGGCAAAAGGTATGCCCAGAAGATATCCAGACTATCCACCTATACCGGAGTGGATACAGCTCATGCAGATTCAAACTGTTGGAGCCTTGATAATGGCAGTTGCTATACTGCTCTCTCTGATAAACTGGATAAAGAGCCTCAAAGGTCCAAAGGCAGAGGACAATCCTTGGAAGTCCCCTTCCCTTGAATGGAGCATGACCACCACACCAGTTGGACCCACCAACTTCAAGAAGTTCCCTGTGGAAGTTCCAGAAGATTGGCACCCCTACGCTTATTACAAGGGGTACCACACCCACATCTAAGGTGGTGGTGCACCTCTTCCCTTGGCTCCCTTTGTGGGAGCCCTTTTTATAATATGTTTTATGGAGGTAAAATTATATGACACAGGAACAGAAAAAGAAGCTGACTGGAATCATATTAGGGCTCGTAGTGCTAGCCGGATTTCTAACTGGACTTCTGGGTATGATCTTCTCGGAAGAAAACAGGAAATACTTTATAAACAGGTTGAAAAATATAAAGAATGTGCCTTACATGAGATACGATAAGGATCCTACCAATGAGCTTAGACACAAATAGCCTAGGCCATCTTCTTATAATCGTTGCAAGACTCCTGGAAATGTTTAGCTTTCTTATAATACTTATCTTTATATTTAAGGGAGTAGCCCTAAAGCATGTGTTTATAACAGCTGGTATAACGGTTTTAGGCATCCTCTTTTCCATTTTTGGATACTTAGGCAACCTTATCTCACCTTTCACATCCTTTGCCATAGATGCCCTCGTATTCTTTATAGTGCTTTCTATAGCCTTCTATGCCTTTATGGAACAGAGAGAATTTAGGATAATGCCTCCACCACCTCCTTCCAAAGGGACAAGATGCCCAGTATGTGGTGGGTTCGTAAAGCCAGAGGATGATTATGCGGTAGCAAGGGAAGGAAAAGACTTGATCTATTTTGATAGCAAAGAGCACCTTGAAAGTTTTTTAAAGGATTTTAAAGAGTATAAGGCTTTGAGAAGATTAAATATAAGGAGGGTGGAGGATGTATATTTTAAAGGTGAAAAAGGTTGGAAGAAAGTGGAGTATAATAAAGGCCATGAGGGCTAAAAGCCTTATGATAGCTTGCATATTTGCCCTCTCCTGTGCAGAGAAGGGCACCGTTATAATCAGCGAAACACCTCCTTCACCCAGACCACCAGGCCTTATCATAGCTTCAGAAAAGGCCCTTGAAAACGGGAAAAAGCATCTCAGAAAAGGACACTGCGATAAAGCAATAAAGGAGTTTGAAAAGGCGCTGGCTAAAGACCCCAACAACTTTGAAGCTCTGTATTGGCTTGGTGTGGCAGAGGGTATGTGTGGCTACTATTCAAGGTGCTACGATAGGCTTGTGATAGCCCTAAAATACTCTCCTAATGACACATGGAGGGCTAGGGTGTATGCTACCATAGGTATAAGTTTGCTCTATATGGGCAGAGAAGAAGAAGCTTTATCTTACTTTGAGAGGGCAAGAAGGATTGATCCAAGGAATGAGATTCTTGTAGCTTACTATGAGGAGGATCTCCCAAAGGGCAAAGGACATAAAAAGCACAAGCTGAAAAAGAAGCCAAAGGACAAAGAGGGTTTTGAAATCGCTTTAAGGTGGCTTGATTAAACTATGGCTTCAGCATACCTTCTGCTTAGCTCAAAAAGTCTTTGTGCTAGATTTTTTGCCTCTTCTTTTTGGGCGTAATGAGGATCCTCTAAAAGGAAGCTGTTCACCTTTCCCCTAACATAGGCCCTGTAGCATTTGAAGAAGGGTAAAAAGATTTCAAACTCTTCATCTTCTGTAGCTCTTTTGTACTCTTCTTCATAAACCTTTGAGAGGTCTTCTCTACCCATAAGGTCTAGCTCCATGGACAAAAAGCACATATCGTTCAACATATCACCACATCTGAAGCGTTCATTAAACTCAATGCAATCAAAGACGCATATACCCTCCTCTAAAAAGGCTACATGTTCAAGCCTTATGTCCCCATGACCATCCCTTATACGACCATCCTTTATACGCTTTTCAAAAAGGCTTGCATACCTTTCATAAAACCTGTTTGTCTTCTCCTTTATATACTCGTAGTCTTCCTTTCTTATCGTTATTCCCACAAACCTCTCCGTCTGCGCAAAGTTTTCATCGGTGTTAAACTTCATGACCTCAATCCTTCCAAACTCATCCCTCCTCTCAGCTTTAAGATGAAATCTGGCTATGTGATCGGCAAGCCTCTTTATATCCTCTTTAGATATTACAGAAAGCATATTCTTTAACAGCCTCTCCTCCGGTATCCTCCTCATCTTTACCGCATACTCCACAGGATTAGAGTCATCCTCTATCACATACTTTCCATCCTTTAAACTTATAGGCACCACATCAATATAAACCCAGGAGCACAATCTTTTGTTTAGCTCTATCTCTTTTCTACAGTTTTCCAACCTCTTTTCCAGAGTGGAATAGTCTAAAAACCCAAAGTTTACCGGTTTTTTTATCTTATAGACCACCTCTTCTAGCAATAGAACCCAGCTTGTATGTGTTTGAACCACTTTAGCCTTTAGCTCTTTTGCAAGCTCTTCAATCATCGGATATAATTATAAAGGGTGGAAAGAAGGTCTGTATTGATACTAAACTTTGGATCTCAGTATGTACAGCTTATAGCAAGGAGGGTAAGGGAGCTGGGAGTCTATAGTGAGATAGTTCCCTACTTTATAACATGGGAGGAGGTTAAAAGGAAAAACCCATACTGTCTTATCTTTTCTGGCGGTCCAGCATCTGTGTATGAAGAGGGTGCACCATTACCGGATCCACATATATATTCTCTGAACATTCCCATCCTTGGCATATGCTACGGACTTCAGGCTATAGTGCATCAGTTTGGAGGGCTGGTAGAAAGGGCTCAAAAGCAGGAGTATGGTAGGGCAAGGCTAAGGCTTTCCAAAAGGGATCCTATTTTTAAGGGTTTGCCCGAGGAGTTTGACGTTTGGATGAGCCATGCAGATAAGGCAGCAAAACTACCAGAAGACTTTGAAAGTTTAGCCTACACGGACAATTCACCCTATGCGGTCATAAGACACAGGGAGAGGCCCATATACGGTGTGCAGTTCCATCCTGAAGTGGCCCATACTCAGTATGGGAGGGAGATAATAAGGAACTTTCTTTTTGAGATAAGTGGTGCAGAGGAAAACTGGAGGATGGGGGACTTTATAGAAGAGAAGGTGGAGGAGATAAGAAGGGAAGTAGGAACAAAGAAGGTCATATGTGCCCTCTCTGGTGGTGTAGATTCTACCGTGTCAGCCTTGCTGACCTATAGAGCCATCGGAGAACAGCTACACTGTGTCTTTGTAAACCATGGGCTTTTGAGGAAGGGAGAGGTGGAGGAGGTGGAAGGCTACTTTAAGGAGATGGGCTTGCCCTTCAAGAGGATAGATGCGGAGGAGTTGTTTTTAGAAAGGTTAAAGGGGGTGGAAGACCCGGAAGAAAAGAGAAGGATAATAGGTCATACCTTTGTTGAAGTCTTTGAAAGAGAAGCAAGAAAGGTTGGAGCCCATTATTTACTCCAAGGTACCCTTTATCCCGATGTGGTAGAAAGTGCGGGCATTCCTGGTGCAAAGGTGATAAAGACCCATCATAACGTGGGAGGGCTGCCAGAGAGGATGAACCTTAAACTTCTTGAGCCTTTAAGGGAGCTTTTTAAGGATGAGGTGAGGCAAGTGGGGAGGTTGCTAGGAGTGCCAGAGGGTATCCTAAAAAGACATCCCTTCCCTGGGCCAGGCCTTGCCATAAGGATACTTGGGGAGGTGAAAAAGGAGGACCTTGAAATACTCAGAGAGGCGGACAGCATATTTATAGAAGAGCTAAAAAGGTGGGGGCTTTATGATAAAGTATGGCAAGCCTTTGCCGTGCTATTGCCGGTAAAGAGCGTAGGTGTTATGGGGGATGTGAGGACCTATGAGAGGGTCATAGGGCTGAGGGCGGTGGACAGTACAGATGGAATGACTGCAGATTGGTCAAGGCTTCCTTACGAATTCCTTGATCATGTGATGAGAAGGATAATAAACGAGGTGAAGGGTGTAAATAGGGTGGTTTATGATATATCATCAAAGCCACCAGCTACCATAGAATGGGAGTAAAATATTAGCCATGAGGCACTTAAAAGAAACCGATCCAGAAATCTATCAGGCTATAGTGCAAGAGTACAGCAGACAGTTCTACCATCTTGAGCTTATAGCCTCAGAAAACTTCACCTCCCTTGCCGTCATGGAGGCTCAAGGTTCGGTGCTCACAAATAAGTATGCGGAAGGTCTTCCGGGCAAAAGGTACTATGGAGGGTGCGAGTTTGTAGACATAGCAGAAAGCCTTGCTATAGAAAGGGTTAAAAGGATTTATGGTGCGGAGCATGCCAACGTTCAGCCCCATTCGGGCTCTCAAGCCAACATGGCAGTCTACATGGCGGTTTTAAAACCTGGAGATGTGATACTTGGTATGGACCTTGCCCATGGTGGACATCTTACGCACGGCTCGAAGGTCAACTTCTCCGGCAAAATATACCAAGCCTTTTACTACGGCCTAAATCCGGAGACAGAGCTCATAGATTACGACCAGGTTTGGAGGCTTGCAAAGGAGTATAAACCTAAGATGATAGTGGCCGGGGCTTCGGCTTATCCAAGGGTTATAGACTGGGAGAAGTTTGCCCAGATAGCAGAGGACGTTGGAGCTTACCTTATGGTGGATATGGCCCATTATGCGGGCCTTGTGGCTGGTGGAGTTTACCCCAATCCAGTTCCTTATGCCCACTTTGTAACATCAACTACACATAAGACCTTAAGAGGACCTAGAGGTGGCTTTATCCTGTGTAAGGCGGAGTTTGCTAAGGATATAGATAAGAGTGTGTTTCCTGGGATTCAAGGTGGCCCTCTTATGCACGTTATAGCGGCAAAGGCTGTGGCCTTTAAAGAGGCTATGACGGATGAGTTTAAAAGCTATGCAAGGCAGGTGGTTCTAAATGCAAAGGCCATGGCAGAGGAGTTTCTAAGACTTGGTTTTAAGGTGGTAACCGGTGGAACGGACAGCCATATTATACTGCTTGATCTGAGAAACAAGGGTATTACTGGCAAGGAGGCGGAAGAGGCCCTAGGGAAGGCAAACATTACGGTAAACAAGAATGCAGTTCCTTTTGATCCTCTACCACCCACAAAGGCAAGCGGTATAAGGATAGGCACACCCGCTATGACCACAAGGGGTATGAAAGAGGATGAGATGAGGCTTGTAGCAAGGCTTATAGCAAAGGTTCTTGATAACATAAAGGATGAGAAGGTTATAGAGGAGGTAAAGAGAGAGGTTATAGATCTGTGCGAACAGTTTCCACTATATCCTGAGCTTAGAGAGGTTTTGGATGAGCTTCCTTATAGCAAAGCAACCCATATTCAATAAGGAAGGGAGGAAGGTTGCCTTTGAGGTTTTTTTGAGAAAAAGGGACAACTTTTATGAATACCCCAAAGAGGTGCCATACAGTAGGGCCACTTACATCGTCATAGAGATCATCCTTGAACAGGGTATAGACAGGGTAGGCGAGGGTAAAAAGATTATGATCAACGTATCCCTTGACTCCCTTATCAACAGGGCTATAGAATCCCTTGATCCTAAAAGGCTCATTATAGAGATAATAGAACCTCAAATACCTGTTGGAGAGGTAGTATACAAGCAAACGTTGAGTGCTATAGACAGGTATAAGGAGCAGGGGGTAATGTTTAGCATAAACGAGAGGTCTTTAGAAAATGAGAAGATGGCAAAGCTCATTGATAAGGTAGACATAGTTTCTGTGGACAAAGATAGGCTCAGCCAAAAGGTAGTTGATTTGGCAAAAGGGAAGGGAAAGCTCCTTTTGGTTTCAAAGATAGAGAACGAAAAGGAATATAAAAAGGCTTTATCTGTGGGAGATCTATTTCAAGGCAAATACCTAGAAGAACCGCTTATTTTGAAAGAGTTTCATACGGCCCCTTATCTTAAAAACACCTTACTTAAGCTTATAGCTTTGCTTTACACAGCCGAAAGCCCAAGGGAGGTTGCTGAGGTCATAGCCACCGACATGGGTATGACGGCCAAGATTCTCAGGCTTGTAAACTCCGCATACTATTCTCCTATAAAGGAGATAAGGAGTGTGGAACAAGCGTGCGCCATGCTAGGTCTAAAGAATCTAAAGAACTTCCTTTTAGTTTTGGCTATGAACGATTATATGTCTGTGGAAGATCCAGAGCTTTGGAGAAAATCATTAATAAGGGCTATGGTGGCCCAAAGGATAGCACAGATGATAAAGCCCCCATATGAATCGGATGCATATCTTCTAGGTCTTTTCTCACTGATAGACGAGATACTTAAGGTGGATAAGATCAGCTTCTTGAAGGAGATAAGGATAAAGCAGGAGATAATAGATGGATTTACCGGCAAAAATCCTGAGTTAAGAAGCATATTAAATCATGCTATTTATATTGAAGAGAAATTTCCTGAGGTTTTGCAAGCACAAGATCCTACAAAGAATGATATAGTTATAAACCTGGAAAAATTAACTGGAATAGACAGGGAAATACTGGTGCAGATAGCTAAGGAAGCTATTGAAAAGGCCGAGTACATCCTTAAAGTTTGATATAATCATTGCCATGAATGTAATAAGGCTTCAACTTATATACCCAGAGGATAAGGTAAAGGAGCCCATCCTTTGCATGGTATGTAAAAACTTTGATGTGATAGTAAATATAAGAACGGCAAAGGTTACAAAGGATACGGGAATACTGACTGTTGAGATAGATGGTGATGCGGAAGAGATTGAAAGGGCTGTGAAGTTTATTGAAGAGAAGGGTGTTATGGTACAGCCTATTGAAGGTCAGATATTTACAGAATGAAGATATCCCATATAGGTGAGTTTGGGCTTATAGAAAGGCTAAAGGATATACTTCAGAGCCAGGTTATAGGAGATGATACTGCACCTATAAGATTGAAGGATTCTATACTGCTACTTACATGTGATGTGCTTTTACAAGACAGGCATTTCAAGCTAAATTATCCACCATCTACCATAGGCTGGAAGGCCATATCGGTCAATGTGAGCGATGTGGTGGCAAACGGTGGAACACCCCTTTATGCCCTTGTTTCTTTAGTGCTACCTGATATGGAAGTAAGGTATATAGAGGAGGTCTATGTTGGTATAAAAAGGGCTTGTGAGTTTTACGGCTGTGAGGTGGTAGGTGGAAATGTGAGCAAGGGTGAAAAGCTATGCATTGATGTTTTTATGGTAGGAAAGGCGGATAGGTTTGTAGGGAGGAGGGGAGCAAAGGTAGGTGATGGAGTGTTCGTTTCTGGAACCCTTGGAGATTCAAAGGCTGGGCTTGAACTACTGCTTATGGATAAGAAAAGCTATGAAGACTTTGAGCTAAGGCTTATAGAAAAACATCTAAGGCCTACTGCAAGGATTGATTTTGTAAAGCATATATCCAAGTATGCTACGGCCAGCATGGACATAAGCGATGGTCTCTCTTCCGATGCTCTAAAACTTGCTAGAGCTAGTTCTGTAAGGCTAAGGCTACTTTCCGAAAAGATACCCCTATCTAAAGAGCTTTTAACCTTTTGTAAAAAGCATGGCAAGGACCCCCTTGAGTATGCCCTTTCCGGTGGAGAGGACTATGAGCTTCTTTTTACCCATCCTTTAGAGAGAATAAACCCCTTTTTAAGCATGACCCATATAGGCTTTGTGGAAGAGGGTGAGGGTGTGTATCTGGATGATAGGCCCCTTGAACCTACAGGCTTTGACCACTTTGGAATGTTATAATTTTCACTCATGAGGGAAATTCTTATAACCGATGTGTCCTTGAGGGACGGCATACAATCTTTGCTTGCCACAAGGGTGCGCACAGAGGATATGCTCCCCATAATAGAGATCCTTGATAAATGTGGCTTTTGGTCCTTGGAGGTTTGGGGTGGTGCCACCTTTGATGTGTGCCTGAGGTATTTAAAAGAAGACCCTTGGGAGAGGCTCAGACTCTTTAAAAAGCATGCACCAAATACTAGACTTGAGATGCTCTTAAGGGGCCAGAATGTGGTAGGCTACAGACACTATCCAGATGACGTGGTGGAGGAGTTTATAAAGAGGGCCTATGACAACGGCATAGAAGTTTTTAGAATCTTTGATGCCCTCAACGACACAAGGAATATGAGAAAGTCTATAGAAACGGCGAAAAAGCTAGGTGCCATAGTCAAGGGTGTTCTTTCCTACACCATAAGCCCCGTTCACACTATAGAGTATTATGTGAACATAGCGAGAGAGCTTGTAGATATGGGCATAGATATAATATCCATAAAGGACCAAGCAGGTCTTTTGTCTCCAAAAGTATGTTATGACTTGGTAAAGGCCCTCAAATCTGAATTTCCCAACTACCCCGTTCATCTTCATACCCAGACCACAGCAGGCCTTGCCCAGATGGCCCAGCTAAAGGGTATAGAGGCTGGTGCAGATATGATAGATACGGTCTTTTATAGCCTGTCATGTCAGACTTCCCATCCGCCAGGTGAGACCATGATCTACACCCTTAGGGAGTTCGGCTATGAGATAAAGGTAGATGAAAAGCTCTACCAAAAGGCTGGAGACCTTTTTGTAAACATAAGGAAAAAGTACAAAAAGTACGATGTACTACCACCCTATCCAGATGTAGGTGTCCTCTTGCACCAAGTGCCCGGTGGTATGATAACCAACTTTATAAGTCAGTTAAAGGAACAGGGTATGGAAGACAAGCTTCCGGAAGTGCTAGAAGAAGTAGTAAGGGTAAGGGAGGACCTTGGCTACCCACCCTTGGTAACACCCACAAGCCAGATAGTGGGCTCTCAGGCCTTTCTTAATGTGGTCCATGGGGAAAGGTATAAGGTGGTAACAAAGGAAACAAAGGACTATGTAAAGGGCTTATACGGAAGACCTCCAGCACCCATATCGGAGGAGATAATAAGGAAGATATTAGGGGATGAAGAGCCTATATATCATATAAGGCCAGCGGACCTTTTAAAGCCAGAACTACCAAGCATAAGGGAGGAGGCCATAAGGGCTGGAGCAAAAAGCGAAGAGGATATCCTTTCTTATGCACTCTTTCCTTTGGTGGCCAAGGAGTTCTTTGAATTCAGGGAGAAGGGAGAAAAGCTACCTCCTGAAGAGCTGATTGAAGAGAAGAAGGAAAACATACCTGTGGAGTTTATAATCACTGTTCATGGTGAGCAGTACCATGTGCAGATAGCGGGAAGGGGTGAACCCACTCCAGAAGGAAGAACTTTCTTCATAAGGTTGGATGGGAAGCTGGAGGAGGTTATGCTAAAGCCCCTCAGGGAGGTGGAGCAGGTGCCTACGGCCTATGGAGAGATGGCTTTGGGCACAGAGGTAAAGCCGAAGAGACCAAGGCCTGTGGGCATGGGAGACATAACATCTCCCATATCTGGAAAGGTGGTGAATATAAAGGTGAACGTAGGACAAGAAGTAAAAGAAGGCGATGTGCTCTTTGTAGTAGAAGCCATGAAGATGGAGAATGAAGTGCACAGTCCCATTGATGGTGTGGTGGAAGAGATTTTCATATCTGTGGGTGATGTGATAAACCCTGACGAGGTAGCACTAAGGATAAAGCCTAAAAGGATATGAGCCTGAAAGTGCTTTTGGTGGAGGATGATAAGGATTTGGCTGAGCTTGTAGCATACAATCTTAAAAAGGAGGGGTATGAAGTTCATGTTTGTCATCGCGGAACGTGTGCCATAGAGAGGTTAAAGCTGGAAGTCCCAGACATCATCCTTCTTGATGTGATGCTTCCAGACTATGACGGTTTTAAGATAGCCCAGCATATAAAAAACAACCCTGAGCTAGAATACGTGCCCATTATATTTATAACAGCAAGGGATATGGAGCAAGACAAGCTCAAAGGCTTTTCTCTTGGTGCGGACGATTATATAACCAAACCCTTTTCTATTAAGGAGCTTATAGCAAGGGTAAAAGCGGTCTTAAGAAGGGCAGGAAAGGAGAAAAGACAGGCTATATTCAGGCTTGGTGGCCTTGAGATAGACCTTGAAAGGAAGGAGGTAAGAAGGGGGAGTAAGGTGCTTGACCTTACACCGACGGAGTTCCTCATCCTTCAAGCCCTTCTTGAGAATTACGGCAAGCCAGTAAGCAGGGATTACATCATAGAAAAGGTCTTAAAGAGGGATGTCTTTGATAGGACGGTGGATGTGCATATAAAAAAGCTTAGGGAAAAGTTAGGTGAGGAAGGTAAAGCTATTCAGACGGTGAGGGGCTTTGGCTACAAGATAAGCCTATGAGATGGTTCATTCTACTCTTTCTATCCTTCTTTGCCCTTATGCACCTTTATACTTACATAAGGATCATAAAGCCTGCTATCAAAAGTGCAAGCCTAAAGCTTTCCGTAGCCTTTTTATTTATACTGGGCTTTTTCTCCCCCTTTATCTGGAGGTATGCGGATGCAAAACTTGACCAAAGCATAGCACACCTTACTGCCTTAATAGGCCTCCTTTGGATGGGCTTTCTTCTTTACTTTTTCCTTTTTGGCCTTTTCCTTGACCTTTATAGGGCCTTTGTTTTTATCTCAAAAAGATTTTTCAATATAAACCCCCTTCCTATACCCTCTGCAAGGACTTCCTTAGCCCTTATCTTATTCCTTTCCCTTAGCCTCTCTGCCTACAGCTATTATGAAACCCTTAACTTAAAGGTGGAAAGGTTTGTTATAGAAACGGTCAAACTTCCAAAGGATGTGGGCCATATAAAAATACTTCACATATCGGACCTTCACCTTGGCCCTCTTATGGGTATGGACAAGGTAGGGCTTGTGCTGGAGGTTTATAAAAGGGAGAGGCCCCATATGGTTGTGTCCACAGGAGACCTTGTGGATGGAAACATGCAAAACAAGGCTTATCTTGCTGATGCCCTCTCTAAGATGGACCCACCCCTTGGAAAGTATGCCGTTTTAGGAAACCATGAGTATTACAGGGGTATAGACCAAGCCATAGCCTTCACCAAAAGGGCTGGCTTTAGACTTTTGAGGGGTGAGGTGTATTATCTTAAGGATTACAACATAAGCTTAGTGGGGATAGATGATGATGACTGTAGGTTCTTTAGGGCTTGTAAAGGCCCGCTTTCGGACAAGGAACTTCTTCAAAAGGCAAAAGGGGAAAGCTTTGTTATCTACTTGAAGCACAAGCCAAAGCTAGAAGCAGGAGCCGAAAAGCTCTTTGACCTTATGCTCTCTGGACACACCCACGGTGGAGTCTATTACCCTGTGGGTAGATTCATTCTAACAAGGCTTTTTATAAGCGATAGGGGCTTTCATAGGCTTGGAAGATCTTACATCTATATAAGCAAAGGTGTAGGCACAGGAGGTCCTCCCATGAGGCTTTTTTCACCACCCGATGTAGCGATCATTGAGCTTGTAAGCAGGCGGAGATGAAAGAAACAAAAAGGGGATGGGGTTGAAAGGGTTTGCTTTTGAACTCTGGATGAAACTGACAGCCTATATACCAAGGATGATCTTTTAGTTCCACTATCTCTACAAGCCTTCCATCGGGTGAAAGGCCAGAAAAGACCATGCCAGCCTCTTGAAAGATTTCCCTGTATTTGTTGTTAAATTCATACCTGTGCCTGTGTCTCTCATATATCAGCTCTTGCTTGTAGATTTCTCTTGCCTTTGTGCCCTCTATAAGCTTGCATGGGTAAGACCCAAGCCTCATGGTGCCACCAAGCTTTTTTATGTTCTTTTGCTCCTCCATTAGGTCTATAACAGGGTGGGGTGTAAAGGGGTCAAACTCGGTAGAGTTGGCCTCTTTTAGCCCAAGTACATTTCTGGCAAACTCTACACACATAAGTTGCATACCCAAGCATATGCCAAAGGTAGGCTTTTTTGACTTTCTTCCATAGCTCAAGGCCTTTATCTTTCCACTTATACCTCTCTCTCCAAAGCCACCGGGTACCAGTATGCCATGGGCTTCTTCCAAAACCTTCTCATCGTAATCCTCTGAATTGACCCAAATTATCCTCACCCTTGCCCTGTTGGCTATGCCACCATGTATAAGCGCCTCAACCACGCTCTTATAAGAATCCTTCAAAGACACATACTTGCCCACAAGGGCTATCTTTACCTCCCTTTCTGCAGACCTCAAGGTTTGAACTATGTCCTCCCACTTGCTTTTTACCTCCTTGTATTCAAAGCCAAAGTGTTGGGCTATGAGCCTGTCAAGTCCTTGCCTTTTGAAGACCAAAGGAACCTCGTATATGAACTCCACATCTGGTGCTGATATGACGGCGGACTTTTTGACGTTGGTAAATAGGGCAATCTTTTCCTTTATACTCTCTGGCATTTCCATCTCAGACCTGCAGAGGATTATGTCAGGCTGTATGCCTATGGCCCTTAGCTCCTTGACCGAGTGTTGGGTTGGCTTGGTCTTTAGCTCTCCCGCAGTCTTTATGTAAGGCACGTAGGTAATATGGACAAAAAGCACCTTTTCCCTTCCCACCTCCATGGAAAGCTGGCGCACAGCCTCCAAAAAGGGCAAGCCTTCTATGTCTCCTACTGTTCCTCCCACCTCCACTATGACCACATGGCAGTCCTCTTCCACCTCCCTTATGAGCCTTTTTATCTCATCGGTTATGTGGGGAATGACCTGCACTGTGGCACCAAGATAGCCACCTTCCCTTTCCCTTTGTATCACGTTATAGTAGACCCTACCAGCCGTTACGTTGTTCTTCTTTGTCATAGACCTGTTTGTAAACCTCTCGTAGTGTCCAAGGTCAAGGTCCGTTTCCGCTCCATCCTCTGTTACATAGACCTCTCCATGCTGGTAGGGGCTCATGGTGCCAGGGTCCACATTAAGATATGGGTCCAGCTTTTGTATGTTTACTTTCAGACCTTGTTCTTCAAGGAGGGAGGCTATGGAGGCTGAGGCCACACCTTTTCCCAAAGAGGATAGCACACCACCGGTGACAAATATATAGTAGGGCATGTAGGAATATTTTAAGCTAAACCTCTAACAGAAGATCAAGGTAAATGGCACCGCCAAAGGCGCATATGTCCTTGCCAAGGTTCTTATAGAGGCCATCGTACCTTCCTCCCCCCGCCAAGGGCTGTCCTACCTTTGGATGGAAAAATTCAAAGACTAGGCCTGTATAGTAGCTTTTTGGTCTAATTTCGGAAAGGTCAAAGAGGATGTTAAAGCCTTTTAGCCTTTTGGCCACTTCTCTTAGCCTATCACAATGGGAAGAGAACTCCGGATACTTCTTTTCAAAGGAGTCAAGCACCTCAGGGCCACCGTTGGCAAGCAAAAGGTCCCTCAGTGGCTCTACAGAAGAAAGAAGGGAAAAGTTCTTCTCCAGTATGGCTTGCCTATAAGACTCTCCATACCTTTTTAGTAGCTCCTCCACTATGGCCACATGTCCCAGGCTAAGGGTGAGATCCTCCATACCACAGGCCTTGAGGTAGTCGCCAATGACCTGAAGAACTTCCACCTCAGCCTCCACAGTAGGATCTCCTAAAAGCTCCACTCCCACCTGATAGCTCTCCAAACTTCCTCCAGGCGAGAAAACGTTTCCCCAATAGAAGACCTTAAGGGGAAGGGAAAGGTCCCTCTGTAGGCTTAAAAAGCGGGCAAGGCTTACAGTCCAATCCCTCCTAAGACACAAAATGCTTCCATCTTGAAGGCTACCCACTATAAAGGGACTTTCTCCATAGATCTCATCGCTATATATCTCAAGGGAGGGAAGCATGATAAACCTGTAGCCTTTGAAGACTTCACAGGCTTTTAAGAAAAACTCCTTTAGCTTCTCCGAATCTTCAAAGTTGAAAAACCTCTCCTGCGGCGGTATAACCTTCATTTTGTTTTAAGATAGGTATTCTTGTAATTTATGTAGTTCTCCGCAGATTCTTTTATAAGCCTTATCTCCTCCTCCCTTAGATCCCTAACCACCTTGGCAGGAAAGCCTGCCACTAAAACACCAGAGGGAAACCTCTTGCCCGGTGTAAGAAGGGCACCAGCACCCACAAGCACATAGTCCTCTATCTCCACACCATCCATCACCACCGCACCCATACCCACCAACACATAGTTGCCTATCTTGCAACCGTGCAAAATGACCCTATGACCAACGGTCACATAATCACCTATTATGGTAGGGTGAGTATCATGGGTGACATGTACTACAGAGTTGTCTTGGATGTTTGTCCCCTTTCCTATACGTATATAGTTCACATCGCCCCTTATGACCGCCCCATACCAAACGGATGAGTCCTCGCCTATCTCCACATCACCTATGATAACAGCATTTTCAGCAAGGAAGACAGAAGGGTGAATGTGAGGTTCTTTATCCTTGTATGGCAACACAAGGGCCATGGGTATATTTTAAGGCAAATTTTCATAATCCATTCATGTTTTTGGCAAAAAACTTTTAAAAAAAGGAGGTGGTAAGCTATGAGGAGATTTCTAGCCCTTTGTACTACATTGTTTGGACTTTGTGGTGTAAGCTTAGCCAGTGATAAGATCTACTTTGGTATAAGCCTTGGCTATAACTTCTGCCCTGAGGAGAGGGTAGTTTATGTGGACAGAGGTCCAGATGTGATTGTGATAAGGCCTTATCCTGTTTATTATTACATTCCCTACGGGAGGGTGGTGATAATAGAAAAGAAGGGGCATAAACATTGGAAGAAGTATGCCCATTGGTACGATGATTGATGGTTTAAATTAAATGTATGGCCATTAAGGTGGCCCTTACAAGGAGTTTAGAGGACATAGAAAGGGATAGAAGCCTTTTTGAAGAGGGTGGCTTTGAGGTTATTGAACTCCCTCTGATAGAGGAGGAGGTTCTAAACTTTGAAGTCCCTTCTTTAAACTTTGATTTTATAGTCTTTCAAAGCCCAAGGGCGGCAAGAGTGTTCCTTTCAAGGTACAAGCTTGGTAGTGAAAAGGTGGTGGTGGTAGGTGAAAAAACAAAGAAGGCGGTGGAAGAGCTGGGCTATAAGGTTTGGGCCATGCCCCAAAATTACTATGCTGAAGAGATTGTAAGGCTCTTTGAAGGTCTTTCTGGAAGGGTGCTTATTCCAAGGTCTGCGGTGGGAAGGGATGAGGTAATAGAAGGCTTAAAGGCCCTTGGCCTTGAGGTATATCCCATAAATGTCTATAGGGTCAAAGAGAAGTTGTATGAAAAGGAAGAGCTTATTGATAGGCTAAAAAGGGCAGATGTTATACTTTTTGCCAGCCCTTCGGCTGTGAGGGGCCTTCTTGCAAACTTGCAAAAGGAAGAAGCCACAAGGCTTTTGAGGGATAAAAAGATCATAGCCATTGGCAAAACTACAAAGGAATTCATCCATAGGGAGCTTGGCCTGGATAGCCAGATGCCAGAAAAACCTACTGTGGAAAAGGTGGTAGAGCTTTTAAAAGAGTGGCATAAAGTTTGCATATAATTTAGATAGCCATGGTGCAAAGGACCATATCAAAAGAGGTGGAATTTGAAGGCGTTGGCATACACAGTGGGGAGGTGTCTAAGATTGTTTTGCATCCTGAGGGTGAAAACAAGGGGGTAAGGTTTTTGATAAGGGGAACATACATACCAGCCAATTATAGGTATGTGCTTAGCACAGACCATGCCACCATCTTAGGAAAGGAAGGTGTAAGGGTAAGCACGGTGGAGCATCTTTTGGCAGTCCTTTACATGCTCGGTATAGACAACCTTACAGTAGAGTTTATAAAGGGTTATGAGGTGCCCATTTTGGATGGAAGCGGTTATCAGTTTTATAAGACTTTAAAGGGTTTGGTCCTTGACCTGAAGGCTCAAGCAAAGGTATTTGAGATAAAGGAGAGCTTTGAGGTGAGGAACTGTAAGGCATACATAAGGGCTGAACCCTTTGAAGGTTTTTGTGTAATCTACAAGGGCTTTGTCAAGGGGATAATTGAAGAGGGCGTGGCCCAATACTGTGGAAATGCAAAGGAAGTAGTCTTTGCAAGGACCTTTTGTTATGAAGAGGAGGTGGAATACCTCCTTCAGAGGGGTCTCGCCAAAGGTGGGAGCTTGAAGAATGCTGTGATAATAGGAAAGGGCTTTGTTTATAATCCAGAGGGTTTGAGGTCAAAGGATGAGCCAATAAGACACAAGCTCCTTGACCTTATAGGGGACCTTAGCCTTTTGGGCTTTAGGATAAGGGGTAAGGTCTTTTCTTACCTTGGTGGCCACACTTTAAATTATGAATTTGTAAAAAGCCTTGCGGAAAGCTCCCTTTCAACAAGCTTTACATCCTCTTCTGTATCCACACCGTGATAGTAGTTTTCTGTGAGGATCACTTTTATAGGATAGCCAGCCTCAATAAGCCTTAGCTGTTCAAGGCTTTCAAGATCCTCAAGATAACCTCTTGGCATGCTTGTAAACTCAAGTAAGACTTCCTTCCGAAAGGCATAAATGCCCACATGCTTGAGCGGGTAAAGATTGGAGCTTTTTTTCATATATGGTATGGGAGACCTGGAAAAGTATAGGGCTGTCTGATCCTTTTTAAGCACCACCTTTACAGAGTTTGGATCCTCATAGACCTTTTCATCCCTTAGGGCAAGGGTTGCCACAGGGTATTCTTCAAGGGCTTTAAAGAGCCTTTCAACGTCTTCTTTGTACACAAAGGGCTCATCCCCCTGGTAGTTTATCACGTAATCCACAGGCTCATCCTTTATGGCCCAGGCTACCCTATCGCTTCCAGAGGGAAGGTCCGAGGGTGTGTATTTTACTTCTACAGGGAGGTCCTTTACAGCCTGGTATATTCTTTCACTGTCTGTGGCCAAAAGGACCCTCTCACCAGTTTTTAAACAGCCTTCCACCACCCACCTTATGAGTGGCTTTCCAAGAATCTCAACAAGGGGCTTCTCTTTTAGCCTTGTGGAGGCAAGCCTTGAGGGGATGACTATGAGCTTTCCCATTTTTACTAGCGAAAGGAAAGGTAAATTATTATAGTAAGAAGAAATAGAGAAAGAATTATTAGTGTTATTAAAAGTTTTCTGTAGGCGTCGGCTTCCTGTGATACACGTTTTATTATCTCATCCTTGCTCCTGGATATATTTTCTAAATTTTGTATATATTCAGTTAAGCTCTTGACTTTATCCTCCAGAAGGGTTTTGCTTAATTTAAGTTCTTCCAGCTTTTCTTGTAAATGCTGATTTTCAAGTTTTAGATCCTGTAGCTCTTTTCTACATTGTTCTAGCTTTAAAGCGTATTCCCTTAGTATGCTATATTGTTCTTCCATGCTCAAAAATTATAAACTTAAGTTTTGTAAATTCTTCCTTTTAAGCCATTTCCTATACTCCTCATAGGCTATCCTTTCCTGTTCCTCATAAGCCCTTTCTCTCTCTATAAGATTGTCCCAGTCTACCTTATGGGCATCAAACCAAGGACCATCCACACATGCCAACCTTTGCTCTCCATCCACCATAACCCTGCAAATAAGACACAGACCCACCGCATCTAACATATGCACGTTCACCATGCTTATTATGGAAGTCTGGGGGTATAAAGAGAGGAGGTCCTTTGAAAGCCTGTTGCTACCCACAGAGACCACCAGGTTCACATCCAAAGCCTTTGGGTTCCCTTGAAAAACTTCGTCAAAGACCTCTTTGGCTTCCTCCTTAAGGTAGAAGTCTTCCGAGGTGTGGAATAGAATAAGATGATTTCCCTCCTTCTTTAGTGCCCTTGCTACCATCAGGGCTGGTGCGATGCCCCAAGAGTGTGTATAAAAGGCAACTTTGCCATAGGGCTTTATTGGAAAGGGCCTTCCGAGAGGTCCAGCCACATATCTTAGCTCCTGTGCCTCTTCTATGAGTTCAAGGGTACTTCTTCCCACAGCCTTTACAAGGCATGTAAAGCCCTCCTCATAGGTGGAGAGTATGGCAAGGGGTATAAGCTCGGACAGCTCTGTGTACTGTACCATAACAAACTGCCCTGGCTTTGCACTGGCTATGTGTGGTGCCTTTATCTTCAAAAGACATGCCTCTTCCGATAGCCTTACCTTTTCAAGGATAGGGTGCATGCATAAAATTATCTCATAACTACAATGCGTGCCAAAACTCTTTGAGACAAAAACACAAAAACTTACTTTATCATCTCTTAATCATCCGCGAACCTACCTTTTGGGTTCATAGCCTTCTGGATAAGATATATCAAGACTTAGAAGCCTATTTGCGAAAAATTCTCAATTCCCAACTGGAGGTTCGCGGAAAAATAACCCCACTTGAACTACTTGACAGATGCCTAAAATTGGTGTATTATCTATATTAGCTTTAGGTGGTAGGTGTTGGGTTTTATCTGAACTGTGTGGGATGTAAAGGATAAGAACAATTTATAAGGAGCATTCGCAAAGAACTCGTTTTATCTGAACTATGTGGGATGTAAAGTGGAATATAAAAGAGGAAGAAACTACTCTCTAAGCCTTTCCATCTCCTTTCTTAAATCTCTTGTCATAGCCTCTTCGTAGGTGTAGGGACATTTTTCTGGAATGTGGTAGTCCTTTGGGTCTTCTCCAATCTTTGCAAGCCACTTCATTAGCCTAAGAGAAGCTTCTTTCCATGCAAGCTCTAGTTCTTTGGGTAGTTTAGCCCGTAGGCTTGGATACTCCTCAAAAAGGTATTCTATTTCTTTCCTTGCAAGCTCTACAGTTATTATCCAGCTAAGTCCTCCTTTTTCTTCTCCAGCTTTTGTTAGCCTTCTGAAGTGGTCCCACTTGTATAGGTGTTCTAAAATCCTTGCAAGGTGGCTCCTGCATGCCCTTAGTTCTGACCTTGCCATATCCTCTATCTCCTCTAAGAGATTCTCCCAATCTACCAAATCATAAGCCTTTTCTCTAAGGAGTTCTAAGTTAATCTCTACCCACAGTGGAAAATCCTTATCGTAGAGTTCTTTTAGCTGTTCTTTGCTTATGGTCCTCATAGGGATAAATATAGGCTAATCTATGAGTTTGTTTAAGTCCTCTTCCGATGGCCCTCCTTCTAAGACCTCTCCATTCATGCTTATAAAAGGGGAGTTGTTCTTATGCCAAGCCTGCTTTAAACCACTTTTCTGAAAGGTTTTACAATAAGCCTTATAAGAGGTTTAACTATTAAGATGTATATGGTGGTAAGGAGAACGATAAAGGCTTGTATTGCTGGAGAGAATATTATAAGGAGTAAGGCAAATACAACAGAAAGGACAAGGCCTACAATCACATAGGACAGAAAAGTCGTAAAAACATCCTCCACAAAAACTAATTTAATCCTTGTGGTCCTTAGTAGCTTTAAAATATTCCCATGCCCCTAATAAAGGATATAGAGGAGGTAAAGGAGTATATAAAAAATACATCTCCAAAGACTGCTGTTTATGTGGGCTGTGATTCAAGGCAGGTAAAAGACCACACTGTATTTGTCTCCGTAGTGGTGGTCCATATAGACTCCTGCAGGGGTGCCAAGATCTTTTGGAAGGTGGATAGGGTGCCCCGCATAAGGTCCCTCAGACAGAGGCTTTTAGAGGAGGTAAGCAGGGCGGTATATCTTGCCCTTGAGATATCGGAGGTGGTAGGCCAAAGGCCCTTTGAGGTCCACCTTGATATAAACCCAAACCCAGAACACAACTCCAGCGTAATACTCAAAGAGGCCATAGGCTATGTATTAGCCCAAGGACTAAAACCTGTGGTAAAGCCAAGGTCTGTTGCGGCTACCACTGTAGCGGATTATATTACAGCAAAATACTAAAAGACGTATTCTCCCGATATGAGCTTTTCATAGAAGCTTTGGGGCAAAAAGGCGTATCTGTGCATATCCTCTGAATAGAGCTTTGTCTGAACCTTTACAGGCCTTGATGGCTCCCTCACAGGATACTTCTTTGAAGCTATGGACATGGTCCACCAGTATCCAGCATAGCCGGGTATTACGGCGGTGTATAGGTCCACTATGGGGAATATCTTTTTAAGAGCCCTTTGTATCCTCCTTACTATTTCAAGGTGGTAATGGATAGATTCCGTTTGCCCTACATAGATACCATCCTCCTTGAGGGCTCTATAGACATACCTGAAGAACTCCTCTGTTGTTAGCACATGGGCAAAACCCACAGGGTCTGTAGAATCCACTATAATCACATCAAACTCGTTTTCATAATCTTGTATGTATTTATAGCCGTCCTCGTTAAGCACAATGGCCCTTGGATCCTCAAAGGCAGAGGCCATAGTGGGCAAAAACCTCTTTGAAACTTCAATAACTTCCTTATCTATATCTACAAGGACAGCCCTTTTTACCTCTGGATGCTTTAGAACCTCTCTTAAAACTCCACCATCACCACCGCCTATTATAAGGACATTTTCAGGGTTTGGATGGGCATAAAGGGGCACATGGGCCATATACTCGTGGTATATAAACTCGTATCTTTCGTCGCACTGGGCCACACCATCAAGGACAAGGATCCTTCCAAAGTGAGGAGATTCCAGAACCATGATCTCCTGGTATTCACTCTTTCCATAGTAAAGTATGTTGCTTATAGGGTAGCAATGCCTGATAGGAGCGTAAGGATCCCTTTCAATAAAAAAGGTGTCCATCATCTCTTATCACCTCTCACCTTTTGCTGGATATTATAAATCAAAAGGAGCTTCTCTGGATCAAGGGCATCTACCCTGCACAGTGGATCTATGGAGAGCTCACGCAAAACCTCTTCAGGAAGCTTATGCTTTATAGCCTTCCTTCTCATGGAGTATAGCCTTGTCAAGAAGTTCTTATAGTCCTTTAGGTCAATCTCTGGCAACTCTTCCTTTCTTGTAAGCCTTATAAGGCCGGATTGCACCTTGGGCTTTGGATAGAAAAACCTACTTGGTATGCTCATAAGGTATTCCACTTTGTAAAAGGTTCTCACAAAGGTAGAAAGCCAAGAGGGTCCCTTTTGTATCTTTTCGGCCACCTCCTTTTGAAGCATATAGATCGCTTGAGGTATGCATCGGTGATGAAAGACGGTGTTTTCAACTATGAGGCTTGCCACATTGTAGGGCAAATTTCCAAAAACCTTGAGATTTTCTCCAAGACTGCAAAAATCAAAGCTTACTGCGTCCGCCTCATGGATAACTACCCTTGGGTCCTTTATGCTTTCCCTTAAGCTTCTTACCATATCTTGGTCTATCTCCAAAAGGTGGAGTTCCTTAAAAGGATATGCAAGAACCCTTTTTGTAAGGTTTCCCGTTCCTGGACCTATCTCCACCAAAACCTCTCCCTCCCTTGGGTCAATAAGCTGAGCTATTCGGTCCAAAACACCAGGAGCCACAAGCAGATGCTGTCCTAAATGTTTTTTTAGCTTCATGCTTTATAATTTTAGACATGTTCCTTTTCTTACTGCCTTACAGCAAAAGACAGCACAGGATAAACCTTAGAGACTGTGATAGTGGCTACAGCCTTTTGGAGTTTGAGCCTTTCTCAAGGCTTTTGGAAAAGGCCTTTTCTCAAGATGGTTTTATTGCGCCACTTTATAGAAGGTTTGGTGGGCCCTTTTGGGAGAGCTTGGAGATGTGGGTAATGCCTCCAAAGGTCATGGAATATATAAATGAGAACTCCTATGTTCTATCTCCTATCTATGGGCTTGTAAAGCCAAAGGCCTGTGTGCCCTATGCACCCATAGGCTGGAAGGATGTTTATGAGGGCAAAAGTCTCTTTCACTTTTGGAAGCCTCATATAAAAAATGTTTCCCCAAGGCTTTTAAAGGGTAAGGTGGTCTTTCCTTTCATTTCAAAGGAATACCTCTCCCTTTTTGACTTCTCAAATGTGGAAAAGGTGGTAAGCTTTGAGTATTACAGGAAGGACAAAAAGGTTATGAACCCAGCCAAGCATTATGCCTACACCCTAAGGTATATAGCGGAGAAAGATCTTCAACTTTCTGACCTTCATAGGATAAACTTCTACGACTATAGGGTGGAAGACATAAGGGAAAAGGGAAGGCACATTTATGTAATCCTTAGGTCCGAGGGAAGGTATGAAGTCTGAAGGCGTATATCTTTCCATAGTCATACCAGCCTATAACGAAGAGGAGAATGTGCCACTTTTATATCAAAAGCTAAAGGAAGTGTTAAAGGGCTTTGATAGGGAGTATGAGATAATCTTTGTGGATGATGGTTCTACAGATGGCACATGGGAAAGGTTGGTGGCTATAGCCAAGGAGGACAATAGGGTAAAACTCATAAGGTTTAGGAAAAACTATGGGCAGACTGCTGCCATGTATGCTGGCTTTCAGCATGCCAGCGGAGAGGTCATCATAACCATGGATGCGGACTTACAGAACGACCCGGAGGACATACCAAGGCTTTTAGAAAAGCTGGAAGAAGGCTACGATATTGTAAGCGGTTGGAGGAAGGACAGAAAGGACCCTTTCTTCTCAAGGAAGCTTCCTTCCATGATAGCCAACTGGATCATATCAAAGGTTACAGGTGTGGAACTCCACGATTATGGATGCACCCTAAAGGCCTATAGGTCCCACATAGTAAAAAGCCTTGAGCTTTATGGAGATATGCACAGATTTTTGCCAGCCCTCACTAAAAGGCTTGGAGCAAAGATAACGGAAATTCCGGTAAGACATCATCCGAGGATCTATGGCAGGTCCAAGTATGGTATAGGAAGGACCATAAGGGTCATACTGGACATATTCTTGGTGAAGTTTTTAAACGAATACCTAAACAAGCCCATGTATGTCTTTGGAACCTTTGGCTTTTTGCTTTTGAGTCTTGGCCTTTTAATGCTCTTTTACCTTATCTTTATAAAGCTCTTTATGGATGAGGATATAGGCCGAAGGCCCTTGCTTATCCTCAGCGTGCTTTTTACTTTGGCTGGCATACAGCTAATATCTACAGGCATAATAGCGGAGCTTTTAGTAAGGATATACTACCGAACAAAAGAGGAAAAGCCCTTTTTGATAGAGGAAAAGGTGAATCTATAAACAAAAAGCTATGAGAAGACTCATTGAAATGTATAAGTTTTCAACTAACCTTTTAGCAAAAGATGAAACCAATAGACATAGACCTAAGGCTTTTGGAGATCTTCTGTTGCGTGTATGAAAAAGGTAGCATATCCAAAAGTTCAGATTGTTTGCACCTTTCCCAGTCCACCATAAGCTTTCATATGCATAATTTGGAAAAATCAATAGGTCTTAAACTCTTTTATAAAAAAGGAAAAAGATACCTTCCTACGAGCAACGCCCATATGCTATACCCCTATGCAAAAAGGTTGGTAGAATTAAAGCAATCCATCATAGAAGAGATAAGGCTTGTCTCAGGCTATTACAAAGGCCATATAAAGATAGGCGCCAGCTCCATACCGGGAAGCTACCTTCTGCCAGACATTATAAGCAGGTATATTAACAAAAACCCAAATACAAAAATAGACCTTATGGTGGAAGACTCTTACATAGTCATCAGAAAGGTTGAGGCTGGGGAGGTGGATTTTGGCTTTGTGGGTGTAAAGTATGAGGACCCAAGGATTGAGGTAAAGGAAGTATGGGAGGATAACATAGTCTTTCTTGGTGGTCCGGGTGTGAAGAAGAGGATAAGCTTGGAGGAGCTTGTAAAATTGCCCTTCCTTCTCAGAGAAGAAACCTCTGGAACAAGGAGGTTTGTGGAGAACTTTTTAAGGTCCATGGGTGTAGATGTAAGTAATCTTAATATAGTTTTGGTGGCAAACAAAAACGAGGTTATTATAGAAGCTTTAAGGAATATTAGGGCTGTTTCCTTTTTGTCCTCTCATGTGTTAAAAAGGTTTAAGCCTCCAGAGGTAAAGGTTTTAAAGGTTGATGGAATGGACCCTCTTGTGAGGAAGTTCTATCTTATCTACAGCAAAGATAGGCCACAAAGCCCTGCCGTTAGGAACTTTTTAGGAGAGTTAAACAGAATCTTGCAAGAAGCTCTTGTTTAAACCTCTGCACCCTCTAGAATTTTGTCGCATCCACAGTCTCTTTCCTCTGGAAGCTTCATTAAAAACTCAATAAGAACCCTTCCTATCTCCTCTTCCTTTTGTTTCATCAGGTTTATAACCTCATCGCTCGTTAGGCGGTAGCCGGCGATGCCAGCCGCCGGGTTTGCCACCACACAAAGGCTCATATAACACATGGTAAGCTCACGGGCCAAGACCACCTCAGGATAGCCCGTCATACCCACCACATCCCCACCCAGCCTTTCTATCATCCTTATCTCCGCAGGCGTTTCAAACCTTGGGCCTTCCGTGCAGGCATAGGTGCCGGAGGCATGATAGGGAAGCTTTAGCTCCTCAAGCACTTCAATCATAATCCTTCTCATCTGAGGGCAATAGAGCTGGGTGGCGTCTATATGGACCACCTTACCCTCTTTTAAAAGCCTTGCTACCTTGTCCTCACCGGCCACAGGCATGGAAAACTTGCCCTCATAAAAGGTGTCCTTCCTATTCTTTGTAAAGTCCAAAAGGTCATCTATAACTACAAAGTCTCCCGGTGATAGTCTTCTGTTTATGCCACCTACCGCTGATATGGCTATTACCCTCTTTACACCCAATTCCCTAAAGGCCCAGAGGTTTGCCCTGTACGGGACAAGATGGGGAGGGTATATGTGGCCTTCTCCATGTCTTGAGAGGAAAAGGACCCTTTTGCTTGCCACATTTACCACCACCACAGGAGAGGAAGGCTCTCCAAAGGGTGTTCTTACCGTGATTTTATCTATTACCTCAAAGCCCTCAAGCTTGTATAGGCCACTTCCACCAATTACACCTATCATAGCTCCCTGGAGGGACAGAGGTCATACAAGGGACATTCAAAGTGCTTTGGCTTTTGAGCCGTGCATATATACCTTCCAAGCAGTATGAGAAGGTTTGAAAACTTGCCCCAAAGCTCCCTTGGAACCTGTTCCATGAGATCTTTTTCTATCTTCTCTGGCTTGCTTTCTTTAGTGAGGCCAAGCCTTTGGCTCACCCTTGCCACATGCCTATCTACTGCTATGCCTTCGTTCTTTCTAAAAGCATTATAAAGAATCATGTTGGCGCTTTTTCTTCCTATACCTGGAAGCTTTACAAGGTCCTCCATGGTGTCTGGAACCTTCCCTCCAAACTCTTCCATGATCTTTTGACAGGCAGACTTTATATACTTTGCCTTGTTTCTATAGTAGTTTATGGAGCTTATATCCTTTTCTAGTTCTTCCAGAGGAACCCTAAGGTAGTCCTCACAGCTTTTATACTTTTTGAAAAGGCTTTCTGTGACTTCATTTACCTTTTTGTCCGCCTCTTGAGCTGCCAAGATGACCGCCACGAGGAGTTCAAGGGGGTTTGAAAAGTTTAGCTCAAGCTTGTCTGGAAAGACCTTCTCAAGCCTGCTTATTATCTCTTGAATTTTTTCCATCTTTGCCTTAGATTATAACATACTTGATGTACGACAAGATCATCATAAGGGGTGCCCGTCAGCACAACCTCAAAAACATAAACCTTGATATACCAAAGAATAAGCTTGTGGTCATAACTGGACCTTCTGGCTCTGGCAAATCCTCCCTCGCCTTTGATACCATCTATGCGGAAGGACAAAGAAGGTATGTGGAATCCCTCTCCTCCTACGCAAGGCAATTTTTGGGCATTATGGAAAAGCCCGATGTGGATATAATAGAAGGCCTCTCCCCAGCCATAGCCATAGACCAAAAGACCACTTCAAAAAACCCACGTTCCACCGTTGGCACTGTAACGGAGATATATGACTATATGAGGGTCCTTTGGGCAAACATAGGGAAGCCCCATTGTCCTGAGTGTGGAAGGTTGCTTGAGGGCCTTTCGGCCCATGAGATGCTGGAAAAGGTGTGGGAGAAATACAAAGGCAAGCGCATAAGCGTGCTTTCTCCCTTGGTAAGGGGCAAAAAGGGTGAGTTTAAAGAACTTTTTAAAGAGCTTGATAGAATGGGCTTTTCAAGGGTAAAGGTGGATGGAGAGTATATGAGGATTTTGGAAGTGCCACCCTTGGACAAAAACAAAAAGCATAATATAGACTTGGTCGTAGACAGGCTCACCCTTGAGGAGGAAGAGAGGGCAAGACTGCTTACGGCCATAGAGAAGGCCCTTGAGCTTTCAAAGGGTCTTTTAAAGATAGAGGATGTGGAAACTCAAAAGGAGGAGATCTTTAGCGAGAGGCTTACATGCCCAGACCATGGCTTTTCCATTCCAGAGCTTTCCCCAAGGCTCTTTTCTTTTAATTCTCCTTATGGTGCTTGCCCAGCCTGCAAGGGCTTAGGTGTAAAGTGGGAAGTGGATGTAAAGCTTTTGATAGATGAGAAGGAGCCGGCAGTAGATGCTATAAAGATTACCGACTCTCCCTTCTTTGAATACCTTAGGTATCCCATAATGAACATCCTAAGAAAACTTGGTTATGACCCAAGGACGCCATGGCAGGACCTACCAAGCGGAATAAAAAGCTTTTTGCTTTATGGTGGTTCTCTTGACGGTGGGAATTTTGAAGGAATAGTAAAACACTTGGAGAGGAGGTTTTTGGAAGAGGAGTCGGAGAGGTTAAGGGAGGAGATATCGGAGTTTATAAGGGAAAAGCCCTGCCCTGAGTGTGGTGGTGCAAGGCTAAGGCCTGAGGCCCTTTCGGTTCTTATAGATGGAAAGAGCATATGGGATGTGGCACGCATGCCCATAAGGATGGCAAAGGAGTTCTTTGATAGTCTTCCTTCCAAGCTTGAGGGCAAAAGCCTTATAGTGGCAGAAAGGCTAATAAAGGAGATATCCGATAGGCTTGGCTTTCTTATAAACGTGGGGCTTGACTACCTAAACCTTGCACGTAGTGCCACCACCCTTTCCGGTGGTGAGATGCAACGCATAAGGCTTGCAACACAGATAGGCTCTAAGCTTACCGGAGTTTTGTATGTTCTTGATGAGCCGTCTATAGGCTTGCATCCAAGGGACACAGAAAAGCTTATAAAGACCTTGAAGGATCTCAGGGACCTTGGCAACACGGTCATAGTGGTGGAGCATGACCCAGAGACTATTCTGAGCGCAGACTGGGTCATAGATATGGGTCCGGGGGCGGGTAAAAAGGGTGGTGAGGTGGTCTTCCAAGGGAGGGTGGAGGATATGTTAAGGGATGAAAGGTCCCTTACTGGTGCCTACCTTTCAGGAAGGCTCTCCATACCTGTGCCAGAAAAAAGAAGAAAGCCAAAGGATAGATGGCTAAGGATAGTTGGAGCAAGGAAGCATAATCTGAAGAATATTACGGTAGAAATTCCAGTTGGTCTTTTTGTGTGTATCACAGGAGTTTCCGGCAGTGGCAAGTCCACGCTAATATATGATATCCTTTGGGAGTATAGCAGGGCCCTTTTCTATGGAGGCAGTGCGGAGGTGGAAGGCTTTGATAGGATAGAAGGGCTTGAGCATTTTGACAGGGTCATAAACATAGACCAGTCTCCCATAGGAAGGACTCCAAGGTCAAACCCAGCCACCTACACAAAGGTCTTTGACCACATAAGGGACCTCTTTGCCCAAACTCCAGAGGCAAGGGCAAGAGGCTACAACGCAGGAAGGTTTTCTTTTAACGTAAAGGGTGGAAGGTGCGAAGCCTGTCAGGGTGAGGGTGTGATAAGGGTAGAGATGCACTTTTTGCCACCTGTTTATGTGCCTTGCGATGTGTGTAAGGGCAAAAGGTACAACAGAGAAACCCTTGACATTCTTTATAAGGGCAAAAACATAGCCGATGTGCTTGATATGACCGTGGACGAAGCTTATGAGTTCTTTGAAAATATACCCACCATAAGGAGGAAGCTACAACTTTTAAAGGACATAGGCCTTGGATACATAAAACTGGGACAGCCCGCCACCACCTTGTCTGGTGGAGAGGCTCAAAGGATAAAGCTTGCAAGGGAGCTTTCCAAGAAGGAAACAGGGAGGACCCTTTACCTTTTAGACGAGCCTACCACAGGCCTCCATATGGACGATGTGAAAAAGCTCATAGACATACTGCAAAGGCTAGTAGACAGAGGCAATACGGTAGTGGTCATAGAACACAACCTTGATGTGATAAAGTGTGCAGATTGGATCATAGACCTTGGGCCGGAGGGTGGGGAAAGGGGTGGCTATGTGGTGGCCGTGGGACCACCGGAGGAGATAGCCCAAAGGGAAGACTCTTACACAGGCCAGTATTTGAGGAAGGTATTAACAGAAAAGGAGAAAATTAGGGCCTAAAGCATCACTTAATAAGGCCAAAAGCCTTGCTATAAACTCTAAGGCATTCTTGTTTAAAAGGATTATGGCAAAAAGCAGTATTAAAAACATTATGGTGAACTTCCTGTCAAGCTTGAGTATCTCTTCCCTTAGCCTTAATACTTCTTTTTCTATCCTTGCCTCAAGCTCAGCCTTTAATACTTGCAAGTCCACCTTTGTTGCCAGTTCTTTTGTAAGCTCTTCCTTTAATTCCAGCTTTTTCTGTAGTGCCGCATCCTTGGCTTTCTCTTCTATGCTTTCTAAGGCGAGTTCAATAGCCTCTGCTACCTTTTTAGCTTCCTCCTTTCCAAGCTTCTCTTCCAGTAGCTGTAATACCTCAATGGTCAAGTGTGGCATAGTTAAAATTTTAGAACAAGCCCATATTAAGGGCAAGGGTTATTTGTCTCAAAAAGTTTTAGCATAATATACTTAAAAACCATGAGGCAGGTGGCGGTTATAGGCTCTTCAAAGGCAAAGCCTGAGGAAGAGGAATACAAGATAGCCTATGAGCTTGGCAAAGAGATAGCCAAGAGGGGATGGGTGGTGGTATGCGGTGGGAGGGGTGGTGTGATGGAGGCGGTGTGCAAGGGTGCAAAGGAGATGGGAGGGCTAACGGTGGGCATCCTTCCTTCCTACGAAGGTGAGGAGGCAAATCCGTATGTGGATATAAAGATTAGGACTGGTATGAGCTGGAACAGGAATCCATTAGTGGTAGCCAGTGGTGATGTGGTGGTAGCCATAGGTGGCAACTGGGGAACTCTGTCAGAAATAGCCTATGCCCTTATTTTGGGAAAGCCCATAATCGGTTATAAAACCCATAACATAGAAGGACTGCGTCAAGCCAATAACTTGTCAGAAATACTATCCTTTTTGGACAGTCATGCCAGTTGAAAATGTATCTCAAAAGACCATATTTATATGAGAGGATTAGCCATGGGTAAAGAGCTGTTCTTTTTAGAGGATATGCTTTTTAGAAGCACCTACCAGGAGATAGAGGAAAGGTATGCGGAAGTTATACAAATGTATGCGCACGACCCGGAGATAATCAACATAGCCAAGAGTATAAAGGGCATGTGCGATTATATAATGAAGACCTACAAGGAAATACCCAACCCAGAGAAAAAGCTGGATGAAAGCTTATATACAACCCTTTACCAAGTGCTAAAGGACCTCAGTATCACCCTTTATGACCTCTCCATAGCGGAAGGCGAGCAGATATACTATGTAATCTCCAGCGCATACCAGAAGCTAAACGGAGCCAACAATCTACTGGAAAAGTTGGTCTAATCTGGCTATGATCCTCACACCCACCAAAAGGCAAAAGAAAGAGTAATAGAGCCACATAAGCAAAAGAAGGGGAGACCCTATTATGCTATAGAGGGGGCTAAGGCTAACCATCTTGACCACTATGAGAGAAAAGGCCTTATTCAAGAAAAAGAGCATAAGGGCCACAAGGCCTGAGGCAATAAGGGTAGCTCTCTTAAGCTTGAAATACAAGGAATAGAGCATGGTAAGCACAAGGAATATGATAAATAGGTTAAATAGCTCCGCAATCCTGTAGTATATGCCACCAAGGAGGGCTTTGCTTACGGTAAGCAGGACTATGGCCACAGAAAGAAGAAGGGTATAAAAGACCATCATAAGGGGCATTACCGTCCAAAAGAAAACTTCCCTTTCTACAGGTTTTTTCCCATAAACAAACCCAAAGGCTGTGTTCAAAGACTTGGCAAAGGATAGAGAAAAGTAGTAAGCAAGTACCAAAGAAAGGATGGAACCAGTTGCCTTTTTTTCATAAGCAGGGAGTATTTTATTCAGTATATCTTCCGCATAAGAAGGGATAAGGCCTTGAAGGTATTGATAGACTTTCATAGGGTCAAGGAAGGGCAAATACATGGATAAAAAGGCAAGTAATATAACAAGAGAGCCGATTACCGTGAGGAATTGATAGGTTAAAGAGGCGCTGTGATAGCCCACCTCTCCTTTAAGTGCATCAATTAAAGATAAAAACAAAGCCTTAAAATACTTCCACATCGGAAATAGTGTATTCTACAATACCACCAAGGGGGCTTCTAAAGGTGTATGTGTCTCCATCCTTTTGGATTATATAATTGGGGCTTATTGGCACCTTGCCCTTTCCGCCGGGCAGGTCTACCGCATAGGTAGGTATGCCCATGCCAGAAATCTTCCCTCTCAAATACTCCATTATCTCAAGGCCCTTTTCCAAGCTCGTTCTAAAATGCACCGCACCCTTTACAGGGTCGCAGTGAAAGAGATAAACAGGCCTCACCTTTATCCTAAGCAGTTCTCTAAAAAGCCTCAGCATTGTCTCTGGGTCATCGTTTACACCCTTTAAAAGCACCGTTTGGTTGTTCACAGGAATGCCATGCCTTAATAGCCTCTCTATGGCCTCTGCAGACTCCTCCGTTATCTCCTTGGGGTGGTTAAAGTGGGTGTTTATCCATATGGGTGAATGCTTTTCTAAGATATTTAGAAGCTCCTCATCAAAGAACCTTTGAGGTGCCAACACCGGAAGCCTTGTTCCTATCCTTATTATCTCCACATGGGGCACCTCCCTTATCCTTGAAAGCACATAGTTTAGCTTCTCGTTGCTTACAGAAAGTGGCTCACCACCAGATAAAAGCACTTCTCTTACTTCCTCGTGTTTTTTTAGATATTCTATGAACCTATCAATCTCTTCCTTTGTCCTTGCCCTCTCTCCTTCCTGAAAGATCCTTTTCCTCATACAGTGTCTACAGTACACTGCACAAAAGGTGGTAAGGGTAAAAAGAACTCTGTCGGGGTATCGGTGTGTAAGACCTGGAATGTCTCCCTCTTCTCTGAAGGGGTCTGGCTCACCGTAAGATTGGACCCTTTCATCCACCTCTACAGCTCTTGGTACTGCCTGTAGCCTTATGGGGTCTTGAGGGTCCTCTGGGTCCATGAGGGAAAGGTAGTAGGGAGTAATGGCCATTGGATAAAGTCCCTTTGTCTTATCTATGCCTTCCTCCTCTTCCCTTGTAAGCTTTATATATCTTTTTAGCTCTTCCTTTGTCTTTATCCTGTTTTGAATCTGCCACTGGTAGCTACGCCAGAGGTGTTCTGGAACCTTTTCAAAAAACCTCCTCATGACAATATTCAATATTATGATAAAATTGAAAGTTATGAGGGGGTTGATTGCTTTTCTCCTAATACTTTTCAGTCTTGCATGGACTCAGGATGTTATAAAGTTTGGTGCTGCCGTATCACTCACTGGCAAACTTGCAAAAGAGGGTCAGCTACTGAAAAGAGGCTATGACCTTTGGAAGGAAAAGGTGAATGAGGGTGGTGGCATAAAGGTTGGGGACAAGAGGTATAAGGTGGAGATCATCTACTATGATGATCAGAGTGATCCTACAACCACTGCAAGGCTTGTAGAGAGGCTTATAATACAGGATGGTGTTAAGTTTATACTGGGTCCCTATGGAAGTGCTCAGGTCTTTGCGGCAGCACCCATAGTGGAAAAGTATGGTGCCCTTATGGTTCAGGCTGGTGGTGCCTCCAGTGAGATATACAAAAAAGGCTACAAGAACGTCTTTGGTCTGTATACTACTGCACCAGATTATGGGAAAGACCTTGTGGAGCTTGCCACACGTTTGGATAAAAATCTAAGGACCATAGCCATAGTTTATGAAAAGGACATCTTTGCCGAAGATGCCGCAAAAGGTGCTTATGAACATGCGAAGAGAAAGGGTTTAAAGGTGGTTCTTTTTGAAGGCTATCCAAAAGAAGCTCAAGACCTCTCAAGCCTTATTCAAAAGATCAGACTTCATAAGCCAGACATAATAATAGGTTCAGGCCATTTTGCTGACTCTGTGCTCTTAGTTAAGCAACTAAAGCAGTTCAGAGTCAATCCAAAGTTTCTAGGCCTAACTGTTGGCCCTGCCCTACCAGCCTTTGTGCAATCCTTGGGAGAGGATGCGGAAGGAATATTTGGACCTGTACAATGGAGCCCAGCTCTAAAGTATAAGGATCCACTCTTTGGAAACACTGAGGAGTTTGTGAAGATATACAGAGAAAGGTTTAAGGAGGATCCAGAGTATCATGTAGCTGGTGCAGTAGCCGCCGGCATAGTCTTCCAAAAGGCTATAGAGAAGGCAAAAAGCTTGGATGTTTCCAAGGTAAGGGAAGCCCTTGCTAAAAACAGGGTGGAAACCTTGTTTGGAGTTATAGGCTTTGATGAGACTGGCAAGGTAAATACAAAGCCTATGGCCATAATTCAAATACAAAAGGGTCGCCAAATAACCGTTTACCCTATAAAGGAAGCTGAACCTGTATACCCTAAGCCTGTATGGAGATAGTATTTCAACTTTTTATAGACGCCTTGCTTCTTTCCGGTTTTTATACCCTCATATCCTCTGGCTTCTCCCTAATGTGGGGTGTGACGGGCATAATAAACCTGGCCTATGGATCCTTCATAATCTTAGGTGCATACATATCTTATACCATGTATGTACTGGGTCTTGATCCCTTACTCCTTTCTCCACTATTGCTCCCCCTTGGCTTTGTCTTTGGAGTCCTCCTACAAACCCTTTTTATAAACAGGCTCATGTCCTACGAACCTTTTACCGTGCTTGTGCTTACTTTTGGCCTTGATGTGATAATAACCAACCTTTTAAACCTTATATTCAAAGCGGACATAAGGTCCATAAGCCTTCCCTTTGAAGGCTCCTCCTTATTCATAGCAAGCCTTATCATACCGTTAAACAGGCTCTTGGTCTTTCTACTCTCCCTCTTATCTGTCCTTGCACTCTATATCTTTCTAAAGTACTCATGGACAGGGAAGGCCATAAGGGCCATTTCTTTAGATGCTGTGGGAGCTCAACTTTGTGGTGTGGACCCCAAAAGGGCCTTTATGATAAGCACGGGTATTGCCACAGCTTTGGCGCTTTTTTCTGGAAGTTTTTACGCCATGCTTCAAGGCTTTACACCTTTTGAATCTGGATGGCTCACCATAAGGGCCTTTTTGATATGCATAATAGCAGGTCTTGGAAGCACAAGTGGTCTCTTCTTCGGTAGCCTAATCCTTTCTTTGTCTGAAGTCTTCTCTGGGTTTTATCTGGGAGAACAGTGGAAGGATATGACCACACTACTGCTTTTAATAGCCTTTTTACTTTTTAAACCTAGAGGCCTTTTTGGGATCAAATACCATGAAAAGGCTTAGCCCCTTCATACCTATCTTTATTCTCCTACTTTTGCCCTTTGAACTAAATCCCTACTGGCTACGCCTTTTGACCTCTTTTATGCTCTTGGCTTGTCTTTCTTACTCACATAATTTACTCTTTTACTTCCTTGGCTACCCAGCCTTTGGTGGCATAGCCTTCTTTGGCTTTGGTGCCTATGCCTTTTCCATCCTTTACAACAGCTACAACCTTCCTTTTCCCCTTTCTTTAATACTTGGTGGCCTATCCTCATCCCTTTTGGCCATCCTTGTAGCACCCATAATCATGAGGCTAAAAAGCCACTATTTTGCTATAGCCACTCTAGCACTCCAGCTTTGTCTTATGGAACTTGCCCAAAACCTTGAGATAACAGGAGGAACAATGGGGATAGCCTTCAACGTTCCCAAAGACTCAAACCTAATCTCCTACTATTCATCCCTAATACTACTCTCCGTCCTACTTCTGCTTACCCTTTTCCTTGAAAGATCAAGGCTTGGATTGACAATAAAAGCCATAAGGGAAGATGAGATAACGGCCATGAGTATAGGTATAAACACTACGCTTTACAGATCTCTTGCCTTTGTAATCATGGCCCTCTTCCTTGGCATAGCTGGTGGAGTATTTTCCTTCTGGAACGCCTATGTGGATGCTCCTACCCTCTTCAATCCAATGCTTTCTGTAAAAACCTTCTTTATACTCACCCTCTCCCTATCTTCACCAGTCCATGGTCCCCTTCTTTGGTCCTTCATCTTTGAAGCTATTTTTGAAATGCTTTGGAGCAGGTTCCTTGTGCTTCACGGACTTTTCCTTGGTTTAGCTATAGTTTTACTTATACTAACCTTCCCAAAGGGAATATCATGGAAAAGGTTTTAGAAGTGATAGATGTAAAGAAGTCCTTCGGTGGGAACCGAGTTTTAGAAGGTGTGAGCTTTAGTATGAAAAAGGGTGAGATTGTTGGCCTTTTGGGCCCCAATGGTTCTGGAAAGACAACGCTTTTGAACATTCTATCAGGTTTGGTGAGGCAAGATTCTGGTGAAATACGCTTTAAAGGTATTGATATAAGCAGATTGCCACCATACAAGAGGGCAAGGCTTGGAATAGGAAGGACCTTTCAAATCCCGAAGCCCTTTTGGAATTTAAAGGTCTTAGAAAATGTGGAGATAGTATGCCACCATATTCAAGGTAATGTAAAAGTGGAGGAGATTTTAAAAAAGGTAGGGTTGTATGAATTGAGACATAGGAAAGGTTCTGAACTTTCATTGGCACAGAGGAAAAGGCTTGAGCTTGCAAGATCGTTAGCCCTTTCACCTTCTCTACTCCTTCTAGATGAAATCTTTGCAGGTCTAAATCCAGCATCTATAAGAGAGATACAAGGTGTTTTAAAGGGGTTGAAGGAGGAAGGTATTAGTATACTCATGGTGGAGCATGTGATAAAAGCCCTTGTTGGGCTCGTAGATAGGGTGCTTGTACTCCATGAGGGAAAGATAATCTATCATGGTAGCTTAGAGGGAATGATGGAGGACAAAGAGGTCAGGAGGGCCTATCTTGGTGAAAGGTACCTTGCTTTTGAAGGTTGAAGATTTGAGTGTGGGTTATGGTGATATGTTGGTCTTGAGTGAGATAAACCTCACGCTTTATGATGGGGAGGCAATTGTAGTTTTCGGTTCAAACGGATCTGGGAAAAGCACCCTCTTAAAAACCATAGCTGGGCTCTTAAAACCATGGAAGGGTAGCATAGAATTTAAAGGTATAGAAGTTTCTAGCCTTAGTCCCTATGAAAGACTAAGGCTTGGAATAGCCCTTGCAAGCGATACAAAGAACCTCTTTTTGGATATGACGGTGGAAGAAAACCTCGTTATGGGAGCTTACGTAAAACGAAAGGGCCTTAAAGATAGGCTAGAAAAGGTTTATAGCTTCTTCCCTGAGCTGGCCGAAGTCAGAAAAAAGCTGGCTGGTGAGCTTTCCGGAGGGTTTCAAAGGATGCTTTCTATAGGAAGGGCCTACATGTCCGAACCCAAACTTCTTATGATAGATGAGCTTTCTTTGGGTCTTTCACCTAAGGTGGCAGACAGGCTTGGGGAGATTTTAAGGGAAATAAACCTTAAAGAAGGTATATCTTTGCTTCTTGTAGAGCAGGAAGTTTATTTAGCAAGGGTGTTATGCAGAAGAGGATATGTGTTGGATTTGGAAAGGCTGATAGCAGAGGGGGACGTGGAGGATCTGTTATCAAAGGATGTAGTCAGGAAGGTCTATTTGGGGCTGTGGCATTGACATCCAAAGGCAAGGAGCTATTAATATAATAAAATTGGTACGGGCTAATACCGCCTGCTGGGGCAGTCCGTACCTTTTAAAAGGCGGGATATAAATACCCCAGCCCAAGCCTGTTTAAACAGGCTTGGATACTGATGAGTGAGCCATGGGTTATGCCATAAGGAGCGTTATACTGCTTGGAGCACTCACAGGCCTTTTCCTTTTTGTAGGTCATCTTATAGGTGGAAAGGTGGGTATGACCATAGCCCTTGTGCTGGCGGGCATTATGAACTTTATAGCCTACTGGTTCTCCGATAAGATTGTGCTTGCTATGTATGGTGCAAGGGAGATACCCTATGAAGAGGCCCCTTGGCTCCACAGGATGGTAGAAGAACTTGCCCAAAGGGCAAACATACCAAAGCCCAAGATATACTTGGTGCCTATGGAACAGCCCAACGCCTTTGCCACAGGAAGAGGGCCTTCCAACGGTGCGGTAGCAGTTACCTCTGGCATACTGAGACTCCTTGACGAGCGTGAGCTAAGGGGAGTTTTGGCACACGAGATAGGACACATAAAGAACAGGGACGTGCTTGTGGCCACCATGGCAGCCACCATAGCTGGAGCCATATCTTACCTTGTGAACATGTTCCAATGGGCCTTGCTTTTGGGCCACTCAAGGGAAGGAGAAAATAACAACAATCCACTTTCTCTCATAGCCAGCATAGCCATGATAATCATAACTCCCATCATAGCCACCATAATACAGTTGGCCATATCCCGTTCAAGGGAGTATATGGCAGACGAGACTGGAGCAAGGATAAGCGGAGACCCCCTTGCCTTGGCAAGCGCCTTAGAAAAGATACACAACTATGTCTATCAAATACCCGCAGAGGTAAATCAAGGCACAGCCCACCTCTTTATTGAAAACCCACTCTCCGGCCAAGGCATATGGGAACTCTTCTCCACACACCCCTCCACAGAAAAGAGGATAGAAAGGCTAAAAGAGCTTGCCAGGAAAATGGGAGTCTATTCTTACTCTTACTAAGATAGCACGTGCCTCTCTGGCACCACGCAGAGGAACTCCCCCTCTGCCACCTTCTCCTCTCCCCTTTTTACCTCCACCTGCACCCACCTTTTCTTCCCCTCTTCCCTTATTATCCTCCCCTCCGCAAAGATCTCATCCCCAACTTTTACAGGCTTTAGAAACCTTATGCTTGCTTGGGCCAAAACCACGTTGGGTTCATTGACGCATGCCATGGCGCAAAAGTCAGCCAAGGAGAAGATAAAGCCTCCATGCACAAGCCCCATATCATCCGCCACCATTCTCTCATCCGTCCTTAGTCTAAGCTTGGCATAGCCCTCTAAAAGTTCTACCACCTCTCCGCTAAGACTTCTATCAATCCTCAAATGCGTTCTTAACTGCATTCACAAACTCCTCCATCTTTTTATGGTCCTTTATGCCAGGGCTTAACTCTATGCCAGAAGACACATCCACCGCATAAGGCCTGACCCTTCTTATGGCCTCTTTTACGTTCTCTGGCCTAAGACCTCCTGCCAAAAACACTTTAAAGCCCTCCTCCACAAGGCCTTTGGCAAATTCCCAATCAGACTCTTGCCCGCTTCCACCGTAAAGCTTAGAACAGGCATCCAGAAGCACACCATAAGCACTTTTCCACTCTTTTGAGACCTCAAGGCCTGGGCAAGTTCTGAAGGCTTTTATAACTCTATCTAGTCCAATAGCCTTGGCAAACTCTAAGCTTTCCTCTCCATGAAGCTGAAGGAGGTCAAAGCCTACCTCAAAGGCCCTTAAGACTTCCTCTGATGTAGGATTTACCATAACGGCCACCCTTTTGACCCCAGTGGCTACAGACAAAAGGTCTTTTAGCCTTTCCCAGCTTACATACCTTGGGCTTTTCTCATAAAGGATTATTCCCACATAGTCCACTCCAAACTCTACAGCTTTTTCTATGTCCTCCTCTCTCGTAAAGCCACAAAGCTTGATTTTAACCATGCGTAGGCTAAATATTATAGTAGGGAGGTGCAGCAATGAGAAAGATATTATTTATACTTTTGCTTTTTTCTTTATCATTTGCCCAGCCGCATGGTAAGTTTGTCCAAACGCCTTATCAAAAGCCCTTTAAGGTGGTTTATGAGCTTTTCTTTGACCATCCAGAAAAGCTAAGGCCAGCCCTTGGCTGGATATCTAATGTTATATTTGTGCTTACCAAACCACCCTATAACTTTAGCCCAGAGGACATAGACATTGTGGTTGTTTCCCATGGAAGGGAGCTTCCTGTATTTGCTATAAAAAACAGGGACCAGTATGCGGACATGGTGGAAAGGATGGAAAACCTTAGCATGTATGGAGTTAAGTTTAAGGTTTGTAAGATGGCCGCTGAACAGATATACGGCCTCTCTGAAAAGGATTTTTATCCTTTTGTGGAGCTTGTGCCTTCCGCCATCACAGAAATAATACACTGGCAACTTCAAGGTTATGCTTTGATGATCCCTCAGGTTTTTGAGATTAAAAGGTAAAATCCTTTATATGAAGGTCCTATACGATTTTTCCCTTATAACGGATTATGATGTCTACCTTTTTAGAGAGGGTTCCCATTGCAGGCTTTATGAGAAGCTTGGCTGTCATTTTTTTGAAGATGGTGCCTACTTTGCCCTTTGGGCTCCCCATGCTAAGCAGGTCTTTGTCTTTGGAGACTTCAACGGATGGGACAAGCACTCCTTGCCTTTGAAGAGAAGGGAGGATGGCTCGGGCATATGGGAGGGCTTTGTGGAGGGTGTAAAAAAGGGCCAAAGGTATAAGTATCATCTATACACCTCTTGGGGCTATTGGACAGACAGGGCAGACCCCTTTGGCTTTTTCCATGAGACGCCCCCAGGCACAGCCTCCATAGTGTGGGACATAGGCTATCAATGGCAGGATGAAGAATGGCTAAAAAAGAGAAAGGATATCAACCATCACAAGGCTCCCATAAGCATATATGAGGTCCATCTTGGCTCTTGGAGAAGGGTACCAGAAGAGGGAAACAGATGGCTAAGCTATAGAGAACTGGCTCCCATGCTTGCCCAGTATGTAAAGGAGATGGGCTTTACCCATGTGGAGTTTTTGCCAATTATGGAGCATCCCTTTTATGGCTCATGGGGCTATCAGATAACGGGCTACTTTGCACCCACCTCAAGGTATGGCACCCCACAGGATTTTATGTATCTTATAGACTACCTTCACCAACAAGGCATAGGCGTTATCCTTGATTGGGTCCCTTCCCACTTTCCCACCGATGGCCACGGCCTTGCCTACTTTGATGGCACACATCTCTATGAGTATGAGGACTGGAGAAAGGGATGGCATCCAGACTGGAACAGCTACATCTTTGATTACGGAAAGGGTGAGGTAAGGTCCTTCCTTCTCAGCTCCGCCCACTTTTGGCTTGAAAAATACCATGCGGATGGACTAAGGGTGGATGCAGTGGCCAGCATGCTCTATTTGGACTACTCAAGGAAGGAGTGGGTGCCAAACCAGTATGGGGGTAGGGAGAACTTGGAAGCCATAGACTTTTTAAAAAAGCTCAACGTTTGTCTGTATAGGGATTTTGAAGGCATTCAGACCATAGCGGAAGAGTCTACCGCCTTTCCCATGGTAAGCAGACCAGTATACATAGGAGGTTTGGGCTTTGGCTTCAAATGGAATATGGGATGGATGAACGACACTCTATTTTACATGTCCAAGGACCCAATATACAGAAAGTACCATCACAACCAGCTCACCTTTAGCATATGGTATGCCTTTTCAGAGAACTTCATACTTCCCTTGTCCCACGATGAGGTAGTGCACGGAAAAGGATCCCTCATTAACAAGATGCCCGGAGACTACTGGCAGAAGTTTGCAAACCTTAGACTCCTCTTTGGCTACATGTGGACCCATCCAGGTAAAAAGCTCCTCTTTATGGGTGGAGAGTTTGCCCAGTGGAGGGAGTGGAACCACGAAGAAAGCCTTGACTGGCATCTGTTAGATTATGACAGCCACAAAGGCATCCAAAGGCTTGTAAAGGATTTAAACAGACTCTACAGGGAAGAGAAAGCCTTGCATGAGCTTGACTGTGAGCCAGAGGGCTTTGAATGGATTGATTTTCACGACTGGGAGAAGAGTATAATAAGCTACCTTAGAAAGTCTTCTGATGGAGACCTTGTCCTTGTGGTATGCAACTTTACACCTGTGCCACGCTTTGATTACAGGGTTGGAGTGCCAAGGGAAGGCTTTTGGAAAGAGATTTTGAACACAGACTCCCACTTCTACGGTGGTAGCAACCTTGGAAACTTTGGAGGCCTTTACGCAGAAAATATACCCTTTCACAATAGGCCTTATTCTTTAAGGCTTACCCTTCCTCCCCTTGCTGTGGTCATCTTTAAATGGGTCGGGAGGGATTCGAACCCTCGACCCACGGATTAAGAGTCCGTTGCTCTACCAGCTGAGCTACCGACCCTTTGTATTATATATTATAACATCCTAGCTTTGCCTTTTCAATATAGCCTGAGGTATTTGATAAAGCTTCCCCAAAGGCTATTCCTACTTCCCATAAAGTTGGTAGTATAAGAAAGACCCAAGGAAAGGTTATCTTGTCTAAGGATGGCACCACCTATGCCACCAAGAAGGTTAAAACCAAGCCTTTTACGCGTATCAAGGCTTAAGCTAACATCAAGGAAGGGTCTTACTACCCTCACATAGTTGTCCCTGTTGTCAAAGCCAAAGGAAAAACCAACACCCAGAAGGCCATAACTTTCTGGTAAAACATCAGGGCTTGGAACAAAAACCATCTCATCTATAACACCCTTTGTTCTCTCCTTTTCTCTATACATGTTGCCTTGAACAAAGGCCCTAAGGGTATAATCTGGATAGCCTACTCTAAGCTTATAATACACTTCACCATAGTTTATAGAACCTGTGCCAACATGCTTGTAGTCTTGAGATTTATAGCTTTCATAAGAACTCTTCATACTCAGAAATAGCCTACTGCTAAGGCCATGTTGTATTGACAGAGAAAAGCTATCCTTCATTCCACCTTGCAACATGTATATGCTTTCATAAGAAGGCTGGTTTACGTCAAGACTTGCTTGAAGGCTTGTCCTATTGGAAAGGTAGGTGCCATATCCAAGAGAAAAGCCCCCCACACCTCTAAGGGAAGAAAGGTAAGAAAAGCCAGCCTCCACATAGCTTTTATCAAACACCTTCCTCAGTTTTATCCGATTAAAAAGTGTATTTTCTGTTCTCTTAATAGATGCATTTTTGTTAGAAAGCCTTAGCCAGCTGTCTGAGTCATAGAGCAAGTATATACCTTTAGCCATATAGTGTCTTAGGTTTATATAGTTCCTCAAAAAGAATACATCACCAAAGTTTACATAGGAAAGCTCATCTTCAAACAAGGAATAATGCTCCCTTGCCAGATCTCTGAACTGTTTATAAAGGAGATAGTCTTCTCTATTTTCTTCCAGACCCTTAAAGGCGTAGGCTCCAGCCTCTTTTAACTGTCCAGTGCGCCTTAAAGCCTCCACCCTATCCCTTATGGGTAGTATATCCACATACTTTTCCAACAGCTCCTTTTGCTTGTCTCTGTCGTCGTAGTTTAAGGCTATGTTTAACTGCATCCAAGGTTTTAGCTCCTTCTTTTCTATGTTTGCCATATAACTTAGCTTGTCCTGCTGGTCCTGTGATATAAGATAAGTCTGGTATATATCCTCGTAGGCCACCTTAGATAAGGAATCTTTGGCTATCCTTAGAACTTGGTCTATCTGGCTTGCGGACATATAGTATATTCCCACCCTTAGGTAGGCATAAAGCTTATTAGGGTCCTTGTATGTATCTTTCATATCTTGGCTTAGCTTTTTAAAGAGAGAAAACCTTATCTGAGAAGCCTCCTCTTCTCTTCCATACAATGCAAGCACATCCGAATAGGTTAAAAGGTCCTCCAAGCTTTCCCTTTTCATATCCCTCAATAGGTCCAAAGCTGATTTAGCATTTTGTAAAAAGGTATATAAGGATGCAAACTCCTTAGGCATCCTATCTTTAAACTGCTTGAAGTTGTTTTCTATGTATATGGCCAAGTTCCTGTCCGACCCTTCAATGGCGCTATATATGGCCTGTGCCAAAAGGTCCTCCGAAAACCTATTTTTCAAAGCCGTCTTTAGAAAGCTTGTAGCATAATCCCTCTTGCCAACCTTATATAAGGCTCTGAAATAAAGTCCAGAAAGGTATGAACTCTTTAATACCTCTTCTTCTTTTTTTGATAAAAAGCTAACTATTTCTTCCCACCTTTCAATATTGGCAAGGGATTGTACATAAGCACTCAACAGGTAAAGGTCTTTGTATTTTTCATAACCCCTTTTGGCATATATTGAAGCCTCTTGATATTTTTTTCTACTGTATAAGACCATATAAAGCCTTATGTAATCTACCAGCCTTGCCTTTCCTAAGCTTTCAAGCCTTTGGCTTGCATAAAAGGCTGTTTCTATATCCTTGAGAGGCCAAGCAAGGTCGGAAAGGTTTTCAAAGTATTCTATATCTTCATCCTTTGCAAGTTTGACATACTTTTTAAGCACAAAAAGGGCCTTTTCATACCTTCTCATGGTAAAGAGTATGTTAGAATAGAGGCTTGCTTGTTCCGAACTTGTAATACCATGTTCTTTTTCCAGCCTTTTCATGTATTCAAAGGCCTTTTCTACATCCCCATAGTTATAACTAATTTGAGCCAAGCTATAGAGTATGCTTGTGTCTCTTTTTTTCTCATAAAGCTCTTCCAGAAGCCTTATGAGTTCCTTTAGCTCTCCAGCCTGTTCAAATATATAAACAAGGTCCTTTATAGACCTATCTTCTCTCAAGTATTCATACTTCTTTATAAGCTGGCTTGCCACGTCAAACCTGTTTGTAGCCAAGGCCATGAGAAAGAGGTTTTTTATACTATCCTTTGAAGGCCTTAGGTTGGCAAGCTTGCTATAGGTCTCAAAGGCCTCCTGATTCCTTCCTGTCCAAAGGCATATCTTTGCGTGAAGGTCAAGCCAATAGGCGCTTTTTGGAAATAGTTCTATGGCCTTTTTGGATATGCTATAGGCCTCTTCCAGCCCTCCCTTTCCCAGAAGGCTTGTGATCAAAAGCTTTAACAACTCCTCATCCACTTTTATAGTGCCTATGCTCTTTACCACCTCTTGTGTCCTTTGGGTAGCAAGGATGGGCTGGCTTATACTAAATAGGCACAAGGCTAAGGAAAGGCTTAAGAACCTCTTACTCATTTTATCCTCCCCGCTATGTCCTTTGCTATTTTGTATGCAAAGCTTGGGTCTCCTGTGGCCAAAGAGGCCCTCAATGTAAGCTTTAAAAGCTCCAAGTTGTCAAGGTGGTTAACATAGTTCCTTTCTATAAAATCCTTAAGAGTGTTGTAATCTTTTGCTTCCAAAAGAAGGCCTATTATGTTCTTGTAAATAAGAGCCTTTTCTCTTGGGTCCTTTACCTTCTCATACAGTACGCTATACACTTCAAAGGCCTTTTTATATGCCTTCTTTGCCCTATATAGTGTAGCCAATATGTCCATGTAATACATCTCTTGGTATGGATGCTTCATCATATACTCTTTTAACAAAAGCTCTGGGTTTTGTGAGCTTTTCAAAAGTAGCCAAGCTATGCTTTGTTTTATCCTCTCCCTTTCTGCGGGTTCTATAGTATATAGGTTTATAAGAACTTCAAGAGCCAATTTAGTGTCCTCCATAGCCATAGCCAAGTTATAATACTCCCTTAGCCAGTAGGCTCTTCTTGCCTTGTCTTCTTCTATGAGATATTCCAAATATCTCTTGGCAAGCGTGTAGTTTTTTAACTCAAGGGCGTGCTTGTATGTTCTTTCCAACCAAAGTATATCTTTATTCTTCTTGAGGCTGCTTATCCTAAGGGATGAGGAAAGAGCAAGGGAGGGCATTGCCATATCTATAGCTTCTCTGTAGACCAATTCTAAGGTTTTAAGGCTGGAAGAGGTTTGTAGGGCTTTGAGAACCTTTTGTGCGTATGCGTAATAATCTCCTCTCTTTGTATCAAAGTACAAGCGCTTTAGAATGAAATAAAGGTCTATAAGGTCTTCTTCCTTTAAAGCTGTGTAGTCTATGTCTTTTATATACCTTTCTGCATCTTCATAGTAGCCCAACTGCAAGCTTGTTTTTGCTATCATAAGCTTGACCTCTGGTAAGGGCCTTATCCTATCAAGCTCCCTTAAATAAATTAGGGCAAGCTGTGGGTTTTTATCTTTTTCATCGGCCACATATCTTTCCAGCCTTCCCTTTGGAAAGATAACAAAAAGCATAACCAAAAAGAAAACAGATAGTGCTAAAAGCTCCCAAAGTTTTAAAAATTGGCTACTTACAACTGGCCTCCACTTCACCAAGCCTTTCCTCCTTATACCTTACCCTCAATATGGACCCCCTTCTTTCCATAAAGTCTGGTTTTGGACTCATATGAATGCTACAACCTTCCGACGCATATATTTCGTATTCAAGTGGCACATGTGCCTTTATCTTTATACTCATACCATTCATTTTCTTTGAACTTTCTACTATCTGACCGTTGGAGCTTACAAGGTAAAAGCTTGGTTCCTTATCTCCAAGCAAAATCTTATAATCTCCCGAATTGTCTAAACTAATATAAAGGCTTTGGTTTATGTAATTAAAACCTACTACACCTTTGCTTTCAAAAACATGGGGATATATCCTATTTTCATCTACTCTAAGGGTCTTAAGGTTGCCCTCGGACCTAACTACTATGCTACCATCCCTTACATCCTCCGCAATGGCCATATTTCTAAACTCCAAAACCCTCTGCGCGTATTCTGATGCAAACATGGGATTGACTGGTTGAGAAAGAGCGTATTCATAAACCTCTCTTAATGCCTTTAAAGATGCTATCTTTTGTCCAGAGTACATGTGATAGTATATGGCTATGGGCTTTAGCCTTCTCGGTTTTTCTGTGAGTTGGAATGTTTCTATTACTCTAACATAGCCGTAGTAATCACTCCAAAGGTTTGTATAAAGGTTTTCATTTTGCACAGGAGCATAGACTTGAAAATATCCATCCCTGTCCAAGCCCATAGGGCTTATGTAGCTGTAGAAGGGTTCTCTTTTGTTTATCCAGGTGTATCCTCCGTTCATGTTGTAAACACCTGCACGGTAGGCAAGCCTAAGGGCGTTAGAAGAAGGCATACAATCCCCGCTCCAAAGAAAGACCTTTACCCTCTTTTGGGGGCTTGGAGAAAGCCTCTTGTTTATATACTCTATGGAGCCAAAGATTTCCCTTTCTAAGCTAAAAGTGTAGCCGGGTATGTTTAAGTTGTAATGGGCCTCTGCGTATTCTGGTAAGCCTTCATTATTTTCAAGCTTTTGCCATCTAAAAGGATGGGAGAAGGTGTGGCTTGCCATCTCCACATTGTCAAGGGAAAAAATAGACCTTGCAATCTCTTCCAACTTTGGAGATTTTTCTGGATAAAGGCCGTAGGGAGCTATCTCTCCCTCTATTATGGATACAGTGTGGGGTATGGGATACCTTTTTATAATTTCATCCCTTATAACTTCTATAACATTCCTGTTTGGGTCAAAGTCTGCCACTCCAAAGCCTGCATCTCCATCTATATGGGCTGTGAGGATCCTCCTTCCGTTCTCTGTGGTTATATCTGGAATGGGAAAATTGGGCCTCAAAAGGGCCTTTATAAGGTCAAGGGGGTTTACTACAAAGAGGTCCTCCCTCATATACTTATAAAAGCTTCCTTCTAAGGCGTAGCCTCCCCAGTCTGTTATGGCAAGGGGGTAAAAGACCTTTCCCTTTGCCCGTGCCTTTATGTAATACAGTGGCCTTTCAACCCAAAGCATTGGCATCTCTCCCAATGTGGGTTCTGCTTCAAAAAAGGGAAAGGAGCTTTCTTCTATTTTGTAGTCGTCAAGAGGCCCAAGGTTTCCCACTTTTTTTATGCCAAAAGAGGAAAGGTAATCATCCCTGTCCGCAAAAGGTATACTACCTATGAAAAAAACTTTAAGGCCTTCATCCTTTTTCTCCAAAAGCCACCTGTATAGCTTGTTAGCATCCTTATATTCACCTACACTCAATATGATAGCTACGTATTGGTCCGCCATAGGACCTTGAAAGGACTGGTCGGACATTGCTTGATCTATGCCTCTCAAGACTGGCACATAGCCATAGTATTCTATCCATGGTTGTACCAGCCTATGCACATCGCTGTATGCTGGGTCAAGCTTGCCATCGTGTATGAGGAGCACCTTTCTGGGCTTAAGCTGGTATATGCTTGTGCCAATGGTGTACAAAAATCTGTCGGATACATAGGGTATGAAGCCAAGCTCATATATCCTTTTTGCCACCTCTTTTTGAAGCTTTCTGTTTTTTGGGTCCACATAATCTATTACTATTACCTTTAATCCAAGGGATTTCACATAGTTTAGCCTATCCAAAAGCCACCTTGTTTCTTCTTCTTTCATCTTTCTATACCTTAGACCCCTTTCCAAGTCAAGGCCATAAAAGAGAGATTCTGCAACAAGGGCATCTATGTCATCTTTTACATACTCTACAATCTCAAAGCCTCTGTTTATAAGAATAAGCTTATTGGGATAAGTCTTCCTTAGCCTTTTTATAAGGTCAACCAAAGCCATCTCATAATCCCTTCTATCCTTTTCACTTTTTAGGACCTTTTGATAACTGTCCAATGTGTCTAAGAAAAAGCCATCATATTCTTTTAGCCGGTTAAAAGCTTTTTCAAAGAGGAAATTTACGTAATCCTCTCTTCGGACATCTGCTATCTTACTCTTCCAAGCTGGATTATCACCGAGCATCCACTCCCTCTTTGCCTCCTTGTAATATTCCTTCGTAGGCTCAAGCTCGCCTACGCTTACATAGGCTATAAGCTTTGCCTTTTTGTTTCTTATGTAAAACTTTTCTTCCCTTAGCTTTTGAGGAAGCTTGCTGTCTGGGTCTACCACAAGCCAATCAAAGAGGTAGAGGGCCTCTTCCGGCACATCATCTCTGTATATAAAGCCTACAGAGAGGTCTTTTGCATACAAAAGACTAAACAAACATAAAAGTGTAATAATGAATACCATGTAAGAACCTCCTAAGAAGGATTAAGGCCACAAGGAAACTTATAAAAGCTGATATAACAAAGCCATAACCATAAAAGTATGGACCAAGTTTTATAGAGGCATAACTAAGCAAAAAGTTTAGCACAAAGAATACAAAGACGGTTATTAGGGTTTCTTTCCTTCTGTCAAAGTAAAAAAGCATGGATATTACCGATATGAGCAGGAGCTGGAAGAAGGTTCCAAACAAAAGCACATGGAAAAGGGGTATGTAGATGAAGGGTATGTTGAAAAGAGTAAAAATAGGCTTTTCAAAAAGTATGAGAACTATGTTAAATATGCCTTGCACCCTTGCTATTTCAAAAAGGGCAGACCTCCCAGACTCTATAAGCTCATCGCCGTAGTTATATATCTTCCTTAAAGATAGACCGTTTATTATAGCATCGTAGTATCTTTGATACCAATAGGAGAATTCCACTTCTATTTTTATAAACAGGGCAGACATGCCGGGAGCAATGGCCAAATAAGCCAAAAACATGGGTATGTCATAGACTATTGAATATCTGAGCGGTCCTAAAACCGGTGTGGAGGTGGCTGTGTTGAACCAAAAGACGAACTTATCTATCCAAATGGCTAAGTTATAAAAGAAGCCTACAAATATGAGGGATACAAAGACCCTTTCTTTATTCAAAAAATCAAACTCTATTATTCTGTCTGAAAGATTGTTGTAGATAAAATAGGCCAAAAGCATTAAAAATAACAAGGATTGAGAGAGGAAAAAGGCCACCATGAGGCCATTTAAACCAAAGCTGGAGAGGACATAGCCTATAAGGAAGAAGGTCAAGTAGGCAAGTGCAAAGGAAAGGAGGATAAACTTATACCTCTTTAGACCTACAAGCACTATATTCACAAGCCATAGGCCTACCAAGACGGTAAAGGTTAAAGAAAATATCAAGGCATAAGAATAACCAGCCTCTCTGGCAAAGAAGTAAATGCTTAAAGGAAGGCTTATAAGAAAGGCTGAAGCCATAAAAATAGTCAATAAGCCCAGAAGGTTCGGCATAAGCCTGTAGTATTCCCTTTCAAATATTCGGTCTGCCACATACCTTGTAAATACAAGCTGACCAAAACCAGAATATATAAGGCTTAGAGCTATTAGGTAAGTTACGGAAACTTGAAACCTTGTTATGGATAAGGCATCGCCAGAATATCTATAATATAGCAGAGAGGACACTATAAGGGACAGTATGGTTATTATATATGGGCCCGAGCTTAGGGCCAAAGAATAGCCAAAAGCTTCCACTATGGCGGTTATGGTGCCTTTTCTCAAAACCCTTCTTAGCTCAAAGCTTATACCCGCCATCCCTTTGCCTCACTGTATATCCTTCTGTAGTTTTCCAGAAAAAGCTCCTTTGTATAAAAAGTATTTACCCTTCTTATGGCGTTCTTTTGGTATTCTCTCCATAGGTCTTCATCGCCAAGGATCCTTACATAAGCCCTTGCCAGTTCGGCAGGGTTGGCAATAGGGACCACCTCTCCAGCCTTGCCTATGGCTATATCCTCCTCGTTTAGGCCTCCATATATGAGTTGCCTACAGGAACCCACATCGGTAGCCACGCAGGGAAGTCCTGCGGCAAAGCCTTCAAGGACCACCAAGGGCATACCTTCGCTTATTGATGTAAGAGTTAAAAGCCCTATCTTTGGCAATATATCTTTTACGTTTTGAAAACCTAAGAATAGGACCTTATCTTCTAAGCCCAAGGCTTCCACCAAGTTTTTACACTCCTCAAAATACTCTGGGTCTTCGTCCGTAGGCCCCACTATCCATCCCTGAACTTCGGGCATCTTTTCAACGGTAATCTTCATAGCCTTTATAAAGGTCTTTATATCCTTTATGGGTACAACTCTGCCTATAAGGCCTATCACCTTAGGTGGTTTATCACCCCTCATTTCTATTATAGGGGATAGGGCCTTCACATCCACACCGTTGGGGATTACAATACACCTTTGAGGGTCTGCACCCAAAGATATCTGTATATTCCTTGCCTCGTTAAAAAGGGATATGATCTTGTCTGCACTGTGGTATATTAGTCTTCCTAGACCAAAGAAAAAGTTGATCCAAAGCTTGTGAAGATGTTCTATTTCTTCAGCACCTTTAGTAAGCTGGAAGCCTTTAATCTTTAACCAATCTGCATTAAGTATGTCTATCTTTCTTTCCTTTACATATATGCCATGCTCTGTTAGGATAAAGGGTTTTTTGTAATAGGCCTTTAGGAGTGAAGCTAAAAAACCTGCATAACCTGTGGAAGGGCTATGGACTATATCAAACCTATCCCCTATCTTTTTTACCACTCTTGCCACCACCCACAGAGGATAGTGCATGTTCCTTATGGTCCAAAAGTAGTCAATGAAAGGACTTCCCATAGCATACTCTGCGTAGAACTCCGTTATTATCTCCCACGACCTTTTGCTATATAAAAAATCCTCATAGGTTATTTCCTTTTCATAAAAATCTGCGTTTAAAACATCCACTGGAATATCTCCTGTGCCTTTATGCTTAAACCAGTATATTAACTTCCTTATAATTTCAAAGGCTTCCTTGTTGCCCTCTATCTCTTTTGCTTTTGGCTTTTCTACATCCTGAAAAAGATAGGCCGTTATAAGATATACAAGGTTCTCCGGAAGCTTATACTTTATCTCGCCATAATCTTCCCTTCTACTACCCAAAAACACAACGCCAAAGTTTAGTTCGGGAAGATTGCTTATAAGGTCATGTATCCAAGAGGATACACCACCCCTTATGTATGGATAGGTGCCTTCCGCTATGATAAGCACATCCACATGTTCGTTCTTATCCAAGATTACCATTTTCCCCTCTCCAAAACCTTATTACAAAGTTAGTATCTACATCAAGCAAAAGCTCTATTTCTGGGTGTTCCCTTATTAACCTTTTTACCATTTTATAATCCCCCCTTTCATAATACACTTCTGCAAGTTGCATAAGGTAGCTCACAGGATTTAACTCCTTACTCTCCATCAAACTTTCCAGATGGATTAGGGCTTCATCAAACTGCTTCATCTCTATGTGTATCTTGGCCAATAGAAGTTTTGCCTCTGGCGTGTTTTTCATTTCTAAGGATTTTTTAACGTTCTCCAGGGCTTCTTTTAGCATGTATTCTCTAAACTCGGCATCTGCCAACTTATAATGTACAAAGGTATAGTATATTAGGGCTATTTGATAGTAGAGATAGGCCCTTTCCTCTGGCGGTAGCCTTTCTTGACTTAGCCTTTCTCTTAAAGCATGTAAGGTTTGGTTAAGGTTTTTTTCTATCCTGCTTATGGCACCAAAGGCATAGAGTCTGATGGTGTCTTCGGAATAGGCCAAGGCCTTCTTTAAAGCTGGTATGATTTGAGAAGACTCAAGGTTGAGAAGGTAGGAAAGTATAGTCTCAAGCCTTGAAGGACTTATCTTACTTTCAAGACTTTGAATAACAGCTAAGGCCGCTTCACCTATCTTTCTTCCAGAAAACTTTATATCTTCCGTTATGATTTCTTCCAAGGTGGGTATTCTTGGTGGCTGATAGACATCTATTTTTTGCTTCCTAAGTAGATAAAATACTGCTACTAACAGAAAGATGTATCCTAAGTAAAGAGTGGGATAAAATATTATAAAGAATACAAAAGTAGCCTTTCTGCGGTCTTTAAACCTTTTCGGTATAAGGGAAGTCAGGAAACTTGTAATAATAAACAGGGCCAAGCCATGTAAGGTCAAGAATGGAACTAAAGTGTATATGTTTAAATTTATAAAAAGTGCAAAGCTTAGAAGTTCCAATAGAATGGATTTATACAGCCTGCTTGGTTCCATGGCAAAAGGTTATATCTTCAACCTGTTTAACATGGTATATGCTAATTGATAGCTCTTCCTTTAAAAACTCATAGGACAACTCTTCCACTATTAAGCTACCTATCCTTTTAACAAACATTTCCGCACCGAACCTATCTGTGAAAGGCAAAAGCACAGCAATGACCTTCATTCCATCCAAATAAATCACCTCCATCATGTCTATACCTCTTATGTTTTCTTGTAATACATCCTCCAAAATTTCAAACTTTTCATACTCGTAAACCTTTGGGCAGAATAAAACTATATGTGATTCTATTCCAAATTCTTTATTAAGCTTTATAAGCCTATAAACCTCTTTCAAGAAGCTGATGTCAAACTTATTTAATAGGCTACTCTGAAAGGCTATTGCCTCTTCAAGCCTCTCTAAGGCAACGTAATAAAGTAGTAGATTTATAGTAATGAGATTTTCAACGTTTAGCTTCATAAAAGGCATTCTTTTTAGGACAAAAATATAGAAGAATTCATCGTTTATGTTTATAGGAATTACAGCTAAGTATTTTGTTATCTCGGATTCTTTTAGGTCCGAAACGTATGCTATTCTTTGGTTCTCTATGGCCGTCCTTATAAGTGGGTCTTCTAAGTCCACATCATTAATGTTGCTTGTATTAGCTATAACTTTATATCTGCCGTTGGAATATTTTTCAATTAGGATAGCTTCTTCCACGTCATAATTTACAAGAATTAAATCAAAGACTTTCCTTAAGGCCATGTATATATCTCCCTCTCTGGCTATAATGTGCCTTATATTTAATATTATCTGCTTAAGGCTTATCGGCTTTGTAATATAAGACCTTTCCAACTGCTCATGAGAAAGCTTAAGCAAAGCAAAGCTTGCGGTCAAATCCTTTAATCTTTGTGCTATGTAGTTGTATTCTATCTCCGCCTCTTTTAGTTTTCCTTTCCAGTAAAACCAGAACTCGGAAAAGACAAGTAGGAAGAGGAAAAGTGATAAAAAATATATATGGTCTATGGTTTTGTATGTAAAATATGCAAGGCTGGTAAACAAGGCAAAATAAACAAGCCCTGCAAATATACCATAAAACAAGGTTATGAGTGCTATGGGTAAAAGGTTGTATAAAAAGTTAAGCTTTGAGTTAAGGAAAAGAGGGTCCTCCTTGTTTAGATAAAAACCTAAGAAATACATACCAAAAACTACAAATATTATCTCGGCCAAAATGATCTTTGTAGATATACCTTCCGGAAGAAAATACCAATGGCCAAAGAATACTCCTCTAAATACGCTTTTCTTTTTTCGCATAGCCCTATGGAAAGAGGACCATAAGCAATTTTTGTGCTACTGTGGAGACCGATTCATGAGCCCAGCCTGTCCTTGAACCGGTGTTTATCAAAACAACCCTATCTTCCCTTAGGCTGTATATCTTTAACGTTATGCTTACTGCAGGTTCCCCATCTATCCCCGTCTTATACCTAAACTCATTAACGCTACCCGTTATTACATAATCCACATCACCCCTTTCCTTAAGTTCCCTTATCATATTTTCTATGTCTGTGTGAGTATACTCCTTTGTTTCTCTGTATACTCTTGATAGCACCTTGTAGCCTTTAGAGAGGGCTACACCTTCGGCTATTGATGCCACCCTAAGACCTGCTAAAGGAGTTTCTGTGTTGTTCTCAAAGGGCAAAACTACGTAAGAGGCATCCTTAGGCATATCAACCCTTTTGGTACTTACCACGCTAGAACAAGATACCAAAAAGATAAAAAGTAGGTATGTAAGAATTTTAACCTTATTCATTGGTAAACCTCCATAGAAGTACTCATAAGAGTGTATTATAACTTAGCTATAAATAGCCTTTCGTGAAGATTACATGAAGTATTTCTTCCAAACCATCCACCTTTACATCAAAATCAAGGTAAAAAAGGTTTTCTGAAGGCTTTAGCTTTATGGCATCCTTTAAAGTGGTTATGTAAAATTCATCCTCTTTTAACTTAAAATCTTTGTAAGAGTAGTGGTCTGGAAGGCTAATCTTTTCTTTTGTTTTTATTCCAAGCCTTTCAAGGCTTTTGAAAAACTGGCTATTGTCTCCAAGCCCAGCAAAGGCTACAAAGTTTATTCCCTCAAAATTTTCAAAGACTTTTCCGTCCAAACTCCTTACCACTCTCCAGTTTTCCCTTACCATCTTAAAGGTAGGCTTTGTAGGATGCCTCCAGTCAAAATCTTCAATATCTGCATAAGACAACACTATTACGTCAGCCCTTTCCATACCACTTAAAGGCTCCCTTAGCCTTCCAAAGGGAAAAAGCCTGTCTGAGAGGTCCTTTTTTTTGAGAAGCAATATATTTAAGTCTCTATGTATTCTCCTGTGTTGAAAGCCGTCGTCAAGTATAAACAGGTCTGGCTTTAGCCTTTCAAGGGCAAAGAAGGCTCCCCTGCATCGGCTCTCGTCCACCACCACGCTCGCCCAAGGCAAAAACTTTGCCAACATATAAGGCTCATCCCCAGCCTCTTCCCAGCTTACTAAAAGCCTTCCCCTTTCGGATACCAAAAGGGTCCCCCTTGTCCTTCTTCCATAGCCCCTTGAGAGTATGCATACATGAAGGTCTTTTAAAAGCTCTCCCATGTATCTTACCAATGAACTTTTGCCAGAACCACCAAGGGAAAGATTGCCAACAGACAAAACAGGCACAGGAAGCTTACACGGTTTTATGAAGTTTTTGTCATAAAGCCAGTTTCTTATTCTTACCCCATAGGCATAAGGGTTTATTAGGTCAAACATGGATCAATCTTCTTGAGTCTTTTATAATAAGGAAAAGCAGGAACATACCCCCTAAAAGGGCACTCATATACTGGGTTATAAACCTCCAAAGTATGGAAAAGCCACCAAGCAAGCTCATCTCAAGAAAGGCATCAAAGACATACAAGGCACCCACTTCTCCTACCCCGCTACCACCCGGTGTAGGACTTATGAATATGGCATAAAGTAGCATAATTTGGTGTTCTATTAAGGTGAAAAAATTGTGTTCTGGACTGAAGCTTTTGACCAAGAAGGCACCGGAGGATAAAAAGGAAAGGTAGAGAAGGATACTACTTATGGATGCTAAAAGTATGCTTAGTTTTTTATCCCTTAAGAATATCCTTGATACCACAATGTACCTTTTGAAGGTGTATTTTATTTTTTGGATAATCTTTTGATTTCCCTCAAGACTTCTTTTTGAAAGTATCTTTAGGATGGAGTATATGAAGGAAAAGAGTATAAGAAAGAACAGCAATAAGCCTAGAATCTTTAAAGATTGCTTGGGATGTTTGTAGAAGTACATCATAACGTATGGAAGGGCTATGATGAAGAAAATCAAACCTGTCAATGTCTTCATGGTAACTATGCTCATCACTTTATGAAGCTTTCCACCTTTTCTGGAAAGGGTGTATATGGACATGAATTCTCCACCCATATGGGCTGGAGTTATGGTAGCGCCAAAGGTGTTTATGAAAGAAATTACATAGCCGTAAAGGAAGGAGTATCTTAAATTCATGGCTCTAGAAAGCACAAAAAGCCTGAGATTATCAAAGGTATGGTATAAAAGCATACAGAAAAATGACATCAGTAGATATCTCTTGTCCGCATGAAAAAGTATTCCCAGAAGGTCTTTATTGAAGGTTTTTTTCACAATGTAGAGTATGGAACCTAGCACCAGTAAAACGGTCAATATCAAGCCATAGAAGATTGACCTATACACCATTGAAAGTTATATTTTAATCCCTATGAGAGTTTTGATGATAGATAACTACGATTCTTTCACTTACAACCTTGTGCATTATCTTCAGATGCTTTCCGCAGAGGTGGCCGTTCGCAGGAATGATGAGATAAGCCTTGAGGACATAGAAAGAGCAAAACCAGATGCCATAGTCATATCTCCCGGGCCTTGCACACCAAAGGAGGCTGGCATATCGGTAGATGTTATAAAGAGGTTTTACAGAGAGATACCCATACTGGGTGTGTGCCTTGGCCACCAGTCTATAGGCTATGCCTTTGGAGCCAAGATAGTGAGAGCAAAAAGGCTTATGCATGGGAAGACTTCTCAGATATCCCACACTGGCGAGGGTATCTTTGAAGGGCTTAAAAATCCCTTTATGGCCGTAAGGTATCATTCCTTGGTGATAGATAGGGAAAGCTTGCCAGAGGTTTTGAAGATAACAGCATGGTCTGAAGATGGGGAAATTATGGGTGTGGAGCATGTGGAGTATCCTGTCTTTGGAGTGCAGTTTCATCCAGAGTCCATACTTTCTGAAGAGGGGCTAAGGCTTTTGGAAAACTTCCTTAGGATAGCCAAGGGTGTGAGCTATAGTCATAAGAGGGCTTTATAAAATCTATAAGTTTTGTTTATAATGACATAAAAAAGTTGAAAGTAAGAGGAGAGAGGTGAGGGCATAATTTAATAATCACAGGAGGTTGGCTATGGAGATAGGTGGAAGCTTTTACGATAGGAAGGCCTATAGCACATGTTATATGTGTGCCTGCAGGTGTGGAATAGAGGTCTATGTGAGGAATAACAAGGTTGTATACATTAAGGGAAACGATGACCATCCTACCAACAGGGGTGTTCTCTGCGCTAAGGGATCCTCTGGCATAATGAAGGAGTACAGCCCTGCAAGGCTAAGAAAGCCACTCTTGAGAGTTGGGCCAAGAGGCTCTGGACAGTTCAAGGAGATAGAGTGGGAGGAGGCGCTTGAGATAGCCACCCAGTGGCTAGAAGAAGCCAGAAAGAAGGGACCTTACAAGATAGCCTTTTTCACAGGAAGAGATCAGATGCAACAGATAAACAGCTGGTTTGCTTCCCAACTTGGCACGGTAAACTGGGCAGCTCATGGTGGTTTTTGTTCTGTTAACATTGCGGCAGCTGGTCTATACTCTATTGGTGGCTCCTTCTGGGAGTTTGGAGAGGCGGACTTTGAAAACACCAAGTATTTTATGCTAATAGGCGTAGCCGAAGACCACTCTTCCAATCCCTTCAAGCTTGGCATTCAGGAGATGAAAAGGAAGGGTGGAAAGTTTGTGGTGGTAAACCCTGTAAGGTGGGGCTATGGGGCTATAGCGGACGAGTGGGTGCCTATAAAGCCTGGCACAGATGGTGCCTTCTTCATGGGCATTATGCACGTGCTCTTTAAGTACAACCTGGTAAACTGGGAGTTTCTCAAGGAGTTTACCAATGCACCTTGGCTTGTCATACAAGCCCCTGGCACACCGAAGGATGGGCTCTTCTACAGAAATGAAGAAGGAAAGCCTATGGTCTTTGACAAAAAGTCTCAGTCTTTCAAGCCTGCGGACAGGATAGTGCCGGAGGACTTAGACCCTGCCTTTATAGGTGAGTTTACCACGCCAGAGGGTTATAAGGTGAGGCCTGCCTTTGACATCTTTGCAGAAAGGCTTGTAAAGGATTACAGCCCAGAAAAGGTGGAAAAGATCACCGGTATACCTGCCAAGGACATAGAGAGAATAGCCAAGGAGATAGGAACTATAGCTCTTTATCATCCTATAGAGCTTCCCATAGAGTGGGTAGATGTTTGGGGAAGAAAGCATAAAAAGGTTATAGGAAGGCCTGTGTCCTTCCATGTGATGAGAGGTGTGGCCTCCCATAGCAACGGCTTTCAGACAGCTAGGGCCATCTTCCTCCTTATGATGATGCTGGGAGTGGTAGATGTGCCAGGAGGCTTTTTAAACAAGCCACCCTATCCAAAGCATATTGAGGATCTTCCAAAGCCCTATAAGATATCAAGGCCTGATGAGATAAAGTATGGAGAGGTTTATCCTGGGCCACACCTTGGCTATCCTCAAAACCCTGACGACCTTTTGGTGGATGAAAAGGGCAATCCAATAAGGATAGATCATGCTTACAGCTGGTGGTTCCCATTGGCAGCCCACGGCTGTATTCAAAACGTTATACCTTCCGCCTACCGGAAGAACCCCTACGGTATAGAGGTGTTAATGATCTATATGGCCAATATGGCCTGGAACTCCTCCCAGAACATACCATACATAATAGAGGCCCTTACTGCTACAGACCCAGCGGGCAACTACATAATCCCAAAGGTCATAACTATAGATGCCTTTTACAGTGAGCAAGTAGCTTATTCCGACCTTGTTTTGCCCGATGCCACATACCTTGAGCAGTGGTTTGCCCTCTCCTTGCTTGACAGGCCACCATCCTCTGTGGATGGCCCTGTGGACGCTCTGAGGCATCCCATTGTAAACCCACAAGAAAATGGCTACGATGTAAAAGGTTGGGGAGATATAATGGTAGAGCTCGGATCAAGGCTTAAGCTTCCAGGCTTTGTAAATCCAGATGGTTCAAGAAAGTACAAGGACTTTAAGGACTTTCTTATAAACTGGCAGATAAGGCCTGGTGTGGGAGCTCTGGCAGGATGGCGTGGTAAAAACGGAGACAAACACTTTGTAGGAGAACCCAATCCTAACCAGCTGGAGATGTACATAAAGAACAAGGGCTTTTTCTACTACAAGCTTCCTGAAAACATGAGATACTACAGGCATGTCAATAAAGACTACCAAGAGTGGGCAGTAAGCGCAGGCTTTTTGAAGAAGGTGGCCCCCATAATCTTTAACTTCTACCTTGAGACGTTGCAGACCTTTAGGCTTGCAGGCCAAGGCCTATGGGAAGGCAAGAACCAGCCACCCAACGACCCCATACTGAGGGAAAGGCTCATAAAGTACTTTGACCCTCTGCCCTTCTGGTATCCACCCTTTGAGGAAGAGGTGTCTGGCGACGAATATCCCCTTTACGCCTTTACCCAAAGGCCTCAATGGATGTATCACTCCTGGGACTCCCAGAACGCATGGCTAAGGCAGATATCCACAAGGAATTACCTTTACATGAATCCAAAGACGGCAGAAAAACTTGGCATAAAGCACCTGGATTGGGTTTGGGTAGAGTCAAGGGTTGGAAAGGTGAAATGTCAGGTATTTTTGACAGAGACCACAGAGCCTAACTCTGTATGGACATGGAACGCTATAGGGAAGATGAAGGGTGCATGGGGTCTAAAGCCAGAGGCGGAAGAGGGTAATGAAGGCTTCCTTTTGAACCATGTGATACCCCATAGTATAAAGATAGGTGGAAGGGAGATATACTACGGCGACCCTATTACAGGACACTTGGCATGGTTTGATACAAAGGTGAAGGTGTACAAAGCAGAAGATCAAACACCACAAACCTATCCACAGTTTGAAGTAAAGCCATTGGATTACATAAAGGAAAGGTGGGTTCCAGTGTTGAGATATAAGCCATAAGGAGGTGAAGAAAGATGGCACAGTTTGCCCTTGTGATAGACCTTAATACATGCGTGGGCTGTCATGCCTGCGCCACCAACTGTAAAGAGTGGAACACCCAAGCTGCCTTTGGCCCTCTTTCCGACTTTGATCCCTATGGAAGGGAACCCTACGGTGTTTGGTACAACAGGATAATGACCTATGAGATGGGTGAGTTTCCAAACACGCAGGTTTTCCACCTTCCCAAATCTTGCCTTCATTGTCAAGATGCTCCCTGCGTGCCTGTGTGCCCCACAGGAGCCAGCTACAAGAGAGAACAGGATGGTATTGTCCTAGTAAACTACGATGATTGCATAGGTTGTAAGCTATGCTCCTGGGCATGTCCCTATGGCTGTAGGGAGTTTGATGAGGCTGATAAGGTGATGAAGAAATGCACCCTCTGTATAGACAGGATATACGATGAGTCTTTGCCACCTGAGCACAGAAAGCCCGCCTGCGTGCTAACCTGTCCGGCCAAGGCAAGGTTCTTTGGAGACATAGAAGATCCAAACAGCGAAGCCTATAGGGTCATAAAGGAAAGGAACGGCTTTGTACTCTTCCCCGATATGGGTACAAACCCAGCAAACCACTACCTGCCAAGGACAGAAACAAAAATACATATAGACGAACACATACTAAAGCACGACAACCCACTCTTCCTTGAGGTCCTAAGAAGACATCATGTAGGAACATGAACAAGCTTAAAGCCTTCTTCCTTTTTCTCTTCCTTTTCCTTATTTCATGTTCAAAGGCTAATGTGCCACCGCATACTACACCCTGCACCGTCCTTCATGTGGTAGACGGCGATACCTTCCACTGCCTTCTTCCCAGTGGTGAGGAGGTAAAAGTAAGGCTTATAGGTGTGGATACACCCGAAAGTTCGGACAATCCAAAGGCAAGAAGGGATGTAGAAAGGACTGGAAGGTCCTTGGAGGAGATAATAAAGATGGGTAAAATGGCAAAGGAGTATACAAAGAAGCTTTTGCCAAAAGGGGAAAAGGTTTACTTGGAGTTTGATGTTCAAAAGACAGACAGATATGGAAGGCTTTTGGCCTATGTGTGGCTTCCTGATGGTAGGATGCTAAATGAGGTGCTTGTAAAAGAGGGCTTTGCCCAAGTATACACAGTTCCACCCAATGTGAAGTATCAGGAAAGGCTTTTGCAAGCCCAAAGGTATGCAAGGGAGAACAGAAAGGGTCTGTGGGGTATTTCTCCTTAAGGGCCAAAGCGCTTAGATGAAAACTCCTCTATAAAGCTAGATCCTTTACCCTTTATGTAATCCAAAACTATCCTTGCAGTCATAGGGGCATGCAGTATGCCGTTTCTGTAATGGCCTGAGGCTACGATATAGTTTTCACCCACTTCAAAGATAGGCTTTTCATCCGGTGTGGCAGGTCTATAGCCATACAGCATACTAAGCACCTTTGCCCCCGAAAGGGAAGGGCAGACCCTTAAAGCTCCTTCCGAAAGCCTTTTTATCCCCTCAAGGGTATTGCCGGAAAGGAAACCTACATTTTCCGATGTGGCACCCACATAAAGGTAGCCATCCCTAGGTATAAGGTAAGATACCGATGAATAATAGACCCTTGAAAGCTTTAAAGATTTTAGCTTTAGTGCCTGCCCTTTTACCGGATATACGGGAAGGTCAAAGAGCTCTCCCGTCCAAGCCCCCAAGGCAAAAAGATAAAAATCCGCCCTGTAGCTTTCCTTTAGTCCTTTCAAAAGCCTAACCTCCCCTTCCTCTTTCTCCACCCTCATTATCTCATCCATCTTTAGCTCCACACCAAGCCTATCTAAGGCATAAAGTAAAGCATCCATAAGACTTTCCGTATCCACCCAAGCCTCCTCCCTGTAGTTGATCAGACAGAGCACCTCTTCAGAAAGCCCATCACCCCTTTCTACCAGCTCCACACCATAGCCCTTCCTTTCGTACTCCTTTGCCTTCTCCAACAGCTCCTCTTCACCTTTTAACACCACCCTGTATATGCCACCTTCCCAAAAGTCCACTTTCCGGTACGAAGCTTCTTCTACAAGCTTTACAAACTCTGGGTAGGCTTTAAGGCTTTTATATGAAAAATCAAAAAGGCTTCCATCTAAACCTTCCGAAAAGGGTGCTAGCATGCCACCAGCTACCCAAGATGAAGCCTCCTCCGGGTTCCTTGTAATGACCTGTACTTTGTAGCCTTCAAGGGCAAGGTATAGGGCGCAGCTTAGTCCAATAACACCACTACCCACTACAATGATTTTCCTCATGATATATAATTTACCTATTATGGGCGAATTTAAAAGGGAACTTGATACAGATTATATTTACTTTGCGGAAGTGGAATTGTTGTTCAACTATGGTGTAGGCTACCCCGACCTTATAATCAAACTTAGGGAAAAGGTGCATCAGGAGGGGCTTGAGGACAGCGTCTACGTTAAAAAGGCGGATAAGAAGCTCTTTCAAAATGTGCACAGGTTCCTTGAACTTTTGGAAAGTTCCGATGAGCCTATGGAAGATGATGATAGCCAGCCTATAGAAAAGTGGTGGTGGCATCTTCATAAGGTGGCAAAAGGTAAATATCCAAGCCTTGTCCTCAAAGACTACCTTAGGGACATATACAGAAGGCGTAGAAAGTATTGGAGGAGATCCAAAGATAGGCCTACACCTTCTGTGGATATGTCCACAGACTTTCTTTATCCTTACCTTTCAACAAAAGGCTGATGGATGAACTAAAGGAACTGAGGCTAAAAATAGACGAGATTGATCAAGAGATACTTAGGCTTTTGAATGAAAGGGCAAAGCTGGCAAAAAGGATAGGGGAGGTAAAGAAGAGCTTAGGCCTTGAAGTTCATGCACCAGAAAGGGAGAAGGAGATTATAAACAGGATGATAAAGCTCAACAAAGAGGTTTATGGGGAAGAGTTTCCCACAGAGGCCATACTGCATATATACAGAGAGATCATATCCGCATGCCTTTCCCTAGAGAAGGAGTTGAAGATAGCCTACCTTGGACCAAAGGCTACCTTTACCCATCAGGCTGCCCTTGAGTACTTTGGCTTTTCAGCCCATTACATTCCGGTGAGCACTATAGGAGATGTGTTCAGGGAGGTGGAGCTTGGAAGGGCAGACTACGGTGTTGTACCCGTTGAAAACACCACAGAGGGTGTTGTTAACTACACTTTGGATATGTTCTTAGAGTCAGATCTTAAGATTGTAGGTGAAATAGTCATACCTGTAAAGCTAAACCTTCTTTCTACCAGCAACTCAATAAGTAGTATAAGGACCATATACTCTCATAGGCATGCCTTAGCTCAATGTAAAGAATGGATAAGGAAGAACTTACCTTCTGCAAACCTTGTGGAAACGGAAAGCACAGCAAAGGCGTGTGAGCTGGTGATGGAGATGGAGGATGCTGGAGCTATAGCCAGCGAAGTTGCAGCCTACACCTACCATCTTAACATCTTGGCGGAAAATATTCAAGACAATCCGAACAACTACACAAGGTTTATAGTTATAGGGAAAAGGGTTATGAAGCCAACGGGAAATGATAAGACAAGCCTTATATTTGCTGTAAAGGATGAGGCTGGAGCACTCTTTAAGGCCTTAGAGAGCTTCTATAGATATGGTGTTAACCTAACCAAGATAGTATCAAGGCCTTCAAGGAAGAGGCTATGGGACTATGTGTTCTTTGTGGACCTGGAGGGTCATGTGGAGGAGGAGAGGGTAAAAAAGGCCCTTGAGTTGCTTCAGGAGAGGGCCCAGATGGTAAAGGTTTTAGGTTCTTACCCCAAGGCCTATCTACAGGAGGGCTAGCTCTGTAAGAAGCCTTCTTTTGTGGGCTATGCCAGTGGAGGCCTCTATGGTTTTATTGGGAAGCTCTAGACCTACGGTCCTTCCTTGAGATATAAACCTTATAACCAGATAGGCCAGCTTTGATATGCGATCTTCCAAGCTTCCATCTACGCTGTTCAGAGATAGGATTATGGGCGGGGATACGTTCTCTACCATCTCTTTAACATACAGATCTCCCGTCTTTGCGGAAAGCTTCCAATGTATGAGCTTTACAGGTTCATTGGTGTAAGCCTTTATCCCTTCAAGCTCTTCATAGCCCCTTACCTTAACTTGGCCTAAGGCAGGATTGTTTCCCTTTCCAAAGAAATCTAAAGCCTTTTCATCAACGCTTAGAGGCTTTGGAAAGACTATCAAGTTCAGCGGAAGGCTTAGGCTATAGTATCTTTCAAAGAGGCCTACAGGAAAGGAGGAGGAAACTTCCAACTTTAGGCTTTCATGAAGGCCCCTCCTTTCAAAGTGTAAATGGATGATACCTTCAGCCACCTCCTTTATAAAGGGGAATAAACAATAGCCCTCTCCACTTTTTACCTCTATAAGGAAGGACGGTAATCTTTTTCTGTTTTTTATGATCACCCTAAAGGGTGTTTCAAGGCCTGCATAAACCTCCTCTGGCGGTAAAAGTATTACCTCAAGGCCTTTAAGGTTATAAAGGGAAAGCATGCCTGAGAGAAGCATAAAGGAAAGCATAAAGGAGACCACAAGGTAGAGTAAGTTATTCATGGTGTTTACAGCGGCCACACCTAAAAAGACGGTAATACCTATGAATATCAGTCCAGCTCTATTGACCTTTACCTTCACTTAGGAATACTCTAAAGAGCTCTGTAGGAATGGGTATGAGCACCGTATTGCCAGGCTTGTTTGCCACATTCTGTATGGTTTCAAGATATCTTAGCTGTATGGCTATGGGCTGGGTGGCAAGTATTTGAGCTGCTTCTGCAAGCTTTTGAGCTGCTTGATATTCTGCCTCCGCCGTTATTATCTTTGCCCTCCTTTCCCTTTCAGCCTCTGCTTGCCTTGCCATGGCCCTCCTTAGCTCTTCTGGCAAATCAATCCTTTTTAGTTCAACGGCTACCACCTTAATACCCCATGGGTCCGTTTGCCTATCTATTATCTCCTGAAGCTTTAAGTTTAACTTCTCCCTTTCAGAAAGAAGCTCGTCAAGCTCCACAGCACCGCAAACACTCCTCAAGGTTGTTTGAGCTATCTGGGAAGTGGCATAAAGGTAGTTCTCAACAGCCACTATGGCCCTTACAGGGTCTATCACCCTAAAGTAGACAACAGCGTCCACACTTACAGAGACATTATCGCGCGTTATTATGTCCTGAGTTGGTACATCTAAAGTAACCGTTCTTAAATCCACCTTTACCATCTTGTCTATCACCGGTATAAGGATAAAAAGACCTGGACCTTTGGCACCTATGACCCTTCCGAGCCTAAAGACCACAGCCCTTTGATATTCAGGAACAACCTTTAAAGACGCCGCTAAAAATATAATCACCGCAATGGCCACAACTATCAAAGGTGACACATCCATGATCACACCTCCCACCAATTTTATGATATCCACACCCATTATACTGATTAAAACTATGGCAAGAAAGAGTAAGAAGGGCAGTATATCCAAAAGTCCTTTCATGGCTTAGATTATAACATACTATGCCATACTTTCCAGCCTTTATTGATCTAAAGGGTAAGAAGGTGGTGGTAGTGGGAGGGGGGGAGTGTGGCCGAAAGAAAGATAAAAAAGCTTCTACCCTTTGGGCCTAAAATAAAGGTCATAGCGCCTAGAGCAACAAAAGGTATAAAGGGCTTGCATCAACAAGGGAAGTTAGAGCTTACCCTTAGGAAGGTTAGGCTAAGCGACATAAAGGGATCCTTCATGGTAATAGTGGCTGTGGATAACATCAAGCTTCAGAAAAGGATCTATCAATACTGCAAGAAAAAGGGTATACTTTGCAACTCTGTGGACAGTATAGACTACTGCTCCTTTATCTTTCCAAGCCTTATACTGAAAGGTGATATAGTTATAGGTATCTCTACTTCTGGTAAAGTTCCGGCCCTTTCCAGAGCCATAAGGGAATACATAGAAAGGTCTTTACCCGAAAATCTGGAAAGTATAAAGGAGATTTTGGAGGGTTTAAGGAAAAGCATGCCAAAAGGGAAGAAAAGACAGAGGATCCTCTCACTTATGGCCTTAAGACTTCTTAACCCTAGAAAATGATCGTCCTTCTCCAAGGTTAAGTTCAATAACTTGAAAGGCTTTTTTGAAGATCTTTTGAGGGGTTGTAAAGCTGTTTAAAAGTTTATATGATATGAAAATCATGAAATCTTAAAGGAGGCAGATCATGCTAAGGATAGAAGGGCCTGCAGAGCTCAAGAAGAGGTATCATACTTTTCTTCCAAAAGTGATAAAGAGGGATGGTACATTGCAGGAGTTTGACAGAAGCAGGATTGAAAGGGCCATATCCAAAGCCTTTAAGGCCGTTGGCGAGCCTTTAGAAGAAGGTGTTTTGAAGGACCTGTGCGATGAGGTAATAGAAAAAGTTTTGGAGCTTAAAAAGGACAAGGTCCATGTGGAGGAGATACAGGACATCGTTGAAGAAAGGCTTATACTTCATGGTTTTGCAAAGACTGCAAAGGCTTACATACTATACAGGAAAAAGAGGGAGGAGCTAAGAGACATATCAAAGGCCATAGTGGATGCGGAAAAGGTGGTAAACGACTATATATACCAGCAAGACTGGAGGGTGCAAGAGAACGCCAACGCCAGCTATTCCTTCTCTGGCCTTATGCTCCATACTGCTGGAACTGTTATAGCCCATTACACCCTTACCCATGTATATCCGGAGTACATATCAAAGGCCCACAGGGAGGGTGATATCCATATACATGACCTGTCCCACGGTATAGTGGGATACTGTGCGGGATGGTCCATGGAGGACCTCCTCAGAAAGGGTTTTAGGGGTGGAAAGGGTAAGGTTACCGCTGGGCCTGCCAAACATCTCTCCTCCCTGCTTGGCCAGATTGTAAACTTCTTAGGCGTTGCTCAGATGGAGTTTGCAGGCGCACAAGCTCTTAATTCCCTTGATACCTACCTTGCACCCTTTGTAAGAGTAGACAGGCTTTCCTATGATGAGCTAAAACAGCTCATGCAACAGTTTATATTCTCTCTGAATGTGCCCTCAAGGTGGGGCTCTCAGGCACCCTTTATAAACTTCACCTTTGACTGGACTGTGCCGGAGGATATGAAGAACAAGCCTGTAATAATAGGTGGTGTGGAAAGGGAGGATATAGGCTATTATGGAGACTTTCAAAAGGAAATGGATATGATAAACAGGGCCTTTATGGAAGTCATGATGGAAGGGGACTACAATGGACGTATCTTTTCCTTTCCCATACCCACCTACAACATAACCAAGGACTTTGACTTTTTCTCACCCAATGCAGAGCTTTTATGGAAGATTACTGCCAAATACGGCATTCCTTACTTCCAAAACTTCATATCCAGCTCACTCAGGCCAGAGGACATAAGGAGCATGTGCTGTAGGTTGCAGTTGGATCTGAGGGAGTTAAGAAGTAGGATGGGAGGCCTTTTTGGAAGCGCAGACAAGACTGGCTCCATAGGTGTTGTAACCATAAACATGCCAAGGATAGGCTATCTATCAAAGAGCGAAGAAGAATTCTTTGAAAGGCTTGAGCACCTGATGAACGTGGCCAAAGACAGCTTGGAGATAAAAAGGAAGGTTATAGAGAGGAACCTCAAAAGGGGTCTAATGCCCTACTCAAGGGAATATCTTGAATCCTTTGATACCTTCTTCTCAACCATAGGTCTTGTGGGCATGAATGAGGCGTGTTTAAACTTCCTAGGTGTATCCATAGCAGAACCTGAAGGTAAAGCTTTTGCCATAAAGGTCCTCAAGTTTATGAGGGAAAAGATCTCAGAATTCCAAAAGCAGACTGGACACCTTTACAACCTTGAGGCCACGCCCGCAGAAGGAGCATCCTACAGACTGGCAAAGATAGATAAAAGTAAGTTTCCAGACATAATCACCGCCGGAGAAAAGGAGCCATACTACACCAACTCCACTCATCTGCCCGTGAACTACACCGATGATCCTATAGAGGTCTTGGAGCACCAAAAGGACCTTCAAGTGCTTTACACTGGTGGAACGGTTATCCACTTTTTCCTGCAAGAGTCTCCAGAGGAGCACACAGTAGCCAAGTTTGTAAAGTTTGTCTTTGAAAACTACCCAGTGCCCTATATCACCATAACCCCCACCTTCTCTGTGTGTGAGGACCATGGCTATATAAAGGGAGAGCATTTTTCCTGCCCCATATGTGGAAAAGAGGTAGAAACCTACTCAAGGATAGTGGGCTACTACAGACCAGTGCAAAGGTGGAACAAAGGAAAGCAGGAAGAGTTCAAAGACAGGCTAGAATACGTTATAAGTTAACGGGCTTTCTGTGCTTTTCTTCTACTTCTGCCAGCTCCGCTATGGTGGTGGTGCTAAGGTATTCTAAAATAGCTTCTCTTAGCTTTGTCCACTTGTCATGGACCGCACAGGGGGAAGTGTTCCACTCTTCGCATCTTCCTGGCCTGAGGGCGCAGTAGTCCAGCTTGTAATCCTCATCAAGATATCTTATGACGTCCAATATGGTTATCTTCTCTGGAGGGATAGCAAGGGTAAAGCCACCGGTAGGTCCCTTGTAGGACTTTAATACCCTTTCCCTTGCAAGCTTATGGAATATTTTAGAAAGAAAGGGTTTTGGTATCCTTTGGGCTTCCGCAATCTCCTCCACTTTAACCAGCCTGTCCCTGTTTAGCGCCAAGTAGGCCAAAGCCAACAGTGCATACTTTACAGTTTCTGAGTAGATCATAATAATATATTATAGCATCTTAAACTCCTATGATCCATAGAGTTTTTCTCTTGTATGGTGTAAAATATTTAAAAAGATATATTTTAGGAGCTTGGAAACAAGCCATGAAGTTCAGGGAGCCTATAAAAGGTTTGGAGTTAGAGTTTGCTATAGTGCCTGAAAGTAAGATAGTTATACCCTCCATACAAAGAGAGCTGTCGGATGCACACATAAAGAGGCTTATGGAGTCTATGGAAAAGGTAGGGTTTGTTGAGCCTTTAACGGTGGTACCAACGGAAGACGGATACTACGAGGTTATAAATGGACAGCACAGGTTTGAAGCAGGAAGAAGGCTTGGCATGTCAGAGTTTCCAGTTATCATCCTGCCCGCCTCTGCCAAAGACTATATCATAGCCCTCAACGTGGAAAAGGTGCCATCGTTAAAGGATAAGGCCCATCAAGCCTATGAGATATTTATGTCTTATCTTCAGAAGGAACCTTCTTTGGAAGAATACAGGCTTGAGAAGTTCATAGAAGAGGCCTACTTTATAACCATAGGCTTTATAGTGGATAAGATAGGGGATAAGAAGTTTCCGGGCTACGCCTTTGAAAAGGTTCTAAAGAAGGTAGATTTCTTCTTGGACTCACCCTTGGAGTCTGCAAAGGAAGAGAGGGAAAAGAGGGCTGAGGTTTTGATGAAGGCCAAAGAGGTGCTAAACAGAAGGTATGAGGAGTTGGGGCTAAAGAACGCCCTTCAGAAGGAGGCCATAGTTTCAAAGGCCTTCCAGATGGAGTATGGAAAGTATGTAAGGAACATAAGCGATGACTTTTATACAGTCTTTGAAAGGCTTATCTCAGCTATGGAAAAAGTGACCTTTGAGGAGGGAGAACTGGAAGAGTTTTAAAACCTAAGGGGTATAAGTTCCCTTACCCTTTGCACCTGTTCCCTTTCCACACCTACCTGAAGTATGCTATCTCCTCTTTCAGAAAAGGCAAGCACCTCTCCCCAAGGGCTGTATATGGCAGAATGCCCAGCATACTCCTCCCCTCCCACCTTTCCCCAAGCGTTGGAGAGCATCAAAAAGGATTGATTTTCTACAGCCCTAGCCCTGGATAAAGCTTTTAGGTGTTCCTTTCTTTTCTCACCCCACATGGAAGGCACTATTAAAATATCCGCTTCTTTTAAGCTTTGTGAAAGTTCAGGAAATCTCAGTTCAAAGCAGATGAGGATGCCAATTTTTGCCTTATAGCTTTCAAAGACCGGGTTTTCTACGCCCGGAGTAAAATGTTTTGGCTCTTCATACAAAGGAAATAGCTTTATCTTGTGCCTTATGCCTATTATTTTGCCCCTTTCCACCAGAATGGCCGAGTTGTATATCTTTCCTTCAAGCTTTAAAGGGTATGTGCCTACAAGAGTAAGATCCTTCTCAAAAGAAACCCTTCTTATCTCTTCCAACACATCCTCTGTATTTTCCGCATGCTTGTCTAAGTTTTCGTAGTCAAAGCCACACTGCCACATCTCTGGCAAGGCTACTATGGAACCTTCCTTTATGTATTTGAGCATGTCCAACACCTTAGAAAGGTTTTCCTCTACTTTTCCAAAGGCTGGCCTGTATTGGACTACCGCAAGGTTTAGCATGCTGTTGGAATATAATTATAGGATAGGCGAGGTGCCGGAGTGGACGAACGGGGCGGTCTCGAAAATCGCTGTGGGTTCAAAGCCCACCGGGGGTTCGAATCCCTCCCTCGCCGCAGGAGAATACTATGAGCTACCTTGTAAGAGAGTTAAAACCAACCTTTGAAAGGCTAACAGAGCCATTGGTAGATTTACTTCATAGGCTTGGCACTACCCCTAATCTTATAACCCTACTGGGGCTTTTGCTTGTGGCCATAGGCTCCCTTTTCCTCTACCTTGGCCAAAACCTTATAAGCTTTATCTTTTTACTTTTGGGTGCTTTGTGTGATGCTATAGACGGTAGCCTTGCAAGGCGTTCTGGCAGAAATTCGCCCTTTGGTGCCTTCTTTGACTCTCTTATGGACAGAATTTCCGATGCCCTTCCCTTCATAGCTATAGCCCTATCTTCGGAAGACAAAGTACTTTCCCTTTTTTCCATGCTTGCTATGGTTTTTTCTTACACGGTTAGCTACGCAAGGGCAAGGACTGAGGGGCTTGGCTTTGAGTTAAAGGTAGGCACCTTTGGGAGGCCCGAAAGATGGATGGTCCTTCTTTTGGGCATTGTCCTTGATATGCTATTCCTTGCGGTGTTGATAATAGCCATAGGTTCCCTTTTCACCACCCTTCAAAGGGCCTATATTTTTATGAAAATTCAAAGGAGGTAGAGGATGCTTCCAAGGGATCTTGTAGAACTTATGCGTAATCTTGGTGTTTTTCCTGCAGTGCTTTGCACGGTGGATAAGGATGGAAACCCTCATCTGACCTTTATAACATGGGTGTATCCTGTAGATGACAAAACCATAAGGATAGCCCTTAGTGCCAACGCCAAAAGCGCCAAAAATATACTTCAAACTGGCACAGCATCCCTTATGCTTATAGCCCAAGATAAGGCTTTGGCATGTTATGGAAAGGCAAGCATGATAAAGGATAGGATAGATGAGGTAAAGTTTCCCGTTTCTGTCTTTGAGATGGAGATATACAACATAGAAAACAACCTTTTCCCAGGTGGCACCATAACGGGCACCATACCCTTTATGCATACTGGAGATCTTCAAAAGGCTGGTGAGCTGGATAAGCTAGTGCTGGAAGCCTTAAAAAGCTTATGAAGAGCATAGTAAGGGTTGAGAACCTACGCCTTAACATAAACGGAAGGGAGATTTTAAAGGATATAAGCTTTGAGGTCTATGAAGGTGAGATATTTACCATACTGGGTGGTAGTGGAAGCGGAAAGACTACCATTACCAAGTGTTTGGTAGGTCTCTATAGGCCTACCTCTGGCAAGGTGGAGGTTTTTGGAAAGGAGGTACCCAAACTAAGCCAGTTTGAGCTGGACAGAATGAGGAAGGATATAGGCTACGTTTTTCAGGGTGCTGCCCTTTTTGACAGCTTAAAGGTTTGGGAGAATGTGGTATTTTACTACTTGGAGCATGGGAATTTCAAAGAGGAAGAGCTAAAAGAAATGGCCAAAAAGTATTTGAGCTTGGTTGGCCTCTCAGAGGAACACCTTGATATGTATCCTTCTGAGCTTTCAGGTGGTATGAGAAAGAGGGTAGGAATAGCAAGGGCTATAGCCACGGAGCCAAGGCTTATAATCTACGATGAGCCCACCTCTGGCCTTGACCCCATAACTAGTAGGCTAATAGATGAACTTATTGTAAGCCTCAGAGACAAGACAAACTCTACGGCCATAGTGGTATCTCATGATCTTGTGTCGGCCTTCTCCATCTCAGACCGCATACTCATACTAAGGGATGGTGAACTGGTTCAAATAGGAACAAAAGAGGAGATATTAAACTCCAGTATTCCCTTTGTAAGGGAGTTTATAAAGAAAGGGCTTGGGGACCTTCAAGCGGTCAAAAGTGGATAGCCAAACTGCCTTCTCATCACAGGATAGCTATTTACCACACCCTTAGAGAAGAGGAATTGGAATAGGTGGTTGCTACCTATGTAGAAGGAAACGGCAGAGGCAGTAAGATAAAGCTCCCACATCCTAAAGAACTCCTCTCCATACCTTTTTATGACCCAGTCCTTAGCTTTGTAGAATCTCTCTCTCCACTCTTTGAGGGTAAAGTAGTAGTGAAGCCTCCAGTCGTCTATGTCTATTAGGTTAAAGCCAAGGCCCTTAGAGGCCCTCAGCACCTCCTCTATGGAAGGCAGGTATCCGCCGGGAAATATATACTTTCTTATCCACCTGCTTTGGCTTGATGGGTGAACCTTCCCTATAGTATGCAGTAAAAAGAGCCCACACTCTTCCATGATCTGGCTTACCACCTCAAAGAACTTTCTGTGTCTTCCTTTTCCTACATGCTCAAACATACCAACGGAGACCACTTTATTGAACTTTTCTCCAAGCTTGGGAAGGTCCTCGTAGTGCATAAGATAGACCTCCACCTTCCCTTTTAGGCCAAGCTCTTCTATCTTCTCCTTTACAAACTCATACTGGTTTTTAGAGAGGGTTATACCCACAGACCTTATGTTATAAAGGGATGCGCTCTCAAGTATGATTGAACCCCATCCACAGCCAATATCCAACAGCCTATCACCCTCCTTTAACTGCAGTTTTTCATAGATTATCCTTCTCTTTTCGCTTTGTGCCTCCTCAAGAGACATGTTGGGCTCTGAGAAGAAGGCACAGGAGTAAGTCATGGAGCTATCAAGCCAAAGTCTATAAAAATCGTTTCCAAGGTCATAATGCCTTCTTACTTCCTTCCCTTCCAAGCCTTTTATGAGCCTTAGACCTTTTAGCAAAAACCTAAAAAGGTATGAAAAGGTATCTTTTAGACTCCTCTTTTCATTGGAAGCCAAATACTCCATACAGGCCATCAAAACCTTCTCCAAATCTCCTTCCACTATTATGTCCCCCTTCATGTAAGCTTCACCAAAGCCCATCTCAGGGTCTCTGAGTATCTCTTTGATGGCTTCCCTTTTTGTGATCTTTATTTTGTTTTTCCCCTGTCCATAACAGATACCATCGGGAAGCTCTACAAGCAGGCCATCTTCCAGCTTCTTACTTATTTGTTCTATGATTTCCTTTACCATTTGCAAACCCCTCCTCACTGATTAAATATAAAACAAAAAAAGAGGAGGGTTCAGCATAAAATAAAAAAAAAGGGCTGCTCATTCAAAAAAGCCCCCAAGAGGGGGAGTAGCAGCCCTTATGGGAGTTGCGGACCTAAAACTCCAGCTGAAGCCTTGCGAAGATTTCGTTTACTGATTTCTTTGTGCCGGCATTGTATACGGCCTTTCCCGCATTACCAAGGCTTGCAACGGCACCACCAAACTCAAGGTTCATATGCTTGCCAACGTTGACTGTAAAGGTGACTCCAGCCTCTGTGCCAAGGTTTTTGCCTACATTATTACCATTATCATCAAACATATTTTTGTTGGATCTAAAGACTCCCACCACACCTTGCACAGAGAAGCCCTTGGTTATAGGAAAGTCTATCTTTGCCTGCACCGTTGTAAGACCGTATCCCATGTTTCCAGGCTCAAGCCCAAAGTCGTTCACATCGGATGGGCCATGGGGTGTGAAGATGTAAGTGTATGCCCAGTAGCCAGCGGTGCCAAGAAGGCTATGAACTGTTTTAAAACCGTTGCCGTTGTTTTTACCCGAAGAGTATACACCAAGTAGGCTTACATTGGCTGGACCAAGCTTTGTAGAACCCTCAAGCCTTGCAAGCCATCCACTGTTGCTTGTGGTTCCAATCTTACCGCTGTTTACAAGCACAACTCCATGAAGATTAAAGAGGTGAATCCAGAGAAAAGCTCTAACAACTTTTTAGGACATGCAGATGTCTATCAGTAGTACAAGGTAACCTTCCTGCTCTCCAAAGGTGGCTTCTTCCTAAGCTGTGAGGACCACTTTAAAGGAGACCTTACAAGGAGAATATGGTAAGATTCTACTTTGAGGGCTTGGCAACAAGACACGATTCCATTACCAGTAAGTTCATGCCCGGTTATCCAAGGTATGTGTTTTTAAGAGAAGCGTGTCAGTATCAAGGCTTTGACTCAGACAGGGTGGAGCAGGAGTATCCCTCCAAGTTCATCACCTACAAGCCTGCCTTACACACAAGGTCTTGGCCAGATTATAAAGAAACTAAGCCCTTTGTAACGCTTACTATTGGAGATTGAGTACCATATTGACATGAAAGGAGGGTATGCTAAATTATGAATTAATATTCAATCAAGGAGGTACAAAAATGGACGAGCTGGAGGCGGTGTCAAAGATAAAGGTATTTCTGAGGCAGGAAGGCTTTATAGTGCCAAAAAAGCCTGTGCAGGAGTTTTACTCAAGCATAGTAAAGCTTTCAGGCTTTGGTATAGGTGGCATACTCCACATGTCTGGCAAAAAGGCTGGGAAGATAGCGGGGCAAATATTAAAGGAACTTATAGGGAATCATGCGCCCTCCACGGAGGAAATAGAGCTCTACCTTAGGACCTTCCTTGAAGAGGCTGGTATAGGAGTTGTGGACCATTGGAAGAATGAGGAGAACAAGATAAAGATATACATTAGAAGCTCTGTCTTTGCAGAGGGGCAAGAAGGCAAAAAGCCTGTCTGTATACCCTTACAGGGTGCTCTTTCCGGCATCTTTGAAGAGCTAACAGACCTCAAATGGGAATGTAAAGAGGTGGAGTGTGTAGCACAAGGCAAAGAGTTTTGTCTTTTTGAACTGGAGGTGAAAGGATGATAAAGATCTATGATGCGGTTGTTATAGGAAGCGGTCCAGGGGGTTTTACTTCAGCCCTCATACTTGCAAAGGGTGGCCTAAAGGTAGCCCTTGTGGAGGCTGAGGAGCTTGGTGGTACATGTCTAAACAGGGGGTGTATACCAAAGGAAGGGCTTTACCGTATAGCTAAGGAGGCCCACTCTTTAAGGAAGAAGGGCTTTGAGGTAAAGCTGGACTTTGAAAGAGCTTTAAAGTACGTAAGAACAAGGATAAACCAGATAAAGGCTAATGCGGAATTTTTGCTAAAAAGGGAAGGTATAGACTTGATAAAGGGTATTGGTGTGCTTGTGGATGAGAATACGGTAAAGGTAGGTAAAAACCTTTATCTTAGGGGTGAGCATGTTGTGCTTGCTTGCGGCTCCAAGCCTAAGGAAAGACACACAAGCCCGGAGGATGTGCTAACGGGAAAGGTGCTTCCAAGAGGCAAGGTCCTTATAGAAGGCTCTGGTGCCAGCGCCTGCGAGCTCTCTTTCATACTTTCAACCTTCGGCTACCATGTTTATCTAAGGGTTGAGGGAAGGCTTTTAAAGGATTATCCTGTGGATGAGGATATGGTGGAAAAGCTGGAGGAAGAGCTGGAGCTCTGCGGTGTAAAGTTTGTGGACAGTGTAATAGATGCGGACCTTCATGTAAAGGCTACTGGTAGAGTTCCAAACTTGTGCAAAGAGAGCTTCCCCTTCCTTGAGTTTGACCAAGAGGGTTATGTTAAGGTTGATGAGTGTATGAGAACTAATATAAAGAATATTTACGCTGTGGGAGATATAACAAAGCCCATGGGTGCAAGCCATGCCATTGCAAAGGCAAAGTCTGCCTGCCAGAGCATAATGGACCTCTATAGCCCTTACAGGCCTGAGCTTGTGCCCATAGTTATATGCTCGGCCCTTGAGCTTGGCTTTGTTGGCTCTTATGAGGCAAGGCATAAAAAGATCACAAAGACCTTGAACGCAAACACAAAGAGCTTTGTAAACGGAAGAAGGGGGATAATAAGCATGTATGTGGACGGGGAAGGAAGGCTTTCTTACTTCTCCATCGTCGGGGAAGAGGTTAGCGAAGCTTTAAATCTGATATCCTTTACCATGAACAACGCTCTCTGGGACGATCAGCTCTTCCGCATGCCCTATACGCATCCCTCCCTTTGCGAATACTTTGGAGACATAGCCTTAGATTACTCTGTAAACAGGGTTTGAAGATGGATGAGCTAAAGGGCCTTTCCTTCTTTTATTATGCCTTTTCCGAGCTTTTTTTGGAAAAGGACTACTACTACCTCAATTCCTTATGCAATGACCTAATCAACTCAACATACTCTAACTATGCCTTAAAGGTGCTTAGGCATATGGACAGCTTTAAGCTTCAAGAGGAGCTTGAGCTTATGGACGGAATTTCCCTTTTGGAAAGGGATTATAGGGATGTGGACCCAAAGCTGATCTCTTCAGCTTATGAGCATTTGGGGTTTAAATTGGATGAAGGCTATGAGCCAGACCATGTGGACATGGAGCTGAGGTTTTTGTCCCTTCTTTGCTTAGAAGAAGATCGTGTTAAGGGTTATACAAACCAGTATAGGTTTACAAGGAACAGGCCTGAGTGGCTAAGAGACCTTGAGGAGGCCTTCAAAGAAAAGGGCTTTTTAGCTTTGGCAGATTCTCTATCTTTCCTCAGGGCCTTTCTCAGAGACCATAAAGCCTTTCTTATGGGTGAACTCAAGGTCGAATAGGAGCTTAGCTATATCCTCCCTTATCATCTCCTTTGGTGGAACAAGGCCCTTCCTCAACATCTCCCTTATTTTTGTCATGCTAACATAGGTTCTGTAGACTTCCTCATGCCCACAGCTCTTGTCCGATGCCATACAACCACACAGGCTACAGTAAAAGACAGCAGTAACCCTTATTATCTCTATGCCTATGTCCTTTGGAAGCCTATCAAAGATCCTGTGTGCATCGTAAGGACCATAAAAGTTTCCAACGCCCGCATGGTCCCTGCCCACTATAAAATGGGTGCATCCAAAGTTCTTTCTTACTATAGCATGAAAGACCGCCTCCCTCGGGCCCGCATACCTCATGGCCGTGGCAAGTCCAGAGAGAAGGACTCTTTTGGAAGGATAGTAGTTATCTATAAGGTACTCATAAGCCCTTAAAACGGTGTAGGAGTCAAAGTCGTCAGACTTCTTCCAGCCCAAGACAGGGTTTATAAAAAGGCCATCTGCTATTTCAAGGGCTATCCTCTGAAGGTACTCATGGGCCCTATGGGGTGCGTTCCTAGTTTGAAATCCCACCACCCTCTTCCAACCCCTATATTCAAAGACCTTCCTTGTCTCCTCAGGGTCCAGTACCCAATCCCTAAGGGGGTGGTTTACCCTTTCCAAAAGCCAAATATCACCGCCTATGGCCCATCTTCCCTTTGAGTAAAAGGTCTTCACGCCTGGGTGTTCGTTGATGTCCGTACCCCATACAAGCCTGGCAACTTTTTCCAACTCTATGGGATATATGTCCTTAACATCAAGCAGGGCCTTTAGCCTGCCTTCATCGTCCCTTAGGGCCACTCTCTCTCCAGGTCCAAGGGACCTTGCCACCTCTTCTTCCACCTGTAGAAGTATGGGTATGGTCCAGACATGACCGCTTGGAAGGAGCATATGATAGACCACACCCTCAAGCTCTTCTTTTGTCATGAAGCCCTTGAGGGGCGAAAAGACGCCTGTGGCAATGTTCTCAACGTCAAGGAGTGTATCCCTATCCACATGGAGGGACGGGTACCTCTCGGCCTCAGTCAGTATCTTTACCCTTTCCCTCTCTGGCACAACCCTGTTTACAAGCTCTCCTCCATGGGGTGCTATAAGCATGCCTCAACCTCCTTTAATGCTAATTTTTCCCTCAGTCTTACCACATGTCCCACCACCATGATGGCAGGAGGGCTTACCTCAGGCGGGTTTGTGGAAAGCTCATAAAGGTCTGTAAGTATAACCTTCTGCTTCTCTGTGGTCCCATTCTCTATAAAGGCCACAGGCTCCTTTGGGTCCCTCCCTACCTCTATAAGCCTTTTGGCTATCTCCTGCCTGTTTTTTACCGCCATCAGAAAGACAAGGGTGTTTATGCCTTTCAAACTTCCCCAATCTATGTCTGAGTGTTCTTTTCTTGGGTCTTCGTGTCCTGTGATGACTGCAAAGGAAGAGGATATGCCTCTGAAGGTCAAGGGTATGCCTGCGTAGGATGGTACCGCTATGGCAGAGCTAACTCCGGGCACTACCTCCACCTCTACACCATGCTGTGCTAAAAAGAGGGCTTCTTCCCCTCCTCTTCCAAAGACAAAGGGGTCTCCTCCTTTTAGTCTAACCACTGTATCCTTTGTGTGGGCGTATCTGAGCAAAAGCTCGTTTATCTTTTCTTGCTCTATGGTGTGCTTTCCGTCCTCTTTGCCTACATACAGAAGTTCGCAGTTAGGCTTTGCAAGGAACAGTATCTCTTGGTTTATGAGTCTGTCATAAAGTATGGCATCTGCAGATTTTATGATTTTGTACGCCTTTAGGGTTAAAAGTTCCACATCTCCTGGTCCTGCACCTACTATGTACACTTTACCCATCATCTCAAACCCTTTTGTATAAGGTTTATGGCAACTGCAACAAGCAACAGTGATATAACTATTCTTAGAGGCCTGGGATTTAAGGTCCTTGCTAAATGAGTCCCAAGCAACACTCCAGCGAGACCACCTAAGGACATGGGAAGAAATACTCCCGTGTCTGTATGACCTTGTAAAAAGTGTGAGGTACCACCTACAAAGGAGCAGGCTAAACCAAAGGCTATATCCACACCAACCGCTCTTGCAGGACTCAGTTTTGTAAAGTATAAGAGCAATACCATACCTAAAGCTCCAGCACCAGCAGATGTAAAACCAACTTCAAGGCCTATTAAGAAGCAACATGCAGGTAAAAGGTATTTATACCTGCTTAAGTCAAACCTCTTACCTTTCCAAATCATAAGTAGATTTAAAAGGACAGAAAATATTATGGTGATACCTATGACTAAAAGAAGAAGCTTCTTTAATCCTAAGGGGTCATGAAACAGTTTGAGAAGAAGAGAACCCAAGAGTGTACCAGGAACTCCTCCCACAAGCATAAGAAGAAGGGTTTTATAATCCAAATTTTTGTAAACTGCATGAGTAAACACCGCTGGAAACTTCACCACTGTAGAGAAGGCAAGGGCAGAACCAACTGCTTTTGCAGGATCTAAGCCAAGCAAGATGAGAAGAGGCGCAGTAAGAGTTCCAGCACCTACACCAGTTAATCCTATGGCAAAGGCTATAAAGAAGCCAAAGAGAAGAAGTCCCAAAAAGTCAGCCACCATACTCTAACCTCCCAAACATGGCAAAGTCAAACTCCTCTGATAGGTTCTTTATTTCCTCCAAAAGCCTCTTTACACCTTCCGAATGCATCTTTGAACTTTCCTCAAGGGCAAAGGAGGCAAACTTGGCCTCATGGTCAAAGACCAAGCATATCCATAGCCAGCCTTCCAGTTCCTTCATCATACATACCCCTCCGTTAAACCTTCCCTCCTTCCAACCCCTTTTCCTTAGCCCCTCTTCAAAGGCCTTCCTGTCTTTGATCTCCTTCAAGCTTATCATTTCCTTTCCCCCAGTATCTTGTCCGATATCCTTTCAAAGCTTCCCGTCTCCAGACTGCAGTGCATACCACACTCCTTAGGAGCTCCCACTTCCCACCACCATCTACCTGCCCTTGGATCCTCATAAGGGGCCACAGGCCTGGTGCAAGGTGCACATCCTATGCTTCTATAGCCCTTCTCGTAGAGCTCGCTATATGGCACTCCCTTTTCCTTTATGTACTTCCACACATCCCTCTCCGTCCAATCTACCAAGGGATTCACTTTTACTATCTGTCCGTGGTCGTGGTCCACTTCAATCTTCATAAGGTTGTGCCTGCTTGCCCATTGTTCCCTTCTCAAACCTGTGATCCAGGCATCCACCTGATTTAAAGCCCTCAAAAGGGGCCTCACCTTCCTTATATGACAGCAGAGGTGTCTGAGCTCCACAGACCTGTAAAAGAGGTTTACGCCAAACCTCCTTACCATATCCTCCACCTCTTCCTTGTCTGGGAAGTAAACCTCTATCCTTATGCCGTAGACCTCATAGACCTTTTCCATAAGCCTGTAGGTCTCCTCATGAAGCCTTCCCGTATCAACGGTAAAGACCCTGACCTGTGGGTTTATCCTGCAAGCCATATCAAGGATCACCATATCCTCTGCCTGACCGCTCCAGGCTATGTAGAGCTTTGGATGAAAGTTCTCCATGGCCCAGGCTATTACATCTTGTGCCGGTCTTCCTTCATACTCAATAGCGAGCTCATGAAGCTCAAGCTCATCGTACATGGGTGCACCTCCCGCAAGGGCTGGATATATGGCTATCTCGTCTCCTTCCTTAAGAGGGGTATCAAGGCCTTGCAAGAACTTTATGTCCTCCTCTTTCAAAAAGACCTTTATGTAAGGCTTCAGCTCCCCCTTTTCATCAATAGCCCTTCCACGAAAATCTTTAAACTCCTCCTCAAGCTTCAGAAGAGCTTCTCTCACTGTCTTAGCTTCCACCTCAACCTCAGAAAGCCCACCGAAAAACCTGCTTATGGGCCCAAAGAGCCTTACCTTTACCTTCCCCTTCTCCTCTTGCACCACCGCCTTTCCACCTTGCATAATGCTCAAAAGCTCCTCATCAGAATAAGACCTTACAAACTCCTGAAAGCTTTTATGTCCTGAGCTTTTGTATGCCTGTATAAGCCTCTCTATGTACTCTTTTGCCAAAGGCAGTGGCACCTTCTTGGCCACTATCCTACCTATGTTTGCATACTTTCCATAGCCACCTCCTAGCACTATGTTTACCGCGCTCTCCACGCTTCCGTCGGGATGTCTTATGTGAGTGGCCTGAAGCCCTATGTCGTTTAGCCAATGGTGGGCGCAGGCATGGGGACAGCCATCCACACCTATGGCAATATCTCCCAAATCTCCAAGCCTCTCCTCAAGATATTCCAAAAGCTCCAAAAGAAACTCCTTTGAGGAGCCAACGGAGTAGTTGCAGAAGGGGTCGCTTGTGCAGGCTATGGATATGCCCCTTGATATGCTCTTTTTGAGGCTAAAGCCTATCTCTTCCATCCTTCTTAGCACATGGTCAAGATCCTCTCTTGGTATATGGGTCAGTATAAGGTTCTGCCTCTGAGAGACCCTTATGGAGAGGTTTAGGTCCTCTGCAAGATCTGCCACCTTTATAAGCTGGCTGCCGGATACCCTACCTGCCTCCACAGGAAAGCCCACATAGAAAAGGCCTTCCTCCTTCTGCTCTCCTATTCCCACATGGAAGTTCCTACCTATGGCCACAGGCTCTTCCTTGATAAGATCTGGGCTAAAGCTCAACCTTTTAAGAAGCAATTCCCTAAAGCCTTCTATCCCAACCTTGTCTATGAAGTACTTTATCCTTGCCCTTACAAAGGACCTTCTGTTTTCTGGATCTTCGCTCCATATGTCCACCACAGCCTTGGCTACTTCTAGGACTTTTTCCTTTGGTATGAATAGGCCTAGCTTTCTTGCAAGCCTTGGCGTTGAAGAAAGCCCACCGCCTACCCAAACTGCAAAGCCCTCAACACCATCTTTTACCATGCCCACAAAGGCAAGGTCATGCATCTCTGGACAGTTGCAATGGTAAGGACAGCTTGAAAGGGTTATCTTAAACTTCCTAGGCAGGTTAAAGTATTCCTTGTTTTCTGGATTGTGGAAGAAGCTCTCAAGATCTTTTATGCACCTTTCAACGTCAAAAAGCTCATATTTATCTACGCCTGAAACGGGACAGCTAGTTATGTTCCTCACTGTATCACCACAGGCCCCTATGGGCAAAAGTCCAACGCTGGAAAGCCTTTCAAAGACCCAGGGCAGGTCATCAAGCCTTATTCCATGCATTTGAATATCCTGCCTTGTGGTGAGCTCTGCATAATCATTAAAGCTTTTGGCAAGCTCCCCAATTATTCTCAGCTGGTCCGGCCTTACCCTTCCACCAGGCAGTTTAACCCTCAGCATAAAGTAGCCTATGCGTGGTTTATCGTGATAGAGGCCGTACCATTGGAGGCGTACAAGGTCCTCTTCTGGGACCCTTTCATAGCCCTCCTTTATAAGCCTTGGAAGATCCCAAATTATATCAAGGGGGTGCTTTTCTGCCTTAAGCCTTTCCCTTGGATTCTTCTCTATAACCTCTTCCCAAAGCTTCATATTATCCACCTCCTATCTAACTCAATGCAAAGTGCATGCCAGGGGGAAGCCTCAAAAAGATAATGACCTTTCAAGCCTACCTGATATAGCTCATGTATATTTTGTAAACAGCTTGTATAATTAATAAACATGGAATCTATTATCATGTATACAAAGGACAGGGGCTTAAGGGTGGAAGGCCTAAAAGCTGTTGATGAACTCCCAGAGGATCTAAGGAACTCCATAGTTATCTTGGATGTGGACACAGTTGGGCTTTCACCACTGCCAGACCTTAAAGAGGATGGGAACTTGGTTATAGCCATAACGGGAAGGACCTTACCAGGATACACCATGAAGCTTATGAGCCTTGGCTTTTATGATGTGCTTCTAAAGCCCATAAATCCTAAGGAGTTAAGGGAGGTGATTGAAAAGGCTAAAAATGAGCTCTACCACAGGGAAGAAGTAATACCTATAGTTTACAGCGAAGAGAACCTCTCTGGAGACCTATGTAAGGAGCTATGTTCCATAATAGGGAACCCTGAGGGAAGGATGAAGGAGGTTTTAAAGACCATTGGGAAGGTAGCACCCTTGGATGTGCCAGTTTTAATAACGGGTGAGACTGGTGTGGGAAAGGAGCTTTTTGCAAAGGCCCTTTGGAAGCTTTCAAAAAGGTGGAATGGACCCTTTTTGGCCATAAACTGCTCTGCAGTGCCACCGGAGTTGTTTGAGGCTGAGCTCTTTGGATACGAAAGGGGAGCCTTTACAGGTGCTTCTACCTCTAAGGCTGGCCTTATAGAGATGGCGAAGGGTGGTGTGCTATTTTTGGATGAGGTGGGGGACCTACCCTTGGCCTTACAGCCGAAGCTTTTAAGAGTCTTGCAGGAGAAGAAGCTAAGGAGGCTTGGAAGCACAAAGGAGGTTCCCTGCGACTTTAGGCTTATCTGCGCCACCAATAAAGATATAAAGAGTTTGGTAAAGGAGGGGCTCTTTAGGGAGGACCTTTACTACAGGATAAGCGTGGTGCATATACATATACCCCCTCTAAGAGAAAGAAAGGAAGACATACCCCTTTTGCTCAACTGCATAATAGGGAACTTATCCGTCGAGATGGGAAAGAGGATAAGGGGTTATACAAGGGACTTTTTGGATAAGGTGCTTAGCTACAGCTGGCCCGGTAATGTGAGGGAGATGGAGAATATGCTAAGAAGGGCCATAGCCTTAAGTGATGGCGATGTTTTAAGAGGTAAGGATTTGGAGCTTGTGGTGGAAGAGTATGAGCCACAGGACATTGACAGGGTTGTAAGGATGGAGGTAAGAAGGCTTATAGAGGCTGGTGAGAGGGGCATATACCGTAAGCTTTTAGAAAGTGTAGGCTATGCCATAGTGGAGGAGGCCTATTCAATCCTTGGTAAAAACCAGTCTAAAACGGCCAAGGTTTTAGGCATAAACAGGATAACCCTTAGGAAGCTTTTGAAGGGTAAGGCTACTCCTTTAGCTTAGCGTTGAGGGTATTCCTTGATATGCCAAGGAGCTGTGCCACCTTGCTTTTGTTTCCTCCGTACCTTTCAAGTAGCCTCCTTATAAAGGTTGTTTCAAGCTCTTCAAGGGCGTTGGCCAATTCTGATTCCTTTTTAGAGGATATATATAGGTCAAGCATCTCCTCAAGGGAAAAGCCCTTAGCCCTCTCCTCCTTTAAGGGTAGGCTCTCTATTACACCTGCCTTTGTATCTATAGCCGCTTTATATATGACATTCTTTAGCTCTCTCACATTGCCATACCAAGGATGTTTAAGGGCTAATTCAAGGGCCTTTTTTGATATTCCAGTTATCTTCAGTCCAAGTTCTCTGTTTACCATGGCTATAAAGTGGTTTATGAGGGGCTCTATGTCCTCCTTCCTCTCCCTTAATGGTGGTATGTGTATCTCCATCTGGTTCATCCTATGATAGAGATCCTCTCTAAACTTACCTTCTGCTATGAGCTCTTTTAGGTTTCTGTTGGTAGCAAAGATGAACCTCACGTCAACGGTTATCTCTTTCGTTCCACCAACTGGGTAAAAGGCCTTTCTTTCTATAAAGCTTAGGAGCTTTGCTTGAAGTTTATAGGGGAGGTCTCCAATCTCGTTCAGGAAAAGGGTTCCACCGTTGGCAAGCTCCGCCTTGCCCTTCCTGTCAGTGGTTGCCCCTGTAAAGGCACCTTTAACATAGCCAAAGAGCTCCACCTCAAAAAGGTCCCATGGCACGGAAGGGCAGTTAACCACCACAAAGGGGCCATTTTTGCGGTTTGAATTGGCGTGTATAAGCCTTGCCACCAGATCCTTACCCACGCCCGTCTCACCAGTTATAAGCACGTTCAGGTCGTTAGTGCTTGCTATTCCAACTTTTTTAAAGACCTCAAACATGGCCTTAGATGCGCCAACTACCTTATGCTCCTCTTCGTAGTGGTCTACTATCCTCCCCTTATCCCTATCTAAAGCAACGTTGATAGCCCTCAGAAGGTCTTCTATATCAAAGGGCTTTTTAAGTATGTCCACTGCACCAAGCTTTGAAGCCTGAACTATGTTATCAAAGTCTGTATAAGCTGTTATGAATATGACGGGTATGTTTATACCCCTGCTCCTCAAATCCATAACCACCTCAATCCCAGACCTGTTCATAAGCCTTATGTCCACCACAAGAAGGTGGCATTTATCTATGTACTCCTCCATTCTGTCGGGAGACTCTAAGGTGTAAACGATAAAGCCCCTCTGAGTAAGCACCCTCTTTATAGCATATAGCACCGCAGGATCGTCATCAATTATCAAAATCCTCTTCTCCATCCTTTAATGGCACCTCAAGGACAAATTTTGTACCACCTCCTTCCTTTGTCTCCATATGCAAGTATCCACCGATTTCATAGGTATATTTTAAAACCAGGGAGAGGCCAAGACCTGTACCACTATTTCCCTTGGTGGTAAAGAAGGGTTCAAATATCTTATCTCTGTACTTGGCGGGTATACCAGGGCCATTATCCTTTACTATTAAGACTACCTTACCGTTTATCTTTTTTAAGTGTACCTCCACCTCCCCTTCATTTTCCGGCACAGCCTCCAAGGCATTTTTGAAAAGGTTGCTAAAGATTATCTGGAAAGCTTGCTTGTTTATCTTAAAGCTAAAATCATCCACATGGGTGCTTACCTTTATCCCTTTCCTCCTTATCAAAGGCTCATAAAGGCTCAGCCACGAGTTTATAATCTCTTCTGAAGAAACCCTCTCCTCCGGATGGCTGTTTAGGTTGGCAAACTCCAGCATGGTGCTAACTACGTTGTTTATCCTGTTTATGGCAGACCTTACAACCCTTATGTCTTCCTCATCCCAATCTTGAACATCAGATAGTAGCTTTATGGGAAGTAGGGCGTTTTTCAACTCATGGGCCAAACCAGCGCTAAGCTCTCCAAGCATGTAGAATACCTCCATCCTCTTTAAGTTCTCCTCCATCTTTACGAGCTCTGTCACATCCTTTAATGGAGACTATGATGGCCTCTTCGGTAGGCACAAAGCTCATTATGGCGTAAAGGTCGCCCGAGCTTGCCCTTATCTTTACCTTTTCTATAAAAGCCTCCCCTGACCTTAACTTAGACTTTATCCTTCTTCTATCCTTGCTATCCTTTATAAGCACAAGCACAGACCTACCGAGTAATCTCTCGTATGTATAGCCTAGCTTTTCAATCATACTATTGGCATAGTATATCCTCCCATCCCTGTCAAGTATCAGTAAAATGTCCTGAAGGCTGTTTACAAGGCTTTGATAGAAGTCCCTTTCAAAGATAGAGTTTTTTATCATAGTGTTGATCCTTGAAAGGCTTTTGTACATGTATTCACCAAAGGTGCTTATTTCATCCTTCTCTAAAAACTCAACCTTTTCAAGCCTGCCCTTCTCAAAGCTATCTACCATATTAAGGACCTTCCTTAACCTTGTTGAAATCCTCAGGGATACTATAAGGCCCATTAAAATGCCGATAAAGAGCAAGGAGAAAGTTAGGCCTGCGGAGATTATTTTTAGAGGAATAAGGGAGGCTTCTATGGCCTCCTTATCTATACGGAAGACCACGTAGGCCAACGTATAGTTGTAGCTGTCTATGGGTATCTTTTCCAGCCTTTCGTAATTCGGTAAGTAGGTACCTATAGGGTATTCCATGGGGTTTGAGTGGGCCAAGACAAAGCCCGAGCTGTCTACAACTGCCACATCTTTTATACCTTTTAGCCTTGAGAGAGACTCCACCTGTTTAAAGATGGTCCAATAGTCACCGTTTAGCAGGGCATTCCTTACATCGTTTTCCCTTGATAAGATCTCCTTCCTTATGGTGTCTTCAATGTGTTCTTTTAAGGTCCTTTCAAGCCATAGTAGCATAAGGGTAGATATGGGTAGGGAGGTAAGAAGGATTACAAACATGAAGGAAAGAGAGAGTTTGGCTCCTATGCTAAGCTTTAACAGTTTATTTAACAGCCACCTCATGCTTATTTATGAAGGCTATCATCTCTTGTATGGGTTTGTAAAAGCTTATGTCCACAAGGATAAAGCCCTCTATTCCCATCCTTTGGAGTAGCGTTCTCCCTTCCTCATCCTTGTTCATAGCCAGCAGGGCTTGCCTTATCTTTTTAACTACCTCCTTATCTAAACCTTTTCTGTACACAAAGGGGTGGTAGGAAAAGGGCCAAATTTTTGCACCACTTTAAGACTTTCAGCCATCTCTGGGTTCACCTTTAGAACCTGGTGGTATACAAGGCTATCCACGCTTGCCCCTTCAACAAAACCTTTGTAAACGGCCATTATGGATTGGCTGTGAGAGTAGGTGTAAATGAGTGGTTTGAAAAAATTGGAAGGGCTGTAACCCTTTTTCATAAGCATATAGGTAGGAACGATGGAGCCAGAGTTTGACTTGGGGTCAGAAAAGGCATAGGCCTTTCCTTGAAAATCAAAGATGGAGTTATACCTTTTCTCCTTTCTGGTTATAACATAGGAATAGTACACGGGTCCCTCCCTTGTGGTAGGGACTGCAAGTATCCTGTAGCCAAACCTCTTATACCCTTCCACAAAGGGAGCTCCGCATATATAGGCGATGTCCACATAGCCCGTGTATAGGAAAAAGTCCATCTCGTCATAGGACTTTGCAAACACTGGCTTCAGAACAAGTCCAGTCTTCCTTGACAGATAGTCCAAAAAGCTGTAAACTGTGTAGGTATCCTCCTTTGAGATCACAGCGGTAAAGCCCACCCTAACCTCCTTTGCAAAGAGAACGCTGCAAAAGAGGAAGATGATCAGTAAAAACCCCATAGGTTTATAGTATATTCCTATGAAAAAGCTGGCAAGCTATCTTATACATTCAAGCAAAGAGCCAGAGAATTATCTTGTCAGGTTTCTAAAAAGGCTTTTTAAACTTTTTCTAAACAAGGAGAGGCTCTGCCATGTGGCCCTAGCTGGTGGCAGGACACCCCTTGAACTCTACAGAATCTTATCAAAGGAAAAGCTTCTGTGGGACAGGCTAAGGTTTTATCTTAGCGATGAAAGGTATGTGCCTCTCTCTTCCGAGTTTAGCAACTATAAAAACATAAAAGAAGCCCTTGGAGAGAGGGCAAGGTTGGCCTTTTTTAAAACGGAGATGCCACCAGAGGAGTGCGCTATGGATTACAGCCTTCAGCTTCCAGAAAGGCTACATATAGCCCTCCTTGGCGTGGGCAAAGACGGGCATACGGCCTCCTTATTCCCCAGAGTGGAATGTGAGGATGTGAGCCCCAAGGTGTGTCTAAGTAAGTCCCCCGATGGGCTTTTGAGGCTTTCCTTGAAGGAGGAATACTTAAATATGTCCTGTGTGGTCATCTTCTTTTTAAAAGGTGAAGAAAAGAGGAAAGCCCTTGAGGCTATGCTAAGGGGCAAAAACATTCCAGCAAGTAGGATAAAAGGTAGCCTAAGAACATATATCTTTACCGACCTTTTATAATTTTCTTATGGAAGTGAACATCCTTGTGGTGGATGATGAGAAGGCCATAAGGGATACTCTAAAGGGCATACTTGAGGAGGAGGGCTATAGGGTCTTTACTGCAGACAGTATAAGGTCTATGAAGGGCTTGGTAGAGAAAAACTACTTCCACTGCGTCCTTTTGGACCTTTGGCTTCCCGATGGAAACGGCCTTGATTATATAGGCTATCTCAAAGAGAGCCTCCCGGGGTCTGCCATCATAGTGATAACGGGCCATGGCAAAAGCGAGCACGCAGTAAGGGCTGTAAAGGAGGGGGCTTATGACTTTTTGGAAAAGCCCTTTTCAATGGATAGACTTCTGCTAACCATAGAAAAGGCACTCAAAGAGACCATAAGGTCAAGAAGGGAAAAGGATGAAGATGAGATTTTGGGTGAAAGCAAACAGATGCTGTATGTGAAGGAGTTGATTAACAAGATAGCCAAAACGGATGCCAGCGTTCTCATAATAGGTGAAAGTGGGACGGGTAAAGAGCTTGTAGCAAGAAGCATACATAGGCTGTCAAACAGGTCTGAAGGGCCCTTTATAGACATAAACTGCGCAGGACTCCCAGAGGATCTGGTGGAAGCAGAGCTCTTCGGTTATGAGAAGGGAGCCTTCACTTCAGCCACTCATAGAAAGCTAGGGAAGCTTGAGCTTGCCCACGGTGGCACCTTGTTCCTTGATGAGGTATCCGAACTCAGTCCCAAAGCTCAAGCCAAGCTCTTGAGAGTTTTGGAGACAAAGGAGTTTACAAGGCTTGGGGGCACTCAAACCATAAGGTCCGACTTTAGGCTCATATGCGCCTCCAACAAGGATCTGAAAGAAGAAGTAGAAAGGGGCAGGTTTAGAGAGGACCTCTATCACAGAATATCCACCTTTTTGATTAGCCTTCCACCGCTTAGAGAAAGGGGTGATGACATCCTTCTTCTGGCAGAACATTTTCTGGACCACTACCTTAAGAAGTATGGAAAGCCCAGCAAATATTTGAGTGAAGATGCCAAAAGGCTTTTGCTTACCTACCAATGGAAAGGAAACGTCAGGGAGTTAAAAAATCTTATGGAGAGGCTTGCCCTATTGCATGAAGGGATACAGATAACAGAGAGGGATTTAAGATACTTGCTTGGCTTTGACCACCAGCCAGAGGACATAAACTCTTTACTTTTAGAAAAGGACCTAAGGAGGGCAAGACAGAAGTTTGAAAAACTGTTTATAGAAAGGAAGCTAAGGGAGTATAACTATGACCTCAAGAGGACTGCGGAGACCATAGGCATAGACCTTTCCAACCTCTACAGGAAGATAAGGCAGTACGGCATTGAGGTTGGAATATAATTAATATATGGAGATACTTGAAGGCTATACCTTCGATGATGTGCTTTTAATACCACAATACTCTGAAGTCCTGCCCCACGAGGTAGATGTCTCCACTTGGCTCACAAAAAAGATAAGGCTTAACATTCCCATAGTCTCCGCCGCTATGGATACGGTTACAGAATCCCGACTCGCCATAGCCCTTGCTCGCGAAGGTGGCATTGGCATAATACACAGGAACCTCTCTATAGAGGAACAAGCTCAAGAGGTGGAAAAGGTCAAAAAATCGGAAAGTGGTATGATTCTACAGCCTGTAACCGTGAGGCCAGACAACACAGTCAAAGAAGCCCTTGAGATAATGGAAAGATATAAAATTTCAGGCGTTCCAGTGGTAAGCGATGGCAACAAGCTTGTAGGTATCCTTACCAACAGGGACCTAAGGTTTATAAAGCCTACCGACTATCATAAGCCCGTCTCCCTCTTTATGACCTCTCAAAACCTTATAGTGGCTCAAGAGATGGTAACGCTTGAAGAAGCAGAAGAGATACTTCAAAGGCATAAGATAGAAAAGCTTCCCATAGTGGATAAGGAAGGAAGGCTCGTAGGCCTTATAACCATAAAGGACATAATCAAGCGAAAAAAATATCCAAACGCTTGCAAGGATGAGTTTGGAAGGCTGAGGGTAGGTGCGGCTGTAGGCACGGGGCCTGATACAAAGGACAGGGTGGAAGCTCTTGTGTCCGTCGGTGTGGATGTGATAGTTGTGGACACGGCCCACGGCCACTCTAAGCGCGTTTTGGAGACGGTGGAGTTTATAAAGTCCATGTATCCAAACCTTGAGGTCATAGCGGGCAATGTGGCCACAGCCGAAGGCGCCTTGGACCTTATAAAGGCTGGTGCGGATGCGGTCAAAGTTGGAGTTGGGCCAGGCTCCATATGCACCACCCGTATAGTGGCGGGCGTGGGCGTGCCACAGCTAACGGCCATAAGGTGGGCCTATGAGGTGGCAAAAGAATACGGTGTGCCGATAATAGCGGATGGTGGCATAAGGTACTCTGGGGATATAGTAAAGGCTCTTGCCATGGGTGCAAGCTCTGTAATGCTTGGAAACCTATTGGCTGGCACTGAAGAGGCTCCTGGTGAGACGGTCTATTACCAAGGCAGGGCCTACAAGGTCTATAGGGGTATGGGTTCCTTGGGTGCCATGATGAGCAGGAGGAGTGCGGACAGGTATGGACAGGAAAAGATGGAGAAGTTTGTGCCAGAGGGTATAGAGGGTAGGGTTCCCTACAGGGGTAGGCTTAGCGATGTGATATACCAGCTGGTGGGTGGTCTGAGGGCTGGTATGGGCTATGTGGGTGCCAAAAACTTGGAAGAGCTCCGCCAAAAGGCCAAGTTTGTAAGGATAACTTGGGCTGGCTACAAAGAGTCCCATGTGCATGATGTGCAAATTACAAAAGAGGCACCAAATTATTGGGTGGAGTAGTTAAAGTATAGCTTAAAGCTTAAAATATAAACTGGGGAGGGTCGGAAATAGAATACTGGATATTAGCTTTAGTGCTTATAGCTGTTTTATTTTTCATGATATTCCACAGAAGGCTTAAGGAAAGGGTTAAAGAAATATCATCAATAAAGGCAGACATAGAAAAGGTTATATATGAGGCAGACAGTATGCTAATGAACTTACATAATATTATCCCACCTTTTAGTGGAGATAGCATATTAAACCAATTGTCAAAGTTAAAAAACAGAGCCTTTGTAGAGGGTATACCTTTTCAAGAGATTATTCAAGAAAGGCTAAAGGTGTATAAAAAGATGCAAGAACTTTTGGAAGATTTTATAGATAGTGTATATAAAAATCAACCATTTGGAGCTAATGAAAACTTTTCCGAGCTTAGCTTTGAGTTAAATGAGATAAAAAATAAATTATTTGCCGCAAGGCGCGCCATCACATCATTGGTAGAAGATTACAACGAAAAGGTGGCTAAATATAATGGAATGTTGCAAAGCGCATGGTATAGTTTAACGGCTGAACTTTTTAATTTTAAGCCATACGAACTTTATGAAATAAGGGAGGAGTTTAAGGTAAGAAAGGAAGAGCTGGATGTGGAAATTACTTTTAAGGATGAAAAACATGAGAAGATTTTTGAAGAGTTTTATAATAAAGAATTAAAGCTTATAGTTGAACCATTAGAAGAAAGAAGAAAAAGTGAGAAGCATAATCTATTCATGTGGAAGATAGGTCTTTTGTCATATTTGGCCATTATCGGTTTTACCATACTTTTATATTCACCAGAATTTGCAATTTTGTTTTTCATAGTGGGTATAATAGCCTACTTTATAATTATAAAGTTATTATCCCGTGGGTTTGAAAAGGAGTTTAAGGAACAAACTACAAACATTATGAACAAGATAGTTAAATTTATTGAGCCAAATTTAGAATATAAACCTGATAACTATATTCCCATTGAAGTTGTTAATGAAAGCATGCTTTTTATAACAAAGCCAAGCATAAATAGGTATAGTGGTAGTGCCTTGATAAGCGGAACAGTGGGGGCTATTTCCATAGAATTTAGCCAAGTGCATGCTTTACACGAAGAGGTGCGCACATATACGGAAACTCGCACATATACGGATGCCTTTGGAAATACACGGACCGAAACTGTAACACGGACAGAAAGGGTATGGTATGATGTTTTTCGTGGTGTATTTTTTATGGCGGATTTTAACAAAAGCTTTACTAAAAAAGTAATTTTGCTACCAAAGGGAGAAAAAATAAATTTAAACAACTTTAAACGCATAAAGCTGGAGGACCCTGCCTTTGAAAATCTTTTCAATACCTTTGGAGAGGATCATATTGAATCAAGACACATACTTTCTCCAGAACTTATGCGGAGAATAGTAAGCCTTTGGGAAAGGCTTAGGCGGATGAAGGCAAAGGGCATAAGAATTTCCTTTATAGATTCGCGTATTTTCATAGCCATAGATTTTGATACAAACCTTTTTGGCTTTTCCTCGTCCAATCCTATAGACTATCAAAGCGTTGCTACCCAGTATAATAGGATAAAGGCTTTTGTGGATATAGTGGAGGACTTACAACTTAACGCAAAATAGCATATAATTAATAACATGGGAGGATTGGATAGATTAGAGGAAGGTTTTAAGAATAGGGGGTTTGACACTCAAATACATAGCCTACCGGCAGGGCTAAGAGCTTTGGAAGCTGTTGAGAGCAAAGGGGAGTATATGGTATGCTTTCGCCCAGTGGATGATAAGGAGGAGGAAGTATTTTGTCATTTTGCAGTTAAGGCGGAAAGGGGCTGGGTTGTGGGCTATGTTTGGAGGTTTAAAACGGACAATATAGCCAACAATGGGCGGTTTATAAGCGAACTTATACAACTATGCGAACGAACAAGATGTTTTATGAAAAATAAACATCCTCAACCGGTTTTGAAAGCATACTTGGATATGTGTGAAATAAACATAGAAGGTTTAGAGGAATATCTAATAGAAAACTCAATAAGGTATGACTATGATATGCTTTTTGGTGTGCTTTTGTTTGATAAGTATAATGATAGCAATAGTGCTGCGGGTAAGATTTTGGAGCTTTTGAGGAGTGAAAACGCTAACATAGATGTTTTTAAAAAAGTGGAGAAGGTGTATATTATAGATGGAGAGAGGCTTATAAAGCGTAAAACAGCAAAATCAATTTTAAGTATGACCGGGATTGATAAGGTAATATCATCGCCTCATAAATTTGACGATTGGCTAAGAGTTTTATCTAATTCAGAAGATAAAGATGAGATTATAGAAAAGTTTACAGAAGTATTAACTAAGAAAGGTGCGGATCTTGTCCTTTAACATACTCAAAAGCAAAAACTTTGAATAGAGTTGCCAGTATCCAAATCTAAATGACTCCCCTTTCAACCTTAAACTAAGAGGTAATATATAGGTATCTCCCCCGCTCCATGCTTCAAATATATGCGTTGATAGGTCGTAATTAAAAAGAAGCTTATACACCCAGGGCTCCCATAGAACCCAATTCTTATAACGATTATAGAAAAACTCCAAAAGCTTGTGAAAGGCTTCTGAAATATGAATGTAGCCCCTGTATTCTATAGGCGAATTTTTTTTCAATCCTATGAAACAATAGGGCTTCTTTTCAAGTATATAATCTTCTTCCCTCTTTAATTTGTGCCAATTTTTGAAAATATTGTTCGCTACACATCCGCCCTCACACCAAGCAAAATTCTGACAATTACCACAATCCGTCTTTAATACTATCTGTTTTGCCCTCTCATGAAAAATCTTCATGCCAAGTTTATTTATCCTTAAATCATCGCTAAAACTATCATCCATTATGTTCCCTATGGAAAACATCTTATACCCTGCTAAATTAGGACATATATACACCTCACCATCTGCATCCACAACCCTTAGCCCGTCTTTCGCACAATTACCGCCAATCACTACTTTGTTTACTCCGCAAACTGTATGCTTTGCAGTATAAAGGGGATGCTTCATATACTCATCCACTATTTCCATATACCTTCTGTAATTGAAAAGGGAAATCTTACCAGGAACATAAACATAAGGTTCTATTCTAAAACCTACCCCTCTACTCTCAATGAATTTTATATCCTCGCTAAACTTTCCGCTGTCAATATACGCATCAGTAAGCGTAATATTAACATGAATATCTATCCCTTCCTCTAAAAGTCTATCAATATTCTTATACAAAACCTTATTATCTCTGCCCTCATCCATTGACGTTCCTACACCGTCCAAAGTTTTAAAGAAATCTATAAAACTCTCCACATCATAATGCAAATTGGTTTGAATGTAGATTGTGTCAGAATGCTTCCGCTGTTTATTAAATAACTCTAATACGTTGAAAAGACCACGCTTACCCACAAGGATAGGCTCGCCTCCATGTAAACTTACTGTCAACTCTCTATCTGAGAAATATTCAAAAGCCCTCTTTACTATATCTAAGGACATATCACCTTTATAGTCTGGAATATAACAATGCGGGCATCTTAAATTGCATCTGTTTGTTAGTCGCAGGTAAAGAAACGTTCTCCTCATAACTATTTATTATATTGCACTTGCCTAAGCTCTTTCTCCAAAATCTCAGTTATTACCAGAGACATTGTCTTGCCCTCAGACTTTGCCTTTTCCTTTAAAAGGGCGTAAAGCTCCGTAGGAATATGCGTGGTTATTCTTGTCAAATCCCGCTTAACCCATAATCCCTTCCTTGCCATACTTATAAATTATATGCTTAATTTAGACTTGACAATTATATGTTTTTGTGCTATAGTAAACATGTATGCAAAACTCTTTAAAAGGAGGTGCAAGATGAAAAAGGCTTTGGCAGTAGGAGCTTTGTTTGCCTTATCAGTTGGCACAGCCAACGCACTGGATTTTAGCATTACTCCAGTTGTGGGCAGTTTTCAACAAAAGGCAAACTACAGAAGAGACAGTGGAGAGGAAGGTAAAGTCAAATACGATGGGACCTTCTATGGATTGAAGATGGGACTTGGGCACTCCTTTGGTAATGTAAGACTGGAGGGCGACCTATCCGCTTATTATGTGGGCGATGGAGACGCAAAAGTGGAATCTTCTGTCTTTTACTATACCTCAGCTAAATACAAGCATGTGGAACTTCAAGGAGAAGGCAGAGTGGGATACAAATATGACCGCTTTGAAGGAAATCTAAAGGGAGTAGCCATAACAGGATATATCCCTATTGGCTATTCTTTCAGGAAAATGAATGTAGACTATCTTGCTAAGGAGTTTGATAAAGATCAAAATCAATGGCAGGATACTGAAGGTTCATACTCTGACGACTACAAATATCTATACACTGGCTTAGGCATGAGGCTTGAATACAAGATGTTATATTTGGATGGCAAAGTTTTGCTTCCACTGAAAAATAAGGTAAAGCTTGATAAAAGTTATGCTGGGATAGGTTCAATAGAAAAGGATATGGGTAAAAAGGTAGGATACAATGTATCCGCAGGCATAAAGTGGAAATTACTCACCGCAGGCGTCTTCTATGAAAGAAGAGAACATAAGAGCTTTTATGACCATATAGGTAGATACACTACTTCCAATGGCAAGGAGGAAAGATTAGGACTGCAAGTGGGCTTTGTTTTCTGAACCAATTGAGGGGGAAGGCAGTAGCCTTCTCCTTTCCCTTTTTAACAGTGTATCAAGAATTACCTTGTAATAGGAACAGTAAATGTCTTTCCCTCTGCCAAGAAATCTAAAGAAAGGGCATCCTCCCTTACATAAAGGATAGTAATTACATTCTAAACAATCAGGATGAGGTTTTAAGAAAACAGTGTTTATAAAACCCGTATTTATATCTTTTACCTTGTGATAATCCGCATTGCTAAGAAAGGTTATGTCTACGGATTGTGGCTTTATAAACATTTTCGCATATTCCTCTATTATAGTGCAAGAAGACATGCTTCCATCCGACCTTATATAAAAACCATTGTTAAAACAGTTAAAGGCTGTCCAGCCTACACACTCATCTAAATAGTAAAAACCTTCTACTTCACCTCCCCAAAAACCTAATTCTATCTCATATTCTTCTGCCAACTCCAAAGCCCAATAAAACAGCTCTATCATCTTACTTACAGGCACAATTTCTTCTGGCTTGTTAGTATAAAGCACCCCTAAATGGAAAACGCTCGCATTTATACCTTTTGCAACCTCAAAGCAATACCTCAAAAACTCTTTACTGTCTTCTTTGTGAGGCGTGTAAGAAATGCTCTTTGTTAAATTTAATGACCTTATCTTTTCTAAATACTCTTGTGTGTAAAAATTCCTTTTCCGATAACTGTCTATAGATATCTGCATGCTATCAAACTTATGAATTAATTCAAGCCATTCCTTATCCAAATGTGGAACTAACATGCTATATAACTTGTTGTAAAACTTCTTATCCTTGAAAGCATGTGTGTTGACTATCTTCCTGAAAATATCCTTCCCCAATAAACTTAGCTCTCCTCCTCCCCAATTTATTTGAATTCGCTCAAAATTCTTTGAAAGAGATACCAGTAAAACAGCTATATGAGAGCCAGTTTGCCAAGCTTTCTTCTATAACTTTTGCCCAAGCATCTCCTAAATTAATACCCCTACGCTTACTATCCATTACAGCATGAGCCAATTCATGATAATAAACCATATCTAAGCATAAATTAACATCAACTTCATACTTCTTTGCACGTTCTATAACCCTCTCTGGACATATGAAGATGCATGGGTATTTTATATAAACATTATTAAGAGGGATTTCTGCATTATTAAGCAATTCTTGTTCTTTTTGCTTACCTAATTCTTCACTTATATACAAGCCTACAGCCTCAAACCCCTTATTACATTCCTCAGATTCACGCATACATTCCTGTATATCTCTGGCATCAGCTAAGGACTTTATAGCTTCCTCATCAAGGATTTTGTAATCTTCTATCTCCTTTATCCATTTTTCTACCCACTTGATTATTTCTTCCTCGTCTATGCACTTTGAATATTCCGGAGGGCTTACTATATCCATCTGCTTTGGATTTACCAGGTATACGGGAACTTCGGTAGCTCTTTTTGACATAAAAGGATAGGGGTCCATGCGTTTATAGAGCTCTTCTCTTGAAAAGTCAAGCTTGTCTGCCTCTTTTGAGCCTAAGTTTTTAACCTCTATAGGTATATTTTCTTTTTGTTTCATGCTAGCCCTCCTATATTCTATTTTAACATACCTTTGGATAAAAAGCAAACCGTAGCCTGAGGTGTCCTCAGTATAAACATACTCCAAACCCTCGCCAGCAAAATACATTACATTACTGTTTGGAAATAGTAGATACATACCTTTTACATAAGTAAGGATAGCCCTATCCGTGATTCCTGTGGGGGCAGGTATGGGAAAATTCTGGGCTTCCACACGAACAAGGAAGCAATTTTTGAACCAATCTCTAAAGTCTTTTACTAAAGAGTGCCAAAAGGGATAGGATACTATATGCACATGACCTACAGCTTTTTTCTTTTTCAAAATCTTGTAATACTTATCACCCAATTTTACAAGCCTACAACCAAAAGAAGCAATATCCTTTTTGAACTTTTTAAACCTCTCACTATCTAAAACCATATCGTTATACACGTTCAGTATGCTGTTAACATCATCATAAATACTCACAACGGCTATCATGTTAGCGCTCTCTGATTTTCTAAAAAAAATATTTTATTAATCTCCGTTTATTCTTTACAATATCAACATCCCATCCCCATAACTATAGAACCTGTATCTCTCCTTTATAGCATCCTGGTAAGCCCTTAAAATAAACTCCCTTCCTCCAAAGGCGCAAACGAGGAAAAGGAGGGAAGACCTTGGCAGGTGAAAGTTGGTGATGAGGGCATCCACCACCTTAAAAGAATAGCCTGGGTATATGTAAAGGTCTGTCCAGCCTTCAAAGGGTTCAAAGCCGGCAGTCTCCAAGGCCCTTACCACTGTGGTGCCCACGGCTATTACCTTTTTGCCCTTCTCCTTTGTTTCCCTTATGAGCTCAATAGTCTCTTTTGGCACCTTTACATACTCTGGGTCTACCCTGTGGAGCTCCACCTCATCCACCTTTACCGGCTTGAAGGTGCCATAGGAAACATGTAAGGTTATAAAAGCTTTTTTAATCCCATACTCTTCCAGCCTTTTTAAAAGCTCTTCTGAAAAGTGGAGGCTTGCAGTGGGCGCAGCCACGGAGCCTTCCACTTGTGCAAAGACCGTTTGATAGTAGACCCTGTCTATGGGCTCCTCCTCACGCTTTAAGTAGGGCGGTATGGGTATTTTGCCATGCTTGTCAAGGGCTTTGAGGGGGTCTTCCGACAAGAGCCTTACCTTAAACTTGCCACCCTCCACATGCTCCAGCACCTCCACTATCAGATCCTCACCCACATATATCTGCAATCCCTCCTTTATATTCTTCCCACCTACCAGGGCATACCACTCTTCTTTTGTGATAAAGTCTGTCAGAAGCACCTCCACTTTCCCACCGGTGGGCTTCTTTCCGTATAGCCTTGCGGGCAAGACCTTTGAGTTGTTAAAGACCAAAAGATCTCCTTCTTCTAAATAGAGGGGAAGGTTCCAAAAGATGTCGTGCTTTATGCTTTGTTCCCTTCTGTTTAGAACCATAAGCCTGGCGCTGTGCCTTGGCACAACAGGATACTTGGCTATTAGCTCCTCTGGCAGGTGGTAGTCAAAGTCTTCTACCCTCATGCCCTAGCAAGCATCTTTAACACAATAGGAGCCATAAGGGTGGTGATGGCCACCACAAAGATGACCACCGCATAAAGGGTATCATCGTAGAGGTCTATCTGCCTTCCAAACTCTGCAAAGATAAGGCCCACCTCTCCCCTAGGCAACATAGAAAAGCCAATAAGAAGTTTTTCCCTCATAGATCCTCTTACAAAGAAGCCAGAGATAACCTTTCCTACTATGGCTATAAGCAGTATAAGCAGGGAAAGCATCCAGAACTTTTGTGAAGTGAAATCAATGGCTTTTAGGTTTAGCTGAAGTCCTACATAAACGAAGAAGATGGGTGTCAAAACCCAAACTAAAGGCATTATGGTATGCTCTATCTTGTGAGCCATTTTTTCATCGGTTTTCAAAAACATGGCAAAGGGTAGGGCAAAGCGCCTTGAGAGGGCAAGGCCTGCCGTAAAGGCTCCAAGTATCTCTGGAGAGCCCACCTCATGGGCAAGGAAGGCAAAAAGAAAGACAAGGGCTATAACGGTTGGTGGTATAAAGTCTTCCGTTTTTAGCTTTTGGGAAAGTATTTTTATAACCCTTGCCAATATCTGGGCCAAGATGGGAGAAAGGATAAAGAAGGTTGTTATGTATAGTACAAGCATGGTAAGGGCATCAAAATGAACTATTCCCTCCTTTGAAAACTCATAGAGGGCTGCCAAGACTATCACTCCGAATATATCGTCAAGCACAGCAGCTCCCAAAACTATCTGGGCAAACCTCTCCTTCATCTTTCCAAGGTCGTCAAGCACCCTTACCGTTATGCCTATGCTTGTGGCCGTTAAAGTGCCTCCCAGAAAGAGGGAGGTAGTCAAAGAAAGGTCCAAAAGGTAGTAGCTTGCTAAGGTTCCAAGGAGCATGGGTGTAGAGGCGCCCACAAAGGCCACCACAAAGGCCGAAAGGCCAACCTTTTTAAGCTGGTTTATGTCTGCCTCCAAGCCTATATGAAAAAGCAAAAGGATTACACCTATCTCAGCCAATAGCCTTAAAACCTCGTTGGGCTCTATTATTCCTAAGGCGCTCTTGCCAAGTAGGATGCCCACCAGTATCTCACCAAGCACGGGAGGAAATCCAAGCCTTCCGAAGGTATCGCCTATGATGCGTGCAAGGAAGAGGATTATGGCAAGATAAAGAAATAGGCTGTGAAGATCCATGGCTTAAATATTATACCCAGTGGAGCCAAAGCCACCATCGGCTCTTTCCGTGGGGCTTAGATCTTCCACTTCCTCTAGCTCCACCTTAATCACGGGACATATGACCATCTGGGCTATCCTGTCTCCCCTTTTTATCACAAAGTCTTCACTGCCAAGGTTTATAACAATTACCTTTATCTCCCCCCTGTAGTCTGCGTCTATGGTGCCAGGAGTGTTCAAAAGGGTTATGCCGTGCCTTATGGCAAGGCCGCTCCTTGGCCTTATCTGGGCTTCATAGCCCGGTGGTATCTCTATGGCTATGCCTGTAGGAATTAATGCCCTTTCCATGGGCTTTAAAACTATGGGCTCTTCCACAGCAGCGAGCAGGTCCATGCCTGAAGAATGCTCTGTGGCATAAAAGGGCAAAGGTAGATCCTTTGCATGAGGAAGTTTTTTTACCTTTATCCTCATGATTTTCTCCAAGCCGGCGGTGGGATTTGAACCCACGACCTAGGCATTACGAGTGCCTCGCTCTGCCGCTGAGCTACGCCGGCTCATTTATACCTATGGTAGTCAACCTAGGCCTTCCCTGTTCATCTACTTCAAATACTTTGACCACAATCTCATCACCAACGCTAAACTTTGCCCTTACATCTTTAATATACCCTTCCATCTTGCTCACATGCAAGAGCCCCACCTTACCGGGCAAGATCTCCACAAAGACACCATAAGGCTCCACCCTTGTTATCCTACCCTTATAGACCTTGCCTACCTCCACCTCTGCAATAAGGTTTTGTATGATCTTCTTCACCTCCTCTATGGCCTCCTTTGAATGAGAGGTCAAGGAGACCCTTCCACCCTCATGGACCCACACGGACACACCCATCTTGTCCCTGAACTCCCTCACATTCCTTCCACCTGGGCCAATGACCACCAAAGCCTTATCCTCGGGTATGGTCATTATCTCTATCTTAGGTGCATAAGGGGATACCTCCTTCCTTGGCTCAGGAATGGCCTCATACATCTTCTCAAGTATATACAGCCTTCCTTCCCTTGCCTGGTACAATGCCTCCCTCATTATCTCCTTTTTGAGGCCCTTTATCTTTATATCCATCTGAACGCTCGTTATTCCATCTTTTGTGCCAGCCACTTTAAAGTCCATATCACCAAGCTGGTCCTCATCTCCCAAAATGTCCGAAAGGATAACGTATCTGTCGCCTTCCATGATAAGGCCCATGGCTATGCCAGCCACGTGCTTTTTGAGGGGCACTCCCGCATCAAAGAGGGCAAGGGAACCTGCACACACGGTAGCCATGGAAGTGGAGCCGTTGGATTCAAGTATGTTGGAAACCACCCTTATTATGTAAGGAAACTCCGTCTCCGGTGGTATTAAGGGCTCTATAGCCCTTTCTGCCAGGGCTCCATGGCCTATCTCCCTCCTTCTTGGTGGGCCCCAAGGCCTGGCTTCACCGGTGGAGAAGGGTGGGAAGTTGTAGTGTAGCATGAACCTCTTGAAGGTCTCACCCTCATATATGCTTTCTACAAGCTGGGCTTCCTCTGGAGATCCAAGGGTAGCTGTAGCAAAGGCCTGAGTTTGACCCCTTGTAAATATGGCGCTACCGTGAGGCCTTTCAAAGGGATGAACTTCTATGCTTATGGGCCTTATGTCCTTTGGACCCCTTCCATCAATGCGAACACCCTCCTCCAAGACCCTCTTTCTCATAAGCTTGCTTATAAGCTTTTTGTAGTTATAGCTTAGCTTAAAGTGCCACTCTTCAGGAATCTGATTTGCCTCTATGAACTCTTTGAGTATGTTCGCTTGGAAGGTCTTCCTTTCCCTCTTGTCGGAGATGTTAAAGGATTGAAGGATCTTTTCTGTGCAAAACTCTTCAAGAGCCTTTTGGAGCTCCTCTGGCAGCTCCATACCCTCAAAGCTTACCTTTGGCACACCTACCCTTTCCCTCAAGTACTCCTGGGCCCTCAAAAGGTCCTGTATGGCCTCAAGGCCAAAGTATAGAGCATCGGTAAAGGTGTCCTCATCCACCTCCTTTGCACCACCCTCTACCATCACTATAGCATCTTTGCTTCCAGCCATGACTATATCCAGGTCTGCCCTTTGTCTTTCCTCGTAGGTAGGGTTTGCCACAAACTTACCGTCTATCCTGCATACCCTTACACCCGCTATTGGACCGTCAAAGGGTATCCTTGATATGTGCAGGGCTGCAGAGGCTCCCGTTATGGCAAGCACATCGGGATCATACTTGTCATCGGCCGAAAGGGTAAGGGCTGTTATGACCACCTCGTGGAAAAAGCCTTCAGGCAGCATAGGCCTTATGGGCCTGTCTATTACCCTTGATACCAGTATTTCCCTGTCGGTGGGCTTCCCTTCCCTCTTTATAAAGCCACCGGGTATTTTACCCCATGCGGAAGCCTGCTCGCGGTAATCTACAGAAAGGGGAACGAAGTCTATACCTTGAACTGGCTCCTCAGACATTACGGCAGTTACCAATACGGCCGTATCTCCTTGTCTTACAACTACAGCGCCATCTGCCAGCTTAGCATACTTTCCCGTCTCTATTATTACCTCTGAGCTTCCAACCTTTGCGCGTGCGATCTCCATCATTTCACCTTAAGGCCAAGCCTTTCAACAACCTCCAGATATCTTTTATAGTCCTTATTTCTTAGGTATTCAAGATGTCTTCTTCTGGCATGTATTAGTGCTATTAGCCCACGCCTAGAATGTATATCCTTTTTGTGCCTCTTGAGGTGCTCTGTAAGCCTGTTTATACGCTCGGTGAGTATGGCTATCTGTACCTCAGGTGATCCAGTATCCTTCTCATGCCTTTGAAAGCTCCTAATTATCTCCTGCTTTACTTCCTTGGGTAATGCCATCCTCTTTCCTCCTTCAGAACAGAATATTATAACTCAACCTCCACCATATTCACTTTGGTCTATTTCCATAAGAAACTCTTCCGCCATATCCTTTATGAGCTTCACCAAGTTTTCCAAAGGCTCCTCAAAGTAGTAGTCAAAAAGTTCTATCTTTCTCTCGTGGTAGTGGTCCTCATCGGTGTAGTACCTCAGAAGCACATAAGGCACCTTGAAGGAAGGATCAAAGCCTTCCTCCCCAGGCATCTTCACATCATACTCCATGTCCAAAGAAACAAGAGCCTCTTCAAGACTTTTTTTCAACTCCTCCACTTTTTCCCTGTACTTTTGCCAATCTTTCATGGTTAAATATTTTACAATGGAAGGCCTTCCCCTGGAGGAACTAGTTCTAAAGACCCTAAAAAACAGCAAAAGGCCTTTAAGCTTTGAGGAGATACTAAAGAGGCTTGGACTAAACAAGAAGGATAGGAAGGTTTTAAAGAAGGTTCTAAGGTCCTTGAAAAAGTCTGGTAAGGTGGCAGTCCAAGGTGGTAAGTATGCCTATGTTGAGGAAGAAATAGTTGTAGGAAAGGTCATACCTTATCCTGCGGGCTTTGGCTTTTTGGAGGTCGGTGAGGGCAAAAAGGACATATACATACCACCCTTTGAAATGGTAAACCTCTTTGCGGGAGACATAGTGAGGGCTAAGGTGGTGGAGTATAAGGGCAAAAAGGAGGTGCGCATTTTAAAGGTTTTAAAGAGGGCAAAAAAAGAGATTGTGTGTAAAGTGCAAAAGAAGAGAAGGTCTTGTCTTGGCATACCGATGGATGAAAACCAGCATCAGGTGGTGCTATTGGAGGGCTGTAAAGATCTAAAGGATGGAACGGTAGTGGTAGCACAAATAAGGAAGTTCCCTACAAAGAGACGCCCAGCCCTTGGAAAGATAAAGGAGGTATTGGGCCATCCGGAGGAGAGAAACCTCATCATAGACATACTCATCAGGAAATATAACCTGCCCACCTCTTACCCAGAGGAGGTGATAAAAGAAGCAAGAAGTCTAAAGGTGAACCTTGAGGAGGAGCTAAAAAGAAGGAGGGACCTTAGGGATCAGGTGTGCTTTACCATTGATCCGGAGAGGGCAAAGGACTTTGATGATGCGGTGGCCATTGAGAAAACTCCAAAAGGCTACAGGCTTTGGGTTCATATAGCTGATGTGTCTTACTTTGTCAAGGAGAATTCCGCCATTGATAAGGAGGCCTTCAAGAGGGGCTTTACCTTTTACCTGCCCGATAGGGCCTTGCATATGCTTCCTGAGGAACTCGCTGGAGACCTATGCAGTCTAAAGCCCAACGAAGATAGGCTTGCTTTTACCTGTGAGATGTTCTTTGATGAAAGAGGGAGGCTGTTGGAGTATGACATATACGAGAGTGTGATAAGGAGTAAGGCAAGGCTAACTTACAACGAGGCTCTAAGGCTCATTCTTGGAGACCCAGCCTTGGAAGGAAGGTATCCAAAAGAGATAGTAGAGTCCTTGAGGCTTATGGAGGACCTCTATAGGATACTTTCAAGGGTGCGTTGGGAGAGGGGAAGCATAGACTTTGACCTGCCCGAAGCAGAGCTTGTGGTGGATGAGTATGGTGAGCCTGTGGCAGTTATGCCCTATGAGAGGCATGTGGTGCACAAGATAATAGAGCATTTTATGATTTCGGCCAACGAGACGGTAGCCATGCACCTTGAAAGCCTAGGCTATCCTTGCCTTTATAGAGTTCATGAAAAGCCAGATCCAAGCAAAGTGGAAAACCTCCTTGAGATCCTTGCGGGGCTTGGCTATAAAGTTAAAAGGCCAAGTCTAAATCCTAAGTTTTTCCAAAAGATAATAGAAGACTTTGAGGGGAGGCCTGAGGAGAACCTGGTGAGGTTTTTGACCCTAAGGTCCATGAAAAGGGCCCATTACTCTCCCCACAACCTTGGCCACTTTGGCCTTGCCTCAGAGCATTATACCCACTTTACCTCACCCATAAGAAGGTATCCAGACATCATAGTCCATAGGCTTCTAAAAAAAGCTTTAAGAGGAGAAAGGATAGATTATGAGAAGACGATCGCTTACCTTGAGATGGCTGGCATGCATCTCTCCCAGCAGGAGAGGTTGGCAGAAGAGGTAGAGAGGGAGGCCATAGACAGGCTAAAGGTGCGCTTCATGAGGTCCCACATTGGAGAGGAGTTTGATGGTATTATTACAGGTGTTGTGTCCTTTGGCTTCTTCGTGGAGATTCAAGAGTATTTGGTGGAAGGCTTGGTAAGCATAAGCACTTTGACCGATGATCAGTACATCTACGATGAGCCTGCCCACAGGCTTGTGGGTATAAACACGGGTAAGGTCTTTAGGTTGGGTGACAGGGTAAGGGTAAAGGTGGTATCGGTTGATGAGGAGAGGGCGAGGATTGAGCTTATGTTGGTTTAAAGCACCTCCAGCTTTGCTCTTAGAGCACCAGCAGCCTTTATGGCCTGAAGGACAGAGATGATCTCCCTAGGTGTGGCACCTATTCTGTTTAGGGATTCTACCAGCTGTGAGACGGTAGCACCCCTCAGTTGAACAATTCTTGCAGTCTTTTCTTCCACCTTTACCTCCGTCCTTGGCACCACTTTTGTCTCACCTGGAGAAAAAGGTGGTGGCTGAACCACCTCTGGAGCTTCTCTAATAATTACCGTTAGACTTCCTACCGCCACAGAGACCGGGCTTATGGTCACATCCCCACCAAAGAGGACCACTCCAGACCTTCCGTCAATCACCACTTTGGCAAAGGAAGGCACATCTATCTCCAGATCCTCCACTTTGGCAAGAAAATCTACCGGGTTTGTCCCCTCCGGTATTCTTAGCCTCACTGTGCTAGCATCCAAGGCCTTTGCCACATCTTTGCCAAACTCCATGTTTATCCTGTCTTGGATCAGCTTGGCAAGGGAAAAGCTAGGACTCTCCAGATAAAGGTTTATCTCCTGAGGAATGCTATCCATTGGCAACTCCCTTTCCACTATGGCACCGTTTGGTATCCTTCCCACCGTTGGTACGTTCACCACCTGCTGGGCACCCCTTCCCCTCGCCTCATAACCACCCACAATCACCTGCCCCTGTGCCAAAGCATAGACTACGCCGTCTGGCCCCCTCAAAGGAGTGAGGAGAAGGGTACCACCTTCTAAGCTTTTAGCATCCCCTATGGAAGAGATCTCCACATCTATCCTCATACCTGGCTTTGCGTAAGGTGGTAGCTTGGCCGTTACCATAACAGCCGCCACGTTCTTTGTAGTCATCCTCTTTGGGTCCACCACTATACCCATCCTGTTTAGCATGTTGGCTATGCTTCTCACCGTAAAGAGGGTACTTTTGCCATCGCCTGTGCCCTTTAGGCCCACCACAAGGCCATAGCCCACAAGGTAGTTGCTTCTGTTGCCCTCAAAGCTTGCCACATCCCCAATGCGGGTAGAAAAGGCAAAGGAGAAAAGGATCATTAAAAGGGCAAGACCTTTGCAAGTATTCTTGCAAGCCATCCCGGACTACCTCCATCCACCAAAAAGCCCCTTCCGTCTATGATAACCTCCAAGTTTGCTATCCTGTCGCTTGATACGGTGTTGGTGCTATCTATGTCCTCTGGCCTAACTATACCCCTCAAAACTACCTCCCTCTGAGCGTTTTCTACAGCTATATACTTTTTTGCCTCCACAAGCATACTACCGTTAGGATAGACCTTCATGACCCTTCCCGCAAGCCTTGTGGTCAAAACACCAGTCTGTTGCACCTTCCCAGCACCCTTTGTGCTCATCTGCCCAGAACCCCTTCCACCAAGGTCTGAAAGGAAGTCTTTAGGAAGACCAAAGAGAGAACTAATGCTCTGCTGAAAGGCTGAAGATCTTTGAGTTTGTGCAGATATGCTTTCTATAGCGTTAATACTCTCTATAATCTGAATGTATATTATGTCCCCCACCTTACTCGCCCTTCTTTCCGAATACAGGTCCTGATAGCCCTCCCTTGGCATAAGACTACCCTTAGAGATATAGTCTATTCTCTCTTTAGTGCCAGGGTAAGGGTTCCTTCTCTCATACTCCTCTAAGGTGCTAACCTTTGGACCGCATGAGGCTATGAAAAACAGCAAGACTAATACCCACCTCCCCATAGCTATATAGTTTAATCCTTTTCCCATCTTTTGTTTATAAATATCTCCACCTCCACAGGCACCTGCTTCAGTATAACCTTGCCCGCATGCACCATAGCCTTTCTCAAAAGCTCTTTTATAAGCTCCGCTTCCTCCTCCTTGCACTCCACCAATATCTCATCATGGACAAGGTTTACCACCTTTGCCTTAAGCCCTTCTCTCCTTAGCTCCGCATCAAACATAAGCACAGAAAGTTTTAGAAGGTCTGCACCCGTTCCCTGTATGGGATAGTTTACCGCGTCTGGAAAGGTGTGGGCTATGTAGGGCCTTCCCAAAAGGGTATAACCCCTTGACTCTTTGTATTCCTTTAGCTCCTTCTTTACCTTTTCATGCCAAACCTTAAAGGCAGTATAGTATTCAAAAAAGCTCTCCCTTATCCTTTGGGCACTTTCAAGGGTGAGGTCAATGCCATAGGTCTTGGCATACTCCACAAGGCCTTTGGCCGATATGCCGTATATGAGGCCAAAGTTTACAGCCTTGGCAAGCTGGCGCTCCTCCTTTGTTATCTCCTCCTCAGGCTTTCCCAAAAAGATGCTTGCGGTATAACGGTGAAGGTCCTTGCCCTGTCTAAAGGCCTGTATCATCCTCTCTTCACCCACATACTCACTGGCTATCCTTAGTTCAATCTGGGAAAAGTCTGCGATGACAAACACATTACCTTCTTCCGCCATAAAGATGCTTCTTAAATTCCTAGGTATGTTTTGCACGTTAGGGTTCATGCTTGCCATCCTTCCGGTTACAGCGCCTATCTGCTTAAACTCTGGATAGACCCTGCCACCTTTCACCCTCTCCCTTATCTCCTGAAGTTTTTCAATGATCTTCTTCATTCCCCTTATCTCTAAAAGTTCGGAAACTACAGGATGTGAAGCGTATTCTGAAAGCACCTTATCATCGGTAGAAACATTACCCTTTTCCGTCCTTGGAAGATCCAGACCAAACCTCTTTGTAAGAAGCTCTCCAACCTGCTTGGGAGACATAGGATCCACCCTGTACTTTACCATAAAATCCATAACCTTTTTCTGAAGCAATTTCTCCTGTTCCCTTAGCTTCCTTTCCAGCTCTACCTTGTCCACAGGTATGCCGTTAAGTTCAAGCTTTGCCGTCTCTTGAACAAAGGCCATCTCCACTATGGCCACAGGGTTCAAAAGGCCAAAGACCCTAGAGGTCCTAGTCTTTAGCAGTAGCTCCTCCCTGTGGCGCGTCTCATTTAGCCTTTTGAGGAATATGTAGAACAGATCTCTCACCACTTTTACATCCAAAGCGGCATACTCTAGCTGTTCCTTTCCTAAAAAGGGCTGTCCCCAATTGGAAGCTTGAAGGGCCTTGTCCAATACCTGTCCCAAATAGTGCATAGCTACCCTTTGCAGAGAGTGTTTGTCTGTGTCCCCCAAAAGCTGACTGGCTATCATCGTATCAAACACAGCATAAGGCTCTATACCGTAGCTGTAGAGGTATTTTAGGTCAAACTTGAGGTTATGCCCCACTATGCCCTTATTGGAAAGAAGCTCCCTTAAAAACATCACCCCCTCCTCACCGAGGTCAAAAAGGTCAAGTATGAATATGTCCTCCTTCCCACCCAGCTGTACAAGCCTTATTCTGTCGTTGGATACCTCCGTATCAAGGAATACATAGGGCTCATCCTTTAAGCTTTCATAAACCTTGCTTAACTTCTCTCCAGAGGTTATATAGCTAAACTTCACCGTCATGCCTTATAGGAACCTTTTCCAAGTCAATCCACATGGCCACCTCATCGCAGTTTGGAAACTTTATACAATTTATACATTCACCCCATACCTTGTGAGGAAGCTTAGACTTTTCCACCTCTTCAAAGTTAAACCTGCTGAAAAAGTCCTGGGCATAGGTAAGGACAAAGACCTTCTTTATACCTAGCTCTTCAGCCTCCTTCAAACATGCCTCTACAAGCATACTGCCCACACCCATACCTCTATAATCCTTCTTTACAGCCAAGCTCTTTATCTCCGCAAGGTCCTCCCAAACTATATGAAGGGCACAGCAACCCACTATATTCCCATCCTTTTCACAAACCCAAAAATCCCTTATATTCTCATAGATAGAGTTTAGACTTCTAGGAAGCAGTATTCCCTCCTTCGCATACTCGTTTATAAGGTTGTAAAGCTCTGGTGCATCCTTAAGCTTGGCCTTCCTTACAACCATTAATAAAAATATAGCCCTCAGGCTTCAGAGTATGTTATAATGTTAAAATAACGCTAAATTGGAGGTAAAGTAATGAAGAAAATTGCTTTAATTTCAACTGCCCTTTTTAGCCTTCCCACCTTTGCCCAAGAGGTGCTTTTGAAGGAGGTGGAAGTTAAGGGAAAAAGGGAGACCTTTAAAGAAAGCCTTGAGATAAGGGAGGTAAGGGAGTCTTTTGCAAAGGATGTGGGAGAGGCCTTAACCAAGATTGAGGGGCTTCACAAGTTCAGAAAGGGTGGCATAGCCAACGATGTGATAATACGCGCCTTCCAAAGGGATAACCTTAACGTGCTAATTGATGACTCAGAGGTTCATGGTGCATGTCCCAACCGAATGGACCCGCCCGCCTTCCATGTGGATTTTTCGGAAGTAGAAAGGATAGAGGTTATAAAGGGACCATTTGACATAAGGCATCAAGGTTCCTTGGGTGGTTTGGTTAATATAATCACCAAAAGGCCAGACTTTGGCTTTAGGTTTAAGCTTAACCTTAGCCTTGGCTCCTTTGACTTTAGAAATATTTCTCCTGTGGTCTCCTACAGGGATGACAGGTTTTATGGCCTTGCGGGCTACTCTTACAAGTATTCAAAGCCCTACAAGGACGGAGATGGAAAAAGGATAACGGAGTATGCCAACTACAAGCCACAGTATATAAACTCAAAGGCCTTTGAGATAAACACCTACTGGGCCAAGTTTGGCCTAAGGCCCTTGGAAAACCATCATCTTGAAATGGCCTACACAAGGCAGGATGCCAGACATGTTTTGTACCCAGCCCTTATGATGGATGCGGAATATGACAAAACGGACAGGTTTAACCTTGCCTACAAGGTGGATAAAATATCTGACCTTATAAGTTCCCTTAGCTTCCAGCTTTATTACACAAAGGTAGACCACTGGATGGATGACAGGTTTAGAATGTCTGCTGGAGATCTACCTTACAGCATGGCAACGGATGCACAAACAAAAACCTTTGGTGGAAGAGTGGAAGCACAGATAAAAGATTTTGCCTTGGGCTTTGAGGCCTACAAAAGGAACTGGGATGCTACAAACTACATGTGGAATCAAATGAGTGGTATGTATATGAGGCAATTTGTAATCCCAAATGCAGACATTGCCAACTTTGGCGTGTATGGAGAGTATAAGAAATCCTTTAATCCTAAGTTGAGGCTTGTGGCAGGCCTAAGGCTTGATACTACCAAAAGCAAGGCAGACAGCTCCAAAGCAAACACAAACCTATACTATGCCTTCCACAACACAAGAAGCACTTCCAAGACGGATACATACCCTTCGGGTAATCTCCAACTCTTTTACAACTTGACACCAGAGATTGAACTCTTTACAGGCTTGGGCTATGGGGTAAGGGTGCCAGACCAACAGGAGAGGTATTTTGCCTTAAGGAGGATGGGAATGGGATGCCCTCCCTTCTGTGCTTGGGTTGGAAACCCAGAACTAAAGCCTTCCAAAAACTTAGAGTTTGACCTTGGAATAAAGCATCAGACTCCAAAATCCCTTACAAAGGCAACGGTCTTTGTAAGCTACGTGTGGGACTACATAACTCTCCACAGAAAGGATCCAGTAAATCCACCAAGCAATTGGCCACAAAACAGTCAAGCCATGACCTATGCCAACGTGGATGCACGTTTCTGGGGCTTTGAGCTAAGCTCCAATTACAACGTGTGGAAAAGCCTTTTCCTCTTTGGTGGTGTAAGCTACACAGAGGGCAGAAAGGATACAAAGCCAAGCTTGAACATAAAAGACAAGGATGTGGCGGAGGTGCCACCTTTAAAGGGCAGGCTTGGGCTAAGGTATGATACTGGCCTTTGGTTTGCAGAGGCAGAGCTTGTGGCTTCCGCCACCCAAAGCAAGGTAGACTCCGATGTAAATGAGACAAAGACCTCCGGCTACGGCATAGTAAACCTAAAGGCTGGCATAAGCTACAAAAACTTTACCTTAAATGCTGGAGTGGAAAACCTTTTTGACAAAAAGTATTATGAACACTTCTCCTATGTGAGAAATCCTTTTAGCGCAGGCGTAAAGGTGCCAGAGCCCGGCAGAAGCTTTTATGTTAGCGCTTCTTACCAGTTTTGAGGCCTTTGGGCAACCTACGGGTTGCCCTTTCAAAATTATTTGAGACAGAACTTATGGTTTTACCACCGCAAGGTATATAACAAACAGGGAAACTATTATCAAAGGGATAGCCACTATATAGTTAAAAAGGTCATACTTTTTGTAAGCCTTTATCTTATCTTCAGCCTTTGGAATGTAGATATTTACAAACCAAAAGTTTAAAACTTCAAGTGGCAAAAGCACTCCAAGGACCAAGGATATTTTATAGTTTAACCACCTTATATCAAAGCTATAGCCAATAAGATGGAGCATGTAAAGGCCCATAGTAAGGGCAAGGAAAAAGCCAAAGATTTCCAAGTTTGTCATCCATCTGTAGAAATTTCTTAGTATGTGCTGGTTGCAACCAGTTTCTCTATGCATAGAGTAAAACATAAAAAGACCGAGGGAAAAAGAAGAACTTGCCCACAACAATATGCCTATAATATGGATAAACTTGGCTGTTGTGTATTCCATCTTTTGAGATATTTTACAGACTTTTTGATGTATGGATATATCTTTTTACCCAAAATGGGTAATTTTTTTAGCTTTACAATGTCCCTTTTGGAGGCCCTTGAAAGGAAAAACACAGCAAGCAGATATAGAGGAACAGTTGGCATTATGGGTAAAAAGAGGCCTAAGGTTCCAAGGGCAAAAAAAGAAAGGCCTAAAAGCCTGTAGGTTTGTTTCCTCATGTTAATGAATATACTACCTTAACTCTTGGAAGGCCATAAAGGCCCTATAGCCTATGTCTTTCCTGTAGTGCATGCCCTCAAAGCTAATCTTCTCAATAGCCTTGTAAGCTCTTTCCCTCGCTTCTTTTAGATCTCTTCCCCAGGCACACACATTTAAAATCCTTCCTCCCTTGGTATAAACCCTTCCATTTTTTAGTTCTGTGCCTGCATGAAAAACCACCACATCCTCCATCCCCTCTACTTCTTCTAATCCAGCTATCTCCTTTCCATCCTCTGGCTTTTCTGGGTAGCCCCTGCTGGCAAGAACTACACATATGCTATGCCTTGGGTCCACTTCAAGGTCTATTGCCTTTCCTTCATAAAAGTCCAAAAGGGTCTTTAAAAAGTCTCCCTTTATCCTCATAAGGAGCACTTGAGCTTCGGGATCACCAAGCCTTACATTAAACTCTAACACTTTTGGCCCTTCCTTTGTTAGCATAAGGCCCACATACAAAAAGCCTCTGTAGTAAATGCCCTCTTCACGCAGACCCTTTATAACCCTTTCTATTATCAGTTCCCTTATTGCCTTCTCTGTGGCCTCATCCACAAAGGGATTGGGAGAGTAGGCACCCATTCCGCCTGTGTTTGGCCCTTTGTCTCCATCCAAAAGTCTTTTGTGATCCTGAGAGGTGGGCAGTGGCACATAGCTATCCCCGTTTAGCATAACTATGTAAGATGCCTCCTCACCCTCCAAAAACTCCTCTATGACCACCTTTGAACCAGCCTCTCCCAAAGTCTTTTTAACCATTAAATTATCTATGGCCCTGAGGGCCTCCTCATAGCTTTTGCATACAAAAACACCCTTTCCACCAGCAAGGCCATCCGCCTTTATAACCACAGGCACACCAAAATCCTTTATAAAGTTTTTTGCCCTTTGAGGGTCCTCAAAGGTGTGAAATTCTGCAGTAGGAATGCCATACTTTTGCATAAACTCTTTGGCAAAAACTTTACTACCTTCCAGCATAGAGGCCCTTTGATTTGGCCCAAAGACCTTAAGGCCCCTCCTTTCAAACTCATCCACAAGGCCTGCCACCAAAGGTGCCTCAGGTCCAACTATAGTAAAGTCTATACCTTCCTCTTGGGCAAAGTCTGCCAAAGCTTTTACATCGGTAGGTTCAATCGGCACATTTTGAGCTATCTTTGCAGTGCCAGCGTTGCCTTTGGCACAATACAAACCTTTTACCAATGGGCTTTGGGAGACCTTCCAAAGGATAGCGTGTTCTCTTCCACCACCACCAACTACAAGTACCTTCACAATTAAATTATAACATGTTAAAGTTATTCAAAGTATTGACAAATTCCATTATAGTAATAACTTATAAAAACCCATTACTTTTTCAGGAGGCATGGCATGTACTATGTGGCCGAGGTGATAAACGAAGAGTGCAGTAAGTACAATTGCAAACAGTGCACGTTATTTTGCCCCGAGCCAAACACCCTTATGTACTCCGATGAAGAACACCATGCCTACGTGAACCAAGATAGGTGTAAAGGCTGTGCCTTGTGTGTTTATGTGTGCGTTAACCTTTTAAAGAGAAACGCCATACACATGATAATGCCAGAAGTGCATGCAAAAAAGTAAGGAGGTGAAGAGGAATGGCAACCTTAGGCCCTAGTGCCTTTTCACCTTATCCAGTAGCAGTCTATGAGGGAGTTTTAAACCCACCACCTGGTAAGGCCCTGCTTTTTAATGAGATAGTTGATGAAGAGATAGCCATGAGAGAGGCTGCAAAGGCCATGCTAACCAGGCCAAACCCCACCATCTTCCCAGGTCCACAGGTGCTTTACGCGTGGAATGAAGAGGCCAAAGAGAAGGCCAAACTTGTTAAAAAGATGGCAGAAGTTCTGAATGCAAAGATCATACCCATGTATGACTACAGACCTAAGTATCCTAAGATAGACCCAGCTGTTGAAATAAATCCAAATCATCCCAACCTAACCATATGGCATAACAACATAAAGGCCTGTATATTCATAGGTGTCCATTGTCATTATGCCAATGTGGCACTCAAGATAATAAGAGCAGAAACAGACTGTTTCACAATAGCTATGTGCAGTATGGACGGGCACGAAGACGCCATGATAACACTAAGGGATCAACATCTTGAGGAAATAGAAAAGTTTATCAAGATAGCGGAGGAGGTAAAGAGGGAGCTTGGGAAATGAAGGCTACACTCTTTACCTACCAAGACTACCTGAACCTTGAAGAGGACAAAAGGTACGAGGTTTTGGAGGGAGAGCTTATAGAAATGCCAGCACCTAATACTATCCATCAAAAAATCATTTGGAGACTTTCCCGCTTTTTTATGCTTTATCAGGAGGAAAAGGGTCCTGGAGATTTTTATCTATCCCCTGTGGATGTTATTCTGTCGGAGGATGTGGTAGTCCAGCCAGACATAGTTTTTGTTTCAAAGGAGAGGCTTCATATAGTAAAGGAGAAGGGCATCTTTGGATCTCCAGACCTTGTGGTGGAAGTGGTCTCTCCAAACACCTTTAAAAAGGATACAGAAGACAAAAGAAGGATATACACCAAGTTTGGTGTTAAAGAGTATTGGCTTGTCTTTCCTGAGGAAAAAGGCATTGAAGTTTTAGAGCTTAAAGATGGTATCTATGAAGTTTTCTCCTACGCCTTTGAAAAGGGCAAAGTTTGTTCTAAGATTTTGGAGGGACTTTGTATAGAGCTTGAGGAGGTTTTCTTATGACCTTTCTCAGCTTGCCATTCTATTATCAACTTACATTTTATTTAGAAATCTTGTAAGGAGGTAGCTATGCAGGCAGTCAAAGAGGAAAGGGTCATATATAACAGAGCTGGACAGAGGGTAGTTTCTCCAGATTATCTCCTGTTTGAGGCACCAAGGACAAAGCACTTTATGACAGGTTCGGAAGCGGTCAAAGAGGCTGTAAAGAGGGCCTCTGTGGATGCATCGGTATCTTATCCTATCACACCTCAGTCGGAGGCTGCTCACCTTATAGGTGAGCTTTGGGTAGAAGGCTATGTGGGTGTCTACTTCAGGGGTGAGTCGGAGTTTGGTGTTATGTCTGAGATTGCAGGCTGTGCCTTGGCAGGAGGAAGATGTATCACTACCACCTCGGGCCCTGGTACCTTGAGAGCTTTTGAAAACTTTCCCATGTGGGCAGGAACAAGGATACCAGTTCAGCTTGTGCTTATGGCTAGAGGTGTGAATGCACCTCTTTCTATACAACCGGATAACCTTGAGGTTAGTTTCCTCCTTGATACAGGTTGTATGATATGGTATGCGGAAAATGCACAAGAACTCTTTGATATGATACTTGCTGGCTTTGTGGTGGCAGAGCAGCCAAGCGTACACGTTCCACTTATAACTGTTGTGGATGGCTTCTTTGTATCTCACACGAGGGAAACAGTTATGTTGCCACCGGATGATATAGCACTTCCACCTTATAATCCCTACAGGGCACCTATGCCCGTCATAGACGCAGAGGTTCCACCGGGAAGGTTTTTGAGGGACCCCTTTGTGATGAAGTCCAACTATATCTCCTATGCTACTCATGCCAGCTGGCAATGGGAGGTAAGGGCTGCCATTGAAAGGTCAAGGCCTTATGCAAGGCATTATCTGAGGGGTCTTATAGAAGAGTTTGGAGACCCTGAAGCTGACATTGTCTTTGTAGCTTGCGGTACGGCGGCAGCCCAAGCAAAGGAGGCTGTAAGGCTTCTTGAGGATGAGGGTGTAAAGGCAAGGGTGGTCAAGTTGAAGACCATAAGACCCTTCCCCATAGAGGAGCTAAGACAGGCTGTGAAGGGTGCAAAGTATATCTTTGTTCCAGAGTTTAACGTGGTGGGTTGGCTTGAAAGGGAGGTAAAGAGGTATCTTTATGGCCATTCCGATGCGGAGATAATTGGTTCACCAAGGGTTGCTGGTGGTATGACAATGCCACCGGAAGTTATAGTGATGGAAGTTCTTAAACTTACTGGAAAGGAGGTGAAACATGTCTTATAAGATCTATCAGATAAACGAAGAGTTTTTGGATGTGGTTCCTCAAGAGATAAAGGACCTTCAGTTTAAGGCTACCTGGGGCAATCCTAAAAGGGGTGTTATGGACCTTCCCTACTCAAAGGAACTCATAGAAGAACACTCCCTTTGCGCTGGTTGCCCTGAGTCTATGGCTCTTAGGTACATATTGGCCTCCTTGCCAAATCCAGAAGACACAATAATAGTTAACTCTACCGGTTGCACCTCCCTTGTCTTTCCCCATATAGCCCTTCATACTGTTCACTCACTCTTTGGGAATCAAAATGCTGTAGCCTCTGGAATTAAAAGGGTTCTTGAGTGGAGGTTCCCAGACAAGGTAAAGGATGTGGTCGTCATAGCTGGAGATGGAGCTACTATAGACATAGGACTGGAGTGCACACTCCACTCCTTCTTTAGGCAAGAGAAGATTACCACCATATGCTTTGACAATGAGGTTTATGCAAACACAGGAGGTCAGGAGAGCGGTTCAACGGTGAAGGGACATGTCTTTAAGATGGCACCAAAGGGTAAACAATGGGAGAAGGTTCCCATGTGGCAGCTTGCCATAGATGCGGGCTGTCATTATGTGGCAAGGCTGACCGTTTCTTCACCAAAGAGGGTGGAGACGGTTATAAAGAAGGCCATATATGTGGCAAGGGAAGTGGGGCCTACCTACGTGCACCTTTACACACCTTGCATACTTGAAATAGGTCTAAACTCTGACGATGGCCTTGATGAGATGAGACAAAGGGATAAGGAGAGGTTTGCCTTCTTTGAATACATGACAGACGCTGCAAGGGAAGTCATTGAACGTAAAAAGGAGGAGGGCTTACTATGATGAGGAGAAGGTTGAACATACGTATGCCTGCCCTTGGAGGACAGGGCGCGGTTACAGCAGCCCATATAATAGCCACGGCGGCAGACTACGAAGGCTACTATGCCATCTCCAACCCCTTCTTTGGAGCGGAGAAGAGGATGGCACCGGCGGAGAGCTATGCACGCATAGGTATAGAACCCATCTACGACAGGGGTGAAGTTGTCTATCCGGATGTGATCATGGTCTTCCATCCCCAGGTCATAACCATGGGTAAGTCCTACACCATGCCCTTCTACGCGGGCATAAAGAGAAGGGGGCTTATAATCATAAACAGTGAAGAGGACCTGCTTTCTGAGGAAGATAAAGAGAGGCTTGAAGAGCTAGAGGTGAAGATCTTTAACTTTCCAGCCACAAAGTTTGCCATAGAGATAGCCGGAACGGAACTGGCAACCAATATGGCCATGATAGGAGCCTTCTTTGGAGCCATAGGAAGGGTGAGCGTAGAGGCCATAGAGGAGGGTATAAAGGCAAGGTTCCTAAAGAAGTTTGTAGCTTCCGGTGGAACAGCTTCCTTGGACTCAGCCTTAGAAAGAAAGTTTAAGAAAAAGCTAGAACTTATAGAGAAGAACCTTAACACTGCAAAAGCGGCCTATGAATTGGCCCAGAAGTGGGCACAGGAGCAAGGTTTAGAACCCTTCCTTCCACCACCACCTAAAAAGGTTGCCGTCTGATGGGGCCTTTGGCCCCTTAAAGCCTTACAGGAATTCCCTTAGATCTAAGATAAGCCTTTAAGGAAGGTATCTCTATCTCCTTGAAGTGAAAGAGGGATGCGGCAAGGCAAGCATCTGCCTTTCCAAAGGTAAAGGCCTCGTAGAAATGTTCCATGCTTCCAGCCCCACCGGAGGCTATCACCGGAATGTTTACCACCTCAGCTACAGCCCTAGTCAATTCAAGATCATAACCCGACTTGGTCCCATCCTTGTCCATAGAAGTAAGAAGGATTTCACCAGCCCCAAGGCTTTCCACCCTTTTTGCCCACTCTATCACATCAAGACCTGTAGGAGTCCTTCCACCGTGTATGTACACTTCCCAAGACCCTCCTTTTCTTGTCGCATCTATGGCCACAACTATGCATTGAGAACCAAACCTTTTGGCACCTTCGTATATAAGCTCTGGGTTCTTAACTGCGGAAGTGTTTATGGATATCTTGTCCGCACCGGCCTCAAGAAGTTTTCTCATATCCTCAAGGCTTGATATACCCCCACCTACGGTAAAAGGCATAAAGACCTCCTCCGCTACGCGCCTTACCACCTCAAGGGTGATCTTTCTTCCCTCTGCGGAGGCTGTAATGTCAAGAAATACAAGCTCGTCCGCTCCCTGTTCTTCGTAGACCTTTGCCACCTCTACAGGGTCTCCCGCATCCACCAAGTTTAAAAACTTCACACCCTTTACAACCCTTCCCTTATCCACATCAAGACAAGGTATTATCCTCTTTGCAAGCATCAGTACTCCCTTCCAAGCTTTTTGTAAAGATCACCTAAGTATATTCTGTAATACATAGGCCTGCCGTGCGGACACACTTCCTTATTTTCAAAGCTAATCCACCTTTTGAGCAGTTCCTTAGCCATCCTTTCATCTATCCTATCTCCAGCCTTTATGGATGCCCTACAAGCCCTTTCTGGAGCAAGGCCTTTAACCTCGTAGTTATACCTTTCTGCCAAGAGATGCTGATCAAAAAAGTAAAGATAGTCGCCGTACCTTGCCACTATTAAGGTGTTATCTATTATACCAATAAGCTCGGGCTCAAGAGTGTATTCCTTACTTTTCTGTCTTAGGCTTAAACCGGTCAAATGCCTGTTTGAAAGAAGTCTTCCTATGAGCTCTTTTAACTTGCCCTCCCTCAGTATCCTCACCTCTGTCTTTTTGGGATGGACGTTCACATCCACAAGGTATGGCGGTGCATAGATATAGCATAAACATGACTTTTTATCCACAGACCTTCTAATATAATCCATAAGCGCCTCGTTGCTTACAGGCCTCCTGTTTACAAAGAGAAAATGATCTTTTGCTCTATCGGATAGGAAGAGGTCCACCTTAAAAGGTCCTTCTTCACCACTTAAATGTTCAAACCTCTCTTCAAAGACCTCTTCTACCCTATCTTTTAGATCCTTTACCGCTTTGAAATTAAAAACCTCTTTGCCTTCTGCCTCAAGCCTGAAAGCTACAGATGGGTTGGCCAAGGCAAGTGCCTTAAAAACCCTGTAAATCCTCCTTCTTTCTACATCCTCCTTTTTCAAAAAGGCCTTTCTCAAAGGCAGATTGTAAAAAAGGTCATAGACCTCCACATGCGTTCCCACAGGCATACCCACCTCCCTTTCTGACACCACCCTTCCTCCCTCCACCCTTATCTCCCTGCCTACTTCTTCTTGATAAAACCTTGATCTCAATATAAGCCTACTGACCAAAGAAATGGCATGAAGCGCTTCACCCCTAAAGCCGTATGTGTTTATACTTTGCAGGTCCTCTAAAGATCTTATCTTACTTGTGGCACCGCTTAGAATAGCTTTTTTTATATCCTCCGAAGGTATTCCAACACCGTTATCCCTTACAGCTATATACCTTTTCCCCCCTTTTATTATCTCCACTTCCACCTTGGTGGCCTCCGCATCAAGGGAGTTTTCCATAAGCTCTTTTACACACTCTGCAGGACCTTCTATCACCTCTCCAGAGGCTATCCTACTTTTTACCTCCTCGGGAAGAAGGTTTATGCGCATAGGAATATAAGATAGGCTTATTTATTTCTAAAATAAGTCTAATTGCCTCTTTCAGCTTCCTAGTGTAAGATATACCTTGAGGAGGTGGAAAAATGGTTAGATACCTGATTTATCTCTTTATCCTTTTAAGCTTTGCCTTTGCCCAAGAGGACAGCGTGCTTATCAAAACACCACTTACCAAAAGGTTAAAGGACTTTAATGTGAGCATTGGAATTGTCAGTATTGAAGAGTTAAAAAAGAGCTTTCCAAGGGCCTATGCGCTATTGGAAAAGCACAATGGAACACCTCAAAGGTATGATACTCACCATCTTGCCGTAGCCATATGGAAAAAGGAAGGAGATAAGATAGTTTACCTGTCAAACTATAAGGTAGAGGCGGAGGTGAGGTCTCCCATATTGAGGGCTCAAAGGAGAGAACTTCACAAGTATCCTCACCAGTACGGTGATAACTATGGTGGGTGGTTCCAGATGGAGGAAAAGGGTCTATACTCCATCAATCTTTACATAAGGGATGAAGGTGGGAGGACTATAAGGGTCAACTTTGACTATATGCTTCAGTAAGTTTATAATTGAAGCATGGTTAGAAAAATAGCCTTTGGTGGGTTGGTTCTCCTCTTTTTGTCCGCCTGCGCTCCTATTGTATGTCCCGAAGGAGAAAGTATAAAGAAAACCTATTTAGAACAGTCTGCTCCCTCTTCTTACCAAGCCAGCCTTTCTCTAAGACAAGGCTTTTTGCGCATACCAGTGCAAGTTCAAAAGACGGAGGGTAAGTTTACCATAAGTGGGGAAGGTAGAGTTTTGGAGTTTAGCCTAAACAATCTGTGTGTAGCTGGGGTGTGTCTTGACCTTCCGATAAACCCAGATGGCCTTATCTTCGGCAAAGTAATAAGAGGTGATGAAAAGCTTAGCTGTGGGCTTTCCGGCGTTGCCTTTGAGAGGGATGATGGTGTGTATAAGACAAAGTATATATTCAAGGATGGGAAGTTAAGCCTTGTGGAATTCTACGATACAAAGAAAAACAGAACCTTAAAGATCAATTACCTTGATTGGGCAAGGGAAGGCTATGCCAAGGCCATAAAGATAGAGGGAGAAAGCTTTAGCCTTCTTCTCACTGTGGATAGTTTAAAATTTTAGCCATGTATCCAGTATTGATTGAAATATTCGGCATAAAGATATACACCTATGGCGTGCTTGTGGCCCTTGGTGTCCTAATAGCCTACTGGCTCCTTCTTAGGTTTGCCAAAAGGGAAGGCCTAAACCCAAGCCATGTGGAGAACACACTCCTCTTTGCCCTACTGCTTGGCATAGTGGGTGGAAGGCTCTCTTATGTGATAGAACACCCAGAACAGATAGAAGGCCTTATGGACGTGCTTAGCATATGGAACGGTGGTATGGACTTTTTCGGTGGCCTTTTTGGTGGTATAGCGGGTGCACTTTTGGGTATCCTCAAGTATAAACTGCCCCTTTGGAAGTCTGCGGACATGGCAGTGGTCGCATTGAGTATGGCTCATGCTATAGGAAGGCTCGGTTGCACCTCCGCTGGCTGTTGCTATGGAAAGCCCTTTCCCGTGGATGGCTCTACCTTGCCAGGCATTCACTTTGCAGACAAATTTCCCTTCTTCTATGTGGTCTTTCCACCCGGTGCGGTAGCACCACCTTATATGCCCCTGTATCCTACCCAGCTTATGGAGTTTATAGGCCTGCTTTTGATCTTTATACTTCTCCTATTGGCCTACAGGAAAAAGCCCTTTGACGGCTTTGTCTTTGCCTTTTATACCCTTTTGTATGGCTCACTTAGGTTTTTCCTTGAGTTTTTCAGAGGTGTCACACCTCCCATTCCCAGCATAGGCCTCACATGGAACCAGCTTGTAGCCCTTGGTATGATTATCCTTTCTGTAGTTCTTGCACTGTGGCTACTAAGAGAGAAGAGGCATGAAAAAGTGGCTTAAAAGACTTTTTATCTTTGTAATAATATTAATGGTGCTTGGCTTCTTGAGTTCGGTTTTGTCAAGGCTTCCAGTTGGAGAACGGGTAGCAGTCATAAAGGTAAAGGGTGCCATAATAGAGCCGGATAAGATAGTGGAGAAGATTCAAAAGGCAAAAGAGGATGAAAGCGTTAAGGCCTTGGTGCTTAGGATAGATAGCCCTGGTGGGTCGGTAGGTGCCTCTCAGGAGATATACAGGGCCCTTGAGGACTTTAAGGCTTCCGGAAAGCCCCTTGTGGTTTCTATGGGTAATGTGTGCGCCTCTGGGGGTTATTACATATCGGCGCCCGCGGATGTTATCTTTGCCAACCCCGGCACCATTACAGGAAGCATAGGTGTTATAGTCCAGCACACAGAGCTAAAGGCACTCCTTGAAAGGCTTGGCATAAGGACCACGGCCATAAAGACGGGCAAGTTTAAAGATACTCTATCACCTTTTAGAGAACTAACGGAAGAAGAAAAGGTCTACCTTCAAAAGACCATTGAAGATGCCTACAACCAGTTTCTTCAGGCCATATTAAAGTATAGGTCTAAAAAGATATCGGAAGAGAAGCTAAGAGAGATAGCCGACGGTAGAGTCTTTACGGGAAGGGTGGCAAAGGAGCTTGGCCTTGTGGATGAGCTTGGAAACCTTCAGGATGCTATAAAGAGGGCAAAGGAGCTTGCGGGCGTGCCAAAGGCAAGGGTATTTTACATGGAGGAAAGAAGAGGCCTCTTAAGAAGGCTTATGGAGGAAGACCTTCAGGGCTTTGGATTGGACTATCCTCTTATGCTTTACTACATCATGAGATAAAAACATAACCACCGTAGCCTACCACCCTTCTGTCATCCCCGCATGTCTCCGCAGATGTCCTATAGTCTACAAGTTTGGCCTTTAGGCCCTTTTCTTTGGCATAAAGTAAGGCACCCTCAATCCCTATCTTTCCACAGGCTTCACATCCTTTTTTAAGATTCTCCTTTCCTTCAAGGATCCACCTGTGGCAGTAGGCATCTATCCTTCTTGCAATCTCATCAGGATAGTAGTGGCTTAGGTCTGAGCTTATAACAAAGAGGGTATTCTCATCGCAGAGGGTGTCCAAAAGTTCTTTTAACTTTTTTGCTTCAACCCTGCCGTAGACCACAGGCACAAGCAAAAAATCCTTTAGAGTTCTCTGAAGGAATGGAAGTTGAACCTCAAGGGAGTGTTCATACAGGTGTGGCATGTCCCAAAAGGCTTCTTCTGGAAAGTCCTTTAAGGCAAGATGGTCCACTTCTACCCTTCCAAAGGGAGTTTCAAAGGCATGAAAGCTTCCAAAGGAGTAGCCGTTAAAATCCACAAAGTGAGAAGGTCCCACAAGGACTACCTTTTTGTAGCTTCTGTTTTTCAAAAGGGCATAGACCTTGCCCGCCACAATCCCAGAGCACTCGTAGCCCGCATGAGGCACAATGAGGCCTCTAAGGCTTCCCTCAACCTCCACCTTTTCCCCCATCAGCCTGTCCACATACTCCTCAAGCCTTTTTCTATCAGAAGGATAAAAGTAGCCTGCCACCGCTGGCTTTCTTACCCTCATAGCTATAAATTTAACCCTATGGAAGCCTTGGCCTGGCTAAGTGAAGAAAAGGAAGAAAAAGTTCTTTGCAAGGCCTGCAGTCAGAGGTGTGTTTTGGGTGAGGGTGAGTATGGAAAGTGTGGGGTGAGGGTAAACAGGGGAGGAAGGCTTTATCTTACCGTATATGGCCTTGTTTCCGCCATAAACATAGACCCCATAGAGAAAAAGCCCCTCTATCACTTCCTTCCTGGCACTTATAGCCTCTCTATTGGCACGGTGGGTTGCAACTTCTCCTGCCAGTTTTGTCAAAACTGGGAAATCTCCCAATATCCTCAGAACAATAACTATAAAGTCTTTGGAGAGCCTATAAGCCCTCAGGAGCTTGTAAGACTGGCCCAGCTTTACAAAACACCTTCTATCTCTTATACCTATAACGAACCCATCATATTCTTTGAGTTTGCCTTTGATGTGATGAGGCTTGCAAAGGAGAAGGGCATAAGAAATGTCTTTGTAACCAGCGGTTATGAAACGGAAGAGGCCATAGACATAGCCCTTCCATACCTTGATGCCATGAACATAGACCTAAAGTCCTTCTCCGATGAGTTTTACAAAAAGGTATGCGGAGCAAGGCTGAGGCCTGTATTGAAGACCATTGAGTATGCCCTCAAAAAAGGCATATGGATAGAGATAACCACCCTTCTCATACCGGGCTATAACGACTCTGAGGAGGAAATAAGGGAGATAGCCCGCTTTATAGCAAGTCTATCAAGGGATATACCATGGCACATATCCCGCTTTTTCCCAGCCTATAAGATGGCACACCTTATGCCCACACCCATAGAGAAGCTAAAAAGGGCCTATGAGATAGGAAGGGAAGAGGGGCTAAACTTTGTCTATGTGGGCAACTACTGGCAAGAGGACCTTGAATCTACCTACTGTCCAAACTGTGGCAAAAAGGTGATAGAGAGGGTAGGCTACAGGACAAAGAACCACCTTAAAGAAGGCTTGTGTCCCCACTGTGGCTATAGGTTGCCCGGCGTGTGGGCATAAACGTGTCCGGGGGGACTCGAACCCCCGACCTTGGGTTCCGGAGACCCACGCTCTATCCAGCTGAGCTACGGACACTGCCAAAGTATATAATATACCCAATGTTCAGGGAAAGGGTCAGGAGCTTCCACTTTGTGGGTATAGGTGGCATAGGCATGAGCGGTATAGCCCAAATACTCCTTGATATGGGCTATGAGGTCTCCGGTTCGGACATAAGAGAAAACAAAAACATTGAGCTTTTAAGAAAGAAGGGTGCAAAGGTCTTTATAGGGCATAAGGAAGAGAACGTGATGGGTGCGCAGGTTTTGGTCTACTCTTCCGCCGTCTCGGAGGACAACCCAGAGGTAAAAAAGGCAAAGGAGCTTGGCATACCTGTAATACCGAGGGGGGAGATGCTTGCAGAACTTTTTAGGCTTGGTGAGGGCATAGCCGTATGCGGGTCCCATGGGAAGACAACCACCACATCCATGATAGCCCATGCCTTCCATTGGGCTGGTTATGACCCTACCGTTCTTATAGGCGGTGTGCTTCAAAGCCTTGGCTCCAACGCCAAGCTGGGCAAGGATAAGCTAATTATCTCTGAGGCAGATGAGAGCGATGGCAGCTTTCTAAAGCTTTTGCCCACTGTGGCCGTCATAACCAACATAGATAAAGAACACATAGGCTTTTATAGGGACCTTGAGGAGATAAAGGAGGCCTTTTTGAAGTTTGCCAACGCAGTCCCCTTTTATGGCTTTGTGGTCCTAAACATGGATGACCCAAGCTGTAGAGAAATTGCCCAAAGGACACACAGGAGGGTTATAGGTTATGGTATAGAAAGGGAGACAAATGTAGTTGCAAAGAACCTTAGGCTTTTGGAGGGAAGGTATATCTTTGAAGTTTGGCATGAGGGAAAGGTCTTAGGAGAAGTGCATCTTGGCGTACCGGGAAGGCACAATGTATACAATGCCCTTGCTTGCATTGGTGTTTGCCTTGAAGCAAATATAGATTTTAAGAGTATAAAGGAGGCCCTTGAAAGCTTTAAGAATGCAGAAAGGAGGCTTGAACTGAAGGGCTACTTCAAAGGCATTCCCGTTTACGATGACTATGGACACCATCCAACGGAGATAAGGGCCGTTCTAAAGACGATAAAGGAGCTATATCCGAACAAGAAGATACTTCTTGTATTCCAGCCTCACAGATATTCAAGGACCTATTACCTTTTTGAAGACTTTGTAGAGGCTTTGAAAGAGGCAGACCAATGCCTTCTTACGGAGATATACCCTGCCAGTGAAGAAAACATCTACAATGTGAAGGCTGAAGATCTTGCAAGAAGAGCTGGTTGCGCCTTTTTGCCTACAAAGGAGGAGCTCTTTGAAGCTATAGAAGAGATAGTTTCAGAGGATATGGTAATACTCTTTATGGGTGCTGGAAGCATATCCAAATGGTGTGAAGAGTTTTTAACTTTAAAGAGGGTATGAGGGGGCTTTCTGGAAAGGAGTGGGTACTCCTGAGCGATATGGTAAGGCCTGACAGGGACCTTATAGAGGCATTGGGGCCTCTAAAGGCGCAGATAATTGCCAACAGGAACATGGAAGTGGAAGCTTTAGACAGTAAGCTAAAGAATCTGACACCCCCCTTTGACATTCCAAACATTCAAGAGGCCATCTGGCTTATAAAGGACACCCTTTTAAAAGGTGGAAGGATAGTACTTTTTGGGGATTACGATGTGGATGGGATAACGGGCACTGCCATTCTCTATGACCTTTTGAAAAAGGCTGGAGCAAAGGTAACATTCATCTTACCAAACAGGAGGAGTGGATATGGTCTTACCTTGGACCTTGTCCAAAAGTTAAACCTCTATGCAGACCTCCTTATCACCATAGACAATGGAACAACGGCCATACAAGAGCTAAGCTATAGCAAAATCCCTACCATAGTTTTTGACCATCACAACCCTGGAGAGGTTTTACCCCCAGCCCTTGTGGTAAACCCTAAGCTAGCACCCTCAAAGGTGGATGAATTGAAACACCTTTCCTCATCAGGTTTGGCCTTCTACGTTTCTGCCTTATTGAGAAAGGAACTAAACTTAGATGTAGATGTGCGCAACTACTTACATCTTGCATGTTTGGGAACTGTGGCGGATGTGATGCCTATGAACTCTGTAAACAGAATAATAGTTTCCTATGGCCTTAGACTTTTGAATTACATACTAAAGGGTGGCTTTGAGGCTCCTGGCATTAGGCTTCTTATGGAGGCAAGCGGTATAAAGGGGGAGGTGACTTCAAGGGATATAGCTTACTATATTGCACCGAGGTTGAATGCACCGGGCAGGGTCTCAGAGCCTTATCCTTCCCTATGGGTTCTTATTGAAAAGGATGAAGGGAAAGCAAAGTATTTGGTGGATAAGATAGAGAGGTTGAACGAGGAGAGGAAGAGGCTAAGTCAAGAGGCTTTTGAAATGGCCAAAGAACAAGCCTCATACCAAAAGGATCAGAGTGTGTTGGTGGTAAAGCTGGATGAACGGGCTGGTGGTGTGGCGGGTATAGTGGCTGGAAAGCTTGCAAGCGCTTTCTCTAAACCAGCCATAGTGCTGTCGGTTGGAAATGAATATTCAAGCGCATCGGTAAGAGGGCCGGAAGGTATGGATATATACACTCCTCTAAAGAGGCTTTCTCAATTCTTCATCAAATGGGGAGGGCACTCAAGCGCAGCTGGCTTCACCATTAGAACAGACCTCATCCGAGACTTTGAAAAGGTAGTAAGGGAGGTGTTTTGGGAGATACCAAAGGCGGAAGGCAAGCTTTACATAGACATGGAACTACCTTTGAACAAGCTTGGTAAGGAAGTCTATCAAGCTTTAGCAGATCTTGAGCCTTTCGGTGAGGGCTTTCCAGAACCCACCTTCCTCTCCGAGCCTTTAAACTTCCATATAATCATTGTCAACAAGGATGTTCTCAAGCTAAAGGCAAACGGATACTACCTTGTCTCCCACGACAGCATCCTAAACAGTAAACTTCTAAAGGTAGAAAGTAGGCCAAGGAGGGTTGTATATAGACCAGATAGGAAAAGGACCAATTATCCTACACTTTCACTTTTGGACGTGGAGGAGTGATGGCGCTTGGTAGGAGTCATGACTTTATAAACATGATCGCTCTACCCATATGCCTCTACTATATACCAAAGGATTTTTACCTTCCCTTTGCCCTTGGCTACACCTTTGGTACCTTTTTCCTTTCACCCGATCTAGACCTGCCCCATTCCAAGCCTTCAAAGCGTTGGAAAGGTTTAAGGCTAATATGGAGACCATATCAACTATTTTCAAAGCACAGGGGTCTTTCTCATATTCCTCTGATAGGTTCACTGATAAGGATGTCCTACCTCTTTTTTATCTTAACCTTTCTATACTTTGTTCTATTGGGCCTCTCCTCCAGATATGCTCCCCACATAGAGAAGCTTCTCCTCCTTTTTGACCCCTTTGAGGTCCTCTCCTCTATAGCCCAGAGGGAAGAGACCTTCTATTTTGCTTTAGGTGTTATACTATCTGAGCTTTTTCATATAGTCCTTGACCTTCTTAGCACGCTATTAAAAAGGTTTAAAATATTTTAGTAAATGAGACTGCTTATCCTTGCTTCAGAGTCAAAAAGAAGAGTTCAAATACTCAGCATGCTTGGCTTTAAATTCTTTGTAATACCCTCTTATGTGGAAGAAAGGCATGAGGGAAATCCACTTCTAACGGCCAGAAGGCTTGCCTTCAAAAAGGCCTTTACCGTTTGGAAGGATTATAAGTTTGCCACCGTGCTTGGTGCGGACACCATAGTGGTCCTTGGCAAAAGGATACTTGGAAAGCCAAAGGACAGGGAGGAAGCCAAGGAAATGCTAAGAAGCCTCTCTGGAAGGTGGCACAAGGTCATAACGGGTGTGTGCGTCATATCTCCCAAGGGCAAGATAAGCTTTCATGATATAGCATGGGTAAAGTTTAGAAAAATGGATGAAGAGGAGATAGAAGAGTATGTTAGCAGTGAAGAGCCTATGGACAAGGCGGGGGCCTATGCGGTGCAAGGCATGGGAGCAAGGTTTATAGAAAAGATAATAGGAGACTTTTACACTGTTATGGGCCTTCCAGCCTCCAAGACTTATAAGGTGTTAAAGGATGTTCTGGATTAGTCTGCTTTTGGTTTTTATAAGCGGTTGTGCCTATGTGGTGAGCCAAGAAGACAACAAAGTGGATGTGGGTGGTGGCTTGCAGATACAGATAAAGCATAGAAACTATTGAGCCATGGCTTGCGAAAGGCTAAAGGAGGTGGAAGAGAGGATAAGGCTTGCCTGTGAGCGTGCAGGAAGGAAAAGGGAAGAGGTTTTACTTTTGGGGGCATCAAAGGGCGTCCCTCCAGAAAGGCTAAGGGAATTTTTTAACTGTGGCCTTTCTACCTTTGGTGAAAACAGGGTTCAGGAGTTTTTGAAAAAGTGGGAAAGTCTAAGGGACCTGTCTATAGATTGGCACTTTATAGGAAGGCTACAGAGCAACAAGGTAAAGTACATAATAGACAAGGTGAGCCTTATACACTCCTTGGACAGGGACAGCCTTTTGGAGGAGATTGAAAAGAGGGCAAAGGCAAAAGGAAAGGTGCAGGAAGTGCTTATAGAGGTGAATGTGGGAGGGGAAGAGACAAAGGGGGGCGTGGAGCCAAAAGAGCTAAAGGCCTTTTTTGAAAGGTGCCTGAAGGCGGAAAATATAAAGGTGCTTGGCCTTATGTGCATACCACCCTACAGAGAGGACCCACAGGAGGTAAGGCCCTACTTCTCTCTTTTGAGGGAATTAAAAGAAGAGCTTGAAAGGGAGTTTGGAGTTTCTTTGCCACACCTTTCCATGGGAATGTCCCATGATTTTGAAGTGGCTATAGAGGAAGGAGCTACCATAGTCAGGATAGGGACCTTACTCTTTGGAGAGAGGTCTTAAATATACCTCCCTTATGGGAAAGGGGATTTTTATGCCTTCTTCTTCATACCTTCTTTTCAATCTTTTTATAAACTCATGCCTGAGTATGTGCTGGCTTGGAACATCCTTTGCCCTTAGGATCACGTTAAAGTTTATGGAAAAGTCGCCGAAGGCCGTATACCTTATGAAGGGTTCAAAATCTGGCACGGCTCCTTCTACCTCCCTTTGCACTTCCTTGGCTACCTCTATGGTTATCCTTTCTACCCTATCAAGGTCGCTGTCGTAAGAGACACCTACGGGGACGATAACTGCCAGTTCGCTGTCTGGCTTGTGAAAGTTTATAACTATGGAAGAGGAAAGCTTGGAGTTTGGCACAATTATAAGGTTGTTGGAGGGCTGTCTTATGACCGTGTTCCTCCATGTGATGTCTTCCACAAAGCCCTCCTCACCGCCTTCAAGCCTTATGTAGTCTCCCACCTTTATCTGTCCTGAGGCAAGCATATGAAAGCCTGCAAAGAGGTTTTCAAGGGTGTCCCTTAGGGCCAAGGCCACAGCCAAGCCACCCACACCGAGGGCCGTAAGTATGGGGGTTATGGCTATACCTATCTTGTCCAAGGCTATTATCACACCTACCAAAAGTACCAAGACTTTAGAGGCTTGCACCACAAGGGAAACGGCTGGCATCTCTTGACGGTAGCGGTTCATATACATCCTTAAAAGGAGGGCCACAAGCCTAGAAGTGAGAAGGGAAAGGGAAAGGATAAAGACCACCCAAAGGGCCTTATCTTTTATGAGCTTGAGGCTTACAGGAAGCTTTGCCTCTTCTGAAAGTATATATAGGACAAAAAGAAGGGACCACAGTGTTGGGACAAACTTAAAAATATCCCAGTAGAACCTTAGCCTCTTTAGGAAAAGCCTTTCTACAAAGAGGACAAACAAGGGGACAAATAGGAGGCCTATCAGAGGAAGATATTGCTTTATCATAAGAGGGAATTATAAGGCAGATATAATGGTTTTAAAAATGGAAAGAAAGGCCGGCATACTCCTTCATATAAGTTCTCTGCCTTCAGACTTTGGAATAGGGGACCTTGGGCCAAACGCCTACGCCTTTGTGGACCTTTTGGCCTCCTCTGGCCAAAGCCTCTGGCAGGTGCTACCCTTAAACCCAACCCACCAAGCCCATGGAAACTCTCCCTACTATTCCATATCCCTTTTTGCGGGAAATCCAATTCTTATAAGCCCAGAGATGCTATACAGGGATGGACTCATAGATAGGGCTACCCTTGAAGCTTTAAGGATAGAAAGGTCTGAAAGAGTCCCTTATGAAGAGGTCTACAAAAGAAAGGAGTATATGCTTGAAGTGGCCTTTAAAAACTTCAAGGAAGACCAGGATTTTTATTCCTTTTGTGAAGAGAATGCCTATTGGCTTGAAGATTTTAGCCTCTTCTCTTGCATGCACAAAAGGCTACAAAGGCCCTGGTGGCAGTGGGAAGAGTTGCCAAAGGCGGAAGAAAAAGACCTTTTAAAGGAGAAGTTTGTCCAATACATCTTTTTCAAGCAATGGAAAGCCTTAAAAGATTATGCCAACTCAAAGGGTATAAAGATTGTGGGGGACCTTCCCATATATCCTGCCAGAGATAGCGCAGACGTTTGGGCAAACCAAGATATGTTCAGGCTGGATGTTTCAGCAGGCGTTCCACCCGACTACTTTTCAAAGACTGGACAGCTTTGGGGAAACCCAGTCTATAACTGGGAGAGGCTAAAGGAGAGGGGCTTTGATTGGTGGTTTTTAAGGATAAGGCATTCTTTGAAACTCTTTGACCTTGTGAGGCTTGACCACTTTAGGGGCTTTTCGGCCTTCTACCAGGTGCCCTATGGTGAAAAGACGGCAGAAAGGGGCTGGTGGGAGAAGGCTCCGGGCTATGAACTCTTTGAAAGGATAAAGCAAAAGTTTCCAAGCATGCCCTTTATAGCGGAGGACCTTGGCACCATAGACCAGGGGGTGATAAATTTAAGGGACCACTTTGGCCTCCCGGGTATGAAAGTCTTGGCCTTTGCCTTCTTTGATAAAAACTCTACCCATCTTCCCCACAACCACACCTATAACTCTGTAGTCTATACCACAACCCACGACAACATGCCAATAAGGGACTGGTTTTTTAAGGAGCTAAGCCCTCAGCAGAGGGCAAAGGTCTTAGATTACCTTGGCTATACGCCTTCTAAGGTGCATGAAGCTTTCCTTAGGCTTGCCTACATGTCTGTGGCAAAGTATTGCATTGTGCCTATGCAGGACCTTCTTGGCCTTGGAGAAGAGTCAAGGATGAACACGCCGGGAAAGGCGGAGGGTAACTGGCAGTGGAGGCTAAAGGATATGCCACAAGGGGACCTTTGGGAGTTTGTTGCCTCTTTGTGCGATATATATGGGAGGGCTTAGCCCTTTTCTATGGCCTCAAGCACCTTTCTGTAGCCCTCCATGAGGTCGCCCAAGTCAAACCTAAACCTGTCCTTGTCAAGCTTTTCTCCCGTTTTGGCATCCCAGAGCCTGCATGTATCGGGAGAGATCTCATCTATCACGGCCAAGCTTCCATCGGGAAGGAGGCCAAACTCAAGCTTAAAATCTACAAGCAATAGGCCATGGTCCTTGAAAAACCTCTTAAGGACTTTATTTACCCTTTTTGCCATATCAATCATTTTGAGTATGCTTTTCCTGTCTGCAATGCCCAAAAGGAGGGCATGGTCTATGCATATAAATGGGTCGTGCAGTTCATCCTTTTTGTAAAAAAGTTCTACAAGGGGCTTTTTTAGCCTCTCTCCCTCCCTTAGGCCAAGCCTTTTGCAAAGGCTTCCGGCCGTTATGTTCCTTACCACCACCTCAAGGTCATACCTCTTTGCCTTCCAAACAAGCATCTCCCTATCGGAGACCTTCTCTATAAAGTGCGTCCTTATGCCCTTTTCTTCCAAAAGCTTGAAAAGCAAGCTTGATATGGTGTTGTTTATTATGCCCTTACCTTCTATGTTTGCCCTTTTGGTGGCATCAAAGGCTGTGGCAGAGTCCTTAAAATAGATAAGGCATTTGTCTTTGTCCACCTCATAGACTATCTTGGCCTTGCCCTCATAAAGAAGCTTCATGAATAAATTATAAATCCAACTCCTCTGGGTATGGTTCTATATATCTCTGTATAAGCACATAATCCTCCTCAAGCCTGTATGCAAGGCTTTTTATGAATTCTAAAATAGGCTTTAAGGGAATTTGGCCCTTTTCAAACTTTTCTATCAATCTGTAAAGACGGCCCTTTTCCCTTTTGTCCAATCTGCTGGAGAATTGGCCTACTATATGAAGTATGGTATTGAGATGCCTTTTAGACGCTGGCCTTCTCAAAAGGGACCTGTAGAACATTTCCCTGTATAGCTTTACCTTTTCTTCTAAGGGTATATCCTCCCTTGCTATTAGCTTTTCCAACTCTTTTAGCATTCTTTGATTGTATGTAAGAAGAAGATACCTGTATCTTTTGTGAAAGTCAATGAAGGCTTCTTCAGAAATGGACCTCAATTCCGCATAGGCAAATATTCTCGTCAAAAAGTGGGCCCTTCTGTCTGGATCTTTTAGCCTCTTTTCGTCCTCCACAGGAAGGTATGGAAAGGAGACCTTTACCTCATGGGCAAAAAAGCCATAAGTTCTTCCAATCACCCTGTTGTCTTTGTACAGCTTTGTGGAACCCACACCACAAGAGGGAGACTTTGCTTTCAGAAGAAAGCCATCCACTTGAGGAAGTCTTTCAATAGCTTCCTTTGAAAACCTCAGAATACTCTCCGTTAGGTCCTTCCCCCTATCGGGTTGTATAAGCCTTTTTTCCTTTTCCTTTAAAACTATAATCAGCCTGTCTCTTGGAACACCAAGGCCTATACCAACCTCTGGACAGAGGCCCACAATCTCCACATACTTTTTTAACCTCTCTACAAACTCATCAACTATGATTCCCCCATCATAACGCACAGGCTCCAAAAAGCACCTGCTTAGGACTATTCTAGGCTTTGCAAAGCTAAAACCATTAACCATGGAAGTTCGTTTATAATATAAACCTATACGCTGGGTGAGAAATTAGACCTCAAGTTCACCCCTCCTGTAATAACTATATCCAATAGCATAAGCATATACATACACAAGCACACAAGTTAAAGTCCTCCACCCACTACCAGCATTGAAAAGC
>JAXSPP010000001.1:0-332937 GCA_037927135.1 Candidatus Pampinifervens sinense | reverse complement strand
AAGCTTTTCAATGCTGGTAGTGGGTGGAGGACTTTAACTTGTGTGCTTGTGTATGTATATGCTTATGCTATTGGATATAGTTATTACAGGAGGGGTGAACTTGAGGTCTAATTTCTCACCCAGCGTATATTATTATTAAGGGAGGAAATTATGTTTGGTGCTACCTTTGGCATAGTAGCTCAAGGCCTTGAGATCTTTAGAAAGTCTGCAGACATAAGAAATAGAAATATTCTTAATGCAAACAATCCAGACTATGCCCAAGAAGAGCCCATTGTAAAAAGTTTTGCTCCGGTGGGCATAAGCCTTGAGGATATACTAAGGGTGCAAAACTTTCACTATATGAGCATAAGAAATCAAAAGCTCTCTATAGTGTCTTCCCTGGATACCACCATAAAGGGTGGCTCTCAGGTGGAAGACCTATTTCAGGAGTTTACCCAAGGGCTCGGTGGAAGCGAGTATATAAACAGGTTTTTCACAGCTTACCAGAACCTTATGAAGGAACCTACCAACGAAGGAGCAAGGAGCGAGCTTATCAACTCAGCCCAAAGTCTTATCTCTTATCTCAAGGATAGAAGAAGGGATATGGACAGAATAATGGCTGGAACCGATTACGATATGAGGCAGTATATAAACAAGATAAACACGCTCACCAAAAAGATAGCCCAGATAAATCAGGAGATATTAGTAGGCTACGCCCAGACTTACGCAAGAGGAAAGGACTACAAAAACCTGCTGGATGAAAGGGATAAGTATCTGAGAGAGCTCTCCGAGCTTATAAGCGTAAGGGTTCAAGAGGATGAAATAGGAAGGGTAAGAGTGGAAACGGACATGGGCTTTGTTTTGGTGGAAGATAGATACAGCTGGGAGCTAAAGTATGACAGTGCCAACAAAAGGATTTTGTGGAAGTCAAAAGATGGGTCGGAAGTGGATATAAGCTCTATAATAAGCGGTGGAAGGGTGAGGGGGCTTCTTGACTTTCAAGCAGACCTAAGCAGTTATATCAACCAGCTTGAGGCCTTGGCCAAAAGGCTCATAAGCGATATAAAGCTTCCTTTGAACTCTCAGGCCACTTCAAACTGGTATTGGCTTAAAAATGTGAAAAACCCGAGTGAAGGTTTGGGATTCTCTGGAAGCATAACCTTTTCTGGCTTTCCAGGAGGGCCCATAAGCTTAAGCTACTCCAGCACAGACAGCCTAAACTCAATCATAAACGCCATAAACACAGACCCAACCCTTAGCGTCAACTTTACCGCAAGCCTCATAACAAACCCCGATGGAACTTACACCATGAAGATAACCGCTTTAAACTCCTCTTACACCATAGAGGACTCCAACGGCTTAGTGCATCGGTCCGAGCCTCTCTTTGTGGGCAACGGCATTTCCAATATGGCCATAAACCCAGGTATAAACATCCAAAATCTTGACTATGAAAAGGCGGATGAGTTTATGGACTTCTCAAGAGGTTGGTGGGAAGGCTCAAAGGGTGTTTATAACAGTCTTGTGGATAGTATAGCCTCAAGGCAGAAGGACCTTAAGACAAAGTATGATATAGAGAACGCACTTCTTAGTTCAATAAACGCCAAGCTTCAAGAGATGCAAGGAGTTTCTGTAGACAACGAGTTTATGGAACTTATGAAGCTTCAAAGAAGCTATGAAGCCTTGGCAAGGGCTTTGAATACAATGGATGAGATGTTACAAGCTACTTTAAATATGGTGTGAGGTGAAAAGCTATGAAGGTGCCAGATAATATTCTCTTTTCAATATTTCAGGAACAGGATGCAAGGATAAGAAAAAACCTGTCCGATAAGACCTTGGAGATATCCACGGGAAGGAAATACCAAGGCATATCCGAAGACCCGCACGCAACCTACAACGTGCTTGATTTAAAAAAGGAAATAGCTCAACTGTCCCAATATTCAAAAAACAGGCTCTTTGCAGACACAAGCCTTAGCTATATAGACCTAAACCTTGGAAAGATAGAAGATAGTTTGAACCTTCTTTATGCAAAGACTGTGCAAACAAAGAACCAAATATTACAGCCAAACCAGCTTGTTGCCATTGGAGAGCTTTTCTCTTCTACTTTGAGGTCCTTGCTTGACAGGGCCAACGACCAGCTTGGTGGGAACTATATCTTTGGTGGTGCAAGCCTCACACAAAAGCCCTTTGATGAAAACACCCTTGAATACAAAGCCTCTAAGGAATCTTTTAAGGTATGGCTATCTGACAACTATAAGGTGGATGCCCTTTTGAGAGGTGATGAGACCTTTGGCCTAAATGTATCCATATCCAACGCCAAGTTTTCAAGCCCAGATACAAACTTTACCACCGGTGGCACGCTTAACATAAAGGTAGGAGCAACCAACATAAGCATAATCTACTCAAACACTCAAAGCCTAAAGGACCTTGTGGATGTTATAAACTCCAACTACTCCAACCTGCTTTCTGCAAAGGTAAGCCAAAACCCCGATGGAACCTACTCCCTCATGCTTGTGCCTGTGGATGTAAGCAAGGACATATCAGTTTCAGGCACGGGAGACTTCTCAACAGGTTTTTATTCTCCAAACGTTCTACAAGCGGTAAAGAGGGTAGGAGATAAGCTCTCTGGAGCCATGTATCCAGATGACTCAGACCTTATGCTCTTACAGAGGGCCTTTGAAAGGGTAAGCTTTAGAAGGTCTCAGGTGGGAAGCCTTTTGTCGCATGTAAAAAACATACAACCTGTGCAAGAAAGCTTAGAAGACACACTAAACAAGCAAAAGTCAGACATTGAAGATGCAGACCTATCCCAAAGCATCATGGACTATACAAGGTATAAGCTTGCCTACGAGGCTCTTATGCGCATAATAGCGGACCAAAAGGACATGAGCATACTTAGGTATTTAAAGTAGAGCTTTAAAATTTTTTTGAATTTTTACACAATTTTGTTGTATAATTATCTCTCCAAACTGCGATTATGGACTATTCGGTATTGGACCTCATTCCAGAGCCGGTTTTTGTTGTAAATAAGCAACACAAAGTAATCTTTGCCAACAAGAAGGCTAAGGAGGTTTATGGTAAGTGGGAAGGGACTTGCTATGAGATTTCCCATGGTTTTTTAAGACCATGCTACGAGTATGAGGGGCATCCCTGTCCCGTAAAGAATATACAAGAGCTTGGCCTTGAAAAAAGCGGCGTTGTTCATATTCACAAAACTCCAGAGGGAGAAAGGTATTTTTATGTTATAGCAAGCTACGACCCAGATAGGGAAGTTTATATAGAGTTTCACATTGACCTTTTTGAGCTGTATGAAAACCTTAGATCTTTTGCACAAAAACCTCTTAGCCTCTTCTTTGAAGGGCCTTTGGTGCTATTCCACTGGAGGAGGGAAGAGGGCTGGCCTGTGGAGTTTGTATCTCCAAACGTAAAAGACCTACTTGGTTATACTGCGGAGGATTTTACCTCCGGTAGGATAAAATATGCGGAGCTAATACATCCAGAGGACATAGAGAGGGTTGCTGAGGAGGTGGAGTATCACACAAGGAATAAGTCCCCCTCCTGGACCCATCAGGACTATAGGTTAAAAAGGAAAGATGGTAGTTATATTTGGGTGCTTGACCATACTATGCCTTTGCTTGATTCAAATGGTGAAATCGTTGGATACTACGGTTATGTTATGGATATAACGGAAAGGCATGAAAAGGAAGAACTTTTCCGTCTTTTGGTTGAGACAAACCCAAACGCTGTATTAATTTACGACTTTCATCAAAACAAGATTCTTTATGCCAATACAAACACCGCCAAGCTAACGGGCTACAGCTTAGAAGAACTTTTGAATATGGAAAATCCCTTAGAGCTTATACATCCTGAGGATAGATATAGGGCTATAGAAAACATAAACAAAAGAAAACAAGGCTATAAAAAGCCTATAAGCTATTATGTGCGTATACTTAGGAAGGATGGTAGATTGAGGTATGTAAAACTGACTTCCATAGTTACAAGCTATAAAGGTAAAGATGTATCTTTTCTTACCTTGAACGATCTTACAAAGGAGATAAGAAGAGAGAGGAAGCTTAGAAAGCTTGCTACGATAGACACACTAACAAAGATATACAACAGGTATGTGCTTTTTAGCACGCTTGAGCATCTTATAGAGTATGCGGAAAGATATGGGGAAACATTTTCTGTAATCATTTTTGATATTGACAACTTTAAGCTTTTGAACGACACTTACGGGCATCTGGCAGGGGATAGGGTGCTTAGGGAGATAGCAAAAGAAGTAAAAAAGATTATAAGAAGGAGCGACATCTTTGGGAGGTATGGAGGAGAAGAGTTTTTAATAATATTGCCAAAAACAAAGGATCCATATCCTGTTGCCGAAAAGATAAGGAAGGCTGTAGAGTCCATAGATTTTGAAAAGGGCATAAGAGTTACCATATCCTTAGGTGGAACCGTTTATAGAAAAGGGGACACGGTGGATAGCATAATAAACAGGGCCGACGAGGCTCTATACCTTGCAAAGCAATCCGGTAAGAATCAAACGGTAATACTATAGTTCTTCCTCCAGTTTTTTGTTCATCTCCTTTACTTTTTCCCTTAATTTTTCTTGGTATTCATCCAGCCTTTTGGTAAGCTCTGGGTATTTTATGGATAGTATTCTTACTGCCAAAAGGCCTGCGTTGGTACCGTTGCCTATGCCTACGGTTGCCACAGGCACTCCTGCTGGCATCTGCACTATGGAATAGAGAGAATCCACACCGGAAAGATGCTTGGAAGGCACTGGCACGCCTATAACAGGCAATGTGGTCATGCTGGCAGTCATGCCCGGAAGGTGGGCAGAGCCTCCCGCGCCGGCTATTATAACCTCTATGCCCCTCTCCCTTGCACTCTTTGCATACTCATACATAAGCTCTGGAGTCCTATGGGCCGATACTACCTTTACCTCACAGGGAACGCCAAATTCCTTTAAAACCTCGTAGGCTGGCTTTAGCCACTCCCAGTCGGAGAGGCTCCCCATGATTATCCCCACCAAAGGCCTTTCCATGCATATAATTTTAAGTCATGAAAAGACCTGTTATGCTTATAGACCTTGATAGATGTATAGGCTGTCTTTCCTGCGAGGTTGCCTGCAAGCAAGAGAAAGGCATTGAAAACTTTGACATAAGACCGATGAAAGTCTTCAGAGTTGGTGGCATAGGAGAGAAGCCTGACGCCTTCTTTTTGCCTATGAACTGCTTTCACTGTGATCCTGCTCCTTGTGTTTATGCCTGTCCTACCTCCGCCATGAGAAAGAGAGAGGATGGCATAGTCTATGTGGAAGAGCTAAGGTGTATTGGATGTAAGGCTTGTATAATTGCCTGTCCCTATGGAGCTATAAGCTTCAATCCAAGCACCATGAAGGTGGAAAAGTGCGATTATTGCTATAAAAGGGTAGAAAAGGGTCTTTTGCCCTCCTGCGTATCAAAATGCGTGACCAACTGCCTCTATTTTGTAGAGCTGGAAGACATTCCAAAGGAAAGGCATATAGCCAAAAGGATAGACTCGGAGCTATATAGAGAGCTTTTTAGTTGGAAGTCAAAAGAAGAAGTCTTTAAGGTTTAGCATAGTTCCCACAAAGACACCAAGGGACAAAAAGGGCCCGTAGGGCAGTGCAAACTGCATGCTTTTGTTTTTGACAATTATGGGAAGGGCATACAAAAGGCCCAAAAGAGATCCCAGAAAGACGGCGTATATTACACCCCATACACCAAAGGCAGAGCCTATAAAGGCCATAAGCTTTACATCGCCAAAGCCAAGCCCTTCTATTTTTCTTAGCTTTTTGTAGTAGAGGTATATAAGGAAAAAGGAAATAAAGCCCAAAAAGGCCCCCAAAAGGCTCTCCTTTATGCCAAGGTCCTGTCTAAAGAGAGACGTCAAAAGGCCCAAGGCCAAACCGCCAAGGGTAAGACTGTCGGGAAGGGTAAAGGTGTCCCAGTCTATAAGGCTTGCCACCAAAAGTATGGAGAAGAAAAGGAAAAAAAGAGAGGACATAAAAAGGTCTTCAAACTTTATTTTGCAAAGGAGGGCAAGAAGGCCAGTAAAGAGTTCCACCAAAGGGTACCTTATGGATATCTTTTCTTTGCAGTGTCTACACCTTCCTTTTAGAAGAAGATAGGATAGAACTGGTATGTTGTCATACCATCTTATCCTTTTTTGACAGTGAGGGCAATGAGATGGTGGTGAAAGGATGGATATGTTCCTGGGTAGCCTGTAGATGATTACGTTATAAAAACTACCAAGGGCCAGGCCAATGGCAAAGATAAACACATACTCTAATACTTGAACTGGCTCCACCTTGGGCTAAAATTATAAAACATGAAAAGGCTTCTAATATTTTTGCTTGCAATAGCATTTATAGCTTCCTGTGATAAAGGAACAAAGGCTACAACTTCTGAGATAAAGGACATAATTCCCAAAAGCCCTTATGCCATGCTCATAGTGGAGAGTGAGAGCTGTATATACTGTAAACAATTAAGAAAGGACCTTCAAAAGCCAGAGCTCTCCGCAGAGCTACAAGGCATAGATGTCTACAGCATCCTCTACGAGAGCAACGCAAAGGTGAAATACATACTAAACGGACAGGAAAAGGTAAGCACGGAGGAAGAGCTTGCCAAGGCCTTGGGTGTCAATTCCTTTCCTCAAATCTTTTTCTACGATAAAAAGGGCAACATAATACTGCACATACCGGGCTACCAGCCCCCAAGGACCTTGGCTTGCACCATAAGGTTTGTAAAGGAGGAAAAGTATAAGCAAGCTAACTTTATGGAGTATTTAAGATCCAAGGAATGCATATAAGGGCCATACTCTTTGACCTTGATGGCACTCTCATAGACTCCTACAGGGATATAGGCCTTCATCTTAACAGAACGCTTAGGGATTTTGGCATGCCAGAGGTGGATATAGAAAGGGTGAGGTTTATGGTGGGGGGCGGTGCAAGGGAGCTTCTAAAGAGGTTTTTCTCCGATGGCCTTTTGGAGCATGCCCTGCAAGTCTTTAGAAGCTATTACTACAAGGAGCCGGTCATTCATACAAAGCCCTTTGAGGGCATTGTGGACCTTTTGGAATATGCAAAAAGTAAAGGCCTGAGGCTTGCTGTGATAACCAACAAGATGGAGGAGCTATCAAAGCTTATCTTAAAAGACCTTGGGCTTTGGGAATACTTTTCTCTTGTGGTTGGTGGTGATACCTATCCGGAAAAGAAGCCTTCACCTTTGCCTGTTTTGGAAACTCTTAAGGCCCTTGGCCTCTCTAAGGAAGAGGTCATTATAGTGGGGGACACGGAGGCAGACATGAAGGCTGGAAGGCTTGCAGGAATAAAAAGGGGGCTTGCCAATTGGGGCTATGTAAGGCTTGAAGAGGAAAGGCCAGACTATATTTTTGAAAGGCCTGAGGATATAAAGAGGCTAATCTAATATCTCAAAAAGCTTTAGCCTGTTAGATGTTCCCTTTATTAGCTTCACCTTAGACTTAGAAACTCCAAAGTGTTGGGCTAAGAGTTCAGCTATTCTGTTGTTTGCTTTTCCATCTTCTGGCGCTTCCCTTACAGCCACCTCATAAAGGCCTTCTTCCACCTTTTTTACATACTCCACCTTTGACCTTGGCTTTGCTTTTACCTTGATGATCATTCTTCTGGCACTTCCCTGCTTGCCCTGTACTTTATGGTATATACTGCCACAAAGCCGTCTATACCATGCTCTCTCATAAAGCTTGTTTCCACATCAAGCACTTGACCACCCTCTTCCTCAATGGTGGAGATGACCTCGTTGAGCTTTTCTGTTATCTCTTTGTCGTTGCCCTCAAGGGCCACTATCATACACCTGTATGCCATATTAAAAGTATAACTCCTCTAAGCTTTCAAGACCCATGTAGACCATAAAGAGCCTCTCAAGACCTATGGAACAGCCAGCACAGGGAGGAAAGTCTTCGTAAGCCTTAAGAAGATCTTCATCAATGGGCATGTTCCTTCCTCTTTTATATTCCTCCATCCTTCTCCTTATCTCTTCCTTGTCTTCCTCTTCCGTCCATCCGTTGGCTATCTCTATACCTCTTATATAAAGCTCAAACCTCTCCGCATAGCCATCCCTAACTTTAGCATAGGCACTTAACCTTTTTGGAAAATGGGTTATAAACTCTGGCTTTTCTCTTCCCAGATGTCTTTCCACCTCTATGTAGATCCTAAAAAATAGGCTCTCCCAGTCTTCCTTGTCATCAAACTCATAGCCATAGGCAAGAAGGTTATTTTTAAATATTTCCTCATCCTCAGAAAGTATAACTCCTGCGTGTTCCTCAAAGGCATGCTCAAGCCTTGTTATAAGGTAGTCCTGAGAGATGCTTAAGAAGGAAAGGAGCTCCCCTATTTCTTTTATCAAATACCTGTAATCCACACCTATCTTGTACCACTCAAGCATGGTAAACTCCACCTTATGCAGTCTTCCACACTCATCGTTCCTAAAGACTTTGGCAATCTGGAAGATGTCTTTTTTATACTTTGAAAGGATCTTTTTCATGGAAGGCTCTGGAGAGGTCTGAAGCCACATTCTCTTTTCTTTCCCACACTCCTTTACCTTTACCTCCACAGGCTCTACGTTTAGGTCTATGTTTGGATAGGGGAGGAGTATGGGTGTGTGTACCTCAAGGTAGCCTTTTTCTCTGAAGAATTCCCTTATCTTTTGGATAAAGTTGGACCACTCTAACAACATCTAAAGGATTATAACATGGGGAGAGCGACGGGAGTCGAACCCGCGACCTGTGGATCCACAGTCCACCGCTCTGCCAGCTGAGCTACGCTCTCCTCCACAAGATTTTTATTATAATCACTTTAGCCCCTTTCAGCAAGATTCATTATAAGGGCCGTAGCTACAGCTCCAGCCATTTCGGACCTGTAGATGTAAGGCTTTAGCAAGAGTGTCAAAAAACCTCTACTCTTTAAGAGTTCTACCTCCTCTTGGGAAAAGCCTCCTTCTGGACCTACCACTATCCCATAGCTTTCCTTGCTTAGGTCTATCTCCTTTATGCTTAAACTTCCTCCAAAGTTGTCCAGCACAAGAGAAACCTCTTCCTTAGGATAAAGGTCAGTTAGCTTAACAGGACTGTCTATCTCCATGGGCCTTGGCCTTTTGCACTGCTTGAAAGATGCGAGGCTTACCCTTTTCCACCTTTCCAACTTTTCTTCCACCTTTGACCTTCCTTGAAAGCCCCTTTTACATATAACTGGAACAAGCTTGAAGGCTCCCGCCTGACTGACCCTTTCTATCACTTCATCCATAAGCTTTAGCTCTATAGGTAAGCATTGATACACGACAACTATAGGTTTAGCAAGAGGCTTTTCAATCTCTTCCAATATGGAACACAGAGCATGGTCTTTGTTTATCTGCGATATCACAGCCAGATAAAGCTTGTCTTCGCAGTAGACCTCCAGTCTCTCTCCCTCTTTAAGTCTTAAGGCTTTCAGATGTCTAAACTCCGAATTGCTTATCTTTAATAAGTTCCCCTCCCTCTGAGTGCATATTAGCCTTTCCATACCAAAAGAAGAGGCGGGCAAAGCCCGCCCCTTAGGCCTGCTTACTTTACAGACTCCCTTAGATCCTTTGCAGGCCTAAAGACTACCACCTTCCTTGCGGGAATCTTGATCTCGGCACCTGTCCTTGGGTTGCGTCCCTTTCTTTCCGCCCTTGTTCTGACTGTGAATATGCCGAAGCTAGGTATGGCCACCCTCTCACCCTTCTTGAGGGCCTCTGAAATGGCTTGAACTGCAGCCTTGAGGGCAGCATCTGCTTGTTTTTTGGTAAGGCCTGCCCCTTTGGCTATGGCTGAAACGAGTTCTGCCTTGGTCATGGCGTTCCCTCCTTAAAGTTTTTTGTAGGTAGTATAATCATATATCAAGACAAGTCAAGATGCAATAGTATTTTTAAGGTTTTTATCATGAAAAGCTTGATATTTGCCATCTTGGCAAGTTTAACATGGGGAATAGCACCTATATTCTTTAAGCTTGGCTTGAAGGGAGGCCTTTCTCCAACTGTGGCCTTGGTCTTCCACAACCTCTCGGCCTTTCTTTTAGCTTCGGTAATAGTGGTGGCAACTACGGGTATAAAGATGGACTTTTCCATTAAGGACCTCTTTTTTATAGCCCTTGGGGGTATCATGTCCGGCTTTTTGGGGCTTTTTTTCTTCTTTAAAGCGGTAAAGGAAGGGCACGTATCGGTAGTAGCTCCCATAGCCTCCACCTCACCTCTATGGGGTTCCCTTGTGGCCTTTTTGTTCCTTGGTGAGCCCTTTAGCTGGCTTAGGCTCTTTGGTATACTTCTTGTAGTATGTGGAATAGTTCTTATAAGCCTCTCCTCTGGAAGATAGCCCTTTCTATATTTGCTGGCACCTTTCTTTACCTTCCCTTCTCCAAGTATGAGCTATGGCCCTTAGCCTTTTTAGCCTTTTTGCTTTTGCTAAGGTTTAAAGATACTACCTTTTGGCTTCTTAGTGGCTTTGTTTTCTTTTTTCTCTCCCTCAGGTGTGCAAGCATAGCCGCCATAGAGTTCGGTGGTGTAAACCACTTACTCTTTTACACAATTTTTACCCTTTTTGCATTCCTTTTGAGCCTATATCAGTTCTACCTTCCCATCAAACTCTGGCAGACCATCTTTAAAAAATTCTCTTTTTCTTTACCCTTTCTTTATGTGCTTTTTGAGCTTTTAAGGTCCTACTTTCCATACGGTGGCTTCCCTTGGCTCATCCTTGGCTCCCTCTCTGTTTATATCCCCATCATAAAAGACAGCCTTCTTTATGCCAACGTTTATATCCACAGCCTTTTACTGCTTTTTACCTCCCTTTTCCTTCTTCAAAAGAGGTTTAAGGCCCTCTTCTCCCTTTGGATAGTATTTTTTATCATGGGCCTTTTGGCTATAAAAGAAAAGGAAGACAAGCTAAAAGAGGCCAAAACTGTAAGGGTGGCCCTTGTGCAGACGGCGGTTCCACAAAAAGATAAGCTAAACAGGGAGGCCTTCAGGAGGCATTCGGAGGATATAATAGGGCTTGTGGAAAAGGCTATAAAAGATAGGCCACAGCTTGTTATCCTTCCAGAGTCTGCCCTTTCCTTTTTCTTTTCCGAAGAGGAGGATGATTACAACATAAGGCTCAAAAGCTTAAGCATAAAGGTGCCCATCTTGGTAGGACTAATAGACATAAGGGAAGGCATAAGGCCCTATAACTCTGCATACCTTTTGGCGGAGGGAAGGGCAGTAGACTACTATGATAAGGTTAGGCTTTTCCCAATAGGTGAATACATGCCAAAGCCTTTTGACTTTCTAAAGGAGTTTTTCCCAGCCATAGGCGGTATAGATTATGTAAGCGGGGACAGAATAAGGCCATTGGAATACAAGGGTATAAGCGTGGCCACTCCCATATGCTTTGAGGTGGCCTACTTTGACCTTGTGAAAAAGTTATCTAAAGGTGCTAACTTTATAGCAGTTCTTACCAACGACGGATGGTTTAAGGATTCTGACTGCACACACCAGCATTATCTTTGGGGAAGGGTAAGGGCCTTGGAAAATGGCAAATACCTTCTATGGGTTAACAATTCAAGCGATACGGGCTTTATAGACCCTTTTGGAAGGCCCATAAAGAGGATGCCATACATGGAAAGGGGGGCGGTTATATATGAAGTCAAAGCTATACAATAACCTTCCCAATCTTATTTCCCTTAGCAGGCTACTTTTTAGCCCATTTTTATTTTTCCTGCCAGAAAAGCTTCTTCCCTTCTTCTTCCTTTCTCTTGCCCTTTCCGATGCCTTGGATGGCTTTTTGGCAAGAAGGCTAAGGCTCAAAACGGAGCTTGGAAAGGTGCTTGACCCTCTGGCGGACAAGGTTATGATGCTGTGCGGTCTTTCTCTGTGTGTTTTTAAGCTAAACAGCTTGCCAGCTTGGCTACTCTACCTTACCCTCATGAGGGACCTTTTTTTAGTGCTTGGCTCAATCCTTCTCACCCTTAGAGGTATAGAAATACAAGAGGCGAGGCCCTTGGGCAAGGCTTTTACCTTTTACCTTTCTTTACTTGTATTCCTTTCTATGATAAAGCCTCTGCCTTCATGGCCCTTGTGGCTTGCCCTTATTCTTCTTATTCTCTCTTGGCTTGACTATGCAGTCCTTGGAATAAAAAGACTCAAAAATCAAACTTTTTCCTTATCCTAACCCTATACTCTTGGGACCTATCCGAGTATATTCTTCCTCCTATGGAGGTATTGGGTGTGATCTTCACTTCTCCTCCTGTGTAGGTCTCCTTTGGGTTTTTTAGTGTGCTTTGTTTGTGTTCTACGGATATTTTTTCCGTTATGTCTTTTGAGATGATGGCGTTTATGCCCACTTCACCAGTGGGGGACACTGTTGGAGAAATTTGAAGCTTTACATCAAGCCCAGTTATGCTTTGGGCACCTTTCACGATTTGGCTTAGCTGTGGCACTTGGCTTATGAGGGCATCCGCCACGGGTATTAAACCTTCCGTTTCCCTTCTACCAAAGACTAAGGTGGTTAAAACCTCCCTTATGTCCCTTGGTGGTTCGGACCTCACTATAGCCTTTGGATACTGTGGATTTCCTTTTATATCAATGATGATGCTATAATCGGGTGTGGGTGTAAGGACTGTAAGGTCAAGGTGGCTTTCTTTGTTGGTAAAGGTGGCCTCTCCACGTCTAACATAGAAGTTCCTACCAAAGTAGTTGAGGTTTCCACCCTTGAAGTATGCATTCAGCCTATACTCTGGCTCATAAAGGTTCCCCCTTATGGTAGCCAAAAGGTCTGTGTATATAAAACCTTCTGGAAGGTTTATCCTCAAAGGTTCGGAGGATGCCACGCTTATATCAAGCCTTATCCTTTTGTACCACTCTGGTGGGCTTTGCCTTTTGGCTGTAAGCTTTTGTAGATTAACAAAGCCAGAGGTGTAAAACCTACCACCTATGGAAAGGCTTTTGTAATCCCAGATAAGATTCCCCTTTCCAGACAAAAGGAGGCTTGCCCTCATGCTCTGTTCTCTAAGGAGGACAGGCAAACCAGAAAGGTCAAAATCTACCTTTGCAAGCTTTCCATCGCCTGTAAAGTTGGCAAGCACAAAGGCCTTATTATTTCCCCTAAGGCTAAGACTTCCAGAAAGCCTATCTTCCTTTAAGCTTAGCCTCAATCCTCCTTCCAAAGGCAGGGCCACATACCTTGACCTAAGGATTAGCCTGTTAGATTCCGCAAAAAGGCTCAAGCTTCCACCATGATAAGAAAGGCTATAGGAAACCCTCCCCTCACCATCGGCCAAAATCCTGCTTTTTACAAGGGAGAAAAGCTTTGCAAGGTCCACAGTTCCAGCAGAAGTAAGGCTAAGAGTATTATGGTAGCTTACCCCAATATTGCCCTCCACAGCACCGCTTATCTTTCCCTTTATGCTAAGGGATTTTCCTCTGTACGTTCCTTTTTCAAACTCAAGCCTTGAAAGAAGGTCTTGACCTACAAAAAGCCCTATGGGCTTTATTTCCAAAATTCCACCATCTTTGTCCCCATAGACCTCCGCTCCACCGCTTCTTATGCTTATAAGACCATCTTTTGTACTAAAGCCTTCCAAAGAGACCTTCAATCTATTCCCCCTTAGGCTAAGAGACCCCTTTATAGGAAAGGAAAAATCTCTATATCTTCCCTCTCCCCCAAAGGAAGCCTCAAGGCCCTCCCTTATACCCCTTATGCTATAGCCTCCATCCACAAAAAGCCCCATGATGGTATCCTTTACAGACCCCGTCAAGCCATAAGAGCCTTCTTTTAAGCTGTATTGACCACCGCCCCTTAGCCTTTGGTCAAGGTCAAAGGAAAAGTAAACCCTTTCCTTCTGCACCTTTCCAGAAAAGCTTCCCTTCTCATAAACAAGGTCAAAGGCCCTTACATCCTTAAGGCTTCCCTCAAAGCTTCCAAAGACTTCCTCCCCCTTCTTTGTCACATCAAGGCTTAAAAGCACATGGGAAGAGAGCATATCTCTTGAGAGGAAAGCGCTAAGGTTTCCCACAAGTTTAAGAGAGTTCTTGTCAGCCCTTATATCCATATGACCGTTCAAAGACTTGACCGAAAGGTCTTTGTATGAAAGGTCCATGCCCATAAAAGAAAGCCTTCCAGAAAAGCTTTTTTCTTCTAAGGACCCACCACCAGAAAGGGAAAAGGCCTCCCCTTTTAAATCAAGGCTGTAGCTATCCCCATCAAGCTTAAGGTGGTAGCTTGCTGGCCCAAGGTCTATGTCTCTATAGGTTAAGTTCAAAAGCCTTCCATCTCCTTCTGTAAAAAGCCTTCCATCCTTTATGTATAAGGACCCTTTGTATGAAAGCTTGGAAGAAAGGCTCTCTACCTGCAAAGGATAGTCCAATAGGGCCACCTCTCCCACCACACCACCTTTTGAAAAGCTACCACCTATGCTAAGGTAAAAGGGCTGTAGCGCCAAAAAATCAAAGCTTCCCTTTGGTGAATTGCCGTAGTCAAGGTCAAGCTTTAAGGTGCAGTTGTTTAGTGCATGCTGGTCTACCCTCAAAAGGGGTGCATAAGCTTGCAAGTTTAGATGTTTCTTTTCCAGATTGGCCCTTATGCTACCGCCTACCACAGAGAAGATATTCCTTTTTACGTTTAAAAGCTTGCCGTCAAGCTCAATGCCACCAAAGCTTCCCTCAAAGGTTTTATCCTTCAAAGAATAGTCAAAGCTAAGCCATGTGTTTGCCTTCCAAAGCCTACCTTTCAAGGCATTTTCCTTCCTCCAACTCCAAAGGTATTCTCCTTCTATTCCAAGGTCCCTATACTCCCTTCTGTTTTTTACCAAAAGCCCTTCCACCCTTCCAGAAAAGGCCACCTTCAACCTTGTGTATTCCACTTGACCTTCTAAGTCAAGCTTTATACCACCCACAGAGTAGCTTTCTCCTTCTACAGGATCTATCCTTCCCCAAGCCTTAAAGCCTCCTCTTTTCCCTTCCCAAAAGCCCTTAAGGTCAAAGGAATAAAGATGGCTTTTAACCTTTGCCCTATCAACTATAAACTTGTCTCCTTCCACATGGGCCTTTTCCAAATACACCTCAAGGCTATGAATGTCTTGAGAGTGCATCCAATAGGCCTTTGTCCAACCTTGAGAAAAGACATTACCCGACCTTATCTCCGTCCTTGGTATAAAAAGGGTCAAGCTCTCGCTGTAAGGTATGGAGTTGGTGGAAATATAAAGATTGTCTACCCTTAAATTTATCCTTTTTGCAAGCCTGATAAGGTTTGTAAAATCGTAATCGAAGGGCTTTTCGGGAACTGTTTTTGAAACTTCTATTAGGCTAAACTCCCCTATGTAAAACTGCCAGGGTCTAAAGCTTGCCTCTTTTATAAAAAGATGCAATGTGATGTCCCCAGAAGGGAAATAGAAAAGAAGGCTTTTGAAGGTAAGACCCCTTTCAAAGCTAAAGCTTAGGCCTTCTACCTCCCATTGAATCCTTTTTGCCAAAAGATAGGGCTTTAGGAAGATAAAATACAAAGCAAGCACTAAAAGTATTAGATAACCTATCAATCGCATAGCACTTTTTCTTTAAGATAGAAGCATTTCCACCATCCTCTTAAAGTCTATCCCCGCCCTTTGGCATGCCATAGGAAAGAGGCTAAGCTCTGTCATGCCAGGAATGGTGTTTACCTCCAAAAGGTATGGTGTGCCTTCCCTTGAGACCCTAAAATCCACCCTTGAAAAGTCCTTGAGCTCAAGGTAAAGGTGGGCTTTTAGGGCTATATCTTGTAGCTCCCTGTTTAGCTCCTCCTCCTCGGAGAAGATATACTCCGTCATGCCTTTTGTATATTTGCTCTCGTAGTCATATATACCTTTTTTAGGCCTTATCTCAATGGGTGGCAAAGCTTGGCCCTTTAAGATGCCCACGGTAAAATCCCTACCTTCAATGAACTCTTCCACCATCACCTTTTTTGACAGTTTAAAGCACTCACCTATGGCTTCCTTTAGCTCCTTTTGATCCTTTACCACAAAAAGCCCCACGCTTGATCCTTGGTCTGCAGGCTTTACAACGGCAGGATAGGTGTTCCATTCAAAGCCTTCCTCCGGAGACCTAAGGCATATCCATTTTGGCACCTTAATGCCATGAAAGGAAAGGACCTTCTTTGTTATATCCTTGTCCATGGCCAAGGCGCTTCCCAGCACACCAGAACCCACATAGGGAATGCCCAAAAGGTCCAAAAGGCCTTGCACCCTGCCGTCTTCTCCGTAGGTGCCATGAAGGGCTATAAAGACCTTGTCCGGCCTTATGGCCTTTAACTTTTCACAAAGGTCCTCTTCTAAGTCCAAGGCTATGGCCTCATGTCCCAGTTCTTGCAAGGCCCGCAAGACTGCCTGACCGCTCTTTAAGGAGATCTCCCTTTCACTGGACCTTCCTCCCATAAGCACAACCACTTTCAATTAGCCTTACCTCCTCTTCCAAGCTTATACCAAAGCTTTCAAAAACCCTTCTCTTTGCCTCTTGGATTATTTTAAGCACCTCCTGGTAGGTGCCCCTTCCAAGGTTTACCAAAAAGTTGGCATGCTTTTCTGAGAAGGCCACATCCCCCACCCTGTAGCCCTTCATCCCCACCTCTTCTAAAAGCCTGCCGGCAAAGTGCCCTGGCGGGTTCTTAAAGGTAGACCCGCAGGTGGGAAGGTTTAAGGGCTGTTTGCTTGCCCTCTTCTCCCTTATGGCCTTATATTCCTCCACTATATTCCCCCTTGCCTTTGACACCACAAAAGTCCCAGCAAGGACGACCCCAAGCTCTGGAAAGGGAGAGGACCTGTAAGAAAAGCTAAGCTCTTCTTTCCTTGCCCTCTGAAGCCTCCCTTCCCAATCCAAAAAGACCACCTCTTTGAGATGTTTGCTTATTTCATAGCCAAAGGCTCCTGCGTTCATGGCTATGGCACCACCAACGGTGGCGGGAAAGCCCACAAGCCTATAGAAGCCTTCAAGGCCTTCTTTCAAAGAAAAGGACACAAGCTTGGAAAGAAGCACTCCAGCCTGGGCTGTAATATAAAAAAGGTCCCCTTCCCTCCTTACCTCAAAGCCTTCAAACCTTCTCATGCTTATAACCAGACCTTCAAAATCACCAAAGATGGTGTTAGAACCCCTGCCAAGGATAAAGATGGGTAAGGATTTATCCAAGGCAAAAAAGATGGCATACTTCAGTTCTTCAAGGTCCTTTGGCTCACAAAAATACAGAGCCTTGCCCCCTATGCGTATGGTGGTGTAGGGCCATAGGTCAAGGTTTTTTATAAGCATATAAGCTCAATTATACCAAAAAGCCTCTTAACAAAATCTTAACCAAACCTTAACCCAGTCTTAACAAAAGGTTGATATGCTTATGGTAAAGGTAGGAGGTGTGCCATGGTTAGAGTAATATACAGTTTGTTTAGGTTAGAGTAATATACAGTTTGTTTATTCTGACCGTTGCTTTGCTCGTATCTTCCTGTGGGGGAGGCTTTGGCGGAGTGAGCTCCTCCCTTTTGGAGAACCCCAAGCCAGACTTTAGCATAAGCCTAAACCCCAACACTTTGAGTGTGCAAGCAGGACAAAGTACAAACACCACCCTAACCATCACTCCCCAGTTTGGTTTTAGCGGAAATGTGGCCCTAAGCCTTGAGAGAGAAGACGGAAGCCCTTGTATGATAGGCCTAAGTCCAAGCTCGGTTAATGTGGGAAGAAACAATAACTTTCAACAAGGAGGTAGATTGCCATGACAAAAAGGATTGTGCTTCTGAGCGGTATCTTCTGTGTGGGTGTGGCCATTGCTCAAGAGGCTCCAAGGATAAAAATACAGGTGCAAGAGGAAAAGGAAAGGGAGGCTCCTGAAATACCAGTGGAAAGGAAAAAGGCAAAGCCAAAGACGGAGACAACGGTAAAGGAAAAGTAGCTTCAAAGGGGTACTGGCGCAGGCGGAGTGAATGTGTTTAGAGCTATAGAGCTAACACCTTCCTTGAACGTTCAAACGGACGATGCCTACGGCCTTGGTGGTGGTTCCGTTAGGCTCAGAGGCTTTGATAACACCCAGATAGGCATAAGCATAGATGATATGCCACTAAACGATTCTGGAAACTTTGCCATATACCCACACGAGTATGCGGACGTAGAAAACTTAGAGAGCATTACCATAGAGAGGGGTGCGGTCAGCAAAAAGAGCCCCTTCTATACAGAGGTGGGAGGAGCCATAAGGATAAGGACAAAGCCACCCGCCAACGAGTTTGGTATTACCATCTTCCCAAAGTTTGGCACCAACGAGTTTAGAAAGTATTTCTTCAGGGTGGATACGGGTAGGCTACCCTTTGGTATTAGGGCCTTTGGCTCCTACTCCCATACGGAGGCGGACAAGTGGAAAGGGCCGGGCAAGCATCCAGACTTTAGAGACCACTATACCATAGGCATTACCCAAAACTTGGGCAGGCTCTTTTGGGAGTTCTACTACGACAAAAACACCCAGCTAAACTACTTCTACAGAGGGCTAAACTACCAGCAGGCCCAAAACTTGGACCAGTTCAGAAGGTTTGATTACAGCCCAAGCCTTATATTCCCCGGAGGAAACGGCCTTGTGCATAATAACCAGACCATAAGAGACAACAACGTAGCCTATTACAAGTTCTACAAAAACCCTTACGACAACCAACAGCTAAGGGCCAACGTAGAGCTTGATATAACCAACTGGCTAAAGCTTACCTTTAAGCCCTACATGTGGATAGGAAGAGGAAGTGGAACAAGCGCCACAACTTTCACAAGCGGTGGCAACACCTACATAGCCTTCAGAGAATCCTTTAACTACACCGACAGGCCCGGAGCCATCCTAAACCTAAACTTTAAAAGTTCTTATGGTGAGTTTACCTTGGGCTATTGGTATGAGAGGGCAGAGCTAAAACAGTGGCAACCCTCCTTCCCAGTGAGGGTACAGCCCGACGGCTCTTACACTCTGCTTATTAATACCTTAGGCACGCCCAGCTTTAGGTACAACTATATCCAAAAGACCATAACCACCACTAACACACCCTTCATCTTCTATGAAGCCCCCGAGCTTTTGGGCAGGCTTGACATAAACGCAGGCATAAGGTTTGCACAGGTAAAGAGAGAATTTACCAACTACAACACTACAGGCCTTCCCTACATGCCCGAGGATGATATATTTGACCATCCAAACCTCACCAAGGACCCAAGACTTTCCTACTCAAAAACCTACAGGAAGGTGTTGTTTAACTTTGGAGTAGGTTACAAACTCACCGACCACATATACCCATATTTTGCCTTCTCCCAAAACTTCAGAGTGCCACCCAACTTTATAGGCACCATACCAAACAATGTAGATGCCCAGTTTGTTATAAACCAGCTAAAGCCGGAAGAGTCGGTTAACTACGACCTTGGCGTGCGTTTTGACTTTGACAAGCTTTATGTGGTGCCAGCCATCTATTACACCGATTACAAAAACAGGCTTATAAGGATTGCAGACCCCAACGACCCGAACTTGGTCTACCTTAGGAATGCAGGAAAGGTAAAGGCCTACGGCTTTGAACTGGAAGTGGGTGCAAAACCCTTCAAAGACCTAAGCCTTTATGGCTCTTACTCCTACAACGTGGCAGAATTCAAAGATGATTGCACCACCCTTTCTACTGGCAATCCTGTGTGTGGTATAAGCGGCAACCAAGTTCCAGACACACCAAAACATATGTTTAAGCTTGGCATAGATTACAGAATATTTGGCTTTAATATAAGGCCTTCTTTGCAGTACATAGGCTCAAGGTATGGAACGGTAGACAACAAACAAAAGGTTAGCTCTTACACCCTTATAAACCTTTCTGTGGACAGAAGAATAACAAAGAACTTCACCCTCTGCTTTGATGTGATAAACCTAACGGATAAAAAGTACATAGGCAGGATATCGCCGGGTGAAACCTCTGGAACCTACTATGTGGGCGCTCCCTTCACCTTTTCTGTAGGACTAAGAGGGAGGTTTTAAGCATGTTGCTGGATCTTATCCATAAGGGAGTTTTTGGACTGATGCTTTTGATCTTCACCTTTGGCAACTATTTAGTGGCTATGAACTTCTTCCAGCTTAAAAGAAGGCCCAACAGTCCAGCGGACAAAAGGCTTGAGCATGCAGAGTCTATAAGAAGGAGGCTATGGTTTTTGGACTTTGCAGCCACCGTCTCTCCCATAGTGGGCCTTTTGGGCACCGTATTGGCCCTTATAATAGCCTTTCAACAGCTTGCCGCAAAAGGTGTGAGCGGTGCAGGTGAGATAAGCGCAGCCATAGGCACAGCCCTTTGGGCCACAGCCCTCGGTATAGCCATGTCCCTCTGGTTTTACTTCTTCTTCAAGTTCTTCCATTCCAAAGTATCTTCCATAAAAGAGGAAGTAAAGCTTGAGCTTCTAAGGTCCCTTTTGGAGGAAGGCAATGAATAAAAAGGCTTTACTTTTACTGCTTATGGAGGAGGAACATCAGAAGGAAGAAATACAAATAATACCTATGATAGACGTAATGCTGTTTTTGTTGGTCTTTTTCATGGTCTATACCCTAAACGTTTTTCCCATGATGCTACAAGAGATAAAAGTGCCTACCTCTTCCACGGTGCAGAGGAAGGACCTCAGAGAACCTATCAAAGTGTATATATCCAAAGATGGAAGAGTCCTTCTGGAAAACAGGGAGGAGGGTCTACAGGCCCTCAAAAACTACCTAAGGAATGTGCAAGATAAAGAAAAGGCCACCGTTCTAATAGTGGGAGATAAGGAAGTGAACCTGCAAAAAGTTATAGAGGTTATAGATGCCATAAAGGAATCGGGCATATACAACATAGGCATCGTGGGCGACAATAAATGATCCTCAGAGAAGACAGGCCCAAAGCCCTTGCTCTTTCCATAAGCCTTTCCCTCCTCTCTTCCTTTGTTATCTCTTGGCTTATGTCTGTTAGCAAAATGACCTTTCCAAGTGGTGGATCCAAGCCCGTAGAGATCATCCTCACCCTACCACCCACACAGGAGACTACAAACCCAAAAGAATCAAGACCTCAAAAAACACCACCCAAAAGGCAGGAGGTTAAAAAGGTTATAAAAAATGTTCCCCAAAAGCAGGAAGTAAGACAAGAGCCTGTGGCACCACCAAAGGAGGCCATACCCATAGCAGAAAAGGCCCAAACACAAATTACAGCCAGAGAAGAAACAAAAGAAGACACTTCAAATAAAGAGAAGGAAACAAGCCAAGAGAAGCCTCAAAAAGAAGCGCAGGTAGAGAGGCCACAGGTCAAAAGGGAGCTACCAACGGCCAAAAAGGAAGAGTCTAAGGACCAAATGATAGCCTACTACAGTCAAGTAAAGGCCATAATTGAGAGGAATAAAAGATACCCAGAGGAGGCAAAAAGAAGGGGTGAGGAAGGCACTCTTGTGGTAAGGCTAAGGATAAACTCGGAAGGAAGGATAGAAGATATAAGGATAATAAAGAGCAGTCAAAGCAGGTATTTGGACGAAGGAACCATAAGAATGTTAAGGTCCCTTGCCAAGCTTCCACCACCCCCAAAGGCCCCCTTGGAGCTTGAAATAGAAATAGACTACCGCCTTGGAGGAGGATAGATATGATCACAAGAAGGGAGTTCTTGGAAGGTAGCCTTGCCACCCTAATGCTTTTGTCCTTGAACCGCCTTAGCTTTTCCATGGATACGGAGGAGGTATTCCCTCAAGGTGTGGCAAGCGCAGACCCCACGCACACCGGCGCCATCCTTTGGACCCGTATAAACCCAAAGGTGCATGAAAGGATGAAAAAGGACCTAATCCTACAAATATCGGAAGATATGGACTTCAAAAGGCTTGTATTTTCTGGAAGACTACCATGGGACCGCATATCATCCAAAGATGACCACACGGTAAGGATAGACCTGGAAGGAAAATTGCAACCCGGAAGAACCTATTACTACAGGTTTGTTTATGCAGATGTGCCTTCTATGATAGGAAGGTTAAAAACTCTTCCAGAGGAGGCACAAGATATAAGCATAGCCTTTGCCACATGCCAGAACTACGCCGATGGCTACTTTACAGCCTACAGGCATATGGCCCAAGAGGACCTTCAATTGGTGGTTCATCTGGGAGACTTTATATACGAAAAGATATACGGCCCACCAAGGGTGGCGGGCAGGCTTTTGGAGCTTCCGTCAGGGTCAAACATAGTCCAAAACTTGGAAGATTATAGATACTTATACAGAACCTACCTTTCCGACCCAGACATCAGACTTGCCAGAGCCATGCATACCTTTGTGCACACTTGGGATGACCATGAGTTTCTAAACGACTACTACTACAATTACCAAAGGGAATACTGGATTGGAGACTATCCCATCAGAGAAAGGGAAAAATTGCTACAGCTTAGGCTGGATTCCATAAAGGCTTGGCTTGAGTATATACCAGCCAGAGTAAAGACAAACTTTCAAAACAGAGACCCCTTACTATGGATAACCATCTACCGCGACTTTAAAATAGGAAGCTTGGCCCATCTTATAATGACCGATGGAAGAAGCTACAGAGACAAACAGCCTTGCAGAGGAAAGTATGGTGCACCCGGCTGTGCAGAACAGTATAGGACTACCATGCTTGGCCAAGACCAACTAAGATGGTTCTTGAAAAAGTTAAAAGAAGATAAGTTTGTTTGGAAGGTTTGGGGCAATGATGTGCAGTTTTCTCAAAGCCTTGTGGATGGCAAGTTTGGTTCTTTGGATGCTTGGGATGGTTATGCGGGCGAAAGGCAAAAAATACTGGACTTTTTAAAGAGGGAAGGCATGAAAAACTTACTAATCTCAACCGGAGACAGACATGCTACATTTATAGCGGAGATTCCAGACAGCTATCAAGAGCCAAAGGAAGTGCTTGGTGCAGAGTTTATGACGCCAGCCATATCTTCTGTTAATTCAAAAGAGATGGGTTGGTGGAAAAGAAACTGGCCAAATTATACTTCTATAGAAGAGGTAGAAAGGGCAGAAATGCTACAAAACCCTTGGATAAAACATCTCAATATGAAAAACTGGGGCTATTCTGTGCTTAATCTAAATAGAGATAGGGCCAGAGTAATAGTATATACGGTCAACAAATACAGAAAGGATGCGCCTAAGGAAGTGGATGCAGAGTTTGTTTATACCTACGGAAGGCTGGAGAAATATGGCTAAAAGGTTTTAATTATCTCCTACTCCCACAAAGATACTTCACTCCCTTCTCCGTCTTTGCCCAATGCCTTGTGCCAGCCTTCACTTCTAATAGGTCCCCAGCCTTTAGATGATAAACCCCTTCCTCAGTCCCTATGGTCATCTCACCCTCCAGAATGTATCGCACCTCGTCCTCTGGGTGAGTGTGCCAATCATAGTAAGTGCCCGGTGGGTCCTGCCAGAGGTATATGCCTTCATAGCCCATAGCCCTTAGCTTCTCTTTAGCCTTTTCAATGTCCATCATCTTTCAAAGGTGTGGCACTGGCCCTCTTTTATAATTCTAAGAATCTCTTCATCCAAAAGGGTAGGCCTTTTAAAGAAGTTTTCCTTTTTATGCCTTTGTGCCTTGATTATGTGGCACAGGGCTTCCACCGTCTTGTCTATAAACTCGTTCACCACTATATAATCAAAGTACTTGGCACAGGCTATTTCTTCTTCTGCCTTCCTTAGCCTCTTTTCCAAGTTCTCTGTGCCGTAGCCCCTTGTAAGCAGTCTTCTTCTTAGTTCTTCAAGGCTCGGTGGCATCAAAAAGATGAGGATAGAATCCTTGTAAGTTTCCCTTACCTTCTTTGCCCCTTGCACATCTATGACCAAAAGAGAGTCTACGCCTTCTTCTTCGTTCCTTATCACCTGGTCCTTTGGAGTGCCATAGTAGTGGCCGTAAACCTCCGCATACTCCAAAAAGTAGCCTTCCTCTATCTTCTCTTTAAACTCCTCATAGCTTATAAAAAGGTAATCCACTCCATGCACTTCCCCTTCCCTTTTGGACCTTGTGGTGGCCGTTATTATTCTTCTTACACCGGGACAGCTTTTAAGCAACCTTTCTGCCACAGTGGTCTTGCCCGTTCCGGAAGGTGCAGAAAGTACGAATAGCATGTTATAATTATAACTCTAAAGGCGCGTAGCTCAGCTGGCAGAGCGCTGGCCCGACACGCCAGAGGTCGGCGGTTCAAATCCGCCCGCGCCTACCATGGTATAATTTTTTTGATGTTCTTAGACTTTGAAAAGGACCTCCAGGAGCTCTATCAAAAAATAGAACAGCTAAAAAGGCTCTATGACCTTGGAGAAAAAGAAAAGGAGAAGGAGCTAAGAAAGCTACAAAGGGAGTTTAAGAAGAAAGCAAAAGAGGTCTATTCTAAGCTTGACCCTTGGGAGAGGGTTCTCCTTGCAAGGCACCCCCAAAGGCCCCACACCATAGACTACATAAACCTTATCTTCAAAAACTTTATAGAACTCCACGGAGACAGATGTTTTGGGGATGACAAGGCCATAATGGCCGGCTTTGCCTACTTTGACCACATGCCTGTGGCCCTAATAGGACAAGAAAAGGGAAGGACAACAAAGGAAAAGATGGAGAGAAACTTTGGCATGCCACACCCAGAAGGCTATAGGAAGGCCATAAGGGTGGCAGAGCTGGCGGAAAAATACGGCATGCCCATAATAACCTTTATAGATACGCCGGGGGCATACCCGGGCATAGGTGCGGAAGAGAGGGGGCAATCAAGAGCCATAGCCCAAAGCCTGTATATCTTTGGCTACTTAAAAGTTCCTACCATAGCGGTTATCATAGGTGAAGGTGGGTCTGGCGGAGCCCTTGCCTTGGGGGTGGCCAACAGAGTTCTAATGCTGGAGAATGCCATATACTCTGTTATCTCGCCAGAAGGCTGTGCGGCCATCCTCTGGAAGGACCAAAGCAAGGTAAAGGAGGCCTCAAAAGCCCTAAAGCTTACAGCCCAAGACCTTTTAAAGCTTGGAGTGATAGACCAGATAATTCCCGAGCCCTTTGGAGCCTCCCATTGGGACCACAGAAGGAGCGCAAGGATTTTAAAGTTCTTCTTAAGGAGGCACCTAAGGGACCTCTTGAGATTAAAGCCGGAGGAAATTGTGGAAGATAGGATAAAAAAGTTTGAAAAGATGGGAGCCTTTGTGGAGGTATGAACTTCTTCTGCGTTCATTGCCATTTTCATCAGCCACCTAGGGAAAACCCATACCTTGGCTTAGTTCCTACAGAGCCATCCGCCATGCCCTTTGAAAACTGGAACGAAAGGATCTTTAGAGAGTCCTACCTTCCCAACATGTACGCCCATTATACAAGGGATGGAAAGGTCCTAAAGGTGGTCAACAACTACCAGGGCATAAGCTTTGACTTCACCTACAGCTTACTCTCTTGGCTTTTGAAGGAAAGGCCTTGGTTTGTGGAAAGGCTAAAAAGGGCAGGCCAAAATGCAATAGCCAGCGGTTTTAACCACACCATACTGCCCCTTGACCCGGAGGAAGACAGGGAGGTTCAGATAGTTTGGGGCATAAGGGCCTTTGAAAAGGTCTTTGGAAGAAGGCCAAAAGGCTTTTGGCTTCCAGAGCTAGCGGTAGACAAAAGGACCCTATCCCTCCTTGTAAAACACGGCATAAAATACACCATCCTTGCACCCCATCAGGTAAAGACAAAGGGCAACTATCTGAGGCACCACCTTCCGGAGGGCCACATAGACATCTTTGTCTACGATGGAGAGCTGTCCCATGGCATAGCCTTTGGAGAGCTGATAAACCATATGGATGAGGTAATAAGGAGAACAAGGGACAGGAAGGGCATAACCCTTATAGCCCTTGATGGTGAAACCTTTGGCCACCACAAAAAGTTTGGAGAGATGGGCCTTGCCTACCTTTTGGAAAACCATCCAAACATTAGCACCCTTGAAAAGGTCTATGAAAGCCTACATCCAGAGGGTGAGGCGGATATAAACGAATACACCTCTTGGAGCTGTGCCCACGGTGTGGAAAGGTGGAGGTCTGACTGTGGATGTTCTACGGGAGGAGAGCCAGGCTGGCACCAAAAGTGGAGAAAGCCTTTAAGGGAAGCCCTTGAAGTCCTAAGGTCCAAGGTAAAGGAAAGGCTTTTTGATGTTCTTTCTCAACACACCCTTGACCCAAAGGAGGCCCTCTTTGACTTTGTAGAGGTCCTAATGGGAGGGTCAAAGGAAGATTATTTCAAAAGGCATCTTAAGGGCCATGTAAGCCCGGAGGAAAAGAGGAAGCTTCTTAGACTACTCTACGCTTACAAGTATGTGAGCTATGCTTTTTCTTCCGATGGCTGGTTCTTTGCAGACATATCGGGCATAGAGGCGGTAAAAAACCTTCTTTTTGCCAAAAGGGCCATAGACCTACTTGGCGACAGGTCTGTAGAAAAAGCTTTTTTAGACATCCTTTCTGATGCACCAAGCAACGTGCAGGTCTATGGCAACGGCTTTGGTGTTTGGCAAAAGCTTGTCTTACCTCATGTGGTATCAGAGAGGGACCTAATAAGGTCCATAGTGATCCTTGAGCTTTCCGACCTTATACCACAGGAGGGAAGGCTTGGAAAGTTTTATTACAAGGTGGAGGGCTTTGAGCCTTGGAGGGTCTTTTTAAAGGATGAGGAGACAGAAGAAGAGTTTTATGAGGAGGAGGACCTCAAAGATTTTAGCACCGATAGGATTCCACAGCCTTTGCTTGGCTGGCTACTAAAGGGCTGGGCCATGGAATACTTTAAAGAGGATGTGGAGTTTGAAGAGAGCTACGAACATCTATTTGAAAACCTGATCCTTTATGCCAAGGGAAGCCCCTTTGAATGCGATAATCTTTTAAAGTCAAGGGTAAAGGACTACCTTAAGCTAAGGCTTTACCTTTTGCTAAAAGAGGTGGCACCTTTGGAGAAAGTGGAAGAGCTGTTAAAGAAGGCGGAAGGCCTTGGAATAAACCTTGGCGATGAGAGGTTAAAGTTTTGGCTTGAAGAGTATATTAGCAGAAAGGTCAATTTGGGTCTTTCGGAAGAGGAGGCAAAAAGGCTTGCAAGCCTTGTAAAAGAGTATAACAGGTCTGTGGGCAGGATGGAGCTTATGGTAAGCCTTTGGGAGCTTCAAAACTGGGCATGGGAAAACAGGGATAGGTTATCTGGAGAGACTCTGAGGCTTTTGGATTTTTCTGTATAGCTTAGATTATAATTTAGGTATGCCTCATCTAACTGTGGCCTTAGGCGAAATAGAAGAAAAGGCCAAAGATATAGCACTACAGAAGAAGTTAGAGCTGAAGGAAGAATTAACTAAGGAGCTGGCAACAAAAGCGGATATACAACTTTTGAGAGCAGAGCTTGAAGCAAAGATAGAAAGGGAAATACTAAGGCTGGAAAAAGAGATTTTGAGGTTGGAAAAGGAGATACTAAGGCTTGATAGAAAATTCACCATACTTTTTATAATCCTGCTTTCAGCCTTGGTCCTTTTGAACAAGGATGCTTTAGAATTCATAGCAAGGCTTTTGGGTTTAATCAAGTAAAATAGTATTCATGCCCTTTAAGTCCCTTTTTACAGACCTCTACGAGCTTACCATGGCCCAAACATACCTTGAGATAGGAAAGACTGGCAGGGCAGTCTTTAGCCTCTTTGTCAGAAAGCTTCCAGAAAACAGGAACTTTTTGGTCTCCTGCGGGCTTGAACCTCTCCTTGAAGCCCTATCAGAGTTTCGCTTTGGCGATGAAGAGCTAAAATACCTCAAATCCCTTGGCATCTTCAAAGATTGGTTTTTAGACTATTTAAAAGAGTATAGCTTTAGGTCAAACCTCTACGCAATAGGCGAAGGAAGGATCATATTCCAGAATGAACCTATAGTTCAGCTGGAGGGTTCTTTGCCCGATGTGCAGATACTTGAGACCATTGTTATAAACCTTATACACTACAACACTCTTGTAGCTTCAAAGGCAGCAAGATGCTATATAGCTGGAAGGGGGAAGGGCCTTGTGGACTTTGGTCTGAGGAGGGCCCATGGCCTTGATGCGGGCCTTTATGCGGCAAGGGCAACCTACATAACGGGCTTTTCTGGCACTTCCAACCTCTTTGCGGGCATGAAGTACTCCATCCCAGTCTTTGGAACCATGGCCCACTCCTTTGTCATGGTCTTTGAAGAGGAGGAAGAGGCCTTTAGGGCCTTTGCCAAGAGCTTTCCAGACAGGACGGTGCTTCTCATAGATACCTATAACACCATTGAGGGGGCAAAGAAGGCCCTAAGGCTTATGAAGGAAGGCATAAAAGTAGTTGGTGTACGCATTGACAGCGGGGATGTGGAGGAGCTAAGCAAAGAGGTGAGGGAGATTTTTGATAGGGAAGGCTTTAGGGATGTGAAGATCCTTGTCAGCGGAGGGGTGGATGAGATGGATATAGACAGGTGGCTCTCCAGGTCTGCGCCCATAGATGCCTTTGGTGTAGGCACAAAGCTTTTGACCTCTTCAGACGCACCCTATCTGGACATAGCCTACAAGCTTGTAGAGTATGAGGGAAAGCCCAAGTTTAAGCTAAGCCCAGGAAAGGCCACCTTTCCATACAAGAGACAGGTAATAAGACACTACCAGGATGGCCTTATGGCCTACGATGAGGTGGTGCCTTACAGGGAAGGGGGCCTTGTGGAGATGGTATGCAAGGAAGGAAGCCTTATAAAGAGGCTCCCAAGCCTTAAGGAGATAAGAGAAGTGTTTATGGAGGAGCTCTCAAGGCTTCCTGAGAGGTTAAAATCTTTACATGAGAAGGCAGAATACAAGGTGCTTATAATATAATAGAGGAGGTCTTGGTATGAGCAGGAGGCCAAATATAGAAGAGGCTCTTAAAAAGGTATCTTCTAGGTATGAGCTTGTGCATGCGGCGGCAAAGAGGGTAAAACAGCTCCTTGAAAGGGGAGATGATATATTCATCAGAGACAGAGCAAGAGGTGAGCTAATAAAAAAGACCTTCCAAGCCATAGAAGACATAGCCCAAGGTAAGGTGCAAGTTATAAAGATTAAAAAGAGTGCAAACAATGATTAAGAGCCTTCTTTTCCTGCACCTTTTCTTTGCTATAGTGTGGATAGGGGGAATGATATACAGCCTGCTCTTTTTGAGGCCTTCTTTAAAAGAGATAACACAAGAAGAGCAAAGAGGTAAGTTTTTAAAACAGGTATTCCATAGGTTTTTCCTGGCCGTTTGGCTTTCCATACTTGTGCTTTTCCTCACCGGCATGGGCCTATGGCATGGCTACAGAAAGGATTTTTCGGACAATCCTCTCTTTCACATAAAGCTTTTCCTCTTTGGCCTTATGGTTATAGTCTTTTCCTACATTTACTTTCTCCTATTTAGAAGAGGTAAGCTTTCCCACATTCCCAACCTCATAGGCATAAACCTGCTTTTGAGCATCCTCATACTCCTCATAATCATCTACATAAGATAGCATGTCCATACTGCTTTTACTCTTTGCCTTCCTTTACGCTTTGGCCCAACTTCCAAAAGAGTATGAGTTTCTTATTCAATTCAAACAGACCTCAGACCCTTCCATAGCCTACAGGATACTAAAGGATTACCCCGATGCAGTCTTTAAAGATGACCTTATGCTCCTTTTGGCAAAGCTGGAAAAGTCTAAGGGAAGGGAGGAAGAGGCCAAAAGGCTAATTAAGGATATAAATCCGAAGAATTTGAGCCCACAATACAGAGAAGAATATATCAATCTTTGGAAGGAGTTTGGCCTTGACCCAAGGGAGGGCTTTTTAAAGCACCCTGTGCTTTTCAGAGAGTTTATACCACAGCTAAGGCTTAACCCAGAGGAGGCCCTAAGTGCCTCGGAAGAGCTCTTCAGAAGAAGGTATTACAAAGAAGTGATAAGCCTTTTAGAGCCTTTGGAATTGAGTAAAGTATGCTACATGCTTGGAAGGTCTTATCTATCTCTTAGGGAAAGGGAGAAGGCTTTAGAGGTCTTTGAAAGATGTGAAGATGAAAGGGCAAAGGCGGACCTTGCGGTCCTCTACTTTGAGCTAGGCCAAAAAGATCAAAGCGAAAGGATACTTTCTACACTTCAAGATAAAAGGCTTTTGTCCGATGCCCTTTTTAGAATGGGTAGGCAGTGTTTGACAAGGGAGAACTATGGGTGTGCTATTGATTACCTTTCTCGCATGGAACCATCTTATAGGAGGGAGTTTAACTTAGGGCTTTCTTACTATGCCTTAGGGGACTATTCAAAAGCCCTTGAGAGCTTCCTTAGATCCTTGGAATACACAAGGGATAAGGAAGAGAGGTCTGCCAGCTACTTTTGGGCCTACAAGAGCGCCTTTATGATAGACAAAGAGAGAGCCAACGAGTATCTTATAAAGGCATCCAATGGAAATGGCTTTTACTATGCGGTATCCAGCGCCATGCTTGGCCTTCCTGTAGCCAGCAAGGCCATGAGGGTGGTGATGGAGGATGAGAGCTTTCCAAAAACTGCGAGTATTATAAGGGCAATATGGCTTGCCGGCTTTCCAGAGTATGCAAGGCTTGAGGCCTTCAAAAGGATAAGGGAGATGACCTCCTCCGATATCCTTGCCCTATCAAAGCTTGACACCTACCTTGCCATCAGGCTTGCCACTAGAAAATACGGCTATGGCAGCCTTGTATACAGTGCGGTAGCCTTTCCAAAGCCCTATTGGGATATAGTAGAAAGGGCTTCTAACACCTACGGCATTAGTCCAGCTTTAATATACGCGGTTATGAGGCAGGAGAGCCTCTTTGACACCTATGCAATCTCCGTCGCGGGCGCCAAGGGCCTTATGCAACTCCTAGATGGCACAGCCCAGTATGTGGCAAGAAGGGAGGGAATAAGGATAAAAAACCTCTTTCATCCGGAGACCAACATACTTTTAGGAGTGGCCTACCTTAGATATCTGCTTGATATGTGGAATGGAGACTTAGTTAGGGCCCTTGCCAGCTACAACGCCGGCCCCACAAGGGTGAAAGACTGGAACAGCACAGAAGATGTCTATCTCTTTATAGAAACGGTGCCAATAGCGGAAACTAGAAACTATGTGAAGAGGGTGCTTTACAACTACTATGTCTATTCTGAGCTATTAAAGTGACCTTATTGCCCTATCTATCCTCTCAAGGGTAAGGTCAATATCTTCCTCTTGGTGAGCCGTGCTTAAAAACCATGCCTCAAACTGAGAGGGTGGTATGAGAACACCTTCCTTCAGCAGGGCCCTAAAGAACCTTCCAAAGAGCTCTGTATTTGAGCTTTTTGCACTTTCATAGTCATAGACCTCTCTGTCTGTAAAGAAGACTGTAAACATGGAGGCTATCTGGTTTATGCGGTGGGCTATGCCTTTGTCCGATAATATTTTGGAGATGCCATCTGTGAGCTTCCTTGTTAGCCTTTCTAGCTCTTGGTATGGGTCAAGGCTTAGAAGCTCCCTTATGGTGGCAAGGCCAGCCACCATGGAAAGGGGATTGCCCGAAAGTGTCCCTGCCTGATAGATAGGCCCCTCTGGTGCCACCTTCTCCATAATCTCCCTTCTTCCACCGTATGCTCCCAAGGGCATACCACCACCAAGTATTTTCCCCATACATGTAATATCCGGCTCTACGTTAAAAACCTCTTGGGCCCCACCCTTAGAAAGCCTAAAGTTGGTAATGACCTCATCGCAGATAAATAGAGCACCATACCTTTTAGTTAGGTCCCTTATGGCCTCCAAAAAGCCCGGCTTTGGAAGGACCACACCCATATTCCCAGCCACAGGCTCCACTATCACGCAGGCTATATCTTCCCCATACCTTTTAAAGACCTCTTCTAAGGCCTCTGTGTTGTTATAGGGTATCACAAGAGTGAGCCTTGCTACCTCTTCCGGCACTCCCGGAGTTCCCGGAATGCCAAGGGTGGCCACACCAGACCCAGCACTCACCAAAAGGGCATCACCATGCCCATGATAACAGCCTTCAAACTTCACCACATATTTTTTGCCCGTATAGCCCCTTGCCAGTCTTATGGCGGACATGGTGGCCTCCGTGCCAGAAGAGACAAACCTTACCATCTCCACAGAGGGCATGCAAGAGGCCACAAGCTCCGCAAGCTCTATCTCATAAGGATTTGTAAGGCCATAGGAAAGCCCCTTTTGAGATTGTTCTTTTACCGCTTCCACAACTTTGGGATGGGCATGGCCTAAGATGAGAGGGCCCCAAGACATGAGAAAGTCTATATATTCCTTTCCTTCCACATCCCAAAGCCTTGAGCCTTTTGCCCTTGAGACTATGATAGGGTCCCCACCTACAGCCTTAAAGGCTCTCACAGGGGAGCTGACGCCCCCCGGCATAAGAGACCTTGCCTTCTCAAAGAGTTCCCTGTTTTTCATTTAGCATATATTATAAACCGCTATTCCTTGCCATTAATAGGTTTTTTGTCTAAAATTTTAACTATGCCACACTTGACCGTTGAAGTATTACAGCTGTTGGAAGAAAAACTTGGAAAGGAAGAAGCTAAAAAAGTGGCAGAGGCCATTGAGATTGCTTTGGAAAGTATAGAAGATAAAGCCAAAGAAGTAGCAATACAGAAAAAGTTAGAGTTAAAAGAGGAGCTTACGAAAGAGCTTATAACAAAGGCGGAGTTTTATGGAGAGATAAGGCTAATAAAGCAAGAAATAGAGGCCTTAAGGCAGGAGATGAGGACCTTAAAAACAGAGCTTGAAGCAAAGATAGAAAATGAAATCCTTAAGCTTGACAGAAAATTCACCATCTTGTTTTTAATCCTCCTATTTGCCATAATCTTTTTAAACAAGGAGACCCTGGAGTTTATAGCAAAGCTTTTTGGACTTATTAAGTAGTGGCATATATTATAATCTTAATTCTTTCCAGATTCTTTTGGAGGTGGTAGAATGGCAAAGGCCCTGGCTCTCAAGTGTAGGGAGTGCGGAAGAGAGTACCCCATAGAGCCTATCCATGTATGTGAATACTGCTTTGGCCCTCTTGAGGTCAAGTACGACTATGAGGAGATAAAGAAGAACATAAGCAGGAAGAAGATAGAGGAAGGTCCAAAGAGCCTATGGCGGTATATAGACCTTTTACCCGTGGAAGAGCCAAGGGTGGGCTTTCACGCGGGCTTTACACCGCTGAAAAAGGCGGAAAACCTTGGAAAGCTTTTGGGCCTTGAAAACCTTTACATAAAGGACGATTCGGTAAACCATCCCACCCTCTCTTTCAAAGACAGGGTAGTCTCCGTTGCCATATCCAAGGCCATAGAGTTTGGTTTTGATACTACAGCATGTGCATCCACTGGAAACCTTGCCAACTCGGTAGCAAGCCTCTCCGCACAGGCAGGTCTGAACTGCTTTGTCTTTATCCCAGCAAACCTTGAGTCCCAAAAGATATACGGAAGCTTAGTTTTTGCTCCCACCGTGGTGGCTGTGGAAGGCACTTACGACGATGTAAACAGGCTATGCTCAGAGATAGCCAATGAGCTTCCTTGGGCCTTTGTCAACATAAACATAAGGCCCTTCTATGCGGAAGGTTCAAAAACCCTAGCCTTTGAGGTGGTGGAACAGCTAGGTTGGAGAGCACCGGATGCGGTGGTAGCACCAGCAGCTTCAGGCTCTCTTATCACCAAAATATGGAAGGGCCTAAAGGAGATGGCCATGGTGGGCCTAATAGATGAGGTAAAGACAAGGGTCTACGGTGCCCAGGCGGAGGGATGCTCTCCCATAGCTCAGGCATGGAAGGAAGGAAGGGACTTTATAAAGCCTGTAAAGCCCAACACCATAGCCAAGTCCATAGCCATAGGAAATCCGGCCGACGGCATATACGCCCTTCAAGCAACAAAGGAAAGCAAAGGAGATTGGGAGACGGCCACCGATGAGGAGATCATAGAAGGCATAAAGCTCCTTGCGGAGACGGAAGGCATATTTACAGAAACAGCAGGTGGCACCACCATTGCGGTGCTTAAAAAGCTTGCTCAAAGGGGTGCCTTCAGAAGGGATGAGGTGGTGGTAGTCTACATTACAGGCAACGGCTACAAAACCATGGAGGTCTTAGACAACCACCTTAAGGAGACCATTCACATAAAGCCAACCCTTGCAGACTTCAAAGAAAAGATCCTTGCCCGTGTTTAAGTATTTGCTCCTTCTCCTCTCCCTCCTTTTTATATCTTGTTCCAAGGACACTCTTCCCAAAATAGAGGTGAAGACCCTTGAGGGCAAAAAGGTCTACCTTTCGGACTATAAGGGCAAAAAGGTGCTCCTTTATGTGTGGAGTAGGACCTGCGCCGGCCACTCAAAGGATCTAAGAAGGCTAAACCAGATTACAGAAGAGAAGAAAGATTACACCATCATCTCCTACGCTGTAGCCATGGAAAGAGAGGATGTGATAAAGAGCTACAAGGACATAGGGATTGAGCCAAAGTTTATCACGCTTATTGATACGGAGGTGCGCTTCAACGACCACTTTCCCATAACCTTTTTGCCTTCCACCTACCTCTTTGACGAGAAGGGAAAGCTAATAGGATCCTACCCGGGCCTCTATGTTCCTTAGATTTACTCAACGGTGACCGTCTTTGCCAAGTTCCTTGGCTGGTCCACATCAAGGCCAAGGTAGTCCGCTATGTAGTAAGCAAAGAGTTGCAGAGGCACTACGGTCAAGAAGGGAGTGAGATCCTCTTCAATGGGAGGAACTTCTATGATGTCTGTGCAAAGCCTTTTGAGGTTTTCATCACCCTTAAAGCCCACTCCCAAGACCTTCCCCTTTCTTGCCAAAACCTCCTCTATGTTGGAAAGGATCTTTTCATAGACCCTGTCCTTTGGTGCCACAGCTACCGTAGGAGTCTTTTCATCTATAAGGGCTATGGGCCCATGCTTCATCTCCCCCGCAGGGTAGCCCTCAGCGTGTATGTAGGAGATCTCTTTGAGCTTTAAAGCCCCCTCAAGGGCAACGGGATAGCTCAAATACCTACCCAGATAAAGCACATTCTTGTAATCGGCATACTTTAGAGCTAAGCTTCTTATTGCCTCCGCATCGGATAGCACCTCTTCCACAAGGTGTGGCACCTTTAAAAGGCCGTCCATCAGGCTTTGTCTTTCTTCCGAGTGGCTTATGGCAAGGGCATAAAGCACGGCCAACTGGGCCGTAAAGGTCTTTGTAGCCGCCACGCCTATCTCTGGACCAGCATGGGTATAAAGGGTGTAATCCGACTCCCTGTCAAGGGCGCTCCCTATCACGTTCACTATGGACAAAAGAGTGGCACCCCTTTCCTTCATGGCAAGGGCAGAAAACCTCGTGTCCGCAGTCTCACCCGACTGAGATATGGCAAGCACTAAGTCCCTCTCGTCCACAGGGCTGTCCGAGTATCTTAGTTCAGAGGCATAAACCACCTCCACCGGCACCTTGGCATACTTCTCAATCCAATACTTTCCTACAAGGCCCGCATGGTAGGAGGTGCCGCAGGCCACCACAAGCACACGCCTAAAATCCTTAAGGTTTATGGGCATCTCATAATCTCTGGATATGTAGCCTTTTATGGTATCTCCTAAGGTCCTTGGCTGTTCAAAGATCTCCTTTAGCATAAAATGCTTAAAGCCTCCCTTCTCTGCAGAGATAACATCCCAAGCGATATGCATGACTTCCTTTGTAAGTAGGTTCCCCTCAAAATCGTATATAAAGAAGCCATCGGGCCTTAAATCTACCACCTCACCATCCCCCAAGGGTATAACGGTCCTTGTAAAGGGCAAGAGGGCTGGTATGTCCGAGGCTATAAAGTTTTCACCCTTTCCCACACCCACCACCAGAGGGCTTCCATACCTTACGGCCACAATCCTGTTTGGCTCCTTTGTGGATATGACGGCAAAGGCGTAAGCTCCCTTTAGCCTTTTTATAACTTTTAAAACCGTCCTAAGGAGGTCCCCATCGTAATTTAGGGCTATAAGATGCACTATGGCCTCCGTGTCCGTCTGGGACCTATACTCCACACCTTGCCTTTCTAACTCCTCCTTTAGCTCTCTGTAGTTTTCTATAATGCCGTTGTGTACAACGGCAAACTCCCCCCTATTATCTGTGTGAGGATGAGCGTTTAGCTCGCAGACCTCACCATGGGTAGCCCATCTGGTATGCCCTATGCCAGCCACAGCCTTCAGCTCCTTCCCCCACAGGCTTCTCACCAGCTCCCTTATCTTTCCCACCTTCTTCTCCACATAGAGGCTCCCGTTCTCTATGAGAGCCACACCGGCAGAATCATACCCTCTATACTCAAGCCTCTCAAGCCCCTGCAGTAGCACCAAAAGGGCAGGATTGGACCCCACATAGCCTATTATTCCACACATGGAGTAAAATTATAAGGTAGGAGTGCTTTATAATATCTATCAACCATGGAGGGAAAAAACCTAAACGAAGAGATAGACCTAAGAGAACTCTTATTAAAGCTTTGGAAGTATAAGGCCTTTATATTAATTTTTACCGTCTTTGCTTTCATAGCTTCTACGGTGGTGGTAAATATGATTAAACCCAAATACAAATCTCAGTCAAGTGTGGTTCCAAATTTAATGGAGTTTAAAAAGGTGGGAATAAGTAGGCTAAAAGACATCCTTAAAGAATATAGCAATAACACTATTATAAACCTTAACGTTGAAGTCAATACAAACATTATACTACCCTACTTCAACAGTGAAGATGTAGCCATCTCTGTTTTAAAATCCTTAGGCCTTTATAATTCTTTCAAGTATAAATCGCCTTTAGAGCAACTTGAAAAAGAATTTAAGATAAAAGCAGATGTTGATAAAAAGGATGGAAGCATAAAGATTGAAGTAATTCACTCTTCTCCCGAGGTTGCAGCCAAGTTTAACCTTGCCCTCATAAAAGAAGTAAACAATAGAATCAACCAGCTTTACTCACCGGGCAAAGATATTAACTATCTTATAATCACCAGCATGCCAGAAACGCCCTACGAGCCATATTCTCCCAAAAGGTTTAAAATAGTCTTTCTTTCCACTTTTTCCGCCTTTCTTTTAAGCATATTTATATCTTTGTTTTATGATTGGCTTAAAACAGAAAAATAGTGGGGTATGATATGAAAGCTGTTATCCTTGCAGGGGGAAGTGGCACAAGGCTATATCCAACCACAAAGCTTATAAACAAGCATTTTCTTCCCATTTACAACAAGCCCATGATCTATTATCCCATTTCCTTAGTTATGCTTTTAAAGATTAGGGATATTGTCTTTGTGATAAACCCGGAAGATGAGCCTATGTTTTTAAAGCTTTTTGAAGTTCTTCAAAGGCTTGGGTTAAATGTGAGCTATGTTTTTCAAGAAAAGCCTAACGGCCTTGCAGAGGGTTTGATCCTTACAGAGGATTTTATAAAAGACTCCAATGTTATGTATTTACTTGGTGATAACCTTTTGTATGGACACAATGTATGGAAGGAGCTTGATCAGGCAAAAAGGGAGGTGGAAGAGGGCAAGACTGGTGCCTATACCTTTGGGTATTATGTAAAAGACCCTCACAGGTTTGGTATTGTGGAGTTTGATGAAAAGGGAAGGGTTATAAGCATAGAAGAAAAGCCAAAGCATCCCAAATCCCATTTTGCGGTTATAGGCATTTACTTCTTTGACAAAAAGGTTGTAGAGTTTGCCAAAAGGGTAAAGCCTTCCGAGAGGGGAGAGCTTGAGATAACCTCTGTTCTTCAGGAATACATAAACATAGGAGAGCTAAAGGTTAAGACCCTTGGAAGGGGCTTTGCTTGGTTTGATGCAGGAACTTATGATAGCTTTTTGGAAGCAAGCCACTTTGTTTCCACCATTGAAAACAAAACGGGGCTTATGATAGGTTGCTTGGAAGAAATAGCCTACAGGAACGGATGGATTAGTAAAGAGGAGCTTCTTGAGCTTGCAAAACCTCTCTCAAAAACAGATTATGGAAGATATCTTATAAAGCTTGTGGAGGAAGAGCATGCCCTTTGAGTTTGAGAGGCTTGAACTTGAGGGCTTGGTTTTAATAAGGCCAAAGGTCTTTAGGGATGAGAGAGGCTTTTTCTTGGAGTTTTACAAAAGGTCAGAGTTTTACAAAAATGGAATAGAGGTGGAGTTTTTACAAGATAATCATTCAGCCTCTGTTAAAGGTACCTTAAGAGGGCTACACTATCAAAAGAAGCCAAAGGTTCAAGGAAAGCTGGTAAGGTGTGTTAAAGGTGAGATATTTGACGTGGCTGTGGATATTAGAAAGGGAAGCAAAACCTTTGGGAAGTGGTTTGGCATTAGGCTTTCGGAAGAAAACCAGCTTATGCTTTGGATACCCCCAGGCTTTGCCCATGGCTTTTTGGTCCTATCCGATTATGCAGAGGTTATCTATAAGGTCTCCCACTCAGAATACTCTCCCGGGCATGATGCAGGCATAAGGTTTGATGACCCAGACCTTGCCATAGATTGGCCCATAAAGGACCCAAACCTTTTGATCCTTTCGGAGAAGGACAAGAGATTGCCCTATCTTAAAGACTTAAAAGAGGAGGACCTACTTTGAAAAAAGTGCTTATTACAGGAGCAGCAGGCTTTATTGGAAGTCATTTTGTAAAGGTGGCCTTGGAGAAGGGATATGATATCTTGGCTTTGGATAAGCTAACTTATGCAGGAGACCTAAGAAGGCTTGAAGATGTGATAAAACATATAAAGTTTTTTCAGGTGGATATAACAGACAGGGAGAGTTTGGAAAAGGTCTTTAGGGAAGAAAAGCCAGATATGGTGGTGCATTTTGCGGCAGAAAGTCATGTAGACAGAAGCATCTTAGACCCATTATCCTTTATAAAAACCAACGTGGAAGGCACCTTTAACTTACTTGACCTTTCAAAAAAGTTTGAAGTGGAAAGGTTTATAAACATATCTACCGATGAGGTCTATGGAGAGCTGGAAGATTTGGAAGGCGAGTTTACGGAAGATTCTTGCCTTAGGCCTAACTCACCCTACTCTGCCTCCAAAGCCTCTGCAGACATGCTTGGAAGAGCCTACTACCGAACCTATAACCTACCGGTTATTACAGTTAGGCCTTCCAACAATTATGGACCATGGCAGTATCCAGAAAAGCTTATACCAGTGGTAATCCTAAAGGCCATAAGGAACGAACCTATACCAGTATATGGCACAGGGAAGAATAGAAGGGAATGGCTTTATGTAAAAGATTGTGCGGAAGGTGTTTTGACTGTTATGGAAAAGGGAAAGGTAGGAGAGGTTTATAACCTTGGTAGCGGCATAGAAAAGGAAAACTTAGAGGTGGTAAAGGCCATTCTAAGGATCCTTGGAAAGCCAGAGGACCTTATTTCCTTTGTAAAGGACAGGCCAGGGCATGATTTTAGGTACAGGATGAGCAGCCAAAAGATAAAAAGAGAGCTCGGTTTTAGCATAAAAACAGACTTTGAAGAAGGCCTAAGGCTTACCGTAGATTTTTATCTAAATCACTTAGACTGGGTCCAAGAGAAGGAAGAGGAGCTTAAAAACCTCTGGAGGAAGGTGTACTCTTGAAGTACCTAATCACAGGTGCCAAAGGGCAGCTTGCCAAGGAGTTTATAAAAGCCTTAGGAAGTGTAAAGGCAGACTTTCTTGCCCTTGATAGGAATACTTTGGACATTTCCAATTTTTGGGAAGTTATAAAGGTGGTAAGAGAATACAAGCCCCACGTGATTTTAAACTGTGCAGCCTACAATTATGTGGATAAGGCTGAAACAGACTTTCATAGTGCTTACAAGGTAAATGTGCAGGGAGTTTATAACCTTGCCTTGGCATCTTTGGAAGTGAAGGCAAAGCTTGTTCATTATTCTACCGACTATGTTTTTGATGGAAAAAAGGAAGGCCTATACACAGAAGAGGACACTCCAAACCCTTTGAATAAATATGCTCTTTCCAAACTATTGGGAGAAGAGGTCATAAGAAACACTCTTGAAGACTATCTTATCCTTAGAGTTAGCTGGGTCTACGGAAGCGGAAGCCAAAACTTCCTCTATAAACTCCTTGAGTGGTCCAAAAATAATGACATTTTAAAGGTAGCTTGCGATGAGTTTTCTGTGCCTACTTCTACTACCACCATAGTGGAGGTCTCCCTAAAGGCTATTTCAAAGGAGCTAACGGGCCTTTATCACCTTACCAACTCTGGCTATGCCTCAAGGTATGAGTGGGCCAAAGAGTTTTTCAAATTAAAGGGCATAAACAAGTTTATCTACCCAGCATACCAATCGGACTTTAACCTACCAGCCAAAAGGCCAAGATGGTCAGCTATGAGCAATGAAAAGATAAGCAAAGAGCTGGATATAGAGATTAGAGAGTGGAGAGAGGAGTTAGAAAGGGTTTGTTTAGATCTTACGTAATACCTAAGGACCTTTTTATCTCCTCTATGGCCTTTTTGTTTATTCTATCTCTTTCTTTGTCAAAAACCATCCCCATTTATTGAAGTATTTTGCCATATTAATTACATGAATTTTAAGCATTTTAAAGCTTTTATAAGATTCTCTACCATGTTCATGTACCACAGTGCAGTAAGGATAAAACATAGTTTTATATTTCCTGTGTATTCTTCTATTTAAATCCGTATCCTCTCCATACATAAAAATCTCTCATCAAAAAGACCCACTTCTTTTAGCACAGAAACTCTTAAAAACATAAAACAGCCTGAGAGAAATGGTACATTCATCTCTATGTTATATCCTGTCCATCTAAGTTCATAGTTATAGTTTAATTTTTCTTTTATGGATTTGAAAGGAATAAATCTTCTAACAAATAGGTCTATTGGCGTTGGGAGAAGCTTGCATAAATACTGGATAGACCCATCTGGGCAAACCACTTTTGGCATAACATTCCCCACATCTGGATGATTTTCCATATATTCATAAAGCTTTTCCAAAACTCCCTTTTCAAAATAAACATCAGGATTTAGCACAAGATGGTATGGCACATTATCCTCTATGGACCTCCTAATAGCTATATTATGAGCTTTCCCGTAGCCAAGGTTTGCGTTGTTAAAGATGTATTCTATTCTTGGGTCTATTTTTTTTAAGATCTTCCAAACTATCATCAGAGGAGTTATCTACTAAAAATAGCTTAACCTTTAGCTCAGTATTAAGAAAGCTATTTATAGCCTTTAACACTTGCTCTTTTTTGTTGTGATAAAGTACAATAGAGCCGTAAAGGTGGGTCATTCTAACCTTCCTAATCTCTTTGTAATTCCGTGCCAAAAGCCAAGGAGACAATATTTAAGATTGGTAAGATGCGGTTTGGCTAAAAGGGGGTAAGCTATCATATATCTTATAGACTTTAAAAGGTGAACCAACCTGCATACAAAGCTTAGATTGTTAGAGTATAATCCTAGATAAAAAGCATTTCTGACATAATAGTACTGTCTTAAAGGGCTTTTTAATGTAATTTTTCTAAATAAAACTTTTTTAAAACCTGAGCCGTGTCCATGGTATATAATAACATCAGCGTTTCCAATAATTTTATAGCCTTTTTTTCTTGCCCTCAAACACCACTCTACATCTACCCAATCTATAAAAAGCTCTTCCATCATTAATCCTATATCTTTTAAAAGCTCACTTTTAATAATTTTACCAGAGGCTATGGCAAACATGATTTCATGGAGTCCATCTTTTGGATAAAACTTCTTAAATAAGCATGAGTCCGGTCTTATAAAGAAAGAATCCGCACCTTTATTTATATCCACAAACCTTGGAGCAACAGCTGCAACTTTTTCATCATAGGAAAAACCCTTCAACATCTCTTTTATATAGTTCTCAGGATATACTGTATCTTGGTCGGAGAGCATAATATAGTCTGCACCTTCTTCCAAAGCTTTTTTAATCCCCACATTTTGAGCATATGCAATACCAAAATTATCCAGAAGATAAATTACTTCTATATTTTCTAATTTTGCAAACCTTTCCAATTCTTTACAACCACCAGGTGTATTATCAACAACATAAATCTTGTCAACTTGGTGATATATACTTTCAATAGATTTAGCTAAAAGCTCAATATCCGGGTTGTAGGTTACATATATTGCCATAGTTTTCATTTTAGCTCAACCCTTTCGTTTGTTAGTGAAGCGATTATTTTATATAAAATAAGGATAACTGCAAAAGCTATATATGATATTATAAAATGAGAGAAAAACAAAAAAACACATTAACATCTATCATCCAAAATGCTACAGAGGCATAAAAGATGGGGTAAAACAAAATTCCAAAAGGGTGTCTTCTTTTAAAAGCTATATACAACCTACTACCAATAACTCCCAGAAAGAAGAAATATAATGGAGTTGCAATTCCAACAGCTTGATAAATTCCGCCGAATAAAGTAGCCATATTATAGGAGGAATTTAGTCCTGCTGAACCAACTGTTTCTAATGAAATTCTTGAATATTCACGGAAATCATGAAAAACTAAATCCGTCAAAGGAATTTTAAGCACTGGGAGTAAATAAAAATTAGCTGGTATACCCGCTTTAACATAACTCAAATCCCCACTTAAGATCAAAGCCAGTCTGTTGTATGCCGCTATGGTATAGCCAGATAATCTATCCAGAAGAAAAGTTAGATTTATCTTACCCTCTCTAATTAAAGATATTATAATAAACAGTACAATAATAACCAAAAATAGGCCGGTCAAATTCTTAATTAAATCCACTCTATTCTTAAAAAAAGTATATATCAAAAACCAGCTTATTAGATAAATAAATAAAACTGGTCTATTTACAGATAATATGGATGTTATAATAAAAACAGCTGAAGAAACATAGAAATATTTCGTCAGTGTGTTTATTCCAAGATAAAATGCGTAATAATAGTAATAACAAACAAAAATCTGTAAAACTAAACTTAAGTTTAGCAAGCCACCCAATCCATAAGGGATGATTACTGCTGATCCAAGATAATCCTTTATATATTGTCCTTTCCCTTTAACTATATCAATAGGTGATATTTGTAGATATTGTGAAAGATAATAGAATATCAAAAATAGATATAAAAAGCATAGTAGAATGTTTATTAAAGCTATGAATTTGATAAAAGCTGGTGGAATTTGAACTTTACTTAGCGGATCTAAATTCAAAATTGGTTTAAATCTAAAAATAAAAACTCCAATGTAATAGTATAAAACACATATCAGGACAAAAGAAAACATAGAAAAATTCATAAACATATAATTAGGCTCTTTTACATAGTATTCATATACCTCAGGTGGCAAGAAAAAAGATATAAATAGGAGAACTATTGGGAAAATCGTGGCTCCATAAGGGGTTGTTATAAAACTTTTAATATCTATCTTTAACCTCTTTTTCACTTCCCAGCCTCCATAACAATTTCCTCTCCTACATGCCAAAACTTGGTTAATAAGTATTCAAGTCCCCAAAAAAGTAAGCCCTCAAGCTTATAACTTTTATTTACTCTCTCCGGAGTTCCTCCAGGAAGATTGCCATTTTTTCTAATTAATCTGCTTGCAAGCCAAATAAAGTAAGCTCCCTTAGATGGAGTAAAAACCTTTTTTACTTTTAAACCTGCTTTTTCAGCAGAAGTTATTAAAGACCTCGATGAAAAAAGATATATATGGCGCGGTGGTTCTAAGCCTCTCCAATCTTGTTTAAAAAATCTGTGGTCCAAACTCTTAATATTTGGAGTTATTACTATCAATTTACCATTAGGTTTTAGGATTCTTTTACACTCTGATAAAAGTGTAATTGGATCAAGCACATGTTCTATTACATGGTTCATAGTAATAACATCAAAACTGTTTTCTGGGAATTTTATTTCCTCTATGGCTCCACAAAATACATTTAAATCATACTCTTCTTTTGCTACTTTTACAGCATTAGGATCTGGTTCCACTCCAACCACATCCCAGCCTAAATCTCTCATTTGAGCTAAAAAATAACCATTTCCACAGCCAATATCTAAAAGTTTTCCTCTTTCTTCTGCTCTAAGCCACATTAAACTTCCACTAACCAATTCCTTTAAAGGTCCTATCTTGGATAAAAGCCAGATTAAAAAGGCCAAACCTTTGTTTTTATACTCCGCATCCAAGGCGTATCCAAGAGTGTCATTCAAAATCTTAGCTTTTAATGCTTTGCGAAAGCTTGCAGCTTTCTTTTTACTCGGCTTTACCGGTTCGTGAGTAAAATAGTTTTGATATAACTTCCCTATCTCACTCTCTATAGGTCGTGGATTAAGCCACATGAAATCACATTCTGGACAGTACATAAGAGACCATGTACCTGGAGCATTAAAGAGGCGGTCTCTAAGGTCTTTGTATATCAATTTTCCCTTTTTTCCACATAATGGACAAGTCTCTACTTCCTCTACAAGAATGCTCTCCTCAAGATTCATAGCCTTAACCCTCCTAAAATAATCTCCTTTTCAGATTGGTCAAGCACCTTTGACCAAATAAACCAAAGAAAAATCAAAAGACATATTATAAATGAAACAAGCAAAATTATGAAATGCAATAAAAAGCTTAAAATCTTTATTGTGTATAATAAGCTTCCAAAGATTAGCAACGTATAAAGGGTTTTGGTTATTTTGTAAGAAGAAAAAAGGTTAAAAGAGAATTTATAGATTTTAAAAGTAGCACCATAAAGAAGAGCTGTGTCAAGAATTACACGAAGTGTCCAAACAGTTGCTGCACCATTTATTCCCCACTTACTTACTAATATGAGAGCTAGGAAAAAATAAATGGGTAGCTCAATAATATGAAATTTAGCAGTTAGATTTGGTCTCCCAGAGCTTTGTAATAAAGCATATGGGATATGTGCCAAGGAATTTATTAGTACTCCAAAAGCTAAAATCCTAACCACTTCTTTACTATTTTCAGCAAAATCTTTTCCTAACCACACCATAAGAAGCTCTTGGGCAAAAACTATTATGTATGAAAATTATAATAGGTCCAAGTATTATTAGGAGATATTTAATAGAGCGAAAAAAGAGAGATTTTATTTTCTCTATATCTTTTATAGCACTCAACGAGCTAAATGTGGGAAAGAGTGTAGAAACAAGACTAAAAGGAATTATCCATATACGTGTTATAGCTTCATAAGGGGCTGTATAGTATGCAACTTGAGAAAGAGAGGAAAAAACACCTATTAGGAATCTATCTAAGTATACTAAAATTGGACCGACTATATTTGATATCATTATCCAGAAACCAAAAGAAAAAAGATGTTTAAAAAGTTCAATGGAATAGGAATATTGTTTTAAGCTTGGCACTAGATGAATACAGAAAAACAAATATGTTAACAAAGTCATAACACGTGTAACTAAAATTAATCCCACTATCCATGGTAGGCTTAATCCTAAGTGAATGCCAATTAATGGCAAAATAAAAGTCATACTATTGGATGGAATTGTTATTATATTTACAAGATCAAATCTCTGAAAAGCTTCTAAAACTCCTCTAAAGGAGCTTGAAATTAAAAGAATAGGTAAAGTAAAAGCAAGCATATAGAAGGTAGATTTTGCTTCTGTTTGAAGCTCTGGGGGAATATTCAATAGTTTTGTAGCTAATACAGGAACTATAGCTAAAAATATAAAGGTTCCTATCATGCCAAAGATAAACTGAATAGTAACGGAAGTCCAAACTATTATAGAAATTTTTTCTTTTTCACCTTTGCCAACAGACTCGGCTACGAATTTGGTTGTAGCTCGTCCCAGTCCTAAATCAAATACCGCAAAATACCCTAAAATAACCAGAGCTAAGGATAGAAGGCCAAAACGTTGTGTACCTAAGCCTTTAATTATAAATGGTAAAGTTATTATACCTGCTATAAGAGGAATAGCCTGTCCAATAAAATTGAAAATTGTGTTCCGAGCAAGGATCAATTTTGTAGGATAATTCTTAGAGACTTTTGACTCAGCACTCATATAAAATTACCTCCTTCATACCCTCCCAAACCTCACCAACCTTCTATAAAAAACCACATAAACCCACACAAAGCAAAGGAAAAGTGCTATAAGTTAAAGTATTCCTCCAAAAGATCACGGCGGGAATTATGCTTAGGAGGCTTAGGGTCCATAGGTAGGGGGAGGTCATGGAGTTTCTTAGAAGCTTGTCTTCCACCTTTACCAGCCTTTTGTATATGAGAGAGTGTAAATGTAGTCTATCTGGCTCTCCTGGGCTAATATCTCTTAGAATTTTTCTCCTATAAATAGAAAAAAGTGTTTCCACCACCGGGTAGGCTACCACAAGCAAGGGGAACCATGGGGAGACCTCTGGGTTCCTTTGAACCAAAAGCACGCTCACTTCCGCTATCAGGAAGCCAAGGAGGTAGGCTCCACCGTCGCCTAAAAAGATACTTCCGGAAGGGTAGTTCCAAAGGAAAAAGCCTAAGATGGCACAGCATAAAAGGAGGCACAGCTTGGCAAGATGATAGTCCCCCACCAAATAAGACACATAGCCAAGGGCCAAGAGGCTAAGGAGGGATACGCCGCTGGCAAGGCCGTTGTAGCCATCTATTATGTTTATGGCGTTGGCCACTCCACCTACTGCAAAGACTGTAAAGGCAAAGGATGCAAGGGAGAGGCTCAAAAGGTGGTCAAAGATGGGAAGGTCCACACGGTTTATGTAGGCATCAAGGAGAAAGTAGCCAAGGGCGCCGGAAAGCATGGTAAGGAAAAAGCGCTCTCTTACTCCCACCCTTTTGGTAAGGTCCTCCAAAAGGCCACCCAAAAAGGCAGGAAGAGTGCATAGGACAAGGGTCCAATAGGAACCTTCGAAGAGGGAGAAGAACAAAAGTGTTATAAATATGGCAAGGCCTCCCACCCTTGGCACAGGCTTGGTGTGAAACTTCTGAGGGCCACCGGAGGTAGGGTCATAGGCCCAACTGCCAAAGGGGTTAAACCTTATGAAAAGATAGCAGGCTGTAAAAGAGAGAAGGAATGAAGCAATAAAAAGCCAAAGCTCTTTCAAAAGTGCCACCCCCAGCGTATTATTATAAAATAAAGCTTATGGAAGAGGTGATTGTAATAGGTGGTGGTTTGGCGGGTGTGGAGGCCAGCTACAGGCTGGCCAACATGGGCATAAGGGTGCTTCTTTATGAGATGAGGCCTCAAAGGCCCACGCCAGCTCACAGGACGGATAAGCTTGCCGAGCTTGTATGTAGCAACACCCTTGGTAGTATGGAAATCACTTCCGGTGCAGGGCTTCTTAAGGCTGAGATGGAGATGCTTGATTCTCTTGTGGTCTCCGCTGGCAGGTATGCCTATGTGCCTGCGGGCACTGCCTTGGCGGTGGACAGAGAAATCTTTTCCGATTATATAACAAAGAAGATACAAGATCATCCCAACATAAGGCTTGTAAGGGAAGAGGTAAAGAAGGTTCCAAGGGATAGGGTGGTGATAGTGGCCTCTGGGCCCCTTACCTCCGAAGCTCTGGCGGAAGACATAAAGGAGCTGGTAGGCTTTGATTACCTTTACTTTTACGATGCCATAGCTCCCATAGTGGAGGCCGACAGCGTGGACTTTTCAAAGGGCTTTTGGGCTTCCCGTTATGGGAAGGGTGGGGATGATTACTTTAACTGCGTGCTTACAGAGGAGGAGTATAGGGTCTTTTATGAGGAGCTTTTGAAGGCTGAGAAGATAAAGCCAAAGGAATTTGAAAACCTTGTTTGTTTTGAGGGCTGTATGCCCATAGAGGAGATGGCCGAAAGGGGCTATAAGACCTTGCTCTTTGGGCCTATGAAGCCCGTGGGCCTTGTGGACCCAAGGACTGGAAAACAACCCTTTGCGGTGGTCCAGCTAAGAAAGGAAAACAAGGAAGGAACTCTTCTTTCCTTGGTGGGCTTTCAGACCAGGATGACCTACTCGGAGCAAAAGAGGGTCCTAAGGCTAATACCCTGCTTGAGGAATGCTGTCTTTGTAAAGCTTGGCTCCATGCATAGGAATACTTTCATACAGTCCAACAGGGTGCTAACGCCCTTTTTGAACATGAGAAAGTATGAAAACATCTTCTTTGCTGGGCAGATAACGGGCGTGGAAGGCTATGTGGCCTCCGCAGCCACGGGCATATTGGCTGGCATAAACGCAGGAAGGCTTATAAAGGGAAAGAAGCTACTTATGGCTCCAGAGGAAACCATGCTTGGAGCTTTGGTGAAGTATATAACCACAAAAGAAGGAACGCTTCAGCCCATGTCCCCAGTGCTTGGCCTTTTGCCACCTTTGGATGTAAAGGTAAAGGACAAGCAAGAGAGGAAAAAGCTTTTGGCAGAGAGGGCCCTAAGGGCCATGCAAGAGTGGTCAAAGGAGGCCAATGAGGATATAATTATAAATAGCCCCGCAACGGGACAGGGTTGAACCCCGCCAGGCCCGAAAGGGAGCAACGGTAGGCCCGCCGTCTCGGGTGCGGGGTCCTCATACTAAGGCCTTCCATATTATGTTGGCTATCTCCTCTCCTTTTACTTCTTCTCTTCCTAATACTCCCGCCTCCACCAAAAGGAAGATCCTTTCTAAGGTTCCCACAAAGACCGCAAGGGCATACTCTTTTCTTATTTTTATGAGGCCTTCCTCTATGCCCCTTTCAATGAGTTCAAGCAGGGCATCCTTTGGAAGCCTTTCAAAGCCTTTTATATCCTCAGCCCTAAGGTAGTGGAAGATGTTTAGATATCTAAAGGCGGAAGGGTTTTCAAAGGCAAAGGAGAGAAAGGTCTCTACAGCTTTGTAAAAGCGTTCCTTATAAGGTGCTTCCTCCTTGACTACAGAGATTAGCCTATTATAAAGCTCTTCAGAGTAGGACCCAAAAAGCCCCAGCACTATCTCCTCTTTGCTTTTGAAATGCCTGTATATGGCTCCCTCTGTTATGCCCACCTCCTTGGCTATGTCTTTAATGGTGGTCTCCCTTATTCCCTTTTCAGAAAAGAGCCTAAGGGAAGCCTCTAATATCTTCTCCTTTGTTCCTTTGCGTCGCATGGTGAATATTATATCAGTTTATGCTTGCTTACATAAACTTGTGGTAGCATATTTTTAAACCTTCCATGGAGAGGCTAAACCCATCTCAGGAGGAGGCGGTAAGACACTTTGGAAGGCCCCTTCTTGTTATAGCGGGTGCTGGCTCTGGAAAGACCAAGACCTTGGCCCACAAGGTGGAGTTTCTCATAAGGGAAAAGGCCATAGACCCTTCAAGGATCTTGGCCATCACCTTTACCAACAAAGCAAGCAGGGAGATAAGGGAAAGGGTGAAAAAGGTGACTGGAGTGGAGCTTCCTTGGGCTGGCACCTTTCACTCTGTAGCTCTAAGGCTTTTGAAGGAGAGGGGAAGGGAAATAGGGCTAAGGCCTGACTTTACTTTACTCTCAGAAGAGGACAGGAACAAGCTTATCAAAAAGATAGCCCAGCTAAAAAACCTAAACCCGGAGGACCTAAAGGCCTACATTTTGCGCAGGATAGAGGACCTAAAGGAGCCGGGGGGAAGTGAGAGGCTTGAGATGGCCTTCAAAGAGTATTTGACCATTGCAAAGGAGATGAACCTTCTTGATTTTAGCCTTATCATGCTCTACCTTCTAAAACTCTTGAAGTTAAGGCCGAGCATAAGGGAAGACTTTGACTTTGTTTTAGTGGATGAATTTCAGGATACGAACACGGTGCAGTATGAGGTCCTAAGGCTCATTGCGGACAAGAATGTATGCGTGATAGGGGACCCAAACCAGTGTATCTATGAGTGGAGGTATGCAAGGCCGGACAACATTCTGCGCTTTATGGAGGACTTTAACCCAGATGTGATAAAGCTGGAGTATAACTACCGTTCAAAGCCCTACATACTGTATGTGGCCAATTCCATACTTCAGGCTTCCAAGGCCCAATGGAAGGATCTTGTGCCAACCCTTAGGCCCATAAGGCAGGGGGAAGAGAGGCCTGTGGTAAGAAGGTTTGAAAAACCAGAAGAAGAAGCCCTATGGATAGCCTCAAAGGTAAAAGAGCTTTTAAACCACTACAAACACTCCCAGATAGCCATCCTTGTTAGGGTGGGCTACATTACGGAGGCTATTGAGAGGGCCCTTTATAGCTTTAAGATACCCTATAAGGTGGTGGGTGCCATAAGGTTCTTTGAAAGGGCTGAGATAAAGGATGCCTTGAGTTTTTTAAAGCTTCTTGTAAACCCTTACGATAGGTTTAGCTTTGAGAGGGCTGTAAGGGTGGCCACAAGGGGTATAGGGGAAAAGAGCTTAGAGCTTATAGTGGAGCTTGGCAAGGGCAACTGTTTGGAGGGCTCAAGGCTTGCCTTAAAAGAACTTCCTCAAAGTAAGGCCATAGAGCTCTATGGCCTTTTGAAAAACCTATCCCTTTTGAAGAAGGGCCTTGAGGACTATGCAAAATCCTTTGAAGAGTTCCTTGAAAGGGTAGGCTTTTGGTCCTACCTGGAGGAGGAATACAAGGACAGCGAGGAAAGAAAGGAGAATGTGAGGGAGCTAATAAGGTATTTAAGGCAGAAAAGAGAGGAGGGCTATAGCTTGGAGGAGGTCTTCAAAGAGATAGACTTTCTTTTGGAGCAGGAGGAGGAAGAGGGAGCGGTGAGGATAATGACCATACATGCCAGCAAGGGCTTGGAGTTTGATGTGGTCTTCCTTCCAAGGCTAGAAGAGGGCATACTGCCCCATGAGAAGGCCTTGGAGAGCGAGGAGGAGCTTGAGGAGGAGCTAAGGCTTTTCTATGTGGCCATAACGAGGGCAAAGGACCTACTCTTTATGAGCTACACAAGGGATTCAAAGCCCAGCAGGTTCCTATCTTACATACCCAAAAACCTCCTTGACCTTTCGGCCTTTGTAAAGAAGAAGACCACCTACATGCCAGAGCTAAAAAGCCTTCATAGGTTCAAGGTGGGTGATAGGGTGTGGCATGAGGTCTTTGGAGAGGGCCTCATTCTAAGCCTTGAGGATTCAAAGGCTCTTGTGGAGTTCCCATCGGGCAAAAAGAGCATACACACAGCCTTTTTAAAGCCTGTGGTATAATTAAGCTATGCTCAGACAAACAAGAGTGGCTTGGAGCATAACACACCAAGAGTTTACCATAACGGACTACTACTACTTTTCCATCCTCCAAAGGGAGGCAGAAAAGAGAGGCCTCATAATACATGAGGTGGACAAGTGGGAAAAGCTTCCAGAGTATGACACTATAGTCTTTAACTATCCAGAGGTGCCTTTTAGTGAAAAGGAGGCGGAGGAAGTAGAAAAGTGGGTTTGGGAAGAAGGCAAAAAGGTGATCCTTTTGGGATACTATAAGAATGAGGATCACATAGCGGACACATGCAACAGCCTTGCAAGAAGGTTTGGCATGGAGCTAAACCCCGACGAGGTGACCGATGAGGTAAACAACCACCAAGGGGACAAGTACTTTGTGGTCACTTCAAAGATAAGAAGGTATAACAAGAATGAGAAGAATGAGGTGAATGTAAACCGTATAATGCTTGCATGCAGTGCCTCCATAAAGCCCCTCATGCCCGATATAAAGGTGGTGGTAAGGGCTGAAGACACAGCCCAGTCCAACATGGGCAACTACACCCTTTTGATAGCGGAACAGCTGGCACCCACAAGCGGAGGCTACTTCTGCCTGGCTGGCACTTGCGTCTTCTGGGACAACTATTCTATAACCCTTTATGATAATCTGGAGTTTTCCATAAACCTTTTGAGGCATACCACACCCTTGAAGGTGCAAGGTGGAAAGCAGGTGATCTTTGGCCTCTGAAGTATCTTTAATATCTATGAGAAGGTGCTATAAGTGTGGCCAGAAGGCGGTAGTATACCTGAGGCAATACAGGATAGCTTTTTGCAAGGAGCATTACCTTGAGTGGTATTTAAAGAGGGTAAAGGAGACCATAAGGGAGTTTAGGATGATAAGGAAGGGGGAGAGGGTGCTTGTGGCCGTCTCTGGTGGAAAGGACAGCCTTTCCCTGTGGGATGCCTTGTGCAGGCTTGGCTACGAGGCCGATGGCCTTTATATAGACCTTGGTATAGGGGACTATTCAAGGCGTTCAAGGGAGGTGTGTGAAAGGTTTGCCAAAGAGAGGTCCTTAAAGCTTCATGTGGTTGAGCTAGGCAAGGAGATAGCTACCATACCGGAGATAAAGGAGAGGGAAAGCAGGCCAGCTTGTTCTTTCTGTGGTCAGATAAAGAGGTATTATATGAACCATGTGGCCAAAAGGGAGGGCTATAGGGTGGTGGCCACAGGGCACAACCTGGACGATGAGAGCGCCACTCTCCTTTCCAACGTGCTAAGTTGGAATATGGACTACCTCTCAAGGCAGTTCCCCGTCCTTTGGGAGGAGGAAGGCTTTGTGCGTAAGGTAAAGCCCCTGTTTAAGTTTACAGAGAAGGAGAATGCCCTTTATGCCTTTCTGTCCGGTATTGAGTTTGTGGAAGAGGAATGTCCTTTTTCCGAAGGTGCCAGCTCCATTGAGTACAAGAAGATACTATCTGAGATAGAGGAGAAAAGCCCGGGCACAAAGCTAAGGTTCTACATGGACTTTTTGAGGAAGATACATCCACTACTTCAATCAAGGAAGGCCCAGCTAAGACCCTGTAAGATATGCGGTGAGCCTACAAGCGCTGAGGTTTGCTCCATATGTAGGCTCAAGGAAAAGCTTAGCTTAAAAGCCTCTGAAGCCCTTTAAACACCATCTTACTGAAGGCTGTTGTAAGGAAGATTATAACCATGCAGACCACCACCGCACCGCTGGGAGGAAGGTCAAAAAGGAGGGAAAGGGCTATGCCAAAGAAGAGAGAAATAAAGGAAAAGCCAGCAGAAAACAGAAGGCTTTGAAGGAAGGAGCTAGAGACCATAAGGGAGGTCATGGCTGGGATGGATATAAAGCTGGCCGAAAGCACAAGGCCTACAGCCTTTATGGAGAGGACTATGTTGGCAGAAGCTAAGGCAATTAGGGCATAGTTTAAAGCCTTTACCCTTATGCCCCTTAGCTTACCCAGTTCTTCGTTAAAACACACAAAGAGAAGGCCCCTGTAGTTTAAAAGGATAAAGGAGAGGGTTATAAGGAAGATGGTAAAGGATATTATAAGGTCTGTCTTTGAAGCAGTTAGCATGCTTCCAAAGAGGTAAGAAAAGACGTTGGTGCCAAGGTTGTCTGTTATGCCTAGTATGATTATGGCAAGGGCCACACCCAAGGAGAAAAAGAGGGCCACAACCGTGTCCGCAGGCAAGGACTTTTTATCTACCAAAAACTGAACTAAAAGGCCAAGCACTACTGTGTAAAAGAGGGTAAATATCATTGGGTCTATGTTTAAAACTAAGGCAAGAGCTATGCCACCAAAGGCGGCGTGAGAGAGTCCTGCACCAAGCATGGCAAGCCTTTTTATAAGAAGGAAAAGGCCAATGAGGGCTGTGGAAAGGGCTATAAAAAAGGCAGAGAGGAAGCCTTCCAAAAATAGGCTGTAAGAAAGAAGGTCCATACCTAAATTTTACTCTATGGAGAAGAACAAGGAGCTTGCCCGTATCTTTGAGAGGATGGCAGATATGCTTGAGTTCCTCGGCGACAACCCCTACCGCATAAACACCTACAGGAGGGTGGCCGAAGTATTATCAGAATTGGGAGAGGATGTGGAAGAGCTTGTGCGCACAGGAAAGATATACCATATACATGGCATAGGCCAATCCAGCATAGAGAAGATATTGGAATACCTAAGGACCGGAAAGGTGAGCGCCTATGAGGAGCTAAAACAAAAGGTGCCAGAGGACCTCTTAGAACTCCTTGAAGTGCCAGGCATAGGCGTAAAGACCCTAAAGCTTGCTTATGACAGGCTAAAGGTGAGGACAAAGGAGGACTTTATAAATGCCGTAAAGAGCGGTAAGCTTGCCTTTTTGCCTGGAATGGGAGAGAAGAAGATTCAGAACATCCTAAGAGGCCTTGAGCTTTGGGAGAAGAGCAAGGAAAGGATGACCCTTTTGGAGGCTTATGAGATAGGAAGGTCCATCCTCAAACACTTTGAGGCCCTAAAGGGCCTTTATGAGAACATAGAGCTGGCCGGAAGCCTAAGGAGGAGGAAGGAAACCATAGGAGACATAGACATACTTATCTCAGCAAAGAGAGAAAACTGGCCCAAGCTACACCAACACTTTATAACTTATGCTGGCGTCAAGGAGGTTTTATTAAGCGGTGAGACCAAGTCAAGCGTGGTCTTGCAAGAGGGAAGGCAGGTGGATTTAAGGACGGTAGAACCTCACCAGTGGGGGGCTGCACTCCAATACTTTACAGGGTCAAAGGAACATAACGTGAGGCTAAGGGATATTGCCAAGGCCATGGGCCTAAAGCTGAGTGAATATGGTCTTTTTAAGGCGGACACGGAAGAGCGCATAGGGGGGTCAACGGAAGAGGAGATATATGAGCTTCTTGGTATGGAGTGGATACCGCCAGAATTGAGGGAGAACACGGGGGAGATAGAGCTTGCCATGCAAAGGGCCCTGCCAAGGCTTGTGGAGCTAAAGGACATAAAGGGAGACTTTCATATGCATTCCAACTGGAGCGATGGCCTAAACACCTTGGAGGAGATGGCTGAGGCCTGCTACCAGCTGGGCTATGAGTACATGGTCATAGGAGACCACTCCCAGTCTGCTAGGGTGGCCAACGGCCTTGACCCAGCAAGGTACAAAGAACAGTTTAAGCTTATTGAAAGGCTAAATCAATACTACAATTCAAAGGGCTTTTATATACTAAGGGGTTGTGAGGTGGATATACTGCCCGACGGAAGCCTTGATTTGCCAGACAGCCTGCTTGAGGAGTTTGACTTTGTGGTAGCATCCATCCACTCAAGGTTTAACCAGGACAACACCTACAGAATACTAAAGGCCATGGAAAACCCCTTTGTAAACCTCATAGGACATCCTACGGGAAAGGCCTACGGCACAAGGCAGGGCTATCCTTTGGATATGGAGAGGATAATACAGATGGCAAAGGAAACGAACACGGCCTTGGAGCTAAACACTTACAGAGCGGACCTCTCTCCAGAGAACATAAGGAGGTGTATGGAAGTGGGGGTGATGATAGCCATTGTTACCGATGCCCACTCTACCAAGCATCTGTCTTATATGGAGCTTGGCGTGGGCCTTGCCAGAAGGGGCTGGGCTGTGCCAGAGCTTGTGCTAAACACAAGGGATGTGAAGGGTGTGAGGGAGTTTGTAATGCACAAAAGGAAGATGATGCTAAGTAGGGTATAAAATATAAACATGCTTCAGGTAGAGAAGCTTGTGGAAAGGGTAAGGGATAGGAGTTTAAGGGAGATAGGTGAGAAGGTAATAGAAGGAAGGAGAATAAGCTTCAAGGAGGCTGTAAAGCTGTTCTACGAGGCGGACCTTACCTATGTGGGAGCCCTAGCGGAATACATAAACAGGAAGAAGAACGGCATGTTTGCCTACTTTATCGTAAACAGGCAGATAAACCCCACCAACATATGCATATACCAGTGCAACTTCTGCAGCTTTGGCGTGCTAAAGTCGGACCCAAGGGCCTATGAGATGAGCCTAGATGAAGTGCTCAAAAAGGTGGAAGAGACTTATAAGATGGGTGGTAGGGAGGTGCATATAGTGGGTGGTATACCACCCCATTGGAGGTATGAGGATTATATAAACTTGGTAAGGGAAATAAAGAGTGCCTTTCCAGACATGGTTGTAAAGGCCTGGACGGCCATAGAGATACACCATATGAGCAAGATATCTGGTAAAAGCTACGAAGAAGTATTGCTGGACCTAAAGGCCGTTGGCCTTGATGCCATACCTGGTGGTGGGGCGGAAATCTTCTCCGAGAGGGTAAGGAAGATAATCGCACCTTACAAGGCCAACGCAGAAGAATACCTTGAGGTGCACAGAACGGCCCACAGGCTTGGCATTCCTACCAATGCTACCATGCTTTATGGACACTTGGAGACCTACGAAGAGAGGGTAGAACACATGGAAAGGCTAAGGGATCTGCAGGATGAGACGGGGGGCTTTCAGGTTTTTATACCCTTGGCCTACTGGCCTGAGGGCACAAGGATTGGTGGCAAGAGGACCTCTTCTGTGGATGACCTCAAAACCATAGCCATATCAAGGATCTTCCTTGATAACTTTGAACACATAAAGGCCTATTGGGTCACCTTGGGTGAAAGGGTGGCGCAGGTGGCCTTAAACATGGGTGCTGATGACCTTGATGGAACCATCCAAGAGGAAAGGATAGTCCATTCGGCGGGGGCAAAGTCCGCCTTGGGCCACACAAAGGAGAGGCTTATAAAGCTTATAAGGGACGCTGGCAAAATACCGGTAGAGAGGGACACCTTTTACAGGCCAGTGGCCATTTATCCTTGACCGGCCTTTTCCTTCAAAAGCCTTCTTAAACTGTTGGCTATCTCCTTCATCACAGGCTCTATCTTATCCTTTAGCTCCAAGAGGCTTCTGTATAGCTCCCTTGGCTCCACCTCCCAAGTGCTTATAAGCTTGTTCTTCAAGTTGGTCATCTTAAAAACATCCATATAGTACTCTTGGGGGATGACACCCACCTCCACCATCTTTGAAAGACAATCATCTCCAAACTTCTTTATGCCAAACTTGGGCGCCAGGTGCTTGCATATATCAAAAAGGCTATCATAGGCCACCTGATAAAAATACTTTACCCTGTCGTAATACATGGGGGTTTTGCAAAACTCCTCCTCTCCCTGAGATAACACAAAGTTTATCTTCTTTAGAGACTCCTTTATCCTTCCAGCCTTTTCGTTAAGAAGGTCAAAGTCTATAAGGAGTGGGTTGTTGGTTTCCTTCTTTACAAACTCTACCACTGCCCTTGCATACTCTTTGAAAAGGTATAGGTTTTTGCTCAAAAATTCATATAGCTCTTCCGCCGGAAGGCTCTCCCTCAGATCCCTATGCTTTATATAAAAGCTTGTAAGCTCTCCAAGGGCCTCTATCTCTTTTATGCCCACAAGCTCGCCTATCTTCTGAAGACAGTCCTTTGATGTGGTCTTCACATTGTATACAGCCGAAAGGTGCCTGCATACCCTCATACAGCTCTCAAAGGCAAGGTTAAAATCCACCCTTACCTTGTCCTGAATTAGCCTGTTGGATATGAACTCCTCCTTTCCAAGGCTTAAGTTTTTCTTTAGATCCACATAGGCCTTTTCCAGCTGGCTTAGGCTTTCCACTATAAGGCTTATCTTGGGTCTCTTTTTAACTTCCTGCATACTATAAATTTAGGCTTCCCTTAGCTCTTCTCTCGTTATATATTGCTGTAATCTTTCTATACTTTTTGCCCTTCCGCTTGATTCATCAACTTCTACAATCACAGCGTTTACCACCAAATCCTCCTTTTCTTCCACTTCATACTTTTGAGGCAAGCCCTTTGTAAACCTCCCTATGGCTTGCTCTGACTTCATGCCTATAACGGAATACCAGCATCCCGTCATGCCCACATCGCTCACATAGGCCGTGCCTTTCTTAAGAATTATCTGGTCCGCTGTAGGCACATGGGTGTGGGTGCCATAGACTACGCTTGCCCTTCCGTCCGCATATATGCCAAAGGCCCACTTCTCTGAGGTGGTCTCCGCATGAAAGTCCACCAAGATTATTGGGGTTTCTTTGTAGAGCTCTTCATATAGTCTGTCAAAGAGTAAAAAGGGGTTTTCAAGGTTTGAATCCAGAAGGGACCTTCCCATAAGGTTTATAACGGCAAACCTTATGCCTTTCTTCTCGTATATGCCGTAGCCTCTTCCTGGAACTCCCGGCGGGTAGTTGGCTGGCCTCAAAAGGTTATCACACTGATCTATAAACTCATAGACCTCCTTTTTGTCCCATATGTGGTTTCCCGAGGTCATCACGTCCACACCCATATGGAGGAGTTCTTCATAGACCTTTTTGGTTATACCAAAGCCTCCAGCAGAGTTTTCCACGTTTACAAGCACCACATCCACAAGGTCCCTGTAGCCCGCAAGAAAATACCTTAGGGCCTTTCTACCTGGCTTTCCTATGATGTCTCCAAAGATGAGCACTTTCATGGCTTTATGGTGCGGGTGGAGGGAGTTGAACCCTCACGGGCGTAAGCCCACTGGATCCTGAGTCCAGCGCGTCTGCCAGTTCCGCCACACCCGCTATAAATTATAGTATAGCATGACAAATCTAACGGTTAAAGTTCCCAAGGAAGACTCAGATAGATTAAAAGTAGAGCTTTTAAACAGAGGCTTTTACGAGATAAGTTCTCCCAATACCCTTTGGTCTTTGAGCAACGGACAAACTTACATACACTTTTATCCTTCTGGCACACTTCTTTTGCAGGGAAAAGGAACGCAGGAGCTGAGGGAGTTTATACTGTCCCTTCTTACTCCAAGCGAGAAAATACTTGTGGGCTGTGATGAGTCGGGTAAGGGGGACGTTTTTGGCCCCCTTGTGCTATGCTGTGCCATCATAAGGCCAGAGTATTACAAAAGGGTCCTTGAGCTAAACCTAAGGGACTGTAAGAAGATGAGAGATGAGGAGGTAATAAAAAAGGCTAAGGCTTTTGAAAGCTTTGGGGAGTTCATATGCAGGGTGGTTGAACCAGTTGAGCTAAACCAGATGTATGAAGAGATAAAGAACCTAAATAGGATACTTGACAGACTTTACCTTGAGATATTAAGGGAGATTAAAAAGGCTTATCCTACTGCCGAGGTTTTTGTGGATGCCTATTCAAAGAGAAGCCCCTTTGGTAAGGGAGTGGTCTTTGAACACAAAGGGGAAGAGAATGTGGCGGTGGCTACGGCCAGCGTTCTTGCAAGGGCTAGGTTTTTAGAGTGGCTAAGGGATAAAGGCCTACCCAAAGGCTCCTCTTTGGAAAGCTTGGCCCTTGCAAGGGATATTTACAGAAGGTATAAAGAAAAGGCAAAGAGTATGGTAAAGGTATTCTTCTTATAGGGACTTGGTCATTCTTATCCAATAGTTGAACCTATCCTTTTCCTCAAAGCCTAGCTTTTTATAGAACTCAATGGCCTGTGTGTTTTGATCCCCTACCCAAAGCTCCGCTGTGTCAAGCCCCCTGCTTTTAAAATACTCCAAGGCCTTTTCTATAAGGGCCCTACCTATACCCTTGTTCCTATATTCTGGAAGGACCACAAGCTCATGTAAAGCTCCCACCACCTTTCCTTCCCTTTTGCTAAACCAGTTTCCATCGCTTGCCACAAAACCCACTATTTTACCATCCTCATCCTCTGCCACCCATATGCCCGCCACATCCCTTCTGAAAAGCCAGTTTAAATAGGCCTGCACATCCTCGGGATGTGTATAGGAGTATTCTTCCAGCCCTTTATAGCCTTGTAAATAAACGTCAATGAGCTCTTTTATATCTCCGTTTTCTGCCCTGCGTATCCTCATGGTTTAAGAAGCTTAACCCCTTCAGGAACCCTTAGACTAAAAAGGTCCTCCGAAGGTAAAAAGTTATAGGACACCTTTATGAACTCTACCGTGGTGCTTATACCCTCCTTCTCCTCAACCCTTATACTCTTTATTTCTCCCCTGATGGAAACCTCTAGAAAGACTCTGGAAAAATACTCATCCTTTACCTTAGGCTTTAGGATAAATATCTTACCTTCAGGCCTTTCTACCTCACCCACCAGCTGAAAGACCTCTCCTATGGGCCTTGATACGAGAAAGAGGGCTTCAACTACAGGAGACCTGTTTTTATCTACGCTTTCAATAAAGGCCGTTTTGTCCTTGGGAGAATACACAAGCACCCTCCTGCCATCGGAAACTATAAGCGTTCTGTTTGGGTGCTCATACTCTATCCTAAACTTTCCTCCCCTTTGGGCATAGAATATGCCCTTTGAAACCTCCGGGTTATTCTGCCATGGATACTGAACCTTTTGTATAAAGACCACCTTTACAGTCCTTATACTTTCCAACCTCTTTTGGAGCTCTTCAAAGGACTGGGAGAAGGATAGGGAGAATATTAAAAGCAAAAGCAAAACTATACTTCTCATAGTCTGTGAAACCTCCTAAGAAAAGATAGTATAACCTCATACCACATGAGAACTTTGTCCCAACTTATGGCATCGTAGTTGTCATACATGGTATGCCTCAAGGTAAAGGGATAGGAACTAAGGAAAAGTGCCTGAATTCCCCTCTCTTTAAAGGGCACATGGTCTCCATCCCTCTCTTTGGCCTTTTTAAACTCTATAAGCACCTTTAGCTCGTTTACGTGTTTATAAAAAAGCTCGTTGATCCTCTCTCCGTTGTAGCCCGCTGAATCTTCGTATATGACGCAGGGATTATGCCAGCCTAACCCCTCAAGGTTTATGCAGTAAAAAACATGCTTTGGTTCCCTTTTCAGATGAAACCTTACTCCTTCCAAGCCTAACTCTCTTCCATCGCTTATTAGAAATCTAAGCCTGTAAGGAGTGCGGTAGCCTTCCCTCAGCTCATCGTAGAGAAAGATAAGCAGGAGAAAGCTTACGGCGTTTGATATGGCACCGTAGACCCTGTGCACCGTATCCATATGGGCCACAAGGTATATGACAGGACCCTTCCCCAACTCCAGCAACCAGTTTTGCCCCCTTAGCCTCTCTTCCTTAGACTTCACACAAAGCTTCACCTTGTAATCTTCCACCTTGTTTACATGATCCCTTTGCAGGCTTACTATAGGTAAGTCAAGGCCCATGTATTCTCCATACAGGTAACCGTCGGCCATCTTATCCATGTAAGTTATTATGGCGAGGGCCCCCCTCCTTTGGGCCTCAATGGCCTTTTCTCTAGTGACATTTGGAATAAGAGCTATATCACCCTCTAGATAATCCCTTTTCACATATGCTTCCACCTCTATTCCCTTACTTCCCAGAAAGGCTACAGCTTCTATCCTTTTGCCCTCCACTTCTATCCAAGCCTCCTTAGGTATAAACTTGCTAAAATGGAAAACTTCCTTCACATAAGGTATGGAGAGGTATTCAAAGAAGGATTCTATAAGCTTATGAACTCTTCTGTGTCCATCTGTTCCAACCAACCTATTGAGACATGCCACTTGATAAACTATCTCTTGAAAAAGGTCCAACCTTTCACTTTTCATAAACGGGTGTAAGCCATCCCATGTACCTGTCTATCATGCCCCTCACCGCACGGAAGTATATCTCTTGGAGCTCTTTTGTTATAGGCCCCACCTCACCCTTTCCTATCTTTCTATTGTCCACTTCTACCACAGGTGTTATCTCAGCCGCAGTACCCGTCATAAATATCTCATCGGCCACGTAAAGCTCGCTACGGGCCACAGGCCTCTCCTCTACCTCTATTACAAGCTCGTTCTTTAAAAGCTTTTTAACCGCAGCCCTTGTGATGCCTTCCAGTATGTGCTCAGAATAGGAGGGTGTTATGGCCTTGCCGTCCCTTATGAGGAATATGTTCTCCCCAGAGCCTTCGGCCACAAAGCCGTGTTGATTTAGCATAATGGCCTCATCGTAGCCGGAGAGTATGGCCTCCGTTTTTGCCAAGGCGCTGTTCACATAGGCTCCTGCCACCTTCCATCTTGAGGGAATGGAGTTATCGTCGTTCCTTCTCCAGGAGGAGACCTTAACCCTTATGCCCTTGGAGGTATCCAAATACCTGCCAAAGTTATAAGTATATATGGCTATCTCCGGTGTGTAATCAATGAGCTTGGGTGTGAGCTTTAGGTCTTTAAAATAAACTATGGGCCTTATGTAAACATCTTCTTTTACTTGATTTCTTCTTAAAAGCTCCACCGTTATGTTCACCAGGTCCTCCACAGTGTAAGGAAGTTCCATAAACATGGCCTTGCAGTTTTTCAGAAGCCTTTGATAATGCTCTTTGGCAAAGAGGATATATAGCTGTTTTTGCTCCTCGTTCCAATAGGCCCTTATGCCTTCAAAGACAGCAGTCCCATAATGGAAAGAATTGGTCTTTATGTGGATCTTTGCCTCTTCTATTGGAACAAACTTTCCTTCAAAGAAGGCGTACTCCATGCTTAAAGATTATAACAAACCTTTATAATATTCAGTCATGGTAGTTTCACGCTTTGCTCCAAGTCCAACGGGCTATCTGCACCTTGGCAATGCCAGAACGGCCATCTTCAGCTACCTCTTTGCAAGACACATGGGCGGAAAGTTCATCCTCAGGATAGAAGACACGGACAAAGAGCGTTCTACAAAGGAGTTTGAGGAGATGCTCCTTGAGGACCTAAAATGGCTTGGTCTTGAGTGGGACGAGCTTTATCGCCAGTCGGAGAGGTTTGATATATACAGGGAATATGCCCAAAGGCTCTTGGAAAGCGGACATGCCTACCCATGCTTTTGCACGGTAGAGGAGCTGGAAGAAGAAAGGAAAAGAGCGGAAGAAAAAGGCGTTCCTTATAGATATTCAGGTAAGTGTAGGGCCTTGAGCAAGGAGGAGGTGGAGGAGCTGATAAGGTCTGGGAGGCCATACACTATAAGGTTTAGGGTGCCCGATGGCAGGGTGGTGGTCTTTGAGGACCTAATAAAAGGACACATAGCCATAAGCGTGGATGAATTTGGGGACTTTGTAATAGTGCGTAGCGATGGGACGCCTACATACAACTTTGCGGTGGTAGTAGATGATGCTTTGATGGGTGTGACCCATGTGATAAGGGGTGAGGACCACATACCGAACACGCCAAAGCAGATACTCATATACGAAGCCCTTGGCTTTAAGGTGCCTGCCTTTGCCCATCTTCCTGTAATACTTGGAGAGGACAGGAGCAAGCTCTCCAAAAGGCATGGTGCTGTCTCTGTGAGAAACTACAGAGAAGAGGGCTACCTTCCAGAGGCTTTGTTTAACTACCTTTGTCTTTTGGGATGGAGCCCTCCAGAAGAAGGAAGGGAGATCTTTTCAAAGGAGGAGCTGATAAGGATTTTTAGGCTTGAGGATGTGAACTCTTCACCGGCAGTCTTTAGCAAGGAGAAGCTAAGATGGATGAACGGTGTTTATATAAGGGAGGTACTTTCCCTTGATAGGCTTGTGGATGAGTTCATGCCCTTCCTTGAGGAGGCTGGCTATAAAGCGGAAAGGGACTATGTAAAGAGGGTGCTTGAAAGGACAAGGGACTCTTTTGAAACCTTGAGGGAAGGTGTGGAAAGGCTAAAGCCCTTCTTTGTGGAAGAGGTAAAATACTCGGAGGAAGCCTTGTCCGTGCTTGAGAATGAGACCTCAAGGGCTGTGCTTGAGGCCTTTCTACAAAAGATACAAGACACAGACCTGAGTGCAGAAAGGGTAAAGGCCATAGCCAAAGAGATACAAAGGGAGTTAAATGTTAAGGCTAAGGATGTGTGGCATGCTTTGAGGGCTTCCCTTACGGGAGAGCTGGAAGGCGTGGGTGTGGATATACTCTGTGATGTCTTGCCAAAGGAGAGGGTGATTAAGAGGATTTTAAGGGCTTTGGAGCTTTAATCAAAAACCTCAAGGAACACCTCCCTTAACCTTTTCATGCTCTCCTTTATCCTTTCTTCTAACTCCTCTTTTTGCATACCCAAAGAGCTTGCAAGCCTTTTCATATCTTGGGGAGAGATCAAGGACCCAGCAGACTCCTTAGAAAGCCTAAGCCTTGTCTCCACAAGCCTCAAAAATAGGTAGTTTTCATAAACCTCTTTTAGTGTGCTATATTTTTGCATAAGGGCTTCACAGGCCTTGATCATGGAAGGTTCTCCTAGCCTTTCCAGTAGGATATAGTATTGAATGAGAAACTCCGCATCTATTAGCCCTCCCGGTGAAAATTTAAGGTCAATGTATCCTTTTACCCTTTTGGCGTTGCCCTCAAGGGCAAGCCTCATATCCCTTATCTCTTTCCTCTCTTTAGGACCAATGGGCTTGTTAAAAAGAAAGTCTTCTAATAGCCTTTCAAACTCTTCTATAAGACTCTCTTCACCGGCCACATACCTACACCTTGTCCAAGCTATCCTTTCCCAAGTCCTTGCCTGAGCCTGGAAATAATCTCTGTAAAAGTCTATGGAAGGTGCTATCTCTCCAGCCCTTCCCATGGGCCTGAGCCTAAAGTCTACCTTGTATAGGTAGCCCTCTGAGGTGTGCTTGGTCAAAAAGGCTATAAACTCTTGGGCCTTCTTTGTGTTTTCTACGCTTGCTGACCTGCATGCAAAGACAAGGTCAAGGTCTGATCCTATGTTTAGCTCTCTGCTTCCATATTTGCCCAAGGCTATAAGAAGCATGTCTTTTATCTTGAGGTCCTCCCACAGCCTTTGAAGGAGAAAGTCGGAAAGCTCGGAGAGCTTTTGGAAGAATTCAAAGAGCTTTTTATACCTTTCATCCTTCTTCATAAGGTAAACGAGTGTTATCCTTATCTCCCAAACCCTTTTGAACCTTCTGTATAGGTCCTCCAGGCTAAGGCCGAGGGTGCTTCTGTACTTTTCAAACTCTTCTTTAAGGTCTTCCAAGGTTGGAAAGTCCTGATACAGGGTTAGCACATCTTCCACAAGGTCCGGATACCTGCTTATGAGGGTGGAGATGTAAGAAGAGAGGGAAAAGATCCTACAGAGGGTCTTGTTTACATCCTCCTTTGCCGGGCTTAAGACTATCTTTCTGCCTGTAGGGTTTGAGAAGAACTTGTCAAAGTTGGCGAGGGTTTCATCTGGGTCTGATGTCTGGGACATGCTCTCTACAAGCCTTGGAAGTAGCTTTATAAAGCTTTGCTTTTCTTGCGTAGAAAGCTTTATACCTTCCCTTCCTGTTATATAGCTAGAAAGTATGTTATAGGCTCTCACTGGCTCTTTAAAGCCAAGGCTTTTTAGGATTTCTTTTGCCTCTTCTACGTCTTCATTGAGGAGGGCCCTTTGAATGGGATGTAGCTCTTCCTCCTCTTGGGAGGGCATTATGCCAGAGAAGATAAGGCTTACACCCTTTGTGTATTCTTTGTATGCCTTTATAAACTCCTCCTCCTTCATGTTTAAGACCTTTGCAAGTCTTTTTACTTCTGAGTCTGAGAAGCTCTGTGTGGGGATACATCCATAGACCTGAATGGCATGCTCCAAGCGTCTTAGAAATTCATAGGCTCTCTCCAATAAAAGGGCTTCCTCGTTGGAGAAGATACCCTTTTGGTTTAGCTTCCATATGGCCCTAAAGGTGTTGCTCTCTTTTAAAAAGGGGAACTTTCCACCAAGAAGTATAACAAGGGCCTGAACGGCAAACTCCACTTCTCTTATACCGCCTTCACCCGTTTTTACATTTTCCTTGTTTAATAGCTTTTTCTTTGCCTCGCTGGCTATCTGAGCCTTCATAAGCCTTATCTCTTCAATGATCCTGTAGTCTATGGATCTTCTGAAGACAAAGGGCTCTTTCACCTCCCTCTCAAAGGCCCTATATAGCTCCTCATCTCCTGCGCAGTATCTTGCCCTCAAAAGGGCAAACCTCTCCCAAGTCCTACCATAAGATTCATAATAGAGCTCTGCGCTCCTCAAAGACATGCTTATTGGGCCAGACTTTCCAAAGGGCCTAAGATCCAAGTCCACCTCATAGGGCTTTCCCTCTGGTGTTACCTGAGTCATGAGCTTGAAAACCTTTTGAAAGACCTTTGAAAAGAACTCGTTTAGGTTTAGCTTGCCAGCCTGGCCCTTGTCTGTAGAGTGCAAAAACATTATGTCTATGTCTGAGTAGTAGTTTAGCTCATAGCTTCCAAGCTTTCCAAGTGCTATTATGCATCCTGTGGCTGGTTTTCCGTTCTCACCTACAGGCTCTCCATATTTTTCCACCATTTCCTTATAGGCCCTCTCATAACACAGCTCCAGCATGGCATCGGGAAGCTGGGAGTATTCATAAAGGATGTCTTCAAGCTTGGCGGTGCCAAGGATCTCCTTTGACATTATCCTCATAAGCTCCCTGTGCCTGTAGTAGGCCAAGGTCTTTGAAAAATCTTCATCGGACATGCCATCATGCACAAGCTCTTTTAGTTCCTTTAAGTAAGCCTTTTTGTCCTTGAAGACATACCAAAGGCCCGGTATGGTATTTTGAAAGTCCTCCGGGTGGTTTATAAGGAACTTCTTTATGCACTCGGACCTGTCAAGGAGTTCAAGGAGAAGTATAAACCTCCTCTCGTTAAGATAGTTTATAAGGCTCTGCGGGTTTGGATGAAGGCTGAGGAGCTTCTCTAAGGCCTCCTTTGCCTTTGGTAGGTTGAAAACCTTTTCTTCCGCCTTGGCCCACCATTGGGGGGGAAAGTTGTACATTATTAAACTAAAATTATAAACCCATGGACCTTGAGAGGCTAAAGAGCATACAGCTTGATTGTGCAAAGAGGGTGATACAAGAGGACAGGTTTGAAAAGGTGGAGCTAATAGGGGGCATTGACCTCACCTTTGAAAGGATAGAAGAGAACCCTACACGTGCCTGGGCATGCCTTGCGGTGGTGAGGCTCTCAGACCTGAGGCTTGTCTATTATAAAGTGGTGGAAGGTGTGGTGGACTTTCCCTACATACCTACTTTTTTGGCCTTCAGAGAGCTTCCTCTTATGCTAAAACTCTACCAAGAGGCGGAGGTAAGGCCCCATGTCTTTTTTATAGACGGTCAGGGTGTGGCCCATCCGAGGGGCTGTGGCATAGCCTCCCATTTTGGCGTGGAGACAAACAGCGTAAGCGTGGGTGTGGCAAAGACAAGGCTCTTTGGCTACTACAAAAACCTTGGAGAAAAAAGGGGAAGCTACTCCTATTTGACTTACAGGGGCCATATAGTGGGCGCGGCCCTCAGAACAAAGGATGGGGCGGACCCAATTTATGTTTCCGTTGGCCATCTTATAAGCCTAAAAACTGCCATGGACCTTGTTTTAAAGACCTGTATTTACCGAATACCAGAGCCTACAAGGCTTGCCCACAACATACTTCAAAGGGTAAGAAAGGGTTTAAAATAGTTTTCCATGTACTTCCAGGACCTTATAATGGCCTTGCACAAGTTTTGGGCAGAGAGGGGCTGTGCCATCTGGCAACCCTACGATATAGAGACGGGCGCAGGAACGATGAACCCAGCCACCTTTTTAAAGGTGCTTGGGAAAAAGCCTTGGAATGTGGCCTACGTGGAACCATCAAGGAGGCCCAAGGATGGAAGGTATGGGGAGAACCCAAACAGGCTACAGCACTACTTTCAATTTCAGGTGATCCTAAAGCCCGCACCAGAAAACCCTCAGGAGATATACTTAGAGAGCCTTAAGGCCCTTGGCATAGACCCAAGGGAGCATGATATCAGGTTTGTGGAGGATGATTGGGAGTCTCCTACCCTTGGTGCTTGGGGTCTTGGGTGGGAGGTTTGGCTTGACGGCATGGAGATAACCCAGTTTACCTACTTCCAGCAGGCCGGAGGCCTTGACCTTGAGGAGATATCGGTAGAGATCACCTACGGCCTTGAGAGGATAGCCATGTATTTACAAGATGTGGACAGCGTCTTTGATATAAAGTGGAACCAGTGGCTAACCTACGGCGATGTTTTCAAAGTCTCAGAATACCAGTGGAGCGTGTATAACTTTGAAAAGTCAGACCCCAAGATGCTCTTTGAACTATACGAGATGTATGAAAAGGAGACAAAGAGGCTTTTGGAGGAGGGGCTTGTGCTACCAGCTTACGACTATCTTCTTAAGTGTTCTCATACCTTTAACCTGCTTGATGCAAGGGGTGTAATATCGGTGCAAGAGAGGGCAAGGTACATAAGGAGGATGAACACCTTGGCCCAAAGGATAGCAAAGATGTATTTAGAAACCTTGGCATGAAGGTAATACCCTACGGTGGTGCCAAAAGGGTGACGGGTAGCTGTTTTTATGTGGAGGTGAGGGATGTAAGGCTTCTTATAGACTGTGGCATGTTTCAGGGGGAGGACGAGGAGAAAAACTACGAGCCCTTTCCCTTTGACCCCAAAAAGATAGACTACTTAGTGCTTACCCATGCCCACATAGACCACTGTGGAAGGATACCCTTGCTTGTAAGGGAGGGCTTTAAAGGGAAGATCATATGCACAGAGCCTACGGCCAAACTCTCAAGACTTATGCTTTTGGATGCAAGCAAGGTTATGTATGAAAACTACAAGACCCTTTTGAAAAAGCTTGCAAGGACGGGCAAGGTGCCAAGGGAGCCACTCTACGAAGAGTATGATGTCCTTGAAGCCACAGAGCTTTTCAAAATAAGGCTTCCTTACAACAAGGACTACAGGCTCTCAAAGGGCGTGGTGCTGAGGCTGAGGGATGCGGGGCATATATTAGGGTCTGCCTTTGTGGAGCTTGATGTATACGAGGACAACAGGCCCAAAAGGGTCATCTTCTCTGGAGACCTTGGCAACAAGAACAAGCCCATAGTGAGAGATCCAGAAAGTCCATCACCTGCCGACTATGTCTTTATAGAGAGCACTTACGGAGACAGGAACCACAAGAGCTTTGAAGAGTCCAAGCAGGAGCTTCTTGAGGCCATAAGATACACCATAGGAAGGGGTGGCAACCTCATCATACCCTCCTACGCCCTTGAGAGGGCCCAAGAGATACTCTACGTTTTGAGGGAGTTTTATGAGGAGGGAAAGCTACCCAGGTGCCAAATATTCCTTGATAGTCCCTTGGCCATAAGCATAACAAGGCTTTTCACTTCCCATCCAGAGTTTTATGATGAAGAGACCTATAGGGTCTTCCTTGAGAAGAATCCCTTTGAACTTCCAAACCTTATCTATACAAAGGATGTAGAGGAGTCAAAGGCCATAAACTCCATAAGCTCTGGTGCCATAATAATCGCAGGGTCTGGCATGCTAAACGGTGGGAGGGTTTTACATCATCTCAAATACAACCTCTGGAGGGAGGAGTGTTCCATAGTCTTTGTGGGCTACCAGCCAAAGGGCACCCTCGGAAGGAAGATCATAGAAGGGGCTCAAACGGTAAGGATATTCTCGGAAGAGATAAACGTGAGGGCAAAAGTCTTTACCATAAACGGCTTTTCTTCCCATGCGGACCAAAGGGGCCTTTTAGAGTGGCTCTCCTTTACCCAAAGGCCCAAAAAGGTCTTCCTCATACATGGAGAGGAGGAGAAGATGAAGGTTTTCGGTGAGGCCATAAAGAATGAGCTTGGCCTCCATTGGCACATACCAGAGGAGGGAGAGGTAATAGAGTTCTAATCTAGCACATTCACGCTCACCACAGACCTGTAAATATTTCTTAGCCTGTGCCTTTCAAGGTAGTTCTTGGCTATGGCGCCTATATGATTCCTTTTGCCATCCTCTTGGGTGATGCTGTGGACCGCATGGTAGATAACAGGTTCTCCCCCTTCCATACCGCCGTATATCATCACATGGCCCTTCATGAATATAAGCGTCCTAAAAGGTGGAAGACTTTTTAAAAGGCTTTTAAATTCCTCATAAGAGGAAAAGCTTTTGGTCACCACTCTTCCTATCTTTGCCTGCTGAGCTGAGTTTCTTGGAAGTTCAAGGCCAAAGACTGCATAAAGGCTTTGCACAAGGGAAGAGCAGTCCCACCTTCCCTCCTTTCCACCCCAGTCGTAAGGTATGCCAAGAAGGCCTTCAAGAATGTACCTTGCCCTCTCTTCGCTGAAGTTTAAAAAGCCCTCTGAAAGGCCCTCTTCCTTTTTTATCCATAGGGTTCTTAAATCTGGAAGCATCACCTTGTAGCCTTCCTTCCCCTTCTCCACATAGGGTATTTTGGAGCCAAGGCCAAAGACAAAGCCACCTATCTCCACTTTATTTTTCACAACCACAAGGAAGGGCATTCTTATGATTTTTAGAAGTTCCTCCCTGCTTCTTACAAGAACATCTTCCTTCCTTACCCAACCCCTCATATAGGGTGCATGCACATAAAGCCACTCTCCATCCTTTGAACTATGGAGTATGGCAAGGGGTGTGAAGGGCTCAAGGAGGGTGTATTGGTTGTAGTCTATGGCTGGGTTCCCTTTGTGGATAATGTCTTGGCTTGGATACATGCGCATGTTGGTCCTTTTTAGCGTCCATCCAAACTTTACAGGCACAAGGTCTGGTATGCTTTCAAGGTTTGTTTTTTCCATAAGGGTCAAAAGGTCCTCATTTTTAAGCTCCCTGTCATTTATAAAAAGCTTCCCTTTAGGTAGCTCATCCTCCCTTATCCAATCCTTTACCCTTTTGCCCTCCAGCACTTGGGGAAAGTCTTCAATCCTTTTCATATGGTCAATGAGAGCGTAGGACTGCTGGTTTATAAGCGGCACGTTGAGAGCATAGACAAGGTTAAAAAGGAAGAGCACAAAAAGGGCTATCATGCTTCTCTTCTGAAGCCCTCTTTCAAAGCCTTTTCCACCCAGCCAAAGCATATGGTGTAGTTCTCCTCAAGCCTCTTTTTCAAAGTGTGTAGGAAATCTCTTAGCTCCTCTAGCTCCTCCCTCTTCATGGAGGGAATATCTTCCATGAGCTTTTCCAGTTCTACCTTTAAGGCCTCCGGGTTAAAAGGGTCAAGGGCCAACCTTTCTATCCTTTTGAGCCTTTCTTTTAACATCTTCCTAAGGCTATAATATAAATCATAACTTTTTGAAAGGAGGTCCGCATGGCAAAAGGAACGGTAGCTTATAAGATACTTAAAGAGCATCTTGTTAGCGGAAGGCTTGTGCCAGGAGAGGAGATAGCCATAAAGATAGACCAGACCCTTACCCAAGATGCCACTGGAACCATGGCCTATTTGCAGTTTGAGGCCATGGGCGTAGATAGGGTAAAGACGGAGCTCTCTGTTAGCTACATAGACCACAACATGCTTCAAACGGACTTTAAAAACCCCGATGATCATAAATACCTTATGAGCATTGCCAAAAGGTATGGCATTTGGCTTTCAAAGCCTGGCAATGGTATATGCCATCAGGTGCATTTGGAAAGGTTTGCAAAGCCCGGAAAGACCCTTTTGGGTTCCGATTCTCATACACCCACCTCCGGTGGTATAGGCATGCTGGCCATAGGAGCTGGTGGCCTTGATGTGGCCGCCGCAATGGCTGGAGAACCTTTTTACCTTAAGATGCCAAAGATAGTGGGTGTAAAGCTAACTGGCAAGCTTCCGCCATGGGTGACCGCAAAGGATATAATCCTTGAACTTCTAAGAAGGCTAACGGTAAAGGGTGGTGTAGGAAAGATATTTGAATACTTTGGAGAAGGTATAAAGGAGCTATCTGTGCCAGAGAGGGCCACCATAACCAACATGGGTGCAGAGCTTGGAGCCACCACTTCTATCTTCCCTTCCGATGAGATAACAAGGGCATACCTCAAGGCACAGGGAAGGGAGGAGGATTGGATAGAGCTACTTCCAGACCCGGATGCGGAGTACGATGAGATCATTGAGATAAACCTCTCTGAGCTTGAGCCTTTGATAGCCTGCCCCCACTCTCCCGACAATGTGGTGCCTGTAAGAGAGGTAGAGGGCATAAAGGTGGATCAGGTGGTCATTGGCTCTTGCACCAACTCCTCCTTTGTGGATCTCATACGCGCGGGCACCATGCTGAAAGGTAAAAAGGTGCATCCCGATGTGATCTTTGCGGTAGCACCAGGTTCAAAACAGGCCCTAGAGCTTATAACACAGAACGGTATTTTGCTTGACTTTTTGAAGGCTGGAGCCAGAATCCTTGAAAGCGCCTGTGGGCCTTGTATAGGCATGGGCTTTGCACCACCTAGCGGTGGTGTCTCTTTGCGCAGCTTCAACCGAAACTTTGAAGGAAGGTCTGGAACACCCGATGCCAAAGTCTACCTGGCCTCCCCAGAGGTCTGTGTGGCCGCGGCCATAGCGGGAGAGATCATAGACCCAAGGAAGCTGGCAGAGAGGGAAGGAATAAAGTGGATAAAGGTGGAGATGCCCGAAAGGTTCCCATATGGTGATGAGGCCTTTATACCACCGCTGCCGGAGGAAGAAGCGAAAAAGGTGGAGATATACAGAGGTCCCAACATAAGGCCCCTGCCCGAGTTTGACGAATTGCCAGAAAGCATCTCTGGAGAAGTTAGCCTAATAGTGGGCGATAACATCACTACAGACCACATTATGCCAGCGGGAGCCAAAATCCTACCCCTTAGGTCCAACATCTACGCCATAAGCGAATACGTTTATCACTATGTGGATCCAGATTTTGTCTCAAGGGCCAAAAGGATAAGGGATGAGAAGGGCAAGGCCAACATCATCATAGGTGGTGAAAACTATGGACAAGGCTCTTCAAGGGAGCATGCGGCCTTGGCCCCAAGGTTCCTCGGTGTGCGTGCGGTCATTGCCAAGTCCTTTGCCCGAATTCACCATGCCAACCTTGTAAACTTTGGCATAGTGCCCCTTGAGTTTGTGGATAAGGAGGACTACAACAAGTTCTCCTTGGGCGATGAGATAGAGATACCGGATATTATAGAAAGGCTAAAGGCTGGAAAGGAGGTGGTGGTGATAAACAAGACCACAGGGGAAGAGATAGTTTGCAAGTATAACCTTACTCCCAAGCAGATATCCGTCCTTTTGGCTGGTGGTCTTTTGAACTGGATAAAGAAGAAGCAAAAAGTGGAGGTATAAACTATGAAGATGCGTAAAGTGGTCTCTGTAATAGGTGCGGGTAACGTGGGGGAGCATACGGCCAGCCTTTTGGCCTTGAGGGGGCTTGTGGATGTACGCATGTTTGACCTTCCCAAAAAGGATGGTGAAAGGATAATAGAACCTGTAAAGGGCAAAGCCCTTGACATCCAACAGATGCTTTCAGCACTAAACATTGATGGAAAGGTGGAGGGCTATACGGTCAGCCCGGAGGGAGAGGGCTATGAGGCCCTAAAGGGTAGCGATATAGTGGTGATAACGGCTGGCTTTCCAAGAAGGCCGGGCATGTCCAGAGAGGACCTTCTTGAAAAGAACCTGTCCATCCTCTCTCTTATAGCAAACAAGATAAAAGAATATGCGCCGGAGGCTATAGTGATAGTGGTTACAAACCCTGTGGACCTTATGACCTATGCGGTCTATAGAATCTTGGGCTTTGAAAAGAACAGAGTAATGGGTATGGCTGGCGTTTTGGACTCTGCCCGTTTTAAGACCTTTATATCAAGAGAGATTAAGGTATCACCCATGGATATACACGCCTATGTGATAGGTGGTCATGGTGATGAGATGGTCCCGCTCATATCCATTTCCAACGTGGGAGGCATACCTTTAAAGGATATGCTACCAAAGGATAAAATACAGGAGCTTATAAAGAGGACCCAGTTTGGTGGTGGAGAGATAGTGGACCTTATGGGCACATCGGCCTACCATGCCCCAGCCGCTTCCATAGTGCAGATGGTAGAGGCCATAGTGACAGACAACAAGAGAATACTTCCATGTTCGGTCTATCTAGAAGGAGAGGTGGGACAATACTACGAGGCAGAGGGCCTTTGTGTAGGTGTGCCAGTAAAGCTTGGAAACTGCGGAGTGGAGGAGATAATTAAAATACCCATGATAGAAGAGGAACGCCAGATGTGGAAAAGGTCTGTAGAGTCCGTAAGAAAAAACATAGCCCTTGTGGAGGAGCTTTTAAATGCGAGAAATACACTATGAACAGATAGTAGAGGCAGTAAAAAAAATAGCCATAAAGGCAAACTATGAGCTTCCGGAGGATGTGGAGCTTGCCTATCAGAGCGCCCTAAAAAGAGAGGAGTCAGAACTGGGAAGGGAAGTCTTGCAGCAGATCCTTTTGAACATAAAAGCTGCAAGAGAGGAACAGATGGCCTACTGTCAGGATACGGGTGTGGCTGTGGTCTTTGTGGATATAGGTCAGGATGTGCATGTGGTAGGTGGTTCCTTAGAGGATGCCATAAACGAAGGTGTGAGAAGGGCATACACGGAGGGCTACCTTAGGGCTTCTATGGTCTATGACCCAGTCTTTGAGAGGAAGAATACAAAGGACAACACGCCAGCAGTTATACACTACAGGGTTGTGCCGGGAGACAAGCTAAGGCTTATCTTTGCACCAAAGGGTGCTGGATCAGAAAACACATCGCGCCTTGCCATGCTAAAGCCCGCGGATGGCTGGGAAGGTGTAAAGAGGTTTATACTTGAGACGGTAAAACTGGCAGGTCCCAATGCCTGCCCGCCTTTTACGGTGGGTGTGGGCATAGGTGGAACCTTTGAATACTGCGCCCTTCTTGCCAAGAGGGCCCTGTTAAGACCTATAGGAGAAAGGAGCAAAGATCCAGTGGCAAGGAGGATAGAGGAGGAGCTGATAGAGGAGATAAACAAGATAGGCTGGGGTCCTATGGGCTTTGGAGGAACGGTGACCGCTGTGGATGTAAAGGTGGAGCTATACCCATGTCATATAGCTTCCTTGCCGGTAGCTGTCAACATTCAATGCCATGCCAACAGACATGCAGAGATAGAGCTATGAAGTATATACTCATATTGGCTTTTATAGGCCTCATAACGGTGATCTTCTTAAGCGGTCTGGCTTTTAGGCTGATGCGGGAAAGGCTTTGATATAATATCTGGCAACAAAAATTTAGGGAGGTGCGTTCCATGAAAAAACTCCTTTTAACTTCAGCTGTCCTTTTGCCTGCCTTTAGCTTTGCCATCGGTGTGGAGGGCAGCATTGGAGTGTGGAACCAAGACCCGGGAGGCTACATAAGCTACAAGGGAGACAGGATTGATGTGGATGGCGACCTAAGGTATGGCAAAAAGACAAGGCCCATGAGCAGGCTAAAGATTGATATGCCTTCTATTCTGCCCAACATATACCTTATGGCAACACCCAGCAGGTTTGAGGCTATAGGTAGAAAGGATGTTGAATTTACCTTTGGTGGTGAACAATTTCAAGGGGGTGTAGATTTCTACTCTAAAACAAGGCTTGACCACTATGATATAGCCCTTTATTATGGAATACCCGGCCTAAAGAAGCTAACAAATGGAGTGCTTTCCGCAGAGCTTGGACTAAACGTGAGGGTCATGGACCTTTATGCAAAGGTAGAACAGAATGATAAATCAGAATCAAAAAGTGTGACCGTTCCAATCCCTATGCTATACACGGGCTTGCAGATAAGGCCTGTCAATCTACTTAGCATAGAGGGTGAGCTAAGGGGTGTGGCCTATAGCTCCAACCACTATTATGACCTAATCGGCAGGCTAAAGGTAAAGCCTGTAAAATATGTCTTTTTGGCTGGTGGCTACAGGTATCAAGAGCTTAAGATAGATGTATCGGATGTAAAATCTAAGGTTAAGCTAAAAGGACCTTTTGTAGAGGCTGGCTTTGAGTTTTAAAGCTTTTGGGCTGGGAAGGCCCAGCCCTTATTTTTTATTAGCCTTTAAACTGGCAAGTCTCTTCGTCAATGGTAGAATATAGGGGCTTTACCCTTCCTTCCGGTGTGGTGTCTTCAAAGTCCCTTGGGACTCCAAGTTCCTCTATGCAATGCACAAGGTCGTGGTAGAACTCGGCCACCTTTACAAGGCCTGTGATCTTTCCAACTTCGTTAAAGGCCCTTATCTTGTCTGTTGCCTTTCCTTTACCCCTTTCCACTATGGCGCCTGCATGTCCAAAGGCCACACCCTCAAGCTTCTCTTGGAACCTTCCGGCCACAAAGGCAGCCACTGGCTTGTTCCACCTTCCTTCTTTCCAAAGCCTCAAGATGGTCTCCGCAGCCTTCTCCTCGTAGGAACCGCCCACCTCACCTTGTATTATCACACCTTTTACATTGGGATCATCTGCAATGTTTTCTAAGGCATCCGCAAAGGTGGTACAAGAGATCACGTCACCACCCAAGGCAAGGGCCATATAAACGCCCCAACCCCTTCTTTTGAACATCTCCGCAGTGGTAGTGGTAAGGCCACCAGACTTGGAGAGGATTACAAGGCCACCTTTTTCGTAGGCTATGGATGGGTTCTTTCCGCCTATGGCCCCTATCCTTGCTGGTATCCAAGGCATCATGCAACCAAGGGATGTGGGGCCTACTATGATAACACCCCTTTCCTTTGCGTAGTGGTAAAAATAAACTGTGTCCCTTATGGGCACATGTTCGGTGATTATGTATATGAGCTTTATGCCTGCATCTACAAGTTCAATGACCGCATCCTTCACAGATGCCGGTGGCACATACACCAATCCAGTGTTTATCTCCGGATGCTTCTCAAGGGCCTCCCTTACCGTGTTATACACAGGCTTTCCCGCCACTTCAGAGCCACCCTTACCCGGTGTCACACCAGCCACTATAAAGCCCGGGTATAGAGCCTCCGACTCGGCCACCACCTGTGAGGCCTCCCTTCCAGTGATACCCATAACAAGTATCCTTGTCCTATCGTTGAGATAAACGGTGCCCACATTCCAGTTTTTCTCCATCTTGAACCTCCAAAGAAAGGATATGATTATTATATGATATTTTTGATCTTCTTGCTTTTGCTTACCTCTCATGCCTTTTCCTTTTATCATTGCTTTTTTGATGCGGGAGAAAGGTACAAGGTGGACCCTTTGCTTCTCATAGCCATAGCCAAGAGCGAAAGTGGCTTTAACCCAAAGGCCATAAACACGAACAAAAACGGCACAAAGGACTATGGCATCATGCAGATAAACTCTTACTGGCTTGAAAGGTACAAAATACCAAAGGAGTGGATCTTTGAGCCTTGCTACAACATACACTTTGGAGCCATGGTGTTAAGGAAATGCTTGGACCAAAGCCCAAACATAGCCGTAGCCGTAGATTGCTACAACAAAGGGAACAAGGCCAAGGGCCATGGTGCCTATGTGGAGAGGGTGTTTAGAAATTACAAAAAATACTACACTATGCTAAAATAGATAAGATGAAAAGGAGCTTTGTGGACCTTTGGGACATAAGCCCAGAGGAAGGTTGGGAAATAATAAGATGGGCAAAGGAGATAAAGGAGGGAAGAGATAAAGAAAAATACCTACAGGGAAGGACCTTAGCCCTATACTTTACCAAGCCTTCTACAAGGACGAGGGTTTCCTTTGAGGTGGCCATATGCCAGCTTGGAGGCCACGCCATCTTTTTACAAGAGGAGAGTCTACAGGTGGCAAGGGGAGAGGACCTAAAGGACACGGCCAGAACCTTATCAAGGTATCTGGACGGCATAATCATAAGGACAGACTCTCATAAAAAGCTGGAGGAGTTTGCCAAGTATGCGGACATTCCTGTTATAAACGCCCTTACCGATATGTCCCATCCCTGTCAGATACTGAGCGATGTTTTTACCCTTTATGAGGTCTTTGGAGAAGATATAAGAAACATAAAGATAGCTTATGTGGGAGATGGGAACAATGTGTGCAACACTTGGCTTGTGGGTGCAGGCCTCTTTGGCCTAAACCTATTTGTGGCCACTCCTGAGGGTTATGAGCCAAGCAGTCTATACTATCAGGCGGGGGAGGACCTTTGTAAGATAACGGGCGGAAGCATATACCTTACCACAAACCCCATTGAGGCGGTAAAGGAAGCCCATGTGGTGTATACGGATGTCTGGGTAAGCATGAACCAAAACAGAGATGAAGAAAAGATCCAGGCTTTAATGCCTTATCAGGTAAATGCTAACCTTCTTTCTCATGCAAGGCCCGAGGTCAAAGTCATGCACTGCCTTCCTGCCAAAAAGGGGGAAGAGATAACGGAGGATATCTTTGAGGCGCATGCGGACTTTATATTCACACAGGCCGAGAACAGGCTACACACCCAAAAAGCCCTTCTTAAATTCCTCTTCTCACAATGAAGACGATAGACGTCAGCCTAAAGCCAGAAACGTTAAGGTCTGCAAAGGCCTACGGTAGGATAAGACTAAAGGAGGAGACGGTTAGGGCAATAAGGGAAGGGAGGGTGCCTAAGGGTGATGTGCTTTCCTCCTGTAGGCTTGCGGGTATTATGGCTTCAAAGAAGACCTCTGAGCTTTTACCCTTCTGTCATCCTGTAAGCTTTCAGCATGTGGAGCTGGAAGTGAAGGTAGGAAAGGATTTTATAGAGGTTTTCTCCTTCGTAAAGGGTGTTAACATGACAGGCTACGAGATGGAGGCCTTGACCGCTGTAAGTGTAGCCCTTCTTACCATATACGATATGTGTAAGGGGATGGATGATAGCATGGTTATAGAGGAGGTAAGGCTTTTGGAAAAGTCTGGTGGTAAATCCCAATGGGCCAAAGGCCTTGATGGGGTTGGTGTGAAGGTGTTGTCGGAAGGTAGCATAGGGGATTATATAAAAGATAGGCTTTTGGCCTTAGGTGCCTTCCTTACGGAAGATGGCTTCAAACTCATAGTGAGCACAAAAAGGCTTGACCTTTCCGAAGTTTGGGGAGTGTCCCATGCCATAAATCAGAAGCTGTTTTCTTTGGTGCCAGAGAGGCTAAAGGAGGGTGTGAGGGTTGGGAGGCTAGAGGGTAGGCTATGTGTGGAGATTCAAGAGGATGAGTGGGTTGTAAGATCCTTTTTTGACAGCTTTGGCCATCTTTTAGGCTGTTGGATAGATGCAGAGGCTTTATAGTTGGCTTTTTTTGAAGGCCATAAGGGGGCTTGGGGAGGTATCAATAAAAAAGCTTTGGCTTTACTTTGGATCAGCGCAGGAAATACTTTCTGCAACCTACGAAGATCTAAGGGTGGTGGTAGGTGAAGAAAAGGCAAAGGCCATAGAGAGGAAGGAGCTTACCTTTGACCCTGAAGAGGTCATAAAGGTGGTGGAAAGGGAGGAGATAGGCTGGCTTACCTTAGAGGACGAGGAATATCCCTCCTCCCTTAAGGAGATAGAAGACCCACCCCCTGTACTCTTCTACAGGGGTAATATCAGAAGCATACCGCTTATTGGTGTGGTGGGCACAAGGAGGCCAGACGGCCAAAGCTTAGGCTTTATAAGAGGCTTGGTTAAAGAGGTTGTAAGAAGGGGGTATGGTGTGTGTTCTGGTGGTGCTATAGGCTGTGATTTTTATAGCCACAAGGAGTGTTTGGCCTGTGGTGGTTATACGGTATGCTTTCTTGGTATGGGCATACTAAGGATGCCACCCTACCTTAAAAGGCTTGAGGGGGACAATATACTCTTCTTTTCCGAATTCTTACCCGATACACCACCTGAAGAATACACCTTCCCAAGGAGGAACAGGCTTATAAGCGGTATTTCAAAGGCGCTGGTGGTAGCAGAGGCAGGAGAAAAGAGTGGAGCCTTGATAACAGCCAACTATGCTGTAAGACAGAGAAGGCCACTGTGGGTATACATAGGCAACGTCTTAAGTCAGAGGTGGATTGGATGTATAAAGCTTGTCAATGAAGGGAAGGCTAAGGTTCTGTATAGCCCAGCCCTTCTCTTTGAAGACCTCCCCTCCTCTTCATCCTTTGACGACCCTTTAATTGACCTCTTGACAACACCTAAAACCTTTGATGAGCTATTGGAGATTACAAGGCTTTCACCCTCCGAGCTATCTGCAAGGCTTTTACAGCTTGAGATGGATGGGAAGATATTCAGGAGTGGGTCCTATTACATGTGTTTATAAGTGGAGACGAGGGGATTTGAACCCCCGACCTCCTGCTTGCGATGCAGGCGCTCTCCCACTGAGCTACGTCCCCTTTGATTAAAATTATAAGGCAAAGGAGGGAAAGGATGGGCAACGTACTAATTATCTACGATAGCAGAACTGGGAATACAAAAAGGATGGCCGAGCTTGTAGCAGAGGGGGCAAGAAGGGTGGAAGGTACAGAAGTAAGACTAAAGTATGTGGAGGAGGCCACAAAGGAAGATATCCTTTGGTGCCATGGTCTTGCGGTAGGCACGCCAACCCATATGGGCATAGTCTCTTGGAGGCTAAAGAGGTTCTTTGATGATGTGATGGGAGACCTTTGGGGCACCATTGACGGCAAGATAGGCTGTGCCTTCTCCTCCTCCGGCGGTTGGGGCGGTGGCAATGAAGTGGCCTGTCTTTCTGTCCTATATATGCTCATAAACTACGGTTTTTTGGTCTTTGGCCTCACAGACTATGTGGGGAAAAAGTTCACCTTGCATTATGGGGCTGTGGTGGCTGGAGAGCCAAGGACGGAGGAAGAAAAGGAAGCCTGTATGAGGCTTGGTGAGAGGCTTGCCCAGTATGTGGCAGTCCTTCACGATGGAAGGAAGGAGCTTATAGAACATATAAGAAGCTTTGGGGGTAAGTTTCCATGGTGAAGAATTTTGAGCTAAAGATAAACGGCAAGCTATACAAAGTGAAAGCCTACGAGGATGAGCCTCTTCTTTGGGTCATAAGGGAGAGGCTAAGGCTTACAGGCACCAAGTTTGGCTGTGGCATGGGCCTGTGCGGTGCCTGTACTGTGCTTATAGACAAAAGGGCCCAAAGGTCCTGCCTTGTGCCAGTGTCTTCCGCTGTAGGAAAGGAGATAATAACCATAGAGGGCATTCCCTCAAACCACCCTCTAAAACGGGCTTGGATAGAGCTTCAGGTGCCCCAATGTGGCTACTGCCAGCCAGGACAGATAATGGAGGCTTATGCTTTGCTTCTTGAAAACCCAAGACCCACAAGGGACCAGATAGTCCAAAGGCTCTCATCCCATATCTGTAGGTGCGGGACCTACAACAGGATAATAAGCGCGGTAGAAAGGGCAATAAGGGGAGGTAAGGCATGATTACAAGGAGAGACCTTATAAAGGCTGGTGGCTTGACCCTTTGTGTAATGCTAACTCCGGAAGGATACAAGGTTTTAAAGGCACAGGAGCTTCCCAGAAGGTATGCACCCAACCTATGGGTAAACATATCAAGGGACAACTACCTTACAGTCTTTGTAAACAAGTCTGAGATGGGGCAGGGTGTTTATACAGGCCTTGCCATGCTTGTGGCAGAAGAGCTGGACTTTCCTTGGGAGAGGGTAAGAGTTAGGCCTGCGCCGGCGGGAAGGGCCTATGTGGACCCAAAGATGGGCATACAGCTAACTGGTGGAAGCACAAGCGTGAGGAACATGTATGAGGTGCTAAGGCTTGCGGGCGCAAGCATGAGGGAGATGATAATAACCTCTGCCAGCAAAAGCCTAAAAGTGCCAAGGGAAAAGATAAATGCAAAAAATGGCTTTATAATGGTGGAGGGAAAAAGCTACCCTTACGGGGACTTTGTGGACCTTGCCATAAAAGAACCCATACCACCCAAGCCAAGGCTAAAGACACCTGAGGAGTTTATATACATAGGTAAATCTGTACCAAGGGTTGATGTGCCAGAGAAGGTGGAAGGGAGTGCTATATTCGGCATAGACAGCTTTTTGGAGGGCATGGTCTATGCGGTAGTGGAAAGGCCTCCCTACTTTGGCGCAAGACCTTTGAAGGTAGATGCCACATCTGCAAGGAGACTGCCGGAGGTGGTAGATATATTCCCTATTTCCACAGGCGTAGCAATATGCGGAGAGTCCTTTTGGGCATGCCAGAAGGCAAGGCAGAGCCTAAAAGTAGAGTGGAGCGAGAGCTTTGTAAAGGGCTGGGAAGACAGGGACTTTGAAAGATACTTTTTGCAAAAGCTAAAGGATAGGGGGGAAGTGGTAAGGGTAAAGGGAAGCCCGCAAAAGGTCTTTGAAGAATCACCCATAAAGGTGGAGGAGACCTACATACAGCCCTACCTATACCATGCTACCATGGAGCCTATGGCCTGCCTTGCCTGGGTGAAGGAGGATGAATGCATAGTCTATGCACCCATTCAGTCCCAGACATGGGCTTTAGAGACTGCCAAGAGGATAAGCGGGCTTCCAGAGAGCAAGATAAAGATAATGACCACATACTTGGGTGGTGGCTTTGGGAGGAAGGCAAACGTGGAGTTTGTGGCGGAAGCCCTTGAGATATCCAAAAGGCTAAAAAGGCCAGTAAAGCTCATATACACAAGGGAGGACGATATAAGGTCTGGCTACTTTAGGCCCTACAGCATAACCCACATTAAGGCCTCGGCGGACAAAGACGGAAACTTGAACTCCTTGATCTTTAAGATAGCGGTCCAACCCTTGCTTGGTGGCAGGGCCTCTGTGGAAGGTGTGGCAAACACACCCTATCAGATACCAAACCTATATGTGGAAAGGGTGGATGTGGAGCTTCCGGTGAGCGTTTGGTTTTGGAGGTCTGTGGGCTCCACCCATAACGCCTTTAGCCTTGAAACCATGATTGACCGTATAGCCTACCAGACAAGACAGGACCCTGCAGAGCTTAGGCTAAGGCTTTTGAAGCATAACCCTGTGGCCTACAGGGTGGTCCAAACTGCCATGGAAAAGTCGGGCTGGGGCAAGAAAAGAAACCTTGGCATAGCCTACCACTACTCTTTCGGAAGTCATGCCTGCCATGTGGCGGAGGTGTCCCTTGAAAAGGGAAAGGTAAGGGTCCATAGGGTGGTGGCTGTAATAGATGTGGGTCCCATAACGGTCCATCCGGACCTGATTAAATCTCAAGTGGAAGGTGCCATAATGATGGGCCTCAGCATGGCCTTGAAGGAGGGAGTAAGCTTTAAAGGTGGTGGTGTGGCAAACACCAACTTCAGCGGGTATGAAATACTGAGGATGGATGAGGCCCCCAAGGTGGAGGTGTATATACTCAACTCTAAGCGTGAGATGGGTGGAGTGGGAGAGCCGGGACTCCCACCCATAGCACCGGCGGTAGCCAACGCCTTGCTTTGGGCCTACGGCATAAAGGTAAACAGACTGCCAATAAAGGTCTGATGAAGGTCCTAAAGGCCAAAGAGATGCAACTTTTGGACCAAAGGACCATAGAGGGCCTTGGTGTGCCTTCTATTTTGCTTATGGAAAAGGCTGGCCTCTCAGTAGTTGAAGCCATAAGGCGTGAGTTTCCGCATGTAAAAAGGGTACTTGTGGTGGCAGGCAAGGGCAACAACGGCGGAGATGGACTTGTGGTGGCAAGGCACTTATACCTTTTGGGCTACAAGGTGGGCTATGTGCTTGCCCTGGGAGAGGATTTAAAGGGAGATGCAGGCCTACAGCTAAAAATCCTAAAAAGCCTTGGTCTTGAGCCTCTAAGAGAGGTGGATTTTAAAGACTTTGACCTTGTGGTGGATGCCCTCTTTGGCACAGGCTTTGAACCACCCGTGAGGGGAGAGGCCCTCAGATGGATTGAACTTATAAACAACTCTCACCTTCCCGTGGTCTCCGTAGACATACCCTCTGGCCTCTCCGCAGACAGCGCAAAGGAATACGAGCCTTCTGTAAAGGCAGACATAACCGTTACCTTCCAATTTCCTAAGGTGTGCCACCTTCTATATCCTTCTGCCAAAAGGTGTGGAAGGCTTTATGTGGCAAACATAGGCATACCCACATGGCTTGCGCAGGAGATAAAGAGGGAAGTGCTTTTGAAGACAAACCCACCCAAAAGGGAACCAGACGTGCATAAGGGCCTTATGGGCCATGTGCTTATAATTGGGGGAAGCACTGGAAAGACTGGGGCGGTGATCATGAGCGCAAGGGCCTCCACAAGGACAGGTGCTGGGCTTGTAAGCGTTGGCATCCCAGAAGATTTAAACTCCATCTTTGAATCAAGCCTTGTGGAGGAGATGAGCATACCATTAGGGGGCAAGGGAAGGCTTTCGGTGGAGGCTGTAAAAGAGGTGCTTGAAATCCAAAGCAGGTTTTCCGCCGTGGCCGTTGGCATGGGCATGGACAGATACCAAGAGGGAAGGCTTATCATAAGAGAGCTTTTGCTTGGCCTTGAGAGGCCCCTTCTTATAGACGCAGATGGCCTTAACAACCTTGCGGACCTTGGCGTGGAAGTGCTAAAAGAGAGGAAGGGCATCACTGTTTTGACGCCCCATGTGGGAGAGTTTGAAAGGCTAAGCGGGCTAAGGAAGGATTACATAGTGGAAAACCTAATAGATGTGGCCCAAGACTTTGCGGTAAAATACGGATGCTACCTTGTGCTAAAGTCTTCAAGGACCGTCATAGCCACACCGGAGGGAAGGGCCTACCTTTCCATCAGAGGCACACCAGCCATGGCAAAGGGGGGAGTGGGAGATGTGTTATCTGGCATCCTTGTGGCCCTCCTTGGCAGGGGCATGCCAACGGAAGAGGCCCTACGGCTTGGAGTCTTTTTACACGGCTTGGCTGGAGAGATAGCGGAAAGGAAAAGGCACAAGGAGAGCCTAAGGGCCCTTGACCTTGTGGAAGCTATTCCAGAGGCTTATAATCTTATTGAAAATGAAGCCTTTGATAGCCCTATCTCTTATATTCCTTAGTGGCTGTGGCATAGTGCATATAGAGATAAGGGACAAAACGCCAAAAAGGGAGGTGCAAAGGCCACAAAGAAGGGTGGAAGCTCCACAGAGAACCTATCAGCCACCAGCGGAAGCCCTTAAGGTTCCTTTGCCAGTAAAGGGAAAGGCTATGCCCACAGATAGGGGCTACTATATAAACACAGCCTGCGGAGAGTATTTTAGGTCCGTGGGCGAGGGCAAAGTTCTGTATGCGGGAAACGATATTAAAAACTACGGCTGGGTGGTTATGGTAGAAAGCGATGAAAGATTTGTCTACGTTTATGCAAAGGCTGGTAGCCTATTGGTAAAAAGGGGTGAGTGGGTAAAGAAAAGCCAGCCCTTAGGCAGGGTGGGAGAAGATAGGGAAGGCTGTGGCCTACTTTTTGAGATAAGAGACCAAGAGGGAAGGCCTGTAAAGTTTAGTGTGGAGTGATATTAACCTCAATCTTCATCTGGTTAAAGGCCTCTTTTATCCTTTCCTCTATCTCATTCTCAGATATTTCTCCCTCAACCGCCCTAAGCTCAAACTCAATCCTTTGAAACCTCTCGCTTAAAAGCCTCAACACACCCATCACATCCGACAACTTACCCCTTGGAATTACAAAGCTCAAAGAAAGCCCACTTATAGCTTTTTTTTCAAGTAATGCACTACCTACAGGCTGTTTTATAGTTTCTACTGGTTTATTATCTATTTTTACATCCGGCGATCCTACTGGTATTCTACAACCTATCTCCCCTTCCTCCTCTTCCTTTTTACAAAGCTCTGCCCTTACAATAACCTCTCTTTCAGAAAAATAGACTGACGCACTCTCTTTAAAATACCTGCATTCCACCCTTCCATCCTCAAGCATCTCTCCAAGCCCAAACAGCCCCTTGGCCACTCCCTCAGATATGGACCTTTCTATAACCTCTTTATCTACAGGCCTTGGCTCTCCCGGCGTCCTAAGGAAAGCCTCATAAAGCTTACCCGTATAAAGGAAATCATTATCCCTAAGATACTTTTCCCTTATCACCAAAGGGTCAAGCCTTTCAATGATTTCATTTTCCGTCTTTAGCGCATCATATATCTCCTCATCAATACCCCTTGAGTCCCCATAAGTTGGCACTCCAAGGTCCAGCTCTTTGACCCCATCCTTAGAGGGTATAAGGACCATCCTGTATAACTTCCTTATAAGCTCCTTAAGAACTTCCTCCGTTTTACTTAGTTTGTCCTTTAAATCCTTTTTCTGTTCTTCCCTTAGGTTTAGGCTCTTGTCCTTTTCAATAGATTGATAAGCTATCCTTTTTCTTGCCTCTCTCTCAAAGTTATTTCTCTCCCCCTCCATAGGCACAAGGAAGAACAGAGTATTCCTGTTTATGCGCGGAGAGGACCCCTTGTTCTTTAATATACTGTCAATCAAACTTCTATCATCTTTCCTCAAAACTACAAGCTTTAGGTCTTCTGTATCCGGAATATTGACAGAGTTCTCCACCCAAATATATACCTTTAGCTTTTCTCCCTTTAATCTACCTCTTAGCAGTTCGCTTTCCAGCTTTTCTATATCCTCATCCTTTACATTCTCCATTTTGGTAAGCAATATTCTGTTTAGGTTAGGAATGTTGGAAAAGAAGTATCTATCCTCCGTAGCTTGTAAATAGAAGAGGTTATTTTTTAGCTGTTCTACCGCTTCTACCACGGCGCTGGCTGGGTTGTTCATTGTGGTGGCAGACCTTTTTATCTCTCCCAAGGTAGCACCCTTTGACTGACCACTGGAAAAGGAATAAAGGAATATAACCCTTGCAGACCTTGTTCCAAGCTTCAAACCTTGATAGGCATTCCCCAAGGACCTATCCACCCTTTTGGCACCAGCAGAATGGCCAGTAATATCTTGGTCCAATATGCTGTTATACTCATTTCCTATGTGTTTTATAAGCTCTTGGCGTAGCTCTTGGTTTGAAAGGTCAAAATCCGCAAGGCTGATATAGGGTATGTTTTTGTCTTTTAAAGAATATACGACCAAGGACAAAAGCCTTAAGACACCCCTCGTTCTTTGAAAGGTATGAATGCTCCCCCAACGATGATATAGAACATCCAAAACCTCTGGCATAAAAGGATAGGAATCAAGAAATTTGTCTCTGTATTCGCTTGGCTCCATACCCGCGGGAAGTATATTTTCCTTTTGGGCATAATCCACAAACATCTGAACTATCTTCTTAGCTTCCTCTTCGTCAATATGGCTAAAAAGCCTCCTTTTTATAACCTTGGCTATTTCTCCTTCTTGCACTGGTGTATATACCTTTTCTACCCTTCCTATTACCTTCTGAAGTTGATTATAAAACCTTTCTGCGTTCTCATCGTAGTGTTCCAAAAGGCTGGATGGAAGAGTTATCACAAGACAAACTTTATCCAAGGTTTTTACCGCTTCTGTAAGCTCCTGCATAAAGGCAAGGCTTTGGGCGTAAAGGGTGCTATCACCCACCCTTTGACCGGCAGCCTTTACCGCATACTCAAGCACTTCATCCATAAGAATAAGCACAGGCTCATGGCTTAAGAGAAGTTCCCTTATGGCCTCTCTACCCGGTGAAGTATAGCCAGTAAGCCTTGTGTTTTGACCCGTTAGTCCCCTTTCCAAGGCTCCCCACAGAGTATCCCGCGGTCCCAAAACAGTTCCTACTATTACCACAGGCTTGGCTTTCCATTCCCTTGCCTTGTGATAGAGGGCTATAAGGCTGTGGGTTTTTCCACCTCCAAAGGGTGTTTGAATCTGAATAATATGGTCCCCGCCTTCGCCTTTTAATCTTCTCTCCACCATGCTCAAAAGGTTCCTTAGTCCCTCCGTAAGGTAGGTCCTTTGGAAAAAGATGTCTGGGTCCTTATACTCTTCTGGGCCCCTACCTTGACTTACCTCGTATAGGTCTGCAGCAAAAACATCCTGCTCAAGCCTTCCTTCAAGGATGTCTTTGTGTGGTATGGCTATGGTATGAAAGGGCCTCATCAGAACAACCTCCCTTGCTTTCTAATCTCTTCTTTTAATCTTTCTCTTCCAACCAAAAAGCCGTCAAGAAGCTTTTTCTCTTTACTCTCCTGCGGTAATGTTTCAGATATGGCTTGGGCCACCCTGTAAAAAACCTCCCTATCTCCAAAGCCCGTCTCCCTTAGCACCCTGATCATCTCGTCCCTTCTTCCCTTCTCCCACAACAAAAGGACAAGATGCAAAACATCAACAAGCTCCGTAGAACCCTCAAGCTCTTCCATCTTCCTGTCCTGTGGCCCCAGCACCTTTATAAATTCCTTCTCCTTTTTTATAAAGCTATTTTTGTTCCAATGGGTGGCAAGGTCTATACCACAACTGGTGGCAAGCTTTCTTGCCTCATCAAAAGGCACCTTTGCCTCACCGTAGTTCCACCTGTATAGCACATAAAACATGGTAAGCTCGGAGATCTCCCCAGAAAAACCATTGTGGAGTATTTGCCTTATGACAAAGTCTGTGACTATCTTCCTCACATCTTCCAACAGCCTATCCGCCCGTATAAGCTTGCCCTCATAGTCCATAACCTTTTCATACTTTCCAAAGACCTCTATGGCGGAACCAATGGCCGATATAAAAAAGTCAGCCCCACCTATCCCCTCCTGCCATAACCTTTCAAGCCTTCTATTCAAATGCTCTTTCAATTGATGCTTAACCTCATTATACATACCAATAGGCTCGCGCTCCATCTTTCTGGCAACTATGTAGATGGATGATGAAAGAGAAGCCGTCTCCTTAGCATTTAACCTTGCCTGCATCTCCGTATTTATGGGCCATGCGCCCGTTATAACCAAGCCAGAATCCAAAAGAGAGTTTATAAGCGTTTCCCATCCCTCCGTAGATTTATGGGCATATACAATTACCGCAATGCCATAGGGCTTTAAAACTCGGTGTATCTCTTGAAAGGCTTTTTTAAGCATATCTTCAAAGAATTTTTTTGCTCTATCTTGTCTTTCATGTCTAATAGGATTTGCTACAATCTCTTGAGATTTTGGAGTGAGTGGAGTGGAAAATAGTTCAGGATATAAATCTCCAATACTTCTTTTTAGCCATACATAAAAGAAGTCAGAAAGCTCTGCATAATTCACATTATCATAATAAGGTGGGTCTGTAATGACTGCATCAAAGTAGTTGTCTGGATAGGGTAGAGAGGTGGCGGAGAATTGGGTGATGACTGGAATGTGTAAGCTTTTCATAGCCCTTCCTCTATTAGTTTCATATATAGACCACCTGCTTTTATCAAGTTCTTTGATTTATCTTCTTCCTCATCTTCTTCATTGGGTAAAGGTGGGGTGGAAAAGTGGGTGATTGAATTGATGCGAGAAGTGTGTTCTAAAACTCTCAAAATCCAATCCATAGCTGAGTTCCAGTCTCCTGTTGATCCACTCCAAGGACAAAGCTCAAAATAGTCCCATATCATAGGAAGAGCCTGTCGCCCAAAAGTGTGTGCCACAAATTCTCCTGCCACAGCCCAAACACACAGAATTGAGTTATAGTCCGCCAACCTATCCACTCCCAACGCCAAATAACTCACCACTGCCTTTGCATATTCTTCATCATAGCCTTCTTCAACCATTCTTTTGTAAGCCAGCCTTACCTTTTCCGTAAAGGTAATCAAAGCCAATTTTTGGCGAGAATTAAAAAGGTCGCCCCATTTGAGCATACCGTATCTTTGAACACGGAAACCAAGAGTCTCCTTTGGCGGCAACGGTTCATCCGGCACAGGGTCTATTCCCCATTCTTCCATAAGCTTTTTCCTTTTCTCCTCAAGGTATTTTTCTGCCTCTTTAAAAACATCCAAGTCTTTCTCCGTTGCCAGCCTGTAGCTTTTTCCTTCTTTGTTTGGATGATGCAAAACCACTGCCACCATCCTTTGACCCGCCTTTCCCTCTTGAAATAGCTTTCTCACATCTTTGTCATCAATAGCAGAACCACACACAGGACATACCGCCACAGCCCTTGAAATGGTGCCTTCCTCTGGGTCAAAATCCTTTGGCATAGGCTCATATCCATCTCCCACTATTTTAAAAAGCACCTTATTGCCCTCCTTATAGGGGTATAGGGCTACTTTCTTCTTATCCTTCTTTGCCAGCCAGTATTGTCTCATCAAAGGAATTTCCGCTCCACAGTTAGGGTTTTGGCAGGGTATAGTCCTTGCCCAAAGGTATCCAACCGGTATAGAACCATCCTCCTCTGCCGGATAGAACCTACCTATTTCCTCTTTTGCAAGCTCCAAAACCCACTCCCCCCATCTTTTTACATCCTCCAATAGCACATTCTCAACCCTTACCTTTCTCCTTACCTTCTTACCAAACTCTTCCACCTCTATCTCTACCTCTCCCGGCTTTCCATACTTTTGAGGGTATTCAAGGGTGCATTTTTGTATCAAAACGGCCACAGGATTATAATCACCCGAATAGACTTCACAGCCAAGGCGCAAGGCTTCAAGGGGTATGGAACCACCTCCTCCAAAGGGGTCCAGAACTCTCGGGGGCCTTCCTCCATTAGAGGCAAGAATATCCCTCCTCGCCTTCTCTATAATGGTCCTGTTTAAAGAATTCTCCCACTTACAAAGGTCTATAATAAAGGCAAGCCGGTTGTTGCGTTCCAGCTCATCCTTTGGTGCGGGTATAAGGCTTGCGTATATGGTGGCTCTGGAAGCTGCCAAGGGCCTCCTTGCCCACCAAATATGAAGGGTAGAAATATGTCCATGGCGTATGTTTTTCTCCCTTGCGGACTCTTGACCGACCTCCTTTACAGGAAAAGACTCCTCTATAAAGCGCCTATGGCTCATCCTTTCCTCCCACATACTTCAAAATTTCCCTCTCATCCACAATATATCTTACCACCTCCACCTTCTCTTGGGGTTTTAACCTCTCTGCGGGGTTTTGGATTATGATAAGCCGTGGAGAACTTACTGCATTAAAGACCACATAAAGGTAGTAATCATCCTTCAGCCTTTGGGCCTTAAACCACTCGTTTTGAGTTAAAGCCACCTCTCCCACACCAGCCCTTGCCTTCACTTCAATATACCTCACCCTTCCATCCCTATCCACAGACCTTATATCAAAGCCAAGGTTTTGAGAAGAAACATCCTCCGGTCTTCTACCTTCCCTTATCTCATACTCCATAGCCACCTTCATACCTACGGCTTCCACTTCCGGATCACCTTCCACACCAATCCTTTCCCTCATAGGCTTTATCCTTATGACTCCCAAAAAGTTTGGTGGAGAAAGAGACAGGGCCTTTTCCCTTTCCAATCTTTCTTTTAGCTCCTCCAAACCCCTTTCATACTCGTGCTTTTTCTCCCTTTTTCTGTTTATCATCTTATCCACATCCTCGCCCTTATCCTTTTTTCCATAAAGGTCCAAAATCTCCCCATCCAATTGATAGATCAAATATTCCAAGGATTTAACACCATACCTTTCTTTTATCTCCACCTGCCTTAGCCTTTCCTTTAAAAGCTCCTCCTTATATCTTTCAAGCCCTTTAATAACAACATCTTCCACCCTTTTCCTTAACTCCTCCATATTCACAGCTTCCTTTTCTGTAGTAAAACCTTCCGCCAGGTCCCACAAGATAGCAGGAGAAACTTCCACCACCTTCCTTCCATCATCATAAAAAGCAAAAAGCCTTTTGCCTACTATGGACCCCGTTCCGTCCCTCACCTCACCCTCATAAAAAAGCATATAACCGTCCAGCCTCCCATCTGGGTCAAAAAATACCGCACCCTTCAAAAGACTATCCCTTAAATGCTTTTCTACCCACCTCATAACAGCTTCAAAAAGTGGATGCCCAAAGGATACAAACTCCGCATCGGGCGTTCTAAAGGCCTTCTCCTTATCAAAGGTGATCTTAGGATATTTGCTCTGAAGCTGTCCAAAGCTCCTTTTAAATTCCTCCTCCTCGGCAACCCGTCTTATATCCAGTGGAATGCTTTCCACACTCAAAAAACCATCCTTGCGTTCCCTTATCTTTCCACCAGCCTTCTCAAAAGCCTTCTTAAAGTAGTTTTCCGTATATTCTGGAATTAGGCGCTCTTCCTTGGCCTTTTGTGCCAGCTCCCTTATCCTTGTCAAGTCAATATGTCTTGTGGCAAGAGCCTCCCCCAAGCTCTCCTTTATTCTGTTTATATACTCCTCATCAACCTTTATATCAATCTCCTTCAGAATCTCATCCATATCCCTTGCGTTCACAGCAGCCTCCACCAAAAGCTGTGAAAGGTTTTTATTAAGCAAAATCTCCCCTATCACATCAAAAACCTTATCACTACCAAGTGCTTCCCTTATCTTATTAAGCTTTTCAAGGAGATTGTAAAGAACTTTTCCTTCCCTGGTTCTTCTTGCCACAAGATTGTATATATGCACCTCCCTTTGCTGTCCGTAGCGATGTATCCTTCCCATCCTTTGCTCAAGCCTGTTTGGATTCCATGGTAGGTCATAGTTAATCATAAGATTGCAAAACTGAAGATTTATACCCTCTCCAGCCGCCTCTGTAGCTATCAAAACCTCTGCCTCATTCTTAAACCTTTTCTCCGCGTCTATCCTTTCGTATAGATTCATACCCCCATGGATGATAACCGTTGAAAAACCCCAGCTTTTTACCTTTTCATTCAAGTATTCAAGCGTATCCTTTGACTCTGTAAATATGATAATTTTGAAATCTTTAAACTCCTCTTTAAGTCCAAGAAGCGTCTCTTTAAGCTCCTTAAGCTTTGTCTCTTCTTCATTCCTTAATATATCCTCGGCCCTCCTTATAAGCTCGTCCACCGTCCTTATCTCTTCCTCCAACTCCTTCATATTTTCAGAAAGGGTTATGGTTTCCCATTTGATCTCTTCGGCCCACCTCTCACTCTCGGACATATCCTCCACTTCTTCAAAGTTAATGACCTCTTCAGGCTCTCTTTGTTGGTATGCACTGCTTTTAAGCTCTTCAAGTCTTTTTTTCCTTCTTTTCAAAGACTCAAGCAAAGCATAAACACTGGAAGAGAACCTTCTTTGCAAAATAACAAGGGCAAAGGCCACATTCCTCCTTCTGTCTCTTTTTATAGCCTTATCATACTGGCTTTTTACATACCTTGAAAGCTCATTATAAAGCTCCATCTCCCTATCGCTAAGTTCTAAAGGAACTGTATTAACACGCCTTGGTAGGAACAAGGGCCTACCCTCAAAATCCTTTAGGTCCTCCTTTAACCTTCTTATAAACAAAGGATTGTTTCCACTCTGTATTGCCTCCCTCATAATCTCCTCGTTTGCAAAAAAGCCCCGTTCAAGCAGGTCAAGAAGTAATCTGAAATTCTCCGGGTCTCCCTTGTGTGGCGTGGCTGTAAGGAAAAGCAGGTGGTTGCTTATTTTGGAAAGCACTTCTCCAAGCTTATATCTGTCAGTCTTTTCCGTTTTATTGCCATACCTATAAGCGCTCATCTTGTGAGCCTCATCCACTATAACAAGGTCAAAATCAGCATCTTCCAAAGATTCAAGCACTTCTTTCTTTTTGGCAAAGTCCATGGAAGTGATGATTTGAGAATACTTTTGCCAGGGGTTTATACCAAAGTTGGAATTAAACCTCCCTCTATCCACTATCTCAAAATGCTCGTCAAATTTTTCAGAAAGCTCCCTCTGCCACTGATCTCTGAGATGTCCGGGCACCACAATCAAAATTCTCTTTATAAGATGGCGAAGCTTTAGCTCCTTTATGATTAAGCCGGCCATAATGGTCTTCCCAGCACCAGGGTCATCCGCTATCATAAACCTTATCCTTGGAAGTTTAAGAACATAACCATACACAGCCTCTATTTGGTGTGGAAGTGGGTCAATCTTTGATACATTTACAGCCAACAGAGGGTCATACACAGAGGCATACCTATACCGTATGGTTTCAAGGGCAAGAAATACCTTCCACGTCTCTTCAGAAAAGCTTAATTCACCACCTATAACTTCCACCTTAGGCAATTCATCCTTAGGAATTAATCTGTTATCAATTCCGCCCGTATTCTTACCTTTTGTGATAATTAACACATAATTACCTTGGTCCTCCGTATAAATAACCTCTACAGGCTCAGACCAAAAAGGCCCCCTAAGGACACTTCCCTTTTTTATTTCCATCCCCATATTAGTATTTTATTTAGCATTCTACTTCTACGTGGGTTAATGTTATAATTAAACACCATGATAGACATAGCCTTTGCACAGCAGACAGGACATGGTTCAAATGCTGTAGAAGCCCTACTTTTTCAGTTTATCTTCCTCATCCTACTCTTTGTCCTGTTTTACTTCTTGCTTATAAGGCCACAGGTGAAGGTGAGGAAAAGGCATCAGGAGTTTTTGAAGAACTTAAAGAAGGGAGACAGGGTGGTCACCAGCGGTGGCATATGGGGCACGGTGGTAGAGATAGGGGATGAGACTGTCACTCTCAAAGTGGATGCCAACACGAGGATAACCTTTACCAAAGAGGCCATATCCCACTACCAGCCAGGCTACAAGAGGGAAGAAAAGGAAAAGGAAGAGTAAATTTTTTCCTATGAAGCTACTCTTAGAGGAGGGGGTGGTCCTTCCAGAGATAGAAGACTTTGGAAAAACTGCCCTCATAAAGGGAGATAAAAGGATAAGCTACAGGGAGCTCATTGAAAGCATATCAAGCTTTGCCAGCTTGGTGGACATACTGCCCGGAGAGAGGGTGGTAATATGCGCGGAAAACAGGCCAGAGTGGATCTATGCCTTTTATGGCGCATGGCAAAGGGGGGGCATAGTGGTTCCCATAGACTATATGGCCTCTGTGGAGGAGGCTCATTACATAGTCAAGGAAGTTGAACCTGCGGTAGTCTTTTGTTCAAACCAAACTCAAAGGACCATAAGGGAAGCCCTTGAAAGGTCTGGTATAAAGGCTACCATTTACAACTTTGATGACCTTATCCTTCCCAAGCCCTTTGGCAAAGTCCTTAGCAGGTCCCTTCATGAGACAGCCCTAATACTTTATACCTCTGGCACCACCGGAGAGCCAAAGGGCGTCATGCTAAGCTTTAAAAACCTACTTTCCAACATAAAGGCTATAGAAAAGGTGGGAGTGGCGGGAAAAGAGGACATAACCCTTGCCCTTTTGCCCTTTCATCACTCTTACCCCCTTATGGTCACCATGCTTGTGCCACTTTACCTTGGTGCCACCATAGTCTTTTTGGAAAGGCTAAGCTCTGAAGAACTCATAAAGGCTCTGCAAGAACACAAAATAACCATACTTGTGGGAGTGCCAAGGCTATACCAGCTTTTGCACCAAAGGATCATGGAAGGCATAAGGTCAAACCCAGCAGGCAGGTTACTTTTTGCCATATCTCCTTTCCTTAACCCACCTTTAAGACGGCTCCTTTTTAAAAAGGTTCATAAAGCCTTCGGCGGAAGGATAAAGTACCTTGTGAGTGGTGGATCCAAGCTCCCCTTAGATATAGCCCTTGACCTAAATAGGCTTGGATTTACCATACTTGAAGGCTATGGCCTTACAGAAACCTCTCCCATAGTCTCCTTTAACCCACCCCAAAGGCCCAAGCTTGGCTCTGTAGGCCTTCCCATAGAGGAGGTTTATGTAAAGATATCCGAAGAGGGAGAGGTGCTTGTAAGGGGTGTAAATGTGATGCAGGGCTATTACAAAAAGCCAGAGGAGACAAAGAAAGCCTTCAAAGACGGCTGGCTTATGACGGGAGACCTGGGCTACCTTGACCAAGAGGGCTACCTGTACATAACGGGCAGAAAAAAAGAAGTTCTTGTGCTTTCCGGTGGCAAAAAGGTAAACCCGGAGGAGCTGGAAGCTCTAATTATGAAAGAAGGCATAGGCATAAAGGAGGTGGCGGTCTTAGAAATAGACGGCTATGTAAAGGCCCTTGTGCTTCCAGACTTTGAAAGGCTAAGGAGCCAAGGCATTCTAAACATAGAAGAGTACATAAGATGGCAAGTAATAGACAAGGTAAATCAAAAACTACCCGATTGGAAAAGGATAACAGGGTTTAAAATCATCAAAGAAGAACTTCCAAAGACAAGGCTTGGGAAGATAAGAAGGTTTTTATTGCCACAGATATACCTTTCCCAAGAGGAAGCCTTAGAAAGAGAAGAAGAAAGCCCCCTTTTGAACACTCAGGAAGGTATGATAATAAGGTCCTACCTTGAAAAGGCCACCCAGAGGAAGGTAAAGGGCCACCACCATGTAGAGCTTGACCTTGGCCTTGACTCTTTGGGTAAGGTGGAGTTTTTGAGCTTCCTTGAGTCTTCCTTTGGCATAAGGCTTACAGAGGAGGACCTAGCCCAAAACCCAAGGGTGGACCAGATTGTAGGACTCATAATAGAAAAAAAGGAAAAGGTGGAGGTTTCAGAAAAAAGTTGGAAGGACATACTCTTGGAAGCACAGCCATACGCTTTAAAGGACTATGCTCCTATTTTCCATGCTGGTAGGCTTCTTTTAAAGCTCTTTTTTAAACTCTACAACAGGCTTAGTGTAAAAGGCTTGGAAAACCTGCCGAAGGCGCCCTTTATCCTTGCTCCAAACCACGCCAGCTACTTGGATGGCTTTGTGATAGCCAGCGCCCTTCCACCTTCCGTAGCGGAAAGGACCTACTTTTTAGGTGCGGAGGAATACTTTAAAAATCCTTTAACTTCCCTTTTTGGAAGGCTTGCCCATGTGATAACGGTAAACCTTGACAAAAGGCTAAAAGAATCTTTGCAAAAGACCGCATGGGCTTTAAGGCTTGGAAGGGTGGTGGTCATATTTCCAGAGGGTGCAAGGACAAGGGACGGCAGGCTTTTGCCCTTTAGAAAAGGCTTTGCCATACTGAGCAAAGAACTGTCCGTGCCGGTGGTGCCAGTGGCCATAAAGGGAACCTATGAAGCCATGTCCATCTACCACAAACTACCAAGACCAAAGAAGATTGAGGTTATCTTTGGAAGGCCCATTTATCCGGAAGGCAAAAGCTACGAGGAGATTGTGGAAGAGGTAAGGAAAGAGGTTGAAAGGCTTTTGGAGGCTTAAAATATAAATTATGGACCTAAGCAAGATAAGGAACTTTTCCATCATAGCCCATGTGGACCACGGTAAGTCTACCCTTGCGGACAGGCTTTTAGAATTCACCGGTGCAGTATCTAGGAGAGAGCTAAGGGAGCAGATGCTGGACACTTTGGAGATTGAGAGGGAGAGGGGCATAACCATAAAGCTCCAGGCCGTAAGGATGTTTTACAGGGCAAAGGATGGTGAGGTATATACCTTGCACCTTATAGATACACCGGGGCACGTGGACTTTTCCTATGAGGTTTCAAGGGCTTTGGCCGCATGCGAAGGAGCCTTGCTCTTGGTGGATGCAACCCAGGGCATAGAGGCCCAAACGGTTGCCAACTTCTGGAAGGCTGTAGAGCAGGGCCTTGTGATCATACCAGTCATAAACAAGATAGACCTTCCGGCGGCAGACCCAGAGAGGGTAAAAAGGCAGATAGAAGAAGTGTTGGGGCTTCCATCGGAGGAGGTAATCCTTGCCTCAGCAAAGGAAGGCATAGGCATAGAAGAGGTGTTGGAAGCCATAGTGAAAAGGATACCACCACCCAAGGGAGACCCTACAAAGCCTCTAAAAGCCCTCATCTTTGACTCCTACTATGACCAATACAGGGGTGCGGTAGCCTTTGTTAGGGTCTTTGACGGTGAGGTAAGGCCGGGCATGCGCATAAGGCTCTTTTCTACAGGCAAAGAGTTTGAAGTGACAGAGGTGGGTGCCCAAACGCCAAAGCTCACAAAGTTTGAAAAGCTTTCTGCGGGAGACGTGGGATACCTTGCGGCCTCCATAAAAGATGTGAGAGACATAAGGGTAGGTGATACCATAACCGATGCCAAAAATCCAACTCCGGAACCTGTGCCTGGCTTTAGGCCTGCCAAGCCCATGGTCTATGCAGGCATATACCCCTCCGAGGGCTACACCTACGAAGAATTAAGGGATGCTTTAGAAAAATACGCCATAAACGATGCGGCCATACAGTTTGAGCCTGAGACCTCTCCAGCCCTTGGCCTTGGCTTCAGAGTTGGCTTTTTGGGCCTTCTGCACATGGAGATAGTGCAAGAGAGGCTTGAAAGGGAGTATGGTGTAAGTATAGTGACCACCGCACCAAGCGTGGTATACAGGGTCAGATTCAGGAACGGTCAAGTAAAGGAGATAAGGAACCCTTCCGAACTTCCAGAAAACTGGGGCCTAATAGAGGCCATAGAGGAACCCTTTGTGCTCCTTACCATCATCACTCCTAAGGACTACGTAGGCAACATAATGAACCTCTGCCAAGAAAAAAGGGGCATTCAGAAGAAGTTCATATACCTTGACCCAAACACGGTGATGCTTGAGTATGAAATGCCTTTGAGTGAGATAATCATGGACTTTCATGATAAGGTAAAGAGCCTTTCAAGGGGCTATGCCTCCTACGATTATGAGTTTATAGGTTTTAGAGAAGAGGACCTTGTAAGGCTAAATGTTTTCATAAACAACGAGCCAGTGGATGCCTTATCCTTTATAGTTCACAGGGACAAGGCCTACAGGAGGGCAAGACAGCTTGTAGAAAAGCTAAAGGAAGTCATACCAAGACAGCTCTTTGAGGTAAAGGTTCAGGCTGGTATAGGCTCAAAGATCATAGCCTCAGAAAGAATTCCACCCCTTAGGGCAAACGTGACAGCCAAGTGCTACGGTGGAGATGTGACAAGGAAGAAAAAGCTCTTGGAAAAGCAAAAGGAAGGAAAGAAGAGGCTAAAGCAGTTTGGGAAGGTAGAACTTCCTCAGGAGGCCTTTTTAACTGTGCTTAAGGTAGATTAAACCTTTCCTTCGCTTTTATAAGCTTTACTATCATCTCGTTTGTAGGCACCCTTATTCCCTTTTCCTTTGCAAGCTCTACCAAGGCACCGTTTAAGGCGTCTATCTCCGTTTTGCCCCTCTTTACATCCTCCAGCATGGAAGGGAAGTGGTCCGTCGTTGGCGGTATGAGCCTCTCATAAAAGTGCCTTTTGTAATCTTCTGGGTCCTTCCAAAAGGTCTCTATGGAGTTTGCCCTTAGGACCTCAAAGGCCTCCTCTATTATCCTGTCCATAATCTCCTTTGTGTATGGATTCTTTGCAAGGTCTCCGTAGCTTCTTTCAAAGAGGGCTCCAAGAGGGTTCAAGGCGCAGTTATATAGTATCTTGTCCCAGAGGTATTTATAAACCTCCTTCTCATACCTTGTGGGTATGCCAGCCTTGGAAAAAAGGTCTGCCAGATCTTTCAAAAATCCTTCTTCCAAAATGCCAGAAGGGTCTCCTATCACCACATCATCGGCGCACACCGTTATCCTCACATGGCCCCACTCCAAAAGCTTGGCACCAAAGATTACCCTAGAGAGAATAACTTTACCCTTTCCAAAATACTTTACAGCCTTCTCGTAGTTGCCATAGCCGTTTTGGGCTACCATCAAAAGGCTTTTCCCTTTGCTTAAAGGCTCTATATCCTTCAAAGCCCTCTCTGTGTCATAGCTCTTCACTGTAAGGATTATTAGGTCTGGTTCAAAGTCAAGAAGTTCCAAAGAGTCTATGGCTTTTACCTCTTGTTCAAACTCTCCCCATAGGCCCTCCACCCTTATTCTGTTTAGACTCCTTCCCTTCTTTAAAAGCCCCACAGCCCTGTGTCCAGCCTTGCTTAAAAAGGCAAGGTAGGTGCTCCCAAGGGCACCCACACCCACTATCAAAAAGTTCATTCCCTTTCCTCCAGCTTTACAAGAGGTAGGAGGTCCCTTAGGTCTATGTATCTGTCGCAGGCGTTTACAAGCTCAACGGCCGTGGCCTCCTTTGTAGAAAGGCATATTATTTCTTTGCCAAAGTTCCTTAAGGTCCACACAAGCCTTTCAAAGTCCCCATCGCCTGTGCAAAGTATGGCCGTATGGTAGTTATCCCTTGTCAAGAGGGCATCTATAGTTAGATCCACATCAATATCACCCTTATATGTACCATCCTTTAGCTGTTTTATGGGTTTTTTCACCACGGTTATACCGCTAAAGATTAAGGTCTTTACAAAGTCTTCCTGCTTTTCATCCCCTTCCCTGTAGGCAAGATAAAAAAAGGTGTTGTATATGTCAAACTCCACTTTGAAGTAGTTTACAAGCTTTACAAGGTCAATCCTTTGATGGAGTATGTTCTTCTGTATAAAATAAAAGTTTGGTCCATCAATAAATATGCATGCCCTTCTCCTTATTCCTGGATATACCATATCCTTATCCCCACCGAGACATGCGAATTCCTTTCCCAAAGGGTTTCCACGCTGACTATCTTAGGCTTATTCAGTTTTATCCATTGGTTTACCTGCTCCTCAAGGAGCTGTTCCATACTCTCATCCTTAAAAGGTGTAAGCTTTCTATAAAAATCCTTAAATCTTAGCTCCATCAGGTAATTTCCTCTTCGTAGTAAGATACTACCACCCTTGCGGGCCTTAAAACCTTGTCGTACAGCATATAGCCCTTCCTTTCAACCCTTATTATAGTATTGGGTGGCACATCTTGATTGTATTCTTTATCCACAGCCTCTGCAAGGTATGGGTCAAACTCCTTCCCTTCCAGTTCCATAGGCCTTATGCCATGCTTTTCCAGTATTCTAAGTAGTTCTTTGTATATGAGTTCAAAGCCCCTTTTAAAGCCCTCCAAGTCTGTACCCTCATACTGGAAGGCCCTTTCAAAGTTATCCACTATCTCAAGGAGGTCAAGGGCAAGCTTTTCATGGCCATACTTTCTTAGCTCCTCAAGATCTCTCCTGTATCTTTCCTTGAGGTATTCTGTCTCCCTTTGAAGCTCCATGTATCTTTGGTTTATAACCCTTGCGGTATTCTCAAGCTTTAAAACCTTCTCTTCCAGCTCCTTTATCCTAATATCCTTTTCATCCTCTACAGGTGCTTCCGCTGTCTGTTCTAAAGCTTCCTCTTTCTTTTCCATTTCTTCCATAAGATTTAATTATAGCACCTAAAGCAGGGCTAGGGCTTCTCCTAACCTTTTTATGCCTTCCTTTATGTGGTCCTCTGAAACACAGTAAGAAAGCCTCAAGTATCCTTCTGCACCAAAGGCAGAGCCTGGCACGCCAGCAACTCTTCCCTTTTCTATAAGGTAGTCCGCAAGCCTCAGGTCGGAGCCAAGCTTCTCAGAGTAGGCCTTGAGGTTTGGAAATATATAAAAGGCCCCCTTGGGCTTTACCACGCTCACCTTTGGTATTTCCTTCAGAAGTTCATAAGCTAGATCCCTTCGCCTTTCAAAGGTCCTTCTCATATTCTCCACAAACTCCTTAGCTTTTGGGTTTTTTAGGGCCTCTAGGGCCCCATACTGGGCAAAGGTGGTGGCATTAGATATGCTTTGGCTGTTTAGGTCCGCTATCACTTTGGCATACTTTTCTGGGCAGGCCACATATCCCACCCTCCAGCCTGTCATAGAAAAGGTCTTTGAAAAGGCATTTATGGTAAAAGTAATTTCTCTTACCTCCTTTGAAAAGCTGGCTGGGCTCACAAACCTCTCACCATCGTAGAGAAAGGCCTCGTAGCACTCATCGGAGACCAAAAATATACCCCTTTCAAGACAAAGCTGGGCTATCTTTCTTTGTTCTTCTTCCGGCACCACCGCACCCGTTGGGTTGGAAGGTGAGTTGAGTATTAGCATCTTGGTCCTTGGTGTTATGTAATCCTTTAGCATATCAGCTTTTAGCACAAAGCCTTCCTCTTCCTTTAGCGGCACTTCCACCACCTTGGCACCACATAAAAGTATCTGCTCTGGGTAGCTAACCCAGTAGGGTGAGGGAAGCAATACCTCATCTCCCTCTTCAAGGACGGCAAGCATGACCAAAAAGAGGGCCATCTTGGCACCCGCTGTTACCACAATCTCCGAAGGCTTATACTCTACGGAGTTTTCCTTCAAAAGCTTTTCTGCGATGGCCTCTCTCAGTTCAGGCAGGCCTGCGGAAGGCGCATATTTAGTCTTGCCATCCTTTAAAGCCTTTATACAGGCTTCCTTTATAAAGTCTGGTGTGTCAAAGTCTGGCTCACCGGCACCAAAGCCTATTATATCCACACCTTGAGCTTTTAACTGATTTACTTTGGCTGTGAGGGCAAGGGTAGGCGCTGGCTTTATGTGGGAGACTCTCTTTGCAAGCATAAAGCTATTATAAGGCAATTTTAAGATTAAGGTCTTTAGCCTTCTTAACTACGGGCGAAATGGCTGTCCTTCTATCCCAAATTACAAGACCTATAAGAATTCCCATACCGCTAAAAAGCACACCAAAGCCCCAAAGCATTATAGTCTGAAGGTCATCAATCCTTTTGTTTGTATCGTCAATCCTCCTATTTATATCGTCAATCCTCTTATTCATATCATCCATTCTCTGATTGACTGCCTTAAAGCCCTCTTCCAACTTTACATCAAATCGTTCAACCTTAAGCTCCAAACTTGTTTCACGAGGAAAGGAGGAAGCAATAAATCCCAGTAGGAATACTAAGACTAAAAATTTCTTCATAGTTTTAATTATATACCCTCTCTCAAATAATCCACATACCTATCTATCCTAAAGCCGCGCTTCAGAAGGGTAAGAATGTTCCTCGGATTTTTCATCACCTCAAGGCTCAAAGATTCAAAAAAGAACTTCCAGCCAAGGGGAAGGTTTCCTGCACGGAAGCTAATATCAGCCATATGAAACAAAAAATCCTTTTTATACTCCAAAGGCACCCTTTCTTTGTATTCTTGATAAACTTTCATAGTGGCAAGGAAGAATTTTCTCATATTTTTACTGCTCCTGTAGGGATGCTCCCTTATCCTAACCTTGTTGTTATCAAGCACCTTTATCTTTAGGCCAGAAAGATAGCTTCTTATGTATATTTCCCAATCATCTCGGTATGATGCCTCATCTCTATAACCTAAGAAAGCTTCCCTTCTAAAGGCGCTTGCGGAAGGATAGCCAATCTGGCCAGAGAATATTAACTTCCCAACGTCCTCTGGAATCCTTTTCTTTGATACTCTTATTACCCTTGAGCCTTGATCTATAAAAGTTCTTGGCACAGAATATACAATATGATGTTTTTCAAGCTCTTTCAAAGAACTTTCAATGTAGTCTTCTTCCCATTCATCGTCTTGATCCAAAAAGAAAATATACTCCCCTTTGCTAACTTCAAAGCCTTTATTTCTGGTGTAGGACCTTTCCATATTTTTCTGGTTTCTCACATAAATTATCTTTTTCCCTATAAGATCACCAAATTCATTAAAAATGACTTCCTTAGAATTGTCTGTAGAACAGTCATCTACTATAACAACTTCCACATCTTTATAGGTTTGATTTAAAACAGATTGTATAGTTTTTCTAATAAACCTCTCACCGTTATAGAGTGGAATGATTACACTTACCACCATTATAATTTTAGCAAAGATTAAAGGAGGTCAAGGATGATGGATGCCTTGGATATGCTGGAGAGCTTTCCAGAACAGTTTAAAGTGGTTGAGGTCGAAACTATAAACCTTGAAGATTATGAAGGTGTGGCCTTCAGTGGCATGGGAGGGTCTGGCATAGTGGGGGACTTTATGAGAACCTTTTTGAAAACAGACAGGCCTGTGCTTTCCCTAAGGGGTTATGAGCTTCCACCCTTTATTAAAAAAGGTTGGTTGCTGGTTTGCACAAGCTACAGTGGAAACACGGAAGAGACCATAAGCGTGCTTGAGGAGGCTTTAAAAAAGGGTCTAAAACCTATATGTGTAAGCTCGGGTGGAAAGATAAAGGAGATAGCCCAAAGGGAAGGTCTAATGCATATTCCTTTGCCCACAGGGTACGCACCAAGGTATGCCCTTGGCTTTATGCTTTCTGCCCTTATGTGCCTTTTTGGAATGAAGGAAGAGGTAGAAAGAATAGGAGAGCATCTTAAAGCACAGAAGGAAAGGATAAAGTCGGAGGCAAAGGGCATAGCCCAATCTTTCTTTTCTTACCTTCCCGTGGTTTATGGCACACCCCTTACAGAGCCAGTGGCCTTTAGGTGGAAGACCCAGATAAACGAAAATTCAAAAACCCTCTGTTATAACGCCTGTCTTCCAGAGATGCATCATAACGAGGTGGTGGGCCTAGACAACCCGCAGATAAGGAGCCTATGTAGCTTTCTTTTACTCTATGACCCACAGGATCATCCAAGGGTGATAAAAAGGGTTGAGATAACAGAGTCTATTTTTAAAGAGCTGGGAGTGGTTCTAAAGGTTATAGAAGGAGAAGGGCAGAATTTAATGGAAAGACTTCTTTATCTTACCTATCTTGGCGATTGGACAAGCCTTTACTTGGCGGAGCTATATGGGCAGGACCCATTGCCAGTAAGGGTCATAGACTTTATAAAGAGTAGCGTGGTATAATTGAGAGCATGGAGCTAAGCTGGCTTGTCTTTGGAACTGTGGTGCTTGTCGCCCTCTTTTTGGACCTTTTTGTCTTTCATAGACATCCTCACAAGATATCCATAAAGGAGTCTCTATGGCTTTCCGCCTTTTGGATAGCCATTGGGCTTGCCTTTGCAGGTTTTGTGTATTATACAAGGGGCTATGACAGAACGGTAGAATACCTTACTGGCTACCTCCTTGAAAAGTCTTTGAGCCTTGACAACATCTTTGTCTTTATACTTATCTTCTCCTATTTTAAGATACCGGAAGAATATAGGCATAAGGTCCTCTTTTGGGGCGTTTTGGGTGCCATAGTCTTTAGAGCCATCTTCATCTTTACAGGTCTTGAGCTGATAAAACACTTTCATTGGATGGTCTACGTCTTTGGAATAATACTTATCATATCAGCTATAAAGCTTTTGACCACGGAGGAGAAGGAGTTTCACCCGGAGGAAACCCTTGTTTATAGGATAGCCAAGAGGGTCATTCCTCTAAGGCCTAACAGCGCAGATGGTAAGTTTTTCATAAGGGAAGGCAAAAAGATTTATGCCACTCCATTGTTCCTTGCCCTTCTCTTTGTAGAAAGTTCAGATATTATGTTTGCCATAGATTCGGTGCCCGCCATATTAGCCATATCAAGAGACCCCTTTGTGGTATACACTTCCAACATCTTTGCCATACTGGGCCTCAGATCCCTTTACTTTGCCGCCGCAGGCATTCTGCCCCTTTTCCACTACCTACACTACGGCCTTTCCTTTATCCTTGGATTTATCGGTGTAAAGATGATCCTCTCAGACTTTTATAAGATACCCGCAGAGGTCTCCTTACTTTTGATTGGTAGTGCCATCTTTGTATCCGCAGTGGCCTCTTTGGTGGTCAAAAAGAAGGTGGATGGTTAAGCTACTGCAAGTGGTGGACGGTGTAGGTTGGGGCGGCACAAAGGAGCAGACCTACCTCATAACAAGGGAGCTATCCAAAAGGGGCTTTAGGGTTCATATGGCCCTCTCCTTCCAGTATGACCTTATGGTAAGCAAGTTAAAGGGTTATGATGTAAAGCTTCATTTTTTTGAGAACCATAATAAACTCTCAAGGTTTCACCCTTTTAACTACTACAGGCTTTGGAAGATAATGAGAGAGGAGAACTTTGACATAGTGATAGCCAATTCTCCACATGCCCTTGATTTTGTAAGGACTGCCATGAGTTTTCTTAAAACTAAGCCAAAGCTTGTGGCCTACAAAAGGACTGGAAGAGGGTCCAACTTTTTTTCCAAGCTTTTCAAGTATTCTTTTGCGGATAGGATAGTGGTGGTTGATAGGGCAACCTTTGAAAGGTTAAAAGAAGATGGCTTTTTTCCAGAGAAGCTGGTTTATATACCAAGCGGTCTTGACCTTAGTAGGTTCAAGCCTATGGGTAAGGAGATGGCTTTGGCAAAGAGAAGGGAGCTTGGTATAGACCCAAACAAAAAGGTCTTTATAAACGTGGCTAACTGGAACCCACAACATAAGGGCCAGCCTTTTCTTATAGAAGCCTTTCGTAGGCTAAACTGCCCGCAGTGCCTTCTCCTTCTGGTAGGCATAAATACAGACAAAGAAGCGCCCAAGTATGCCCAAAGGTACGGCCTTGGTGAAAGGCTTATAGGCCTTGGCTTTAGAGAGGATGTGCCAGAACTCCTCAACATGGCGGATTACTTTGTCTTTTCCTCCTACTTTGAGGGTATTGCTGGAGCCCTACTTCAAGCTATGGCTTGCGGTAAGGTGGTCATATCCACTCTTGCGGGTGGTATAAGGGATTACTTGAAGGATGGAGAAAATGGCTTTGCGGTAGATGTGGGAGACCTTGAGGGCTTTGTGGATAGGTTAAAAAGGGCCCTTGACCTTTCGGAGGAGGAAAGGGAAAGACTTTCAAAGAGAGCCATAGAGACGGCACAGCAATATTCCATAGAAAGGACTGTGGATAAGTATGAGGAGCTTTTTAAGGACTTGCTGGGTATATCTTAAGGCTTTCAAAGTATTCCATAAAGGCCCTGTTTATAAAAAAGCTTCCATCTTTAAAAAGCAAGAACACTCCTATATGTGGGTTTTCTCTTATGAACCTTTCTCTGCTCTCATCGTCCATTGCCAATAGGGCTGTCTCTAAGGCGTCCGTTATGGTGCAATCGTGGTATGCCACCGTTGCCTGAAGAAGGCTGTTTTCCTTTCCTATTATGTGTTTTCTAAGGTAGTTGCCTCCAGTGGAAAGGCACAGGTCCTTTGAGTTGTAGCCTTCGGCAAGAAGGCTGTTGTTTATAGGGTTAAAGATGGCAAGAAGCCTTTTGTGGCCCCACACCCTTAGGTCTCCAGCTATGGAGATAAAGCCCCAAGGTGTTTTAAACCTCTCATAGACCTTTTGCACTGCATAACCTTTACCTATGCCCCCAAGGTCTATGGCCATACCCTTCTCCAAAAGACAAACCCTATCATCTTCTACTTTTACCTTTCTGTAGTCTATTAGCCTTTTTGCCTCCTCTTCACCTATTAGCCCTTTCCTTCTGTAGTTTATGGTGTAGGCACCAACCGTTATATCAAAAAAGCCATAGGTTTTTTTAGAGATTTCAAGGGCTTTTTTGATCACCTCAAGGGTCTCCTCTGAGGCCTTTTCACAGCCAAGGCCAGCACTCTTATTTATCCTTAATATCTCCGAGTTTTCCATATAGTCTGATAGCTTCTCCTCAAGGCTTCTCATATACCTATAGGCCTGGTATTCTTTGCCCTCTGGGAGTTCTATGAGTGCATAGGTACCCATAAGATGGAAAAGCTTCTCTTGAGAAAAGGAGAGGGAGATGAAAGCTAAAAGTATAAGCAGTTTCACTTCTTTCTTCTTTGGGTCTTAGTAGGTTTGGTTTCAGAAGGCTTCGGTTCCAAGATGGAAACCTTTACTTCAAAGTCCTTAATAACTACCCTTGCGGGCTTTGGCTTTCCTTCCTCAAAGACAAAGCTTAGCATGGGGAGGTTTTCAAGCTTGGAAGATAGCTCTTCGTCTGCCAGCAGACCGCTCACAAAGCCAAAGCCAAGCAGCGGAGCCTGAAGTATGAGGCTTGGTTTTGGATTATATGCAAGTACTCTTTTAAGGTCTTGGTTGAGTTGAGATTGCACTTCCTCATGGGGTCTTTCTCCGTAGTAGGCCATGTAGACATAAAAAGGCTCTATTAGCTTTAGCCTGTTTTCCAAACCCTCACCACCCTTCACATAGTAGGCTTCTATCCCGAGGCTTTTCAAAGATGCCACTAAAGAAGCAGCAAAGAGGGCACAAAGGTCTGCACTCTCCATATACACCACCGCTATGCGGTTATAGCCCATAGCCTTGAGTAGTTTTGCTATCTCCACGCTGGCGTTTATGCGGGCGTTTGCCCTCTCTGGTGTGAGGAAGATGTTTGCCTGCTGGGCATAAGAAGTGCTAAAAAGGCTTAGAACTGCTAATAGGTATAGCATCGCTCTTTTCATGCCTTCAATTATAGCATATACTTAACTTTATGTTCGTTGATAGGGTAAAGATCTATGTCAAGGCTGGAGATGGTGGAGATGGTGCTGTAGCCTTCTTAAGGGAGAAGTATAGGCCCTTTGGTGGACCAGCGGGTGGTGATGGGGGAAAGGGTGGAGATGTTATCTTGGTGGCCACAAGCCGTAAACATACCCTTTACGACTTTAAATTTCAGGCACACTTTAGAGCACAAAGAGGAGAACATGGAAAGGGTAAAAACCAGCATGGTAAAAACGGTGAAGATCTCATCATCTATGTGCCTGTGGGCACTGTAGTTATAGATGCGGAAACGGGACAGGTGATATGCGATCTTGTGGAGGATGGTCAGAGGTGTGTAGTGGCAAGGGGTGGAAGGGGTGGAAGGGGAAATGCTCGCTTTGCTACGCCTACAAATCAAACGCCCAGGTATGCGGAGAAGGGAGAAAAGGGAGAGGAAAAATGGCTCATACTTGAGCTAAAGCTTATAGCCGATGTGGGTCTTGTTGGCCTTCCAAACGCGGGGAAATCTACTCTCATATCAAGGCTTACAAAGGCAAGGCCAAAGATAGCGGATTATCCCTTTACAACCCTTTCGCCCGTTTTGGGTGTAATGGAAGTGGATGAAGAAACTCAGGTTGTCCTTGCAGATATACCCGGGCTTATAGAAGGTGCAAGTCAAGGAAGAGGTCTTGGTCATGAGTTTCTAAGACACATAGAGAGGACAAAGCTAATCTTGCACCTTATAGACATCTCTGATGGAAGGAGCGAAGATCCCATAAGAGCCTTTGAGGTGGTAAATAAAGAGATGGAAAGCTATAGCAAAGACCTGCTAAAAAAGCCACAGATAGTGGTGGGCACTAAGCTGGATGCCCTCACAGATAGATCCTATGTAGGTCTGTTGGAAAAAGAGTTTAGCTCCAGAGGTTATCCCTTTTTGGCCATCTCGGCCATAACGGGTGAAAACCTTGATAAACTAAAATACCTTATAGTGGAAAAGCTTAAGGAGTTAGGCCATGAAGCTTTTAGGAAGGTACAGCATATCCCTAAGCCCCCAACAGCCTGTGGAGATAGAGCAGGTTGAGGTGGAAGAGTCCGAACAGTTTTTAGATTTTGCAGAAGAGCCAAAGGTTTATGATGGTGTAAAGCCTGAAGGATTTTTTAGCCTGATCTTTATAGACGGTGTTAGAAGGACGGAGTGTTTGGTGTATATAAGGGATGAGGAGACTGGTGAGAGCTCCGAAGGAGCCTTTGTTTCTTTAGGTGCTGGTGCTTTAAGGGTAGAGTATGGAAGGTTAAACCATGTGGAGGAGTCTCTGATCCTGAGCACTGTAGAAAGGTTGATGGCTTTCAGGGGAAGTTTTCTGCTTCAAAGCCTTCTCAACTTCAGGCCTTTTCCTGTAAATGGGGAAATATCTGTTGAGATAAACAGGTACATGAGGGAGGAGCTGGAAGCCAGCATAGCCCTACAAGCTCTCAAGAAATTTCCAGAAGATTTAATCCTTTGTGATGGAACGCTTAGCTACAAGCTTAGGAATACACCCGCCTTGGGATTTGTAAAGAGCATAAAAAGACTGTACTTTGATAAAAGGTATTTGAACCTTCTTTATTCTTTAAAGCCCGGCCAGAGGAGCCCGATAATAAAGCTACACTATCAACAAAGGCAAGAAGAAAAGGAAAAAGTGGATAAGCTTACCTGGTATGTAAAGCTGAACGATTATGAAGGTCTTCATGGCATTGCAAGGGTGGAGATCTTTCCTCAGGAGAACTTTGAAAAGGTAAAGAGACTTGCAGATTTGTCCGCTGGACTTTTGCCCCTTTTTGCCAGCAAGGCTTTCCAGGATAAGAGGTCTCCCCAAAACCTATTACCTATAGGCAGGCTTGAAAAGTTTTTAAGATTGCACCTTGGAGCCTATGGCATAATAAGAAGACAGATAGAAAGCTTTTTGCATGCTTGAGGTCTTCTTAACTGTAAGCCTAGCCTATCTTTTCAAAAAAGGGGGTATATTCTCTAGCGACCACTCTAAAGTGCTTGTAAACTATGTGCTCTACTTTGCCTTACCACAGCTCAGCTTTAAAACAGCCTACCACTTGGGTTTTTCAAAGGAGGTGTTCTTCATAGGCCTTGGTGCCTGGATAGTTATAGTCCTTTCCATAGCGTGTGCCTTCATAGTAGGAAGGCTTTTGAAGCTAGACACTATTGATCTTAGAAGTCTCATGGTAGTTTCCGCCTTTGGAAATACGGCTTTTCTAGGATATCCTTATACCTTTTCTTACTTTGGCTTAGAAGGTCTAAAGTATGCCGTCATATACGATAGCATGGGTTCCTTTCTTGCCGTCTCTTCTTTGGGCTTTTTGATCATAAATGGTAAGTTAAGCCTCAGATCTGTGCTCTTCTTTCCACCCTTTTTGGGATTAACTCTAGGCTTTTTGACAAGGGGTATAAGCCTTCCGGACTACCTTTGGAAGTTCATAGACTTTTCTATAGCCTCCCTTTTGCCAGTGGTCCTCTTTTCCTTAGGGCTCTCCCTAGAACTTTCTAATGTAAAAAGGGATCTTAGACTTTTGATTACTGCCTTATTTTTAAAGCTTTTTGTTTCACCATTTTTGGCTTTGATGATCTTTAAGCTTTTACCAGTGGGGGGCTTGGCCTATAAAGTCTCTGTGCTTGAGTCCGCCATGCCTACCATGATAACTGCCAGCCTTTTGATGTTGAAGTATGGGCTAAATTACAGCCTTGCCCTTGCCAGCGCTGGTGTGGGTATGATACTTAGCTTCATAACAATACCAATTTGGATTAGATTACTTGATATATAATTTAATGTACTATGCTCAGAATTTTATTGATACTTGCCATACTCTTTACCTACGCGGTTATGATATGGGGAGGGCTGGTAAGGTCAACCGATTCAGGTCTTGCCTGTCCAGATTGGCCTCTATGCTACGGAGATTTTAGCCTTCCAAAGGAGACTTCTGCCAAGCTAGAGATGGGGCACAGAACGGTAAGCGGTCTTGCTGGTATATTCGTCCTCCTTACCTTTTTATTCGTGTGGTTTAAGAACAAAAACTCTCCAAAACCAGCCAAGATAGCATCCCTCATAGCTCTAATATTCACCCTTTCCGCGGCCTTAACTGGTATGAAGATGATAAAGATGGAAACACCCCATTTGAAGTACTTTTCCCATATGCTTTTAGAGTCTTTCCACATATATGAGTCCATGATCATACTTGGTTCTCTCATTCTCACTTATAGATTTCTATGGAAAAGGGAAGGTGAAGGTGGTGTGCCTTGGTGGGCCTACCTTTTTGCCATAACCACTATGATAACTGGTGTGTTGGTAAGGTATACGGGCTCCGGTGAGGCCTGTGGCCATGAGTGGCCCCTTTGCAACGGCAAGCTCATACCAGATCTTAACAATTGGCAAGTGGCTCTCCAGTTTGCTCACAGGAATATAGCCTACGTAACATGGCTTTCCTTCCTCTTGGCCATGGTTTCCAACTTTAACAGGACCACTTTGACCGCCTTCATCCTTATAAACATCCAATTTGTCTTTGCCATATCCATGGTGCTAACAGGATTCTTTCTACCTTTAGTCTTTTTAGACACTGCCATGGGCTTTTTCCTCTTTGCATGGCTCACTTACAACCTTCAACTAAGATCCTATGAGGCAAGGTTAAGGCCTGCATGGTGAGCAAAGCTTTAACATACAGCGGTGTGCTAAAGGACTATCTAATCCTTACAAAGCCTGGCATAGTTCTACTTGTTTTGATAACAACCCTTACGGGTATGTACTTTGCACAAAGGGGCTTTCCAGACCCATGGCTCGTCTTTTGGACCCTTTGGGGTACTGGCTTGGCTTCGGCGGGTTCTGCAGTCCTAAACCACTTTTTTGACAAAGACATAGATGCCCTTATGAGTAGGACTAAAAATAGGCCCTTGCCGAGCGGAAGTATAAACCCTAAAAATGCCTTCATATTTGGTTCTTTTCTACTTTTGACCTCCTTCCTTGTTCTCTCCTCAAAGGTCAACCTTCTTGCTACCTTTTTCGTTTTCTTAGCCTCCTTCTTTTATGTGGTAGTTTATACCCTTGCTCTAAAGAGAAAAAGCCCCCTTGCTACGGAGATAGGTGGCATATCTGGATCTTTGCCGCCTGTGATAGGTTACGCTGCCGTTAGAGGAGAAGTAGGTTTTGAAGCTCTAATACTCTTCCTCATAATGTTCATGTGGCAACCACCCCACTTTTGGGTGCTGGCCATAAAGTATGCGGAAGATTATAGGCGTGCGGGCATACCAACCCTCCCTGTAGCAAAGGGCATAAAGCACACAAAAATAAAAACGCTCATTTACACCGCAAGCCTTTTGCCCCTAAGCCTCCTTCCTTCCATATACGGCATCGCAGGCCATATATACTTTGTTTCTGCCTTAATACTTAGCTCCCTCTATCTTATACTCACCTTCAAGTTTGTCCTTTCCAAAAAGCCCAACGGTATGTTCCTCTTTTTCTACTCCGTGCTATACATAGCCTTGCTCTTTTCTGTAATGGTTTTTGACATGAGGAGATAAGATGGAAAAAAGGTGGCTTTTGCTCTCTGTAGTTTCCCTTGGACTTGGAGGCTTTCTTGCCCTTGTGGCAGCCATAGCCCGAACACCTGCCATATACAAGCTTGTTCCCCCAGGCTACTTTTACCATTCCATAATAGGCCATGTGGACCTTGCCATAGTGGGCTTTTTCCTCACCTTTACCCTCTTGCTTTGGCAGATAAGCTTTAAAAAGGAGCTAAAAGCTCCCTTTTACCTTTCCCTTGGTGGCATTGTGCTAATAGCCTTGGTTTCCTTGCTTGGTGTGGGGAAGGCCGTTTCCAATAATTATCTACCTACAATTGACCATCCTATCTTTTGGCTTGGCGCCCTTCTTTTCTTTTCTGGCTTTTGGCTTGGTGCCTTTAGCCTTCTAAAAAGTGCAGAAAGAGGCCTTTTTTCGGAAGAACCAAAGGAACACCTTGCCTCTGTGGCGGTGCTTCTTTCCATTCTTATGTTCTTTGCCTTCCTCACCTCCATACCAAAGGCTGGATCAAAAGAAGAGCTTTACCTATTCTATGAAAGGCTCTATTGGGCGCCAGGGCATATTCACCAGTTTATAAACGGCACCATGCTACTCTATGCGTGGTATTTTCTCCTTGAAAAACAGGGAATAAAGGTGCAGATTGGAAGACTAAAATACCTTAGCTTTCTTTTTCTTTCCTTTAGCTTTATGTATGTGCTTTTGCCCATCATCTTTGGCAACCCTGTATCAGAAGGTGCAAGAAGGTTTACAGATATGGGCTATGCCATAGGCCTTGGCCTCCCCATATTCTTCCATCTTTTCAACATTCTCAAAAACTCAAAGCTTGACCTCAAAAACCTTCCCTCCACAACCCTCCTCATATCCGTAATCCTCTATCTTCTTGGCGTCTTTATAGCCTATGCAGGAGTCCTTCCTTCTTTGGTCTCTTACGCCCTTAACCCAGAGGGAGAATACATAGGCATGTCCTCAAACCTCAGCATACCAGCCCACTACCATGGAGTTATCACAAGCCAAACCCTTGCTTTCATGGCCGTAGCCTACAGCCTCTTTTTGTCCTATGGATATGTTAAAAAGCTAAGCAAAGTGGCCTTACCACAGGTCTATCTCTACGGCGTTGGCATGGTCCTCTTTGTCCTTGGACTCTTTTTTGCAGGCCTAAAGGGCGCTCCGCGCAAGACATACGGCACTGGCTTTACCCAGGACCCTATGGTGATCTTTTATCTGTCTCTGATGGGTGTAGGCACCCTTTTGGCCGTTGCGGGCGGTGTGATTTTTGTGCTGTATGCCTTAAAAGTAGTCCTCAAGGGAGGTCAATCTCAAGAAAGCTCTTAACTACCCTATGGGAGGAAGGCTCTTTGCTGTCATACCTGTCAAGCTTTATGGTGTTCATGCCCGCATCCCTTGCCGCGTTTAATTCCTCTTCCACATCGGACAAAAAGAGGAATTCTTTTGGTTCTAAACCCACCTCCTTTGCTATCCTTTCATAAGACCCTTTCTCCTTTTTGCTTCCTATGGTTGTATCAAAAAAGCCGTCAAAAAGGCCTGTGAGGTCTCCATAATCCGTGTGTCCAAAAAAGAGCTTTTGAGCCTTTACAGATCCAGAGGAGAATATGTAGAGTTTATAGCCCTTTTCTTTCCACTCTTTTAACCTTTTGTATGCATCCTCGTATATATGCCCCCTTAACTCTCCAGATAGAAAACCCTCCTCCCATATGTGCCCTTGAAGCTCTTTAAGCAAAGGCTCCTTTAGGTCCCTGTCTATCCAATCTTCAAAGACCTTTACCACCTCTTCAAGGTCAAGCCTTTTCCCCAGCTTTTCTTCCAGCCTTTTTATGATAGAGCTTACCCTTCCCTCCTGCCAATGCTTTGATAGAAAGTCTCTTAATCTTTGCTTAGAGTATGGGAACATAACATCTTTTACATAAGAGAGGGAAGAGGTGGTGCCTTCTATGTCTATGAGCAGGGCTTTTATCCTTGATTCCATGGCTTTTTATTATATTGCATAATTGGAACTATGGCATATCTTTAGTATGAATGAAAAAGCATTCAGGAGGATGGCATGTGTCTCTCGGTGCCTTCAAGGGTGGTTGAAATAAAGGAAGACAACACGGCGGTGGTGGAGGTTTTTGGGGCAAGAAGGCTTGTTTCCCTTGACCTTTTGCAGGAGGATGTAAAGGTGGGCGATTGGGTGCTTGTGCATGTGGGCTTTGCCATACAAAAGCTGGACCCAGACTATGCCCTTGAAAGCCTAAGGCTTTTTGAAGAGCTATTGGAGGAGGAAAATGAGCCTTAACACTGCCCTTAGGGAAGCGGAAGGTATAAAAAGACTACAGAAGGCCATAAAGAAAAAGGTGGAAGAGATAGGAAGGCCTATAAGGATAATGGAGTTCTGTGGGGGCCACACGCATACCATAGTAAAATACGGAATAGACCAGCTTTTGGAAGACTATGTTATCTTTGTTCATGGCCCGGGCTGTCCTGTATGCGTCCTTCCCATAAGCAGGGTAGACTTGGCCATTGAACTGGCAAGAAAAGAGAATGTAATACTTTGCACCTACGGGGATGTGCTTAGAGTTCCTGGTTCTCAAAGGAAGAGCCTTATGGATATAAGGGCTGAGGGTAGGGACATTAGAATGGTCTATTCATGCCTTGACGCTATTGGCATTGCACAAGAAAATCCACATAAAGAGGTGGTCTTTTTTGCCATAGGCTTTGAGACCACCACACCGCAGACGGCGGTGCTTATAAAGAGGGCAAAGGAGCTTGGACTAAAGAACCTCTCTGTGGTATGCAACCATGTTATAACGCCGGCGGCCATACAACATATACTTAACGCACCAGAGCTAAGGGACTATGGGAAGGTGCATATAGACGCCTTCATAGGGCCGGGCCATGTGAGCGTAATAATAGGCACAAGGCCTTATGAATACTTTGCGGAGGAGTTTTTAAAGCCAGTGGTCATATCGGGCTTTGAGCCCATTGATGTGATGCAGTCCGTTTATATGATAGCAAGGCAGATAAGGGAAAGGAAGGCCTTTGTGGAAAACCAATATAAAAGGGCTGTAAGCAGGGAAGGGAACATAAAGGCACAAAGGCTTGTGGCAGAGGTCTTTGAACTAAGGAAGGAGTTTGAGTGGAGGGGCCTTGGCAAAGTTCCTTACAGCGCCCTCAAAATAAACTCCTTTTATGAGGACTTTGACGCGGAAAAGAGGTTTGAGGTAAGACTTCCAGAGGCAAAAGAGCATCCGGCCTGCATATGCGGTAAGGTCATAAGAGGGATAGCAAGGCCTACAGACTGCAAACTCTTTGGAAGTGTTTGCACACCCTCCAACCCTCTTGGGTCCTGCATGGTCTCTTCTGAGGGTGCTTGCAACGCCTACTTTAAATACAGGGGGCTAAGATGAGAATCCTTTTACTTTGCCATCGCTTCAACTCTTTGTCTCAGAGGTTCTACTGTGAACTCTCCGAAAGGGGCCATGAGGTATCGGTGGAGCTTGACGTTCATCCAGAACTAACCATAGAAGCAGTAAACCTATACAAGCCAGATCTTATCATAGCACCCTTTTTAAAGAGGAAGATACCAAAAGAGGTTTGGGAGAAGCACTTGACCCTTGTTGTGCATCCCGGGCCACCGGGGGACAGGGGGCCAAACGCCTTAGATTGGGCCATCCTTAGAGGTGAAAAGGAGTGGGGAGTTTGCATCCTTTCAGCGGTAGAAGACTACGATGCGGGTGATGTGTGGGCCCACAGGGCCTTTCCCATGAGGAGGGCAAGGAAGGCAAGCCTATACAGGAGGGAGACAACGGAAGGGGCCGTGGAGGCCCTTTGGGAGGCTTTGGAGAAGATAGAAAGGGGAGAGAGGAGGGGAAGGCCACAAGAGGATGGTGTGTTTAACCCAAAGGTAGATATAAGCTTGAGGAAGATAGACTGGCATAGGGATTCTACGGAGGAGGTCTTAAAAAAGATATACGCAAGCGACAGCCAGCCCGGCGCCTTGGCAAGCATAGAAGGAGAGGAGTACTACCTCTTTAATGCGCATCCTGAAGCCTTTCTTAAGGGAGAACCCGGCAGGCTTATAGCAAGGAGGGACAATGCCGTATGCATAGGAACAAAGGATGGTGCCCTTTGGATAGGCCATATGAGAAGGAGAGAAAAGCATTCTATAAAGCTTCCTGCCATAAAGGTCCTTCCTCAAAGGATAGTAGAAAGACTAAGGGAAGAGGCTATAAAGCCTTGGGAGTTTGTGGATTTTCCCACATACAGGGAGATAGTCTACAGAGAAGAAAAGGGCGTGGCCTTTATAGAGTTTGAGTTTTACAACGGTGCCATGTCCACAGAGGATTGCGAGAGGCTTTTGGAGGTCATAAGGTATGCCAAGCTAAGGCCTGTGAAGGTTATAGTTTTGCTGGGTGGTGAAGACTTTTTCTCCAATGGCATGAACCTAAACACCATAGAGGCCTCGGACAGCCCAGCCGATGAGTCTTGGAGGAATATAAACGCCATGGATGACCTTTGCGAAGAAATCCTTACCACCCTTGACAAACTCACGGTGGCTGGCATAAGGGGGAATGCGGGCGCTGGCGGCGTCTTCTTAGCACTTACTTGCGACATGGTTTTTGCAAGGGAGGGTGTGGTCCTTAACCCTCATTACAAAAACATTGGAAACCTCTATGGTTCTGAATTTTGGACCTATACCTTGCCCAAAAGGGTAGGATGGGAAAGGGGAAGGGAGATAATGGAAAACAGGATGCCCATAAGTTCAAAAAGGGCCTTTGAACTTGGCCTTTTGGATGGTGTTTTTGGCAAAAGCCCGGAGGAGTTTTTAAACAAGCTAAGGGAGTTTGTTCTATCCTTTGTGAATTCAAAAGATTTTGAAAGCTTCATAAAAAGCAAAAGGGAAGAAAGGCTAAGAGACTGGTCCATAAAGCCCCTTAAGGCCTACAGAGAGGAAGAGCTTGAAAGGATGAGGCTAAACTTTTATGGCTTTGACCCAAGCTATCACATAGCACGCTACTACTTTGTGCGAAGGCACCTACCCTTTAGAACACCACCTTACCTTGCCATACACAGAAGACTAAGCTTTCAAAGCCCTCCAAAGGTTTTCTGAAACCTCATCCACATAGTCCATAAGGGATTTATCAAGAAGGCCCTCGCTGTGTAAAAAGACCATACCACCAAGGGGGCCCATTATGGTGGTAAAGGCTGGATAAAAACTCTGATTTCTAAGCTCCCCCCTTTCTATACCGTTGCTCAAAAAGACCATAACCTCTGTTATAACGCTTGCCACACAGGCAAAGCCCTCACAGCCTTCGCTAAAGACCTCCCTGTTTACCAAAAAGACCTTTAGAAAGTAGTTTATAAGTTCTGGCTCCTCTAAGGCTATTTCAAAAAAACTCTTTACAAAAAGCCTTATCTTTTCCCTATAATCCACATCCATCTCTTCTATCTTCCTTAGCCTTTCCGCTACCCAATTGGAGACTGTTATCATTATCTCCTTTGCCAACGCCTCCTTAGACTCAAAGTAGTTGTATATATTTCCAACGCTCATGCCAACAGCCTGGGCTATGTGGGGTATGGTTGTGTTGTAGTAGCCTTTTTCTGCAAAGAGTTTACAAGCTGCCCTTATAATTTCAAGCCTTTTTTGCTCTTTTAATTCCTTCCTTTTTGTGCTCATAGGAGTTATTTTAATTTAAGAAAAGAGCCGACGACAATCCTCCACACCTTCTATAGTCCTTACAGCGCTCAAAACCCTTAAAAACTCTTCATAGTTTTTGACCTGTATAGTAAAATCCATAATGGCCTCTCCAGAGGGTAAGCTCTTTGTCCTGGCTTCTGTTATGTTGGCACCCATCTTTGATATGGCGGATGTTACCTCAGCCAATATACCTACCCTATCCTTCACCACGATCCTTATCCTGGTGGTGTGCAATCCTTGTGCCCTGTTCCATTGGACTTTAATGACCTTTTCCGGAGACACCTTTTGCAAATAGGCTATATTCGGACACTCCTTTGAGTGGATGATAAGACCCCTTCCTTTTGAGATCACACCGTAAACCTCTTCTCCCGGCAAGGGATTACAACATTCTGCAAGCCCATGTAGCACATTGCCAAGGCCATCAATATGAATGACATCTTCAACCCTTTCATAACCCCTCTCCTTATCCTTTTTCCTGAATAAGGCGTATATCCTCTCCTTTGGAAGTCTACCACTACCCAAAAGAAAGAAGAGCTCTTCCTCGTCCTTAACCTTAGCTTCCTCCATAAGCTTTTTCATGAAGCTTTCCCTATCTATACCAAGCCTCTGAAGATAAAGCTCAAACCTCTCCCTACCTATCTGTATATACCTTTCCCTTTCAAGCTCTTTGAGGACTGCTTTTATCCTGCTTTTTGCCTTTGAAGTGACCACAAAGTTTAGCCATTCTGGATTGGGCCTTTTGTTTGGGTTTGTTATTATCTCCACAATATCACCGTTTTGAAGCCTGTAGTTCAACGGCACTATCCTACCGTTTACCTTTGCTCCCGCACAATGATTGCCTATATCTGTATGTATATAGTAGGCAAAGTCCACAGGCGTGGCACCCTTTGGAAGCACCACCAGGTCCCCCTTTGGAGTGAAGACAAAAACTTCCTCAGAAAAGAGTTCTAGCTTTAAGTTCTCCAAAAGCTCTTCTGGGTTTTTGCTTCCTTGCACGCTCTCCACCAAGCTCTTCAACCAGGAGTATATACTGTTATCATCGTTTACAATCTTTCCTTCCTTATAGGCCCAGTGGGCAGCAATACCCTTCTCAGCCCTTTCATGCATCTCCCAAGTCCTTATCTGCACCTCCACCATCCTACCCTTTGGACCTATCACCGCCGTATGAAGAGACTGGTAAAGGTTTGGTTTAGGTAAGGATATATAATCGTCAAACTTTCCTGGCACAGGCTTAAAGATGCTATGCACCAAGCCAAGCACAAGGTAGCACTCTTGAACTGTATTCACTATAACCCTTACCCCGAGAATATCATGCACATCTTCAAGCCTTATACCTTTGCGTAAGGTCTTTTGCCATATTCCATAAAGGTGCTTTGGCCTATAGGTTATGTGGGCCTCAATACCAGCTTTTTTCAGTTCTTCTTTCAGCTTTGGTATAAATAACCTTTTTAGGTAGTCCTCCAGGTCCTTCCTGCTTTTTCCTACAAAGTTTTTTACCTCTTCATACTCCTTTGGATATAAATACATAAAACAAAGGTCCTCAAGCTCCGTTTTTACTTTCCAAAGGCCAAGCCTGTTGGCTATAGGCACATATATTTCAAGTGTTTCCCTTGCTATCCTTACCTGTTTTTCCCTACTAAAACATTGAAGGGTTTTCATATTGTGAAGCCTGTCAGCAAGTTTTATAAAGATAACCCTTAGGTCCTTTGAAAAGGCAAGTATTAACTTTCTGTAGTTTTCCGCCTTTTGCGTTTGAATGTCTTTAAAGTGTATCTTACTAAGCTTTGTAACACCCTCTACCAGGTCTGCCACTTCCTTTCCAAACTTTTGCTTTATTTCTTCATAGGTGGTTTGTGTATCCTCCAAAACATCATGCAACAGGCCAGCTATTATGGTGCTTTTATCCATACCAAGCTCTGCAAGGGTTATGGCCACTTCTATGGGATGGATCACATAAGGTTCGCCAGACTTTCTATACTGCCCTGCATGCTTTTCTTCTATAAATTCTAGGGCCCTTCTTATAGACTCATCTTCCCCACCCAGGATTTTAATAAGCTTTTCTTCCTGTTTTTTAGTCAAAATAGCATCCATAGTTTATAATATTAGGGATGTTAAGCAAATTAGCAAACCTTTTTGGATTTATCCCTAGCAACATAGGCATTGACCTTGGCACTGCCAACACGGTTGTTTATGTGCAAGGCAAAGGCATAGTCCTTTATGAACCTTCCATAGTGGCCATTGATGTAAGGAATGGGAAAGTGCTTGCAGTTGGCAAAGAGGCAAAGGAAATGCTTGGTAAAACTCCTGGGACCATACAAACCATAAGGCCTCTAAGAGACGGAGTAATCACAGACTTTGAAGCCACAAAGGTTATGCTTTCTTACTTCATAAACAAGGCCATAGGGGGAAGTATCTTTAGAGCAAAGCCTAGGGTAGTCATAGGGGTGCCTTCCGGGGTCACACAAGTGGAAAAAAGGGCTGTGATAGATGCAGCAAAGAGCGCTGGCGCAAGGGAGGTTTATCTTATAGCAGAACCTATGGCCGCAGCCATAGGCGCAGACCTTCCAATAGAAGAGCCTATAGGTAATATGGTGGTAGACATTGGTGGAGGAACTACGGAAATAGCTGTCATATCCCTTGCTGGCATAGTTGTATCCAATTCCATAAGGGTTGCTGGGGATGAAATGACCGAATCTATAATTCAGCATGTGAAGAAAAAGTACCATCTTCTGATAGGGGAACAAACGGCAGAAAGGGTGAAGATAGAGTTGGGAAGTGCTATATACGAAGAAGAGGAAAGGTTTATGGAGATAAAAGGTAGGGATGTAACGGGATTGCCTAAGGTAGTAAGTATAAGCAACAGGGACGTTACAGAGGCGCTGGAGGATGTGATTTCTTCCATAGTAAACGCCATAAGGACAACATTGGAAAGGACGCCACCAGAGCTTGCTTCTGACATAGCAGAAAGGGGGATAACTTTGGCCGGTGGGGGATCCCTCCTTAGAAACCTCAATGTAAGGATAGAAAGGGAAACCGGTATAAAAACGCAATATTGCGAAGATCCTATAACTGCCGTAGCAAGGGGAGTTGGTAAAGTGCTTGATAACATAGAGCTGATAAGGAAAGTATCCATGATATGAAAAGGTATTTAATTCAACTTTTTGCTTTAGTTGTAAGCCTTTTTATCTACTTTGTTAACCTGTCTGCCTTGCCTTATATCGGTTTTTTTCATAATACGTTGAAAACGCTGGTCCAGCCCCTCTTTGAGTTTAAAGGGAATTTAATTGAATTTACAAAAAGTATGATAAATACCTATGTGATTCTTGTGAACGTAAGTAAAGAAAACCAAGAACTTAAAAAGGAACTGCAAGCATGTAATCTTTATAAGGTGCAGTTATCCACGTGTGAAAACAATCTACTATCAGTAAGCAGGATTATAAACCTACCTTTAGAGGTGAAAAGGCTTTCTATAGTTTATGCAGGTATTATAGCCTATGATCCCTCGGGCAACGACACCTTTATACTTATTAATAAAGGCCAAGATGCTGGCCTGTCAGAGGGTATGATAGCCTTTTATGAAGATAAGCTAATAGGTATTGTGGATAGAGTTTATGGAAGTTCAGCCCGTATTAGAACCGTCTTTTCTAAGGACTTTTCTATTAGTGCGATGGCTAACAGTAAGGCCTATATATACAAAGGAGGGTATCCTTATGGCTTCTTGTTGCACGTTGGCCTTGAAGATCCTATTAAGGTAGGGGATGTGGTTCTTTTAAGGTCTCCTTTGGGCAACATTCCAAGCTTTACAATAGGTAAAGTTAGTAGGATTTCGGAAGAGGATAAGGGTTTTTTTAAAAGGGTAGAGGTAAAGCCGGCTGTAGACATAAGAAGAATCTCTTATTGTATATTGATAAAGGAAAAGCTATGAGGTTTTACCTTTTTGCTTTCATCATTGCCTTTTTTCAAAGTTCTATCTTGTTGGCAATTTTTCATAACTTTCTTACAGCACCAAACCTTCTTCTTGTGTATCTTTTTATAAACCTTGTAAGGGAAGAAGAGTGTCTTCTTAAGAAAGCGGTTCTATCAGGCTTATTTTTAGACCTTTTCCAAGACTCATTAGGTCTGCATATTTCCGGTCATATTTTCTTTTCAATAGTGTTAAGCTTGCTTAAAGCTAGGTTTGAGTTTCCAAATATAGTATCCTTATTTCTAGTTTATGCCTTTTTATCCATCTTGGAGAAGCTATGGATTTTGTTCTTCTTTAGATTAAGGTATTATGCAGGGATTGATCCTATACTGCTTTTCCTAGGGCTTGCTATAGAACTAACCTTTGCTATGCTAATTATAAGAAGATACATGGTATATAAGCATGAGTAGAAGAAGATTTATATTTCTGCTTATCATTGGTGTGTTTCTGTATCTTACAGTTATCATAAGGCTATTCTATCTTCAAATTATAAAGGGTGGTTTATATAAAGAGCTTTCTCAAAAAAACTATGTGAGGAGGAGGATAATATATCCTCAGAGAGGTGATATTTTGGACAGAAGGGGTGAAAAGCTTGCACAGGATACACCAAAGTATATGCTATTCTTAGACAATCAAAAGCTTCAAGAGGAAAAGGATTTAAAGGAAGTTTTAAGGAATCTTAAAGAATTGTTCGGCATAGATCTTAACTACGAGGGTTTAAAAAGGAAAAAAGGTATAGAGCCTATACTTCTTATGGAACTGAAAAGTCAAGAGGATATAGATAAGTTCTACAACAATAGCTATAAGCTTCCGGGAGTTTTTATCAACACAGTGCCCTCAAGGTTCTATCCATACGGAGAGTACTGCGCCCATGTAATTGGTTATGTGGGCTATCCTACGGAGAAGCATCTGGAGAAATATAAAGACAGAATAAGCACACAGAGTCTTGTAGGTTTATACGGTGTTGAAAAGGCCTTTGATCAAGATCTTTTGGGCAAGATAGGTGCGGAGGAGGTTATGGTAAATGCTGTAGGAAAGGTGATAAGAAATATAGGCTATGTGGAGCCTCAAAAGGGGTATACCCTTGTGCTAAGTATAGATATTAGGATACAGAAGATAGCCTATGAAGTTTTCAAAGAGTCTGGGCATAAGGCTGGTGCTGTGCTTATCCTTGATGCAAGAAATGGTGAAGTACTAACTCTTCTTAGCTATCCATCCTTTGATCCAAACAAAATCTCCGACCTGTGGGAGCTTTACTCAAAAGACAGCCTAAAGCCTCTTTTTAACAGAGTCTTGTATGCCAAATATCCACCGGCCTCTGTTATAAAGACTGCCCTTGGCGTGGCACTCCTTGAAAAAGGTGTGTCTCCCAAAGAAGGGGTGGTATGTCATGGAAGCTTTGAGCTTGGAAATAGGAAGTTTCTTTGCTGGAATAGGTCTGGCCATGGATGGGTAAACCTACACAAGGCCATAGAAGATTCCTGTGATGTTTACTTTTACCATTATGGATATTACAAGCTTGGCCCAAGGGAGATAGAAAGGGTCTTAAGAAGTTTTTCTTACGGGGAGGAGATACCCTTTGACCTTCCCCTTTCAAAGGGCTTTATACCCACTCCACAGTGGAAAAGGAGTAAGCTTAAAGAGCCTTGGTATGGTGGTGATACGGTCAATATGTCCATAGGACAGGGTTTTATGAAAGCTACCCTTTTTGAACAAACTTTAATGATGATGGCAATTGTGAACGATGGTGTTATATATAGGCCTATATTGGTAAGAGAAAAGAGGGATGCTAATGGGAATGTAGTATGGAAGGCAAAGAAAAGTGTGTATAAAGTGGTGAGGACAAAGCCAGAATACTTTGCTTTGGTGAGGGAAGCTCTTAGGGATGTGGTAAGAAAAGGCACAGCTACCTCCGCCTACTCAAGCATAGTGGATATAGCGGGAAAGACAGGAACGGCACAAATATCCGTGCATAGCGCAAGGCGGAAAAACTTACCCTACCATCTTAGAGACCATGCATGGTTTATAGGCTTTGCACCCTACAGGGACCCTGTTTTTGTAATCGGTGTGCTTGTGGAACACGGTGGCTCTGGCGGTTCTGCTGCAGCGCCTATAGCGAGAAGGATACTTGAAAGGATTTATATAGAAGGAATACATAAGGAGCTATAGATATGAAAAAGTTCCTTGTTTGGGGCCTTGGTGTTAGCGGAAGGTCTACGGTGGAGCTTTTGAAGGCAAAGGGCTTTGAGGTCTACAGCGGTGATGATGCAAAAGGTGATGACTTCAGAGAGTATTTAGACATTGTAGACACAGTAGTTCTTTCTCCCGGCATTCCACCAAGGCATCCCTTATGGAAAGAGGCGGAAAGGAGAGGGCTAGAGGTTATAGGAGAGCTAGAGCTCGCTTGGAGGTTCTTTAAGGGTATAGCCTTGGCCATAACGGGCACCGACGGCAAATCTACCACTACAAGGCTCACCTACCTTATGCTAAGAGAGTACTATGCCAATGTGGAGGAGGGCGCCAATGCTGGAGTTCCCTTGTCTCAAATAGTTCTAAGAAACCCTTCTTGCATTGCGGTGCTTGAGGTATCTTCCTTTCAAGGCAAGACCCTTAAAAGCTTTAGGCCCCATATAGGTGCCTTTTTGAACTTCTCCGAGGACCACCTTGACTGGCATGAAAGCCTTGAGGACTATCTGTGGAGCAAAAGAAATATCTTTATGAGACAAGAGGAAGAAGATTTTCTTTTACTAAACGGCCTTGATGAAAGGGTAAGGGCTACAGAGAACAAGGCTAAGAAGTTTTACCTTTTTAAGGAAGGTGCAGATGGCTACATAAAAGATGGAAGGGCTTACTTCCTTGGTGAGCCTCTCTTTGAAGTGGAAAGGTTAAAGATAAAAGGGAAGCACAACTATCAGAATGCCCTCTTTGCCAGCGCCATGGCAAGGCTCATGGATGTGCCTTTGGAGATAATCCAAGAGGTACTCTATAGCTTTAATGGCCTTCCTTACAGGATGGAATACCTTGGAAGCTTTGGGGGTAGAGAGGTCTATAACGATTCTAAATCTACCACCGTAAACGCTTTGAAATCTGCCCTTGAGAGCTTTGAGGATGGAAGGGTGGTGCTTATTGCGGGCGGAAGGGACAAGGGGGGAGATTTTGAAAGTATAAGGGACCTTGTAAAAAGAAAAACAAAAGCATGCTTGCTTATAGGTGAGGCAAGGGAAAGAATAGCCAAGGCATGGAAGGGCTGTGATGTCTATCTTCTCCAAAGCTTGGAGGAGGCCGTAAATAAAGCCTTTGAGCTTTCAAGCCCGGGAGATATTATCCTCTTTTCTCCAGCCTGTGCCTCCTTTGATATGTTCAGGGATTACAAGGAAAGGGGGGAGAGGTTCAAGGAACTCATATTCTCTCTGCAATAGCCTTTGCAAAGTCAAAGGTGCTTAGCTCCTTTGCCTCAAGGCCCATTTTTCTAAAGCCGTTGGCTATGTCTGGAGTTCCAAGCCTGTCTTCTATAGCCTTCCTTACCGCTTGATAGATAAGGTTTGCAGCCTCTTTCCATCCAAGGTACTCTAGCATCATGGCACCGGAAAGGGTCAAGGATATGGGATTGGCAATGCCTTTGCCCGCTATATCGTAGGCCGTTCCGTGAGTGCTTTCAAAGAGGGCATAGCCATCGCCTATGTTTCCGCTTGGCACAAAGCCCGGTCCACCCACCAAAGCAGAGGCAAGGTCGGATATATAATCACCGTTAAGGTTTTGTGTAATTATCACATCATAAGCCTCAGGCCTTAGGACCAACTGCATTAACATCTGGTCTGTTATAACCCTTACCATCAAAACCTGTCCTTCCTTTGGCTCACCCTCCGTTATAACCCTTCCTTCAAACTCTGGCTCCTTTGCCACTTCAAAGGCCCAGTTCATAAAGGCTCCTTCCGTGGCCTTCATTATGTTCCCTTTTCCTACCACAGCCACCACCTTCTTGTTGTTTTCCAAAGCCCACCTTAAGGCCTTCCTCACGTGTCTTTTTGTCTTGTATTCACTCATAGGCTTTACCGTTATACCGCAATCCTCGGGAAGAGCATACTCAGAAACGCCCATCTCCTTTATAAAGAATTCTCTTACCTTTTGTGTATTTTCCGCCCTTGGCATGTATTCTATGCTCATATAAACGTCGTCAGAGTTTTCCCTAAAGACGGCCACATTGACCCTTTCGGGGTTTGGTATGGGTGCAGGCTGTCCAAGCCAATAGACTGGCCTTATGGCAGAATAAAAGTCCATAGACTGGCGAAGGATGGCGTTAAGAGACTTTCCACCCTTTCCTACTGGTGTGCCAAGAGGTCCCTTTATGGAGACTATGGCGGTCTTTAACACCTCAAGGGTCTCCTCTGGCATACGCTTGCCCGTTTTCTCCTCAGCCTTATCACCCGCAAGGAGTTCAACCCAGTATATTCTTCTCTTTCCTCCATAGGCCCTCTCTACAGCCGTGTTTACCACATGTATCATGGCAGGTGCGATCTCTGGACCTATGCCATCTCCTTCAATGTAAGGGATTATGGGATTGTCCGGCACCTCAAGGCTTTTGTCCTCTTTAAGTTTTATAAACTGGCCTTCCTGTGGTATGTTTGCCTTTCCTTCCCAAGGATACACATTGTCCCACTTCATACTTCCACCTCTTGAGTTTTTTAGGGAAGAAAATTTTACCACAGAAATTATATGATTTATATCACGTTGAAATGGTGTGAATTTTATGTTATATTATCAACCGGTGCGCCTCCTTCCCTCGTGCGCCTTCATAGCACACCTCTTTGGGGCTTTGCCCCTTCCCTTCTTTCTACTCTATATAACACCTAAAAGGCCTAACATCTACAGTGCAATAAGCTTTGTAGCTGTCATATTCCTCAATGTAGGCTACTATAACACCTTGGGACAAGAGGCCAGAATTACTGCAGATAGGAGTGGTCAATACACTTATTTTTACATTCCCACCGGCCACTTGATTGTTTTCTCTACAGTTTGGAAACCTTGAGTCTCCTATTGGATTGTTATAAGTCTCATCCTTTGCTTCTGCACTACAATAGGAAGCTATATCGTTCATACAAGCCCTTGCCAAGGGAAGAGCATAAGATGCAACCATAGCTTTTGTTCGGTAGTTTAGGTAGGAAGGAATAGCTATGGAGGCAAGCACTGCCAAAATGGCAATCACTACCAAAAGTTCTATAAGAGAAAAGCCCCTCCTCATAGCAAAAGCCCCCCAAGAGGGGGCTATAAGTATATTATTGTGTTTCTACTGTGCACCTTACGCTTTGCTGACCTTGAGGGTAAGAACATACGGCCCTGAAATCAGGAACGACATTCTGTGGCAGTGTCGCGATTACTTGTATGTTTTTTGGTGGTTGACCATCTTCTGTACAGTTACCAGCATTAACTATTTGAAGTGTAACATTTCCACCAGCTGATGGGAAAACCTGATCGCCATCGTTGCAGTTTCTCAGTGTTATAGTTGTTGGATCACCTGCAGTTGGTTTTATAGTAGCTGTTCCATCTGCATTTATTGTAGAGGTTTGCTGGCCTGCAATCGTAGGATTCTCCATACAAAATGCCGCTATATCCATCATACAACCCCTTGCTATAGGTTCTGCATAAGAGCTAACCTTTGCTTTTCTTTGATACCTGAGATACTGCGGTATGGCCAAGGATGCCAAGATGGCTATGATGGCTATGACTACAAGGAGCTCAATGAGGGTAAAACCCTTTGAGCTGTTGAGCCTTACCGCTTTGCTTGTGGCTTGGTAAAGGTTTCTCATGACTAAACCCTCCTTTAAAGTATTTCCTCCTCTTTTAGAGGAGGATAGGTATATTTTTATCACTTTTTACACACATGTCAAGCATCTTCACGAAAACTTCACGCTTGAATAAACCAATATACCCACGCTAAAGGAAAGCATAGCCAAGCCCAAAAGCCTTCCAAAAGGTATTCCGCTGGATATAAGATAAAGGCCTATAAGGGGAAGACTATAGGCAAGGATTATCCAGTTTTTGTCTTTTGGGTATCTTATTTCAAGGAACTTGGCAATTGGTGGTGCTTCTTTTGTTGTTATAAAGGCATAGTAGTAGCCAACTATCAAAAGTAGAGAAAGTATAAGTTGAAAGTAGGCTTGTGACTTTGAAGAGGAAAATAGGTAGCCAAGCATAATCCTAAAATCCGAAGAGTATATGGAGAGTTTTAGTATATAGAAAAGCAAAAGGTTATCTAAAAAGAGGGAGACTAAAGATAGGGCAGGAAGGGGAGGGCTTTCTTTGCTTTCTATCGGAATAACTTCGCATACGCCGTTTAGGTCATTCTTAAGCTTCAAAAACTGGTCTTCCTTGCATTCTATTATCACTTGGTCCATTCCCTTTGAAAGATTCCTGTAAAGAGGTGTAGGGCTCAAGCCAAGGTTGGTAAAAGATTCAAAAACCTTATCCACGTTGCCTTCATTTATTCCTTTTATCAAAACTCTCATCATTGGGTTAGCAGAGTGGGAGTAATGAATATTAAAAGTTCCCTGTCGGCTGTGTTTATCCTCTCTTGACCAAAGAGATACTTGAGAATTGGCACTCTTATAAGGCCAGGCAGACCTTCATTGGTCTGACTATCTTGACTATCTATTATACCCCCTAGCACAGCGGTTTGGCCACTTTCTACTATTATCTTTGTCTTTACCTCCCTTGTATTTATAGCTGGTCCTTGAGGCGTTTGCACACCAAGCGTGTCTCTTCTCAAAGCTAAATCTATCAAAATCCTTCCATCTGGAGACACTATTGGTGTCACATCTAGTTCCAAAACAACGTCTTTAAACTGGACATTTTGAACAGCGGTAGCTCCAGGTCCTGGTGAAGCGGTCAAATAGGGTACTTGTATTCCTTGCCTTATGGTAGCCTTTTGTCCATTTATGGCTACCACCATAGGCTTTGCTATACTTCTTGCCTTATTTATCCTTTCAAGGGCAGAAATTCTAAGATTGAGGGCATTTAACATACCCCTTTGATAAGTAAACACAAAAAGGCCACCGGGGTTTGGCGAAGGACCAGGCACTAAAAGGGGTGATCCTGCAGGGTTTGGGGGCAAGCCCATATTGGTGCTTATACCCCCTTGCCAAAATTGTGGCACACTTGCCTGAGACAGAAGAACATTCCAATTTATACCAAGTTCTCTTAAAGCTTCAGAAGATATCTCTACAATGCGGGCTTCTATAGCTATCCTCACTGGTGTTTCGCTTATGTATTCTTTAAAAATTTCTTTTATTCTCTGTAGAACATCTGGGTAATCCGTGATCATTACAGCGTTAAATTCTCTTATTATGGGAGTTGGAGCAGTTTGCTGTTGTGGTTGTTGTGGTGTTTGTGGTTGTGTGGGCCTTTCCACGCCACCGCTTAAGACCATTCCGACCTCTGACCTATAAGGCTCTATCATCTTTATGAACTCTTCTGGGCTTACATACTTAAGGTAAAAGATCTTCGTGACAGGTTTTCTTTCCGTAGGTGTAGTAGTTAAATAAGGCTTTAGTATCCTTTCGTATTCTTCCAACTTTTTTGGTGTATCCCTTATAACTAAGGCGTTAAAATCGTAAGCCTTCGTAATAAGAGTGTCTTGAGAGATATGAGGCTTTATCCTCCTTTCTGCCTCATCTAAATCTATGAATCTTAAATAAAAAACTTTTGTCTGTACCTCTTCTCTTGGCACTAAAGCTTGTGCAAGCCTTCTGTAGTCTTTTAAGACAGGTTCAAGTCTTTTTATATTCGCCTCTTCGTCCCTTACATATATAGTCTGTAAAGTTTTATCCCATACTATCTCCGCAGAAGAACTTACTCTTGCCTTTAAAAAGTTTATTATCTCTCTTATCTCTCTTTCCTCCAGTCCGGCTACATTTACAGTTATGCTTCCGGCTTTTGTAATACGATAAACCTTCCTATCTACCGCTACAGCTATAAGATTGTTCTCCTTCAGAATGATATTAAAAGCTTCTCCTACAGGTACAGGTTTGTATATGGCTACACTTACCGTTTTTTGAAGGTCTTGAGAGATAGCCGGATCAAAGACAAGGTTCATCTGGGATACTTCTGCCAAAGCCTTTAGCACCGTTTCCAGCTTTACGTTCTCAAACTTCATCTCTCTGATTATCTGTGCCTGGGAGACGTGCACAATTAGTAACAGCAAAAACAGATAAAGAGCCTTTCTCATTTCTTCCCTCCTTCCTCTACCCTTTTTAGAAAATCGGCAGGTTTACGGTCCACTTTTAGGGTTTTTACAGAGCCGTTTTTTTCTTCTACCACAAGGTAGTTTTCCACCTTCCCCTTCTTTTCTATCACTATATATCCTACTACACCCTCAAGGTTTTGAAAAACGCTTTGTGCATAGGACAAACTTATCAATGCTAAACATACTATATACCTCATCACTGTCCCTCCTCTTTCATTATTAAGAATAGTGTAATCTCTGCCTTTACCTTGTTACCTTCTTCAGGCGTTAAAACTATATTAGATGGATAAGATACTACCCCTTCTCTAGCAAGCATATCTAGAAATTTTCTTATAGAATTGTAAGAACCAGACGCTACTATCTTCATCTCACTTCTTAAAAAGGATACACCTTGTGTTTGTTTTTGCTGTTGCTTCTGTTGTTTTTGTTGAGTTTGTTGTTGCTGTTGCACTTCTTTGACCACCTTTCTGTTACCCTCTTGTATAAGCTCATAACTTACCTTTTGAGGAGAGGACATCTGAAGGTTTAATATAACCACCCTACTTTTCATAGCTAAACTGCCTATATTTCTTATTATCTTTGGTACATCACCTTCCGTTGGAATCTCTCCCACCATACTTGTTAGCTCTTTATATCTTTGCTCATACTCCTGTTCTAACCTTTCCTTTTCCCTTCTTAAATTGTTCAACACAGCCGGTCTCATGCTGTTCTTTAGGTTTGCTATTTCCCGTTCTGCCTGATCCTTTTCTAGTTTCAATCTGTTTATTTCATCCATTAATGGTGATATGAGTATAAACCAGATGTATAAGGAAACAAAAATAGGTAAGCCTATTATTAGAAAGTACTTCTGCCAAGTTGGAAGATTTTTAAACTGTGTCTTTATATTTTCCATAACTATCTCCCCTCCTGAATAGGCTTCTCTATGGAAAGTTTGGCGGTGTAATACTCAAACCCACTGGGTGTTGTCTTTCTTTCTACAGGGCTTATAGCTATTTTTTGTGAGGTGGCTTTTATCAATCTGCCATAAACACCAAGACTTTGATAATCAAAAGTGTTTATAACCAGTTCTGATTTTACAGTTTGTGTGCTAATATCCAAGCTCTGTTTATAATTGCTTATCCAAGAAACTCTAGGTAAAGACATGATGTAAGCATCAAGACTTTTGTTAAATGGATAATGGTAGGATTTTAGACCAAGTATTATATCTTTACCTCTATCTATATCCTGTATTTGCGCTTTTAAACGTTCTATCTCTCCCTCTAATAATTTCTTTTCTTCAGAAAATCTTTTTGCTTGCGCCTGAAGCTTTAGCCTTTCCATGTTAAGCTCTTCCAATTTTAAGCTTAGCTCCTTTTTTTCTTGATTCAGTTTGAAGTAATAACCTAAAATCAAAAGTGTAACTAACCAAAGAAATCCACCAGCATAGTACAACGAACCTATTTTAAAAAGATCCTGAATCTTAACAGTTTTTAAAGCGGATAAATCAATACTTACAGACTTTTTCTTCTTTTCACCTCTTAGAAGGTTTATTTTAATCATCCTTCTAACCCCCTTATGCAAAGGCTGTGTGCTATAAAGAAATTGGAGGGGATGCTTTCAAGATCGAGCAAACCAAAAATGGGAACGTTCTCCATAATCCGTGTGGTTACATCTTCATAAAGTAAAACAGGGCCTGCTATGTATAAGCTAGTTATGTTATTAAGAACAACTAAATTTAATATTTCAGAAATAAAAGAATCAAATGATTCCTCATTTTTTGTTTCCAAGTATTCTGCTAAACTCCACTGACCCACATAATAATTAATGCTAGATTGCGAATAGCTTACAAGAATAGAGTAATCATAATCCACGTGCAATATGGAGAAAGGCAATGGAAGTTTATTATATAGTCCATAGTTTATTATAGCAAGGACCTCATAATCAAGTATTTTTAAATTTAATCCTGCATCTTGTATAGTTTTTTTAACACTTTCCACCGTTTCTTTACGGGCTATAACAGCTATAACTCCTAACTTTCTAGGATCCCCTAAGGAGTCAATTATATGATAGTCATAATAAGCTTCCTCCTTCAAGGTTACCAATTCCCTTTTTATAGCCCATTCTATAGCATTTTCAAGATCCTTCTTACTCAAAGCTGAAGGATATGTGTAAAACTTCATAAGACCTTCATTTACTGAAAGGCTTGCAATAACATCATAACCTCTAAGTTTATATCTATCTACTAGTTCTTTTAAAACCTTTGCCCTATCGTTTTTAAAGGTAACCTCTACAGGTTCAAAAAGCAGCGTTTTATCTCCTTTCAAGCCAAGGATCCTTATCCTGCTATTTGTTAGATGTAAACCTATTATACTCTTTCTAGATATGTTTCTTAAAGAAAGGTATGGAAGTTTTAATGATGGTCTTCTAAAACCTTTCTCCCATAGTATACCTCTTAAACTTTGCAACATCTATTTCCCCCTTCCCTTCATATTATATTATAATTTAGTCCGAATTATGCTGCTAGTTGTAAAGATAGGTTCCAACCTTATACAAACACATAAAAGTGATATAGATTTAGCTTTTCTCTCCAGGCTAGCCAATGAGATAAAAATTCTTAGGGAGAGAAATGTAGACATTCTAATCGTTTCATCGGGCGCAGTGCTTTGTGGTGTCAAAAAGCTCGGTTTGAAGGAAAGACCTAGAGATTTAAACGTTAAACAGGCTGTAGCTGGTGTGGGCCAAGCCTATCTCATGCATATTTACGATATGGTTTTTTCCAACTATGGCTTGACTGTAGGTCAAGCACTTCTTACTGCAGACATCTTCAGAGACAAGGTAAAGTTTCAAAATACAAAGAACGCCCTTAGTAGTATGTTGTCTTTGGGCATTGTTCCTATAATAAATGAGAACGATACTGTAGCCATATCAGAGCTCCTTTTTGGAGATAATGATTACCTCGCAATCTACACAGCTTACATGATGAATGCAAAGCTAGTAGTTATCTTCTCTACGGCAGGTGGTCTTCTGGATGAGGGGGGAAATATAGTACCTTTTGTGGAAGATATTGATGGCGTTTTACACCTGGTAAAGGGAGTAAATTCGGAGTTTGGAACGGGTGGTATGCTAAGCAAGATAACTGCTACCCGTATTGCTACAAAGCTAGGTATTCCTGTGGTTATAACCGGTAAGGAAGACAGTCTTCTTGATATAGTTGATGGGAGGACAAAGGGGACATATTTTAAAGCTTCTTCAAAGCCTCTGAGGGAAGGGAAAAAAGCCCTCGCTATGCTTGAGGAGCCTAAAGGAGCACTCTACATTGATGAGGGTGCTTACAGGGCTATAAAACAAGGAAAGAGCCTTTTGCCAGCGGGCGTTTTTAGAGTGGAAGGTGTCTTTCAAAGGGGTGATGTGGTTGTTCTTTACAACCCTGCCGGTTTTCTAGTGGGCAAAGGTAAGACAAACTTCTCCTCCGAAGAAATAAAGAAGATAATGGGTAGCAAGGGAGAAGAGGTAAAGAGAAAGCTTAAGACCAACATTGAAGAGGTTATACACGCGGACAAGCTGGTTGTCTTCTAAAGGTAGCCAGCTTCCACACCTATACAAGCATCCCACACTATCTTTATCTTATCTTTATATCTTTCAATCACCTCCATGTTTTCACAGCCAGGCTGTAGCCATACACACTTGGCACCTATCTTAATAGCCTCTTGAACAATAGGTTCTATATGGGCTGGGTTTCTAAAAACGTTAACTATATCCACCGGTTCTGGTATCTCTTCAAGGGAGGAGAGGACCTTTATACCTAATATCTCCTGGTCTGCGTACTTTGGATTTACAAAATAGATCTTGTGAAGCCCTTTAGCTATCACCCTCTCGCTCACATAATAAGAGGGTCTTTCCTTATCTGGAGATATGCCTACTACGGCCACCACCTTTGCATTCTTTAAAACCTCAAGGGCATCATCTTTATGGGGATGGTGTAGTTCCTTCATGGCAATTATTATAGCACTATATTTATTCCTATGCTGAAAATGGAGGACCTTCAAAAGGCTCCGGATAAACCGGGTGTGTACATCTTCAAAAAAGGAAACAGGCCAATCTACATAGGTAAGGCTAAAAGTATAAGAGATAGGCTTTTGCAACACTACAAACTTGCGGAAAAAGATCCTAAGGAAAGGGCCATAGTAAGCAATGCTACAAAGGTGGAATGGATAATAACCAGGAATGTGTTTGAGGCTCTCACCCTTGAGGTGGATCTTATCCAGCTTCACAAACCGCGTTATAACGTCTTACACAAGTACGGTGGAGGCTACCCTTTACTCCTTATTACAACGGGCAGATTCCCTACGGTAAAGGTTATAAGAGGAAAAGAACAAAATGGTCATGTCTTTGGGCCCTTTTTCAGTGTTTCAAAGGCAAGGAAGGTAAAGAGGCTAATACACAAGGTTTTTAAACTGCGCACCTGCGACCCTATGCCCGTAAGAAAAGAGCCATGTATGGACTACCATCTTGGTCTTTGCTCCGCACCATGCTGTGGCCTAATAGATGAGAGTTCTTACAACCTCTCTGTGAGGTCTGCTATGGCCCTTCTTTCTGGAGATGTGAGTGGTATTTTGGAGGAGCTTTATGAAAAGATTGAGGTGGAGATGCAAAGGATGAACTTTGAAAGATGTGCCATGCTTAGGGATCAGATACAGGCCTTAGAGTATCTCTCAAAAGGGCAAAAGGTTTCTGGGCTTGAGTACAATCATGCGGACATAATATATCAAGTGGGCAAGCTTGTAGGCTTGTTCCTAATAAGGTCTGGCAAGCTTGTGGATAAACAGGTGGTTGTGCTTGACAAAGAAGAGGAGGTGGAGGAATTTCTCATAGGTTTCTACTATACAAACCCCTTGCCAAGGTATCTGATAGTGAACTTTGAACCCTCTGAAGAGGCGATATGGTGGCTAAGGCAAAGGGGCTCTTTTGAGCTTGTAAGGGAAATGGACGAAGAGCTAAAGAGGTTGATAGAGGAGAATGTGGAATATCAGATAGATTCAAGTCTTTTGAGAGAAGAGTTTCAAAGGGTTCTGAATATGGAACTGCCAGAGAGGATTGAGGGCTTTGACATCTCACACTTCTACGGGGATTACCTTGTGGGCTCTTGTGTCGTTTGGGAGAGGGGTATTATGAACAAAAGGGCATACAGAAGATACAGGATAAAGAGCTTTAAAGGTATTGATGATTATAGGGCTCTTGAGGAGGTGCTTTCGCGGAGGGCAAGAAAGCTAAAGGAAGGTGAAGAGTGTATGCCCAACCTCTGGCTTATAGATGGTGGGCACGGACAGCTCAACGTGGCCATCAGAGTAAGGGACAGGTATGGCCTGCCTATAAAGGTCTTTGCCTTGGCAAAGGGAAAGGAAATTCTTCTATCGGAGGAAGGTAAGGAGATTGAGCTTACTAAACATCCATTGCTTTATAGGGTTTTTGGTCTTATAAGAGATGAGGCACACAGGTTCGCCTTAACATATAACAGAAAGCTCAGGCTGAAGGAGGCCATGGAGGATGTGTTGGATAAGGTAAAGGGAATAGGTGAAGTAAAGAAAAGGCTTATATACAGAAACTTTGAGAATCTGTATGAGTTTTTGAAGGCGGACGATAGACAGCTCAAGAGGTTAGGTATAAGCCCAACCCTCAAGCAGGAGATAGTAAAGTACCTTACCGAATAGGAGGTGTTATATTTAAAAACATGCTTATAATAGCTGGACCTTGTGTGATAGAGAGCGAGAAGGTGGTCTTTGAAGTAGCAGAACATATCAAAAGGCTTTCGGAAGAGTTTCCAGAGTTTGACTTTGTCTTCAAGAGCTCCTTTGACAAGGCAAATAGGAGCTCTCATAGATCCTTCAGAGGCCCAGGCTTAAAAGAGGGGCTAAAGGTTCTTCAAAGGGTGAAAGAAGAGTTTGGTCTGAAAGTGACCACCGATGTGCATGAGACATGGCAGGTAAAACCTACTGCTGAAGTGGTGGACATAATTCAGATCCCGGCTTTCCTTTGTAGGCAAACGGACCTCATACTTGAGGCGGGAAGAAGCGGAAAGCCTGTAAATGTGAAAAAGGGTCAATTCTTGGCCCCTTGGGATGCAAAGAATATTGTGGAGAAACTGAAGTTTGCCGGTGCTGTAGATTATTACCTAACGGAGAGGGGAGTGAGCTTTGGCTACAACAACTTGGTTGTAGACTTTAGAAGCCTTGTGATAATGAGGGGCTTTAGTAAGGTCATCTTTGATGCCACCCATAGCGTTCAGCTTCCGGGAGGTGCTGGAGACAGATCCTCCGGGCAGAGGGAGTTTGTCCTCCCACTTATCCGGGCTGCGGTGGCTGTGGGAGTGGATGGCCTCTTTATGGAGACACACCCAGACCCAGACAAGGCCCTATCAGACGGCCCCAACATGATACCTTTGAAGGATCTAAGGGGTGTTTTAGAAACGGTTCAACGCATCTTAAATGCTATATCCTCTACCTCAATGGGGTAGTCGTTGCTAAAGCAGGCATCACAGAAGTCTTGAGGGCTTTCCACTGTAGACCTTAAGCTCTCAAGGGAGAGGTATTTGAGAGAATCGGCCCCTATAAACTTCCTTATATCTTCTATGCTCATCCTGTTGGCTATAAGCTCATCTCTTGTAGGTGTGTCTATACCAAAGTAGCAAGGCCCTATAACGGGTGGAGAGGCTATACGCATATGAACCTCTTTTGCGCCAGCCCTCTTTAACATGCTTACTATCTTCTTTGATGTAGTGCCCCTCACCAAAGAGTCATCAATGACTACAACCCTTTTGCCTTCTAAAACTGCCCTGTTTGGGTTTAGCTTCATAAGGACCTTTATATCCCTTAGCTCTTGTGTGGGTTCTATAAAGCTCCTTCCCACGTAGTGGTTTCTTATAAGCCCAAGCTCAAGGGGAAGGCCCTTTGCCTGCGCGTATCCTATAGCAGGCACAAGACCAGAGTCTGGCACAGGCACCACTATATCTGCAGAGACCTCATCCTCATAGGCCAAAAGCTCACCCATGCGCTTGCGCACTTTATAGACCCAGCTGTCAAATACAAAGCTCTCAGGCTTAGAAAAGTATACAAGTTCAAAGATGCACATGGCCTTTCTTTCGGACTTGAAAGGAAAGTAGCTTCTTATGCCTTGCCTGTCTACCACAAGCACCTCTCCGGGCCTTACCTCCCTCCATAGCTCCGCCTGAAGGATGTCAAAGGCACAGCTTTCTGAAGCAAAAAGAATGGTATCCTTTAGTCTTCCCATAAGCAAGGGTCTAAAGCCCATTGGGTCTCTGACAGCTATAAGCCTATCTTTGAAAAGGTACAGAAGGCTGTAGGCACCCTTTACCCTTGAAAGCACGTAAAAGATCTTTGGAAGGATATCTCTGTCCAAAGGATGAAGGTCTATGTCTTTTGGCAAAAGCTCACCCTCTTCAAGCAAAGCCAAAAAAATCTCCGTATCCGATGTATGCGTAAGCCTTATGCCCTTTGATTCAAGCTCGGACCTAAGTATAAGGTGGTTTACCAAGTTGCCGTTATGCACCACGGCCACCCTTCCAAAGGGGGTATCTTTTACAATAGGTTGGGAGTTTATACCACCAGGGTCTCCTGCTGTTGAATATCTCACATGGGCTATGGCGCTGTATCCAAATATGCCTTCAAGGTCCTCTTTTCGGATAGCTTCTAAAACAAGGCCTGGCTTTTTGACTACTTTTATGTCCTCAAAATCCGATACCGCAATGCCTACGCTCTCTTGGCCTCTGTGCTGGAGGGCATATATACCATAAAAGGCATACTTTTCCGCATGCTCTGCGTTGAAAACTCCAAAGATACCGCACATGAGAATATAATAATCCCTTTGAGAAGGTTTGGTAAAGAAGAGAATAAAAATAAAGGGGGGCGGGGCCCCCTATCAGGTGAAGTCGTTGTTGGGGAGAAGGGAGGTGTACTTTAGAACGCTTTCTAGGCTTCCCTTTAGCTTCCTTATGCCAACCCTTGAAGCTTTATACCAGGGTATGGTGGTCTTCGGATCGGTGTAGCTGGTAGTGAGGTGGTTTAAAGACTCCTTCCATCTGTACATGAGCCCAAAGACCATTCCGGGAGGTGGTGCATCGTTTACGATGGCTAGGGCTACCACATTTCCTTCTAAGTTATACACTTCCACAAGGTCTCCACTCTTTATACCAAGCTTTTCCGCATCTACTGGGTTTATCTCTATGTAAGGTAGTGGTAGGCTGTAGACCTTTTCCGGCAGATATCTATCGTGATAGCCTGTTTGCCAGATTATCTGTGTCCTTCCGTTGGTAAACCAGAAGGGGAACTTCTTGTCATTACCATCTTTGAAGTACTTTGTGATTTGAGGTGGATAGAACTTCATGGGGTCAGGATCCCATGGATCAGTACCGTACCACTTGAACTTTCCATCGGGTGTGCCAAACTTGTGAACATACCTTCTCTTTGTACCAACCAATTGACCCGTCTTAGGATCTATCCTTACTGGAACCTGTATACCTTTCTGTCCTACCTTCCTTAGGTATTCGTAGGTAACACCCTTATAGCACTCTGCAGGAAGTAAGGCTTCATCTTCTTCTGGCACCCTGTTGTCTGGAAACTCGCTCGCACCGTCCAAGAATACCTCCTCTGCAGTCTTCCAGTCCATTCCAGAGCAGTACTTTGCCTCTTCAAAGTTTCCTTCCGCTTCGTAAAGCTCTTTCATCCTTGTAGCTATCCTTCCCCATATCCACCAGTCTGGCTTTGCATCCCCGGGTGGGTCCATAAACTGATCAGCTATCCTCAAGAGCCTGCTGTTGCAGTTTATATAAGTGGTGGGTGTTTCACCCCATCCAGCTGCAGGAAGTATCACATGAGCATCCCTTCCTATTTCCGTTTCATACATATTTATGACCACAAGGAAGAGTCCATCCGTTTTGGCAAGTCCTTCAAGTATGCGTTTTGCTCTCTCCTCTGATCCTGCTGGCTCTCCTGCAAAGCCAGCATACTCTGAAAGGTACTTAGTAAGAGCGAAGGTCCTCTCATGCACCCTTTTCTTATACTCCTGAGCGTTTGGCGTAGAAAGGTATGGGTCTGTTCCGGATACGAAGTAGACTTTGGCCCTAAGGTCATTCTTAACATATTCATCCACATTGGGTGGAGGTCCTCCTGCGTATATGGAACCTACAAGCTTTGCCCTTGATTTGCTATGAGGTCTTACATAACCTTCTTGGTGTCCTCCCTGCCTTCCACATCCTGTTCCAGGCTTTCCGTAGTTTCCTGTCAAGGCTGCAAGCTGGGCTATGGCTGCTATTGTGTCGTAGTTCTTATAGTTCCATATGACACCCTTTTCATAGATGATGAGTGTCCTTCTTCTAAACCCTCCAGCCTTCGGCTTTGCTATCCATTCGGCAGCCTTTTCTATATCTGCCCTTGAGACACCGGTGAGCTTTTCCACCCTCCTCATAAACTCATCGTAGGGCACATCTAACATAAGAGACTTCTTTTTATAGTCTTCAAAGGTTTTGAGGTCTGTTCTTTCCTTAATGAATTTTTCATCATGCCAGCCCTTTTCCCAAACTGCCCTTGCTATAGCATTGGCCAAAACGTAGTCCGTTCCAAGGTTTGGACGAAGATGGAGTACCCTGCTCTTGTCTATGGCTTCTGCCACCGTTACGCTTGCTGTCCTCCTTGGGTCTATTATGATCATCCTCGTAGGCTCTATGGGCTCACCCTTCAAAAATTCCTTCTTCTTTTCTTCAACCGTTGCTCCTTGGAAGTTGGCTAGCATATGCTCTGTGTAGAATACTGTAGCTGTTTCAAAGGAGTTGGCACCCCACAGAACTATGGTATCCGCAAGCCTTGCATCCTCATAAGTGTAATTTAGTTCATGTACGCCCCTTTCCCTTTGACCCCAAACTTCTGAATTGTAAGCGGGCCTATTGTGGATAGATAGCATCCTTGTACCTACAGCCACAAAGAAGAACTTACCAACTGCCCAGTTGTCTTCAAAGCCAGAACCAGAGCCACCATGGTCGTGTATCTTCATGGCTATAGAGTCTGGACCATAGGTATCCTTTACACCCTTTACAACCCTCGCTATAAGGTCTATGGCCTCATCCCAGCTTACAGGCATGAACTCATCACCCACCCTTATCATAGGATGGTGTAGCCTTGCCCTTGTAGGCTTTGTAGGAGAGTATGTAGTCTGGGCGTTTGTGCCACCCCTTATAGAGTAATTTCCTCTGTTTATGGGTGAATCCTTAGAGGGAATGATCAACACATGGTGAGGCTTGCCATTTTTTATTATCACAGAGTGCATGTTTTCTATGATGGATTGACCTACCAAAGCCTGCTGTTGTTTTGTAAAATCAATTCCTAGAGCGTTTTCGTTGGGTTTTGGTCCTCCATCTTTCCCTACTGGCCAAACGTAAACATCATAACCACAGCCCACATTGCAATACTGACAAACAGTGGTATACTTTTCTGCATTTTTTGGTGGTATAGGTATTTGGTCCTTTCTTGCGAACAAAGCCATGGTTTTACCTCCTTTTTTATTTGATGATGTTCTTTGCTCTGCCCCAGATAAGGCCTTCAATACCTTCCGCATATATATCTCCTGTGGTAGGCTCAAACCTTAAGATGATCTGCGGTAGCCACTGTGAGGCATGCCCTTGATATGTCTGTCCATTCTTTGCTGGGTCAAACATGCTGTAATGGCATCTGCAGATAAACCTCTTCTTTTCATAGCTCACAGGACAGCCTTGATGTGTACAAAGGGCGGAAAAGGCCACAATATCCCTTTGTGGTCCAACACCTCCGATGGCTTCCTTTCCTAGCTTTACCAGTATGGCAGGACTTGACTCATCAGGATAGTTAAAGAGGACAGGCTGATCCTCTTTGAGGTCTTTGATATTTGCCACCTTTACTCTCTTGTAAGGCAAGGAGGGAGCATAGAAGGCCCGCGCCTTACCAGCTGATGCACCCACCAAAAAGGTTGTAGCTCCAGAAAGTTTTAAAAAGTCTCTCCTATCCAGAGAAATACCACATTTAGACCTCTGTTTTTTCATAACTTACACCTCCTGATTTTTTCCACTATCCTTTATTGCAATTTTTGTGCCAGTATTATAGTTTTTATCCCCTTGATTTTCCTTTTTTCTATGAAAAACGACACTTTAACTCACCCTTCTTGCACAAATTTTTAACAGAATATGCTCAAAATTAGCTCGTTTAAGTTTTTCCTACTCCTTTATAAAGCGATTTTTTAGTTATTTATTCTCTTTCTACGCTTTTAACACAGCCCATAGTCCTAATATCCCTTATAGTATCCTCATCGGTTTTTATACCCACATCGTGGTAGGATCCATAATCCCTTGTATATAAAACCTTAACTTTTTTCTTAGCTCTTATGTAAGCTATACAATCTTCACCAACCACCCGCACACGATAGATTGCCTCTTGAACCTCCCTTACAGGCACCTCCTTACCTTCAGCTATGGGTGTGCAGGAAAAGTTGTTTATTAAAAAGGCTTTGCCATCTGTTGTACTACAACCGTAAACCTCATATCTTAAGCACTTCTCCACAGGAGCTATCTTAAGGCTATTGCCTTCTAAGGATATTTCACATTTTCCGCACGCCTGAGGCCTTGGTGACCTTTCATCAAGCAAGAGCTTACAGCTTACCACATCTTCTATAACTGTTGTAGTGATGGTTTTAACCTTTAAAGCAGTGGTTGGCTGGAGCTTTTCACCGTCTTTTGCCCTTTCTCCTAGTGCTCCACAGGAACATATAAAAAGAAAAGCTACCAGTGGAAAAGCAAACTTCCTCATCTTATAACCTCCTTGGATATATTTTAAGATGTCTAATGCTTCACATCCCTAAGAAGCTAACGCTCTAAAGCTCAACGCCCCATCTTCGGAGATATCCACCAACACCCTTTGACCATCCTTTATCTCGCCCTTTATGATGAGGTTTGCCAGCGGAGTTTCAAGGTGTTTTTGGAGTGTTCTCTTCAGTGGCCTTGCGCCGTAGGCTGGGTCATAGCCAAGCTTTACAAGGTGTTCTTTTGCCTTCTCTGTTAGCTCTATGCTTATGTTCCTTTCTGCAAGCCTCTTGTTTATTCCTGCCACCAGAAGGTCTATGATCTGGAAGAGTTCCTTCATGGTGAGAGGCTTAAAGACTATGATCTCATCTATACGGTTCAAAAACTCAGGCCTAAAGTAGTAGCGAAGCTCTTCAAGAACCTTCTCCTTTGCCTTCTCAAACTCTTTTTGAACCCTTTCCTCATCTCCATCCACGGGTATGCTAAGCAAGTATTGTGAGCCTATGTTGGATGTCATGATGATAACCGTGTTCCTAAAGTCCACTGTCCTGCCGTGGGAATCCGTTAGCCTTCCGTCGTCAAGAACCTGCAAGAAGAGGTCAAAGACTCTAGGATGGGCCTTTTCCACCTCATCAAGGAGTATGACAGAGTAAGGCTTTCTCCTTACGGCCTCTGTTAGCTTTCCACCCTCTTCGTAGCCCACATAACCGGGAGGTGCGCCTATGAGCTTTGCCACGCTATGCTCTTCCTTGAACTCGGACATATCAAGCCTTATTAGGGCATCCTCATCGCCAAAAAGTAGCTCGGCCAAAGCCTTTGAAAGCTCCGTTTTACCCACGCCTGTGGGACCAAGGAATAGGAAGCTTGCTATGGGCCTTTTTGGATCCTTTAGGCCTGCCCTTGCCCTCCTTATGGCCTCGGAGACTGCCACCACCGCATGATCTTGGTCTATGACCCTCTTGTGAAGTTCTTCTTCCAGCTTTAGCAGTTTTTCCACCTCCTCTTCCCTTAGCTTGGATACCGGTATGCCAGTCCATTCGGAGACCACCTGGGCCACATCATCCCATGTCACTACCAGCTCCTGTGCCTTTTTGGACTCAAGCTCCTTCAGCTCCTTTTCCAGCTTTACCTTTTCAATCTTTAGGTTTGCTTCCCTCTCATAGTCTCCCTTTTCAGAAGCCTTAATTATCTCTTGGTCGAGCTCTTCTATCTTCCTTTTTATCTCTGCTATCCTCGCATCCACACCGCCAGCCTTAGAAAGTAAGGCTTGCTTTTCCTTTTCCAGCTGAACCTTCTTTATCTTTAGCTGTGCTTCCTTTTCGTAGTTGCCCTCAAGGTAAGCCTTCTGGATCTCTTCCTCAAGGCTCTTTAGCTTTCTTTCTATCTCCTGGACCTCTGGAGGGACGGCCACAGCCGAGAGCTTTCTCCTTGCGGAGGCTTGGTCAAGGGCATCTATGGCCTTATCTGGAAGCTTTCTAAAGGTCACATACCTTTTTGTGAGCTTTACAGCAGCCTCTAAGGCCTCATCGGATATCTTTACCTTGTGGTGTTTTTCAAGCTTTGGCCTAAGACCCTTTAGTATCTCAAGGGTTTCCTCTTCTGTAGGTTCCTCCACATATATGGGCTGGAACCTCCTTTCAAGGGCTGGGTCCTTCTCTATATACTTTCTGTATTCGTCCACCGTGGTGGCACCTATGACCCTTATCTCACCCCTTGCCAAGGGTGGCTTTAGCATGTTGCCCGCATCCACCGCACCCTCCGCCTTTCCTGCACCCACTACCGTGTGTATCTCATCTATAAAGAGTATTACATTACCTCTTTGCTTTGCCTCCTCCAAAAGGCTTTTGAACCTCTCTTCAAACTCTCCCCTATACTTGGACCCAGCTATTATGGAACCTATATCTATGGCTATGATAGATTTGTCCTGAAGCTCTGCTGGCACCTCCTTGTTTACTATCCTTTGGGCAAGCCCTTCCACTATGGCCGTCTTTCCTACGCCTGGGTCTCCAACAAGAACTGGGTTATTCTTCGTCCTTCTCAAAAGCACTTCAATGACTTGGTTTATCTCCTTCTCCCTTCCTATCACAGGATCAAGCTTGCCCTCCCTGGCCATTTGAGTGAGGTCCACCCCAAACCTCTCAAGGGCGGACTTCTCTTCCTCTCTTAGCTCTTGTGCCACATCCTTCATCTTTTCACCTCCTGCTATATCTTCTAAAATCTTACCAGCTATGGTGTCTTTTGCCTCCAAAAGGCTTGCTACTATATGATAGGGCTCCACTTGAGAGAGGCCTTCGGCCACAGCCTTATCCTGTGCTTTTTCTAGGACCTTAATAAGGTTTTCCGAATAATCAAAGGCAGGCTCCTTGCCAAAGACTATCTTTCCCACCGCATCCTTTACCCTTTCGGGCGACAGGCCTATTTCCTTTGCCTGCTCTACAAGGCTTGATGTCTCAAGGGCCCTCTTTATAAGGCCGTCTATGCTTAATCTATTTTCAAGGAAAGCCCTCACATCCTCCTGTTTGAAAACTGTTGAGAGGCTCCTTTCTACGCTCTCTAGCTGGCTTCTTATCTGGCTTTCTAGCCTTTCAAGCCTTGTAAGCTCTATCTGGAGTTCTTGCAAGCTCCAATAGTCTCCATACCGCTTAGCCCTATCTATCTCTTCCCTTATCCTTTCCTTTGCCCTCCTTACCTTATCAAACTCCAGCTGAAGCTGTCCTATGTCCGACTTTACTTGCATTATCTTGCTTCTTAGGTCTATGAGATGCTTAGCCTCTTGTTCCACAGCTTTGTTTATCTGAGAGGAAAGTTTATCAAGGTATTCAGAAACCTTCCTATATAAACTTTTTGCATCTACCCCTCTCTTTTCTAAATACTTGGCTAAGGCAGACTTCTCGTCGGAGAGGAAAGCCAGAAGTAGATGGTCTGTGTCTACCTTACTGTCTCCCCTCTTTTTTGCCAGCTCCTTTGCCCTATTTAGGTATTCCAATGATTTGGCAGACATCAAGTTTTCACTAAACATCCTACACCTCCAAAATTTTACATTGGTTTTTATAATATGCTTTAGTACATTTTTGTCAAGTTTTTATGGCTTCATCTTTTCACCCTTGTGGTGTAAAATCTAAGGTATGGTAGCCTACAGGGTCTATGTCAGTGGTATAGTACAGGGGGTGGGCTATAGGGCCTTTACAAAGAGGCTTGCCAACAGCTATGGCCTTGCAGGTTGGGTAAAAAACTTGCCCGATGGTAGGGTAGAGGTCTTTGTTCAGGGGGATGAAGAGGTAGTGTGGGCTTTCTTAAAAGAACTTTTTAAAGGTCCTCCTGCGGGAAGGGTAGACCGCATGGAGGTCCTAAAGGAGGTGCCAAGGGATGAAGAAAGGGATTTTACTATTAGGTATTAGCCTTAGCTTTACCTTTGCCTTTGAATGTAAGGATTATACAGTAAAGAAAGGGGACACATTAGAGAAGATAGCCAAAAGGGAAGGCGTAAGCCTTGAAAGCCTCAAAAAAGCTAACAAAAACATAGATGAAAAACAGCTTAAAGTGGGTCAAAAGCTATGTATACCTGTCAAAAGCGCAAAAAAGGCCACATCAGAAAAGTATGCTATATATGAGGTTAAAAAGGGAGACACTCTTCAAAAGATAGCGGAAAGCTTTGGTGTGGATGTGGAAACTTTGAAGGAGTTTAACGGTTTAAAAGATGACAGGATTGTGGAAGGGCAAAAGATAAAGATACCTGCCAGAGGAGCCATTTCAAAGGGAAGGAGAGAAGAGTCTAACTTTGAATTTTATACAGTTAAGCGCGGTGGAAGGCTAAAAGATGTAGCAAAGGCCACGGGAGTGCCTTTAAAAGAACTTGAAAAGCTTAACCCAGAATTGAAAGATAAATGGCTCAAGGCTGGCACAAAGGTAAAAGTGCCAAAGGGTTCCTTGGAAGCAAAATCGGATGAAGACATAAAGGAAAAAGGCTATACCTTTTACACGGTTAAAAAGGGTGCTAAGCTTGAACATGTGGCAAAGGCTACCGGCACATCTTTAAAGGAACTTGAAAGGCTAAACCCAGACCTTAAGGACAAATGGCTCCCTCCAGGGACCAAGGTGAAAATACCCGTCAAAGAGGCAAAAAGGACAAAGGAGGAAGGCAATTATGACTTTTACACCGTTAAACGTAGCGGAAGGCTAAGGGATGTGGCAAGGGCCACGGGAGTGCCTTTAAAGGAACTTGAAAAGCTTAACCCAGAATTAAAAGGCAAATTGTTAAAGGCTGGAACGAAGGTAAAAATACCGAAGCAAGAGGTGGCTTCCAAAGGGGAGATGCCCAGAAAGGATGAAAGAAATAAGGAGGACAAGTATATTGTCAAGGACTTAGAGAAGGAGAATAATAGGACAAACGCAAGCTTACCAAGAAACTTCAATATACTACCGCCAGTAGAAGGTAAGATATCAAGAGTGCCAAAAGGTGTGGAAATACATGCACCATGTTCTGCACCGGTAAAAGCTGTAGAGGATGGTAGAGTGATATACAGCGGTGGGGATCTACAGGCTTATGGAAATATGGTTATAATTGAGCATGATAATTTTATATCCTTGTACGCTTACAATGAGACAAACCTTGTCAAAAGGGGAGAAAGGGTAAGCAAAGGGCAAACCATAGCAAAGGTGGGCAAAAAGAACAACTCCGATGAGTGTATGCTAAGGTTTGAAATAAGAAACAAGGAAGGTATTCCTTTGGACCCAACGGAGTATATTAAGGATATTCAGTAAAAAGCCTATCGCCCATATCTCCTACGCCCGGCACTATGTAGCCCTTTTGGTTTAGCCCTCTATCTACGCTTACAACAAACAGGTTCACATCTGGATGTAAAGAAAGCACCTTTTCTATCCCCTCTGGAGAAGCCACCAAGTTCAAAGAGAATATCCTTTCAGGCCTTTCTGCTTTTATCTCCTCCAAAGCCATACTCAAAGTGCCGCCCGTTGCCAGCATGGGGTCAAGCACTATAATCCATTTGTCCTTTATGTCTGGAATCCTTTTGTAATACAGTGTGGGCCTTAGGCTTTCTTCATTCCTCCTTATGGCCAAAAAGCCTGCCTTTGCCCTTGGAAAGGCTCTTAAAGCTCCGTTTAGCATGGGCATGCCAGCCCTAAGTATGCACAGAAGCACAATTTTTTCTTCTTCAACAAACTCAAAAATACTCTCTTCCAAAGGAGTTTCTATTCTTTCGTTCCTAATGGGTGCCTCTTCCATCAAGTAGGGCATACACATTAAGGTTAGCTCTTCCACAAGACTTCTTAGCCTTTCTGGTGGTGTTCTTTTGTCCCTTATTGTATTTAGCTTGTGCCTCAAAAGTGGATTATCAAGCACCCTCAACGGCATCTTTAAACTCTCCTATACGCACGATTGTGCCTTGCTGGCCCTTTATAACCCTTTTTATAGTTCTTACTTCATATATTTGGCTGTCGTTTTTAATAACTCCACCCTTCTCCAAAATGTCCCAAAGGCTTTTTAACATATTGTCTATGTCCCTTCTCCTGTGGTTTGGAAGCACAAGTTCTACATAAACAGATAGCTTTCCTTCAAGAGGCTCTCCTTTGTACTGTTCCTTTATCTCCCACAAGGCCCTCACTTCCCAGTTTTTCACCCTCGGTGGCTTAAAAACCTTTCCCCCTTTCCTCCTTATATACCGATTGCTCTTTGGAACAGGAAGCAAAGAAAGCCTTAGCTCAATCATCTTTTCATCAAAAGCACACACAGGAAAAAAATTAAGAGAAGACTGAGGAGGTTTATACCCATGGAGACACCATGCCATTTCATAAAAGCATCATAATCTACAAGCTTTAGAGTATGGGCTTTTGGTAGTATATAAAAGATGTGGATCGCGTGAAGAAGAAGGCTAAGGGAGGCTAAAAGAGCTATAAGCTTTCCAAGCCTATAGCCTAAGATAAGGGTTATAAAGGAGATTAGCAGGCCAATACTGAAATACACGGGAAAGACCCTTTCTACTACTGCACCGGCTTGATCTTTTTGGAGGACCCTAAAAAGGGTAGGAGCCACAAAGAAGCTGAAGAAGGAACCTAGGCCAAGGTAGGCTGAGTTTATAAAAAGAAGGAATTTACCCATCTCTAACCACAGGAAGGTTGTATGCCTTTAGCACCTGAAGAAGCCTTTTCTCATTTTCCGGCTTCATAGGGCACAGAGGAAGTCTAAACTCCTTTTCACACATGCCAAGGGCCCAGCAGGCTGTTTTTACAGGTATAGGATTGGTCTCAATAAAAAGTATCTTAAAGAGATCAAAAAGGTAGTAGTGCATCTCCCTCGCCTTTTGAAAATCACCCTTTAAGGCATAATCCACCATGGTCTTTACTTCCCTTGGCATTATGTTGTTTGCCACAGATATGACACCCTTGGCACCTAAGGCCATCATAGGTAAAGTGAGAGAATCGTCTCCAGAGAGTATGGTAAAGTTTTCCCCTAAGAGTCTCCTTAGTTCAGATATTCTGTCCATGTTTGGAGTAGATTCTTTAGATCCTATGATGTTAGGGCATTCCTTTACAAGCCTATATATGGTTTCTGGTGCTATTTCCACACCCGTTCTGGAAGGTATGTTGTAAAGGATTATTGGTATATCAACCTCTTCAGCTACCGTTTTGAAGTGTTGATAAAGGCCTTCCTGTGTGGGTTTATTGTAATAGGGAACTACAAGAAGGCATGCATCAGCACCTACCTTTTTAGCATGGTATGTTAGCTCTATGGCTTCGTGGGTAGCGTTCGCTCCAGTTCCTGCAATCACCTTTATCCTTCCTTTAGCATAGTTTACCGCATGTTCAATGACCTTTTCATGTTCCTCAAAGGTCAAGGTTGGTGCCTCTCCAGTGGTCCCGCAAACAAGTATGGCATCTGTATGGTTGTTTACATGGAAGTCTATAAGGTTTTCAAGGGCCTTAAAATCTACCTCTCCATTCTTGAAGGGGGTTATGAGGGCCACTATTGATCCGTAAAACATGGAATAGATTATACCATTTTCACTCCTGCATAGGTGAGGTTTCCCAGATGAGGCTCCTTAAGTACCTCATAAGGTCCTCCCTCAGGTCCTCTCTCTGAAGGGCAAAGTCAAGTATGGTTTGTATATAGCCTAAGGGAGTTCCCGTATCGTAGACCTTTGAATTAATCTTTATTGCATACACGGCTTCATCCTCAAGGAGTAGCTTTATGGCATCAGTAAGCTGTATCTCTCCACCCTTACCAGGTGGTGTAATCTTTAGCTTATCAAATATCCTTGGTGTAAATAGATACCTTCCTACTATTGCAAGCCTTGAAGGAGCCTCTTCAGGCTTAGGCTTTTCAATTAAGTCATCAATTATGTATATATCCTTTTCTATGTACCTTCCGCTTATTATTCCATATTTGGAAACATCTTTTTCTTCCACCTCAAAAACTGCCACCACACTCTTGCCAAACCTTTTATAAACCTCCATCATTTTATTTAAAACATTTTCCTCATCTTTAAGTATCACATCACCTAAGCATACTATAAATGGTTCGTAGCCTACCACAGGCTCTGCTACTAAAACTGCATGGCCTAGACCTAGTTGTTCCTTTTGCCTTATATATATAGGATTTATAAGCCTGCTTATTTCCATAATGTTCTTCAAAAGGTCCATTTTCCCGCAACTTTCCAGATGCTTTTCCAGATCTGTGTTAATATCAAAGTGATGTTCAATAGGTCTTTTATGCCTTCCTGTAACAAAAATTATGTTTTCAATACCTGCATCAAGACACTCCTCCACTATAAACTGGATAACAGGTTTGTCTATTATGGGGAACATCTCCTTAGGCATGGCTTTAGTGGCTGGTAGAAACCTAGTCCCCCATCCAGCAACCGGTAGCACAGCCTTTCTAACCTCCATATCTTCCCTCCTTTTTTTGAATTTAAATAAAAAGATACTTTACTATCTCATCACAGGCAAGAGGATTGGCAAAAAGAGATATATTTTTTGAGTAGTATTCGTAGTTTTCCAAAAGCTTATCCAATGCCTTCATAACTCTATCAACATAAGCATCCTCCTGCCTTAGTGTAATACCTCCCCCCATATCCTCTATCTCCTTTGCGTTATAAAACTGATGGTCATGCACTGCGTAAGGAAAAGGTATAAAGAGGGAAGGTATGCCATAGAGAGAGAGCTCCGTTATGGAGCTAGCCCCACTCCTGCTTATAGCTATCGTGCTTGCCTTATATACAAGGTGCATATGGTGGCTAAAACTTAGAAGGAGGACATTAAGTTTCTTTTCCTTATAAAACTCCTTTAAATGCTCAAAATCCTTATCTCCTGAAATGTGTATACCTTGCCATCCTGTTCTTAAAAAGATCTCCTTTGCCAGTTGATTCAAAAAGTGTGCTCCTTGACTTCCTCCCATAATAAGAAGAGTGGGCTTGTTTTCAAGGCCCAAGGCCCTTAGTGCCTCCTCCCTACTTAGCTTTAAACCTTCAATAAGGCTTTTCCTTACAGGTAAGCCAGTTTTTACCGTTTTATAAGCCGGAAAGAACCTTCTTGAATATTCAAAGGTTATGAATACTTTTTTTGCATACTTTGAAAAGATTCTATTGGTTTGGCTAGGTATGGAGTTTTGCTCATGGATGTATAACAGAGCCCTCTTTAGGAGTATGGAGAGTCCTAGAGGTACGCTTGCATATCCTCCAAATATGATGCCTATATCCCTTTTACTTATGAGCTTGGCTACCATGCAAGACCCTGAGAGGTTTTTAAGTATGGCCAAAAGCTTCTCCTTTATGCCCTTTCCCATAAAGGGATAGGATGGAACAAAAAAGCTCTCTACAGGTATTTTCTCTTTGAGGGTGTATTCTATACCCCTTTTTGAACCTATAAATATGGAGCTTATTGATCGCTGAAGAAGGCATTCTATTAGGGCTAAGGCTGGAAAGAAATGGCCTCCCGTTCCTCCACTGGATACAAAGACTTTCATCCTTCAGTGGCCTATTATAATTTAAAATTGATGATTGAGAAAAGGCTAGAAGACCTTCTCTATCTTAGTATATCTTTTACCATAAACCTTTTAATCTTTACTCTCCTCTCCCTCTACCTCTTTGTAAAAGCGGAGAGGTCACCAAGGCCACCATTACAGGTATATTTGGAGGATATACCAAAGGTAGAAGAAGTAAAGCTGGTACGTGAAAGGCCATCGGTTGGCCAAAGACTTAAGGAAGGTGAAGGAACTTTAAAGAAGGGGATGGAAAAGATAAGTGCATCGCCTGTGCAGGTTGATAGAGATAGGGGAGATGTGCAGGTGCCAAGTGGTGTGCCAAAGGAAGAGCCTTCCTTGCTTCAGGATATAGAACGGAGGATAAAAGGAAGGCAAAGGGAAGTGAAAGAAGAAGGCATAAAAACCTCCGAGCTTGGTGATATAGTGGCCCTTGTCTCTCCAAGCGGTATAGGTCTTTCTGGAGGTGGAAGGTCTGCAATATATATTCCACCGTTGCCCAAAGTGGTTTCAGATGAGCCTTTGAGCGTGCTAAAGATTAGGATATGGGTGGAGCCTTCTGGAGTGGTATCAAAGGCTCAGATAGTTCAGAGGAGTGGGTCTCCTCTAGTAGACCAGATGATGCTTAACTTTGTAAAAGGTATTAAATTTGAGCCTATAAAGGATAATATTGTTCAAACGGGTATAATAACCTTTAGGTTTAAAGGAGGTTAGGCATGGTATGTATTGCACACCTTGAACTATGTCCTTATTGTAAAAGGATAGCTCTAATGGTCTGCGAGTATGATGAGCCATACCCAAGGGTGGAAGCAGAATGCCAATGCTGTGGCTATAAGGCTTATGATGTGCCAATGAGGCTAACTTCAGAAGACTTTAAAAACATACTGGATAAGCTGGGAAGAAAGCTTATAGGAGAGGTATGCATAGATGATAGGTGTGGTTCTTCAAAGGTCATAAGGCTTATAAAGGAAGGAAGCTATGCAGAGTATAGGTGTCTTGAATGTGGTTCAGAGTGGAACAGCGATGAGGTGCAAAGAGCCATAGACCGTATTAAATCCATACAAAGGTCTTTAAAGAACGGCAACAGGCTTATGGATCTTTTAAAAGCTGGTGAGGGAGAGTGTCCTCTCTGTGGATGGGATATAGGCCATGCTCATGTGGGTTATGCTGTTTCCATAGAATGCTTTGTCTGTGGCTATCATACGGATACAAAAGAGATAATACCGGATGTGGACCCAGCCACCTTAGATTGTCCTCAGTACGAAAAATCGGAGGAAACAGGTTGAACCTTCCTCATAAAGAGTTCCTAAGATACGAAAATTGGAAAGAACAGTTTTTAAAGGACTATAACAAAATAAACTCGGAGGAGATAAGGAGGCTTGCAGAAGACTTAAAGGATAAGTATACAGACCTTGATGAGAGGCTTTTGAAGGCCCTTCTTTCCATGTATGTGGGAGGCTATGAGAAAAGGGTGGAAGACCCAGAAGTAAGATATTGGACCAATTGGGCTGGTATAAAGACATACAAAACCTTTAACGGCTTTCCACAGCTTTCGGACATAGAACTCTCCTTTGCCTTCTATGCCATAGGTAAGGTTTTTGTGCCTTTGCTTTTGCACGAAAGGGGTGTAAAGTCGGAAAGTTTTAAAAAGCTTCCTCCAGAGGAACAGGAGAAGGCCGTTATGGAGGAGTTAGAAGTAATATGGGAAAACCATCTTATAAGGGTCGTTCAAATCCTTCCCTACCTTGGTCTTAGTTCAAACAGCAAATAAAAGCCTTCCCTTTGGGCCATAGCCTTTACCCTCCAACCATGCAGTTCGGCTATGTGTTTTACTATGGCAAGGCCCAAGCCCATGCCCTTTGGGTTCTCCGAATGGTAAGGCAAAAAGATTATCTCCTCTTTGCCCTCCTCTATTCCCGGCCCATCATCCCTGTAGACCATGCTATCCTCCCTTAGTTCAACCCACACATTCCTTGCACCCCATTCAAGACTGTTGTTAAAAAGGTTAAAAAACATATCCCTTAAAAGCCTCTCATCCCCCATAACCCTTAGATTTCCTTCCACTTCTATCCTTATACCTTCGTATATGCTTGCCACCTGCCTTATAAGGTCTCCAAGCTCAAGCTCTTTGAAGTTTGGCTCTACCTCCACCGAAAGGCTTCTAAACTGGTCTATGGTTCTCTTTATCCTTTCAAGCTCCTCAAGTATGATGCTGGCCATCTGGGCGACCTTTTCCATATCACACTGCCCCCTCTCCAAGGACCTTATTAGCCTTTCCAGGTTTAGGCTTATGGGTGTGAGCGGGTTTTTTATCTCATGGGCTATCCTCTTTACGGCCATCTGCCATGTTTTGAACCTCTCTGCCAATATAAGGGTCTCAAGATCCTCATACACTATCACCCTGCCTATATCCAACTCTATGGTACTTTCCCTCACGCTTGCCTTTCTTGAAAGCTCCTCATAGGCCCTGTTTTGGAACCTTTCTCCATCCCTTGAAAGGAAAACAATACCCACTGGCAGAGCATTAAAAAGCTGAACAAGCATCTCTTTTTCTTTATTGAGTCTTTGATAGAGTTTCTTTAGCTCTTCCTTCATGGTTAAAAAGCCTATGCCAAGCTCTTGGACCTCATCGCCAGTCTGTGGAACTTCTACGTTAACGTCAAAGTTTCCCTTGGCTATCTCCCTTGCCTTTTGAGTTAGCTTTTCAAGGGGTAGGCTAATATGCCTTGCTATAAGGTTCCCAAACCATACGGCGGACAAAAAGGACAGAAAGCCAGCAAGCACAAGGAAATACACATATATGCCACCTATAATATCCCTTGCCTTGACCATGTTCCTAAGCTCTGTGGATATTCTTTTTATATCCTCTATTAGGCCTACGGCCCTGTGTTCCCTTGAAAGCACAAGGCGATAGCCATCCACACACAGGCTTATGCTATCTTCTCCTATGGCCTCTTTACAGTTTGGGTCCTCAATCACACCTTTTACACCTTTTAGCCCTTTAAAGCTTTCCACCAAGCCATTATTTTTTAACAAAACAAACATATCTCTATAGGCTTGTGCTCTCTTTAACTCCTCCTCTTGAATTAAGATGCTAAGGTTTTCGGATTTTTTTGCTACCTCCTTTAGCTGTCCGCTTACAAAGGATTTTGTAGATTGAAGCAAGATTACCGCCGTGGCCAAGTTAAGGAAGATAAGAGGTGTGATGATATAAAGCATGAGGCTTGTGGAAAGTTTTTTTCTTAAAGGTTCTCTTTTTCCAGCAAGGTAAGCCTTTATAAACTTTCTAAAGAATATTATAAAGACAATAAACAAAACAAGAAGGTCAAGGTTTATCACAAGAAGGACAAGGGGGTAGCTTATGTTCCAGATTTTTCTAAGGTTGTCAAGGAAGGCTATGTTTATTAAAAGAAAGGCTAAAAGGAATAGGGCAAAGGCTACATAAAGCCTCAATGCATTTCCTTATCCTTAATGTGTTGGTGCTTTACCACTTCGCCCTCGGACCAGTAGATGGTCATCTCCGCTATGTTCTCCGCGTGGTCCGCCATCCTTTCAAAGTGCCTTGCCACAAAGGAGAGGTGTATGGACCTCTTTATGTTCCTTGGGTCCTCAAGCATGTAGGTTATAAGCTCCCTTTGGACCTGATGGTATAGCTCATCCACCATATCATCCCTTTCTATAACCTTCTTTGCAAGCTCCACATCCCTTTGGAAAAAGGAAAGGACCGCATCCTCTATCATGCTCTTTACGTTGGATGCCATAAGGGTAAGGTTCACGTAGGGCTTTAGGGGTGGCTCTTGGGCAAGGAGTATGGACCTTTCTGCTATGTTTTCCGCCTCATCCCCTATCCTCTCAAGGTCCGAGACTATCTTATACATACCCATTATTAGCCTTAGGTCTACAGCCTCCGGCTGGTAGAGGGCTATCATCCTTATACACCTTCTTTCTATCTCCACCTCCAGCTGGTCTATCTGGTCATCACCCTTTATAATCTCTTCTGCAAGCCCCACATCTTGTTTGTTGAGAGACTCTATGGCCTTATCCACCGCTTCCTTTACAAGCCCAGCCATCTTAAGAACCAATCCTTTTGTTTCTTCCAACTCTTGAAAAAGCTTCATACTCTTCCTCCTGAATATAGTATTTTAAGTGGAGTTTGTTAAAATTTGGTTAATGATTTCTACCACCCTTCCTTCCTTTATCCTTACTATCCTGTCTGCAAGCCTCAGGGCCTCTTCCTTGTGATGGGTCACCATAAGGGTTGGAATGTTATAGCTCCTTTGAAAGCTTTTTAGCTCCTCTTGAAGTTCTGCCCTTAGCTCTTCATCAAGGGCCGATAGAGGTTCATCCAAGAGAAGCACCTTAGGCTCCCTTGCAAGGGCCCTTATTAGGGCCACCCTTTGCCTTTGCCCTCCAGATATTTGATTGGGCCTTTTGTCCTTTAGGCCCTCAAGCCTTACCTTTCTCAAAAGCTCAAGAGCCTTTTCTTTATCTTCTATTTTCATCCCATACATCACATTTTCCAAAAGGCTCATGTTTGGAAATAGGGCATAATCCTGGAATACAAAGCCCACATGCCTCTTCTGTGGTGGAAGGTTTATTCCCCTCTTTGAATCAAACCAAACCTCTCCATTCACTTCAATGTATCCTTCTTCAGGCCTTTCCAAGCCAGCTACACATCTCAAAAGAGTTGTTTTTCCACTGCCCGATGGCCCAAAAAGCACCAAAAACTCACCATCCCTTAGCTCAAGCTCTACATCAAGCCAAAAGTCTCCTTCAGCTCCGTGAAGCCTCTTTTTGACCTTTATGATTATCAAAGGACCCACCTCCTGTTTATCATGTAAAGGGCCAATAGGCTAAGGAAGGACAAGGAAAGAAGTAAAAGAGAATATAGGTGGGCTGTGACGTAGTCTATGGATTCTACCGCATTGTATATGACTATGGAGGCCACCCTCGTTTTGCCCTCTATGTTTCCACCTACCATAAGCACCACGCCAAACTCTCCCAAGGTGTGGGCAAAGGAAAGCACAAAGCCCACAAGTATGGAAGCCTTCATGTTGGGCAGGATAACTCTAAAAAGGGTTTCAAGCTTGGACTTTCCCAAGGTCCAACTTGCCTCTATCAGACTTTTGGGAACGCTCCTGTAGCCAGAAATCAAGGGATGGGTCATCATGGGAAGGCTGTATATAACGGAGGCTATAACGAGGCCTTCAAAGGTAAAGACAAGCTGGTAGCCCAAAAGCCTCTCCCAAAGGGCGCCCAAGGGGCCATTTTTTGAAAAAAGGATTAAAAGGTAAAAGCCAAGCACGGTGGGTGGCAAAACAAGGGGCAAGGTGGTAATAACCTCCAGCACAAGGGCAAGGGGGCTTTTGGAGTAGGCCATGTAGTAGGCAAGAGGAATGCCTACAATAAGAAGGATAAAGGAGGTGATAAGGGAAAGCTTTACCGTCAGCCAAAAGGGCCCAAGGTCCATCATCTATCTCCCGGAAGTAAAAAGCCATACTTTACAAAGACCTTCCTCGCTTCCGTAGAGGCTACAAACTCATAAAACCTTCGCGCACCTACAACCTTTTGACCTTCCTTTGTGATCACATAACCTTGAAGTATCCTTTCATGTTTGTCCTCTGGCACCAGCCAGTATCTTCCTACCCTTTCAAGCTCTGGGGCCTTTGCCAAGGAAAGGGCTATAAAGCCAAGGTCTGCCGCACCGGACCTAATATAGCTGGCAGTCTGGGCTATGTTTTCGCCTATTACAAGCTTATCTTTAACCTTTTGAAAAACACCGTAGGCCTCAAGGATCTCCTTTGAAGCCCTCCCGTAGGGTGCATGCTCCCAGTTGGCTATGGCTATCCTTTTTACCCTTGGGTCAAGTAAAACCTCTGGGAACTTGGAAGGGTCAAGGCCCGAATCCTTCCTTGTCCAAAGCACTATCCTCCCTATGGCGTAAGGCTTTGGCTTTGTGATGGCATAGCCTTCTCTGTATAGTTCTTCTACATACTTCATGTCTGCGGAGAAGAATATGTGGTAGGGCGCTCCAGCTTTTATCTGGGCAAAGCCCTTACCCGATGAGCCAAAGATAAGCTCTATTTTGTCTTCTGGATATTTTTTCATGTAAATGTCCGCCAGCTCTCTTAGAGCAAACTGAAGGTCGGCGGCGGCAAAAACCCTTATGACCTCTGCCTTGACAAGGCCAAAGAAAACAAAAAGAAAAAGTATAAGCAACCTCATGTTAGGGCTTCCTCCACACCAACTTCTGGCCTATAGCCTGGCACTTGGGAGATAAGGTTTCTGTATGTTTTTGACTTCAATAGATTCAAAAGCCTAAGAAAGCTTTTATCCTCTTCTAAATCTTCCCTGTAGCAAAGGCAATAGTCTTCCGTCTTTACACTGAAAAACTCCAGTCCATAACTGTATGCGTAGGCTTTTGTGGCCACACCCGCCTCCGCCAAGCCTTCCTTTATGGCAAAGGCCACTTTCTCATGGTCCGCATGAACCACCTTGTATTTTTTAATACCAATATCCTCTCTTATCTCCTCAAAGACCTTCCTTGCACCGCTTCCTTCCTCCCTTGCAAGCCAAAGCCTCTTTTTTAGCTCCTTTAGGCTTGCCATTTCCCTTGTTAGAATGCCCTCCTCCCAGGAGAAGACCTTTAGGACTTTGTAGCCCCTTCCGAGATGTTCTTTTACAAGCCTGTAGTTCTCCTCAAAGCATCCCATATGCAAGCCAGCCATATGCACATAGCCTTCCTTCAAAAGCTCAAGGGCCTTAAGGCTTGAAGCATTTATTGTAAGAAGCCTTATACCCTCTTGGAGTAGTGTTCCAGTCAAAAGCTTTAAAGAGTTGTCGCATCCGGCAAAGGCAAGGGTGGGAATGTTTAGCCTTTTAAACCAGCTTATTTTTTCATCTTTATAAAAGCCATCCGCATCCACATGTTCCATAGGTGCCGGTGCCATAACTCTCTGAGACCCCACCAGATAGCTTATAAATAGGCCCTCTTTAAAGCCGGGGAAAAACTTGCATTCCTCTTGTGAAAACAGTTCTTCCACGCTACAGCCCAAGGCCCTTGCCAATCTAATTGCGTAATCTACAGAAGGTATAACATTGCCCGACTCTATGGAGCTTATGGTGGTCCTTGGTATGCCCGTTATCTTTGAAAGCTCTTCTTGAGATAGGCCAAGCCTTTGTCTATATTCCTTTACCCTGTTCATTGTCAATTTATTATAGATTATGGACGAAATCTTGTCAATCTATGTTTGATATAAGTCATGTTAAAATTTCACCATAAGGGGATGGATAAGTTTCTGCCTTTCTTAACATGGTTTAAAAACTACAACAGAAAGGTTTTTATACAAGACCTTACTGCAGGTCTTACGGTAGCTGTAGTTCTTGTGCCCCAATCCATGGCCTATGCTCTTATTGCAGGGCTTCCTCCCGTGTATGGTTTGTATGCTGCCTCCATCCCTGTGATAATAGCTGCCCTCTTTGGTAGCTCTCCACAGCTTGCAACAGGCCCTGTAGCCATAGTGTCCTTCCTTACCTTTACATCCCTTACAAGCTACGCCAAGCCCGGAGAAGAGAAGTTTATTGAACTTGCAATCCTTATGGCCCTTTTGGTAGGTCTAATACAGCTATTCATGGGACTCTTTAGGCTGGGCTTTATAGTTAACTTTGTTTCCCATTCGGTCATCATGGGCTTTACCAACGCTGCGGCCATAATCATAATAACCACTCAGATCCCAGCCCTACTTGGTATAAAGGTGGAACAAAAGGAGCTAATCTTTCAAAATCTTTATGAGATAGCCATAAACCTCCCAAAGACCAACCTTTACACCCTTGCGGTAGGCCTTGCCTCCATAGCTATAATAATTGGCCTAAGAAGAATAAACAAAAATATTCCCTCCGCTTTAGTGGCCGTTATCATCTTTACGATCCTTTCTTATTACTTCTCCTTTGAAAGCTATGGCATAAAGGTTGTAGGGAATATTCCACAAGGGCTTCCTTTCCCCTCCATACCCTATATAGACCTTGACCTTTTGGATAGGCTTCTTGGTAAGGCTTTTATCATAGCCCTTGTGGGCTTTATGGAGGCCTACGCTATAGCAAAGTTTATAGCAAGCCAAACAAAGCAAAAGCTTGATGTAAACCAAGAACTTATAGGACAAGGCCTTGCCAACGTGGTAGGATCCTTCTTTAAAAGCTATCCGGTTAGTGGTTCCTTTTCCCGTTCTGCTGTCAACTTCCAAGCTGGTGCAAAGACGGGCATGTCCAACATAATAAGCGCCTGTTTTGTGATAGCTACCCTCCTGTTTGTGGCTCCACTCCTTTACTACCTTCCAAGGCCAGTCCTTTCCGCCATAGTGATAACAGCAGTTTTAAGCCTTATAAGACCACATTATTTTATTCACCTGTGGAAAACTAACAGGTATGATGGCATATCCGCCATAACTACCTTTGCCCTCTCTTTCATAATGAAGCCAGACTATGCCATACTAATAGGTGTTTTCTTATCTTTGTCTCTATTCCTTTGGAGAAGCCTTCATCCTAGAATAGTGAGAATGTCCAGGGACCCCATTAGTGGCACCTTTGTGAACGCAGAGGCAAACAACTTGCCCACCTGTCCCCAGATTGAGATGATAAGGCCTGAGGCCTCTTTATACTACGCCAACGTGGAGAACATACTAGAAGAGATAAAAGATATTGTTAAAGGAAAGCCTGCTTTGAAGCATCTGGTGATAGACGGTGAATCTATAAACTATGTGGATGGGACTGCCCTTGAGGCCTTACATGATTTCCATGAGGACCTTAAGAACGTAGGTGTAAACCTTGTTTTTGTGAATGTAAAGGCACCTGTAAAAGAGGCCATGATTCGTTCTGGCTTTTTGGAAGAGCTTGGCAAAGATAACATCTTACCTTCTAAAGGTTATGCCTTAGGCTATCTGTTTAAAAGCATAGACCATAAGTACTGTGCTGAGGTATGTCCTTACGCTCTTTTCAATGAGTGCTATACGGTTAAAGATTATGTAAAGTTTGAGCTTGCAGAAAATCCAATAAAGGCTATATACGAAGGCCTTTCTAATTATGAAGATGTGGAGGTCTATGTGGGAAGAGCCTACAGTAGTTTGATAGTGAAGGCTGACACTGTAGAGCTTGAGCTCAAAAGCCAAGATTTTTACACCGACGGAACCGCTATTTATATTCCATCCACCAAGGTTGTAAAGAGGATGGATGAGCTTGTATCCCTTGGAGGCCTTTGTAGGGAAAAAGGTTGCGCTATGAAGAACGGTTTTGTCTATCTTGGTAGCACAACGGAAGAGATGGTGGAAAACCTCAGGAAGATAGCTTTGGCCTAAACAAAAGCCCTCTTATAAGCACAGCATAAGAAAAGTAGAGCCATAGGATAAGGTAAGGGATGGTTGCCAGATAGGATAGTGGTCTGCCTTGAGCTTCTGCAAAGACCATCCAAGCCAAAGCTACCACAGTAAGTGGCAAAATTCTCTTTATGGCCTTTTCATCCACTAGGTCCGAGATATAAACGCCTTCTTTTTTGGAAAACCTCATGTTGTAAACTATCCTTGGATAAAGGTGGGACATACCACCCATTATGGTAATGGCTGTAAAGCCGTAGATAAGCAGGTCAAAGTGTAGAAAAACCATGTGAGAAACCAGTTCTTTCCCAGCCATAAAAGAGCCTATTAACAAACCAAAGGGAAGGATAAAGAGGGCAAGCAAGAGGTATTTTATAACGTAAGGGATCTCCTTTGGTGTGCGCCTTTTGGCAAAGAGGGAGTAGATGAGGTAAAGATAGTAGCCTACAAAGACTAAAACAAAGAAGCTCATAAGGGCTATGATCTTGTAAGAATAAAGGTAAAAGCTTATAAGAAAAGGTGGTGTGGTAAAAAGGCCAAGGTAGAAGAGCCTTTTACTCAGCGTTAGGTTAAGTGGCTCCATGTAAAGCATAGGAATCCAGGCAAGCTCCACACCGACCACCACCTTTAGCATAAAGCCCACCGTTAAGGTGTGAACGGCCAAGGCAAAGGGAATATAACCAAGCTCTGAGAGGACTAAAAATATGCCAGACAAAAGAAAGTATAGGCTTCCCAAGGTTAAAAACTTTACAGTTATGGGCTGAAAGTTCCTCATAGAAGATAGCACATGGAGAAAGAAAATAAGACAGGAGACAAGGTGAATAAGGCTACCAATAAGGTGGTTAGAGCTGTAAAAGGCTACAGAAGAGGCAAGGCTCAAGACAAAGACTACATAAGAAAGAAAAGGAAGTTTTAAGGGCCTGTTTTGTGAGTTGGGCACTATTTGATACATTGCCCCCATTATGGTGTGTGCTACAAAGCCAAAGACTGCAACGGTCCATAAGCTTTTGACATCCACCGTAAAGGTTCTAAGGAAAAGGGAATAAATTAGATCCAAGACAGCAAGGAAGAAGAAGGGGATGCTTACCTTGGATACGTAGAACATCACACTACAAAGGCTAATACTGTCATATCTTGCACGGCAACAAAGCCATGTGGCTCTGAAGGCTCATAAAGAAGTGCCTCTCCCTTTTTAAGTCTCTCTCTTTTTTCTTCACTTCCAACGAAGAAGTCTCCTTCACCCTCAAGCACAAGGGTTATAACCCTATGGGGTGATGTATGAAGGGGCACCTTCTGGCCCGCTTTGAGGTAAAAGGCTATGCACCTTAAGTTTTCCTTAGAGCATAACACCTTTTTTACTGGCATAAAATCTGAAAAGCTTGGTTCTAACTTCAAAAGTTGTGCCATATTTAGCCTCCAAACCTTAGTTTAACTGCCAAATAAACTATAAAAAGGCTCAGGAAAAGGTTTATAAAACCAAAAAGCCTGGCCATAGACTTGTGAAAGCTTGAATATACAGCCCTTGGCCCAAAGTAGAGGTCATGCACAAGGGAAACTATTACCACAAGGAAGAATATCCCTATCTTTTGAAGCAGAGTTTTGGTGTAGGGGATTGAAAAGTCAAACAGGCTTGAAAGACCAGCTATGTAATGGATGTTTATCAGGCCTGTGATAAATAGGGCCAAAAGGGATATGAAGGTTCCATAAAAGCTAAAGCGTCTTCCCACCTCTTGAAAGACCTGATCCCTTATAGGCAGTTTTCTTACAAAGGGAGACACTACAAAGACTAAAAAGATCATGCCACCTACCCAAAGGGTAGCAAAAAGGATGTGTAAAAATAAAACCAACTCTTTCATAGTAAATCCTTACTTATATTTTAACCCTTTAAAAAAAATTGTCAATAAAAGGCCCCAGAGGGGGCCTGGGGGCTTCTTAGTCAAGCTCTGGCATTTCGGGTGTTGGAGCCTTCTCCTTCTTGTCTTCGGGTATTTCTGCAACCAGAGCCTCTGCTGTTAGCATGGTTCCCGCTACAGAAGCGGCGTTTTGTATAGCCGTCCTTACCACCTTAGTCGGGTCAATGATTCCAGCTTCCACCATATCCTTGTATTCACCGGTGGCCGCATCAAAGCCCCAGTTCTTACCCTTTTCCTTTCCAAGCTGTATTACCTTTTCAAGCACCACATAGCCTTCAAAACCAGCGTTGGCAGCTATCTGTCTGAGAGGTGTTCTACAAGCCTTCTTTATTATATCTACACCTATTTGCTGGTCTGGGTTGTCTACTTTGAGCTCATCAAGGGCTTCTGAGGCTCTCACTAGTGCCACACCACCACCGGGCACTATACCCTCTTCTACCGCAGCCTTGGTAGCATGCACTGCGTCCTCTACCCTTGCCTTCTTTTCCTTTAGTTCAGCTTCGGTGGCTGCACCTACCCTTATGATGGCTACGCCACCGGAGAGTTTTGCAAGTCTCTCTTGAAGCTTTTCCCTATCATAGTCAGATGTGGTTTCTTGAATCTGTTTCTTGATCTGCTCAATCCTTGCGTTTATGGCTTCCTTGGAACCCTTACCACCTATTATGGTGGTGTTGTCCTTGTCCACTATGACCTTGTCTGCCCTACCGAGCATATCAAGGGTTACGCTTTCAAGCTTTATACCAAGCTCCTCAGTTATAGCTGTTCCACCGGTGAGTATGGCTATATCTTGCAAGTAATCCTTTCTCCTTTGACCAAAGCCAGGAGCCTTTACGGCGCATGCCCTTATCACACCCTTTATGTGGTTTACCACAAGGGTTGCAAGGGCTTCAGCTTCTACATCTTCAGCTATCACAAGGAGTGGCTTTCCTGCCCTTACCACCTGCTCAAGCAGAGGCAAGAGGTCTTTCACGTTAGATATCTTCTTTTCGTATATGAGTATGTATGGATCCTCAAGTACAGCCTCCATCTTGTCTGGATTTGTTATGAAGTAAGGAGATAGATAACCCCTGTCAAACTGCATACCTTGAACTGTTTCAAGGGTTGTTTGGGCAGACTTGGACTCCTCAACGGTGATAACACCATCCTTTCCTACAGCCTCCATTGCATCAGCGATGATCTTTCCTATTTCTGGATCGTTATTAGCAGATATGGTAGCAACTTGCTCTATTTCCTTTCTTCCGCTAACCTGTATGGAAAGCTTCTTTATCTCTTCAACCACCTTTGCCACAGCCTTGTCTATACCTCTTTTGACGTCCATAGGATTGGCACCGGAAGCTATAGCCTTTAGGCCTTCATTGAATATGGCCTGGGCCAAAACTGTTGCTGTGGTTGTACCATCTCCAGCCACATCGGCTGTCTTAGAGGCTACCTCTTTGACAAGCTGAGCGCCCATATTCTCATAAGGATCTTTCAACTCTATTTCCTTAGCAACTGTCACACCATCTTTTGTTACAAGGGGTGTTCCCCACTTCTTCTCAATGATAACTTCTCTACCCTTTGGGCCAAGCGTAACTTTTACTGCGTTGGCAAGCTTATCTACTCCAGCCTTTAGCTTTGCTCTTGCATCTTCTCCATAAATAACCTTCTTTGCCGCCATCTTTCCACCTCCTTTTAAGGATTTTCTTATTCAATTATTGCAAGCACTTCATCTTCAGACATGATAAGGTACTTTTCACCATCAAGCTCTACTTCAGTACCTGCATACTTGTTAAAAACTACCTTATCACCAGGCTTTACCTTGGGTGGAACTTGTTGGCCATTTTGTAAGAGCTTACCCTCTCCCACCGCTATGACCTCACCTATCTGTGGTTTTTCTTTTGCTGTATCTGGAATGATTATTCCAGAGGCTGTTCTCTGCTCTTGCTCTTCAAACCTTTTAACGACTATCTTATCATACAGAGGTCTTAGCTTTGCCATGTTCCACCTCCTTTATAGGTTTTTCCATTAGATATTATATTAACATCCCCCTATTTTGTCAAGAGGTTTGTAGAAAAATTTTAGTGTATTAAACTAAGATTTTATTAGTCCTACACATATAATACTGTGAGGGTTAAAATAATAAACCATGAGGTTGCTTTCCCCAGCAAAGATAAACTTAGGTTTGTGGCTTTTGGGCAAAAGGCAAGATGGCTACCATGAGATCTTTACCATCTATCATGCCATAGACCTTTGCGATGAGATATACATTGAAGAGGGACCACTGAAGGTGGAGACAAGCACTGGTATACCTATGGAGGAAAACCTTGTATACAAGGCTATAAGACTTATGGAAAGGGTGATGGGAAAGGAGATAAACTTTCACATCTATATAGATAAAAGGATACCGGAGGGTGCAGGACTAGGAGGAGGATCTTCTAATGTGGCTTCGGTCTTGGTTGCCATAAACCGCCTTTTGGGGGATCCTCTAAGCATGGAGGCTCTAAAAGATATAGCCTTGCAAGTGTCTTCCGATGCACCCTTTTTCCTCCTTGGAGGTTCTGCCGTTGGAAGAGGAAGGGGAGAAAGGCTTGAGAGAATAGAATTGCCTAGGATGGTATTTACACTTATATACCCGGGTGTTAAGTGCTCAACAGCTTATGTATACAGTATGGTAAGGGAAGATATGTTGACAAGAGGACTGGAAGGTGATAAAATAATAGATAGTCTTAAGACGGGAGATTTTAGCTTGTTGGAGAATAGGTTGGGTGAGTTGGCTGGAGAGCTTTATCCGGAAGTGGGTGAGGTGTTGAGGTATTTGAGGAGCTTGGGTCTTAGGCCCTTGGTAAGTGGTAGTGGTTCCTGTGTATTTTATGTGGGTGAACCATTGCCAGAAGTGGAGATTGCTTGTAGGTTGAGGAATTGGAAATTGTATAGAGTGGAAAGCTATGGGGTGTAGCTCAACTGGCAGAGCACCGGACTTTGGATCCGGGGGCTCCTGGTTCGAGTCCAGGCACCCCAGCTTTCCACAAAATAAAGATGAGGTGAAAAATGTTTGGCTCTATAAAGCTCCTTACCGGTACTAGCAATCCCAAGTTGGCTCAGGAAGTTTCAGAACATCTAGGTATACCATTATCCGATGCAGTAGTGGGTAGATTCAGCGATGGGGAGGTCAGGGTAAAGATAAACGAATCCATGAGAGGCGAGGATGTGTTTGTCATTCAGTCCCTTGGACATCCTGTTAACGATAGCATTATGGAGCTCCTTTTAATATTGGATGCTCTAAAGAGGGCTTCTGCGGGAAGGATAACGGCCGTAATACCCTACTATGCCTATGCCAGGCAGGACAGAAAGGATAAACCAAGGGTGCCTATAAGCGCAAGGCTTTTGGCAGATCTTATTACCGTTGCAGGAGCTCAGAGGCTCATAGTGGTTGATCTTCACTCTCCACAGATCCAAGGCTTTTTCAATATACCAGTAGACAACCTTTACGCGCTAAATGTGATCTATGAGTATATAAAGGAAAGGATAGAAGGGGATTTGGTTGTTGTCTCTCCAGATGCTGGTGGGGTAGAAAGGGCTAGGCTTTTGGCCAACAAGCTTGGTTGCAGTATAGCCATAATTTACAAAAGGAGGCCTGAGCCCAACGTGGCGGAAGTTTTGGATCTGATAGGAGATGTAAAAGGGAAGAAGGCTATCATAGTTGATGATATTATAGATACTGCTGGTACTGTAGTGGCTGCCACCAACATGCTCCTCTCAAAAGGTGCCAAAAGTGTATATGTGGCTGCCACACATGGAATATTTTCTGGGCCTGCCATAGAAAGGCTGAGAGAATCACCCATAGAAGAGGTGATTGTAACTAATACATTGAATGTAGAGAATAAGGGGCTTGAAAAGCTAAGGGTGGTCTCAATTGCACCGCTTATAGCAGAGGCCATAAGGAGGGCACACGAAGGTGAATCTATTAGCTCATTGTTTATATAAAGGAGGTAAAAGATGCGAAGGGTTTATGTTAAGCTGATACCAAGGACGGTGGGCAAAAAGAGCGAGTTAAAAAGGTTTAGAAAGCAGGGTTATATACCTGTGGAGATCTATGGTAAGGGTGTGGAAAATAGACATGCTTACATGAGCCTAAAGGACCTCTACTCCTTCCCTCATGGGGAGACTTTCCTCATTGAAGCGGAACTTGAAGGGGAGAAAAGGTTGTGTCTTCTAAAGGATATACAGATGGGTTGGCTAGGCGACAACCCTATCCACGTAGACCTTCAGGATATAACCTATACTCAAGAGATTGAAGTGGAAGTGCCTATAGAGTTTGTGGGAACACCAGCCGGTGTAGGCCTAGGTGGAACCTTTGAGCCTCTCATGCACAGTCTTACGGTAAAGGCAAAAGTTGACAAAATACCAGAAAAAATAGTCGTTGATGTGAGCCATCTAGGTTTGGGAGATGCTTTGCACGTGAGGGATATTGTGCCACCGGAAGGGTGCATAATAGTTGACTCTCCAGAAGAGACGGTAGCTGTAGTGCTAGAGCCTGAAGTAGAAGAAAGCACCCCTTCTGAATGATAAAGCTTATAGTAGGGCTTGGCAACCCTGGTAAAAAGTATGAGAAGACGCGCCATAATGTAGGCTTTATGGTAGTAGATGAACTGTTAAGAAAACTCAAAGTTTCAAAGCCTTCGGAGGAGTGCCTTTCACACGTGTATAAGGCTAATGTAAACGGGAGGACCATAATATTGGCCAAACCTCAAACTTATATGAACAATTCTGGATTGGCTGTGATCAACCTGTTGGAGGAGTATGATATAAAGCCTGAGGAGATGTTGGTGGTTTACGACGATCTAGACCTACCTTTGGGGAAGCTGAGGCTAAGACTGGAAGGTAGTAGTGGGGGACATCACGGTGTAGAATCCATAATAAGGGAGATAAAGAGTGAGAAGTTTCCAAGGTTGAGGATTGGTATAGGAAGGCCAAAGGACAAGAATAAAGTGGTAGAATATGTCCTATCTCCCTTCAGTGAGGAAGAGGAGGCTGTGCTTTATAGGGTCATAGATAGGGCTAGCGAATGTTTGATAAGGTGTGTGGAGTTTGGTGTGGAAGAAAGCATGAACTTTTGCAACGTGCAGTTGTAAAATAAAACTTTGGAGGTGGAATATGGTGGATGTGAGGAAAATACCACCTGGAAAGAATCCACCAGAGGACATTTATGTGATAGTAGAGATACCGCAGGACAGCTCTATAAAGTATGAGATTGATAAGGAGAGTGGTGCCATCTTTGTTGATAGATTTCTCTTTACCGCCATGCATTACCCTTTTAATTATGGTTTTATACCCCAAACCCTTGCGGATGATGGAGACCCTGTAGATGTGCTTATCATATCAAGGTATCCTGTGGCTCCCGGTACTGTTATAAGATGCAGGCCTATAGGTGCTCTACAGATGAGAGATGAGGAAGGTGTAGATACAAAGCTTTTGGCTGTGCCTCACAGTAAAGTGGATCCAACCTATGAAAATGTAAAGTCTTATGAGGACCTACCAAAAGTGCTACTAGACAAGATAAAACACTTCTTTGAACACTACAAAGAACTTGAACCTGGAAAGTGGGTAAAGGTGGAGGAGTTCAAGGGTGTAGAGTTTGCCTACGAGGAGATCATGAAGGGTATAAATAACTATAAAAAGTGATGGAACATGTTCTACAGAAGGCAAGAAGGGTCTTTGATATAGAGATAGAATCCCTAAAGAAGCTTAGAGACAGTCTGGATGAGAACTTTGTTAAAGCTATAGAACTGTTGAGGAATTGTAAAGGTAAAGTAATTACCACAGGAGTGGGAAAGTCGGGACATATAGCTAGGAAGGTAGCTTCTACCCTTTCCAGCACAGGCACTCCAGCCCACTACCTTCACCCTGCAGAGGCTCTTCACGGAGACCTTGGTATGATAGATGCAAAGGATGTGGTAATAGCCTTTTCTAACAGTGGAGAGTCTCCAGAGGTTATATCCCTTATACCCTACATAAAGCTTTTAGGGGTGCCCCTTATAGCCATCACCAACAACCCTCAGTCTACCCTAGCAAAGCATGCTGATGTGCATATATTCTTAGCTGTGGAAAGGGAAGCTTGTCCCCTTCAGCTTGCTCCTACAAGCTCTTCTACAGCTTCTTTAGTTTTAGGAGATGCCCTTGCTATGGTGCTTCTTGAACTAAACGGCTTTACAGAAAAGGACTTTGCCTTACGCCATCCTGGTGGCTCCCTTGGAAGGAGGCTAAGGCGTGTTGCAGACCTCTGTCATACCGGTTCTGAAGTGCCTATAGTCAAAGAAGACACTCCTATGAAGGAAGTGATAATAGAGATGACGAGTAAGGGCTTTGGTGCCACTGCGGTGGTGGATGAAGAAGGAAGGCTTGTAGGAATAATAACGGATGGAGACCTAAGGAGGTTTGTCAACAGAGGGGGAAAGTTTGATGAAAGCGTTGCAAAGGATGTTATGACCAACAACCCTAAAACGGCTCGTATGGATGAACTGGCCGTTGAAGCCTTAAGAAGGATGGAAGATTATAAGATAACTGTTCTTTTGGTGGTGGATGAAGAGAAAAGGCCTATAGGCATCATACACATGCATGACATTTTAAGGGCGGGTATAGTATGAGAAGGCTTAGTGTGCTTGGTTCTACAGGATCTGTTGGTAGCCAAACCTTGGATGTGATAAGGGAAAACAGGGAGGATTTTGAACTTATAGGCCTTTTGGCCCGCAGGGCCTCAGAAAAGCTCCTTTTGCAAGCAAGAGAGTTTCATCCGAAATACGTAGCCTGCTATGAAGAACCTTCAAAGGAGTGGTTAAACAGCCTTCCAAAAGGAACAAAGTTTTTAAAAGGAGAAGAAGGCCTTTATGCCATGGTGGAAGAGTCGGACATGCTCATGAACGCCATATCAGGCACGGACGGTATATTTCCAACCTATCTTATACTTGAAAAAGGGAAAAGGCTTCTAGCTTCTAATAAGGAATCTCTCATATGCCTTGGGAGGCTTGTAAAGGAAAAAAGAAAGTTGATAGTTCCTGTAGACAGCGAACACAATGCCCTATTTCAGTTGCTCAGCATGGTAAACCAGAAGGATTTGAAGAAGGTATACCTTACGGCCTCTGGAGGGCCCTTCAGAAACAAAAACCTTGAGGAGCTAAAGTATGTATCGGTGGAAGAGGCCTTAAACCATCCCACGTGGAAGATGGGTGCAAAGATCACTATAGATTCCGCTACCCTTATGAACAAAGGTATGGAGCTTTTGGAAGCTATTAACCTTTTTGACCTCACTGTAGAAAGTTTAGACATTTTGATCCATCCTCAAAGCGTAGTGCATGGAATAGTGGAGCTAATAGATGGCACTTTTCTCTTTCATACATCTCAGACAGATATGAGAATTCCCATAATGTACAGTTTATACTATCCAGAAAGAAGGCCTTATCCCTTTGAAAGAAAAAGCCTTTTTGAACTTTCACCGATACATTTTGAAAGGGTTGATACGGAAAAGTTCAAAAGCATACCCCTTTGTAAATGGGTTGCCCACATGGGGGGTGTATACCCTATAGTGTTAGTTGGTGCAGATCAGGTAGCTGTAGAACTCTTCCTTGAAGGTAAGATAGGCTTCTTAGATATTGTGGACCTTGTAGAGGACATACTAAGCCTTGTAAACTTTGGAGAGCCCAAAAGCATCGAAGAGATCATGGATGCCATAAGATGGGCTTATAAGAAGGGTAAAGAACTTGTAGAGGCAAAAAGATGAGGCAATTTATAACAGCTTTAATTTTTTGCTTCCTTGCCTTCCTCCCCTTCTATCTTTCCTCCTCTCCTAAAGGTGGTTATGTATCCTTTCTTAGATTAAGTCCAGAGCAATTCCACTTAGAAGAAGGAAAAGAAGGTGGAAGGATAAGCTTTGTACTTAGTTCAGACCCTAAGACTCTAAACCCTGCCCTAGCCCAGGAGACTTCTTCCACTGTCGTTCTTTCAGACCTATTTACAGGTCTCACAAAGGTAGATTTGAAAACTATGAAAGTTTTACCGGATTTGGCCGAAAGATGGGAAGAAAGAGAAGGGGGCAAGGTATATGTATTCCATCTGCGGAGGGATGTGCGCTGGAGTGATGGAAAGCCCTTTAGTGCAGATGATGTGGTCTTTACTTACAGGGATATTTATCTAAATCCTAACATCCCAAACTCTACAGGTGATATGTTCAGAGGCGTGCTTAGAACTCCAGAGGATATAAAGAACTTTGTGAGAAAATTAGATCAGTATACGGTGGAGTTTAGACTTCCTAAGCCCTTTGCACCCTTCTTGAATGCCCTCTCTGCACCCATACTTCCCAAGCACAAGCTTGAGGAATACGTCAAAAAAGGTACCTTTATGACCGCTTGGAATGTAAACACAGACCCTAAAGAGATAGTTGGAACAGGCCCATATATATTAAAAAGATACATAAAAGGTGTGCTGGTTGAATACTCTGCCAATCCTTATTACTATGAAAAGGACCAAAAGGGTAGAAGGCTACCATACATAAAGGGCAAAGTAGGCTATATATTGCAAGATCCAGACACTGCCTTACTGAAGTTCTCCCTAGGGGAGGTGGACTACATAGGTATAAGACCGCAAGATGTTCTCTATGTAAGTAAAATGAAGGGTATATCCCTCTTTGACCTTGGGCCCACACCCTCTACCACCTTCTTGGTTTTCAACATGAACCCTCGGTCAAACATTCCTAAATATAAGCTTCAATGGTTTCAAAACAGGGAGTTTAGAAGAGCCATATCCCACGCCATAGACAGGTTGGGTATTTGCTATTTAGTTTACAACGGTCTTGCAGAGCCCCTTTATGGACCTATCACACCAGCCAACAGGCCATATTACGAAGAAGGTCTATTCCCTGTGTATGAGTATGATCTTAGAAAGGCAAGGAGTATTCTAGAAGGTTTGGGCTTTAAGGATAGGGATGGTGATGGATGGTTGGAGGATCCGCAAGGTAACAAGGTGGAGATAGTCTTGCTTACCAATGCGGGAAACAAGGAAAGGGAAGCTATGGGAAATATGATAAAAGAGGATCTTGAAAAAATAGGCATAAAGGTCATCTTTAGAACTATAGATTTTAACACCCTTGTAAACAAGCTTACTTCACCACCCTACGATTGGGAAGCTGTCATAATAGGTCTTACAGGTTCTATGGATCCACACTTTGGTAGAAACGTGTGGCACTCTTCTGGCACGCTTCATATGTGGAATCCAAGGCAAGAAAAACCTGCCACCGAGTGGGAAAGAAGGATAGATGAGCTCTTTGATAAGGCTTCAGTGGAAACAGATCAAAGTAAAAGAGTATGGCTCTATAGGGAGGCCTACAGGATAATAGCCGAAGAACAACCCATGATATTTTTGGTAGCTCCCAAAAGTATGATTGCTGTAAGGAACAAGTTTGGAAATCTATTTCCTACAGTTTGGGGTTGGTATAAAGAGGAAGCCCTGTTTGTTAAGTGATGATTTCTCTTAACCTTTCTTTCAGCACCTTATAAGCTTCCTCTCTCACTATCTGTGCCATATCTATCTTTGAAAACTGTTGTTCTATGTACATTCTTATCACCTCTTCTACTTTACTTTCTACCACTCTCGCCATATATGTTTTCAAATCCTCGTAATCTACTATCTGTGATAGTAGTGAATATAGATTGTCCCTAGAAAGATTATCTTTTATGATATCTTTAATAGCCTGCGCTAAATTTTCTGCAACTGATTCTATATGTATAGGCTCCTGCCTTTCCTCTTTCTCTGCTATAACTTCTTCCTGCTCTTGAGGCAATATAGATTTCTGTTCTTGTTCTTCAACTACCTCCTCCTCTTTTTTTACCTCTTCAAGCTGCGAACCTAATATTTCATCAAAGAGATCTAGTATACTTTCCCTTTCCTCCTCTATGGGAGCTACAGTGGGTTGTGGTTCCTTTTCCAACAACTCTATTACCTTCTGTATAGCTTTACCAAGCTCAGCTTCTCTTGCGTAAGCATACTTCTCCGAAAGAGGTATACTATCTACGTCTATAGTAAATAGTTCATCAATTAAAAGTATATAGTACTTTTGTTTTAGTTCTTCATCCTTTGACATATCCATCAATGTCCTATAGGCCAACATGCCAGAGATGGTATCAAAGATTATAAGATCCGCTTCTTTAGCTCTTTCCATAGCCTGTTTTATGTTTTTAGCTTCTATTATCTCTGCATAGGAAGCTAAAGCATCTTTTATCCTATTTATAATCTCCGAATCAAAGGATACGATCATAACCTTTTTCTTCTCTACAGAAGAAGGTATATCCATTGTTGTTTCAAAAGGAAGTTTATCAAGGATGATGGATCCTTCTTCTGGTAAGGGTGTGGGTTCCGGCAATGTAGCTGTGGGGGATCCCTCAAAAACTTCTATAATAGAAGGTTCTGTAAAGGTGAATTCCGTTGTTTCCTGAGCTATAACCTCTTTTATCCTTTCCACAGCTTCTTCTCTCATAAGCTTTACTTTTTTAGGTGGAATTATATTGTTCATATCTACAGGAAAGAGGTCATCTACAAGGATGATATACTTAGAGTCTTTGAACTTCTGCTTGTACATGTTGTTTATATCCTCTTCAGAGATGGATCCAGAGACAGCATCGTATATGACCACATCTATATAGGAGGAAACAGTGTTTATGGCTTCCTCTCCATTCTTTACATCTACTACGTTGTAATCTTTTAAGGCATCCTTAAGCTTTTTTACGAGGTTTTTGTCAAAGGAAACTATAAGCACATTCATCCTCTACCCTCCATCTTCTTTATTATATCCTCCACGATCTTTTTTGCCTCCTGCAAACTTTCTCGCGGTATAAGTTCTCCCATAGCTAAAGCTACCCTTACTGCTTTCAAACTCTTTATTAAGCTTTCAGTATCTATTAAAGCCTTTTGATCAACCTTGCCTGGCTGTTTGTATTTTAACGATAAGACTAATCCAAACAAGGTTAATATTAAACCAGAAAAGGAAGTTCCTAAAACAATGGGCTTTTCAATAGCTTGCATAATGTAATCGCTTAAAGTAATTTTCTTTGAATACACGTATACGTATGTACCTTTACCAGCGTAATCACTGAAGGTAAAACCTTCAACATTCACTGGGCTTACAACATTATTAGTTGTCACAATTCTACCATCGTTAGCTCTAATTATGAATATGTTTTCCGAAGATTTTGGAATACTTATGAAGCTTTCACCACTGTATAGGCCATAGGTAAATCTTGCCATATTCTGACTTATATGCTTCAATTTTTCGTTAGCATAAATTTCAAAAGCCATCCACTGACCTATAAAAAGCACAATTATTCCAGAAAGTAGAAAGATAGCCCCCAAAAATCTATTCATATCAGCCTCCTACCGTAATGCTTTCTATGTATAATGAAGGCGAACCCACATTTCCATAAAATCTAAGATCGTTGCCTACCGCTTTTATCTGATTCCAGAGTTCCTTAATATTCCCCCCTATCACTACACCCCTCACACTCTGCTTCTTCTTTCCTCCCTTGTATATTATACCAGAAGCTCCTAGAGAAAAATCACCTGAAACGGGATCTACTGTATGCAAGCCCATAAGGTCCGTTATTAAAAAGACCTCTTCCTGAAGCATATCCTCAAGGCTTGTATCTCCCGGTTGGATGTAAAGGTTTGTTATGCCAGAAGTTGGTAAGTTTTTAAAACTTTCCCTCACCGAGTTACCCGTTGGGGCTTTTTTTGCCTTAAGGGCAGTATAGGTACTGTGTAAAAACTCTTTAAATACTCCCTTTTCTACTACAAACTTCTTCTGGGTCAGGTACCCTTCCGCATCCACCGGAAGGCTCATAAAACCTCCTTTTAATGTACCATCATCAACTATGCTGAGCTTTTCAGAGAAAACCCTCTCTCCTTCCATTCCCTTTAGAAATGTCCTATCCTTCACCAAAGAATCACCGAGAAAGATTGGGCTAAAAGCCTCCAATATCATAGCGGAAGCATCCCTATAGAGAACTACAGGCATCCTTTTTGTTTCAAAGGGTGAAGGTTTAAGGGTTGAAGTGGCTTTAAAAACCGCCTCTTCTACCATGTCTTCTATGGGAAGGTCAGAAAGACTTCTGGCACCTACAAAGTGATAGGAGATGGACTGATCTCCATCCTCTTCCGCAAGAACGGCTATCATAGAGCTATACCATGTCCCCCTATAGTCGTAGAAGAGCCCGCAGGAGTTAAAGCAGGACACTTCAAGCTCCACTTCCTTCAGGCTAACTTTTCTCACACCCTTTATTCTTTTGTCTATACTCTTTGCTCTCCTTTCTAGACCGATAACTGTTTCTATCTTCTCTTCAAGGGGAATATCAAGTCCTTCCTTATCATAATAACTTTCCAGCTTACCAAGAGCCTGACATGCCCCAAGGGCAAAGCCTTCATCCTTAGGTGTTATATTACAGATATCCATGGCTATTCTAACACACTCTATTACCGATTCCCTTCTGAGGTCTGTAGTATAGGCAAAGCCCATCTTATTTTCCTTGAAAACTCTTATACCTATGCCTACCTCCTGAGATCTTATAAGGTTTTCAAGTTTTTCTTCCGAACTTTCTATAACGGTCTTCTTCTTTCTCTCCAAATACACCTCGTATTCATAACCGCCTTTTAACCCTTCCTCAACCCACGCCTTAATGTCCATGTCTAAAATTTTAAGAGAAAAAGGTAGATGGGTGCTGTAAATATAAGGGAGTCAAACCTATCGGTAAAACCACCATGCTCTCCCAGTATATGGGAAAAATCCTTTATACCAACGCTTCTTTTAATATAGCTTTTAAAAAGGTCCCCCATTACTGCGGAAGCTACCATTAGAGGAGACCAGAGAAGTCCATCAAGCCCATAAAAAAGCATAAGGATAAGGCTTCCAGCTAAGGCTCCACCCAACAAACCTTCCCATGTTTTCTTTGGAGAAAGCCTAGGTGCAAGTTGCCTTTTCCCATACCTCTTGCCTGTATAGTATGAAAAGATATCCACAGCCCAAACAAAAAGTAGTAGTTTTACAAGGTTAAAGTCTTCTGCAGACTTGATATCCAACAGAATAGATGGAAGAAGGCCAGCATACACAGCTACCAGTATGGATTTTAAAAACTTTTGAAAATCCCATGACTTCCAACCTACGTAGAGGGATACAAGTAAGAGAAATGATATTGCTAGCTCTTTGGAGAAGGAATAGACTATAAAGATGGTTGGTGCTATATAAAAGTGCCTTAAACCTATAGCTTTTGAAATTTCGTATCCTATAAGAGAGGAAAGGAGTAGCAAGGCGAGGTAAAATATAGCATAAGGAGACAGACTGATTAAAATAGTCACCACTCCTATAAGTATGCCTATACCTTCCCTACCTTTAGAGAACTGCACCAAACTTCCTTGCCCTCTTTGAAAAGTCTTCTATAGCCTTAAGAAGTTCTTCTTTTGTAAAGTCCGGCCAATAGACATCGGTAAAGTACAGTTCAGTGTAAGCCAAATGCCACAAAAGGAAGTTGGATATTCTCTTTTCTCCACCGGTCCTTATAAGAAGGTCTGGATCTGGTACGTTGGCAAGGTCTGAAAAGTTTTTAAAGGTTTCTTCTTTAATATCTACTCCGGCCTCCACCAACTTTTTAGCCGTTCTTATTATCTCATCCCTTCCACCATAATCAACGGCAAGAAGGACGTGTAATCTTTCCTGTTTGGGAGTAAGCCTTTCTGCCTTTTCCATTTCCTCCACAAGACTCTTTGGCAACCTATCCCTCCTTCCTATGAAAGAAAGCTTTATACCCTTTTCTAGAAGCTTGTGAGAGTTTTCCCGCAGATAGACTTCCAACAACCTCATCAAGGCTCTAACTTCAGCCTCAGGCCTTTTCCAGTTTTCAGTAGAAAAGGCAAAGAAGGTGAGCCACCTTATACCTAACTCTAAACAGGCATCAACCAGCTCCTCTGCCCTCTTTACACCTTGGTAATGTCCAGCTATCCTTGGCAAGCCTCTCTCCCTTGCCCATCTTCCATTTCCATCCATTATAACGGCCAAATGCCTTGGTATTTTCATATTACCTTCCAAGCTTTGTCTTTGCTATGCTTGCCTCTTCAGAAAGAGGATAATCCTTTAATATAGCTTCATAAAACTCCTTTGCCTTTTTCTCATCTCCCCTTTGTTCATAAAGCCTTGCCAATTGTAGCAAAGCGGAAGGTGCCTTATTGCAGTCTACCATCTCCCTTCTTTGACATCTTTCCACAAGGGTAAGCCACACGGCTTCAGCCTTGTTTAACTCTCCTAGGTCCCTGTATATTACACCAAGCCACAGATAGGCATTGTCTGTCAGAGGCGTTTTGGGATATTTCTTTATAAACTCTATAAACTTATCCCTGGCCTGGTTGAGCTGTCTTAGGTTGTAAAGCCTGTAAGCCTCATCGTACTCCTTCTGATAGTCCTCTTGCACGGCAGGCTTATTTTCTTGAGGAAGCTTTGCTTCTTCCCTTTTTGGTTCGGGAAGTTTTGTAGGAGCTTGCACCCTGTTTACCTTTAACCTTTCAATCTCTAACCTTATACTTGCTATGCTTTCCGATAGTGTATCTATTCTACTTTCCGTCTTTAGACTCCTTTCTTCAAGTAGTCTCTGCCTTTCTTCAATCTGTGCAAGTCTTCCCTCCACGCCTTGCATTCTTTTATCAAACTCTTCCTTTGTTATACCACCACAGGAAAAGATGAAAACAGATCCGAACAAGAGCGCTAAACCTATCTTTTTTCCCATAGTGTCTATTATAACTTAATCCTTTATCAAAAATATGTGCTCTCCTGGCCTTTGCATCTGCATATACCTTCTGGCAAACTTCTCTTTAAAGTGCTCCGGATGTTCCCTTATGAGCCTTAAAAGCTCCTCCATTCTATCGTTCTCAGCTTTATAATGGTTTATCTTAGCCTGTATGTTCTTAAGGGACCTTTTTAGCTCAAAAGTCTTAAAGATATTATATTGGCTGGTAAAAAGGGTATGGAAAGTGTATATTAACATCAAAAATAAAAAGGCCTTTCCTATCCATTCAGGCTTTAAACCTAGCAAACTCCTCTTTTCCACCAAACTCTGCCTCATCCCCCAACTCCTCCTCTATCCTTAAGAGCTCATTATACTTGGCTATCCTATCCGTTCTGGAGGCAGAACCCGTTTTTATCTGCCCTGCATTGGTGCCTACGGCCAGATGAGCTATAAAGGTGTCTTCTGTTTCTCCCGATCTGTGAGAGATTATGGCTCCATATTGGTTTCTCTGTGCCAAATCTATGGCCTTTAGAGTTTCTGTAAGGGTGCCCACCTGATTAAGTTTTATAAGTATGGCGTTGGCCAACCCTTTCCTTATACCCTCTTCAAATATGCTTGGGTTGGTAACAAAAAGGTCATCACCTACAAGCTGAACCTTTGAACCCAACTCCTTTGTAATTAGCTTCCAACCCTCCACATCATCCTCAGCCATAGGATCCTCTATAGAAATTATCGGATACTTTTCCAAAAGGTTAGAATAAAACTGACAGAGCTCTTCCGAACCTAGTCTTTTACCTTCTATATGGTAGAGCTCATCTTCATAGTAAAGTTCTGAGGATGCACAATCTAAAGCCAGAAAGACATCTTCACCAGGCTTATATCCAGCCCTTTCTATGGCTAACATAAGCATATCAAGAGCTTTTTCTGTGCTCTCAAGGTTTGGAGCAAAACCTCCTTCATCACCAACGTTGGTAGAGTATCCCCTTTCCTTCAATATAGCCTTCAAAGTATGAAAGACCTCCACACCACACCTTAGCGCTTCGGAAAACCTTCCACCATAAACTGGCACTATCATAAACTCTTGGATATCAAGAGGGTTATCCGCGTGAACACCACCGTTAATAACGTTCATTAAAGGCACGGGAAGTCTTTTTGCCCTTATACCCCCAATATATCTGTAAAGGCTTATACCTAATTCTTCCGCCATAGCTCTGGCCACAGCCATACTCACTCCAAGGATAGCGTTGGCCCCAAGCTTACTTTTATTGGGTGTTCCATCAAGTTCTATTAGCACTTTGTCTATCAATGCTTGATTTTCCGCGGGCAATCCTACCAGCTCTTTTGCTATTATGGAGTTCACATTGTCTACAGCTTTTAATACGCCTTTACCAAGATACCTTTTAGGATCGTGGTCTCTAAGCTCTAATGCTTCTCTCTCTCCAGTAGATGCTCCGCTCGGCACAATAGCCCTTCCTCTGGCACCTGAAGACAAAACTACTTCCACTTCAACGGTGGGATTTCCTCTTGAGTCAAGAACTTCCCTAGCTCTTATCCTTTCTATTCTTGACATGTAATTGGATTATACCACATATTTAAATTATGCGCGGTCTTCTTCTTTCAATGTGTGCTTTTATTTCCTTTGCTTTCTCGCAACCCATTTGTATAAAAGAAGTTCAAAATCCGTATGGTGAGCCCTACGTTAGCTATGCCTTCAGAAAGGTTGTAGAAAGAGCTCTTTTGGAAGATGGATATACGATAGGCTGCTATGATGGTTCAAAGGAGGTGAGGTTAAGAGTAGAAGCTTTAAAGGATATGCCTATTGCCTATACACCCCAACAGAGAGTAAGTGCTTACAACTTAGAGCTTAAAGTAAGCCTATCTATTGATGAGAAAAGTAGGAGCTTTCATGTGGTGGTGCCATACACACAAGCCAGTGGTGCCTTGGGAGATTTGCCCAGAAGGCAGGCTGTGGATGAAGCTTTTAAAATAATCTACGTTGATATGCTGGAGTTTTTAAGGAGGTAGCAGTATGAAGTGTCCTAGATGCGTGGATGTAGACCTTTTGGAAGTAAACAGGTATGGTGTGCTGGTGGATGTTTGTCCCTCTTGCGGTGGCATGTGGCTTGATAAGGGAGAACTGTCAAAGATAATAGAGGCCATACGCAGGGCAGAAAATAGCTTGGATGAAGAGCTAAGATTAATAACTAAGGATTACCCTGATGTTTACAGAAAGTATGAGGAATACAAATACAAGAAGAAGAGAAAATCCATCTTTGATGAGCTTTTTGATATATTTGACTGATGAAAGATAAAGATCTTGAGTTTATGAAAAGAGCCCTTGAGCTTGCCCAAAAGCGCAAGGGTCTTACTCATCCAAATCCAACGGTGGGTTGTGTAATAGTAAAGGATGGAAAGGTGGTGGGTGAAGGCTATCACGAAAGGGCTGGTATGCCTCATGCAGAAGTGGTAGCCCTACAGCAAGCTGGAGAGATGGCCAGAGGAGCTACCCTTTATGTAACCCTTGAGCCTTGCACCCACTATGGTAGGACTCCTCCTTGCACCGATGCCATAATAAAAGCTGGGCTAAAGAGGGTAGTTATTGCCACATTGGACCCAAACCCCCTTGTTTCTGGCAAAGGTGTAGAGAGGCTAAAAAGGGCTGGCATTGAGGTGTCTGTGGGTGTGTTGGAAGAAGAGGCAAAAAGGCTAAACGAAGACTTTTTTATCTACATAACGCAAAAGAGGCCTTACATAACCCTAAAGTGGGCCCAGAGCATAGATGGGTCTATGGCTACAAAGACAGGGGAAAGCAAATGGATAAGTTCTCAAGAGTCAAGAGTCTTTGCTCACAGGCTAAGGGCGGAAGCAACGGCCGTGCTTGTGGGTATAAACACAGCTTTGAGAGATGACCCTGAGCTAACCATAAGGGCCTTCCCTTGGGAAAGACAGCCTATAAGGATAGTCCTTGACCCACAGCTCAGGATAAGGGAAGACTTAAAACTGATAAGGGATGGCAAGGCACCTACCATAATAATAACGGCCAGTGAAAACAGGGAAAAAATACAAAGGCTGGAAGAGATGGGTATAAGGGTCCTTTTGGCACCTTCAAAGGATGGGAGATTGGATTTGAAGGAAGTTTTAAGGGAGCTTTACTTTATGGAGGTTATGCACCTTTTGGTGGAAGGGGGTTCTATTACCCATACCACTTTTATAAGAGAGGGACTTTTTGACAGGCTTTGGGTCTTTGTGGCACCCCTTTTGATAGGAGAAGGCAAAAGGATAGGAGAGCTTAATGTAGAAGCTTTGCAGGAGGCCAAAAGGCTACGCCTCAGGGAAATAAAAAGGTTTGAAGAAGATGTGGCCTTAGAATATGTTAATCTTTAAGCATCCTTATTGCCTTCTCATAGCCTACCCTTTCAAGCCAGCCCTCAAAGGTAAGGCCCTCCTTTATGGCTGTAAGAATGGAGCTTTCTAACTCTGTCAGATCTTTTGGCACAAGGTCCGGCCTTAGCCTTAATGTCCTCTCTATAGAATGCCAAAGCTCCCAAAGCCTTATAAGCTGGTGGTTTCCAGAGAGAAGAACATCCGGCACCTTCATTCCTCTAAAGTCCGCAGGTCTTGTATAAACTGGAGAGCCAAGCCATCTTCTAAAGGAATCTCTTTTTATACTTTCTGGTTCACTTAAAACGCCTGGCAAAAGCCTTGCAATGCCTTCCAAAAGTACAAGGGCAAAAAGCTCTCCCCCTGCCAAAACAAAGTCTCCCAAAGACAGCTCTTCATCGGCAAGAGTGCTTATCCTTTCGTCCAAACCTTCATACCTTCCACATATTACGGCTATACTTTCAAGCTTTGAAAGTCTATCTAAATCCATCTGATCTATCCTTTTGCCCCATGGCTGTGGAATTATGGTATGTGGTCTTCCATGCAGCTTTACCAGTTCCTCATAGGCAAAAAAGACTGGTTCGGGCTTTATGACCATACCGGGATGACCACCGTAGGCCGTATCGTCCACTTGTCCCTTATGGGCATACCTTCTTATGTCTACGGTATAAAGCTCAAGCGATCCTTTTTTTATGGCTTGCTTTACTATACCATACTCTGCATAACAATTTATCACCTGAGGGAAAATGGTAAGCACAAAGAACTTCATCTAAGAAAGCTCTTTACAAGGTTTTTTGCCCTGTCTTGGCTAAACCTATAGTATATGTCTATGGTGGTCTTTACGTTAGAGTGGCCGGCGAACTCCTTTACCACCTCCGCAGGAAAGCCAGCATTAACAAGGTTTGTTATGTAGGTATGCCGGAAGCTATGAACTGAGAAAGGAATACCAAGCCTTTGAGATAGCCTGTTGGTAAAAACTTGTAAGGACCCTGTGTTTACTTTTATGTATTTTTCGTAGTCTTCAAGCCAAAGGTCAAGCTTTTGGCTTATCTCTAAGCTTTCTTCCTTTGTGGGGCCAATCAAAGGTACCATCCTTTCCTTCTTCCTTTTGGTGATTTCCGCGGGAAGCCTCAACCAGTATATACCTTCTGAATCTTTACGGAAGAACTCACTACTGAGCTTTGCATACTCGGATAGCCTAATACCACTATACAGGAAGAGTGTATAAACCCGTTCGTATTTTGTGTTCTTTACAGATTGAAATATTCTTTGGAGTTCTTCCTTTGTAAGCGCCCTTGGGCTCCTTTGGAGCCTTGAAGTAGAAAACTCATCCCTAATATCCTCTATTACAGACTCTATATCCGAATAGCGTTCTTTATCAAGCCAACCCCTTCTAAAGGCAAACCTGTAAAAGTGCTTTATGGCAGATAGATGTGTAAGTATGGAAGACACAGAAAGGTTTGTGGAGTCTATGTAAGAGTATATATCTCCTTGTTCCGCCTCAAGCAGGCTTTTACCCTCTCCCAAATGCTTTTGAAAGGTGCTAAGGCACGTTTTGTAAGTTATTATGGTCCTCTGGCTTTTTGCCCTGCTTAGACTTTTAAGCCACAGGTCCAAAAGCCTATCCATACTTAAAATTTTATTCCTTCTTCTTCCTTTTCTCTAACTCCATCCTAAGAGCTGATAATTCCATCTCTTTACTCAAAAGCTCCTTGTCCTTATCCAGTATAACCCTTTGAATTTCAAGCTCTTTTTGGTTAAGTATATAGTCCTTTTCCCTTAGGGCTTCTTCAAGCTCCCTTATCCTCTTTTCTTTTTCACCAAGGCTTTCTTTTAATTTTTCGCACTCTCTTTCTTTTTCTAAACACTTTTCCTTTACGTTTGCTAACTCCTTTACAAGGAACTCCATCTCCTTTTCTCTTATAGCAAGCAGAGTGTAAAGACTGGAAAGCTCATGCAGGAGCTGTTCCTTTTGTTGTTCCTTTTGCATAAGTGCAGACATGTAGGTAGCGATAAGGCTTCCTTCCAAGGTAGATTTGAGACCCTCAAGGTTTGACTGTAGCTTTTTATCCTTTTCCTCTTGAGCCTCCTTTAGATTTCTTAGGTGGTCCAATTCTTCCTGAGTGAGATAAACATACCATATACCGTCTTCCTCCTTACCACCCTTTAGCACACCGGCCCTTATACGGTTCTTAACCGTGTTTAGAGATAGGTCTGTTAGCATAGCGTACTCGGATGCCTTCACTTTGACAACATTTTTGCCACTTTCCATGATAGCCTCCTTTCAAGCTTTTGACAGTATTTTATATCATCTACTATTAAGTGTCAATGACTGTCAAAGGATAGGGGAAGTAGGTGTTAATATAATAGCAATTATATTAACATTATGGATAAAAAGATGGGGGCATATTAGAGCCTCTTGTGTTAGAGTGATTGATTTCTTATTCCTCTACTTCCTTCAAAACTTCTTCAAGATAAGCCTTTAAGCTTTTTAAACCCTCAGGATCAAATTTCCCATCCACTACCACGATTATTTCATCATCCACAATGACCACTCCCACGTTTGAAACACTAAAGTTTTTCTTTATGTAATCCATATGCTCTAATAGAAGAGTTTTAGCTTTTGAAAGCTTTTCCTCCTTAGTCATGAAAGACTCTCTTTATAACGGTCCACCACCACCCTCCTTATCTTTTCCAAAAGCTCCCTATCCTCTATCTCCACTATAGCCCTTCTACTCTCTGGGCTAAACTCAGGCATAACTATAAAAAGCCCTCCGTTTTTGGCTTCATATAGCCTTATACCCCTTATAAGTATTTTGCCATCAAGCCTTACATCCGCATAGGCCAGCAGCCTTGGTCTTCTTGTAGAGAACTCAAAAGGGTAAAAATTTACCAGCTCTACCTTCACCTTTGCCTTTGAAGCTTAGCATACTTTTCAAGGGCTAGCCTTCTTCTCAACCCATTTACCCTATCTATAAAGGTGATCCCTTCAAGGTGGTCCATCTCGTGCTGGAAAACTATGGCGGGAAAGCCTTCAAAATGGTAAAACACCTCCTCCCCATGTTCATTAAGAGCTTTAACCTTTACACTTTTGTAGCGTTCTACCTCTACCGTAAGGCCTGGAAAAGAAAGACACCCTTCCTTATACTTTATGCTTCCCTCCTTCTCTATAACCTCTGGATTTATAAGGACAAGCTTTAAAGGTGGACTTTCCTTCTTAGGGGAAGTATCTATTACCATGATCCTTAGGCTGATGCCTATCTGATTTGCGGCAAGTCCCACCCCTTCAGCATGATACATGGTCTCAAACATATCCCTTATTATCTCCCTTACTTCCCTATCTATAACATCCACTTTTTGCGTAGGCGCCTTAAGTATGGGATGTGGGTACTTTATTATTTCCCTTACCATAAGGATAAAAGTTTATTCCTTTTCCCTTGCCTTTCAAGACCCTAAAGCGTTGCAACACTGTTGCAACATGAAACACTCTTATCTTCCTCTACTCTACTAAAAGCCTTGATTTAAGCCATTTTCAAAAAGGTAAAAATGGCATCTTCTTTGCAAAATAAATGGGTGAAAACCTTTGAAGGAGGTGCAACCATGGCAACACTTAGCAAGCTAAAAGAGCTTATGTCTATACCGGGAGCTATTGCGGCGGGAGAGTTTTCCGATGATGGGAGGCTCCTTGCTTACTATGGCAACATTGATGAAAAAGCGGCAGAGATAGCCGCCCTGATGTGTGCTGCTAATAAGCTTATGGCCAACATGCAAGCAAAGGGTTGGAGTGCCTACACAGGGCAGGGTGGCTTTTATCCCGTGTATGGCTTTGCTGTAGCCGGTGGTAAGTATGCTGCATGCATAATGGGCAATGTAGGAGTCTTTGTAGAGCTTGATAAGGCAGACTTTGACAAAACCTTTGAAATCCTTTCCAAATACATCTAAAAGGAGGTGAGAACCATGGCAAACCTTGACAGGCTAATGCAAATTAAAGGCGTTTGGGCTGCGGGTGAATTTACCGATGATGGAAAGCTTGTAGCTTACAAAGGTCCGCTTTCTGAAGAGCATGCAGCCATGGCTGCCATGATGTGTGCAGCAAACAACATGATGGCAAGGATGGAATGCGATGGGTATACAGCCTTTTCTGGTCAAGAGTGGACACCCCTCATAGGATGGGCTGTTACTGGTCCCAAATACTCCGTATGTGTAGTGGGCAATGTGGGTGTTTTTGTAAACAACGATGAGGTGTCTTTTAACGAGATATTTAAGGCTTTGAGGGAGGAGGCTGGGAAGTAAGGGCAAAGGGGAGGTCCTGAGCCTCCCCTCTTACTTTTTATAGGGAGGCTTATCATGTACAGATTCCTTTCTGAAGAATGGATAAAGGCCTATGCGGAAGAGTGGAACAAAAACGAAAAATTGAAATCAGAGCTCAAAGACTTTTCCGCCAGCATAAAGTACTATGTGGAAGGAAGGGAAGAAGATGCGGTGGAGCTAATCGTGGATAAAGGCATAGCCAAGTCTGCAGGAAGGGCCAACTCTCATAAATATGACTTTGAACTTTGGGCAAGCCTAGAAAACTGGAAAAGGCTTGCCACTGGAGAAATGGGGCCACGCGCCGCCATGCTAACCAAAAGGTTAAAGTTTAAGGGGTCTATGATAACAGCCATGAAGTATATGTCTGCCTTTGAAGAAAGCCTACGTATGATGTCTAGAGTGCCAACGGATTGGAGTGTATGATTATAAGGTAGGCTTATGGATTAGATAATATTTTTTTATTGCAAAAGCCTAAAACCTGAATCTATGATTAAACCTGTGTATATTTAGAGGGAGGTTAAGAAATGCTAAGTAGAAGGGATCTTATTAAAAGTGGTTTAGGGGGGTTTGTAGCTGTAGGTAAAGAGCTGGTTGAAGCCAACTGCTCAGTCTGCCACAGTCTTGACTACATCCAGATGAACTCACCTTTCCTTGATAAAAAGGGGTGGGAAGCGAGCGTAAATAAGATGATAAAGGTCTTTGGAGCCCCTATAAAACAGGAGGATATAGGACCCATTGTGGAGTATCTCTATAAGCACTACGGTAAAAAGGAGTGAAGTTAAACTTCCTCCCTTTTGAAAGTCTCTTTGATGGTGTCTTGATCATAGACAAAGATTTTAAAGTTGTTTATGCTAATAGATCTGCGAAGGAGCTTCTGGGAGAAGCTTTAGAAGGGAAAAGCTGTAGAGGGCTATTCTCTATATGTGAACATTGTCCCTTTGAGTATGTGAAAGAGGAAAGGGAAGGAGTCCAGGTCTATGACACCACTCTAAGGAACTCTAAGCATGTATGTTGGAGTATGTCTCCCCTCTATGAAGAGGGTGAGTTTGTGGGTGTAATAGAGGTTTTTAAGGATGTTAGCAATGTGGTTCATTGTATAGTGGAAGCGGAGCGCCAAAGGACCTACAAGGAGACCATACTAAACTCCATAGTGGAAGCCATACTTGTGCTTGACCCAGAAGGGAAGGTGGTGGAGCATAACAAAGTGGCAAGTAGGATGCTATGCAGAGAGGAGGATGAGGTCTTGGTGGGTAGGCATATACAGGACCTTATAAACCTTTCCTTGGAGGATCTTCCTCCAGAAGGGGAAAGGGCAGACATTTTTGTGGAAACTCCTTGTGGAAGACAAAAGGCTTCCCTCCTTGTCTCTCCTATGACCTCTGGATTTGGCTATGTAGTTTCTCTTTACGTTGTAAAAGATATAGATATATGCGAGTTTGAAAGCGAAGAAAAGATAATAACTAGAAACCCCAATTTCCAAAAGGTTTTAGATACGGCAAAGGTGGTTGCCGAGTACGATGTTAACGTGCTTATAGAGGGTGAGACTGGCACAGGGAAAAGCCTCCTTGCCAAGTATATACATTACCTTTCTCCGAGGAGGGATGGTCCCTTTGTAAAGGTGAACTGTGCAGCCATACCTGAGAGCCTATTGGAGGCAGAGCTTTTTGGTTATGTCAAAGGTGCCTTCACCGGTGCCATGAGGGATAAACCGGGAAAGGTGGAGCTGGCGGAAGGAGGAACGCTATTTCTGGACGAGATAGGGGATATGCCTTTGCACCTGCAGGCAAAAATACTACATTTGGTTCAGGAAAAGGAGTTTGAAAGGCTTGGAGATACAAGGACTAGAAGGGCTAACGTTCGTATCATAGCCTCCACAAACAAAAATTTAAAAGACCTTATAAAACAAGGTTTGTTCAGGGAGGACCTATACTATAGACTTAGCGTTGTAAAGCTCCATATCCCACCATTAAGAGAAAGAAAAGAAGACATTCCTCCCCTTGTAAGCCATTTTATAGAAAAATACTCAAGGAAATACTCAAGAGGAATAAGGGGTATTACCTCAGAAGCTATGAAGATCCTCCTCTCCCATAGCTTCCCTGGAAATGTAAGGGAGCTTGAAAACATTATAGAACATGCGGTCATAACCTGTAGAGGTGCCCTTATAAAACCCGAAGACCTTCAGATTGAGGTGGAAAGCCTTTCTGTGAACGTGGTAGATGAAAGGGAGAAGATTAAAAAGGCCCTTGAAGAGGCCGGTGGAAACAAAAGCTTAGCGGCTAGAATGTTAGGCATCCATAGGACCACATTGTGGAGGAAACTTAAAGAGCTAGGGATGAGTTAAAATATAAGCTATGAGAATTGTAGCAAGGAGTGTGAGTATTGAGGTGATCGGAGAGATAAATAGGTGCCATGATGGAGAAAATGCCAAGTTTTATTGCCTCCCTGTAAAAATCTACTTTGACAATGGAGAGGTAAGGGAGTATATGCTAAGAGCCCATGGAGAACCAAAAACCTTGAAGGATTTTCTGGAGAATAAGAAGGGTTTGAAGGACAAGATGGAAAAGGCCTTTGGACTTTCGGAAGACGGAAAAGTTCTTTACATAGGATACTTAACGGAAGAACAATCTAGCTCTTGATATATCTTCCTGTATCTGTTTTACAAGTTCTTCCACCGAGCTAAACTTCTTCTCCTCCCTTAAGAACTTTAAAAACTCCACCTTTATATGCTTCCCTCTTAGGTCTCCATCAAAATCAAGTATATGCACTTCAAGCACCTTTCTGTGGCCATCAAAAGTAGGCCTTCTACCGTAATTTGCCACGCCTAACAGATTCCCCTCCACTTTTACCACATAAACACCTTCCTTTAGGCAAAGATCTTCCGTGTTTTCAAGGTTTGCTGTGGGAAAGCCAAGAGAAGAACCTCTCCCATCTCCTTTTACCACACGCCTCCTTATTGAGTAATTTCTCCCAAGATACAAAGAGGCCTCTTCAAGCCTACCCATATGTAAAAGCCTTCTTATCAATGTGCTACTCACTATATGGCCGTTGATTCTAAAAGGCTGTACCTCCTCCACCTCAAAGCCTAGCTCCCTTCCCATCTCCCTTGCCAGCTCTATTTCCCCCTCACGTCTGTAGCCAAACCTCCAATCGTATCCTACTACAAGGTGTTTACATTTTAGCCTTTGAACTATAACCTCCCTTATAAAATCCTCTGCACTAAGAGTAGCAAAGCTTTTGTCAAACTTTATAAAGACTACGCTTTCAATACCCTCTTGAAGTATAAGCTCTGCCTTCTCATAAAGGTTTGTAAGCTCGCAGGGAGCTTGAGAAGGACTAAGTACCTTAATGGGATGTGGATAAAAGGAAAGAACTACACTTTTTAGACCCTTCTCTTCAGCTATCTTTTTAACCCTATTTAATAGGGATCTATGTCCAAGATGAACCCCATCAAAGTTGCCTACGGTGATAACCGTATCGCTCTCCTCACCTTCTATACAAACTAAACCCTTTATACATCCACTCCTGCTTGTCCTTAAGGATTTTACCTTTTCCATAGCCTTTTTATCTTTTCCCAAAAGCTAACCTCCTGTGTAATTTCCAGCCTCTCTTCTATCACAAACCTATCCAAATAATCATCCAAAAGCACAAACCTATCGCACACCTTCCTAAGATGGTAAGAACTTGTCCTTTTAAAAGAAGCATTCTCAACCCTTTTACCTATCCTCTGCACCTCCTCCACAGTGTAAGAAAAGTCGCTATCTCCGCTCACAAGCACAGCCGTATCAAAAACATTCATATAGGCCATGCTTAACATATCTGTGGCAAGCATGATATCCACTTCCTTTTCTACATACTCACCAGAAGGAAGCCTCCTCAATTTTGCCAACTTTACCTTTATACCCTGGAGCGAAAGTTCTTCAAGGAACCTTCTCTGCCTTAGATAACTTTCCCATTCAGGAGAGTTCTTCTTCAGATCCTTTTCCTGTGGAACAGCTCCATAAAAGTAAGCCCTTATGAGCTTTCTGTCCTCTGCCAAAAAGGCAATAAGCTTTTGATAATCTATCCTTACATTCAAATACCTTATAGCATGAAAAAGGTTAGACCCATCAATAAAAATCACTACCCTCTCATAGCTCATAGAGCGAACCGCATGAGACAAGCAAGTCCATCTATCTTCCTCTTAGTTTCCTCTAAAAAGAGCACCTTTACCCTTGCCCTCTCTTCTAGAGCCATCTCAATAATCTCTTCTACCACATCCGGTACCTCATAAACCTTTTCATCGGTAGGACAGTTTGAAGTAAGGAGTGGTAGATGAGAATTTTCACATACATAACCAGGTTTATGAAAATCTTCTGGTACAAGTAATACCCTAACATTGCCCATATATAGCTGTTCTACTACCTTTGAAGTTCCATTGACTGCTAAACCTTTTCCCTGAAGCTCTTCAAGCTCCTTTATCAACTCCCTTTCTTCCTCCCTGCTTTTTTGAATAAGAAGGTCAAAGACCTTCTCTCTCAAATCATTTTCCTCTACATAAGATGGATTGACCCTTATGTAGCCAATAAGCCTTTCCTTTAGGTATGTGTGAAGATGGTTTTCTATCTCCTCTATATCCTCCCTGTCTGAACCTATTACCAATTTGTCAAATTTGCTTTCTTTCCACGCTTCCATGAGAGCATCGCATGCTATTTTAAAAAGCCTATGCTTTTCCTCTCTTATCCTCATATGAAACCTATACTCACCAAAGGAATGCTGTACCATATTTGGACCACCTATCCTCTGAGGCATAGAGAACCTCATCATACCTTCCGCTCCTTTCAAAAGGCCACCACCAGAGTGAAACTTATGAGCTCTTGTGGCTATAGGCTCAACAAAATCAACTACCTCCACCAAACCCTCAAGATCCATAAGGAAGAACCTAACATGTTTTCTATCCACCAGAAGTATACCTACTCTTCCCAACTCCTCATCTATAGAAGCTATTTCTCTCAAAAGTGGATCGTGAGAAAGCATTAACCTGTTTCTGTATACATAAGGTAGTTTTATCACCTCAAATATACCCCTTGCGGAAGATGAAAATATAGCTATACCTCTACAACCCTTTAGATTATCAGGTTCCGATAAGAACTCTTCCATCTTTTTAAAATCCTCCTCTATTGACTCTAGAACTTCCTTCCTTAAGTTTCGCCTTTCCAAGTATTCTTTATGAACCTTTACAAGATCCTTAAAGTTCTTAAGATACTTTCTATTTTCTCTGTCTTCTACATCAAGCCTAAGGTAAAGATTTGTGATCATATAATCGTTTGGCTTGAAAGACAGAAGGGTCTCAATGGCCTCTTTCAGACTTCTCATCTCCTTTCCTCCTCTTACAGCCTTTAGTCTTTATATTTTACCAAAAGATCCCTAATATATCTATTCTTTGTCTTTGTATCTTCACCCCACAGCATACCTAAAATCTTCCACCTTTTTCTTTCTCCAAAGGTGAAGTATATCCTTCCACCCGCTGGCTTCAATTTAAAAACATTCTTATAGCCCCTCACGCTTTCAAATCTTTCCTCATAGCTCTTCATATCTAAAAGAAGGAGCTCTTTTATAAACTCCTTCTTTGCTTCATAGCTTAGCTCTGTAAACTCCTTAATAGCCCTTTCCTCAAACTCTAAATTATCAAAGATTATTTCAAGTATATCTTCATAGACTTCTTTAGTTTTCTTTTGCGTGCTTTTCAGATCCTCAATCTCTAATTTCAAAAGCTCTTTTTCTTTCCTCTCTTTTTCAAAAGCCTGTTTTAGCTCATCATATTTTTTACTTAGCTCCATGTTTTCTTTAGACAAAGTTTCAAGAAGTTCTTGGAGTTGTATAAGCTCCTTTGACAACCTCTTTCTCTCCTGTCTCAATCTTGAAAGCTCTTCCTTTCCATCATTGTGTCTTGTATCTTGTATAGCTTCAAGCATTTCAAAGAGTTCTCTGTTAACTTTGGTCAACCTCTCAAGCCTCTCCATGTAATCTTGAAGCTTTTTTTGAGTATAAGTAAGCTTTTCACTAAGCTCTTCCCTTTCCCTCTCTAAGGCTTTTCTTTCTGCACTTTCCTCTTCTTTTAACCTTTCTAGCTGTTCTTCTATAAATCTTTTTTCTCTATAAAGCCTTTTTGTAAGCTCTTTTAAAAGGTTTATTTGCTCTGTAAGCTTCCTCAATTCTTCCTCATTCTTTAACAGTTCATCCTCAAGTTTTTTCCTACTTTCTTCAAGCTCTTTAGTTCTTTTTTCTACTGGTGATTCAAAAAGCCAAAGGAGCAAAAGTGTTATAAGCAGTGAAGGAACAAACTGGGTTATAACCGTATAATCCTGTCTTACTAAAGAAAGGCCTAATACTTGAAAAAAGGACACATAGGCCAGCCATATGACTGTCTTTTCCCTATATCCAAAAAGCCAAGCGAGGTATAAGGCGGACACAATGGATAGGACTATTAATATGTCTTCCAAATTTTTGGGAAACAGGTCAAAGGGCAAAAAGTCTGATAGGTAATGCAATATGAAGTTATAGGCTGTTATAAGAAAGAGCAGTTTTAGTGCTTCTCTGACCATAGACTATAATATACTTCCATGCAACCTTTTGAAGAGCTCCTCAAAATAATGGAAGAACTGAGGGCAAAATGTCCTTGGGACAAAAGCCAAACCCATGAGAGTTTGAAAAAGTACCTCATAGAAGAAGCTTACGAGCTTTTGGATGCTATAGACTCTAAAGACGATAAAAAGCTAAAAGAAGAGCTTGGAGACCTTCTTTTGCAGGTGGTTTTCCACTCTCAGATTGCCAAAGAAAGGGGAGCCTTTGATATATGGGATGTGATAAAGGAGTTAAACAAAAAGCTAATAGAAAGACACCCACATGTTTTTGGATGTGAAAGCCCGGAGGAAGTTCTCAAAAATTGGGAGGAGAGGAAGCTAAAAGAGAGGGAGAGTGTGTTGGACGGTGTGCCAAAGAGCCTTCCTGCTCTTATGAGGTCCCAAAAGCTACAAGACAGGGCAAGCCTTGTGGGCTTTGATTTTGAAAGGCCAGAGCAAGTCTTGGAAAAGCTTATGGAAGAGATAGAGGAGTTAAAAGGTGCTATGACTTTAAAAGACAGGAGAGAGCTTGAGCATGAGCTTGGGGACATTCTAACAGCGGTGGTAGAGCTTGGTAGACTTTTGGGTCTTGATGCAGAGCTTTGTCTTCAAAAGGCCAACGACAGGTTTGAAAAGAGGTTTAGGTATATGGAAAAAAGGGCAAAGGAACTTGGCAAAAATCTAAAAGATATGAGCCTTGAGGAGATGGAAAAGCTTTGGATGGAGGCTAAGGAGTTTGACTACAAAGAAGAGGGCTAACCTTTCTTCCCGTTCTTTCTTCAAAAAACTTTGTGCCGGGGTCTCCAAGGCTGCTTGCACCCACTAAAAGATAGGCCCTTTTGCCTATGGCTATATCCTTTGCATCTCTTAAAAGAAGATCTTTTACCTCTTCCAAGCTTATTCCTCTTCCGTCCTGCAAAGTATCCGCAGGAACCTTAAAAATTTCCTCCGCCTCTTGGCTTCCTACCAAAAGCACCAAGGATTTATCCGGTGTTATCTCCGTCTGCAACATGGCACTGACTCTGTTTTTCAAGAGAATCTCCTCATACTCTTTGGAAACAATAAAGGTGGGATTGCAAAGGCCATCTATCCTTTCTATGGGTTCGTCTTCCAGCCTTTCTTTTAGGATTACTCTCAAACCCCCCTTGTTGTAGTAGATAACATTCCCTACCTTTTCCACAGGGTCTGCCTTCAAGAGGCCTCTAATAGAAGAAGAGAAAGGTCTTACCAAAGATGGAATGGTCTGGCCTTGTACCTCTATCTTACCCATAACCACTTTCCAGTTTAAGAAGCCAAACTCCCACTCTTTACATGAAAGAGAAAGCTCCTCTTCCGCAAAGAGCCTTATTTCTTTTATGAATATCATCTCCTCCTTGCTTCCGGGCCTTCTTCCTCCAAAGGTCAAAAGGTCCCATTGAGCCTTTTCCTTTTTCTGTTTGAAAAGTCCGTATATACAGCCACAGTAGTCCTGATGGTATAGTTCCAGTTTTTTGGAAAGGCTAAACATCTCTTGCGTGCCGCCACCTTTTCTGTAATCCAATGCAAGAAACTCAATGCCCGAGCCTTCGCACACCTTTTCTCCGCTCTCTTTTAGCATCAAAAACTCCTTCTTTGGGCTCATAAGTAGGGTGGTGGTAAGGTGGGTGGCCCCTATTTCTTTAGCAAATTCCAAGCTCCTCAAAAGCCTATAGTCAAAGCAAAGGGCACACCTTTTGCCCCTTTCTGGCTCATCTTCATAGCCTTTCACATAAGAAAGCCAGTTCTCCACATCGTATTCACCTTCGTGCAGTTCTATGTTTAACTCTTTGCATATTCTTTGAGTCTCTATAAGCCTGAGTTTGTACTCCTCATAAGGGTGAATGTTTGGGTCATAGAAAAAGCCCACTATATGGGCCCTGGGATAGTCTTCCCTAAGCCTCTTTAGGAAATAGACCGCATCAGGCGCGCAGCAGATATGCACCAATATCTTCATTTTTTGCCCTTTACATACTGCTCCCAGTTTTCTGGTGTAAAGGGAGAGAGTTCTCTGAGCAGCTTTACCGTCTTTGGAAACTCTTCCAATACGTAATCCACATCTTCATCTGTGTTGTCCCTTCCAAAACTAAAGACTATGGAACCATTTGCCACTTCCTTTGGCACTCCAATGGCAAAGAGGACGTGGGATTGCTTTAAGGCCAAGGATACGCAGGCGGAGCCAGAGGCCGTTTCAATACCCATAAGGTCAAGCCTCAAAAGCATAGCTTCACCTTCTATAAGGTGAACTATCAAAGAAAGGTGGTGGGGAAGTCTTTGAGTAGGATGTCCTGTGAATTCAATCATGTCAAGTTTTTCCTCAAGGCCTTTTCTTAGCCTGTCTCTGTAGCGAGAGAGCCTTTCCATCCTGTCTGGAAGTTCTTTCATAGCAAGCTCGCATGCCGCACCAAAGCCCACTATGCCGGGCACGTTTTCTGTACCAGCTCTCACACCCCTCTCTTGAGTTCCACCTTCTATAAGAGGCCTTATCTTCACTCCCTTCCTTGTCCAAAGGGCTCCCACGCCTTTTGGACCATACATAAGATGGGCTGTAAAGGAAGCAGCATCCACACCCCAATCTTTTACATCTACAGGATAGTGTCCAAGTGTTGGACAAGCATCTGTATGGAATATGACCTTTGGATTCTTCTCCTTTGCTACCCTTACCAACTCTTTGATGTTCTGAATGGTTCCTATCTCTCTGTTGGAGTGCCCTATGCTAATTAATACTGTATCTGGCCTTATGGCCTCTGCAAGCTGGTCTGGATGTATAAGGCCATATTTGTCTGGCTTCAAGTATGTCACTTCCCAACCTTTTCTTTCTAAGCTTTTAACAGGATGGAGTATGGAGTGATGCTCTATCTCCGTGGTAATTATATGCCTTCCCCTCTTTTCATAGGCCTCTGCTATACCTTTAATGGCCAGATTGTTCGCTTCTATACCACCAGAGGTAAAAATTATCTCCTCCGGAGAGTTGGCATTTATTAAAGCAGCCAGCTTTTCTCTTGCACCATTTATAGCCTTTTTGGCAACTTGCCCAAAGCTATGAAGAGATGTGGGGTTTCCAAAGTGCTCTCTAAAGTATGGGAGCATAGCTTCAATCACTTCCTGCGCTACAGGCGTTGTGGCTATGTGGTCCAAATAGACCACCCTTTTACCAGCCTTTTGTATAAACATGTTTCACCTCCTTTCTGTAAGATCGCTCAATAACTTTGCTATACCTATAAAGGCCCTTGCCGTATCCGAATCTGGATGGCTCTCTACTACCGGTATGCCCTTGTCTGAGGTCTCTGAGAGCTCTGGGTCTATGGGTATGGATCCAAGTATCTTTAGGCCATAGGCTGCGGCAAACTCTGCCACCCTACCTTTCCCAAAGATATAGTACTTTTTACCACTGTCTGGACAGATAAAGTAAGCCATGTTTTCTATAACACCTAAAACAGGTATTTGAACCTCTCTAAACATGGCAACGGCCTTTTTCACATCTGCCAAGGCCACATCCTGGGGAGTGGTAACTACCACAGCACCACTCATCTGCACATTCTGAGCAAGGGTAAGCTGAACGTCTCCTGTGCCAGGTGGTAGGTCAAGGATAAGATAGTCCAAATCTCCCCACTTTACATCAAAAAGGAATTGAGTGAGGGCTTTCATAAGCATAGGGCCTCGCCATATGACTGGTGTATCTTCCGAAGGAAGCAAAAAGCCTATAGAAAGAAGCTTTATTCCATACTTTTCCAAAGGTATAATCTTGTTATCCTCGTCCACATATACCCTTTGTCCCTTTACACCCATTATGGTGGGAATGCTTGGACCATATATATCCGCATCAAGCAGGCCTACTCTATAGCCCAGCTTTGATAAGGCAAGGGCCAAATTGGCAGATACGGTAGATTTACCTACTCCACCTTTTCCGCTTCCCACAGCCACCAAATGCTTTATCCCTGGCACCTTTCTTCTTGTGAAGATAGGAGAAGCCATAACTTGTTGAGCTGGAATATCTTCTACAAACCTCACCTTCACATCTTCCACATCCGGCACCTTTTCAAGGGCCAAACGCGTCTTTTCTACAATATCCTCCTCTATACCTTTTTTAGGGAGTCTATAAACTATTTCAAGAGTTGTTCCTATAAGCTTAATATCCTTTACAAGCTCCGATAGACGTGAATTTTCTACAACCATATCCCTTAAAGCATCCATTATGTCCTTTACAGCCATCCTATCCTCCTTTGATTTTTCAATATAATTATTATTCCAAAGAGGTTGTATGAGCAGTATCAAAGAAACGAGGTTGAGGGATGAATTATGCACCGCAGATAATAAGCTACCTTGGAAGTAGGGAGGACGTAACAGAAATATATCTAGTTCCTAGAGCTTTTATAATGGAAAGAAGGGGAGGAAAGCTTGTCAAGCTTTCGGATGATCTGCTTAGCCCTGAGGATATAAGGGATACACTGGTAGCGTTAAGAAGTCATTCTCCTTTGACCCTTGGTCCTTTAGGAAGGGAAGGTATGTTCTCTTTTGGTATTCAGAATGTGGGAAGGTTTAGGGTAAGTTATATGACCCAAAGAGGGAGTTATGTGGTTCATATAATAAAGACTCCTTTCCATATACCTAGTATTCAACATATATGCCAAGATAAAGGTAAGGTTGAAAAGTTGGAAGAAATTATGAGACTTTATAACTCTGGTATAATAGTCTTTCAATGTAAAAATCAAGTTATGTCAAGTACTTTCATTTATTCCTTTTTGCAAAACTATTGTGAATTGAACAGTAAAGTGATATATATACTTGAAAGTCCTTTGAACTTCCTTTTGAAACACGGGCAATCTCTTGTGATACAAAGGGAGATTGGAACAGACGTGGAAAGCTTTGAAGAAGGGTTAAAGGATGCGTTTTATATAAATCCAGATATAATTTTCATATCGCAAAGAGAAGTATCAGCTAGTAGAGAAATGGAATATCTTAAAAGGCTATTAGAGGAGGGAACGTTCATACTTCTGAATGCACCCTTTGTGGAGGATGCTTTTCTAAAGGAAGTTGAAAAATATCTAAGGGCTTTGGTTAGTTTACAAAAAGACGAAAAAGGGCTTTTTATCATTGATTTTAAACACATAGAACCTCAGGCTTAGGAAAGCCGTTAAACTCTGCTGCATATACAGTTGTGTAAGCCCCAGCGGAAAGGATGTATATGTAGTCTCCTACTTCTGGCTCTGGTAGTGGTACCATGCGTGCTATCACATCCATACTATCACATGAGATACCGCCTATGGTCCACTCTTTTAACTCTCCCTCCCTTTCCATGTAAAAGGGATATCTTATACCACCCAAAGCTTCTGCCAAGCCGTTGAATACACCCGTGTCTATATAAAGCCAGTTCTCTCCCCCTCTTTTTGCCTTCCCTATTACCCTACATACCATTATCCCCTGGTCCCCCACCATACCTCTACCTGGCTCCATCTGAAGTTCATGAGGCACATTAGGCATAAACTTCTGTATAAGACCTTTTACATAGTAGGCTATGTCTTCCACCTTTAGAGCTTCGTAGGTATATTTGACGGGAATTCCGCCGCCAATATTAAGCATCTGCAACCTTAAGCCTTTAAGCTTTGCCTTCTGCCAAAGTTCGCTTGCCCTTTTTATACCTATAAGCCAGTTTCTAAAGTTGTTGCACTGTGATCCAACATGGAAAGTAATACCGTAAGGAATAAGACCTCTTTCCTGTGCGTACTCAAGTAAGTCAAGAGCCACATCCACATCTACGCCAAACTTCTTTGAAAGGGGCCAATCGCTTCCCTCATTGGGAACCTCAAGCCTAACGTAAACCCTTGATCTTGGAGCTATCTTCGCTATCTTATCCACCTCTGTAAAGGAATCTATGGCAAACCTGTTTACACCAGACCTATAGCAGAAATCTATAAAATCTGGTGGTTTAACTGGATTGCTGGATATGATCCTGTCCCCCTTTACACCCAGGCTCAAAACCCTTTCAAGTTCTTGAATAGAAGCCACTTCAAAACCACAGCCTAATTCTGCAAGCGTTCTGAGTATGTCTATGTGATCGTTGGCTTTAACCGCGTAATAAACCTTAAACTGTGGAAAATGGTACTTAATTTCCAAATACCGACTTTTAACACCATGAAGATCTACAAGCAAGAGGGGTGTTTTGGATGGGTGCAGGTAAGGTAGTAGGTAATGTCTTTGTGATAAGAATTCTTTGAAGTATCTCTTGGCAAAGTCGTATTGAAGGGCCAGTGGGTCTATGGTATCCTTTACCATTATGGCATATAATATATACCAAACGGCCCGTAGCTCAACTGGATAGAGCGTGGGACTACGGATCCCAAGGTTGCGGGTTCGAATCCCGCCGGGCTGGCTTTAATTGAATATTCACAAAATATCCCATAAAATTATCTTTAAATTCACCAGGAGGTGAAAGGGATGAAGAGGTTTATGCTTGGCAGTCTTCTTATGACAGCCTTTGTCTTTGCACAACCAAGGATTGAAGTAAAAGATGCTTGGGTAAGAGAAGTGCCACCCACGTCTAAAATGTCGGCAGCTTACATGGTGATAGAGAACAAGGGTAAAGAAGCGGACAGACTTTTGGATGCCATAAGCAATGCATCTAAGATAACAGAGATACATGAAACCATAGAAGGGAAAATGAGAAGGGTGAAGGCCATTGAAGTGCCAGCAGGGGGAAAGGTAGAACTAAAGCCTGGAGGCTACCACATTATGCTCATAAACTTAAACAGACCTTTGAAGGAAGGGGATAAGGTGGAGATGACCCTCAAGTTTGAAAAGTCTGGAGAGATAAAGGTGCAAGCTCCTGTAAAGAAGGGCATGGGTGGACATATGCACAATCACCACTAAGCTATATTGAGCTTTCTCATATTTTGTGTATTTTGAGAAGGTTTATAATGTGCTATAAAACTGCAAGGAGGTGGAACCATGCCAGTTCATAAGCTGCAGCCAAAGGACCATCTAAAGCCTTCCAACCTCAACGGCATCTCTAACGAGCAAATAGAGCCTCATTTTGAAGCTCATTATAAGGGCTATGTGGCTAAGTATAACGAAATCCAAGAGAAGCTTGCAGACCTTAACTTCTCCGACAGGAGCAAGGCAAATCAAAATTATTCTGAGTACAGAGAACTAAAGGTAGAAGAGACCTTCAATTACATGGGTGTGGTGCTCCATGAGCTATATTTTGGACACCTTGGAGCAAAGGGACAGCCATCGGAGGCCTTCAAGAAGAAGGTGGAGGAGGATTTTGGTTCTTGGGATGCCTGTGTTCAAGAGATAAAAGCAGCGGGTGTGGCTTTTAGGGGATGGGCCATATTGGGTCTTGACATATTCTCTGGAAGGCTTGTAGTAAACGGTCTTGATGCTCACAACGTTTATAACTACACCGGCCTTATACCTATAATAGTCTTAGATACTTACGAGCATGCCTATTATGTAGATTACAAGAACAAAAGACCCCCTTATATAGATGCCTTTTTACAAAACCTAAACTGGGATGTGATAAACGAAAGGTTTGAAAAGGCTATGAAAGCCTACGAAGCTCTAAAGGATTTTATAAAGTAAGCTCTTGGGGGCTTTGCCCCCACTCTATCCAACCTTCCTTTTTATCAAAACAAATCCTTTTTACTCCATCATAGTTAATCTCCTTTGAAATTTTGTATCTGTGTGGCTCTTGTAAAAAGGCCAAAAGGTGGTCCTTACTGTCAAAGTAAAGGAGTGTTTTGCTATCCATGAGCACACAGTAATCCATATGGGGGTGTATATATGCTCCACATACAGGACAGCGTGTTCCCTTCTTTGGTGGTGCAGGAAACTTTTCTTTTTCCTTCTTTACCTTATATGCCTTTATGAAAAGAGCCATACTAGCACCTATAATAATAGCATCCGCTAAAAGGACTTCCTTAAGAGTAAATATCTTTGCCAAAATTCCAGCTAGTATTAAGAAAAAGCCTACAAGGTTTATAGAAAAAACTGCAAAGGTGTAGGTCAATGGAAACTCCTTTATAAGCATAAGGATAGCAAAAAAGAAGCCTAATACTTGAATGAACCTTGCCACTATGACCAGAATATTTATAAAATCCCAATGCTCCTGTTGCATTTTTCACACTTTATACTTGTCTTTTTTCAACTTCAATGACAAATATCAGAAATCTTTGAAAATCTGTAGTTTTAGTGTAAAATAGTTAAAGCCTGTTATGCGTGAGACGCGTATAGTAAAGTATATAAAAAGTTTAATAAGGAACCACAAATACATGACCACTGAGGAGATTATGATCATGCTCGAGAGATACTATAAACTTCCTATAAACATACCATCGGTTTATTACAAGTATAAAAAGATCATCAAAAGCTGTAGGCAATCGGTCTATAAGGAAAGGAGGAAGAAGAATGTATGACCTTATCATAGTAGGTGCGGGAAGTGGGGGCTACGAAGGAGCATTGTATGCCCATAGAAGGGGTATGAAGGTAGCCCTTGTGGAGCTAAGCCCAGATACTGTGGGTGGAAACTGTCTAAATAGAGGATGTATACCGTCAAAGTATATGAGATATGGAGCATATATGTTAGAAAAGTTTGAAAGGCTAAAGGAATATGGCATATTTCTAAAGGGCTACGACCTTGATATGTCAAAGCTAAAAGAAGGTAGGGATAGGGTTGTTATTACCATAAGAGAAAACTTTAAAAAGTTTGCTCAACACCTGAAGATCCCCATATTTTACGGCAAAGGTGTACTAAAGGATAAAAACACGGTGGTTGTAGAACCTTCCGGAGAAGAGTTAAAAGGTAGGTATATACTTTTGGCCACTGGCTCTTCTACTACAGCCCTAGGAAATCTTATACCAGACGGTAAACATGTTTATGATACAGACCAGATATGGAATTTGGAAGGGTTTCCTAAAAGGATTCTAATAGTGGGTGGGGGAGCGGTTGGTGTGGAGTTTGCTTACATATTCAGGATGTATGGATCTGAGGTAATCCTTGTAGAGATAAAGGAGAGACTCCTTCCTTCTGCAGACATTCCAGAGGAGTCCTCTAGATATCTTGCAAGAAAGCTTAAAAAGTTGGGAGTAGATGTGAGGCTAAAGACAACGGTGCAAAACTGGGAAGTTTGCGAAGGTGGTGTAGAGGCCTTACTCTCCGATGGCTCTGAAGTAAGGGTTGATATTATCCTTCTTGGTGTAGGAAGGAAACCAAACACAGAAGGCATAGGCCTTGAGGAGGTGGGGGTAGAAAGAGATGCTAAAGGCTTTATAAAGGTAAACGAATTTTGTCAAACGAGCATTCCAAACATCTACGCCTGCGGCGATATAACCTCTCCCTTGATGCTTGCCCACAAATCTATGTATGAGGCAAAGGTGGCCATAAGCCACATGCTTGGTGAGGAAGAACTAAAAAGGGATGAAAGGATAGTGCCGAAGATCATCTACTCTGCTTATGAAGTTGCAAGTGTAGGACTTACGGAAGACCAAGCTGAGGAAGAAGGCTACGATGTAAAAGTTGGTGTGGTCTCTTTTGTGTCCAATCCAAAGGCTATGGATGATGGAGAAAATGAAGGTTTTGTAAGAATAGTGGCCGACAATGAAGGAAGACTTTTAGGTTGTCATATAGTCGGTCCTCATGCTGGGGAACTACTGCACCAGTTTCTACACGTAATGAAGGCTGGCCTAAAAGTAGATTTTCTTTCCAAGGCCATGTATTCCCATCCTTCCTTATCGGAGGCAATAGGTCAGGCTAGTATGGAGATACATTTTGGGTCCATAACATGGGCAAAAAGACACTAAAGGTCTGAAAGGCTCTCATCAACCACCACCTTTCCCTCTTCTAATTTTACCTCTTTTACCAAGGCCTTCACGAAGGGTATGTAAAGCCTTCCGTTGTCTATCTCTAAAAGATCGTAAGGTCTCTGTTCTAAAATGCCTGTGATCTTTCCCATAGACTTCCCACTTTCGGTGAACACCTCAAGACCTTCAAGCTCAAAGTAATAATACTCATCCTCTTCCCTTGGTGGTATCTCATCTCTTGGTAAGAAGATCTTCGCTCCTTTAAACCTTTCCACTTGACTCAAGCTATCATAGCCTTCAAAGTGTAAAAGCAGGTACCTTGTTCCATGGGGTTTTACCATAACAAGGTCAAAAGCTATATAACCTTTTTGCCTGTGTTTTAAAAATACCCTTTTTATCTTCTGCCAATGCTTTGGCTTAAGGTAGGGCTCTACCTTTAAATCTCCTTTAAGACCGTAAGTATCAACTACCTTTCCTATAACCACATACTGATTTTCCTCATTGCTTACATCCTTTCTCTCCATATACTAATAGTTTAGTTAAAAAACTTTGTAAGGAGGAGCAAAAATGGCTATGCCAACAAGGGAAGAGATTGAAGCTGTGCTTGATGAGATTAGGCCAGCCTTGAGGTTTGACGGTGGCGATGTAGAGCTTGTGGATGTAAAGGAGGATGGCACCGTTCTAGTGAGGATGATAGGAGCTTGTTCTGGCTGTGGTATGTCTGTGCTCACGCTAAAGGCGGGCATAGAAAGGGCACTAAAAAGCAAGTTTCCTGAAATAAAGGAAGTGAAGGACGTTAATATGGATATTCCAATGACCTTTGGCTTTTAAACTCCTAAGGCTGTGATAAAATTCCATTTATGCAATCCTTTCTTGTTACAGGTTGTGCTGGCTTTATAGGCTGGAAGGTTTCCGAAAAGCTTTTAGAAAGGGGTCATAAGGTAGTAGGTGTAGACAACCTTAACGATTACTACGATATTAGAGTAAAGGCCTACAGGCTGGAAAGGCTAAAAGAATATCCCAACTTTGTGTTTTATAAGGTTGACATAGAGAGTAGAGAGGAGCTAAAGGATATCTTTAAAAAGCACTCCTTTGACTGTGTTATAAACGAGGCTGCAAGGGCGGGTGTGAGATATTCTATGGAGAACCCTTATGTATACTTTACGACCAACGTTATTGGCACCCTTAACCTTCTTGAATTGTGTAAGGATTTTGGGGTAAAGAAGTTTGTACTTGCCTCCACCTCCTCCATCTACGCTGGCCAAAATATGCCTTTTAGTGAAGACCTACCTGTAAACACACCTATATCACCCTATGCAGCCTCCAAAAAGTCTGCAGAAGTGCTTTGCTATACCTACCATTACCTTTATGGTATTGATGTTTCTGTAGTCCGATATTTTACCGTCTATGGCCCAGCGGGAAGGCCAGACATGAGCGTCTTTAGGTTCATAAAGTGGATATTGGAAGATAAACCTTTAGAAGTCTTTGGCGATGGATCTCAGAGCAGGGACTTTACCTACATAGATGATATTGCAGAAGGCACCATCCTGGCCACAAGGCCCTTGGGCTATGAGATCATAAACCTTGGCAACAACAGGCCTCACAGCCTCTTAGAGATGATAGGCCTTATAGAAAAATACACGGGCAAGAAGGCAAAGCTTGAAATGAGGGACTTTCACAAGGCTGATATGAAGGCCACTTGGGCTGATATAAGCAAGGCTAAAAGCCTTCTTGGCTGGGAACCAAGGGTGAGCCTTGAGGAAGGTATAAAAAGGACTGTGGAGTGGACCATAGAAAACTGGGACTGGATAAAGGATGTAAAGCTATAATATTCTAAAGGAGGTAGAAGGATGCATCCACCCCTGTCCCTCATATGGTTCTTTTTAACGGCTGGCACATCCATAGGCCTTTTTAACTTTGTTTACTTTATGGAATTTTTGACCCTCTTTGGTAAAAACACGGCCATGCCAAGGGAGGCTGTGCTAACCGCCCTTATAATTTCTTTGGTGCTAATAGGACTTGGTGCCATAGGTGCAAGCTTCCACCTTGGACACAAGCTTAGGGCTTGGAAGGCCATAAAGCGCTTCCATACCTCTTGGCTTTCCCGTGAGGCCGTCTTTAGTGGTGCCTATGGATTCATGCTCCTCCTTTATGGTATAAGCTACTACTTGAACGCTTCACCTTTTGTGCAACACACCTTTGGAATAATAGCCTACATACTTGGTTGGCTTTCCGCCTTTTCCACAGCCATGATATATGCAAGCAACAGGTTCGTCCTTGAGTGGCACACACCCCTCACCGTCCTATACTACCTTAACATGTACCTTATGCTTGGCTCTTCCGCCTTTTTGGCCCTAACATACCATTACAAGCCAGAGTTCATACCCAACTATCTTTTCCTTACCTTCCTCTTTGTCTCCCTTGGGCTTGCCTTTAGAATAGCTTTTAACATAAGACAGTTTATCATTTCAAGGCCCACCATAAATGAAGCCCTAAACCTTCCCCACAACAGACCCATAAGGGTTCTGGATACGGGCACTACCACCAACAACTACTGCACCACAGAGTTTTATTACAAAAAGGGTAAGGATATTCTTGGGTCTGTGCTTCCAGTGGCTTATATTTTGACCTTTGTGGTCCCCCTATTCCTTGTGCTATACTCTTGGATCACGGGCAATCACAACTATGTCTTTTATACCATAACCTTTGCAAGCCTTGTAATAGGTAGCCTTTTGGAAAGGTGGTGCTTCTTTGTTGAAGGAAACCACGTGCAAAACCTCTTCTATGGCCTATATCCAGAGGAAGGCTACAAGCTAAGGAAGGGCTATATGGAAAGGAAAAGGACTGTTATAAGGTTCTGATTACCAATCAAATGGCAGGATATCCACCTCCTGCCCAGCCCTTATCTCCTTTACCCCTTCATAAACCACCATATAACAGTTGGCATCCACATAGGAAGTCAGCATATGGGACTGGGTCTTTGGTGAATAATCGCAGTATAATTTCCCATCCTTCTGTATGAACCTTGCCCTCACAAACTCCCTACGCTCCGCATCCCTTCGTGAGAAGTCCCTTAAAAGCTCTGCCTTATAGGCTTGCGGTTTGAAGTTTTCCACACCTTGCATCTTTAACAAGGCTGGTTTAACAAGAAGGTCAAAGGCCATGGCACAAGATACAGGATTTCCCGGAAGTCCAAAAAAGAGGGTTTTGTCCTTTTTTGCAAAAAGCACGGGCTTGGCAGGCTTTATCCTTAGCTTATGAAAAACCACCTCAAAGCCCATCTCCTTTACAAGCTTATGCACAAAGTCCTTATCACCAGCGGAGACACCACCGGTGGTTATAAAAACATGATAATCTTCCACCCTTTCAAGGGCTTTGGCTATAAGCTCTGGATTGTCTGGAACAATGCCAAGCTGGTGGACCTCACAGCCAAGCTCCAAGGCCTTGGCATACAAAAGGTGGTTGTTTGTGCTTCTTATCTGTGAAGGCTTTTCTATCGTCTCCCCTGGCTCTTTTATCTCATCTCCCGTGGAGAGTATGGCCACCCTTGGCCTCTGATAAACTTCCACAAAAACCTTGTTGGCAAAGGCCAAAAGACCTATTTCATACCCCCTTATCCTTGTTCCAGCTTTTAGTAATATGTCTCCAGCCTTTATCTCCTCGCCCTTGTATCTTACGTTGGCACCCTTTTTAAAGGGCTTTTCAACGATTATATACTCCCCTTCCTCCCTTACAAACTCCACTGGCACCACCGCATCCGCACCATTTGGTATGGGTGCGCCGGTAAATATCTTTATGGCACAGCCCCTTTCTACCACGCCCTTCCACTCGCCACCAGCTGGCACCTCGCCCACAACCTTAAGCCTTGCAGGCAAGTTTTCTAGGTCCTCCGACCTTATGGCATAGCCGTCCATTGCAGAGTTGTCAAAGGCCGGATTGTCCCTGTCCGCATATACATCTTCCGCAAGGACCCTTCCCAAGGCATTCCACAGTAGAATCTTTTCTGTGGGAAGCCTTTCCACCCTCTGGATAAGTAGTTCAAAGGCCTCCTCATAAGGTGTAAGCATGAGAGTAATTATAACTTTTTATTCCTTACCTGCCAACCACTTGCTTACGATCTCTATCTCCATGTTTGAAAGGCCTCTACCCCATGGACACCTTTTAGCAAGCTCCATAACGGCCTCCGGCCTGCCCTTATACTTTTCCTTTAGGTAGCTAAGTGGTTTTTTGTCTTTTTCCGTGTGGCATCTCATGCAGGAGTTTTTGAATATCATCTCGCCATCACTGGCAAAGGATAAGTTTATTAAAACCGTAAAAATAACTAACTTTTTCATGACCACCTCCTAGGATAAAATATAACCATGATTGCACTTGCTGCATTCTACAGCCTGCTGTGGATTTTTGTTGCGGGCATTGAGTGGAAGTCCTTATTTTTTGGCGCTATTGCTGTATCTTCTGCACTGTTGACTCATAAACTCCTAAATATAAAACTTCCTCCAATAAACTTTTTTGCTCTTACGAGGTTCTTATTTTATTTCCTCGGCCAATCTTTCCTCAGCGGTTTGGATGTGGCAAGAAGGGTGCTAAGCCCCAAGCTTCTGGTAGACCCAGGCTTTGTTATTTATAAGTTAAACACAAACAAGCAAGTAGTAAAATTCTTACTTTCTATGGTAATAAACCTAACACCCGGCACTCTTTCTGTTGAAATAGGAGAGGATACTATTTTGATACACACCCTTGACAAAAACAGCTACGATGAGGAAAAGCTCAAGTATATGGAAAGCCTTATAGATAAAATATTTACATGATGGATTTGGTATACGGTCTTCTATTGTTTTTGCTTGTGTTAAACCTCCTGCTTGGACTTGTAAGGGTTTTTAGAGGTCCAGAGTTGGTGGATAGTATGATGGCTTCTTTACTGCTTGGTACGGGTGGCACTGCTTTACTCCTTGCCTTTTTTAAGATTACAAAAGAGGCTTACTACATAAATTTAGCCCTTGGTTTTGCCCTTCTTGCAGGCGTGGTTGGCGTTGCCTTTGCTATAATAATTTTAGGGAAGTCTAAGGATGGCATTTGAAATCCTTTCCATAGCCTTTATGTTTATAGGTGCTATCTTTTTACTTGCGGGTAGTATAGGTCTTATAAGGTTAAAAGATACCTACAGCAGGCTTCATGCTCTTACAAAAGCCGATGTACTTGGCTTTGGTTTTATCGTCCTATCCTGTATATTATCCACAGACCTTTTATCCCATTGGATAAAGCTACTCCTTGTTTGGCTTTTAGCCATCTCCTACAGCGCCCTTGTTGGTTATGCTTTGGCAAACAGGAAAAAAAGATATGCTTGACTTGGCTTTGGGCCTTATGCTTTTTGTCTCAGCTCTTCTCTCTTTACACAGCAAAGATACGATGAAAAGTGGGGTGTTTTTCATAATCTTTGGCTTTTTGAGTGGTCTAATATGGGTGCGCCTTGAGGCTCCAGATGTAGCCTTGGTGGAGATCATACTTGGTTCTGCCATAACGGGCCTTTTAATCTTCAAGCTTGTGAAAGGTTCAAAGCAAAAAGATCTTAAAGCTTTTACCTTTACCAGACTTTGGGCTGGCTTTATCTCCTTTTTAATTCTCATCTTTATGCTTTTTCACCTTACCACTATAGAAAGACAAGATAGGATTGCCAGTCTTGTCTTTGAAAACCTACATAAGAGTGGTGTGGATAGTGCGGTAAATGCCGTCCTTCTTAACTTTAGAGGCTATGATACCTTGCTTGAAGTGGGTGTTATTACTTTGGCTATATTCGGCCTTTTATCTCTTGGTCTAAAAAGGGAGGCTTATTACTGGGATAATCCACTTTTGAAAGGTTTTTCAAGGCTTTTATTGCCCTTTATAGTTTTCTTCTCCTTATACATTACCTACCTTGGAACCTTCTCTGTAGGTGGTGCCTTTCAAGGTGGTGCTTTACTCGCTGGTGGTCTTGTGATTTTTGCCTTGGCTGGCCAAGCCTTACCTTTAAAAGCTTCAATAATATACATCTTTATGATGGCTGGCTTGGGTGTTTTCTCCTTGATTGGACTACTGTATGCCCTTTTGGGCTATGGCTTTCTTACCTATCCCCTTGAACTTTCTACCATTTCTATAATGATTATTGAACTCTCCATATGGATATCTACAGCCTTTCTTCTATACACTGCCTACAGGGGTAAGCTATGATATGGTTTTACTACATTTTGGCTATTCTTCTTGTGATTATAAGCCTCTATCACTTTATAGTGGCAAGGAATTATGTAAAGCGCCTTATAGCCTTAAACATACTTGGTTCTGGAGTGTTCCTTTTCTTTATAACTACTGCAAAAAATACCAATACAGAAAGCCCAGACCCTGTGCCTCATGCCCTTGTATTGACCGGTATAGTGGTAGCCGTGAGTGCAACTGCCATAGCCGTCTCACTAATACTACACCTTAACAAGGAGGAGGAATGATCTCCTTTGATTTGGGCTATTTGATAGTCCTTCCCCTTTTGGCATCCATCTTTTCCCTTATAAGCCCTATCAGGGTTTACATAGCCTTAGCCTTCAGCCTCCTTTCCTTCTTGTTGTCTGTATATTCTTTCCTTTACACTTTAAGGGATAACACACCTCTTTATCAATGGATAGGTGGATGGACCCCACCCTTAGGCATAGGTCTCCGTTTAGATGGCCTTAGCGGTTTTTTCCTGCTTATGATTGGAATCGTTAGCCTTTTTGTAGCCCTCTACTCTATTAGCTTCTTTAACGTAGAGTATAAAAGACAAGGTAGGTTCTTTTGGTTTTTCTTCTTCTTTCTGTGGGCTGGTTTGAACGCCTTTTTCCTCTCTGAAGACCTTTTTAACCTGTACGTTGCCCTTGAGGTGCTTTCTCTTACCGCTGTTATCCTGGTCGCCCTTCCGGGATACAAAAAAGCCATAAAAGCATCTTTAAACTACCTTTTCCTTTCCATACTTGCCTCTATGTTTTACCTGCTTGGCATTGCCATGCTCTATGCCAACTATGGTGTGCTTAGTATGAGCTTACTATCGCAAAAGCTTTCTGACACTCAAGAGTTTATCTATGCCCTTTTTCCCATAACCATAGCCCTTGCTATAAAATCTGCCCTCTTACCCTTCCACTTTTGGCTACCCCCAGCTCATTCAAGCACGGTGGCACCCGCAAGCGCCCTTTTATCTTCCTTAGTGATAAAGCCACCTGCATACCTTATGCTAAGACTTTGGATGGAGGTGTTGCCTAAGGATAAAAGCCTTGAGTATCTTAGTATAGTTTTAAGCATAATGGGTGCGCTGGCTATCTTTATAGGATCCTACTATGCTATAAGACAAAAGACTATAAAAAGGCTCTTGGCTTATTCTACCGTTGCCCAGATGGGTTATCTTTTCCTTATGGCCCCCATTTATTATCATGGTGGGATGCTTAAAGAAGCAGTGTTTCAAGCCTTTGCCCTTCAAGTCTTTTCCCACGCTCTTGCAAAGGCAAGCATGTTCCTATCTTCTGGGAATGCTATATACGTGGCAAAAAGGGATGAGCTTTCATACATGCCTGGCTTTGCCCATAGCCACCCATTCACCTTCTTTGCCCTCTTCTTTTCTGGTGCTACTTTGATAGGCCTTCCTTTAAGTGCAGGCTTTGTGGCTAAGTTTCTCTTTCTGGAGCTTTCTATCAAGCTTGGCTTTTTCCTTCATGGTGGAATAATGCTTTTAGGGAGTTTGCTTGCAAGCTTGTACGTGTATCCCATCTGGAAAGAGTGCTTTTCCTCTCATCCTACCAAATTTTACGATAAGCCAATACCACAGCTTATGGAGATATCTGCCTTCTTGCTTGGCTTTTTAGCCTTTTCTTCTGGAATGATAACAGGCTTTTTACTTGAAGGAATTGCAAGGAGATAAACATGGAAAAATTGGCGGTTTTAAGCTTATTACTGAGCTCCTTTTTTGCAAGCATCATTATAAGCTTACTTAAGGAGGAGAGAGTATTTCTAAGAAGTTTGGTAAATGTTGTAGCCGCTGTTTACAAACTATTTGTTATTTCTTACCTTATATGGAGTGTATACAAGGGAATTACCTTTGAAATACGCTATCCTATGGTACCCTTTGCAGATTTTTATCTAAGAATAGACCCCCTTGCTCTTCTTTTTGTTAGTTTATCCTCTTTTCTTTGGCTCCTTACTACTATCTATGCCATAGGATATCTTGAAGGATCTCCCAATAGAAGAAGGTTTTTTACCTTCTTTAATCTTGCAGTTACCTCTACTATGGGTATAGCTCTTGCAGGCAATATATTTACTTTTTTTCTATTCTATGAGCTTCTTACACTTAGCACTTATCCATTGGTAGTGCATAGAGGCACATCAAAAGCTTTAAAAGCTGGCGGGATTTATCTCCTTTATACCATTCTCGGCGGCTCCCTCTTTATGCTATGTCTTGTTCTCCTTTATGTGTTTGTGGGAGATGGCAACTTTTATACAGGAGGAAATCCAAAGGTAAAAAATTGGGCCATGGAAAACTCTCTTATGGCTAAGATCCTCTTTTATGGCTTTTTCTTTGCAATGGCTGTAAAGTCTGCAGTTTTTCCATTACATCAATGGTTAACTAAAGCTATGGTAGCCCCTGCTCCCGTAAGTGCTCTACTGCATGCTGTCGCTGTAGTGAAGGCGGGAGCTTTTGGTATTGTTAGGCTTGTGTATGAACTCTATGGTGTTGACTTGGTACAGAGTATGAATCTGTGGCAACCATTGGCTTACCTTACGGCCTTTACCATACTTTTTGGTTCATCCATGGCCATCTTTCAGGAGGAGTTAAAGAAAAGGTTAGCTTATTCTACCATAAGCCACATATCCTATATAATTCTGGGTGTTTTATTGCCTGGGCAGCTTTCTACCATGGGTGCCCTTTTGCATCTTGTCAATCACGGCATAATGAAGATAACCCTTTTTATGTGCCTGGGTAATTACGCAGAAAAATATGATGTGCATAAATTTAAGGAGTTGGACGGAGTTGGTAGAAGAATGCCCTTTACCACTCTTGCTTTTACCATAGCATCCCTTGGCCTCATAGGCGTGCCAATGACTGCTGGATATTTAACAAAGAAATATTTGGAAGCTGGAGCTAAAAGTGCGGGGGAAGAGTGGGTTGTTTACGTTTTCTATATTAGCTCTATCCTAAGCACCCTTTATCTTATTCCCATAGTCTTTAAAGCTTGGTTTGGTAAAATTAAAGAGGAAGTAAAAGGAAGAAAATTAGAGGTAAGCCCTCTTATGCTCATACCTCCCTTAATAACGGCTTTTCTTACCCTTTTCTTTGGCATATCTCCAGAAGGTCCCGTAAGCCCATTAAAATGGATACGCTATATAGCCAGCAGAGAATACGGGGGATGATAGAGACTGTTTTAAAATATTTCTTATGATAAAGATAGCTCTTACTGGAAACCTGGCTTCTGGCAAATCAACGGTAGGGAAGATCTTCCAAGAGGCAGGCTTTTATGTCTTTGATGCAGATAGCATAATAAGACAGTTTTACGAAGAAAAGGGAGAAGTTTATAAGAAGGTGGTAGAAGCCTTTGGCAAAGAGATATTGGATGAGGCAGGAAACATTGACAGGAAGAAATTGGCTGACGTGGTCTTTGAGAAGGAAGAAAAGCTAAGAATATTGGAGGATATAACCCACGAGGCCCTCTATAGAAAGCTAGAAGAAGAGTTTGAAAAGTTGCCATCAAATAGCGTGGTGGTGGTAGAGGCTAGCTTGCTTATTGAAAAGGGCACGTATAAAAATTATCATGCTACCGTTTTGGTCTATGCACCCTATGAAATATGTAAAGAGAGGGCAATAAAGGCGGGCTATAGTCCTGAGGATTTTGAAAGAAGATGGAGATACCAGATGGCACCAGAGGAAAAGTTAAGGTATGCCAACTTTATAGTGGATAACAGAGGAAGCATGGAAGACCTAAGAAGAAGGACATCCGAGTTGGTGAAGGTCTTCAAGCTATGGTCTGATTTTGAATGAAAGAGCTCTTTGAAAAGTTAAAAGAAAGGGTAGCTGGGGCAAGAAAAAGCCTGAAGATAGCCTCTCCATGGATTGAAGAATGTCTTTTGGAAAAGCTTTTAGAAGTCTTGCCAAAGAGTATAAAGATTGAAGTAATACTTAGGTCTCAAGAGCTAAAAGATTTAGCCATCACTGGAGAAGGGACCTTTAGAACCTTAAATAAGTTTGGAGCGGATGTTTATATTAGCGATAGGCTTCATGCAAAGCTTGTAATAGTGGATGACCTTTTGGCTCTTGTGGGCTCTGCCAACCTAACCGGTGCGGGCATGCGGGAGGAGGGAAACCTTGAGGCTATGGTCCTCATTGAAGGTGAGGATGTAAAGAAGTTCTCCGAGCTTTTTGAAGACTTCAAAAGGCATTCTGTAAGGCTACTTAAGGATGCTTTGGCTGTAGTTATTTCTGTTGAATCTTCTACCGAAGCAACAGCCTTTCTTTTTGAGAACATACCAGAGCAGACCTTCTTATGGGTAGAAAAGGAAGGCTACAAGCTTCTTTGTAAGCTTACTAAGGTTTATACCCAAAGCCAGTCCTTTATTGTTCCGGAAAGCTTCTACAAGGATAAGCTATGGCTTTTGGCCTACCTTAGGACCTCCTTGATAAGATCTGGTGGCTACATGGGAAAGGTTAAGGTTCTTCTTGAGCTAAGAGGTGAAAAGGAAGGATACTTTGGCACTCCCCTAAGGAGCCTTTCACTTGGCGACCAGCTTCTTCCTGTGAGGGAAGAAGAGCCGGACCTTCAAAAGATAATGAAGACAAACCTTTCGGGCTATTCTATGGACATACCCCTCAGGGTTGGAAGTCTGCTTGGAAAGGATGTGGACGTTTATATAGACCTTGCAAAGCTCACTTCCATGCATATGGCAATCCTTGGAACCACAGGCTCTGGAAAAACCACCTTTGTGTCAAGACTCGTGTCCGCCATTCCACCAAATAGCTGTAAGGTTATCATCTTTGACCTCTTTGGTGAATACATTAACAAGCTTGATCCTCAAAGGGTTCATCATGCAAAGCTACCATACACTCTTCTTCCCCTTTGGACGGAGGATATAAAGGAACTTTTTAGAGATTATGGCTTTGTGCTTCAAGAAAGGAGTGAGGAAGAGAGGAGTTTTTTGGCACATATAAGGAGCCAGCTAAAGCCAAGCATGAGCCTATCAGCATACAGAGAAAAAACTTTGAAAGATATACTTCTTGAGGCTTCAAAGGGTGGGCTAAGGAGGGATGTGCTTGATGTGATTGAGATGGTAATCAGAGAGCTTGGAGAAGAAGTCCTTGAAAACCAGCCAAAGGTTTTCAAGCTTTTGAAGGAGGCCTTAAGCTCGGATAAAGAGATAGTCATAGTGGACCTAAAGGATATGGTAAATATGTCCGCAAGGCTAAACCTTGTGGGCCTCCTACTAAGAGAAATCCTTTCCATGGCAAGGCTAAAGCCAGAAAGAAGGCTGATAGTCTTAGAAGAAGCCCACAACTTTGCACCAGAAAGAGGTGCTACAGAGGTGCCTACAGGCAGGGAAAACCTTGCCATAAACATGACAAAGAAGATAGCTTTGGAAGGAAGGAAGTTTTCTCTTGGACTTGTGGCAGTCTCCCAAAGACCAGCAAACCTAAGCAAGTATGTGTTATCTCAGTTAAACACTCAAGCCATCTTTAGGCTTATCACACAAAACGATATAGAGGCAGTCTCTCAATTCTTTGAATACCCCCAAGAGGACCAGCTTAGGCTCTTGCCAACCCTCAAGCCTGGCCATCTTTTCTTAAGCGGCATAGGGGTTCCCTTTAGTATGCTTGTAGAAATCCAGCTTTAAAGCTCTTTGCTATCAAGGATTATGGTCACGGGCCCCCAGTTGAGAATATAAACCTCCATCATGGCACCAAAGATGCCACACTGGGTTGGCACATACTTAGACATCTTTTCCACAAAAAGCTCATAAAGCTCTTTTGCCCTCTCCGGCCTTTCTGCAAGCTCAAAGCTGGGTCTCCTTCCCTTCTTTGTATTGGCATAGAGGGTAAACTGGGAGACGACTAGGGCAGAACCCTTCACATCAAGTAAAGACAAATTAAGCTTTCCAGAGTCATCTTCAAATATACGTAGATTCACTATTTTCTCCACCAGCTTATTTACGTCCCCTTCATCATCGCCTACACCCACACCAAGGAGTATGTTAAGACCAATACCAATACTTGCCACTTCTTGTCCGTTCACATAAACTCTTGATTCCTTTACCCTTTGCAACACAGCTCTCATGTATAAGAATTTTAGTGTAGAATATTTAAAAAAAAGGAGGGAAATATGAAAAGACTAGGCCTGTTGTTAATAGGCTCTGTGGTGGCCTTTTCCCAGGAGGTGAGCCAGCTAAGGCTCCTTGAAGGTATAAGCCAGATGCAAAAGAATATAGAGATAGCCAAAGAAAAGAAGGTGGATAAGAAGGATCCATATCACTTTGAAAAGGCAAAAGCTACTAAAGATGTGTCTTACATCCTAGCCTCCAACATGGATGAAGTTGGATCAAAGCTTTTTATGGTAAAAAGCTTCAATGCGCTGTCCAAGGCTCTTTCAGAAAGGTTTGAGTTAGATGAGATAAACTTTTTAAATAAAAATATACCGTCTATTGATTTGGCATCTATCAACTCAAAGCTCAAGTATGTGAGGGAAAATAAGGCTCTAAACTGCGCTCCTTTAGAGCTTGCAAGGGCAGAAGCATACTATGAAGCCCTTTCCTACGAACTTTCTAAACCAAATCCAAGCTATGCAAACCTTATGGAGTTCTATAACAAGGCCTTTGCAGATTTAAATCTGGCCCTTGAAAAGGTAAATGTAGCCAAGGAAGGAAGGCTTGAATGTTATACAGGCGAAGCCTATAGGCCAGAGGAGGCAAAGGTGGAACCAAGTGAAAGAAAGGAGGAAATACCAAAAGAAAAACCAATTGTTAAGGAAGAACCTCTGATGGTCAGAGCAAGGGTTCATTTTGACTTTGACAGATATAACATAAAAAGAGAATACATACCCCTTCTAAACGAGGTAGTAAAAGCCCTAAAGGAAAACCCAAACGTAAGAGTGAGGATTGAGGGCTACACAGACAACATAGGTCCAAAGGCATATAATGACAGGCTTGCGCTTAAGAGAGCCAAAGCGGTAAAAGATTATCTTGTAAAGGCTGGGATTCCGGAGGATAGGATAGAGATAGTGGGCTTTGGAAAGGAAAGGTATATAGTAAGCAACGAAACATCCATAGGTAGGCTTACCAACAGAAGGGTGGAATTCATAGTTATACAGGTGCCAGGTCAATAAAGGCATACAAAAAATTCCTCAAAGTTTTTGTTTTTGCGGGCATCCATTAGGAATTTAAAAAGCCTGCTTTCCGAACCTGTATAGAGTCTAAGGCTTTTTATGGAATTACATTTTTCAAAGGTGCCACTTTTATAAACCACTATGGACCCCTTCTGTGGCTCCTTGTCCCTTATTATCTTCCTTTCTACATAAAAAGGTAGGCTATGATGGAAATGTCCCACTTCATACACGGGCATAGCACTCTTAGGGTCAAGCTTTTTTATAAACTCTCCAAGTTCTTTTACCTTTCTTTTTTCCTCCAAACCTGTCAAAAGCCCAAACTTCAAGAGAACAATAAACATCATGCCAGCCAAGGCTGGTGAAAGCCTATGGTCCTTTAAGAAAAGTAAGAAGGGAAGAGGGACAAGTAAAAGGAAGGCCAAAGGCAGGGAGAAAAGGAAGATGCCAACGGCTAAGGCTATGGATATAAGACTAAGGAGTAAGAGAATAGCATAACTTTTTAATCTCTCCCAGTCTTGGGATAGTATAAAGCCAGAGGTGATTATGGCAAGGGCAGGAAAGGCAGGAAGCACATAAACGGGGATCTTTTGAGCCACAAGGCTAAAAATGCCGTAGACAAATAGGAGCCAAACCATGGGAAAGGTGTATTCTCTTTTGATTTTTAACACTACCCAAAGGAAGGCAAAAAAGAAAAGGAAGGAATAAGGCAAAAAGCTTACATTGAGGTCAAGAAGGTAAAAGTAAAAGGGGTCTTTCCCATCATAAACTCGTTTAAAGTTTTCCCTGTAGAAGACTTCCCAAAAGGTGTGGCCCTTTGTCAAAAGCTGATAAGCGTGCCACCAGAGGCCAAGGACTAAAGAGATTGCAGTAAATATGTAATACCTAAGCTTTAAAAGCTCCTTTGGGTCTGTAAATACTAAGTATAAAAAGACTATGCCAGCGGGCAGTACAAAGCCTGCAGGACCTTTTACAAGCATGGCAAGAGAAGAAGAAAGGAAGGCAAAGAAGAGCAAAAGAAGGCTGTTTCTCTTGTAAGAGATGAGCCAAAGGTATAGGCTTAGGGTTATAAAGAAGGTGAAAGGAATCTCTGGAGAGGCATATTGAGAGTTGGCAAAGAACTGCACAGAAAGGGTAAGCATGAGAAAGCTAAAAAGGCCTATCTTGTAGCTTCCTGTTATTTCTTTTGCTATAAGGAGAGTGATTATTCCTGTCATAAGGCCCAAAAGGGCATGCATAAGCCTTAGGCCCCACTCGTTTATACCTAAAAGGTAGTAGCCTATAGCCACAAGCCAATAGGTCATGGGAGGCTTGTTTAGTCTAAGTTCTCCATTGTAATAGGGGTCTATAAAGTTGCCGCTTTGAATCATGGTCCTTGTAGCATCAGCATAGAAGGCCTCATTGGGAGACCAAACCTGAAAGTAGCCAAGGTTTAAAAGGTAAAGCAAAGGCACCAAAGCCACAAGCAAATAAACCATGCTACAATTATAACCATGAAAAGCATCCCCTTTATGAGCCTAAGATACTATGCCTATGTTATATCCATAATACTTCTGCTTTTGAGCCTTTTTTCCCTTGCCTACAGAGGACTAAACCTTGGCCTTGACTTTACCGGTGGTAGCCTTTTGGAGGTAAAGTTTGAAAAGAAGGTAAGCATAGCAGAAGTAAGAAAAAAGCTTGAAAGTCTTGGCTATTCACACTTTCAAGTTCAGGATACAGCCCAAGCCACCACCATCATTAAGCTAAGGCTTGGAGAGCCCACAGAAAAGGCCCTTGAAGGCTTAAAGGAACTTTCTGCTTACCAGCTAATAAGATCAGAAAGCATCGGCGGTATTATAACCTCAGAACTAAGACAAAAGGCCATATGGTCCATATTGGTAGCCATAGGGGGCATACTCTTATACCTTGGCTACAGGTTTGAGCCCCTTTGGGCCCTTGGTGCCATACTGGCCCTTGTGCATGACGTTCTCATAGTGGTAGGTGCCTATTCTTTGACCTATAGGGAGGTAAACCTTGATGTGGTGGCTTCCCTTCTTATAGTGGCTGGCTACTCTGTCTCCGATACGGTGGTAGTCTTTGACAGGATAAGGGAGAATCTGCGCCTGAGAAAGGGTACACCTTTTGGGGAAATCATTGACCTATCCATAAACCAAACCCTTTCAAGAACCCTCATGACCTCTTTGACCACCCTTGTGGTATCCCTTACCCTTTTCCTCTTTGGTGGTCCCGCCCTTTCCAACATCATGTTTGCCTTTGTGGTAGGCATCTTTGTGGGAACCCTATCCTCCATCTTTGTAGCAAGCGCCATAGTTTTTGATGTAAAGAGTAGGCTAGGGTATAATTTTTAGTGATGAAAGATGTGGTTTTAAAGGTTGGTGGCCTTATAATAGTAGTCTTGCTTGTGGTAGGGGGGGGTCTTCTTTGGGACAAGTACAAAAAGGATAAGCTTGAAAAGCTCTCATACAAAGAGTATGAAATAAGTAAGCTAATTCAAGCTGGAAACTATGCAAAGGCTATGGAGATTATAAAAAAGGAAGGTTCTCCTGGACCTTTTAAGCCTTTGTTTTTGTCCTATGAACTCTACATTGGAGAAAATTCAAAGGAGAGGGTGGATGAAGGTAAGGTCTTGAAAGAAATCCTTACAAGTCTGAAAGATAGAGACCTCCTTGCCCTTTACAGAGAAAGGTATGCCTATTACCTTTTTAAACAGGGGAAAAGTGCAGAAGCTCTAAGGGAGCTTGAAAAGATAGGGGAGAAGGATTTTAATTATGCAAGCGCCATGCTTTTGAAGGCTCAAATACTAAAGAAGGAAGGCAGAGACAAAGAGGCGCAAGAGACCCTCTCTAAAGTTAAAGATAAAGCTCCTAACACCTATTTTGCCAACATGGCACAAGCTTTGAGCCTTGCAGGTGAGTAAAATGAAGGATCTTCTTATAGAGATAGGTACAGAAGAGCTGCCGGCAAGGGTGATAAATCAGGCAGTGGATTATCTAAAAGAAAGGTTTGCAGAAGTTTTGCAAAGGCAGGATATAAAGACCTATTCAACTCCTAGAAGGCTGGCCTTCCTTGTTGAAAACTTTGAAAATAAACCTTTGGAAAGGGAGGAGATAGTTTGGGGGCCTCCGGTAAAGGTGGCCTATGAGGAGGGAAGGCCCACAAAGGCCCTCCTTGCCTTCCTTGAGAGAAACTCCGCAAGCTTAGATGAGGTGGTTCATCTTCAAAGGGGTGAAGGCCTCTATGTGGCTATAAGAAGGGTGCAGAGGGAGGCTACACCTTTAGAAAAACTCTCCCAGTCCTTTGAAGAGATTTTACAATCGGTGCCTTTTCCTAAGACTATGAGATGGAATAGCTCAAACCTTAAGTTTTCAAGGCCTATAAGATGGATATGCGCCCTTTATGGAGAAGAGGTAGTTCCCTTATCCTTTGGAAGGGTAAAGGCTAGCAACATAACCTATGGACATAGGATCCTTTCTCCCGGGCCTATAGAGATAAGAGATCCTAAGAGCTATCCAGACCTTCTTAAGGACAACTATGTGATAGCAGACTATAAAGAAAGGCTTGGAGTGATCTTAGCCTTCCTAAAGGATGAAGCTTATGCCTTAGGAGGAAGGCCTATTTATCCAGAGGGCCTAGAGGAGGAGGTAGCAAACCTTGTAGAGTTTCCCTTTGCGGTGGTGGGAAGGTTTGAAGAGAAGTATCTTGAGCTTCCCCAAAAGGTTATAATAACAGTGCTAGCCCATCATCAAAGGTTCTTCTGTGTGGAAAAGGATGGAAAGCTCCTTCCTTACTTTATAGCCATAAGCAACAACTATCCAAGGGACAGTGTTATTGTAAAAGGCTATGAGAAGGTAATAAGGGCAAGGCTTGAGGACGCTCTCTTCTTCTACAGAGAAGACTTAAAAAGGCCCCTTGAAGAACTTGTAAAGGACCTCTCTGGTGTAATCTTTCATCCCAAGGCTGGTAGCATGTTGGAAAAGGTACAAAGGGTGGGTGCCCTTGCCCTCAAGCTCGCAGATCTTCTTGGCCTCCCTGAAGAAAAGAAAAGGAAAATAGAGAGAGCTAGCTACCTCTGTAAGGCGGACCTTCTTACCCAGATGGTAAGAGAGTTGGACGAACTCCAGGGCTATATGGGATACGTTTATGCCTTAAAGCAAGGAGAGGATCCTGAGGTGGCCCTTGCCCTATATGAGCACTACCTTCCTAACAAACCTGGAGATCCCATGCCTTCTAATGAAGTATCTGCCGTATTATCTTTGGCGGACAAGCTTGATAGCTTGCATACCTTGATGGCTGTAGGAGAGCTCCCAAGCGGTAGCTCCGATCCATACGGTATGAGAAGGCTGGCTTATGGTGTATATGCGGTGTTGGAAGCTTTCCAGTGGTATATAGATCTCAGAGAGGTTCTTGAGGATGTGCCTAAGGAGTTGGAGGAGTTTATAAGGGCAAGGCTTTTGGCCTATCTTGAGCCATACGGCCATGACCTTGTGAGGGCCGTTATGGAAGTGAAGGACCATATGAGACCCTATGGGATTATAAAGGAAGTAAAAAGGCTTGCTAGCGTAAGGGAGGAGGAGGAGTTTAAGAAGGTAGTGGAGGCCTACAGAAGGGTGGTAAGGATACTGCCTTCCAACTGGGAGGAGGATATGGTAGATGAAAGCTTATTTAGAGAGGAGGAGGAGAAGGCCCTTTGGAATGCTTTTAAATCTTTGGAAGATGTCCAGGACCCAATGGCCCTTGCCTTCCTTAAAAAACCCATTGATGACTTTTTTGATAAGGTGCTTGTGATGGACAAGGATGAAAGCATAAGGAGGAACAGGCTTGCTTTACTCTATAGAATAAAGAAGCTTTTTAATAGATTTGCAGACTTTAGTAAGGTAGTAAGCTAAGGAGGTAGGACATGAAGAAGTATTTAGTTTGGTTAGATGAAGTGGGTATTGAAGACATACCCTTGGTGGGGGGCAAGAACGCTTCTTTAGGTGAGATGATAAGAAACCTCTCTTCCCTAGGTGTAAATGTTCCTTATGGCTTTGTAGTCACCTCCGAATGTTATTACGAATTTCTAAGGTACAATAGGCTGGAGGAGGAAATAAGGAAAATATTGAAGGGCCTAGACCCTAAAAACGTGGAGGACCTTGCAAGAAGAGGACATCAAATAAGGGAGCTTATAAAGGGTGGAGACTTCCCTAAAGAGATAGAGGAAGGGATAAAAGAGTATTATCAAAAGCTTTCTGAAAGGTATGGTTCCTTTGCTGTGGATGTGGCTGTGCGTTCTTCAGCAACGGCAGAAGACCTACCCCACGCCTCCTTTGCAGGACAGCAAGAGACCTACCTTAACGTGGTGGGTGCTGAAAATGTGCTCACAGCTGTGAAAAATGGCTTTGCCTCCCTCTTTACCGATAGGGCCATATCCTACAGAGAATCCTTCGGCTTTGACCACTTTAAGGTAGGTATAGCCATGGGTATCCAAAAGATGGTAAGGTCTGACCTTGGAGCCTCTGGGGTGATGTTCACCATAGATACAGAATCGGGCTTTAAGGATGTGGTGGTCATAAACGCCTCTTATGGCCTTGGAGAGCTTCTTGTGCAAGGTATGGTGACCCCAGATGAATACATGGTGTTCAAGCCTACCCTGCAGGCAGGCTACTCGGCCATAATAGAGAAGAAGTTGGGAAGAAAGGACAGGAAGATGGTATACGGTGTGGGTCAAGAGAGGGTAAAGATCGTAAATGTGCCTCTGCAAGAGCAAAAACGCTTTGCCTTATCCGACGATGAGATACTACAGCTGGCAAGGTGGGGCATACTTATAGAGGAGTACTACTCAAAGAAGAATGGAAGATGGATGCCTATGGATATAGAATGGGCAAAGGATGGCCTTCTTAACCAGCTTTTTATAGTGCAGGCAAGGCCAGAAACGGTACATTCAAGGAAGGAGGCCAACATTCTAAAGGTTTATAAGTTTACAGAGCCCTTGGAAGAGAGGATAAAAAAGAGGATAGTTTACGGTATAGCGGTAGGGGATAAGATAGCCCATGGAAGGGTGAGGGTAATTCATGATCTGAAGGACGCCGGACAGTTTCAAGAGGGAGAGATACTCGTCACCGACATAACAGACCCAGACTGGGAGCCTATAATGAAGAAGGCCTCAGGTATAATTACCAACAGGGGTGGGAGAACGGCCCATGCAGCCATAGTGGCAAGGGAGCTAGGCATTCCTGCTGTGGTAGGAACCCATAAGGCCACTGAGATACTAAAAACTGGCATGGAGGTGACCCTTTCTTGTGCAGAAGGAGAAATAGGCTATGTTTATGAAGGGTATGTACCCTATCAGGTGGAGGAGATAAACCTTGAAAGCCTTCCCAAAACCCGCACAAAGATTATGATGAACGTTGGAAATCCAGAGTCAGCCTTCAAATACTCTTCCATACCCAACGATGGTGTAGGTTTGGCAAGGGAAGAGTTCATAATAGCCAACTACATAAAGATACATCCATTGGCACTGCTTCATTATGAGGAGATAAAGGGGCTTTACGAAGAGTTAAAGGCACAAGGCCTTTTGGACGAAAAGGGTAATGTAAGCATGTCAACCATATACAGATATGCCAAACCACCCCTCTCAGAAAAGTTGGCAAAAGGCAAAGATAGAAAGCAGATAAACCTTCAAAAGCTTATAGAGGATATAGAAAACCTTACCTTTGGTTATGAGGACAAGGCACAATACTTTGTCAAAAAGCTCTCCTACGGTATTGCTAAAATAGCGGCAGCCTTCTATCCTAACCCAGTGATAGTGAGGTTTTCCGATTTTAAATCCAACGAGTATAAAGGCTTAATAGGTGGTGAGCTTTTTGAGCCAGAGGAAGAAAATCCTATGCTTGGCTGGAGAGGTGCTTCAAGATACTATTCGGATGCGTACAAAGAGGCCTTTGGTCTTGAGTGTCAAGCCATACTAAGGGTAAGGAATAAGATGGGGCTTACCAATACAAAGGTTATGGTGCCCTTCTGCAGAACACCAGAGGAGGGTGAAAAGGTACTAAAGGTCATGGAAGAATATGGTCTAAAGAGAGGGGAGAATGGCCTGGAAGTTTATGTGATGGCTGAGCTTCCAAGCAACGTTATCCTTGCGGACAAGTTTGCTGAAATCTTTGACGGCTTTTCCATAGGCTCCAACGACCTTACCCAACTTACCTTAGGTATTGATAGGGACTCGGGCCTCGTGGCCCATCTTTACGATGAGAGAAACGAGGCGGTAAAGAGGTTTATAGCCCATCTTATACAGGTGGCAAAGGAGAAGGGCAAAAAGGTAGGCATATGCGGACAAGGTCCTTCCGACTTTCCAGACTTTGCAGTCTTTTTGGTTGAGCAAGGCATTGACAGCATATCTTTAAACCCTGACTCGGTGCTAAAAACTATGCTGACCATAGCTGAAGCAGAAAGCAAAATGAAGGAAGCGGTGATGTAAATCATAGAAGGATCAGAGGAAAACCTTTAAAATAGCCAAAAAACAAAAGGAGGTTATACCATGGCACAGACTGTAAATCTTAAGGGAAATCCTGTGGCCCTTTGCGGACCAACTTTGAAGGTAGGAGACCCTGCTCCTGTGGCCTATGTGGTCACAAAGGATCTGCAGGAGATAGCTATAGGCGGTAAAAAGGATAAGGTGCAAGTTATCGTAACCGTTCCTTCCCTTGATACACCAGTATGTGAAACGGAGACAAAGAAGTTTAACGAACTTATGGCGGGCATGGAAGGCGTGGAGGTTTATGTGGTATCCATGGACCTTCCCTTCGCTCAAAAGAGATTTTGCGAAAGCTTCAACATCGGCAATGTGGTGGTAGCCTCCGATTTTCGCTATAGGGACATGGAAAAGTACGGTGTGCTTATATCAGAAGGAGCACTAAAGGGCATACTTGCAAGGGCTATCTTTGTTGTTGATAAGGAAGGTAAGATAGCTTACATACAGCTTGTACCGGAGATAACTCAAGAGCCCAACTACGACGAGGTGGTTGGAAAGGTAAAAGAGCTCCTATAAAAAGGGGCCTTTGGCCCCTTATGATATAAACAGGGGGTAAGGGAGATGAAGCTTTTGTATATGATGTTCTTTACATTAGCCTGTGCCTTTGCCCTAGAGTGTCCAAATGTGATAAGCATAGAACAGGCAATAAGCAGTGCAAAGCAGTATGTTGGAACAGTCCAGTCCACACAGCTTTCCCAGAACAAAAAGACCGGCGAATGCTACTATAGGGTAAGGGGTACGGAGGGAACGGCCATAATTGACGCGAGGGATGGAAAGCTTTTGAGGTTTTACAGAAAAAGGTAAGCTACTTTGAAGGCCTAAAGGCCTTTATCTTGCTTTCATCGGTGGTGAGGTATGGACCACCTATAAGGTCTATGCAGTAAGGTATGGCTGGAAACACCGCATCTAGGCATACTTTAATGGATTGGGGCCTACCAGGAAGGTTTATGATAAGCGTTTTGTTTCTTATACCTGCTATCTGGCGAGATAGGATGGCCGTAGGCACCTGCTTTAAGGAAACAGCTCTCATAAGCTCTCCAAACCCCGGAAGAATCTTTTGACATACCCTCATGGTAGCCTCCGGTGTAACATCCCTTGGCGCTGGGCCTGTCCCGCCTGTGGTCAAAATAAGACAACACCCTTCCACATCGGCCATATGGATAAGAGCTCCCTCTATCAGATCCTGTTCATCTGGAACAATTCTGTATACAACTTCAAAAGGAGATGTCAAAACATCCTTCAGATACTCTATGATATACTTACCGCTGATGTCCTCATACTCTCCCCTGCTTGCCCTGTCTGAAACGGTCAAAACACCTATCTTAGCCTTCTCCATAGCTTTAATATTATAGACCTTCCCCTATGGAAGAGAAGAAGCTCCTTACCAAGGCCCTCCAATCCTCCTTCCCCTCCTCTACTTTATCTAGGCCCTCCTCCATCTTCGCTGTAAACTTGTAATCAACAACCTTTGGAAACTTTTCCTGTATGAATTCCATTACCTTAAAGGCCAACTCCGTAGGCTTAAGATAACCCTTTTCTTCCACAATATAACCCCTTTCTTTTAGCGTTTTGACTATTACCGCATAAGTGGACGGCCTGCCTATGCCCAGCTCCTCAAGCTTTTTAACCAAGCTACCCTCCGTATACCTTGGTGGAGGCTGTGTTTGCCTCTTTTCAAGGGTTATCTTTTTGGGCTTTAGGATCTCACCCCTTTTGAGGTTTGGAAGTTTGACAAGCTCCAAACCTTCTGGGTAGGCTTTAAGGTAGCCTTCAAAGACAAGCTCACTACCCTTAGCCACAAACATCATATTCTCTCCCTTTTTCCTCTCATAAAGCGGTGCAAGAACAGCCTTCTTCTTTAAAAGAAGGGCTGGTGCCATAAGACTGGCCAGAGTTCTCCTCAGTATAAGCTCATACAACTCTCTTTCTTTGCCTTGCAAAGGTGGATAGTCTATAGAAGTAGGCCTTATACACTCATGAGCACCCTGCGCCACCGATCTATCCCTAAAGGTTCTCAGCCTTCCCACATAACCCTTTCCATAAACCCTTTCAATGTATTTCATAAACTCCTCTGCCTTCTGAGGATTCATCCTATGGCTGTCTGTTCTTGGATAGGTTATATAGCCTTCCTCGTATAGCCTTTGGGCGATCCTTTGCACCTCCTCCACGCTCATCCCCAATAGACTGTTGGCTGTAGCCTGCAAGCTTGAGGTTATAAAAGGTGCTGGCGGTTGCTTTCTTTCTCTCTCCTCCTTATACTCTACCACCTCAAAGAGAGCGTCTTTTATCTTCTCAAGGTAAGGCTTAGCATTTTCTGGCCTTTCAAACCTATAGTCCCAAAGGGCTGAAAACTCTATCCCATCCTTTTCAAAGATGACCTTTATGTAGTAATACTCCTTTTTCCTAAAGCTTAGTATCTCTTTTTCTCTTTCCACAATAAGCCTTAAGGCTGGCGATTGAACCCTGCCTATGGATAGGGTATTCTTGTTAAAGGCCTTCCAAAGGTAGGGTGAAAGCTTATAACCTATAAGCCTGTCAAGTATTCTTCTGGCAAACTGTGCCTTAACAAGGTTCATATCTACATCCCTTGGATTCTGCAAAGACTCCCTTATAGCGCGCTCTGTTATCTCATAAAAGACCACTCTACTTATGGGCTTCTTTAGCTTTTCCAGCTCTTTATAAACAAAGTAAGCAATAGCCTCTCCCTCTCGGTCTGGGTCTGTGCCTATATATATAGCCTGCGCCTTTTGAGCTATCCTTTTTATCTGCTCCATAAGGGCCTTTTTGCCTCTAATCCATACAAAGGTGGGCCTTAGGGTCTCCTCATCAATACCAAGATGGTCCTCAGGAAGATCCTTAATATGCCCTAAGGTAGCTTTTACTGTCCAATCCTTCCCAAGATATTTGGCAATAGTCTTAGCTTTAGTAGGACTCTCCACTATAAAGAGCTTCATGAGATATAATTCTATTCTTTAAGCCTTTTCATCTCCTTCCTTAAATCTCTTGTCATTGCCTCTTCGTAGGTGTATGGACAATCTTCTGGAATAAAATACTTGTCCGTATCCTCTCCCAATTCCCTTAACCATCTTCTTAAGTTCTTTCTGGCTTCAACCCAAGCAGACTGAAGCTCCTTTGGTAGCTTTTGCCTTAGGCTTGGGTATCTATAGAATAGCACGTCTATTTCATCCCTTGCATTCTCTACACTTCTTATCCAGCTTAGTCCTCCCCTTTCCTTCCCAGCCTTCGTGAGTTCTCTAAAGTGATCCCACTTATAAAGATGTTCCAAAATAACCGCTAAATAGCTAATACAAGCTTTTAAATCTGACCTTGCCATATCCTCTATCTCCTCAAGGAGATTTTCCCAGTCCACCAAATCATAGGCTTTTTCCTTGAGAAGCTCTAAGTTAATCTCTACCCACAGTGGAAAGTCCTTATCGTAAAGTTCCTTTAACTGTTCTTTGCTTATAGTTCTCATAGGAATAAATATAGGCTAATGGCGCTGTTTTTGTAAAAGGCCTTGTGGAAAAGCGAAAAAGGGAATACCTCTATTTATGCTTTTATGCTTTATTTTCCTTTGCTTACTCTTCCACTCCTCTTAAGATTTTGAAAAACTCATGCTAAAAAGTGCTTTACATCCCACACAGTTCAGATAAAACCCACCACCTACCACCTAAAGCTAATACAGATAATACACCAACTTTAGAATTTTGTCAAGTGCTTCAAGTGGGGTTGTTTTTCCGCGAACCTCCAGTTGGGAATTGAGATAAAATGTCAAAATGCTTCTGAGCCTTGATACATCTAATTCAGACAAGCATAGGCCCATTGACCCCTTCGCGGAAAGCTTGAAAGACTTGGATTAGAAAAGGGGTGTTGCAGGGATAAAGCTACTTCAACACCTTCCCCGTCTTGTAGTAAAAAACGTAAAGGTCAAGCTCTGCTTGTGTCATGCCAAGCCTTTCACATACCTCTTCAAGCCTTTTTTCCGCCTCAAGGTATATCTTCCTTGTGATGGTCTTATAGTCTGGCAAAAGGCCCTTTTCTTTGAGGTATCGGAACACATGCCTGTCCACTATGGCAAGGTTTTCATAGCCTATGTTTCTGAGAAAATGAGAGGCCTCCTTTAGGCCAAAACCTTCCACCTTATACTTGGAACAGCTATCGCTCAAAAGCTCCCTTATCTCTTTGGCATTCTTTGAGTTCTTTAAAAGCTCCATCACTTTATGAAAATTCTCCCTTGCCTTGACTATCCTCTCTGCCCTTTGGCGGGCAAACCTGTGGCCTGCGGAAGATATGGCCTTTTCAAGCTCCTCCAAGCTCATGCTTTTGAAGCCCTCTATGCCTATGGTCTTCTGCAGTTTTATACCCATCAGGGCAGAAGAGTTGGCGGTAAGGATGCAAAAGCAAAGCTCGGAAAAAAGGTCTGCCTCATACACGTAGTCTGCAAAGGGTCTAAAATCAAAGATGGTTTTTCCCTTCTTCCCCAGCTCTTTAAACTCAGATAATCTTCTATCCACATAGGGCTTTACCTTTTCCTTTATCTTTAATATCTCCTCAAACACCGCAAACCTCCCTTATTAGGTCCTTTGCACCCCTTAGGGTGTTTTCATTCACCTTCCCCATAAGCCTTGCTATCTCCTCAAGGCGCTCCTCTTCTTGCAGTTCAACCACTTTGATAAAGGGAATGTCCCCCATGTATTCTTTTTTTGTAGTAAAGTGCTTGTCTCCTGCGCAAGCCACCGCTGGCTGATGAGTTATGACTATAAGCTGGGTGTTTTTTGAAAGCTCCCTCAAAAGCTTTGCAAGCCTTATGGAAGTAATACCGCTTATGCCAGCATCCACCTCATCCAAAACGTAGGTCTGGGCAGGTGGCGAAAGCATAAAGAGGGCAAGAGAAAGCCTTGATATCTCACCACCAGAAGCCACATCGGAGATCTCTTTTTCATCCCTCCCATAGGAAGAGAAGAGAAACTTTACCTGCTCTTTACCATACCTTCCCGCCTTCTCTTCAAAATGCACCCTAAAGCTTGCCCTCTCAAGCCCCATATCCTTTAAATACTCCAAAACCCTCCTTTCAAACTCCTCCTTCCCCCTCTGCCTTATCTGGCTTAGCTCATCGTATAACCTTTCAAGCTCCTCCTCCTTCCTTTTTAGTTCTTCTTCCAGCTTCTCTGGGCTTTCTTCCTCCTCAAGTTTCCTTAGCTCCTCCTTTAGCCTTTGCATGTGGTCCCAAAGCTCTCTATAGCTCATGCCATACCTTCTTTCAAGCCTTTGAACCTTAAAGACCTTCTCGTTCAGGCTGTCAAGCTCCTCTTGGCTGTAGGAGACAAGCATAGCCTTCAGAGACCTCTCTATCTCAAACAGCACATCCCTTATTGGCTCAAGACCTTCCAGTTGTTCCTTTACATCTTTAAAGCTTGAAAGTTCCCTTAGGGCCTTGCTTGCCACCTTTAGACCTTCTGCGCCTGCCTCAAGGCCAGAAAGGGCCGAAAGCACAAGGTTGTTTATCCTTTCGGCCAAGTTTATCTCTTCAAGCCTTTTCTTGACTTGCTCATAAGACTCTGGAGAGAGGCCTATGCCTTCTATTTCTTTTACCTCCTCCTCAAGGAGTCTTCTCCTTATCTCCCTTTCAATCCTCCTTTCTCTTATATTCCTTAGCCTTTCCCTTAGGTCCAAAACCTCCTCATAAACCTTCTCCACCCTGCTCCTTGCCTCAAGTGCCTTCACAAACCTATCATAAACATCCCTCTGAAAGTCCAGGCGTGTTATCTTTGTCCTATCGTTCTGACCCTGGAGAAGCACCTGAGAAGAAAGGATTTCTTCTACTACCCTTCTGTTGCTACCCCTTCCATTAAGGTAATACCTGCTCCTTCCTTTTACTATCTCCCTTCTTAAAACCACACTTTCACCCTCGGAGAAAAGCTCTGCCTCTACGCATGTGCCTTCTGGGTATTCACCCTCTTCACCCATTAAGAATAGAAGTGAAGAGACAGTGAGAGACTTTCCTGTTCCCGTCTCACCCGTTATCACGTTTAGCCCTTTATCAAAGTGGAGCTCTTCACCCTTTATGAGAAAAAAGTTTTCAAGGCTTAACCTTACCAGCATTTGTATAAAATTTATTCCTTTATAACCCTCCTTAGGTTCTTTTCCAAAACCTGAAGCATGTAATCAAACTTTTTGTCGGTGTACCTCTTTTCTTCCACCTTCCTTATGGCATAAAGGGCTGATGTATGATCAGATTTGCCAAAAAGCCTGCTTATCTCCGAGTAGCTCATCCTAAGTAGCTTTTTGCAAAAGTACATGGCTATCTGCCTTGCCCTTATTATCTTCCTCTCCTTTGACTCCTTCTTTAGATCCTCCACGCTTAGCATAAAATGCTTGGCTATAAGGGCCAAGAGCTCCTCTTCCCTTTTCACACCTCCCTTTATCTCTTCCCTTATTCCCGTAAGCTTTAATGTCCTTATGAAGCCTTCTATCTCCCTTACGCTCCAGCCAGTGTTTTCCATTACATAATCTATGTACCTTTGGTCCAAAGGAAGTCCAAAGAGCAATAGCTTATTTTTAACTATGGACAGCTTTGTGTCCTCATCCAAACCTATTTCCAGTATAAGCCCGCTAGCAAACCTGCTGAGAAGCCTTTCGGAAACATCCTTCATGTCCCTCGGATGCCTATCGCTCACAAAGACTATCTGTTTTTCTCTTGCCTGAAGACTTTCAAAGATTCTAAAAAGCTCCACCTGCGTCCTCTCTTTACCAGAAAGGAACTGTACATCATCCAATAGCAAAATATCCAAGCTTGCGTACAGCCTCCTGAACTCTTCCATCTTACCCTGCTTTAAACTCTTTATCATCTCATCGGAAAAATCGTTCAGCTGTCTGTAGGCGACTTTATAGCCAAGGGATTTGGCCCTATTTCCTATGGCGTGAAGAAGGTGGGTTTTTCCAAGGCCAACTCCACCGTAGATAAAAAGTGGGCTGTAAGCACCGGGATTGGAAGAGACCTCAAGGCATACCTTATAGGCCAATTCGTTTGCCCTTCCAACCACAAAGTTTTCAAAGCTATACTTTTGCTGTAATCCATCTTTAAAATCAAAGCTTTCCTTTCTTTCTTCCTCCCTAGCTTTAACAAAGATCTCCTTTCCATAATCTGAAAGTCTAGCCTTTACATACTCCATAACCCACCTTTTTTGTTCAAGGGTTGGGGTGATGATGACTACCCTGTTTGGACTTTCTTCAATGTTGAACTGCCTGAAGAGCCCCACCGCAAACTTATCCTTCTTTTCTAAAAAAAGTAAAAAGTCCCTCATGGCCCATCTTCTTCTTTTTTCTTATTTCTTAAATGTTACTGCTTCTTTTATACAACCTCAAATCAAGAGATCTTCACAGGGCAAACATCCTAAAGCCCTTTAACTAAATCTGGCCTACTTTGTACCTATTTAAAAAGGCTTATAAACTCTTCAATACTTAGCCTAGGAGTGTGTAATATCCTTAGGTTTTCTCTAAGATGATCTACCTTACTCATACCCACAAGCGCTGTGCCCACACCAGGCGTGCTAAGCACAAACTGAAGGCTTGCCAGCACATCGCTGTCCACCTTTAGCCTTTCCTTTAGCTCCCTTGGCACCCTGCCTATCACCCTACCTTGGTATATGCTGGCGCTCGTATATACATAAAGGCCAAGCCTCTGGCATGCCTCAATGGTAGAAAGCTTTTCTCCATTTACCTCTTGGTTTTTAAGGGTATAGGCCTCTGGCATGCCAAGGCTGTAAGGGAGCTGTATGAACCTAAAGTGGTGGTCCTCACCAGCCACCTCCTTTGCTATGCTTACAAGCTCTTTTAAGTTAAGGTATTGCCTGCTTGCTGGCGACACTCTAAAGCCAGACCAGGTGGCAAGGCCGTAGTATCTTATCCTACCTCTTTTTACCTCCTCTTCCAAGTATTCAAAGCACTCCCTTATCTTTCTGTTAAATGTTTCCCTGCTTACAAAGTTCAACTGCTCCTCTGGATTGTGAAGAAAATACACATCTATGTAAGAAGTCTTCATATTCTCTAGGCTCTTTTCCAAGCACCAGTTTATGAACCTTGCCGAAAGGTAATGACCCTGTGGCGTCATCTCTTGGAGGTTTACTATGCCTGTGTTTACAAAGTTCTCATAAAAGTAGTCCTTTGGGTCCACGCCAGAGTCCACATCGTAGGGAATATATCCTCCCTTTGTAGAAAGGATTACCCTTTCCCTTCCTATCTCTTTTAGCACATCCCCTATATCCCTCTCACTCTTCATATACCTGTAAACTATGGCCGTATCTATCACATTTATCCCTTCCCTTACGGCAAGCCTTATGACCTCTTTGTAGCCATCTGAGGTCCTTTGGTCAAGTTCTCCAAGGTATGTGCCTACTCCAAGGTCTGAAAGTTTAAGGTCCAAAAACTCTTTCATGTTTTCCTCCTTCAAAAGCTCAAGAAGTCAAAACCTGTTTGTCTTTGCAAAAGCCCCTTTTCCACCAGAAGGTTCTCCTCCTCTCTTATGAGGCCTTCAGGCATGAGCCTTTTGGGACATGCATAAGAGCAGTTCATACAATGGGTGCAAAGGTCTGGCTTGAGAGAGTGTAAAGTTTTTATGGTGGCCTCTTGGCTTGCGTTCCTTGGGTCTATGAGATGTTTATAAAGTCTTGTCAAGATTAGAGGTCCTCCAAAAAGGGAAGATGTGGAGAGCACAGGACAGACGCTGTCGCATATGCCACACAGGATGCACTCCCAACTCCTTGAGCTTTTAAGGTTTATCCTCTCATCAACTCTTACATCTGATTCGGAGGGGCATAGCCAAGCCTTTGACCTCTTTAACTTTAGATACATCTCTTCGTGGTCCACCACAAGATCCCTTATGACTCTGAAGCCATCAATGGGTTCTATAAAGACCTCTTCCTCCGAAGGCGATATCCTTGTGGAGCATGCAAGCACAGGCTTTCCGTTTAGCTTTACTGCACAAGTCCCGCATATGCCAGCCCTACACATGCTTCTAAAGGAGAGGGTGGGGTCTACTTCCTTTATCTTGTATAGGACCTCAAGGAGGGTAGTGTCCTTTTCTACATCTATCTCAAACTCCTCCCTTCCGGGAGGGTTTCTCTTTATCCTTACCTTCACCTCAATACCTCTTTATTTCAATCTTGTACTTTCTTATTCTATAGTCAAGCTGTCTTAGGGTGTATCCAAGAAGCCTTGCCGCTCTAGATTTCACATAACCTGTCTTCTCAAGAGCCCTTATAATGGCCTCCCTTTCTGTGTTCTCAATCATTTGAGGAATGTTCTTCTGTTCCCAAGATTCAAACTTGGCAAAAAAGTAAGAGGGCAGATCCGATTCCTTTATCAAACCATCCTTTAAGATAACAAGCCTCTCTATGGTGTTTTCCAACTCCCTAACGTTTCCATACCATGGATACTCCATGAAGATCTCCATCACCCTCGGATGGATCCTTACCCTCTTGTTATACCTCTGGTTGAATATCTCAAGGAAGTGGTCCACAAGCACAGGAATATCCTCCTTTCTTTCCCTGAGGGGTGGTATATGTATGGGAAGCACGTTGAGCCTGTAGTAGAGGTCCTCTCTGAATAGTCCTTGAGATACAAGCTCCCTCAAATCCTTGTTTGTTGCAGATATGATGCGCACATCCACCTTTATGGTCTTTTCACTTCCAAGCCGCTCTATCTCCTTGTCCTGTATTACCCTGAGTATTTTGGGCTGTATGGAAAGGGGCATATCCCCTATCTCATCCAAGAAAATGGTTCCACCGTTTGCCAGCTCAAACTTGCCCTTCTTTGAAGTGTAAGCTCCCGTAAAGGACCCCTTCTCATAGCCAAAGAGCTCTGCCTCAAGGAGGGTCTCCGGTATGGCGCTACAGTTTATGGTTATAAAGGGCTTTTCCTTTCTTTTGCTCATAAAGTGTATGGCCTTTGCCACAAGGCTTTTGCCCGTTCCGCTCTCGCCTGTGATAAGCACGTTAACATCCGTTTGCGCCACCCTCTCTATAAGGTCAAGAAGCTTCCTTATGGCAAGGCTTTTACCAACTATGCCCTCCACATTATACCTTTCGCTCAAAGCCTTTGTTAAGAGTCTCCTTTCCTCCTCCCACTCTTGCCTTTCTTGGTTCATCTTCTCATCCAACTTATACAGCATACCTATCATAGTCCCCACTATCATAAGAAGCTCCACACCCCTTTCTACACTCTCTTCGCCAAAGTCTTTGAACACTGCAAGCACACCTAAGGGCTCCCCACCCAACCTAATAGGCACAGCCACAAAGCTCATATTACCCTCAAGCCTTTCCCTCAAGCCCGTTTTGTTAAGGTAGGCATTTACCCTTATATCGGAAAGGAATACGGGCACACCATCCTTATAGACCTTTCCTACCACTCCCTCACCCTTTCTAAAAATGCCCCTCTCTACCTCCTCCTCCGTTAGCCCAAAGGCTTTAACTATCTTGAGGGCTTTTATCTCTGGCGAATATAGGGCCACATAGCTATACCTCACATCCCAAAAGGAGTATAGGACCTTCAAAAGCTCTTCCAAGCTTTTAGTAAACTCAAAGCCTTTACTCAAGATCTTGGCCACTTCGTTTATTATGGTAAGCTCTCTTAGGTTTAAGCTCCTTTCCATCAGTGTTCTTCTTTCACCTTATAATAAAAGATAAGCACTCCTATCACTACAGCAATGGCCACACCAAAAAGGAGAGTCTCCATAGGCTCTTTCCACTTTACCACGTTCTTGGTGAAGGTTATGGCAAGGATGAGAATGACCACACTTGCCAGTTTTGCTTTTAGCTGGTCTATGCTCTCAATCTTTAGCCAATCGGGCACGTTTAGCTTACCCACAAATAGTTCATAGAGGCCTACGGCAAAGATATACAGGATAACGGAAAGTAGGTGTATGTCCATTACGGCTATAAACTTGGTAGAAAGCACAGCCGTATCAAGATATTCTGGACTTGTAAAAACCTTATAGATGGCTTCAAAGGAAAGGTAAACACCGTAAAAGCCAAGGAAAACGGCGCTTATAAAAAGGCTAAGAGCAGGAAGTATAGCTATAGCCTTACCTCTTTCCACAAAGAATCTAACCAACCTCTCCATCACTTCACCTCTGTATTTACTATTATCTTTACACCCCTTGTTCCCACCAGGGTATTGGCAAAGCCCATAAGGTCTCCCTTTTGAACCTCCGCCTTATCGGAAGGGCTTATACGTGCTGTTAGCAACACTTGACCCTCCATTATCCTATCATGGCTTAGCTTGTGCTTGCCAGTTATCTTAAAGTGGTAAGGAAGCTTAGGATTTTTCACCCTTAGAACCGCTATGGGCATAGGATTCTCCAAGTCCCTTACAGAGATTATAAGGAAGTAGTCGCCCTTGGGCACCTTGTCTTTTAGGCCCTCATCCAAAAGTACCTGCCCTTCTATAAACTGGTTCCTATACTTTTCCAAAGGCACATCCTTAGGCAAGGGCTGGCAGGAGAATATAAGGAAAAGAAGGATTAAAAACTTTATCATGGAGATTATATTTTAATGCAACCGGTAGAGTTCTCTAATCAAACTTTCAAACTCTTGGGGCCTGATTACTTTGCAGAATGGCATACCAAGGCATAAAATTTGGGTGGCATTTCTCAAAACAAAGCCAATGTCGTGAGAGACTACTACCACTGTCCTGTCTTTAGCTATCTCTTTTAGCACATACTCTATGTGCTCTTGGGCGTGTATATCCAGCCCTGTCATTGGCTCATCCAATAGTATTAGGTCTGGGTTTGTGGCAAGGGCCATAGCAAGCAAGACCTTCTGCTGTTCTCCGCCAGAGAGCTTTGTAAAGGGCCTTTTGAGCACGTTTTCAAGGTGTAAAAAAGCTATTATCCAGCCTACCTTCTCCTTTGGAGCAGAAGCTCTGAGCAATTCTTCCACGTTGCCCGTAAAGGCCCTCTCTACCGCAAACCTTTGGGGCACATAGCCCACCCTTTGCCATTGAGAAAAGCTCTCAAGCCTTTGGCCAAAGAGTCTGATCTCACCACTTTGTGGTTTTAAAAAGCCAAGGATGAGCCTAAGGAGTGTGCTTTTACCAGCACCGTTAGGGCCAAGGATACCAAAGAACTCTCCCCTTTTTACTTCAAAGCTCAGATTCTCTATAAGTGGCTCATCCCTCTTATACCTAAAGCTAAGGTTTATTACCTCTATTACCTTGTCGGACAACTCAGACCCTCAGAAAGCCTTTCCAAATTCCTTTTCATTATGGAAAAATAGTCATCCTGCGCCTTTTCTGGGAAAAGAGAGGTGTTAAAGGGAACTATCTTGGCCCCCACCTCTTGGGCTATCCTTTTTGCCAAGGCCTCATCATAACCAAGCTCGTGAAAGAGTGTTTTGACTTTTGCCCTCTTTATCCTTTCCACCATATTCCTTATCTCCGAAGGCTTTGGCTCCTCTTCCGCATGCAAGCCCCTCAGGCCTATAACCTCAAGGCCATAATCCCTTCCAAGGTAGAGCACAGAAAGATGGGTGATGACCACTGTCCTACTTTGGCACTTAGAGAGTGTTTTTTTATACTCTTCGTCAAGGGTCCTCAGATTCTTTATAAACTCCTCAGACTTTTTCCTGTATTCTTCCGCACCAGAAGGGTCAATGCTAATTAAAGCCTTTTTTATATTCTCCACAAGTTGAGCATAGGCCCTTGGTGATAGCCAAAGGTGTGGGTCAAGGCTGTTGCCTACTTTTATAAAGCTTATATTTCTTTCAAGGGAATAGGCCTTTCCCTTAGGAAGTCTGTTTGCCAACCTTTTCTCCCAGCTTTCCACTCCAAGGTAGAAAAAGGCCTTTGCCTTTTGTATCCTTTTTATGTCTCCCGGCTTTAATTCATAGTGGTGTGGGTCCGATTGGCCCTTTATTAGCACATCCACCTCAAACCTCTCTCCCGCTATATACTTCAAGGGGTAGTATATGGGATAGGTAGAAGCAAGTAAAAGCTCCTTTGCTGTGGATATAAGGGGCATTAAAAGCAGTATTAGGATTATGAATGGCATGGTTTTAATTTTAACATATACTTTTATTCCATGCCCATAAAGGACTACTACCAGATACTTGGAGTAAGCAGGAATGCCACAAAGGAAGAAATAAAAAAGGCCTACAGAAGGCTTGCCAAAGAGTGGCACCCAGATATAAACCCAGACCCTCAGGCCAAAGAACGCTTTAGAGAGATAAACGAGGCCTATCACATTCTCTCAGACGAACAAAAAAGACAAGAGTATGACCGCATACTGCAGAGCGGTGATGAAAAAAGATACAGAGATTTTATGGAGTATATTCAGGACTTTCTTGAAAGCATATGGCAAGGTATGAGGAGGGCACCAAAGCCCAAGAGGGGCCAGGATATAAGGCTAAAGCTTGAATTGACCCTTGAGGAGGCTGGCTTTGGAACGGAGAAGGAGATAGAGTATGAAAGGTGGATAGACTGTCCAGACTGTGAAGGCAAGGGCTACAGGGGAGAAATGGAAAGGATCACATGCCACGCCTGTGGAGGCACTGGAAGGAGGGTAAGCGGTATATTTAACTTTCCCAGGCCTTGTTCTGTTTGTAAAGGTAGGGGCTATATAATAAAGAACCTTTGTCCCACCTGCGGTGGAAGGGGAAGGGTGGCAAAGAGGAGCAAAGTGAGGGTAAGCATACCACCCGGAACGGACGAAGGTGAGGTTTTAAAGGTGCCTGGCTTTGGGCATATGGGAGAAAGGGGTGGTGAGCCGGGAGACCTATACTTGAGGGTAGTTTTAAAACCTCATGAGGTCTTTAGAAAGGTTGGGAAGGACCTATACATGGAAAAGTTCATCTCCTTCCCTATGGCCGTGCTTGGTGGCACTCTTAGAGTAAAAGGACTTGGTGGAGAGGAGATAGAGGTTTTTGTCCAGCCGGGTACAGAATGTGGATCCACAAAGACCATACTGGGAAAGGGCTTTCCCACACCAAGCGGTGCTGGCAACCTCATAATAATCTTCCGCATAGAGGTGCCAAAGAATGTAAGCGGGAACTTAAGAAGTCTTTTGGAGAAGCTGGCAAAAGAACTGAAGGATGAGGGAGTGGAGACAAGAGGTAGTCTTGTGGAAAGGATTAAAAGCATACTACCCCTTTGAAAGCCTTTTTACCTCAAGGTAGTCTCCTATGCCAAGCCTGTGCCAAAGTATTTTTAGAAGCTCAAGGAATACCAAAGCTGTTATCTGGGCGTCATCCATGGCCCTATGAACCCTTTTGTACTCTATGCCAAACTGGTCTGCAAGGTCCTTAAGAGAATACCTTCTTAAGTTTGGAAGCACGTTTTTGGCCAGGCTTAGCGTGCATATATGGGGAGGTCTAAACCTCTTGCCATAAAGCCTTCTGTAATACTTGTCAATAAAAGCTATGTCCTTTTCTACTCTATGGGCTACCAAAATGCTGTCTCCAATAAATTTTAAAAACTTAGGAAGGACCTCTTCTATCTTTGGCTTTCCTACTAGCATGGCGTTTGTGATGCCCGTGAGCTCCGTTATCCTTTTTGGCAAAAGGTAGCCCGGGTTTACAAGGGTAGAGAACGTATCTGTGATTATACCCCCTTCTACCCTTACACAGGCTATTTCAATAATGTCCGCTCTTGATGGGTCAAAGCCTGTGGCCTCCACATCTATACTAATAAAGGTGCTCTCCAGGAGTAATTCCCTCATTAGGGAACCTCCTTCACCTTTGGCCCTTCTTCCCTTTTTAAGTATTTAGGGTCCACTATACCTTCCAGCTCATTGCTCTGAGTGGGTTCTTCCTCTCCTTTGCACACACCTTCTGTGCCCGCCACAAAGAGCATAGGCTGTGGACAATTTACCACCACTACACCATCGGGAATGGGAAAATCTCTATATGGATACATGTAGCTGGCTACAGACATGTAGTCTATCCATATGGGCAAGGCCACCCTTGCTCCAGCCATACCCTTACCCATGCTCCTCTTTATATCAAAGCCCACCCAGACACCAGCCACAATGTCTGGAGAAAAGCCTACAAACCATGCGTCCATATAATCGTTTGTGGTGCCAGTCTTTCCAGCCACTATCCTTTGCAGTGAGCTCGCGGCTACACCTGTGCCCTCTAGCACCACAGCCCTTAGCATATCAACCAAAACCCTCGTCTCTTGAGGTGGAAGGACCTGCTGGCATTGAGGGGAGCTTTCCTCCAGTATGGACCCATCAGGAGCTACTATCTTTCTTATAAAGTAAGGCTTACACCAAACACCAAGATTAGCAAAGGCCTGATAGGCTGAGGTGAGCTGTAAGGGTGTGACCTCAATACTGCCAAGGGCCATAGAATAATAGGGCTTTAGCTCAATTCCCAAAAGCCTCCCTATCTCTATAGGTAAATCAAAGCCTATATCTGCAAGGAGGTTCACCGTAGCCGTGTTTATACTCTTGGCCAGGGCTGTCCTTAGGGTCACCTTTCCATACTCCGCACCTTCGTAATTGTCTGGCGTCCATTCCTTGCCAGTAGAAGGATCATAAAAGCTCCTTGGACTAGCATCTATAAGAGTGGCTTGGGTATAGCCCTTCATAAGTGCGGCAAGGTATATGATGGGCTTTATGGCAGAACCGGGCTGGCGTTTGGCATACACGGCTCTGTTGAAGGTACTTCTAAGATAGGAGTAGCCTCCCACCATTGCCCTTATGGCTCCAGTTTTTACATCAAGGCTTACCAAGGCACCTTGAAGGTCTGGAAGCACCTCCACCTTTAGACCTTTTTTACTTTTGTAAAACCTTACAAGCACATAATCTCCCTTTTCTACAGGAAGGCTTGACCTATCCACCTCATACTGTCTGTCCTTTAGTTCAACCACTAGCCTGTCACCTTCTACGCTTAAAACCTTGCCTATATAAACCTTGCCTGGCTTTTCTTCTACAGTCTGCTCCTTATACCTTCTTTCCAGCTCATAAGGATCCTCTGGCAAGAAGGGTATACCGTTAGCCCTTGCAACCCTTTCTATTCCTCTCCTTAGGGCCTTTCTTGCGTGTTCCTGTAGGTCCTTATCCACGGTGGTATATACCTTATACCCGCCCGCAAGGACCACTTCACCGTACTTTTCAATCAGATATTCCTTTACAAAGTCAAGGAAGTAATCCATTCCATAGTATCTGTTTTCAAGCTTTACATTTATAGGCTTTTCAATCAGCCTTTTATATTCTTCTTCGCTTAAATATCCATCCTCATACATACGTGTAAGCACATAGTCCCTTCTTTCTTTGACCTTTTCAGGGTTTCTAAATGGGTTATACCTGGTGGGTGCCTTTGGAAGGCCGGCAAGGATGGCAGCCTCATCCACAGTTAGGTCCTTTACCGACTTTCCAAAGTATATCCTTGAGGCAGCCTCCACACCGTAAGCACCTTGTCCCAAGTATATGTAATTGAGGTACATCTCCAGTATCTGGTCCTTTGTAAAATGCCTTTCAATCCTGAGAGCTAAAATAGCCTCCCTTATCTTTCTCTTTATGCTTCTGTCTGGTGTGAGGAAGAGGTTTCTTGCCAGCTGCTGTGTTATGGTGGATGCACCTTGTTTTAGCTCTCCATGCCTTATGTTGGCGACTATGGCCCTCAGTATGGCTATAGGGTCAATGCCTGGATGCTTGTAAAAGTTTTTGTCCTCTGCAGCTATGAAGGCCTGTCTTACATGAAGGGGAATATCCTTTAGCTCTACATAATACCTTCTTTGCAGTGCTACATCACCAAAGGGCCTGTCCTTGGCATCATAGACCACAGTGGCCACAGGTGGCTTCCAGTCCTTTAGGGTTTCCACCGATGGTAGGCCTACGGAGAGAAGGGCTACAGATATGGATCCCAACAAAAGTAAAAGACCAATGGCTGTAATAGTAAGGGAAAGAACCTTTCTCACCTTAAGAATAATTATAATCTTATAAAAATCACCTCTCCAAGGGTTGGATGTGGAAGGCAAAGCCTTGAAAGCATATCAAGGTTCAGCTCGGAGAAAAGACTAACTGTAAGGTTTCCTATAACCTCCCCCGCATCCCTTGAGAAGACTTCTGCACCAAGCAAAAAGCCCTTCTTGTCAAAGTACAAAAAGGCCATGCCTTCCTCCGTGTGGTATATACTTCCTACCGCAAAGGCCCTAAGGCTTACGCTCTTTTCGCTAAACCCTATTCCCTTCTTTTCAAGTTCTTTTTTAGTAAAGCCCACCTTTGCGTAAGATAGGGGCTGGGTGTATAGAACGTATGGGATTTTGTAAGGTGGTGTGAAAAAGCCCTGGCCCTTTATTATCCTTTTTGCCACAGAGAGGGCTTGAACCCTGCTGGCATGGGCAAGCTCCGCTATACCATTTACATCACCCACCGCATAGTGGTCCTTCAAAGAGGTCTCATAGTTTTTGTCCACAACTATATGGCCAAGGTCATCCGTGGATATTTCTACCTTTATACATTTAGTGTTTGGCACCCTCCTTTTTATCCAATAGACCTTTTCCTTTGGTGCATCAGATAAAGGCATAAGGCTTATATTCATATCCTTAAGCATCTTTAAAAGCCTTCCCCTTATGGAGGGATGCATAAAGTCAAGGCTTCCCTCTTCAAAGTAAAGCTCCACCTTACAATTCATGAGGGCAAACATGCAAGCAAACTCAAGGGCAAGAGGGTCATCACCCGCTATCTTTAAACCTTCTGGAACTTCTTCCAGCTCCAAAAGGTGATCTCCGTTTGGCTCCAAGGGATAGGACTTTCCCGTGTTTATTATGATGTGCTTGGCGCTTATCCTTTTTCCTTCCACTTCTACCACATGGGGCTCCACCAGCTCACCGTAGCCGTAGATAAGGTCCACACCCTTTAAAAGCCTATCTATTTGGTCCCTTAAAGCTTTTGTAAGCCTTTCCTTCTTTTCCTTTAAGCTTTTTAGGTCAAAGGCGATTTCCTTTACAGAGAGAAGGGAAGAGTTTTTTAGGTCATAGGCCTTTCTTGCCTCAAAGAGGTAAAGCTTGGTGGGAACACAGCCTTTATGGAGGCAAACGCCACCAAGGTGGGAAGGGTCCTTTTCTACTATGGCCACCTTTAGGCCCGCATTCCTCAAAAGCTCTGCGCCCGTGTAGGCAAGCCCTCCACCCAAAAGGATCACATCATAGTCCATAGCCTACCTCTTTAACATCTTTATGTAGCTTTTGTCCAAGACCTTCTCCTTTAGGTGCTTTACAAAAAGGGCTGCATGAAGGCCGTTTACCACCCTGTGGTCAAAGGTGAAGGTAATATGAGCCTTGCCCTCCTGGTCCTGCATGCCCACGGCCATAATACACACTTGACCGTAAGGGATGACCGCATCAAAGGCCCTTATGCCGAACATACCGAGGTTGGATATGGTGAGGGTAGCACCGCTTATGTCCTCAAGGCTAAGCCTTCCCTCCTCCGCCTTTTTTCTTAACTCTCTTACCTCTTGGGCTATCTCCCTCAGGCTCTTCCTTTGCACATCCTTTACCACGGGGGCATAAAGCTCATCACCTACAGCTATAGCCACGCCCACATTGGAGGAAGGGTATATAAGATAGTGGTCCTCTTTATATACAGCCCTTAGCCTTTCAAAGTATTGCATGGCATCGCCCACAATCTTTATGAGCCAATGGGTGAGGGTGATATCTTTGTCCCAAGGTATGAAAGAGAGGTCAAAGACCTCGTATATGTGGTAGTGTGGGACTACAAAGCTCTTTGAAAGGTTAGAAATTAGGCTCTTTTGAGCAAAGGAGATAGGCACCTTCTTTGGTATGTTCTTCTCTTCTACGTAGGCCAAAAGGAGGTCCTCGTCAATCTTCCTGTCTGGAAATTCCTTCAGAAGCTCTTCTACGCTTAGCTCATACTCCTTTAAGAGCTCAAGGGCCTTTGGTGTGAAGTGCCTTTCCTTTAAAAACTCCTCTATGTCCTTGGCATGGGCTGGAGAAGGAAGCCTTTCCTCCTTTTGTAGCTCTTGAAGGTCTATGCCCTTCTCCTTTGCCAAAAGCCTTGCATAAGGAGAGGCAAAGCCGGGAGGAAGCTCTACTTTCTCTTGCACCTCCACCTTTAGCTTTGGAGGTTCCTGAGGTTTTTTCTCCTCTTCCTTTTTCACCTCTTCCACTTTAGGAGTTTCCTTTACCTTTTCTCCCAGCTCCATGATGGCTATGGGCTTGCCCACAGGCACCTCTTCCCCTTCCTTTACCAGTATCCTTTTTAGAACACCCCTTTTGAAGCTTTGAAGCTCCATAATGGCCTTTTCTGCTTCAATCTCCGCTATCACCTCCCCCTTTTCCACAAAGTCCCCCTCCTTTTTTAGCCACCTTACCACCTTCCCCCTCTCCATAGTGTCTGAAAACTGTGGCATCAAAACCTCATAGTCCATGCCTTTTGCTCCAGCTTAGTATTTGACTGTATATCTTCTCCGGCGTGGGTATGGCCAAAAGCTCAAGCTTCCTGTTGTAAGGTATGGGCACCTCCTCCCCAGCTATCCTAAGCGGTGGAGCATCAAGGAAGTAAAAGAGTTCTTCTGAGACCCTTGCGCTTATCTCCGCACCAAGCCCAAAGCTTTTTGGAGCCTCATAGACCACCACAAGCCTCTTTGTCTTTTTGACCGACTGGTATATGGTTTCAAAGTCTATGGGCCTCAAAGAGACAAGGTCTATTACCTCGCAGGATATGCCATCTTTTTCCTCAAGCCACTGGCAGGCCTTTAGCACATCATGGACCATCTTAAGGTAAGAGACCACCGTTATATCCTTCCCCTCCTTTAGCACCCTTGCCCTAAAAGGGTCAAAGTCTTTAACATACTCAAAGGGAAAGTCCATGCCATAAAGTAGGGTGTGCTCCAAAAAGACCACAGGGTCATCCATCCTTATGGCATACAAAAGACCATGGTAGGCGCTAATAGAGTCGGAGGCGCAAAAAACATAAAGGCCCGGTATGCTGGCAAACATATGCTCAAGGCTTTGAGAGTGCTGTGCTGCAAGCTGTTTTGCTACACCTTGAGGCATCCTTACCACAAGGGGTAGAAAGATCTTTCCACCGCTCATGTATCTTAGCTTTGCCATCTGGTTTACAAACTGGTCCATAGCCAGCATGGCAAAGTTTACCGTCATTATCTCAGCCACAGGGCGAAGGCCCATCATAGCCATACCTATGGCAGTGCCCACTATGGAGTTCTCCGCTATTGGCGTGTCTATGACCCTCTTTGGCCCATACTTTACATAGAGGCCGTCGGTCACCTTATAGTTGCCACCGTAAAAGCCCACATCCTCACCCAGTATGACCACCCTGCTGTCATGCTCCATGGCATGGTCAAGGGCAAGGTTTAGGGCATCACGGTATAACATCGGAACACACCCCACAGTATATATCCGTGTATAGCTCCTCCTCAGAGGGCTCTGGAGAGCTCAGGGCAAACTGGACAGCTTCTTCTACTATGGCCTCCACCTTTTGGTCTATGATCCTTATCTGTTCCTCTGTAAGCCACCCTTCCTTTAAGGACCTTTCCACAAGAAGCTTTATTGGGTCCCTCTTTTTGAACATCTCCAGCTCCCTTGGAGACCTGTAGTCTCCCTTATCGGCCATAGAATGGCCTTCAAACCTGTAGGTAATGGCCTCTATAAAGTATGGCTTTCCATACTCTTCTATGTAGGCCTTGGCCCTAAGGACAGCCTCATAGACGGCAAAGACATCCATACCATCCACCACCTCTGTGGGCATGTAGTCCCTCGCTTTTAGATGAAGCTCCTTTATGGCCGAGGACCTTGATATATGTGTGCCTATGGCGTAGTAGTTGTTTTCACAGAGGAATAAAACGGGCACCTCCCACAAGGCGGCCATGTTTATAGCTTCAAAGAAGGTGCCATTGTTTGTAGCTCCATCTCCAAATATGCACAAAACACCAGCCTTTTCACCCATGAGCTTTCTGGCATAGGCTGCGCCTACCGCATGGGGAATGTGCGCGGCAACTATGGCGTTGCCCCCATAAAAGTCCATCTTTGGCTCATAAAGATGCATAGAACCACCCTTACCCTTTGAGACGCCTGTGGCCTTTCCGAAAAGCTCTGCCATTATGAGCTTTGGGTCTATGCCCCTTGCCAAAGCCAATACATGCTCTCTGTAAGGACAAAAGAGGTCCCCCTTGCCAAAGCCCACCACCGCACCCACATGCACCGCCTCCTCCCCTATGGCAAGGTGCAAAAAGCCCGATATGTTCCCCTTCAAATACTCTTCCTTACACCTTATCTCAAACTCCCTCCCAAGCTTCATAAGGTAGTAAAACTTTTCCGCCAAGGTCTGGCTCATGGAGAAAATTATAAGTTAAAAGCCGCACTTCCAGGTGGAGCCTCCCAGCACTTCCTTCCTGTATTCTTCTATATCCTTTATACCTTCTATACCTTCCCTTTGGTTGTCTAAGAAGAGTCTTAAAAGAGTAGCTATAAGCTTGTAGTACTCTTCCTCCGTGTTCTCTTTCACAAGGTCTGTGAATATCCTATACCATCTTCCCAGATGGTCTCTGAAAAAGTTGGTGTAAGCCTCCTTTGCAATCCTTGCCTCTTCCTCCATTCCTCTTTCCTCTGCATACATCTCCTTCTTTATCAGGTAGGCCATAAACTCAAGCTCCGCCACAAGGCTGTCTGGCTCCACTGGTGGCTTTACATCAAGCCCAAAGGCTTTGTAAAAGCCCTCTATGTCTGCAAGCTCCCAAGCCCTCCTTGCCGCCTTATCCATCTCATAAGCTGTCTCATTGGCAGGGGCTTTTAAAGAGGTGGAAAAGAGAGAGGTCCATTCTCCCTTGAGGTCAAGGACCCTTCTTTTACTCTCTTCTATAACCCTGCGCAAGGCTTCCACATCAAACTCAATGCCAAGCTCCTTTAAAGAGAGGGAGAGGTCATCAAGACCTCCCCACAGCTCGTCCAAGACCTCCTCCGAAGGGTAAGAAAAGGCCACCGAAAGAAAGCTATAAACATAAGCCTTATATACACTCATATCACTCCACCTTTAAAGGTATCCATGAGTAGCTTAGCACCTTCCTTGCGCCCACGTCGCCAGTAGAACCATCCCATACGGCAAAGGTTATAAAGGTTGTCTTACCAGGTCCCCAATCTGGATTGCTCGTATTCTCCTCCACAAAAGCCCTCCTTATAACCACATACCATTTTCCATCCTTGTAAACACCCTTACCTTCCGCTCCTTGTATATCCTTCCATGTGGTAGAACCAAAACCCTCCGCCACTATCTCTCTAACAGGGGTCTTTAGCGTGTTCTTTCTAAAGACCTTTTCACCTCCTATGTAGCTAAGGGCATATTGGTTTGCCCAGTCCTCTGGATATTTATAGGGTGGTGTGGCGTGGGGATACCAGTCGTAGACTGCATTGGGGTATATTTTGGAAACATCCGCATAGCCATGCTCCAAGTCTTCCTCCCTTGATGCTGTCCAATGAAGTATTAAAACCCTCTGCCCTTTATCGCCCATTGTAACTGGCACATCGCTGGAGGGCTTGTAAGGTATTTGAATGGCCACCGCATCGGGAAAGGCATCTACAAGGTGGAACCTGTCCTGGGTTTTGTCTTCCCATACAAGCAAAAAGGCTATATACTTGCCGTCGTTTACACTCTTTACCCTTATGCTGTTTACAGTAGGTTTTAGCTTCATGGGTGTGGTAACAGCTTGACCGGAGAGGGGAACTTCCACCTCCTTTGCCTGATCCCATACCTTGTCAAAGGGGTCTACGGTGGTCTTAGAAACCCTTTTGGATATGAGTTCCTGCGCAAAGGAAAAACTAAGTAAAAGCAAGCCAAAAACTAAAAACTTTATAACTATCATGGCTCACCTCCTTCAAGGTATGTCTTGCCTTACAACCTCAAGCCTTTCGTCCTTGTGAGGCCTTATTTGAAGAGGTTCCACAAGGGGCACTCTAACTATCTCCTTACCCTTCTCATCGTAAGCTATAACTTCCTTTGGCCCCACTGCAAAGGAGTATGGTATCCTTGGCGTGGAGCCAAAGAGATGCAGAAGGGCTTGAAGCTCTGGCTCTTTTCCTTCCCTCATGGCCATGTAGGTTTTTACCGCATGCTCTGCACCATCGCCAAACATCTGTTTGAGGAACTTAATGGGCACGTTTATGGGTGGTATGTAATAGACGTTTGGCTCAAGCCCCGTTTGAGGATATAGGGGGAGGGCAACCTTCTTTATATGTACCAAAAAGTCTATAGGATTGTCTGGCCTTGCCTCCTCCGGTGGGCTTATAAAGCCCATGAGCCTTATCTTGCCTATGCATGTTATAACACATTGAGGCTGAAGCCCCTCTTCCACCCTTGGGAAACAGCCTATGCACTTCTGAGATATCCTCGCCACAAAGTTAAACATGGTCTTCTTATAGGGGCATGCCCTTACACATTCCTGATAGCCTTCGCATCTTTCTGGGTCTATAAGGACTATGCCATCCTCTTCCCTTTTGTATATGGCCTGCCTTGGGCAGGCGGCAACGCAGGCGGGGTAAGTACAGTGATTGCATATCCTTGGTAGGTAGAACATCCATATGGGGTGCGGCAAGGATTCAAGCACAGTGCCTATGTCCACGGGCTCGTTTACCTCATCCTCTCCTATGTTTGGATACATCCAATCCATATCCTCCGGTTTCCAGCCCAACACCCTTTCACCCTCCGGCGCATCAAAGACAGTCTTTTTATTGCCTTCCAAAAGCTCAAGGAGCCTCACATCCCAGCCAAGGGGATAAAAGCCGTAAGGCTTTGTTTCCACGTTGTTCCAAAGCATATACTCCTGGCCTCTTCCGGGAGTCCATGTGGTCTTACAAGCTACAGTACATGTCTGACAGGCTATACATTTGTTTAGGTCCATGACTACTGCAAACTGCCTTTTTGGCCTTTTGACCTCGTAGGGATAGTTGATTTCCCTTTTTAGTTGCCAGTTATAAGCTTTCATGGCTCACCTCCTCACTTTATGTATTCAGCTCTTACATACTTCTTTAGCATCTCGTTTGGATTCATGGGTCTAAAGCCAAGCTTTAGTGGCCTCCACAATCCTTTTCCACCTATTCCGCCATCCTCAGCCTTTATTATCTTGCAAAAACCTTCCCTAGGTGCACCTATCGGGCCATGTACATCAAGCTCAAAACCCTTGCCTATTATCTGTCCCATAAGGTTCTTCCTTATCAACGTATCTGTTTGATAGGTAGGCTTTAGCCAAGACCTTGTAATGCTTTGGTGGCTCCCCCTCCTGTAAAGGGATTGATAGTTGGTGTAAGGATTCTTAGCAAGTCCGTTGGGGTTTTCCTTTGTTCCTCTAACGGTTCCATGAGTTGAACCATACATGTTAAACCATATCTTGGCACAGCCCGGTGGTGTGTTGTTGGATGCCCTGGCCCTTAGAAGAAGTCTTGCCACCTCATAGTCTTCTGGTCTGTTTTTCCATCCCACAAAGGGTCTATCCTGAGGGTCTGCATCCACCCACACGTAGTCCCCATCCTTTATACCCAGCTTTTCCAAATCCTTTGGATTTATATCTATGTAAGCTTCTGAAATGAAGGGCATTCTCTTATCGTGCCTATATATGTCTCCAAAAGGACCAAAGAGAAGGGTAGTAATATCCATATCTCCCGTTGTGGTATGGGCTGAGTGCCTATACTTGGGTGTATGGACTATATGCGTAGCTCCAAAGGTGACTTTAAGGGGATGCTTTGTCTTAGGAAGTTTCTCAGGAGATACTAAAACGTTCCTTGCCTGTCTCCACTCTGTGTTTAAAAGGGCATCTTCGCTTTTAACCTTGTAGTCCTCTGGTTTTTTGGGCCTAAGGAGTGGATGTGGCTTGGCTACTATTACGTTTGGCTCATAATGGGTTGAATCTATTGGTTCTCTATAAACTGGCAGGTTTTCTCCTGCGTTTATGAACTCTGGCTCTTCTCTATAAAACTCAAGCCTTCCACTTTTTGTATACCATGGCATACTCTCCTCCGTTTGGTCTTTCCCCACATACTTGGGATAGGTTCTTGTCATTATGAGGGATGGTATGCCCTCATGGGCCTTCTTTGCTATCTCTTCAAGCTTGTAGCCCCTTAAGTTTGAAGAGGCGTTTATAACTCTTTGCACATAGACCACGTCTTGCTTCCCCTCAAGTACAAACTTCCAGTAGTTCCTAAATCGTTCATCCCCCGTAAGCTCTGTAAGCCTGTTTGCCACAAGGGCAAAGGTTTCCGCATCGTTCTTTGTGTCATATAGCCTTCTGTGTCCAGTCTTTGGCCATACATACACAAAGGGGTTAGTAACCGACCCTGCAATATCCCAGTATTTGTTCTCGTTCCATGCATCCACTCCAAGCACTATGTCTGAGTACTCGCAGGTCATAGACCACCACCACTCGTTGGTGACTATACACTCAATCTTTGGAAGGGTGTTCATAACTATGTTGTACTTCCACTTGGCGTTGCCAAGGGCAGAATTGGCATCCACAAACCATATAAACTTGGTAGGAGTGGGCATGTGGGTCTTTCCAGTAATGAGCTCTTCTCCCATATATTGGGGATGGTCGTCATGAGAATAGTAGTGGGCAGACTCTGGACTCCAATAAAACCTTACCTTGGCAGGCTTGTTTGGGTCCAGTTCTATGTTGAAGGGGTCTTCCGCCAAATATTGAGGTGCGCCATTAAAGAGTGCAAGCCTAAAGTTTCCAGCGTAGGATCCTATGTTTCCTGTGGCATGGCCTATGTTATCGGTGAGGGCGCATATCATATACATGGCTCTGTCCTTTAGGTCTGCATGCTGGTATTGATTTACACCCATACCTTGCGCCAGCTTCATATTCCTTGGATGTGATGCTATCTCCCTTGCCAATTTTTCTATTTTCTTGGCTGGCACTCCCGTTATTATCTCTGCCTGCTTTGGGGTGTAGCTTTTTTCAAAGAATTCAAGGTAAACTTGGAAAAGGGGCTTTACTTCCACCTCTTTTCCATCCACAGTCTTTACCTTATAAGTTCCCTCAAGGGCTGGGTCTATACCAAGCTTCCAAAAGTCTTCTCCCACATCATCCCTTGTTATCACCTTTGGAGAGTTGCTCTTTTTGTCCCACACCACAAAGTCGTTCATATCTTCCTTTCTTATAGGTTCTGGAATATACTGCTTTTCTTGTTTGAAAAAGGGTGGAAGTGTTTCGCCCGGTTTGAAAACCACCGCCTTTTTAAGTTCTTTGGGTTGATAGTTGGGTATTATGTCTCTTGCCCTTAGGACCTTGCCGTTGTCCATCCTTACAAGGAGTGGCATATCGGTAAAGCTCTTCACATACCTTTCCTGGTATAGTTTCTCCTTCATTATCACATAAGCTATGGAAAGGGCTAAGGCTGTGTCCGTTCCAGTTCTTACTATGATCACCTCATCTGCAGACCTTGCAGTAGGGGAATAATCGTTGGATATAACTATCACCTTAGAACCTTTTATCCTTGCCTCCGTTAGCCAGTGAGAGTCTGGCATTTTGGTAGTAAATGGGTTCATTCCCCAAAGGATGATAAGCTTTGAGTGCTCCCACATACATAGGTCAAACTCCACGTTCTGCTGACCGCTTACCATAGGATGGCCTGGCGCAAGGTCTGTATGGAAAGCATAATTGTCCCAGCCTCTTCCTCCAAGGGCTTTGTCTGGACCCACTCCCCTTATATGGCTGTCCAAAAGGGCCATCATGTTTGCCATTCTGTAGGGAGATGTGTATCTAACAACTGCAAGGAGAGGCATAGAACCCCTAAACTTCAAAACCCTTGTCCCAGCACCCTCCATGGCATCAATCATAGGCTTGGGGTATCCTTGCGCTTCAAGCCTTTTTCTTCCTTCTTCGCCTGTATATGTGGTTGCTATGTTTATTAGGGCCTTTGCTATTATGTCTGCCACTTCATCCCAGGTTACCTTTATGAACTTTTCTTTACCCCTTTGGAAATACTTTTCTGGCGGTTTGCCTGTCTTTGGGTCTCTTGGAAAGCCATCCTTATACCACTGATAAAAACCCATCCTAACCATGGGTCCCTTAACCCTTCTGTCTCCATAAAACCTTCTCATAAGAGCAAGGCCCTTATTACAACACCTTGGGTCCCATCGGTGAGATGCTTTAAGGCCGTATATATCCGTCGCCTCTCCAAACTTATATGTGGGCTCAATCCTTGTCATCACCCCATTCTTAACATGGGCAGTCAAAAGACAGTTATGGGTATCGTTTGGAGCGCAAAGAAAGGTAAAGGTGCTTTCCGACTTATATATCTCTGTAAAACCTCTCCCAGTCCCTGTTGGGATAATAAAGCATAGGGTTTTCTACCTTGACTACAGGCTCCATAACCCTAAAAGCAAAGGATGGGCTTACAAGGCTTGCCAAAGATAAGCCACCTACTTTTAGCACATCTCTTCTGCTTAGACCACCCATAGCTCACCTCCTTTGATGATTTAAATCACTTTACTCATTATAAGACCGGTTTATCATTTTGTCAAGAGGGAAGTAAATCCATCCTTATTAATTTTCCTTTTATGGGAGCTTAAAGCCAGAAAGGCTTATTAAACTTACACCTTTGATTTTTCGCACAACCTATATTATTCTCTATGATAAGCCTTGATGTGCTTCAAAAAGCACCAGACAAGCCTGGCGTGTATATCTTTAAAAAGGGTAAAAAGGTTTTATACATAGGCAAAGCAAAAAGCTTAAGGGATAGACTTTTGCAACACTATAAGCTAGCAGAAAAGGATGGCAAAGAGAGAGCCATAATAAACAACTCAACGGATGTGGAGTGGATAATAACACGCAACACTTACGAAGCCCTAACCCTTGAAGTGGACCTGATACAGCTTCACAAACCACGCTACAATGTGCTTCATAAGTATGGTGGAGGCTATCCCTTATTGCTTATAACCAAGGAAGCCTTTCCTACCATAAAGGTGGTAAGAGGCACAGACCATAAGGGACAGCTCTTTGGCCCCTTCTTTAGCACATCCAAGGCAAGAAGGGTAAAAAGGTTAATCCATAAAGTTTTTAAACTACGCACCTGCGACCCGATGCCTATAAGAAAGGAACCCTGCATGGATTACCATCTGGGTCTATGTTCTGCACCCTGCTGTGGCCTCGTAGATAAGGATTCTTACAATCTTTCTGTAAAGTCTGCCATAGCTCTTCTCTCTGGGGATGTCAGCCAAGTGTTGGAAGAGCTTTATTCAAAAATTGAACTGGAAATGCAAAACCTAAGCTTTGAAAGATGTGCCATGCTTAGGGATCAAATACAAGCATTGGAAAACCTATCAAAGGGTCAAAGGGTATCGGGACTTGAGTATTCCAATGCGGACATAATCTACCAGATGGGAAGGCTCGTAGGCCTATTCCTCATAAGGTCTGGAAGGCTTGTGGACAAGCAGGTAATAACCCTTGATAAGGAAGAGGAGTTGGAAGAATTTCTTTTGGGATTTTATTACACCAGCCCATTGCCAAAGAATCTTATGGTAAATTTTGAAATATCAGAAGAGGCCCTTTGGTGGCTAAGACAAAGAGGAACCTTTAACCTTATAAAGGAAATAGATAGAGGTCTGGAGGAGTTAATAAGGGAGAACTTGGGACACCAATTGGACCCAGAACTCTTAAGGGAAGAGTTTAACAAGGTTTTGAATATGAATTTACCAGAAAGGATTGAAGGCTTTGACATATCCCATTTCTATGGAGATTATACGGTTGGGTCCTGTGTGGTTTGGGAAATGGGAGATATGAATAAAAGGGCTTATAGAAGGTATAGGATAAAGACCTTTAAAGGCATAGACGATTACAAAGCTCTTGAAGAAGTGCTTTCCCGCAGGGCAAAAAGGCTAAAAGAAGGTGAAGAGAAGATGCCAGACCTTTGGCTCATAGATGGTGGCTACGGACAGCTTAATGTGGCATTAAGGGTAAGGGACAAGTTTTCTCTACCTATAAAGGTCCTTGCCCTTGCAAAGGAGGAAGAAATTCTAATATGTGAGGATGGGAAAGAGATAGAGCTTAAAAAATATCCCATCCTCTACAGGATTTTTGGCCTCATAAGGGATGAAGCTCATAGGTTTGCTTTGACATATAACAGAAAGCTTAGACTAAAAGAAAGTATGCAGGATGTGTTGGATAAGATAAAGGGCATAGGCGAGGTGAAAAAGAGGCTAATCTACAGGAACTTTGAAAATCTGTATGAATTTATAAAGGCGGACGACCAAAGTTTAAAAAAGCTTGGTATAAACCCATCTTTGAAGCAAGAAGTGGCCAAATACCTTAATGATTGAAGAAGGCGTATAGTGGCAGGGCTTAACCAAACGGACACCTGTAAAATATGCACATGGAACAGAAGAAACACCCTGCCACTATTTAAACTACCACAATGTTGGCACCTTAGACATCATCCTAAGGCTTTCTTCAAAAGCAGACATATATTTCATAGCTGTTATCATAGAACCTTTAAACTTCAGCCTTTTTGTTAACATGGCAGCACGTGGCCCCATCTCTCCGGTGGCGAGTTTTTTCCAGTTTTCTGGGCTTGCCCAAAGTTCAAAATCATAGCTTTGAGAGTTGGCCTTCCCTGCAGATTTTGCTATGCCCTTTTCTACAATGAGTTCTACAGCTTCTCCTTCCTTCCCCTCCACATAGTATTTTATACTTGCGGAAAAATCCCTAAGGTCCGATTTTAATTTTTCGTTTTTGTTCCATTCTTCCGCGTAAGCTCTTATCCAATCTTCAGAAAGAAATTTATACATTCTTGCCTCCCAAAAAGTAATAAAAAAAGGGGAAGGCTCGGAGCCTTCCCCCTACGGCCTACCTCCCTGCCTCTTCCCTCAACGCCTTAAATACTTCGTTGAAAGACACTTCGTCGTTATTTACAAACACACCCACATTACCCATTACACACACAGAGTACTTGGGACCGGTAAGGGCCCACCCATGCAGTGGTGTCCACTCCTGGCCAGAAAAGGCTGTATATCCGTCGCACTGCATCTTTGCCATAGCGTTGTTGGCTGCGCACATCTCAGCGGCCATTGCAGCCTGCTCTTCGGATATGTTGCCCTTATAAGCTACAAGCTTTCCGTCGTTGGTAAACTCACCTGCCGCCCAAACACCTTTAATTTGCATAAGCCTGTCAAGGTTTGCCATGGCTTTTACCTCCTTTTAGATGTATTTGGAAAGGATTTCAAAGGTCTTGTCAAAGTCTGCTTTATCAAGCTCTACAAAAACTCCCACATTGCCCATTATGCAGGCAGCATACTTGCCACCGGCTACAGCAAAGCCACAAACAGGATAAAAGCCACCCTGTCCCGTATATGCGCTCCAGCCCTTTGCCTGCATATTACCCATAAGCTTGTTGGCCGCGCACATCATGGCGGCTATCTCTGCAGACTTCTCGTCAATGTTGCCATAGTAGGCGAGAAGCCTGCCATCGTCGGAAAACTCTCCTGCCGCTATTGCTCCTGGTATAGACATAAGCTCTTTTAGCTTGCTAAGTGTGGCCATCGCTACACCTCCTTTAAAGGTTTTCAATTTCTATATATGCAATAAGCATGCCATTCTTTTCTTTTTTCTAAATTGGCTTAAATTCAAGCTTTTTCTTAAGTGAAGGTTTAGTCTATTGAGTTGCATGTTGCAACACTGTTGCAACCATTAAAGCACTTGAAAGGTAAAAGTAAAGGTATAAACTTTTATTCCTATGGTAAGGGACATAGTGAGATTTCCACACCCCATACTAAAGACGCCCACGCAGAAGGTGGACGTTATAGATAAGGAGATAAAAGACCTTATTAGGGATATGTTTGAAACTATGTACCACGCGGAAGGCGTTGGGCTTGCTGCAAACCAGATAGGTGTTAGCCTTAGGGTTATGGTAATAGATACCACTCCAAAAAAAGAAAGCCCACCTTTAAAGCTGGTTTTGATAAATCCAGAAGTTATAGAAGCCCAAGGTACTACAAAGTATAAAGAAGGTTGTCTTTCCTTTCCGGGCCTTACAGTAGAGGTGGAGAGGTATAAGAGTGTGAAGGTAAAAGCCCTTAACGAGAATGGAGAAGAGCATATATACCATCTGGAAGGCTTCCCAGCCATAGTTTTCCAGCATGAGATGGACCACTTAGAAGGTATAACCTTTATAGACAGGGTAAATGGCTTAAGAAGGCGTTTGGCCCTTGAAAGGTATGCCAAACTTCAAAAACAAAGGTGAAGGTAGAACTGGTTAATTTTTATCCCTTTGAAGTATCTTCAAAGAGGCCGAGGATATTGGCCTATGCGGATGTAAGGCTTGATGGCAAAATACTTATAAGGGGTATAAGGCTATATGAAGCCAAAAACGGAGGGCTTTTTATAGTTATGCCTGAGTTTAGCCCAGAGAGTAGAAGGGCTATAGTGGAGATAGAGGATAGGGAGCTTTTGGAAAAGATAAGGAGGGTGGTGGTGGACCGTTATAAAGAGAGTCTTTCATGACTAAGGAGGAAAAGCTTTCAAAAGCTAAAACTCTTCTATTAGAGCATATGGATTACATAAAGAAAAACTTTAGTGTTTCAAACGTGGGAGTGGTCATTGTGGATTATGAAATAATCGTGGTAGTGGATGGGAAATTTGATCCTGAGGGTTTAAAAAGCTTAAAGGCTTATCTTGAAGAAGTTTTGAAGGAAGTAGAGGAATAAGAAATCAATCACTCTAACACAAGAGGCTCTAATATGCCCCCATCTTTTTATCCATAATGTTAATATAATTGCTATTATATACACGCCGGGTGAGAAATTCCCTTTAAGCCAAACCTTCCATATCAATAAAAAGACAGCAGGGCTACTATAATAGTAGCACTAAAAACCATTAGAGGTTTTTACGAGGACACAGAAGATAAGGAGGGTAAAGGATAAAGTATGGTGGGCAAAGAAGATAGTTCGGAGAGACAATGGGAAGATGGTGGAGTTTGAGGAGGTCAAATATGGCATGTTGATGATGGTGTTATGTGATAGGGATGGGAAAGTTTATGATGTGTGAATGAGCTTTGGAAGTGTGCATGAGGTTAGGGCATTCAGAGAGGGAAATAAACTGTGGGATGTATGGAGATAGGGGTTATAGGGGTTGTGAAGGTGTGATTGTTTAAGGTGTTATAAGTCAGATAAAGCTTTTTAATGCTGGTAGTGGGTGGAGGACTTTAACTTGTGTGCTTGCGTATGTATATGCTTATGCTATTGGATATAACTATTACAGGATGGGTGAAATTGAGGCCTAATTTCTCACCCGGCGTATGTTTCTCATTATAAGAATAAGACAAAATAGGTAAGTAAAGGTGTTTCAAAAATCCACCTTACCTAAAAAGTTTTAAACCTCATGAGAAGATGTTCCTCGGCTATGAGATATGCCTATAAAAGACTTTGAAATGATATTCTCTTTCAGGGCTTGTGGGGATACCCAAGGAGGGTACCAGTCCCCATCTCAGGAAATGGGACCAATCTGTTGAAGGCACGGGCTATTTTTGACACACCCTCACAACCCTTTGACAAATCAAGCTCAAAGACTTATGATAATAAAAAAACTTAGGAGGTGGTGCCATGCCCATCTATGTGATGCTCACTACCTTAACCGATGAGGGAATGAAAACACTAAAGCACAGACCAGAGAGGATAAAGGAGGTGGACAAAGAGGTAATGGAGAGGTTTGGTGTAAAGATTTTGGCCCAGTATGCCGTTATGGGACCCTATGACTTTGTGAACATAATAGAGGCACCAGACAACGACACTGTGGTAAAGATGGCCATAGAGCTCGGTTCAAGGGGAACCATAAGAACTCTCACCATGCCTGCTATAGAGGTGGACCAGCTTATAAAGGATCTGAAGGAACTTAGCTGAGCTTATGGAACAGGTCCTTAGGGCCTTCTTTGAGATAACTTTAAAGCATACGGACCTAAGGTGGGCAAAGAGCAGGGATGATCTTATAAGCAGGACCATAAAGGCCCTAAGGGCCTTCAAAGAAGGAAAAAGCTTGGAGGAGGTCAAGGCCACAAAGGACCTTAGCTTTGAAATAGAAGACAGTTTGGAGTTTCTAGAAAGTTTTGTTAAGGAACAGCCGGAAAGCGTAGAAAAGCTTATAAGCCTTTTAAGCATGTTCATAAAGTCCCCCACTCCGTGTAAAATAAAGCTTATAAACTTTGCGGAGGCCTTGCTTGAAGATAGGGCAGTATCTAAAGGAGGGCAACTTTAGCATATCCTTTGAGTTCTTCCCACCAAAGACTCCAGAGGGAGAAGAGGAGCTCTTTCAAACTATAAAAAGCCTGAGGAGCATAAACCCATCCTTTGTTTCCGTTACCTACGGGGCGGGTGGAAGCACAAGGGACAGGACAAGGAGGGTTGTAGAAAGGATACACAAGGAGACAGACCTTACAGTTATGGCCCACCTTACTTGCATCGCTCACAGCAGAGAGGAGCTCTTACAGATAATAGGAGAATACAAAAGTATAGGCATAGAAAACCTTTTGGCCTTAAGGGGGGACATACCCGCCAATATGCCAGACTTTAGGCCACCGGAAGATGCTTGCAAACATGCAGACCAGCTCGTAAGGCTAATAAGGGAAAACTACGGAGAGTGGTTTTCCATAGGTGTGGCCTCTTACCCAGAAGGCCATCCTGAATCTCCCAACATGGAGTGGGAGATAAAGTACTTCAAAAGAAAGGTAGAGGCAGGTGCAGACTTCTCCATAACACAGATGTTCTTTGAAAACCACTACTACTATGAGTTTATAGAGCTCTGCCAAAAGGCTGGAATAGACATACCCATTATACCGGGCATAATGCCCATAACCAACTTCAGGCAGGTGCAAAAGTTTGCCAGTATGTGCGGTGCCACCATACCCCAAAGGCTTATAGAAAGACTAGAGCCTTACGCAGACAACCCGGAAGAGACGCTAAAGATAGGTGTGGAGTTTGCTATAGAACAGTGCCTGGACCTCTTGGAGAATGATGTTCCGGGCCTTCACTTTTATACTTTAAATAAGTCAAAGGCCACACTTATGGTTTATGAAGGCATAAAAGGAGCTTTGAAAGCATGAAGGTAAAGGTGCACTACAGAGGACAGATAAGGGAGCTGGAGTTTGAAAAGGATAGGATAACAGCATTGGATCTATTGAGGGCCCTTGGCCTCTCAAGGGAATACGCCTTTGTAGTAAAGGGTGAGGAGATATTGGAGGAGAGAGACTTTATAGAGGACGGGGAAGAGGTGAGGGTGATAAACGCCATATCTGGTGGATAGTTAGAGCATGAGATTGGATGTTAGGGACCTAGAGCCACCTCAACCTATGGTTAAGGTAGCTCAAGCCCTTGAAAACTTGAAAGAAGGGGAGGTTTTAGAGGTTTTGGGTTCAAGGCCCTTCACTTACCTACTTCCAAGGCTAAAGGAGCTGGGCTATGATTATGAGCTCAAGGAAACGGAAGAAGGGTATCTTCTTAGGATATGGCGTAGCAGTAAGGTAGTGATGAAGGAAGAGGCTCATGAAGAGGAGTTTGAAATAGATGAGAATACCAACGTTGGAGAGCTTTTAAGAAGGTTTCCAAAGGCCCTTGATGTGCTAATAAGCTATGGCTTTACACCCCTTAAGAACCCAATCTTAAGGAAAATACTGCCCTACACAGTTACCCTAGGGCAGGCAAAGAAGATAAGAAGGATGTTCGATGAGAAGTTTAAAGAGATGCTTGAAGTCCTCAGAAAATTAAAGGATGAGGCCAACAGTTTTTAAAATATTGCTATGGAGATAAAAACACCTTACTTGGCTGTAGACGCTATCCTAAGACTTTGGGAAGGGAAAAACTTTAAGGGCTTGGTCCTGATAGAGAGGCTATACCCGCCTTACGGCCTTGCCTTGCCCGGTGGTTTTGTAGAGATTGGAGAGAGTGTAGAATCTGCAGTGCTAAGGGAAGTAAAGGAAGAGACTGGACTGGATGCTAAAATAAACAGGCTCTTTGGAGTCTATTCGGACCCTAAAAGGGATCCGCGTTTTCATGTGGTTTCTGTGGTCTTTGTGTGCGATGCAGAAGGAGTTCCAAAGGCTGGAGACGATGCAAAGAAGGTAAGGATATTCAGGCTGGAAGACCTTCCCTTGGAGAGCATGTGTTTTGACCATGGCAGGATATTGGAGGACTATCTAAAAAGATGGTAAAATTTTTAAATCCATAAATTCTAGTTGGAGGAGTCTTATGACTAAAGAGTTTGAAATCGGTATAAACCTGCTTAAAAAGGTTCAGAAGGAGTTAGAGGAGCTTATGCAAGTTCAAGATCGCCTCAATGCTAGGATTATAGTCAACGCCATAATACACCCCATTACTGCTTCCGCCTATCAGATTAGGGTAGGGAACGGCCCGCACAAAGAGGAGCTTTTAGAACACCTTCTTAAGCTGGTTAAAGAGATGAGGGACCTATCGGACATAAAGGCTATGCAAGAGACCATAGGAAAGGTCCTTGAGCTTTTAAAGGAGTTTGAGGAAGTACCGGTAGAAAAGAAGGAAGGATAACTATGGAAGGTATAACGATAAGAACACTTTTTAAGAAGAAGAGGGAGGGGAGAAAGATCACCATGATATCTACCTATGACTATCTTTCTGCAAAGCTGTGCGAACAGGTGGGTATAGACTGCATACTGGTAGGTGATTCCTTAGGTATGGTCTTCCAAGGCCTTGATTCTACTCTGCCAGTAACCCTTGAGGATATGATATACCATGCAAAGGCTGTAAGGAGGGGAGCAAGGGAAAGCTTTGTGATAGTAGACATGCCCTTTATGAGCTATCAGGTTAGCCTTGAGGAGGCCATAAGGAACTGTGGAAGAGTTATGAAAGAAACGGGTGCTAACGCGGTAAAGATAGAAGGGGGTGAGGAGGTGGCAGAGCTCGTATACAGGCTTGTAAACATAGGCATACCCGTTGTAGGTCATATAGGCTTTACACCGCAAAGCGTACATGCCCTAGGGGGCTACAGGGTGGTGGGGAAAGCAGAAGAGGAAGCCCAAAGGGTGAAAAGGGATTTTAAAGCTTTGGAAGAAGCGGGAGCTTTTATGGTGGTTTTGGAAAGTATGCCAACAACCCTGGCAAGGGAGATAACGGAGAGTTCAAAGGCTATTACTATAGGTATAGGAGCTGGTCCTTACTGTGATGGACAGGTGCTCGTTTTTTATGACCTTGTGGGTCTGGTGGAAGACATAAAACCTAAGTTTGTAAAAAGGTATTTGGAAGGGGCTGAGCTCTTCAGAAGGGCTCTTATGGCTTTTAAAGAGGAGGTGGAAAAGGGTATATTCCCTTCTGAAGAGGAAAGCTATGGATGAAAGGGGGCTTTTAGAAAACCTTGTAAAGTTGGGCTATGTAAAGAGGGAGGATGCGGTAAAGGCTTATAGGGAAAAGGAAAAAGACGAGGATATAATAAGCGCTCTATACAGACTGGGTTTTTTGGATGATACAAAGCTTTTGGATTTTTACCAAAAATACTTAAGAAAGGAATGGTTATGGCTAGGTGGTCCAGAGGATATAAATATACCCGATGAAGTAAAGGATAAATTGCCAGAGAATCTTTTAAGAAAGTATAGCATAGCTCCGATAAAATATGAGAGCGATACGGATGGAAAGGTTAAAAAATTATACGTAGCTATGATAAATCCTTTTAATCAGAGTGCTATAAACGAGCTCAAATTTAGAACAAAGATAGATGCCATAATTCCTCGCGTGAGCACAAAGAAGATTATAGATACCATTCTTGACAAGCTTTACCCTCCAATAGATAAGATTGTGGAAGGCATGGAGCTTGGTGAAGAGCTAGAAATAGAAGCTTCCCAACCCGAAATACCCCTTGAGGTATTGGCCACAGAATCTGGAGAGGGCCCAATTGTAAAGTTAGCAAACTACCTTATAGCTGAGGCTGTAAACCTTGGTGCTTCAGACATTCATATAGAACCTCAAGAGAAGAAGTTGATAGTAAGGTACAGAGTGGATGGTATTCTAAAGATATACCACGAATTTCCTATAAGGATAAAAGATTCTCTTACCGTACGATATAAGATAATGGCCAACCTTGACATTTCAGAAAAAAGGCGCCCTCAAGATGGAAGGATAAGAACGAGGTATAAGGGGAAGAAGGTAGACCTGAGAGTTTCTACAGTGCCAACTGTATACGGGGAGAAGATAGTTATGAGAATACAGGAGGCAGAAAAGTACTTGAATGTGAGGCTTGAAGATCTGGGCTTTGAACCCGATGACCTTGAAAAGTTCAGAAGGGCCATATGGACACCATGGGGTATGATACTGGTTACAGGGCCAACGGGCTCTGGAAAAACCACCACCCTATATGCAGCCCTTATGGAGAGGAACAGTCCAGATGTAAACATAATGACCGTTGAAGATCCTGTAGAGGTTGCCATACCAGGTTTAAACCAAGTGCAGATAAATGAAAAAATAGGCTTGGACTTTGCCACAGTCTTGCGGGCCTTTCTTAGACAAGACCCAGACATAATCCTTATAGGTGAAATAAGGGATACGGAGACTGCAGAGATAGGCATAAGGGCAGCTCTTACGGGACATCTTGTCTTTTCCACCTTGCACACCAACGATGCACCATCTAGCATTACAAGGCTTGTAGACATGGGAATAGAACCTTTCCTTGTAGGATCTTCCGTAATCCTTATAGTTGCCCAAAGGTTGATAAGAAAGCTTTGTCCAAGGTGTAAGCTTGTAGATGATACTCCAAGAGAAGTTCTATATAGGTTGGGCGTTCTTAACAGCCCAGATGAGGACATAGTCATATACAGGGCAAACCCTAAAGGTTGTGAGTTTTGCAACGGATCGGGTTACAAAGGTAGGACTGCGGTGCATGAAATATTGGAGGTAGATGAGGAGATAAGGAAGCTTATAGTGAAGGGTGCTACTGCCGAGGATATAAGAGACCTTGCCCGTAAAAAGGGCATGAGAACGCTATATGAAGCTGGTATATTGAAGGTTAGAAAGGGGATCACTTCTTTGGCTGAGGTAGAAAGGGTCCTTGCAAAATGATGTGGATGTTTTATAATTTAATGGATCCATGGAAGGGGTAAGCTACGACAAGGAGTTAGATATAAGAGGTGATGTGTGTCCTTTCACCTTTGTTAAAAGTAAGCTTGCCCTTGAACAGATGGAAATAGGCCAGGTCCTAAGGGTGATAGTAGACTATAAGCCCTCTGCAGAAAGTGTTCCCAAAAGCATGAAGGAAGAGGGTCAAGAGGTGTTGGCTGTCAATCAAATAGGAGAAAACACCTGGGAGATCCTAATAAGGAAGGTAAGATGAGGTTTCTATTTATAATAACGAGCAATCCTTTTGCAAAGGATTATAACACTATAGTAAGGCTAGTAGAGGAGCTGGTAAAAAGGGGAGAAGTTACACTGTTTTTCACGGGCAACGGTGCCTATTACATCATAATGCCAGAAACTAAAAGGTTTAAAGAGTTGGGGGCAAGGTTGCTATACTGTGCCCATTCAGCCCATCAGAGGGGTATAGAAAAACCGCTTGAATTTTTTGAGAGTAGTTCTACTTACAACCTGTCAAGGATAATACAAGACTATGACAAGGTGATAAACTTTAACTAAAATGAAGAAAATAGCCTTTATAGTAAAGGGAGATCCTTTCTCTTGGAAGTGTCATGAGGCATTAAGGGTCGCAATGGCCCTAGGAATAAGCTGTGAAGTAAGCCTTATATTCATAAAGGATGGTGTGTATGCGCTCACAAGATGGCATCCAGAATGGCTGGGTATAGAAGGCTTTGAAAGGCTTTTGGAAAATATGGAGTATGTTAATGTAAAGGTCTTTGTAGAAGATACCTCTTTGGAAGAAAGGGGGCTAAACCCAGAGGATCTAAGGTATAGAGTTGAGGTAAGAAGCCTTGAAGAGATAAGGGAGATTATAAAGGAATCGGAGGCTGTAATGGTATGGTAAAGACCTTATGGCTTGTGAGGAAGTTGGGAGATTTTAACTCTGACCTTGTAGAAGAGGATGACTTGGTCATCCTAATTCAGGATGGTGTTCTGCGATTTCCAACGAGAAAAGGATGGTATGTATGCAGAGAAGATGCCCAAGCAAGAGGGATTAAAATACCAGAAAACCTTACAAAAAGCTATGAGGAGATAGCGGAGCTTATAGTTAAGGCTGAGAGGGTTGTAATATGGTAGCAAGGTGGCAGATAACAAAGACCTTTAGGTTTGAAGCAGGCCACAGGGTTTGGAAGCAAAACCTTACCTGTGGGAGGGGTGCGGAGCTTACCATCGGAAAGGAAGTGCCAGTAAATAAATGCATAAACCTACACGGACACAGCTATCTTCTGGAGGTTACACTAGGATCCAACACCCTTTCAGAACAGGATATGGTTTTGGACTTTTATCATGTAAAGAACGCTTTGAAGGATTTGATAGAAGCTATAGACCACAGTTTCATCATAGATGTAAACGACCCTATGTATGAAGAGCTAAAGGCTTTGGCGGAAAAATACGGTGCTCTTAAGATATTTCCGGTAAACTTTTGTCCAACGGCAGAGGCCTTAGCCAAGTTTTTCTATGACTTTCTGGTGGAAAAGCTATCTGAGGTAGGCCTATTGGAGGAGGTAAAGGTTATAAAGGTAGTGCTTTGGGAGACACCCACATCAAAGGCCGAATACTACGGTCAATGAGCCTAAAAGTAGCCCTACCCAGCGGTAGGACGTTAAAGGTAAAAGCTAACTTCCCATATCCTACTAGCCCTGTGGGCTACAGGGTACTTCTTAAGGGAAGGACTGGTATAGTGGTAGGGCTGTCGGAAGAGGGAGAAGTTTTAGATGTATCTTTCCCAGATGAAAAGCCCTTTACCACCGAAAAACATATACTTTCTGTGTTAGAGGTTGCCAACCATTATGCCCAGCTTCCATGGCTGATCCTTTTTGACCTTGTGCCTTCAGTCTTTGACTGGAGGGAAGAAGAGTATATCTGTCTTGGGGAAAAGGATTGGAAGTATGTTGATAGGTTGAGCCTGAACGTTCTTGAGTATGTAAAGGTGCGAAGGGCTGTTAAAGAAGAAAGTTTAAAGGAAAAGTTTGGCAAAGAACTTGTTGAAAAGCTATTGGACCTTGGCTTTCTAAAAAGGGTAAAAGAATGGAAGATGCCAAACCTTACTACAACCTACTATAGCCTTCTTGTGCCACTGGAAGAAGCTATTCAAAAGCTAAAGCGGTTTAAGAACAAAGAGGGAAAGCAAAGGTTAATATACTACCTTTTAGAAAATAGGGTAGTAAGTAAGGAAGAGCTAAGATCGGCAGGCTTTAAGAGTGAAGACATAAGAGCGCTTGTCCAAAAGGGTATAGTCGGGGAAAGGGAGGAGATAATCCAAGAGATAAGAGAGGTTCCTACTTTAAGGCAGATCAAAATGGAGTATTTGAAGCCCTTGGGAGAAAGGTCTGTAATCTTTGGCAGTTGGGAGGGGATTATAGGTCATATTAGCTCCGAACTTGAAAGGCTTGTTCAGGAAAGGAAGAATGCCTTTATCTTCTGCCCCAGTCTTTCCCTTCTTTCCGTGCTTTACCAACACCTTTATCCACTCTTAAAGGATAGGCTAATTCTCCTCAAGTCTCAAGACAAGCCCAAGGACTTTATCAAAAAGTGGTTCTCTGTCTCTTCTGAGGAAGGTATAGTGCTTTTGGGAACAAAGATAGCCCTTCTTGCTCCACTGAAAACCCTAAGCCTATTAGTTTATTTTGATGAAGGTTTTACAAAAGCCTGGTGGAATGGCTTTGACACAAGGCTCTTCCTGTATACACTTTCCAGGTATTATGGGGCCAACTTCCTCTTTGTCAGCACCCATATACCTCTTGCCCTTTGCCTAAGGGACGATTGGGAAAAGCATTATCACACACCTCAAGCGGATGTTTTTATCTTCAGAAGGAAGGCTCAAGAGATCCTTTCTCCTCAGGCAAAAGAGCTCATAAAAAACAGTCAAGAAGAGTGGCTCTTCCTTGTGAATAAGGGTGGGTATGCCTACGCCTTTTGTAATTATTGCGGTTGGATAGTGGAGTGTCCCAAGTGTAAAAGCTTTTTAACACTGAGCAAGAGCAAGGATACGGTTTTTTGCACCTCTTGTGGATATAAGGCTCCTGCCCATTGTCCAGAGTGTGGTAGACAGCTGGATGAACTTGGATTTGGTATAGAAAAGGCTATGGAGGAAGTTTTTAAACTCTTTGGACAAAGGGAAAACTTCCATTTTGATACTGTGCCAAGGCTTGGAAGAGTTTACGATAATGTTTTGGTCCTTCATGGAGATAACATACTTTCAGTGCCTTGGTTTGATTCTTTGGAAAGGTACTTTTCCTACATGTGGCAAGCCCTCTGCATAAGCAAAAAAAGGCTCATAATACAAACAGTACTAGAGGATCATCCTATACTGGGATATATAAAGGGCAAAGACTGGAAAGGTTTTTGCAATGAGGAGCTGGAAAGGAGAAAGGTGGAGGATCTTCCTCCTTTCAAGAGGCTTGTTAAAGTAAAGCTTAAGGCCTTTCCCAAATTGAGAAACCTACCCATTGAGGTAAAAAGGAGAAAAGTGGAAGGCCTTTGGGAGCTCCTTATAAAGGTGGACAAAAGATCCTTCAGCAGTCTTATGAGAAATCTAAGAGAATATAAACCGGTGGAGCTTGAAGTATATTAAAAATCATGGATATAGTCCTTGAAAAGTTTAAAGGAACCCTTTTAGGTGGTGCTCTTGGAGATGCTATTGGTAAAAGCCTTGAAGATGTGCCTTTTGAGGAAGTGGTAAGCTTTTATGGTGGGGCTATAAGGGGCTTTGTGGAACCTCATCCTCACAGTCCATCGGTAGGCTTGGAACCAGAGCAAACTACGGATGAGACTACCATAAGCATACTGCTTGCAGAAAGCATAGTGGAGAGAAAGAGCCTTGACCCTTATCACTTTTTTGCCAAGCTAAAAGCATGGGCAGACAGGGAAGAGATCCATCGGTATCCTGACCCAACCCTTATAACGGCCATAGACCTTCTTTCTTCAGGTGTGGGCCTTGATGAAGCTGGCCTAGTCTCCTACTCTGTGGAGGGTGTGCTTCGTTGCACCATCACAGGCCTTTTCCACTACTATAATCCTTACCTCTCTGCGGAGGCTGGAAGGCTTGTAAGCCTTATAACCCACAGGAGCAAGGAGATTTATGATGCAAGCGCTGTAGTCTCTGCCCTTATTTCTTTTTTGGTCCTTGAGAGCTTTGACTTGAGAGATTTAAGGGATAGGCTGGCACTCATTGAAAACCTAAAGACCTTTATAAAGCATGATAAAAACAAGGTTTATCTTGATAAGGTGGCAAAACTTTTGGATTCTGGTGCAGATGAAGAAGAAGCCATAAGGGAAATAGGAAACTCCACCTTTGTCTTTGAAGCTCTACCTTTGTCAATCTTCCTTTTCTTAAGGTATATAGAAGATCCTTTAGAAGCTTTTTGGAGAGGTGTTAATGCCTGTGGTATGGTGGGTGGAGACACGGACGCCATAGGATACCTTCTGGGGTCCTTTGTAGGTGCCTACGGTGGCCTATGGGTTTTCCCTTTAGAACTTCTTGAAAATTTGGAAAATTCCCAGTATTATATTTCTTTAGCAGAAAAACTTTACCAGACAACTATGGAATTTTTGGAAAGGAGGAGCTAAAAGATGGCATACAAGTTGCAGGAGGCCTTTTTGAACACAGCAAGGAAAAGAAGGGTAAAGGTAACCATTTATCTTATCAACGGTGTTAGGCTTCAAGGAAGGATAAGGTCTTTTGACCTATACACTATACTTATGGAAGATGGCCGTCAACAAACCCTTGTTTATAAGCATGCCATAACCACTATAATACCCGCAGAAAGGATGGAAATAGAGTTTGAAGAAGAAGGAGTGCCAGGGGCTGTATAGCCCCCAACCTTTTAAAACATACCCGGTGGCTTCCCTTTTGAAACCACCAGCCTTTCTACTGGCTTTCCACCCTTGAGGTGGCTTTGCACTATCTCCTCCACATCGGAGGGCTTTACATTGCCATACCACACGGCATCTGGGTAGACCACTATGGTGGGACCCAACCCACAGGGACCAAGACAGCCCGTAGGTGTTATAAGGGTGCTCATAAAAAGCTCTGGGTCCATCTGGACCTTTTCCATAAAGGCTTGGTATAGCTCTCTGCTTCCCTTTTCTGCACAGGAACCCATGGGATGGCCCGGAGGCCTTTGATTAACGCATATAAAGACATGCCTAAACTCCATTGATTACCTCCTTAAAAGTTTTGAGAGTATTCTACCAGAAGCCTTTGGAATTTTGTATGAGGCTTATCACCTTTTAAGGAGGGGAGGAAGAGCCTCCCCAAGGAGTTTTTTAGAACTTCCAGTTGAGGCCTATGGATATGGCGTTTTGGGCATTGGAGGCTTCAACTTGATATGTACCAGATTGATTCGTAGCCTTTACAGTCTTTTTAAAGGCATGTTTGTAAGCCACATCCACGCTAAAAGTCTTTGTAAACTCATAGCCCAAACCAAGGGTTATATGGTGTTCTGTTATAGCTGGGAAGCCTATGAGGTTGAAGTAGGCTATATTAAAATCGCTAAAGGGTGCTGCAAGGTTTGGAATAGTGTTGGCATTAGTAGGATTCTTTGCTCCACCCCTTATCGGAGACTTTCCGTAGTTATAACCAGCCCTTAGGGCGAGCTTGGGTATTGGCTTGTACTCACCACCTATGGCAATTACCCATTGGTCCTTCCATTGGAAGTGTTTATATCCGGTAGCGCCCTTCCAATTTATCCACCTTATATCCATACCCACCTTTAGGTTATCCATGGGCTTTACACCCAAACCAAAGGCAAGCTCTTGAGGCTGGGTGAGTTTAAAGTCTTCAAACCTTCCATCCCCATTGCTGTCAAAGACCCTCTTGTAGGTCATAGAAACTGGGCTCTGATAAGTTATACCTGCATAGACAAAGTCCGCCATATTGTAGGCAAGACCCAGCTGGAAGCCAATGCCGTAGGTCTGGGACTGACCCCCGCCAGCGTTCCAGCAGGTGGCGGGAATCATAGCGTTGGCACAAAGGGTTGCTCCCATATCCAGTGAACCATAAGCCAAGTGAAGAGCACCTGAAACAGATATGGCGTCGTTTATCTTGTAGGCAAGGGCTGGGATAACCCGCATAAACTGGAGGCTCGTATGCATATTAAGGGGAACAACTTTTCCTGTTAGTGGATCCATCGCAGAGACCAATCTGCTATTGTTCCTATAGTCCACACCCATACCTGAGACACCAAAAGCACCTATACCAAAGGTGAGTTTATCGTTAATCTGATGCACTATACCAACTTCCGGGACAACAAACATGTCCGCTTTGGACCTTTGAAAACCAGAGTCTCCCATGGGATTTTGAACTCTTGCCTTAACCTCAGGTATAAAGAGTATTCCACCAAAGCTTAGGTTAAAACCCTTATACTGGCTCATCCAAGCAGGGTTTCTAAAGATAGAGTCCGTAGGTCCTACTGGCATACCTACACCTATGCCACCCATACCCCTTGAGGCTGGAGAAACACCTATAAGGTTGTCTCCGTTGGTGGCAAAGGAAAGTCCTGCAAGTGCAAAAAGGGCTGTTCCAGCCAACACCTTTCTCATCTTTTTACCTCCCTTACAAAATTTCCTCCCTGTAATCATAAAAACAAAAATCTTTAAATGCAATTCAAAGAGTTTATAGTTAATTAAGCTTGCATTATATAAGGATTTAAGAATATCATAATTCTTCTATTAGGACTGCTTTCTTTTCAAGGCATTCTACCAAGTTTTCAAAATTTTCCTTTTTGACAAAATAAACCCTTCCACCTATGGGAACTCCCTCCTCTTTCATTGGTTTTATCCTTACATAGCCTACGGTTTTCCCAGCCACATAGCCCGTTGTATAATCTGGGTCATCGCTCCAGCATAGCTCTGCCACAACCCCGCAGTGTATATTCTTTGTAGCCAAAGCTAAGGCATCCAAAAGCCTCTCAAGGTAGAACCTTTTTATTCCTCTTTCTTTCAAAAGCCTTTTTATAAGCCTTCTGTCCTTCCAATCAAAGCGCACAGTCCTTATGCCTCTCTCTTGGTCTGGCTCAAGCCTATCACCAGACTCCATATCCATAAGCACCGCACCCCTCATATTGCCACCCTTTGGATTAGGACCCCTCTTTAAAAGCTCCAAGCCCTTTAAGGCCACCTCCTCTTTTATTCCTTCCTTTATAAGCATACTTACGGCAAACTCATGAGCCTCTTCTACGCTTTTAAAGTCATAGCTATAAATAGGCAAGGCCTTTGGTATATACTCAATTTCTTTGATGTCTTCAATGGTTATAACCATCTTATCATAAAGCTTAGGTCTCCTTAAAAACTCCTTTATCGTCTTTTCAACCTCATTAGCCTTTACTATCCTTTCTGCCCCCGATACATGCCTTCCCTCAAGCTCCGCTCTCATCCTAAGGCTATATAGCATTTCTACCAAATCCTCCCTTTTTTGTCTTTGAGTTCCAACTCATAAAGGAATTTATACTTCAAAAACACATATATGGCGCCAGACATGGCAACTAAGAAGCCTCTCAAGCCATCCAAAAAGCCAAGCTTTAGAAAATAGATTTTAAAGAAATGCCACAAAGGATTGAATATAAGGTTGTAAAGTCTAAACTTTTTGCCCTCCTCTTTCATCCTATTGGCCATTATCTTAGCATATCTAATAGTTTTCAAATACTGGTCTTCCAAGCTTTCAAAAGAATAGTGGTATATATCGCCCTTTAGCTTTCCTGCCTTGCCTTCAAATACAACCCTTTCGTGAAGCTCACCTTCAAACCTAACCTTGCCCTTTTTAAAGAGCCTTACCCTCCATTCGGGATACCAGGTATGGTTTAAAAAATTGCCAAGGTAGAAGGTTTTTCTGCATAGCTTATAAACCTCATACCTTGGGTTTTTTAGCTCTTTTTTTATGCTTTCCCTTAGCTTGCTTGAGACCTCTTCGTCCGCATCTAGCACAAGGACCCAATCCCCAGAACACAGGCCAATGCCATAGTTTAGCTGCTTGTCATAGCCCTCCCATTCTTTAAAATAGACCTTTGCACCAAGGCCCTTGGCCATCTCTACCGTTCTATCCGTTGAACCAGAGTCAAGCACCACAATTTCATCGGCTAAAGGTAGCACGCTCCTTATGGCTCTTTCTATGTTCTTCTCCTCGTTCTTTGTACGGATTAGAACAGACAGCATTTAGGCTTATAATTATAAACTATGGGAAAATTAAGAGTTCAGGATGTGGCAAGAGAGCTTGGAGTACCTGTCAAGAAGATAAGGGAAGTGTTGAAAGAATGGGGTATAGAAAAGGGCAATTTCTCCTATTTGGACGAAGAGGAGCTCCAGATAGTGTATGATAATCTGATGCCTTCCAAGGAAAAGGTTAAGGAAGAAGAGCCTACTTCTAAGGAGGAACAAAAAGCGCAGGCAGAGAAGGAGCATAAGGTGGATAAAGGGAAGGAACAGAGGGCTAAACCTCAAAGACAAGAAAGACAACAGCCAAGGGAGTTTAAACCTCAAAGAAAGGAAGAGGTAGAAGAAAGGCCATGTAGGTTTGAAGATAGAAGGATGCCTATTCCAAGGATTCCTATACCACCCCCTCCACCACCAAGACCATCAAAAGCTGAAGAAAGATCTCAAAAAACTCAAGCATATAAGGACAAGGAGAGCAAGGGCGAGGAGCAAGCCCTTAAGAAAATAGAACAACATATAAAGAAGGAGAAGAAGGAAGAAAGGCAGGAAGAAATCAAAATTGTTCAAATACCGGAGATAGTTACCGTTAGAGAGCTTTCAGAAATAACCAAAATACCACCCAATCAAATCATAGCTGAACTCCTTAAAAGAGGCATTTTGGCAACTATAAACCAAACGGTGCCCACAGATGTGGCCTTGCAAGTGGTAGAGAGCTTTGGCTTTTTAGCAGAAATAAAGAAGGAAGAAGAGGAGTTAAAGGAAGAGGAAGAGGAGCTAAAGGTTGAGGGGAAGGTTCCAAGGCCACCTGTGGTGGTTGTTATGGGACACGTAGACCATGGAAAGACTACGCTGTTGGACACTATAAGGAAGACCAATGTGGTGGAAAGAGAAAAGGGTGGCATAACACAGCATATAGGTGCTTCTGTGGTAGAGTTGCCGGATGGCAGAAAGATAACCTTCCTTGATACTCCCGGCCATGAGGCTTTCACCTCTCTGAGGGCTAGGGGTGCGCAGGTTACGGACATAGCTGTGCTTGTGGTGGCTGCTGATGATGGTGTCATGCCTCAAACGGTTGAAGCTATAAACCATGCCAGGGCCTTTAATGTGCCTATAATCGTGGCGGTAAATAAGATAGACAAGCCAGGAGCCGATCCTCAAAGGGTAAGGAGGGAGCTTTCTGAGCTTGGCCTTATACCAGAGGAGTGGGGTGGAGATACTATCTTTGTAGACATCTCTGCCAAAACTGGACAGAATGTAGACTCTCTCCTTGAATACATACTCCTTTTGGCGGAGATTATGGAGCTAAAGGCTGACCCAGACAGGCCAGCAAGGGGCACCATCATAGAATCTAAGGTGGATAAACAAAGAGGTATAGTGGCTACTGTTTTGGTCCAGGATGGCACGCTCAGAGTGGGTGATGTGTTTGTAGCTGGAACAACTTATGGTAGAGTTAGGGCTATGTTTGATGATAAGGGAAGGAAGGTAAAGGAAGCTGGACCATCAATGCCTGTAGAAGTTCTTGGATTTGAAGACCTTCCTATGGCAGGAGACCAGTTTAAAGTGGTAGAGGACGAAAAGAAGGCAAGGCAGATAGCGGAGCAAAGAAGGATAAAGAAGGAGCAGATGGAAAAAGTTTCAAGAGGCTTTGTGCTTGAGGAAGTTTTCAAGAAGATACAGGAAGGTGAGCTAAATGAGCTAAAGCTTATAATCAAGGCGGACACTATAGGATCCTTGGAAGCTCTCAAAAAAGCTCTTACAGAGCTATCCACTCCTCAAGTTTCCGTGAGGATAATTCACGGTGATGTGGGTGGTATTACGGAGAATGATGTTATGTTGGCAAAGGCTAGCAATGCCATAATAATAGGCTTTAACACAAGGCCTGATGTGAAAGCCAGAGAAACTGCAGAAAGAGAGAAGGTGGATATAAGGCTGTATGGCATTATCTATGAGGTAGTGGAAGATGTAAAGAAGGCCCTCAAAGGCCTACTAAAGCCTGTAGAAAAGGAAGTAATACTTGGCTCTGCAGAGGTTAGGGCTACATTTAAGATAAAAGGAGTGGGTACGGTGGCTGGATGCTACGTATTGGATGGCAAGATAGTAAGAAACGCTAGGGCAAGGCTCATAAGGAACGGTATAGTTATCTACGATGGAAAGGTGGAGAGCTTGAAAAGGTTCAAAGAGGATGTGCAAGAGGTTGCCAAAGGTTATGAGTGCGGTGTGAAGCTAAAGGACTATAACGATGTGAAGGTGGGTGATGTTATAGAATGCTACGAAGTGAAGTTAGAAATGCCTCAATAAGTATAAATGAGGTTTATCCAAGCATACAAGGGGAAGGATTGCTGGTAGGCCTTCCCAGCCTTTTTATAAGGATTCAAGGGTGTAATTTAAGGTGTCCTTGGTGTGATCAACCTTCTGCTATACCTTTTAAGAACTCTTCTGTAAAGCTTGAAGATCTTTTGAACCTTGTGGATTCCTATGCTCATAGGCATGTGGTGATAACGGGTGGAGAGCCTTTCACAGAAAGGAACTTGGCCCTACTGGTAAAGGAGCTTATAAAGAGGGGGAAATCGGTGCAGATAGAAACCAATGGAACCTTGTGGCAGGAAGACCTTGAGGAAGTGATAGAAGACATCCACATTACCTGCTCTCCAAAGGCTGTGGCAGGCTGGTACGTGCACCCTAAAATAAGGGAGTATGCCAAGGAGCTAAAGTTTGTGGTGGATGAAAATCTCACTCTTGATGTTCTTATGACCTTTGAGGACTTTCTCAAGCGGTCTTGCGTTGTGCTTCAACCTGAAAGCAATAAGACTGTTTTTCTTGAAAAGGCTTTAGACCTGCAAAACAAGCTTTTAAACTTAGGTTATGAGGTTAGGGTGTTGCCACAGGTGCATAAGCTTTTGGGGCTGAGGTGATCTTTGAAGTGCTTGGGAAAAAGTATTCTACTACAGCAAGATACAAGGCCTTTGCAAACCTTTCTTGAAACTCCTCACTTGACATCATAAGAGCCTCCTCTGGGTTTGTCATAAAGCCAACCTCTACAAGGACGGAAGGTATGCCTGGTGTTTTCAAAACTGCAAAGCCAGCTCTTTGCACACCCCTAAAGTACACATCCCTTCCAAGCTCTCTCCTCAAAACCTTCGCCAATCTACTTGCAAAAACCACACTCTCATTCAAGGTTACATCCACCGCAAGGTCTGCAAGAACCACCCTTGCTTGCACTGGTATATCAGACCTTCCAAACACAAGCCTGGCATAGCTATCGTTGTTTACTATACTTTGGCGTTTTTTCTGGGCAGCCTCAGACGATATGGCAAATACGGTAGTACCCCTTGCATAGGGCAGTTTTTGAGGATGAGCATCCGCATGTATGCTTATAAGCAGGTCCGCTCTGTTGCTTAAGGCTATTTTGGCCCTCTCTTGAAGGGGTATAAAGGTATCATCTTGGCGCGTCATAATCACCCTAAAGCGCCCATCCTCCTCCAAAAGCCTTGCAAGCTTTTTACCTATGGCAAGCACCACATCCTTCTCCTTAATGCCCGCAAATCCTATAGCTCCAGGGTCATGCCCACCATGCCCAGGATCAATAACTATCACCCTCCTCTGCGTTATCATTCTACCCTTCCTTATTTGGCTTATAACCCTCTCTTCCTCCTTGCCCCTTTCCATATATTTCAACACCCTTATAAAGCTCGGATCTATTATCTCCAAAAGCTCCTCATCATCTCCTCTTTTAGCTACCACAGACCTTTTGTGATAAACATCCAACACTATCCTAAAAGGACTTTGAAGGGAAAAGGCTTTGACCCCGTCAAAGTCCCTTTCTAATACTATTCTTGTGCCCCATGGGTGTTTGCCCACTCTTGCCTCCATACCCTTTGGAAGGCTCACCCTCACATCCTCCATAATATCCACCACTATCCTCTTAGGGTTTTCTAAGGTAAAAACTTTGTAATCTGTTTGCCTTTCAAGTTGAAAAACTATACGCTCCTTGTCTTCATAATTTCCAGTTCTTACAAGAACAGTTTGAGAGAAGGCAAAGCCTAACAGTAGGCTAAAAGTTGCCAAAATCTTCAGGAACATAGACCTCCTCCTCCACCTCAGAAGGTCTTGTAGCCCATGCGGGCTTTGGAAATCTGATTATCATAGGGTTGGGTATATCGGGTTGGTAGAGGATCATAGTCCCCTTCTTTAGCATTATAGCCCTTTGGCGAAAGCTTCCGGTCAGGTAATCGTATTCCTTGCTAAGCACCTCACTGGAGTCCATCCTTCCAAGCACTTTTAAAGCGGAGTTGGCTATAACCCTCTTTTCCACCTCACTGGCCGTTTGCTGTGCACCTATCAATATCACACCCAAGCTTCTCCCCCTTTCCGCAATATCCAAAACCACGTCCTTTATGGGACTCCATCCATCCTTTGGCGCATATTTATTTAGCTCATCAAGAACCACAAAAACTTTAGGGTCTGGCTTTCCAATGATTTCCTTTTGTTTGAACACCTTCTTTAAAATGGCTCCTACCACAAACATTTTGGCTATGCTATGAAGACTGCTTATATCTATTACAGAAAGCCTGTTTTCCTCCCATCTTGGTGGGTTGGACCTATCGCTTATAAATCTACTTACATAATCGCATGCCCTGCTAAACCTTCTGAAAAAGGCCTGAACAGTCTGCATCTGTGCCTCACCAAACCAGCTTCTATAAACTTCCGAACTCTTGTTTTGCTCCTTATCCTTGATGGCATCCCTCAACATCTTTTCCAAGGTCTTCAAGCTGTCTATATCCCTTCCGTAATCATCCAAAAGGCGGTCTTCTGGACTGTTTTGTGCTAGGTGATAAAGCTTGTTTGCCACCTTATCAATCACATAGTGTATGTTGGAAAGTCCTTCCTCTCCTTCCGCAAACATAAACTTTATAAGACCCTCTTCCGCAAACTCCCTCATGCTCCAATAAAAGGGAGATACCTTTGAGTCAAGCCTTTCACAATCGGGAATGTCTATGTGGTTTTCAGAAGGAGGAACATAGAATTTGACGTTTTTGAAAGGCTCGGCCTTTAGACCCATTATACGGTATAGCTCTTTGCTTTCTTCATCAAGCACCTTACTCTTCTTATCAATCCACAAAAGATCCTTTCCTTTTACGTTAAATATGATTCCATGTATTCTATCCTTGTCGCTCGCCTTTTCAAGGATTGAATAAAGCAAGAACAAGGCGTAAGAGGTTTTTGTGGCTATACCAGACATGCCGGATATGCTCACATGGGCTCCCTCTATACCGTTTATAAAATGGTAGTTTACATAGACCACGTTTCCATTCCTGTCCACACCCGCAGGTATCTTCTCCTTCATCTGATCGTAATAGAGGGCCTTTTCAAACTCCTTGCCTGTGGCCCTATAGACCACATCACCCGGTGAAGGAGGGGCAAAGACCTCTGGTTCTACGCGCGTTACGTTGATCTTGGCTATATAAGCTATGTTTACAGGAATGAGGCCCTTATTTACAAGGTGAGCATCGTAGACAAACTCCGCTCCCTCAAGGAACTTATGCACTTCACTGACAATGCCGTAATATTTGACTATTGAACCACCTATTTCACTTTCCACGTAGAGCACATCATCTAGCTGGACCACTTGATCCTTCTCCACCCCCACCCAAAACTCCAAAGGGCTGATGGGCTTTGTACCAAGGACTATTCCCACCCTCATGCATAAAAATATATCACTTTTAAGAGCGGGCGACGGGATTTGAACCCGCGACCTCCTGCTTGGGAAGCAGACGCTCTACCCCTGAGCTACGCCCGCTTATGGTATATATTATATTCCATGGAATTTCCTAAGCTAAGGCCAAGAAGGCTAAGAAAGAATGAAAACATAAGAAGGCTTGTGAGAGAAACAAAGTTAAGCCTTGATGACCTTATCTACCCTATCTTTGTGCGCTACGGTGAGGGCATAGTGGAAGAAGTGCCAAGCATGCCGGGAGTCTACCGCTACAGCCTTGACAAGGTGGTGGATGCGGTAAAAGAAGTGAGAGACCTTGGCATACCAGCCATAATCCTCTTTGGCATTCCAGAACACAAGGATGAGGTGGGCTCTGACACCTGGAGTGATGAAGGGATAATACAGAGGGCTTTGAGGCTTATAAAAAAGGAAGTGCCAGATATGTATGTTATAACCGATGTTTGCTTTTGTGAATACACTTCCCATGGTCACTGCGGAGTGCTTTACAAGGGTGATGTGCACAACGACATGACCCTTGAAAACCTGAAAAAACAAGCCATTTCTCATGCAAAAAACGGAGCGGATATGCTGGCACCCTCTGGTATGATGGATGGAATGGTTAAGGCCATAAGGGAAGCCCTTGACTCTTCTGGCTTTGAGGATGTGCCAATAATGGCCTATTCGGCCAAGTTTGCCTCAGCTTTTTATGGACCTTTTAGAGAAGCGGCCGAATCTGCCCCAGCCTTTGGAGACAGGAGAAGCTACCAGATGGACCCAGCCAATGCAAGGGAGGCCTTAAAGGAGGTGCTTTTGGATGTGCAAGAGGGTGCGGACATAGTTATGGTAAAGCCTGCCCTTGCCTACTTGGATATAATAGCCAAGGTAAAGGAGGCTACCTTATTGCCTGTGTGCGCTTACAATGTAAGCGGTGAGTATGCCATGATAAAGGCCGCTGGAAGGCTTGGCTGGATAGATGAGAAAAAGGTAATGATAGAGACCCTTTTGTCCATAAAGCGTGCGGGTGCAGATATGATAATCACATACTTTGCCAAGGATGTGGCAAAGCTTATTAATAAAGGAGAGATATGATGAGGTTTTATGGTGTGCTTGAAGAAAGGATGGTGGAGATAATAGAAAATGTAAGTGATGGTGAGTGGATCATTGAAGAGGATGGAAAAAAGGAGGAACTGTCTGCGCAAGAAGTGAAAGAGAAGCTCCTTGAGCTTGTGCAAAAGGTGAAGACTTGGAAGGAGGAAAACAAGTATATACCTTCGGGAACCATCTTTTTCTTTGTTAGCACACCAGATAGCCCGCAGGCTTTTAAGGTTTATGACCTTTCTTCTTTAGGCTGTTCCACAAAGCTTGACCCAGCAAGATGGAAGATATATAAAAAAGAGCTTTTAGGTCAGGTTTGATATATCTCTTTCAGTATTGCCTCTCCACCTCTTTCCAAAAGTCTTTTTGCCAGCCTTTTTCCTATCTCTTGAGCCTCCTCCAGCCTTCCTTCTTCATAGCCTTCTATGAACCTCTCTCCCTTAAGGTCTGAGATGAAGGCCTTTAGCTTTAATGTGTTTCCTTTTACCCAAGCATGGGCCCCTATGGGAACCTGACAGCCACCCTGCAACTCCCTCAAAAAGGCTCTTTCACACTCTGCCCTTAGCCTGCTTTCCCTGTGGTCAAGGAAGGCTATGGCGGACCTTACCCTTTCATCCTCCTCCCTTATCTCTATGGCAAGGGAACCCTGTCCCACCGCTGGTATAAAGTCTTCCAAAACTTGGACTATCTTGTCTTCAAGGCCCATCCTCTTTACACCCGCATAGGCTAGCACGATGGCATCATAAAGACCCTCCTCCATCTTTCTTATCCTTGTGTCCACATTTCCGCGAAGGACCTCTACCCTCAGATCTGGCCTTCTCCTTTTTATCTGCACCTGCCTTCTGAGGGATGAAGTGCCAACTCTTGCACCGCTGGGAAGATCTTCCAAGCTTTTACCGTCCCTTGATAAAAGCACATCAAAGGGGTTCTCCCTTTCCGTTATGGCTCCCAAGGTAAGACCCTCTGGTAGGACCATGGGCACATCCTTTAGGGAATGGACCGCTAAGTCTATATCACCTCTCAATAGAGCTTCCTCTATCTCCTTTACAAAAAGGCCCTTTCCTCCTATCTTTGCCAAAGGTGCGTCCAGTATTTTGTCTCCTGTGGTGGTGATAAGGACAAGCTCTACCGTGTGGCCCCTCTCTTCCAGCTTTTCCTTTACAAAGTTTGCTTGCCATAGGGCAAGCTTGCTTTTCCTTGTGCCTATGCGCAGGTGCATCACTCCACCACCCTTATATGAAGCTCTTTTAACTGTTTTGGTTCCACATAGTCTGGTGCGCCCGTTAGTGGGCATATGCCCTTTTGGGTCTTGGGAAAGGCTATCACATCCCTTATGGAATCAAGGCCTCTCATAATGGCCAAGAGCCTGTCAAAGCCAAAGGCAAGGCCCCCATGGGGAGGTGCACCATACTTTAAAGCGTCAAGAAGAAAGCCAAACTTCTCCCTTGCCTCCATATCCGATATTTGAAGAAGCCTAAAGACAAGCTCTTGAACCTCCCTCTTGTGTATCCTTATGGACCCACCACCCACCTCATAGCCGTTTATCACAAGGTCATAGGCCCTTGCCCTCACCGAATGAACAAGCCTTTTCTTCTCCTCCAAGTCTTCCACTTCCAAGGCTTTTTTCAAAAGGGGAATGTCCTCCTCCCTTGGTGAGGTAAAGGGGTGGTGCAAAGATACAAACCTTTTCTCTTCTTCGTCCCACTCCATAAGTGGGAAATCTACCACCCAAAAGACATCAAAGTTTTGTGTGTTTATAAGATTATACTTCCTGCCTATGTGTAGCCGTAAATTGCCAAGGATCTTATATACCATCTCCCTTTTGTCTGCAGAGAAGAAAATAACATCACCCACTTCAGCCTGAACTCTTTCAAGTAGCCTTTGTGTCTCCTCTTGGGAGAAGAACTTTACTATGGGTGAGTTTAGCCTGTCTTCTTCCACCTTTATCCATGCGAGGCCTTTGGCACCAAGGCCTTGGACAAACTGAACAAGTTCATCAATCTCTTTCCTTGATAGGTTTGAACCTTTAAAGTTTATGGCCTTTACCACACCACCATTGTCTATAGCTTGGCGAAAGACTTTAAACTCTGTGTTTGAAAAGATATCCGTTAGGTCTATAAGCTCTAAGCCAAAGCGCCTGTCTGGCTTGTCAGACCCATATCTTTCCAAGGCTTCAGCGTAGGATATTCTATCAAAGGGCCTTTTGAGCTCTACACCCAAAAGCTCCTTAAAGAGGGTGGCTATTAGCCTTTCACTAAAGGCCATCACATCCTCTTCATCCACAAAGGACATCTCAAAGTCTATCTGGGTAAACTCGGGCTGGCGGTCAGCCCTTAGGTCCTCATCCCTTAGACATTTCACTATTTGAAAGTATCTGTCAAAGCCAGCCACCATTAGAATTTGTTTGAAAAGCTGGGGAGATTGGGGAAGGGCGTAGAACTTACCAGGATGTAGCCTTGAAGGGACTAAAAAGTCCCTCGCACCCTCCGGTGTGGATTTGGTAAGGAAGGGAGTTTCTATCTCCACAAAGCCCTCTTCCACAAAGACCTTCCTTACAACCTGATAGGCCCTGTGTCGGAAAAGGAGGTTCTCTTTCATGCTTTCCCTTCTTAGGTCAAGGTATCGGTAGCGAAGCTTTGTCTCTTCCGAGAGGGGTGTTTCTTCATCTATGGGGAAGGGTGGTGCTTCGGAGGTGTTTAAAATTTCAAGATCCTCTATAACAACTTCGTAGTTGCCCGTTTTTAGCTTTGGGTTTTCCGTGCCCGGTGGTCTTCTCCTTACCTTGCCCCTTATGGCCACCACATACTCGGATCTCAAAGAGTCCGCAAGGTCATAAGCCTTTGGATTGTCCTTCTCCTCTACTACGCACTGTACTATGCCCTCTCTGTCCCTTAGGTCAATGAATATAACACCACCATGATTCCTTATCCTATGCACCCACCCGTTTAGGATAACCTCTTTGTTTAGGTCCTCTTCGGAGATGTGTCCGCAGTACTTTGTGCGCTTGAGCATAGGTGAATATTTTACCAGAGCTTACAAAGGAGGATCTATCTCGTAGTGTTTGTATACCTGTTCCCACCAGTAGGATACTCTAAGTAAGGTGGCCTCATCAAAGGCCTTACCTATGAGCTGTCCGCCTACCGGCAGGTTGTTGGACATGCCTATAGGAATGGATATGCCAGGAAGGCCCGCCAAGTTTACACTTACGGTGAAAACATCCGAAAGGTACATGGCTATGGGGTCATCTGTTTTTTCTCCAAAGCGGAAGGCCACCGTTGGTGAGGTGGGAGTGGCTATAAGGTCTACCCTTTCAAAGGCCTTTTCAAAGTCTTGGGCTATGAGCCTTCTTACCCTCATGGCCTTAAGATAGTAGGCATCATAGTAGCCAGCAGAGAGGGCAAAGGTGCCAAGGAGTATCCTTCTCTTTACCTCAGGGCCAAAGCCCTCGTCCCTTGTCTTGGAATACATATCTATAAGGTCTTGGTACTTCTCCGTTCTGTAGCCAAACCTCACACCGTCATAGCGGGCAAGGTTGGAGGAGGCCTCGGAGGGGGCTATTATATAGTAGCAGGGTATGGCGTATTTCACATGGGGAAGGGAGATCTCTTCTATGTAAACTCCTTCCCTCTCCATCTCCTTTAAAAAGCCTTCAAAGGCCCTTTTGACACCTTCCTCCACACCGTCTTCCATAAACTCCTTTACTATACCAACCCTCAGACCCTTTACATCCTTGCCAAGCTCCTGTGTGAACTTTGGAACCTCCCTTTTACTGCTTGTGGAGTCCTTCGGGTCATGGCCGGAGATAACCTCCATGATGAGGGCTATGTCTTCCGTCTTCCTTGCAAAGGGACCTATCTGGTCAAGGGAGGAGGCAAAGGCCACAAGGCCATAACGGGATACCCTACCATAGGTAGGCTTTAGTCCTATAACACCACAAAAGCTGGCAGGTTGGCGGATAGAACCTCCCGTATCAGAACCCAAGGAAAGGGGTGCAGACCTCACCGCCACCGCCACCGCAGAGCCACCGGAGGACCCACCGGGGACCCTCTCAAGGTCCCATGGATTCCTTGTCTTAAAAAAGGCAGAATACTCGGTGGAGGAGCCCATGGCAAACTCGTCCATATTTGTCTTTCCCACTATAAGGGCTCCAGCCCTCTTTAGCCTTTCTATAACGGTAGCATCATAGGGAGATATATAGCCCTGGAGTATTTTAGAGGCGCATGTGGTAGGATAGCCCTTCACATTTATGTTGTCCTTTATGGCCACTGGAATGCCCAAAAGGGGCTTGTCTTCTGAGATGTCCATCCTTTCCGCTTCTTTTAAAGCCTCCTCATAGAGGGGTGTGATGTAGGCTTTTACCTTTTCTTCCGTTTGAGAAAACCTCTCATAGAAGCTTTCAAGCACCTCCTTTGGATGCACTTCCCTTTTCTTTATGAGGTTTACAAGCTCATAGGCGGACTTTTTCCAAAGCATAGTTTATAGTTTAACATATGAGAGTATTTGACCTTTATGCAGAAAGGTATGACCTTTGGTACGATTTGCCCTTTGGAAGTTCCGTTTTTCCTCTGGAGGTTGAGTGTTTAAAAAGGTGTGGTCCAATAGAAGGTCCTTCCCTTGAGGTGGGAGTGGGCAGTGGAAGGTTTGCCAAGGCTTTGAATGTGGATGTGGGTGTGGACACCTCCTTTGAGCTTTTGAAGATGGCAAAAGGCAGAGGTCTAAAGGTCCTTATGGCAAGGGCTGAGGAGCTTCCTTTCAAGGACGGAAGTTTTAAAAGCATCTTTATGATTGTTTCCCTTTGCTTTTTTGAAGACCCTCTGAAGGCCCTTAGGTCTGCAAGGAGGGTGCTAAGGGAGGATGGAAGGCTCTTTTTAGGGCTTGTGCTCTCTGAGAGCCCTTGGGCTAAGTTTTATATAAAAAAGGCAAAGAAAGGCCACCCTATATACTCTCATGCTAAGTTTTACAGCTTTTGCGAGGTAAGTAATATGCTAAAAGATGCTGGCTTTGAACTCAAAAGAGTTTTTAGCACCCTCTTTGAAGAGCCACAGGATCAAAGGCCTGTAAAAAACAAGGAAATAAAAGAGGGCTTTCATCCAGAAGGGGGCTTTTTCTGCATGGTGGCGGGCCCTTGAAATTTGATAAAACTTGACTAAAATCTATTTACATGGCGAACTCAACTAAGAAGGATTACTACGAGATACTTGGAGTGCCGAGGAACGCCACCCAAGAGGAGATAAAGAAGGCATACCGTAGGCTTGCCAGAAAGTATCATCCAGACTTTAACAAGGACCCAGAGGCTCAAGAGAAGTTCAAAGAGATAAACGAGGCCTACCAGGTGCTTTCCGATCCAGAGAAGAGAAAGCTCTACGATCAGTATGGCCATGCGGCCTTTTCTGCACAACCCGGAGGCCAAGAGTATCAAGAGGTGGTCTTCCAAAACATAGGTGACATCTTTGAAGAGGTGTTCAAAAACTTCGGCTTTGAAGACATCTTTGAAAGAGCCACAAGAAGGAGGAGAAGGGAGCAGAGAAGACCTATAAAGGGAGAGGACATATACTACACAGTGGAGTTAAGCTTAGAAGAAGCCTTTAGAGGCACGGTGGTGAGCATACCCTTAGTGAGGGAGGTGGCCTGTGATGTCTGCGGTGGAAGGGGCTACGATCCTACAAAGGGTGAAAGGGTATGTCCCACCTGCGGTGGAAGGGGTGAGGTAGTTCAAAGGCAGTTCTTCATAACCATATCTCAAACTTGCCCAACCTGCGGTGGTGAAGGTGTTATAAGGGAAGCATGTCCCAAGTGTAGGGGTAGAGCTACCATACCGCAGAGGGAAGAGGTAAAGGTAAGGATACCACCGGGTGTGGATACGGGAAGTAGGATAATGGCAGAGGGCAAGGGACATGCGGGCAAGTTTGGAGGCCCTCCGGGAGACCTCATAATAACCGTAAAGGTAAAACCCCATCCTATCTTTGAAAGAAGGGGCAACAACCTCTATGTGGATGCCTACATAAAGATAACGGAAGCCATACTTGGAACGGAAATAGAAGTACCTACCATTGAGGGTGGGAAGGTCAAAGTAAAGGTGCCACCTGGAGTGCAAGAGGGAGAGACTATAAGGGTGGAAGGCTATGGTATGCCAAAGCTTATGTCAGAAGGAAGGGGAGACCTGTTTGTTAGGATACATATAGATGTTCCAAAGCTTGGCTTCTTTGATAAGATCTTTGGAGATGGTAAAAGGATAAAGCAGATCCTTGAAGAACTAGATAAACTCCTACCAGAACCCAAACGCATAAAGGAGAGGCAGACATGAAGAAGACTAGGCTTTACACCATAGGAGTGGTAGCCAGCATGTTCAACATACACCCACAGACATTAAGGCTTTATGAAAAGGAAGGGCTAATAAAGCCTACAAGGAGCAAGGGAAGGACAAGGTATTACACCGATGAAGACTTGGAAAGGCTTGAGCTTATAATCACCCTAAGCAGGGATTTTGGCGTAAACCTTGCAGGAATAGATATCATACTGAGGATGAAAGAACAGATAGAAGAGCTTGAGGCCCAGATCCAAAAGCTTATTGAGTTTATACAAAAGGAGTTTCTCGAAGCCTATCAAAAGGATGAGAATATAAAATCCATAGTTCTTACAGAAAGGAAAGACCTTCTGAAGATAATTAAAAAGCAAGAGTAAAACACATAAAGAGGGCTTATAGAGTATATAAGGAGTTTTTATTGACACCAGAAAGAGATTAAATATCATTTGCTATAAGGAGGGATTCGCCATGGTTATAAAGGGGGTAAACTTCTGGAGCTTCCTCTTTGCAAGTCAAATGGGTGGCTATGCTATGGTTTTATTGGATGAGGTTTATGCCAAATGGTTTGGCCTGTTTGGCCTCTTCCCAGGGATTAAGGATCCGGCTTGGTTTATACACCACCAGATAGATGCCACACTCTTTGCTATTCCCTTGGTCCTTCCCTTTGTGTGGAACAAAATACCTGGCCCAGGTCTTGTGAAGGGCATCCTTTACGGTATAGCATGGCATATATTTGTAATTATTGTCTCTTTGATAGGTGGCTTGGGTGGTGCGGAGTGGTTTCAAAGGCCTATGAGCGCCAGCGCCCAAATATCTTTGATCATACTACACATAGTTTGGGGTGGAATAACAGGCTTTTTGTACAACCCACCTCAGGAGGGTAAAGAAGAAAAGCATTAAAAGCCGCAGATTAAACTTCCCTTCACTTTTTTTTTATATCAAACACCTTGATAAGACAATTCTACTAAACTTATTAATGTTATGAGCAATTCAGAGGACTTTATATTAGCCAGTAGCGTGTTTCTAATTTTATTCTTTCTATCTTTTCTCTTGTCTAAGCTAAAAGTCCCGCACGTGCTTTCCTTTATGTTGGCAGGCTTTGTAGGTAGGTTTTTCTTCCCTTGGAAAATGGAGGAGGTGTTAACCATCTTTGAATACTTGGCTATCACTCTTCTGTTTTTCTTTATTGGCTTAAGCTACTCCTTTGAAAGATTAGCAGGAATGACGAAGATAGTAGTACCTGGTCTTTTGGGTTTTGTCCTCAACTTTTTCCCTCCTTTACTTTTATCTTACCTTTTTACTAAGGACCTTCTTTTTTCCTTCGTAATGGGTGCTGTAATATACCCAACCAGCACAGCAATAACTGCTAAGCTTCTTATTGATTACAGAAGGCTTATAAATCCGGAAGCGGAGTTTTTGGTAGGACTACTTATATTTGAAGATCTGATTAGTATAGTGCTTCTTTCTATACTTGTGGGAATGGCCTCGGAAGGTCAGGTAGACATTTTTAGTTTTTTGAGGGGAATGCTTGCTGTCCTTTTATTGTTTAGCCTTTTCTATCTGTTGAGGAATGTATCAAAAAAAGCCTTTTATTATCTTGATAAAAATGTGGATGAGGAGCTTATCCCCTTTTTAGTGCTTGGCTTTTTGATCCTATCTTCTGGCTTTAGTCTAAAACTTGGCATATCCGATGCTCTTGTAGCCTTTATGTTGGGTGTAATGGTACCGGAGGAAAGCAGAACCTTTAAAACAATAGAGAAGTATCTTTTGGGTCTAAAGGAGCTTTCTTTGGGAGTGTTCTTCTTTATGCTTACCTTCCGCGCAAAATTAAGCTTTGATTTTAGCTGGTGGCTGTTTACTGCGCTTTTACTTCTTTCCATATTGCTAAAGCTTTTATCCACCTACTGGGGAGCCATACTTTATGGTCTTGAAAAAAGAATAGCCTTAAGGTCTTCCTTATCCTTCTTACAGAGGGGTGAGTTCTCTGTAATCTTTGCAAGCTTTTATGAAAGCACCCAATCCATAGTCTTCCTTTTGGTCATCCTTACAGCCTTTTTGGGCAGCTTTAGCTTTGTAGTAGCTCCAAAGATGTCTCAACTAATCTTTACTAAAAAATAGGAAGAGGCTTTAAGTTGTAAAATATTTAATTATGGAAATTAGAGAAACAGACCTGCCGGGTATAGGCAAAAAGTATTCTATGAGGCTGAGGGAGGGGAGAGACCTCGTTTTGGTTATATACAATACGGGCCGTAGAGAGATATACATTATGGAAGAAGAGGAACCTGTGTGCGTCTTTGAGCTCACAGAAGAGGAGGCAAAGGATCTTGGCTTTCTTTTGGCTGGCGCTACCTATCAACCTATAAAAGCGGAAAAAATGGAGCTTATATTGAAGGAAGTGGTGATGGAGTGGGTAAAGGTGGAAAGTGGTTCAAACTTTATAAACAAAACCATAGCAGAGCTTCAAATAAGGAGAACTACAGGTGTGTCGGTGATAGCCATAGATAGGAAAGGTAAGATAATACCAAGCCCAGACCCTTACAAGGAAAAAATAGAACTGGGGGACATACTTATAGTTGTAGGCACAAGGCCACAGATAAATCACTTTTTGGAACTCTGCGGAAGGTGTAGCACATAAGATGCACAGTTCACAGGACTTTATACTTGCCGGCGGTGTCTTTCTACTTTTGTTTTTTTCCACCTATTCACTTTCAAAGCTTAAAGTGCCATATATCCTCTCTTTTATACTGGCCGGGTTTCTTGGCAAGTTTATCTTCCCAGAAAAAATACAAGAGGCATTTATCATTTTTGAACATTTAGCAGTGGTTTTACTTTTCTTCTTTATAGGTCTTGAGTATTCCTTTGAAAGGCTTATCGGGATGAAAAAGCTTTTAAAGCCCGGCATTATAGACTTTCTTTTTAACTTTTTGCCAGCCTTTGGCCTTTCTTATCTATTCACACAAAACTTCCTATTTTCCTTGGCTGTAGGCGCTATAGTCTATCCAAGTAGCACAGCCATAACGGCCAAGCTACTTATGGACTATAAAAGGCTTGTAAATCCAGAGGCGGAGTTTTTAATAGGAGTCCTTATATTTGAAGACTTAATAAGCATTATCCTTCTTTCACTTCTTACAGGCTTTACTTTAAAAGGCAGTCCTGATACGTTGAGCCTTTTGAGAGGCATTCTTGCCATAATCCTTTTGTTTAGTATGTTCTATCTTTTAAGGGGGTTGGTGGAGAAGTTTTTTGAATATATGGAAAAAAGGGTAGAGGAAGAACTTGTTCCCTTTTTTGTTCTTGGCTTTTTGCTTGTATCTTCTGGATTTAGTTTAAGCCTTGGCTTGTCCGATGCACTTATAGCTTTTATGCTTGGCGTTATAGTGCCAGAAAAAAGCAGGGTTTTTGAAGTTGTAGAAAAATCCCTCTCTGAGTTAAAAGAACTCTCCGTTGGAGTCTTTTTCTTTATGTTTACTTTTAATTCCAAGCTAAGCTTTGACTTCAACCCTTGGTTTTTCATATTGATTGCTCTTCTTTCTATAATCACCAAGCTTTTTTCTACTTACTGGGGTGCGCTCCTTTATGGACTTGGGAAGAGGACAGCCTTTAGGGCCTCCTTATCCTTCTTACAGAGAGGTGAGTTCTCTGTAATCTTTGCAAGCTTTTATGAACCGGCCCAATCCATGGCCTTCCTCTTGGTTCTCATAACAACCCTGCTGGGAAGCTTTAGCTTTTTGTTTGCTCCAGAGATTTCTCTAAGGGTTTTCCCAAAGAAAGAGAGGAAAGGACCTCCTCCAGCTCCTCCCTCTTGACCTCCACGCTATCTTCCGGAAGCACCCATATGGGATGGCCTATCCTTACCTTCGCCTTTGAAAAGGGAAGTGGAATGGTAAATTTATCCCAAGTGTTAAGCTTGATGCACCAGTCAAAGCTGACATACACAGGGATTATGGGTATTCCCGACTTTTGCGCCAAAAGGATTATGCCGGGCTTGACCTTTCCATAGGGACCTTTTGGACCATCCACAGTGATGGCTACCGTTTGGCCTTCTTTTAAAACTTTTAAAAGCTTCAAAAGTCCCACGCTACCACCCTTTTGGGGCTTTCCCTCCTCCGTAGAACCCCTTATAACCCTATAGCCGAGGCTAAGCAAAAACCTTTCTGCAATATCTCCATCTCTGAACCTACTCACCAAGGTGTATATATTTCTGTCTATACCAAGCATGGCCACGCCAAGGGCATTACCATGCAAAAGGGCTATTATTTTTCCTTTGTAAAGCTCATAGTCTATCCTCTTGTCCCAGCTTATAGTTTTGTGCATAAGCCTTATAAGAAAGGCCACAAAGGGAACCAAAATAAGAGATAACTTGTGCTTTAGCCTTTTCATCTTGCCTCAAGAACAGAGATCACATTGTTTTTTATCCATTTGGGATCAAGCCATTCAATCGGATTTACCTCATAGCCTTGCACCAGTATGCCAAAGTGAAGATGGTCTCCAAGGGCAAAGCCCGTATTTCCAGTCCTTCCTATTATCTCACCCTTTTTTACAAACTGTCCTTCTTTTACGCTTATCTCCGAAAGATGCCCATAAAGGCTCATAAGGCCCATGCCATGGTCAATGATTACTGTATTTCCATATATGCCAAGGCTTCCGGTAAAGACCACCACGCCCGAGTTGGAAGCTGGCACTGGCGCCCTTTCCACAGAGGCAAAGTCAAAGCCCATATGCCTGCTTTCGCTCACCTTTTCTCCGTTGTAATAGTAGTACCTTATGTCTCCATAGGTGGCAAAGACCTTGCTGTTTGGCAGTTGCAAAAAGGCACCTTCCCAAAGGACCCTTGGCTCGCTCCTTTTTCCTATCTCTTCTACCTTTTTGACATCCTTTGAACGCCAAACCTCATTTACCCTTTTAAAGGCCTCAAGGGGTGTAAGACCCTTTCCCTCATCCTTCAAAAGTGGAAATACAACCCTGTTTATAAAGTTGTCATCTATGTTTATTTTGTCCTCTTTAAACCTTACCTGCCTTATGTTTAGCTTAAGGCCCTGTGATGTGGAATTGCCCGCCTTATCCGTAGCATAAAGGATAAAGGGTATTCCTTCTCTATCAAGCCTTACGGGCAAAAGCCCAAAGTAATAGCCTTCACCCATAGGGTATAGGTTATACCTTTCTTCTCCTTGCACTACATAAACCTGAGCCTCCTCTCCTACCTTTACCTTTAGGGCAAAGGTGCCACCAAGGGAAGGGTATGGGGTGTAAGAGATCATATCCAACTTTGGTGGCACTGTATCCACCAAAGCTCTAAGGTGGTAAGTTCTGCTCCTGAGAAAGCCAGAAGACACTTCCAATATCAAACTCACCTCACCATCCTTTAAACCTACATCCTTGGCTTTTAGCTTAAAAGAGAACTCCTTTTGGGGCTGTTGAAAAAGGGCCTTGTATATCTCTCTCCTTTGACCCTTTTCTTCCACATACAGTTTTACCTCCTCAATTGGCCTGTTTAACTTCAAATGGTATGTCTTCTCAAGGGGGATGAGAGAAAGCTCTTTTAGACTCTCTTCTGAAACCTGAGGTCTTAGACCCAAGGAAAGGAACAGAAGGTAAAAGGCTATAAAAAACAAGGCAAATATGGCAAGCCTTCTTATAAGCCTTACAAAGCCAAGCCTCCTTTCCCTTTTTTCCTCAAGCCTGTAGCGGTATCTCATCTTTTGACCACCACACCATACCAGTTTTCCAGCCTTTTAATTTTAACAGGTTTAACATCAAGCATCTTTAAAAACTCCTTTAGCTCTTCCTTTCCATATATGCCGGAGAAGATGGCCACCCTTTTAAAGAGGTTTTTAAGATGTTCCAGCTCTCTTTTGAATATCTCCAGTTCAAGGTTTGCCACCAGAAGGTCAAAGGCCTCTTTTATGTCCTTTGGTTCCGCTTGAAGGCACTCTATATCCACACAGTTTTCTTTGCTGTTATGTATGCATTCTTCTGTGGCCTGTGGGTCTATGTCAATGGCCAAAACCCTACCCGCTCCTAGCCTTTTGCCCGCTATGGCCAGAATGCCAGTGCCAGTGCCCACATCCAAAAGGGACCAGCCCTCCTTTAAAAACTCCTGCATAAGATAAAGGCATAGCTTGGTGGTGGGATGCAGACCCGTGCCAAAGGCCACACCCTGCCTTATTACCACAGGCTTTATCCAAGAGGGCAAAACCATAATATCCTTTACTTTCACAGGCCTAAAGGCCTTCTGAGGTGGTATAACTTCAACTTCTAAAACTTTCAAAGGCTCAAGACCCTCAACGGGTTCATAGAGGGCAAACTCTACAAAGGACTCACCTTCAGAGATCACCTCCACGCCTCTTCCGTAATCAATTAAAAACTGATAAAAGTCCTCTGGCGAAAGCTTATAGACATACTTTTTATAGTGCATCCCTTCTATTATATATTGTGCCTCTCTACAAGAGTCCAGCCTTTATAAGCATATCCTTGTCCTCCAAAAAGTCTTTCATCTCTCCGTAGTATAGGATTGTGTGGTCCTCTCCTAGGACCAAAAGCTTATTTCCAAGGTCTTGCACAAGGTTTAGGTTGTTTGTGGCCACAAGGCTGGTAATCTCCATATCCCAAAGGAGTTCTATCAACAATTGGGTAGTTTTGAGGTCCAAGTTGGCCGTTGGTTCATCAAGGAGAAGCACCTTAGGCCTTAGGGCAAGTAGGCATGCAAGGCATAGCCTCTGTTTTTGGCCCCCGCTTAGTTCATAGGGTGGCCTATTGAGGAAAGGCATAAGGTCAAGCCTTTCGGCCCAGTAAAATACTTCTTCTTTTATCATCTTCTCCTCCATCCCCAACTGTCTTAGGCCAAAGGCTATCTCATCGTAAACGGTAGGATTAAAAAGCATCACCTCTGGGTTTTGAAAGAGTAATACCACTTCTTTTCTAAACCATCTGTTTATATTTTTATCCCTCAGAGTCTTTTCCTTTATCTCTATGCCCTTGTAAAAGTATGTGCCCCTTTTGGGAAAGAGAAGGCCGTTTAGTATCTTCAAAAGGGTGGTCTTCCCAGACCCGTTTGGCCCAAGTAAAACTACCCTATCACCCTCAAAGATTTTAAAGCTTATATCCCTTAAAACATCCTCTCCGTTGTAGCTGTAATAGACATTCCTCAGTTCAATCATTATAAAACCCCCTTGACCTCATGGCCTCCTGGACTTCCCTTGATGTATTTATAGACTTTTCAAAAAAGAAAAGGGACAACCTTTTGGTAAAGGCTACAAGAGTTTTCCTTTCGGGTTTTTGTAAGGTCCTACTCCTTATGGCATCTTTGAAGTCCTTTAAAAGTCTATTGTAAGTTATGGCATTGCCAACAGCCATAACAAGCAAAAAGCTTAAAGTCTTTGAAAAATCAAAGGCCCTATAAAGGTTAACCATCCTTAAAAATATAAAGGTGAGAAGGCTAAGGTCAAAGGACCTGAGGTTTATCATCAAAAAGTAATCAAGGGCTTTTTGATTAAAAAGAAGATAGGAAAAGGATATGAAAAAGCTAAAAAGGGAAAAGGATAAGAAGGCATGCTTTAAAAGCTTTAGCTTTTTCTCTATGGGGGACAGTATCAAAAACACAAGCAAGAGGACTAAAGCTATCAAAAGCGTGTAAATATGGCTGGAAAAGGACAGGTATAAGAGGCAAAACAAGTATAAAAGCATTAATAACTTATCCCTCATATCCTACCCCTCAAGGCCCTAAGGATTATTATGGTGAGTATGCCCTCTCCTATGCCCACAAGGATATGTGGGAAAAGCACGGCGGGAAGGACCAAAGATAGCTTGAAAGGGAAGTAAAGGGGCTTTCCAAAGGTGTCTTTGAACAGGTAGGGATGTATGCCAAGCACAAGGGCTACAGCAAAGGCAGACATTAAGGTTGATAAAAAGCCAGAAAGGAAAAGGGAGGCTTTATCCTCAAGGTATCTTTTGGCGATGAGATAGGTATAGTAGGCACAAAGGCTTCCTAAAAAGGCTATGGATAGGGAGTTTATGGGAAAGCTTGTTATACCACCTTCTCCAAAGATGGTAGCCTGTAGGAAAAGGACCAAGGATATGGAGAGGAAGGCTGTCCATGGGCCAAAGAGTAAAGAAAGGCTTGCCACACCAAGGCCATGCACGGAAGTGCCACCGGGCAAAGGTATGGCTATGGACATGATGATAAAAGAGAAGGCAGACAGGGATGCCAAATAGGGTATCGTTTCCTCTTTTAGGTTCTTTTTAAACCTCTTGAAGGCATAAAACAAAAGGCCTATATCTACAAGGTAGGCTGGTATGTAGACCTGCGGAGCCAAAAAGCCATCGGGTATATGCATGCAAGCCTCCTAAAAAAGGGTGGAAAGGGTAAGGATAAACCTGTAGCTTTCCTTACCTTCTGAACCTTGCTGTTGGCCTTCTTCATTTAGCCTCTTCCATAGGGGGACCTTTATGCCGGCACCAAGGGACATGCTTTTGTAATAAAGCCTGATTCCACCCACTCCGTAGAGTATGCTACCACCAGAAGCACTCTGCTTGACTCCATCCTCCTTGTCTCTTTGATTATGTTGAAAATTGGCCTCCAAGAGTGCATCCAAACGTAGTTTTCTATCCATGTCTTCATAAAACCTGTAGGCCAAGGCCGTATTTAGTCGGAACTCATCGCCAAACTTGTATTTTTTCCTTCTTCCATCTTCTGTGTAGTTATAGGTGTGTTCAAAGAACTTTATGTAGTTCGTGTCAAAGACAAAGGTAAGCCTTGGAAATCTGACGAGTTGTTTCGTTGCCGTAAAGCCCAGTCTTATGGAAGGCTTGCCAAAGCCTGTGGACATATCGGGTTCAAATTCTCCCTTTGGATCCCTTGACCTGTCATACTTATTAGGGTTGCCCGTTGGTAAAGATATACCACCGTATAGGGTAAAATGCCAGTCCATAAGGTCATCAAGGCTTTCCTGTCTTGGAACAAGCTTAAAGCCTTTATCGTACTTAAAGCCAAAGACAGCCATGAGGGATAGGTCCGCAAAGCCCGAGTTGGTGTAGGAATAAAAGCCACCATCCTTTGATTTTATCTCCTTTTTTGTGTAGTAGGGGATGAAAAGGTAAAGGGAGAGCCATGGCCTTAGACCATAGCCTATGCCGTAGGTCCAAAAGTGATAGCTGTCCTTTTGGTCTGGAAACTCTGAAAAGCTGTACCTTTTCCATTTGACATGGTCAAGCTTAAGGTAGAGGAGCCATTTACCTTCTGGAAGGGTGGCAGAGCTTGAGGTTTCAAGGGGTGCGCCAGGGCCTTCCAAGCCAACGCTACCCAAAGAGGCAACGCCATGGTGAGCAAAAGAAAGGCCTACAGCTAAGGTAGATACTACCAGCACCTTTTTCATCCTTTTGCCCTCTTAAGGTATATTTCCAAAAGCCCAAATATTCCCAAAAGCCATCCTAAGCCTGCCAACACCCTTCCATACCTCTCCAAGAGGTTCTTCTCCTCCTTAAGGCCCTTCTCCTCAAAGCTTATCTTTACCTGCGCACCATGGCCATCCTCTGAGTAGGTTATAACCGTCCATAAACCCCCTTCTCTTGGACAGAAAACCACCCTCCCAAGGGCATCCGTCCTACCTATCTGGAAGGGCACCTTTTCCCCCTCCTTATACACCTTATACTCCTCATAAGAGAACTTGCTACCATCCGGGAAGAAAAAGCTAACCACCACACAGTTCCCTTCTCTACGTATGGTGTGTTCAAGGTCATGGGCAAAGAGGAAGGCAAAGCTTAGTAAAACGCCGGCAAAAAACATCATCTTACCTCAAAGATAAGGCTTGTGCTTTTAATGATGTAATCCGCCTTTATGCCATCCGCCCTTTCCTTTATGGAAGTGCTTATCCTTTGAAGGCCCTTCCCCTTTATCCTTATGTTTATACCGCCGTCTTCCTCCGTTGTGCCAGCTATATGGTTGTTATGAAGGACCACCACACCTTTAACAGGCTTTCCCCTGTAATAAACCCTAAGCCTTACCTTATCATATAGCTTAAGGTTAAAAGGGTCTTCCAAAGGCACTATCTCAAGGTCCTCCGTTAGGGGCCTTTTGAAGGCCTCCGACCACTCCTCTATCCTTTTTACGCTTTCATAAGAGATCCAACTTTCCAAAGGGCTTTCCACTCTATCCTTTGGTAGGTTTTTAAGACCTTGCACTCCTTTGGTCCAATAGCCTGTGGAAAAAAGCACATAATAGGCGGAGCAAGCCATAGGAAAGGAAAAGGGATAGTCCTCCTTTATGGCCACTTTCATCCCATTCCCTTCCTTATTAAAGCAAAGCGCCTTTAATACGTTTTCTGCCTTGTATTTTATGAACTTTTCCTCTCCTGGCTTTGGGTCAAGATGGCCATAATAAAGCACCATTTTACCCTCTCTTTTTTCCAGCCAAAGGTCATGGGCAAGGCAGAGGGAAAAGGTTAGCAAGAAAATTAAAGCTATCATAAAAGCCCTCCTGCAGGGAAAATATTAATGAATAATTGTTCAATTGTCAAGCTGTTTTAAAGGAAGAGGACCATAAGACTTTCTTATAGGTCCTATAAGAAATTCATCGTTGACACATGGAAAGGGTCTATGCTAAATTATGAATTAACATTCAATCAAGGAGGTGCTAACTATGGAGACCTTTTGGGAGGCTTTCAAAAGGCACGGCGTAAGCCGGAGGGACTTTTTGAGGTTTGCCACAGCCATAACCGGCCTTATGGGCCTTTCACCCTCCATGATACCAGAGGTGGTAAGAGCCTTGGAGACAAAGCCCAGAGTTCCCGTCCTTTGGTTGCATGGGCTTGAATGCACCTGCTGTTCTGAGTCCTTTATAAGGTCCGCAACCCCCCTTGCCTCCGATGTATTGCTTTCCATGATATCCCTTGAATACGATGATACTCTATCGGCTGCCGCAGGCGATGCCATAGAAAGACATAGAGAAGAGATCATGAAAAAGTATTGGGGGAAATATATCCTCGCCGTTGAGGGAAATCCACCTTTGGGTGAGGATGGAATGTACTGCATTGTAGGCGGAAGGCCCTTTGTAGAAATACTTAAAGAGACGGCAAAGGGGGCCAAGGCTGTAATCGCTTGGGGTTCTTGTGCCAGCTGGGGATGTGTGCAGGCCGCAAAGCCAAACCCAACCACTGCAGTCCCCATACACAAGGTTATAACGGACAAGCCCATAATAAAGGTCCCCGGATGCCCACCCATAGCGGAGGTTATGACGGGTGTTATCATGCACCTTGTCCTTTTTGATAGCATACCACCTCTGGACTCTCAAGGTAGGCCAAAGCAGTTTTATGGAAACAGGATACACGATACATGCTACAGGAGAGCCTTCTTTAATGCGGGTCAGTTTGTGGAAAGGTTTGACGATGATGGAGCCAAAAAGGGCTGGTGCCTATATAAGGTGGGATGCAGAGGTCCAACCACTTACAACTCCTGCGGCAATATACGCTGGTACAATGGTCTCTCTTATCCCATACAGGCTGGCCATGGTTGCATAGGCTGTGCGGAGGAGAACTTCTGGGACAACGGGCCCTTCTACGAAAGGCTTACCAACATACCAGTGCCAAAGGTGGAAGCAAGCCCAGATAAGGTGGGTGCCACCCTTGCAGTTGCGGCAGCTGCGGGTGCTGTTGCCCATGGTATTTTGTCCAAAGTAAGAAACAAATAAAAGGAGGTGATAGACATGGCAAGGGTTGTAGTTGACCCAGTAACAAGGATTGAGGGGCACCTAAGGATTGAGATCATAGTGGATGAAAAAACCGGTAAGGTGGTGGATGCCCTTTCCTCCGGCACCATGTGGAGAGGCATTGAGCTAATATTGAGAGGAAGGGACCCAAGGGATGCTTGGGCTTTTGCCCAAAGGATATGCGGTGTTTGTACCTCTGTCCATGCCTTGGCATCGGTAAGGTGCATAGAGGATGCCCTTGATATTCAAATCCCCAAGAATGCCAACTACATAAGGAACATAATGCATGGGTCTTTGCAGGTTCATGACCACCTTGTACACTTTTACCACCTTCATGCCCTTGACTGGGTATCCCCCATAGAGGCCCTAAAGGCGGACCCGGTTCAGACGGCAGTTTTACAAAACCAGCTTCTTGAAAAATACGGTGCCATTGGAGACCTCCTGCCGGACCCCATAGGGCATAGAGCCTATCCAAAGAAGTTCCCAAAGGCAACTCCCGGCTACTTTAGAGCCTTCCAGGAGAAGATAAAGAAGATAGTGGAAAGTGGACAGCTTGGCATATTTGCAGCCCATTGGTGGGACCACCCAGACTACAAGCTATTACCACCAGAGGTGCACCTTATGGCTGTGGCCCACTACCTTAACATGCTTGATGTCCAAAGGGAGCTATTTATACCACAAGTTGTCTTTGGAGGTAAAAACCCACACCCCCACTACCTGGTAGGAGGCATGACATGCTCCATATCTCTTAACGATATGAACGCACCAATAAACACCGAAAGGCTTGCGGTGGTTGAAGACTCCATATATACACAAGTGGAGGCTGTAAACCTATTCTACCTTGTGGACCTCCTTGCCATAGGGCATATATACGTGCAAAAGGGACAAACCTACGGAGGAGGCCTTGCAAAGAAAAGGGTCATTGGCTACGGAGAGTTTCCCGACGAACCTTACAAAGGAATAAAGACAGGAGATTACCACACCAAGATACTTTACCATTGCAACGGTGTGGTGGAAGACTTTGCGGAGGGTGTGGAGAAGGCCAAATACTATCCTCTTGTAGGCAAGGACTTTGCAGACCCTAACGTAATACAGGAGTTTGTGGCCCACTCTTGGTATAAGTACCCAGACGAAAGCAAGGGCCTACACCCATGGGATGGTATTACAGAACCTCATTACACAGGACCAAAGGAGGGAACAAAGACCAATTGGAAGTACCTTGATGAGAAGGGCAAATATTCATGGATAAAGTCTCCAAGGTGGAGAGGAAAGCCCTGCGAAGTGGGCCCCTTGGCAAGGTATATAGTGACATACACAGCTGTAAAGCAAGGACATATAAAGCCCTCTTGGATGGATGAGATGGTGGTAAGACAGATAGACTTTGTCTCTAAGGTGCTGGAGTTGCCACCCCATGTGTGGCTTCCTACAACGGTGGGAAGGACTGCCGCAAGGGGCTTGGAAGCCCAGCTGGGAGCTGCGGCGAACCTTTACTTCCTCAAAAAGCTCTACGATAACATAAAGGCTGGAGATACATCTGTTGCCAACATGGAAAAGTGGGACCCCTCCACATGGCCCAAAGAGGCAAAGGGTGTGGGAATTACGGAAGCCCCAAGAGGTGCTTTGGGACACTGGGTCATCATAAAAGATGGCAAGATAGCCAACTACCAATGCGTGGTTCCTACCACATGGAACGGCGGTGCAAGGGACCCCATGGGCGGACAGGGAGCCTTTGAAGAATGTATGAAGGACACACCCGTTAAGGTTATAGACAAGCCCCTTGAAGTTCTCAGAGGCATACACTCCTTTGACCCATGCCTTGCATGCTCTACCCATGTTTATGATACGGAAGGAAGGGAGATAGTGGAGGTAAAGGTTCAAGGAGCTCAAGCTTGCTACTGAGGGAGGTATAAACCATGGAAGCCAAAAGAATTTATGTTTTTAGCCCAGGCCTTAGGCTTTGGCACTGGGTAAACTTCCTTTCCATCCTTACCCTTTTTATAACAGGCCTTTACATAGGCAACCCCTTCTTTTTAGGACCTACGGGCTACGAGGCCACCTATGCCTACGATAAGGGAATAACCATGGACTTTATAAGGAAGGTCCATTTCATAGCAGGCTATGTGTTCCTATCGGGCTTTATCTTCAGGGTCATAATAGCACTCTTTAGCAAAAGGGACAGGATATTCATTCCACCTCTCTGGAGAAGGGATTACTGGATAGGGCTAAAAGAGGTGACGCTAAAGTATGCCCTTATTATGAAGGACAAGGAGGGAAACGAGTACATAAGGAACGCATGCGCAAGGACTGTATACCCCCTTGTCTACCTCCTCTTCCTCTTTATGATCATCACAGGTTTTGCCATGTACGGCATGTCTAAGCCCGATGGCTTTTGGGCTTCTCTCTTTGGATGGGTAATATGGTTCCTTGGTGGTGAGTTTATGGCGCACATGTGGCACCATTGGGTAGCTTGGATCATAATAGTGTTTGCCATACTCCATGTCTACTTTGTCATCAGAGAGGAGATGATAAAGAGAAATGGCGAGCTAACTTCCATGTTTAACGGCTATAAGGTCTTTGAAAAGGAGCCTGTGGACCTGGAGGATATAAAGGGATGAAGAAAATAGCCGTCTTGGGTGTGGGAAACGTGCTGTTGTCCGACGAGGGCTTGGGAGTAAGGGTAGTGGAAGAGATAAGGAAGAGGTATAGGCTTCCGGAGGAGGTGCTTTTGATAGACGGTGGCACCTTGGGAATAGACCTACTTTACTTCTTGGAGGGTGTGGAGAGGCTTTTGGTGGTGGATGCGGTGCTGGGGGGGTTGCCCCCGGGCTCTCTTTACAAATTCAAAGGTGAGGAGGTCCTGACCTACTTTAAGAGTAGAAAGCTTTCTGCCCATGATATAGGCATTCAAGAGGTGCTTGCCTTGGCGGATTTAACAGATAGGCTTCCTAAGGAGATAGTAGTCTTGGGCTTGGAGCCAGAGAGCTTTGAGATTTCTTTGGACCTTTCTCCCTCTGTAAAAAATAATTTAGACAGGCTTATTGAGGAGGTCATAAAACAGCTCAAAGAGTGGAATGTGGAGGTGAGAGATGAGGCGGGTGAACCTTTTGGAGCTTCAAGCTCTTAAGGAAGAGAAAAGGGATTTCATACTATATGTGAGGTCTGACAGGGCAAAAGAGAGGATAAGGGAGGTCTTTGACACGGATGTGGTGGTGCCAGAACTGGAAAAGAGCTTTAGGCTGGATTTTTTCTCCATAAATGCGGATGAGGAGCCAGATGTGCTAAAGGAGTTTCCCCTCCCTTCCCTCATACTTTTCAAGGATGGGAAAGTTGTTCATGTGCTAAGGGGTATAAAAAATTGGAACGAGTATGTAAAAGCCATAACAGAGACCTACTTTTAGGAGGATTGGCATGCTTATGAACGCCCCCGCCTTACTCAACGAGATCTTACAGGCTCTAAAGGACCTCTACGAAAAAGGAGAGGAACACATCATATACTCCAACAAGGTGCCCATAACGGAGGAAGACAGAATAGCCATACTGGATGTTTTGGGAGAGGGTCAAATAAAGATAACGCTGAACTCTAAAAGTCAAAGGGTGGAGTGGAGGGAGACAGGTATATATGGAGTGTGGATAGGTGTATTCTACGATAGGGACAACAAGCCCATTCTGGAGACTGTAGAGATAAGCTACTTTCCCAAATTGGCCTCTGCGCAAAGGGAGGATGTGCAAGAGTCTATAAATGTCTTGGAAGAGAGGATAAGGGCGCTTCTTAGCTCTCTTGAGGCTGAAAGAGTGCCTGACCCAGAGAGAGGCCCCCATCGTTAGGTGGCACCCTCTGATGTGTGCAGACCTTAAAGCCTTCGGCCTCTAAAAGCTCCTTTATCTTGCTTACAAGGGGGTCGTTCTGCATCACACCTCCAGAGAGGCATACCCTTTCCATGCCCAACTCCTTTGCCACATGCAGGCATACATGGGCCAAAGTGTTTATAAACCTTGATGGAATCTTTTCCCTTTCCCTGTCCTTTATGATCGCCTCAAGCATGGGCCTCCAGTCTATCTCCTTTCCTTCCAAGGCATAGGGATAGTGGTCCTTTACAAGGGGGTCGTAGAGGTCCTCAAGCATCATGGCGCCTTGGCCCTCGTAAGAGACCACTTGCCTTAGCCCTATCAAAGAGGCTACCGCATCAAAAAGCCTTCCCACAGAGCTGGAATAGGGTGAGTTTATCCCCTTGGACCATGCTATGTATAGGTTTTTTAAATCTTCTTCCCTGAAGGACCTTACAGGCTCTAAGGACATGCCTGTGGCATCCTCTCTGTAGAGTTCAAAGAGTAGGGATAGGGCAACCCTCCTTGGCTCCTTTACAGCCCTCTCACCGCCTATTAGCCTAAAGGGTCTAAAGTAAAAGGCCCTCTCATAGCCTTTGTAATCGCACACTAAAAACTCACCACCCCAAAGGCTTCCGTCCTCACCATAGCCCGTTCCATCCCAAGCTATGCCAAGCACCTTTCCTTCTATCCCCCTTTCTCCCATGCAGGAAAGCACATGGGCAAAGTGGTGCTGGACCTGAAGGAGTGGAATGCCTTTCCTCTGAGAAAACTCCTTTGCCCACCTTGTGGTCTCATACCTGGGGTGTAGGTCGCACACCAAAAGCTCTGGCTCAAACTCATACAGGCTCATGAGGTCAAAGACCATATCCTCAAAGCTTTTTAATGTTTCTATGTTCTCTATGTCTCCCACATGTTGGCTTAGTATTACCATGTCTTCAAAGCCTATGGCAAAGGTGTTCTTTAGCATGCCCCCAAGGGCCAAAACCTTCCTTTTTAACTTAAAGGGTAGCCTTATGGGCATGGGCACATAGCCCCTAGACCTCCTTATGGGTGTGGGCACACCACCTATGACTTTGACCACAGAGTCGTCGCACCTCCTTTTTATATCCCTGTTGTGGAGAAGCAAAAGGTCTGCCAAGGGACTTAGCCTCTCTATGGCCTCTTGGTTGTCCTTTACTATGGGCTCATCCGAGAGATTGCCAGAGGTGGCCACCACTGGAAAGTCCAAAGAGTGCAAGATTATATGGTGTAGGGGTGAATAGGGCAAAAAGGCTCCTATCCTTTTGAGGCCTGGGGCCACAGAGGGCGCAAGCCCTCCCTTACTCCTTATAAGCACAATGGGCCTCTCTGGAGACAAAAGCAAAGCCTTTTCAAGCTCCGTTGGCTCCGCATAAAGGAGTAGCTGTTCCATATCCCTGAACATGACCGCAAAGGGCTTTTCTTTTCTTCTTTTCCTCTCCCTCAAGGTTCTCACCGGCTCCTCCCTTGTGGCATCACACATAAGATGAAAACCTCCTATGCCCTTGACTGCCACAATCTTTCCCTCTTTTAAAGCCTGCAGGGTGGCCTCTATGCTTTTTTCTCCCTCCGCCAAAAGCTCTCCATCCTTTGTAATCAGGCTAAGGCTTGGACCGCAGGATGGGCATGCAATGGGCTGGGCATGGAACCTTCTGTCCCTTGGGTCCTCATACTCTTTTTTACACTGAGGACACATGGGAAAGGCCTTCATTGTGGTGTTTGGCCTATCGTAGGGAAGCCTTTCAATGATGGTAAACCTTGGACCGCAGTAGGTGCAGTTTATAAAGGGATACATATACCTTCTGTCCTTTGGGTCAAAAAGCTCTTTGAGACACCACTGGCATGTGGCTATGTCGGGCAGTATGAGAACCTCCTTTTTTCCTTCCTCCTTGCTTTCCCTTATCTCAAAATCCTCATAGCCTACCTCTTCCAAGTATTCTATCTCTTGAGAGTATATGTGGGCCAAGGGTGGCTTTTCTGTTTGAAGCCTAAGGAGGAACTCCTCCAAAAGTTGCACCTTTCCTTCCACCTCTATCTCCACACCGGAGGAATTGTTTATGACCCAACCCCTAAGGCCCAAATCCTTTGCAAGCCTGTAGACAAAGGGCCTAAAGCCCACACCTTGAACGGCTCCCTTAAGCCTTACCCTTAACCTCATCCTCACATTCCAATTCCAAACTCTTCAAAAGCAAGTCCTGTCCACCTTTTATATGGGTCTTCAAAGACCCACAGGCTGGACACAAGAGGTTTAGCTCCTCCTTTTCGTATTCCCTTTTGCAGTCCTCACACCAAAGCCTTAGCTTTTCTATCTCCAAAACAATCTCCGCCTTTTCCGCAATGGTCCCTTCCTTAAAGGTGTTAAAGGCAAGCTCCAAAAGGTGAGGCTCCACACCGGATAGCACACCCACCAAAAGCTCCACCCTTAACACCTTTTGCGCCTTGTGCCTTTTTGCCTCCTCTTCTATTACCTCCAAAAGGCTTTGGACTATGGAAAACTCATGCATCAGCAGATCCTTGGCAGGAGCTCTCCCATGGGTGGTTCAAGGAACCTTTTTGTCCCATAAGGAGTCTTCAGTATGACCGATGGCCTCCCTTCAGGCCTTATGGCGTAGCCTATGATGCTTGCCTCCTCTCCCTTAGGATGTTCCTTTAAGACCTTAAGGGCCTTCTCTGCCTCCTCTCCCTTCACTGCAAAGACTATCCTGCCCTCACAGGCAAGGTGGTATGGCTCAAGGCCCAAAAACTCACATATACCAAGCACCTCCTCTCTGATTGGCACCTTCTCCTCCTCCACCAAAAAGGAAACTTGAGAGGCCATAGCCCACTCGTGAAGCACGGCCGAAAGGCCTCCCCTGGTTGGGTCCCTCATGGCATGGATTTCCACACCACTCCTTAGCATGTGTTCCACCAGGTCCCAGAGTGGTTCGCAGTCGCTCCCAAAGCCCTCTCCAAAGTAAAAACCTTCCCTTTCTGCCAGCACACAGGCGCCATGGTCTCCTATTGGTCCGGATACAATTACGGCATCCCCTTCCCTTATGTTCCTACAGGAGAGGCCCTCATAGACCACCTTCCCTATGCCGGAAGTGGTAATAAAAAGGTCCTCACCCCTGCCGGATGGTATGACCTTTGTATCACCAGCCACTATGAGAACTCCCGCCTCCCTTGCCGTCCTTGCCATGCTTTCCACTATCTTTTCTAAGTCCTCGTAAGGAAAGCCCTCCTCTATCACAAAGGCCACAGAGAGGTAAAGGGGCCTTGCACCCATTACCGAAAGGTCGTTTATGGTGCCAGCCACCGCCAGCTTCCCTATGTCTCCACCCCTAAAGAACAGGGGCTTTACCGTAAAGGCATCGGTGGTAAAGGCCACCTTTGAACCCACCTCAAGCAAGGCAGAATCCTCAAGGGAAGAGAGTATGGGGTTGTTAAAATGCTTTAGAAAAAGCTCTCTTATAAGCCTCCAGGTCTCTTCTCCACCACCACCTTCAGAAAGCCTTATCCTCTTCATCTTAGCACCTCAATGGGTTGTGCATACAGAACACAGGTCAAAGCTTCTTAGCACCATCTTTGCATGAACTTCCTTTTTTAGGCCCAAAAGGGCCCTTTCTGCCACCCCATAAAACCTTTCACACCTTGGCCCAAGGTTCCACTGGGATGGTGTAATTATTAAATAGCTATCTATAATGCCCTTCTTTATCCTTATCCTGTGGATAAGCGTCCCCCTTGCTGCCTCCACAGCGCCATAGCCCAAGCCATTGACCTCTAAGGGAGGCCTTTTTATACTTGAGGACCTATCTTGTAAGACTTCCTTTAACTCTTCCGTCCAATCCTCTATCTTCTTTGCCACAGTCCAAACCTCCAAAAGCCTTGCAAAAACCCTTACCACAAAGGAGTCCTTCAATTCTTTATGCATTGCCTTTATAATGGGTGTGCCCGCCAAGAGCTGTCTGGAGAGGGGTCCAGTCTCAAAGGGTAAGCCCCTGTACCTTACAGGCCTTGCCCTTGTGTATTCTGGTGCTTCCATCTCCTCCACACAGCCAAACTTTAACCTGCCATGAACCATCCTCTTCATGTAGTATCCAGAAGGGCCATAGAGGCTTGCAAAGCTTATAAACCTATCGTAGGACCTTCCAGCCTCCAAAAGGTCTTCCCTTTCGCAAACCTCAAGAAAAATAGCCATATCACCCTTAACATCCCTCCAGCTACCCTTATAAAGCCACTGGTTAAACTCTCCCTCTTCCATACCCACCACAAGCTTGAGGAAGAAGTCCTTGAGGGCCAAAAGGGTCTGTTTTAAAGATACTATGTCCTTGGGTGTGGGTTGTGATGTTATACCGCCAGGTATGGCGTAAGAGGCGTGGGGCCATTGTCCGGAGAAGAGGGCTATGGCCTTGGTTATGCTTGATGCCACCTCTATGGCCTCTTTCCATCTTTTGCCAACAAAGGGCCCATAAAGGTCCCGTAGGCTGTTTTCTATGAGGACAAGGTCTGGCATGAGGAACAGATAGAACCATTTGATATGGTTTTGGAGGACCTCAAGGCTTTGGGTTATGTTTCTAACAAGCTCCGCCTTTTTGGTAGGACTTATATCAAGGGCATCCTCTATGGCCTTTGCAGAGGCCATAAGGTGGGCATGTCCGCATATACCACACACCCTTGGTGTTATAACCAAGGCATCCATATAGGGCCTGCCTACAAGCACCCTCTCTATACCCCTTGTGGAGGGGATGTTTATCCTTGCATCCGCCACCTCTCCATCCTTCCAAAAAAGCTCAAGCCTTGCCTCGCCTTCAACCCTTGGAAGACTTATACCTTCAACCCTCATCCTTTAACCTATCGGGTGCAAACATCTTTGCTACGCCGGAGAGCATTATGTAGCCCCTCTTGGAAACACCTATGGGGAGCTCTGCCGGTATGCCAGCATATTGCTTTGTCTCCCACATGCCTATGCGTGGAAAGTCATACTCGGTGCATCCAAAGCAGGGAGTTCCCGCCCTTGTCTTTGAATTAACACCGTTCCAAAGGGTTTGATTGCAGGAACTGTAGCTAAGGGGACCTCTACAGCCAAAGTAATAAAAAAGGCATCCCTTTTTTGAACCAAGTTCTTCGGCCTCTACCTTCCATTCAAAGTATTCGTTCCTTGTGCATCCCCAATGGGTAAGGGAGGAGTAAAAGGCAAGGGGCCTGCCCCATTGGTCAAGCTCTGGCCTTATGCCCTCCGCAAGCATAAGCATGGTCGTCGCTATCCATTCTGGGTGGGCTGGACATCCAGAGAGGTTAATAACGGGCAAGCCTCCCTTTGAGAGGAAATCACCGCCCAAAAGGCCACCTCTTTCCTTAAACCTGTAAGAAAGGCCACAGATATTTGGGTCCGAAAGGGCTGGTATGTTGCCGTATACGGCACAGTTGCCAACGGCCATAACAAAAAGGGCCCTCTGGCAAAGCCTTTTTATCTCCTCATCATCACACCTTACCGCACCCTCAAGCACCAAAAGGTCTATATCTTCTCCTGTTTCAAGAACTCTTTCTATTACTCTATCTTGGGCTTCCAAAGAAAGGGAAGGGTGGTATATAAACTCCACACTCTTTAAAAGGCTTTCCCAGTTTTCATAGTTGAGGAAGGAATGTGTATTGCCACAGCAAGACAATCTCTGTATCCACAAAACCCTCATACCAAAGCCCTCTTATAGGCCCTTACCTTAAACCTTATATAATCCAGCCAATCTTCCATGCCTTCTCCCGTCTTTGCAGAAAGCCTTATTATGTCCATATGGGGGTTTACCTTCCTTGCCGAGTTTATAGCCCTTTCTATGCTAAAGTCCACAAAGGGAAGGAGGTCTATCTTTGTTATAACCATAAGCTGTGCGCCTTTGAACATAACGGGATATTTTTCGGGCTTGTCATCACCCTCCACCACGGAAAGTAGAACCACGTTCATGTGGGCCCCTACGTCATAGCTTGCTGGACATACAAGATTTCCCACATTTTCTATAAAGACAAGGTCAAGGTTCTCAAGGGGAAGGTCATGTATTCCTTTGTGCACCATAAAGGCATCAAGGTGGCAGGCAGAGCCGGTGCTTATCTGAACGGCTGGCGCACCCTTGGCCCTTATCCTCTGAGCATCCCTGTCCGTTTCCAAGTCCCCCTCAATAACACCTATCCTTAAATCCTTCATAAGCTCTATGGTCCTCTCCAAAAGGCTTGTCTTCCCAGCACCCGGCGAGGACATGAGGTTTATGGCAAAGATGCCATGCTCTTCAAAGTGCCTTCTGTTTTCCTCCGCCTGATGGTCGTTCTTTTCAAGGACCTTTTTAAAGAGGGCAACTTCCTTATGTGTATGGTTTATGGAGCATCCGCATTCCTCACACATGGCTACCTCCTGAATAATTATTCACCTAAATTAATATAGGCTTCCCCCTCCTTTTTGCAAGCTGTGCAAAAACTACTTTTTATCTTCCTCTATTAGCCTTTTTACCTCTTCTACCGCCTTATCTATGTCCACATCCCACCTCTCACCCGTGTGCCTACTTTGAAGCTCCACCTTCCCCTCTTTTACCTTCTTGCCTACCACTATCCTATAGGGAAATCCGCAAAGGTCTGCGTCCGCAAACTTAAAGCCTGGGCTCTCATCCCTATCATCGTAGATGGTCTCTATGCCATACTCTTGGGCAAGCATATAAAGCCTTTCTGCCATCTCTTTCTGCTCTGGATCCGAAGGGTTTACACATATGATATCTAGCTCAAAGGGTGCCACAGTCGTGGGCCACTTTATACCCTTCTCATCGTGGTACTGCTCCACTATGGCAGATATGCACCTTGATATACCAATGCCATAACAGCCCATAATTATGGGCCTCTCTTGACCCTGCGGGTCCTTATAGTATGCCCTCATGGGCTCCGAATACCTTGTGCCCAAAAGGAATATGTGTCCAACCTCCAAGCCTCTTCTTACCTTCAAAGAAGACCCACACTTGGGGCATGGGTCTCCTTCTTCCACCTCACATACATCTACAAAATCACCATAAGAAAAGTCCCTTCCAGGGTTTGCGTTTATGTAGTGATAGTCTGGCTTGTTGAAGGCTATAACTGCGTTCTTTATGCCGTAGGTGGAGTTGTCCCAATAAACCTTTATGGAAGGTGGTAAATTAAAAGGTCCTATAAAGCCCTTCTTTGTCTTCAAAAGGTCCCAAACCTCCTTATCCTCTGCAAGCCTGAAGTTTTCCGTTCCCAAAACAGCCTCCACCTTGTTCTCATCCACATTTCTGTCTCCCCTTATCATAAACATCACAAAGTCTTTTCCATCCACCACGTAAAGCACAGCCTTTATGATTTTTCTGGCGGGCACTCCAAGGTAAGAAGAAAGCTTTTCTATAGTGTCTGTACCAGGTGTGGCCACCTCCCGCAAGGGCCTTTCCTCTTCTTTTTCCTCTTCTGACTTTGAAAGCTTTACTATCTCCGCATTGGCCGCATAGCCACAGCTTTCACAGTAAGCCACCCTTGCCTCCCCATAATCGGTAAGCACCACAAACTCATGGGAGCTTATGCCCCCTATGGTGCCTACACTTGCCTCCACCATAAGGGTATCCAGTCTTAGCTTTTTAAATATCCTGTGGTAGGCAAACTTCACGCTCTCGTAGGATATCATGGCGGACATCTCGTCCGCATCAAAAGAATAAGCATCCTTCATGATAAACTCCCTTCCCCTTATAAGCCCAAAGCGTGGCCTTTTCTCATCCCTAAACTTTACCTGTATTTGATAAAGAATTAAAGGAAGCTGTCTGTAGGAGTTTACATAACTTCTTACAAGGTCTGTGATCTCCTCCTCGTGGGTGGGCCCAAGGCAATACTCCCTTCCGTTCCTGTCTTTTAGAGTAAAGAGCTCCCTTCCATAAAGGTCCCACCTTCCCGTCTCTCTCCAAAGTTCTGCTGGGTTCAAAACGGTAAGCAAGACCTCTTGGGCACCACTTCTGTCCATCTCTTTGCGCACTATGTTTTCTATCTTCCTTAGTACCCTTACACCGGGAGGAGTAAACTCGTATATGCCAGCAGAAACCTGCTTTATAAAGCCACCTTTTATAAGAAGCTTGTGGGAAGGGGCCTCAGCATCGGCAGGGTCTTCCTTAGATGTATACCAAAAATACTTACTCCAACGCATCTATTCCATTATATCATTTAAGAAGGTCCATAACCTTCTTGATACTTACCCTCATCCTTTCAAAGGCTTCTGCCAGCCTACCTATCTCATCGTCAGACATAACCTCAATGGGCTCATCCACATTACCTTTAGCTATCTCTTCAGCCTTCCTTTGAAGTTCTTCCACAGGTTTAAAGACAAGCCTGTCAAGGGCTACGAGTATAAAAGCTGTAATTCCTAGAAATATACCAAAGACAGCAAGACCTCTTATAAGACCATTTAGCTGTGCTTTTAGTATTATGGTTTCAAAAGGCACAGAAACAATAACCGCCCCTACAAGTTCACCTACCTTCCAGTTAGGGTCGTAGGGTGGATTGTACTTGGCCAATAGGGTTTTGGGCATAGCTTCCCTTTTATAGTGGCATTGCATACATCCAGCTTCTGCCACCTTTCCATAAGCATGTACAAAATACCTCTGCCCATTTATTTCTATCACACCCACATATTCCTTTTTGTTGTTAATCTTCATAAAGTTTATTATGTTAGCTTCTTCAGGTGTGGGCTCATTCTTTGGATTAATAGGTCTAAAAGCTACTTGTCTTAGCTGAAAGTCAGGCATTTTTTCATTAACCATGTTAAAGATGGACGCTGTAAAAAAGCTAGATGACTGCCCTTCTAATATAAAGTCCTCTTGAATACAGCCCTTAGCCCTTCCAAGGAAATCAAAAAGAACAGGTCTAAGTGTTTTCCTTACATACTCTCGTGCACTATCACTAAAGGTTATAGCTGTTTTTACCTTTTCTTCAGTTGTATATATAGCTTTGTCCACCTCTGTTTTGTATGTATATATACCAGTACCCAAACCCGCTACTACACCAAAAAGTAAAATAGGCAAGCTTATTTTCCATCTTATACTTTTAGGTAGAAACTTTTTCATCACACCCACCTCCTTATTTTTTCTATAAATCTATTTGCATGCTTTTCATCGGGTATCTCCTTAGCCAACAGATCTATAAACTCCATTAGCCTACTTCTTGGCAGCTTATCTAGATCAAACCCTAGCTTCTCAAACACCTTTTTCCAAACAAGTACACCTATAGGGCCTATCTCCTCTATAAAAGCTTTATTTATGGAAAGAAGCACATCTTTGGGTACATAGTCTGTGTATGTTTCAGTATAAGAGGAAAAGACCACATCAACTAAAGACAGTTTATTTTTTATTTCAATGCTATATATCCTTAATGAATATTCAGCGTCCAAATTGGGTAATTTCACTTCCGTCTTTATGTCTGTAAAGCCTCTTAAAACTTTAAAAATCAAAAGCTTTCCACTCAATAACATAAATAACCTTAAACCGTATGAGATGATGATCTCCAAAAGCTTAAAACCTTCTGTTAGTTTATCAACTACATCTTTTGCATCCTCAAGCTTCTTTAGCTTTACATCTTCCAATTTTTTAAGTGTATCTAAGGAAGCTAAGAAATTTACAAATTCAGGTTCTGTTTTATATACAGCCAAATAAGAGGGTTCTTTACTAATTTCAATAACTTCCTTGCCTGCATATTTATACAGCCCCGACCTATATACACAAGTAGGTTTTCCCTTTGCAAGAACTATAAGATAGTCTAGATTGTCCTTTTTGGATATAAGCATATAACCGTATATGTCCATGGATGCCATATCTTCTAAAACACGATTAGGGTCTGTATGAGATAGTTGAATAGGTGCTACAAGTTCTTGACCATAACCTACAAAGGTATAAGGCGTAACTCTATCCTGCAGTGCTTCTTTGAACGCAAAGATTTCTATAGGTGAAGTGGTATAAAGTGAAAAGATGCCGGTTGTGCTTACAGGTTTATAATCCTTAACTTCTATTTTCTCCCTCCTACCATTGGAAAAACATCTTATACCATCCACGGGTTCTCCCATTAAAAAGTAGAGATAATCTTCCATATCCCAATAGCTGATTTTTATAAAACCGGTAAATGCTTTAGCTTTTATTTCTTCGCGTATACTGTCAAACCTTACATTAGCTAGATTTATATCTTTATATATCGGTACTCCTCGCATATCTACTTATCAGCACTTTCTTAACGATTTTTTCAAAAGTTTCAAGCACACCCTCTCCCCTAATGGCAACTGCTGGCACATAGTCTGTATCCCACGGATTAAATCTAATCTGTAAATCATCTATATCCATAGCGTCGGGAAGATCCCTTTTGTTATATTGGACAACTACAGGAAATCTCATAAGATCCTCTCCTTGTTCTTTAAGCACAGCTGCCGTTTCACGCATAACTAGGAAATTCACCTTCTCTCTTTCTTTTGAACTATCCACAACGAAAACTAGCCCATCTACACCTTTCATTATTACCTTTCTAAGGGGATGAAGCCTAAACTGCCCAGGTGTGGTTAAAATCTTTATCTCAATGTCATAGCCATCAATATTTATAGAACTTATAAACATTTCCACAAAGAACGTTCTTTGTTCTTCCGTTTCCATCACTATCATATCTCCTTTTGTTAAATTTTTTGACTTTAAAATTTGATACAGTGTTTTTACATTTGTACTCTTACCAGCCAAACTCGATCCAAAATAGACTATTTTTAACCTCATTGATTTCCTCCAAGGATCCTATTTAGCTTTTCTTCAAGTTCTCTAATGCTCATCCTAATTTCCCTTACTGGAACCATCTTAACATCTGCCAAAACTTTTTCAAGAACTTCGCTAGCCTCTTTTAGAAAAAGCCTAACAGTACCTAGTGCTATACCTTTTTCTATAATGATTCCAAGGAGAAACCTAGGAGGTATAAATTTTATAACTACATCCATACTTTTGCTTTCATACTGAAGCACTTCAAGATCTTCCATTCTAAGAATTTTTCCCATCTCCACAGCGGCACCAAAAACTCCGCTTATAAGAGTAGCAAGGAAATCCACATCGGTATCCTTGTAGTGTCCACCTTTTATGCTAACTATCCTCCCAGCATCATCTGTAAGTATAACTACACTGGCTGAAGTTTTTTCCAAAAGGTTTTCTAAAACATTCTCCACCTGCTTTTTTATACTTGGATCTATATCATATTCAATAAGGTCAAGTTCCAACTGTGCCCCTCCTTTTTTGTGAAATTAATTAAGAGTATATTATAGTCTATGCTGAGGGAAGGGTGGATAATCATAGCCTTTATAGTTATACTAAGCGCTGTAATACTACCAATTCCAGCCATACTTCTGGACCTTCTTCTTGCCCTCAGCATTACCTTCTCTTTGACTGTGCTTGTGCTTACCACCTTTATAAGAGACCCACTAGATCTTTCTGTTTTCCCAACTATATTGCTTTTAGGGACACTATTGAGACTTTCTTTGAACATAGCCGCCGCCAGAAGGATACTCCTTCATGGACATGAGGGAACGGATGCAGCAGGACACATAATAGAAGGCTTTGGCACCTTTGTGGTAGGTGGAGACGTGGTGGTGGGGCTTATAGTCTTTCTAATTTTTATAGTTATAAACTTCATAGTCATAACCAGAGGTGCGGAGAGGATCTCAGAGGTGGCTGCACGCTTTACCTTGGATGCCATGCCCGGAAAGCAGATGAGTATAGATGCAGACCTAAACGCAGGCCTTATAACGGAGGAAGAGGCCAAAAGAAGGAGGGCACAGCTTGAACAGGAGGCAAGCTTTTATGGAGCCATGGACGGTGCAAGCAAGTTTATAAGGGGAGATGCCATCGCAGCCCTCATCATACTCTTTTTGAGCCTTGTGGGTGGCCTTGTGGTGGGATTGGTCTTCAAGGGTATGAACTTTCTTGACGCCATAAGAACATACTCTTTGCTAACGGTTGGAGAGGGGCTTGCAAGCCAGATACCAGCCTTGATGCTTTCCACGGCCGCTGGCGTGGTTGTGACAAAGTCTTCCTCAAAGGATAGGCTTGGAAGGGCCCTCTTGGCTGAGTTTTCAAAGGAGCCAAGAGTCTTCCTATTTTCCTCTGGCCTTCTGCTTTTTATAGGCCTTATACCAGGCTTTCCCAAGCTACCCTTTTTCCTGATGGCTGGCCTCCTTGGAGGCCTCTACTACACACTGAACAAAGCCCTAAAGCAAGAGGAGCTAAGAAAGCTTGAAGAGGCATTAAAAGAACAGAAAAAGCCTGTCTTAGAAAAGAAGGAAGAAGAGTTTTTTACACAGCCGGAGGCCATAGCCCTTGAGATAGGCTATGGCCTTATACCCTATGTGGATGAATCGCAAGGCGGAGACATTCCTGATAGGATAAAGTCCATAAGAAGACAGTTGGCAAATGAACATGGTGTGATCATCCCACTTGTGCATATTAGGGACAACCTAAGGCTAAAGCCTCACCAATATAGAATACTCATAAGAGGCATAGAGGTAGATTCCTATGAAGTCTTCCCGGGGCATTGGCTTGCCATAGACCTTGGCAGCGCAAGAGAACCCCTTCAAGGCATAGAGACAAAGGACCCTTCTTTTAAGCTAAAGGCCTACTGGATAAGGGAAGAATTAAAAGATAAGGCCCAAAGGCTTGGCTATATGGTGGTAGATATATCTACAGTCATAATAACCCACCTTAGTGAAACTATAAAGAGAAACCTCTATGAAATACTGGGAAGGGCTGAGGTTATGGAGCTGGTAGAAAATTTATCCAAAAGATATCCAAAGGCGGTGCAAGGCCTTGTGCCAGATGTGGTGCCCATATCCATACTTCATAGAGTGCTTCAAAACCTCCTAAGGGAAGGCATACCCATAAACGACCTTCTTACCATACTTGAAACCCTTGCAGACTACATAGAACAGACAAAGGATCCAGATCTGCTTACAGAGTTTGTAAGACAGAGACTTTCCAAAAGGATTACGAGGCTTTATAGCACCAACGGAACCTTGTATGCCATGATCCTATCTCCCAAGCTTGAGGCAAAGCTTACAGCCTATGTTCAAGAAGGAAAAGAGGATGAGTTTTTGGACCTTTTGATAAATAAAGTATATCCCAAGCTGTCGCAAGAGGTGGTTAAGTTCAACCAATATCAAGCATTGCCTCTTATCATAACCTCAGGAAGCATAAGGAGGCATGTAAGAAAAGTGCTTGAAAACTACATGCCAAACCTCACAGTGCTGTCTTATAATGAACTTGATAGACAGCTAAACTTAAAGGTTATAGGTGTAATAGATGAAGATTAAAAAGCTTATTGTGGATTCTATTCAGGAGGCTGTGGAGGAGGTAAGGGCCCTATATGGGTCTGAAGCGGTTATCCTGTCCACAAGGGTAATAAAACAAAGACTTATACCCTTTTTACCTTTCCCCAAAAGATCAAAGTTGGAAATAACTATAGGCATACCAGACAAGGAGGATTTTGCTACAGAGCTAAAAAAGGAAGAAAGCCTCTACCAAGAGATAAACAGGCTTAAAGAAAACCTAAAAGAGGTTATGGAGCTTGTAAAAAGGCAAAAGATAGAAAAGGAAGAGGTAAAAAAAGATGACTTAGAATCCGAATACTCTATAAGAGCCTTGCACCTTATGAATAAGCTTATAAACAGAGGAGTCTCAAGGGATGTTGCCCAAAAGATCGTAGAATCAGCCTGCGGTTATGACTTTGAACTAAAGAGGCTTGACCTAAAGGGTGAGAACATGGAGTCTCTTATGGAAGGTTTTAGTAAAAACATAAGGCTTGTGGAAAACTTTCCTGAGGAAGGCTTTAGCGTAATTGCACTCCTTGGCCCTACTGGCGTGGGTAAAACCACCACCATAGCAAAGCTGGCGTATATGTTAAAAAATAAGGGCAAAAGGGTGGGCCTTATTACTATAGATAGCTACAGAGTAGGAGCGATAGAACAGCTTAGAACCTATGCCAACATAATGGAGCTTCCTTTTAGGGTTGCAGACACACCCTACAAGTTAAGGGAATGTATAGGAGAGCTTTCTTCCCTTGATCTTTTACTTGTAGACACAGGTGGTAGAAGTCAGTACGATGAGATAAGAATAAAGGAACTTTATCCTTTCTTTGCAAAACTTCCCGCACTAAAAACCTACATAACCCTTGGAGCAAATACAGAAGAAAGGGTACAGTATGAGGTTATAGAAAACTTTAGCTTTGTAGAGCCTTCAGGCCTTATATTTACTAAACTGGATGAGACAAACTACTTTGGAACTGTCATAAATGTAGCTTACAGGACACAGTTGCCTATACTATGTTTTACCACAGGGCAAAGAGTTCCAGAGGATCTGGTCATGGCAAGCTATGAGTATTTGGCTAAGATATTTTTAGGAGCCTTATGATGGAGGCGCAAGCTTTACACTTGTTGAAGGCTGAAGGTAAAGGAGAAAAAACAGGGTATATGGCTGTGGCGAGTGGTAAAGGTGGGGTGGGCAAAACACTCCTGACTATAAATATAGGTAAGATAATAAGTAAAACTGGGAAGAAGGTTCTCATAGTGGATGGCGATCTTGGTCTTAGCAATGTTCATATAATGCTTGGTATAACACCTTCAAAGAATCTGTATCACTTCTTCATAGGTGAGGCTTCCATTGAGGAAGTGGTTGTGCCTTTGGAGGAAAAGCTTGCTTTTATCTCCAGCGGTAGCGGTATAAGAGAGCTAGTAAATCTTCCATCAGCCCAACTCAAAAGTTTAATATACAGACTTCAGGAATATGCAGAAAGGAACTATCAGTGGGTTATCTTTGACACACCACCAGGTATTCATTCCGATACTACAGCCCTTGTGTCCTCAAGCCATATACCCATTGTGGTAACTACGCCAGAACCGACGGCCATAGCGGATGCCTACGGGCTTATAAAGGTGCTAAACCAGGAAGAAAAGGTAAAAGAATTTTATCTAATTGTAAACAAGGTGCAAAATTATGAAGAAGGTATAAAGGTTTTTGAGAGTATAAAAGTAGTATGTGAAAAGTTTACTTCTGCAGAGGTAAGGTATTTGGGTAGCATAAGGTTTATCCCAAAGATGATAAGGAATATAGTAGAACAGAATCCTTTTGATGAAGGCCTAATAAGAGACCTCACCAATGCTTTATCCAAACTACCTTTGGATATAAAGCCTCAGCCTATAAGTTTTTGGGAAAGATTACTATCAAAGCTAAGGAGAAGGTAGACATGAGGGTGGGAGTTATTGGATATGGCAACATGGGAGAAAGCTTTTCAAAGGCTATTAAAGAACATGCAGAGATAGTGGTTTATGATGTAAGCGAGGAGAAAAGACAGAAGGCCCTTTTGGAAGGCCTTGGGGTGGCAAGTAGTCTGGAATTTCTTTTGGAGAGTTCAGACTGGCTTTTGCTTGCAGTAAAGCCAAAGGATGTAGAAGGTGTGCTAAGGGAGATAAGGGAAAATATAGGAAATAGGCTTTTGATAAGCGTGGTGGCTGGCATTAGCCTTTCAAAGATAGAAGAATTTATAGGAAGTTCAAGGATCATAAGGCTTATGCCCAACATAAATGCCCTTGTGGGGAAAGCTACCATAGCCTGCGCCTTTGGAAGGGGAGTAAAAGAAGAGGAAAAGGAAAGCTTTAAAAAGGTCTTTTCTAAGGCTGGAAGCCTGTATGAGATAGAGGAGAGTCTTTTTGATGCCTTTACAGCCCTTGCGGGTTCTGGCCCTGCCTTTGCCTTCAAGTTCGTGCATGCCTTGGCTTTAGCGGGAGTGAGAGAAGGCTTTTCTTACCAGCTTGCCAAGTCCATAGCCATAGATATGCTTTTGGGTTCTTGTGAGCTTTTGAAGGTAATGGGAGGACATCCGGAGGATTGGGTAAGCAAGGTGGCCTCTCCCGGTGGGACCACCATAGAAGGTATAAAGGTGCTTGAGGAGAGGGGCTTTACTGGCATAATTATGGAGTGTATTCAAAAGACCTCAGAGAAGGCCAAAAGGCTCTTATGATCTTTTCATTAGAAAGAGGTAGTGCAAGGCTAGTTCTCAAAAGATGGGAAAGGGACAAAGATGTTATGACCCTCAAGCAGATTCATTCCTCCAAGGTTTATGTTTTGGATGGCCTTACAGATGGCCTTGAGGGTGATGCCATGATTACACAAAGAGTAGGTTTAAAGATAGGTGTGAAATCTGCAGACTGTGTGCCTTTGGCCTTCCTTGGAGAGAAAACGGTAGCTGTAGCCCATGCAGGCTGGAGGGGCCTAAAAGAAGGCATAGTGGAAAAAACTGTAGAAAAACTTTCTAAGCTTGAGCCTTTAGATAACTTCTTAGCCTTTGTTGGTCCTTCTGCCAAGGCTTGTTGTTATGAAGTTGGAGAAGAGTTTAAAGATTATTTCACGTGTCTTCACTTTAAAAACAAAAGGTTTTACATGGATACGCAAGAAGAGGCCATATTAAGATTAAAGAAAAGCGGAATAAAATACCTTTTTGTATACAAGGTTTGCACCATCTGTCACCATGACCTACCGTCTTATAGAAGAAATAAAACGCAAGAGAGGATTTTGACCTATGTAGAAATAAGGCCCTTTTTTGCCAACTTAATTTGATACATTCTTTTATCCGCCACCTCTAAAAGCTTTTTAAAATCCTTTCCATCATCAGGATAGCATGCAAAACCAACGGATATGGATATTGGAATATCAAGAGAGGAATTTAATTCCTCTATATTTCTCTCTATTCTTTCAAGGAGAATCAAACTATCACCACAAGACCTAATAGGTGCCACTATTAAAAATTCATCACCTCCATACCTTATTACTACATCTTCATGACTTCTGATAGACTGCTTTATAACTTTGGCAAGATTCTTTATAAGCTCATCACCTTTTAAATGTCCATAAGTATCGTTTACCTGTTTAAGGTTATCCAAATCTAAAAAAGCAACGAAATAATTTAAGCCCAGGTTTAAAATTGTTTTAATCCTTCGAGGTAATACTTCCTCAAGGTATAATCTATTAAAGGCTTCTGTCAACCCATCTAAATATTTCTTTTCCGTTTCCTTTTTTTGTGTCTTTACAAGCTTATAGCTAAGAAGAAAGGCGTATAGAAGCATTACATAAAAGAGAAGGTTTAAAAAAGTACTATATATACTCTCTTGCTTTATTGATCTTAAAGTATAGCTAGAGACAAGTAATAGGAATGCGGTTGAATACAAAAGGGCCAGCCTTCTAAAAAGCAGATCCTTTACTAGGTATCCCACACCGAATATTAGTATAGCTATAAAAAGTACTGTATATACCTCCCACATAATATATCCTTCCTTATACCCCCCCTTTATAACTGATATAAATTATAATTAATCTAAGCTATGATAACAAAAAAGCAAGTACAGGACATATTTTCTGCAATAAGTAAAAAATATGACTTTTTTCTTAACCTTGTAACGCTAAAACAGATAAACCAATGGCAAAGGGACCTTCTTGAAATGCTTCCTTATGAAGGAAATAGGCTTGATGTGGGAACAGGCACTGGGGAAGTGCTTTTAAAGTCTCAAAACAAAGGCCTGAGGGTAGGTATAGATATATCTCTGGAGATGTTGAAAATAGCAAAAGCTAAATGTAAAGTTTGTAAGTTCTTGGTAGCGGATGCGGAAAACATGCCTTTTAAAGATGGTTCTTTTTCTTCCATAAGTCTTTCCTTAGTCTACAGGCATCTTCTAAATAGAAAGGCCTTTCTCAAAGAGGCAAAAAGAGTTTTGAAAGAAGGTGGTCATATGGCCCTTTTGGACATAAACAAGTTCCTTATCACACCACTTTTCATATTTTTGATGAAATACCCTCTCAAGCCCATTGGCACGCTTTTGTTTGGTGCTGATAAATGGGCCTTCTTCATACATTCTCTTGAAAACTCCCTTAGTATAGAGGAGGTAAAAAGGGAGCTTGAGGAGGAGGGCTTTTATGTGGTTGAGGTTCAAAGGAAGCTTTTGGGACTGGTCTATATTATCCTCGCCAAAAGGAGCTGAGGCATTACAACTTTTTCTATTCTTTGTCCTTTTAGTTTTCGCCCTATGGAGGGTAGAAAGGGAAGAGGCCTTTTTGCACTTTGAGGATGAGGGCCTTTTGGAGGTGCTTGTAGAAGGCCCTATGGTGGAAGAAGGAGAAAGGCTAAGGCTGAGGGCAAAAGTCTTGGGTGGAGACTTTCCGGAGCTTTATGGCAAAAAGGTAAGCATTAGCCTTTATGGTGCAAAGGATATCCCTTCAAGGGCCTTTTGGCTATATGGCAAGGTGAGGGCAAAGGGGGATAAGGTCTTTGTGAGCGCAAGCTGGAAAGATATAGAAGGTGTGTCTTTTAGGCAAAGGAGCCTAAGGGAAAAATACATAGAAAGGGTGGAGGAGAAGATAAAAGATCCGCAGGTGAGGGCCTTGACCCTCAGCTACCTTTTTGGAGAGTCTCAAGACATGCTACCACAGGATATTTTCTACCACTTTAAGAAGACAGGCCTGGTTCATATACTTGTCATATCTGGCTTTCATGTAGCCATGTTCTTTTTCATACTAAAATATGCCCTACCTTATCCTTATGGTGTGCTCTTTGCCACCCTTGGCACAAGCCTTTATGTGATCTTTTTGACACCTCAGGAACCACCAGCCCTAAGGGCTTGGCTTATGTTTTTGCTTTGGGTTTTGGTAAAGCTCTCTCAAGGCGTGCCAAACTCTTTGAACATCCTACTTTTTTCTTGCAGTCTTCTCCTGCTCTTTGAGCCAAGCTTTGTAAAATCTTACTCCTTTTGGCTTTCTTTCTTTGCCACTCTTTACATACTTTTGGGCGTAAGAATAGTTAGAAGAGAAGAAGATAGCCTAAACTGGAAGGTTTTAAACTCCTTTCTCATTTCCTTTTTTGCCTTTCTGGGTGTGTCTCCTTTGCTTTGGAGCTTTACCACCAACAGTGTGGGAAGTGTAATCTTTAGCCCTATAGTTGGATTTCTATTTTTGCCCTTTACAGTTTATGGTATTTTGGAAATAATTACCTTCTTTAGCCTTCCCACCTTTCCTATGGAAGTGATAGGTAGATTGATACTCCTTTCTATTGAGCTCTTTTCCAAATTTGACTTGGAATTTGGCATACCTTTAAGCCTAAAACAGGCCATTCTTTTGTCATGCCTAGGTGCCATAGTTTTGTACGTCTGGGGAGCATACAAGGAGGAAAAGACTTTATACCATCCTTAGTATATACTCATAATCTTCCCTCTCTCTTATTACTCTGTATGTTCCCTTTTCTACAAGCACTTCACAGGCCCGTGGCCTGAGGTTATAATGTGAGGACATGGCAAAGCCGTAAGCTCCAGCGGAAAGCACAGCCAAATACTCCCCCCTCTCTACAGCGGGCAGTTCCCTCTCAAGGGCCAAAAAGTCTCCTGTCTCACATATTGGCCCAACCACATCTGTTTTTATATAAGGCCTTTCCTTTAATTCTACTGGTACTATGTGATGGTAGGCTTCGTACATGGCAGGCCTTATAAGGTCGTTCATGCCCGCATCAACTATCACAAAGTGTTTGTGCCCTTTATCCTTTACAAACTGCACCTGCGTGAGCAATATGCCCGCGTTGCCCACTATGGACCTTCCCGGCTCAAGTATGAGCTTGGCCTTAACCCCTTTTAGGTTTGGAAGTATGGCCTGCGCAAGGTCCAAAGGCTCTGGGTTGGACTGATCTGGTCTGTACTTTATGCCAAGGCCCCCACCAAGGTCAATGTATTTTATATCAAAGCCGGACTTCAACAGATCGTGGTAGAGCTCTACCACCTTTTGAGAGGCCTCTATATAAGGAGAAGTGTCCAATATTTGGGAACCTATATGGCAGTGTATTCCTACCACCTCAAGGTTTTTCAACCTTCCCGCATACTCGTATTCCTTCTTTGCAGTCCTTATGTCCACGCCAAACTTACTTTTTTTCATGCCTGTAGAAATGTAAGGGTGTGTTTTGGGGTCCACATCCGGGTTTACCCTTATGGCTATGCGTGCCTTTTTGCCAAGCCTTCCGGCTATATCGTTTAACACATCCAGTTCCATATGAGATTCTACGTTGAATATAAGGATATCAGAACTTATGGCATACTCAAGCTCTTTTACCGTTTTGCCCACACCAGCATAGACTATCTTGGAAGGGTCAATGCCCGCTTTTAGGCTAGCATAAAGCTCTCCACCAGATACAATATCCGCACCAGCACCCTCTTCCTTTGCTAAGGCTATTATATGAGGATTGAAGTTTGCCTTTACCGCATAACATATTAGAGCTTCCGGAAAGGCCTCCATGTAAGCCCTCAATCTATCCCTTATATAGCTGGCGCTGTAAACGTAAAGGGGCGTTCCCAGCTCTTCCGCTAAGGCCTTTAAAGGAACGCCTTCAAGGAACAGTTCTTCTCCTCTGTATTCAAGGTATGGATTGTACTCTTTGAGCATGTTGCTCTATTATACAACAAAACTAGGATCTTTTTTCATAAGACAGGTATTTGATCACATAGTCATACATGGAAACATAGGCAAGCACCACAGAGAGCCAAAGCAGAAGGCCTGATATTCCAAGGCCAAGAGACAGGGCAAGAAGGGTTAAAAACTCAAAAAAGGTCTTTGCCTTTCCAAGGTAAGAGGCAGGCATAATGTAGCCCTTTTCTACAGATAGGCTTCTCAGAAAGGAGACAAGAAGCTCTCTCAAAAGCAGGAGTAAAAAGGGCAAAAGCCCCACTTCCTGTCTGTAGAGGAAAAAGGAAAGGATGGAAAGAACAAAAACTTTGTCCACAAGAGGGTCAAGGAGGGTTCCCAGCTTACTCACTTGGTTGTTCTTCCTTGCTATACCGCCATCTAGCCAATCGGACACTCCGGCCAAAAGTATAAAAAGGCTTGCAAGCCTTCTGCTCTCTTCTTCTAAGGCATAGAGGGCTGGTATAACAAGGAAGAGCCTAAATAGGGTTATGGTTATGGCCATGGCTTTATTTTAAAACATTGAGCTTTCTTCTGAAACTCTCCATAAGCCTTACCATATCCTCAAAACGCATACCCATCTCTTTAAAGGTTGTTATTCTCTCTTTGAGCTTTTTTGCCTCTATGCCTGTAAGCCTTTCAAAGTATTCATAGTCCATGTCCCAAAAGAGGCTTCCATGAAGGAGAAAAGAATCTTTCATCAGCCTCATGGCGCAGGCAACCACCTTTTTACCCTTGAGGCCTATCTCGCCAAGTGTGGGATAAAAGTAGCAAAAGTAGTCTTCATATCCACCCTTATACCTGCTCATATCCAAGGATGACTCTACTTCCCTTAAGAGCTCAAGCAGAAGGCCCATAAAGTTGGTGTATATCTTTGAAAAGCTTCCACCCCAATCTTTTCTGAGGCCTGTGTAAGAAAAGGAAATGTCCCATCCGTGCAAAAGGGCTCCACCACCTGTAGGCCTTCTTACCATGCTTATGGGAAGGTCCACAGCCTTTTGGGAGTATCCTAAGCTCAAGGTCCTTTCTTTCCATAGGTATAGTCTAAAGTTGGGCCTTTTGCCTTCTTCTGTAATAAGAAGGTTCTCCCAGTCTCTTCTCATATTCTCTTCCCCGGTGCATATCTCAATGTAAGCTAGATCATAAGGCTTTTTTCTCTCCACGGATTAATATTTTATGGTTATGGGTATTCTGGAAAGGCTATTGGGTAGAAGGGAAAGGCAAGAGGTTAAAGAGCTTGAGATAAAGACGCCAAAGGGAACCTTAAAATTCTATATGGAAGACTTCCTTGAAAAGGACCAGGATGCAAGGATAGAGGAGTTTTGGATAGATGCTATGGATGTCTCAGAAGATGGTTATTGGCTCCTTGTGGGAAGAAGGCACGGAGTCTTCCAGCTCTATGACTGGAGCGGGAAACTGCACAGGCTCCCCTCCAGGCCACCCGCACAGGTCATTACAGAGGCCCTCTTTAGAGGCCCTTACCTTGCCCTTTTGACCCCGCCTTACCTTGTGGTCTACCTTCTTGAAGACAAAAGAAACCCACAAACATGGAAAAGTTTTAGAACAACCCAAGAGGGTGTGAGGGCCTCTGCGGGCTTGGACATAAACGGAAACCTTCTTGCCTATGGAGTGGTGGGAGAAAGGGTTTATGTGATAGACATATCAGGTGGCTTTGGCCCAGAGGGCCTGGAGTTTAAAAAGGTCTTCTCCTATTCGGAGGCAAACATTGGAGAGCTAAAGCTTCTTAAGTTTGTAGGTTCTACAAGGCTTTTGCTTTCTGGTACTAAAGGTGTGGCCCTATACGACCTTGGGGGAAACCTCATAAAAAGACTGCCTCACCCTTCTGGAAGGGGGGCCTATGTGCTAAAGGATGGCATCCTCCTTTCAGAAGGCAAAAACCTCTTCTTTTATGACCTTCAGCTTGAATCCCTTTTAAAGAGCCTCACTACAGGTATAAACATAAGCCATATGGACCTTTCCCCAGATGGAGACTTTCTATTCCTCGCCGATGCAGAAGAAAACAGAATGGGCCTTTTATACCTTCCCACCTTTGAATACCTTTCCACCTTAGAAGGCTTTGGCCACTCTCTTGTAAAGGCTTCTCCCGATGGAACCCTTTACACATGCACGCGCACACAGAGGGATGAAAAATACTTTTACAACCTTAGAGCCATAAGCACCAATTTAACCCAGTTTATCTTTGATGCAGACAGACAAGCCCAGATGATAAAGAGAGCCGAGGAGGAGCTAAAAAGCTTAAGGGGAAAGTTAAAAAAATTGGACCCAAGCGCAGACCCATCCCAGCTTGAAGAGTATAAAAGGCTCATATCCATGGACATGCCCATAAGAAGGCTAAGGGAGGTCATACTTCAGGCAAGCCATATGGTTGAAGAGGCTAAGTTTGAAGCCTTTTTAGAGAGCATAAGGGAAAAGATATCTAATAACACTGTTAGCGCAGAGGACCTAAAGGAGCTGGAAGCTAGAATGAAGCTTGAGAGGGAGGATAGGGTTGAAAGGTTAAGGAAGTTGAAGGAAGAGGTTGAAGGCTATTTTAGAGGTAAGATGCAAGAAAGGCTTCAAAGGGTAAAGGAAGTCGCAGACGGGTTAAAAAGTGAAGACATAAGGGACTTTGAAAGCCTGCAGGAGGTAAAGGATACTAGGGAGTTTTTAAATAGACTTCCTAAGGAGCTAAAGGAGGAGGGCCAAAGGGAGCTCTACAGGATACTTCAAGAGAAGATACTAGAGAATAAGCTAGGTAGGTATAGGATAAGGGTGGAGGACTCAAGGGTATTCTTTGGCTCAGAGGAGTTTCCCCGCTTCTCTGGAGAGAAAAGAAGGCTAAAGTGGAGGCTAAAGGTTGAAGACAGAATGTTCATAAAGGATGAAGTTTATGCCAAAATAGCCTTTGAGAGGGAGGATGGCCTTCTTTTAGAGCCCAAAAGGTATCCTAATGTGCTTTCTCAAAGGGATCTTCGCTCCCTTCCCCAATGGGTAAGAAGATATTTAAGACATCTCAATGGCCTTCTTGCCTATGAGCCCCCAAGGACTCCCCTATTTGTAGCCTACGAAGAAACACCATGGTTTGTAAAAAACCTTGAGAAGTTTACCTCCCTTGTGAAGGAACAGCTCCTCTATTCAGAGGGCATACTAATCCTTGAAGGCGATGCAGGTGTGGGAAAGAACTTTCTGGTGGAGGTCTTCTCCGCCCTCACAAACAGACCCTTATACATAATTCCATGCAACTCCAAGATGGAAAGGGAGGATATAACCTTTGTGTACGAGTTTGATCCTAAAAGGGGTACCAAAAGGGTCTATTCGGACCTGGTTAAAGCACTTCAAACGCCTGGTGCGGTCATATACTTTGACGAGATAAACACCTTGCCACCGGGTATGGTAAAGCTCTTTAACTCCCTTTTTGACTACAGAAGGTATTTGGCCTTGCCCACAGGTGAAGTCATAAAGGCCCACAAGGAGGTCATACTGGTAGGTGGGATGAACCCTCAAAACTACTTGGGAGTTTCCGAGCTACCCCAGGATATAAAATCAAGGGCAGACATACTTTTTATTGATTACCCACCCTTTGAAGAAGAAGGAGGCCTATACAGCGCCGATGAGGCCCTAATACTTAAGGACCAAGTGCCAGAGCTGGCCCTTTTGACTTCAGAAGATTTTCTATACGCATGGCATTATATTATCAACGGTATAAAGGTAAAAGAGATAGAAGGCATTGAAAGACTAGAAGAACCCATTTGGAAGCTTTTTGAGCTTATAAAGATAGCCAACGCAATAAGGAAAGCCTACAGAGCCTATCAAACACAGCAATCGGAGGAGCCTGTTGATTTTGTCTTCTCTATAAGGGATACCATAAGGTGTGCAAGAAGGCTAAACAGATACACTAACGTAAAACAGCTTGTGCTTGAAACCATACTACCCAAGGTGTCCTCTCCTTTGGAAAGGGAGGTGATAAGGAGCTTGGTAGAGAGGGTATAATAAAAGTGTATGGCTAAAAGATTGGTAGTTTTGTCCTCCAGTGAGCTTATTCTTTCCTTTTTGATACAGGGGGAGAATGTCTATAAGATAAGCGCAGAAGAGAGGAACTCCAAAAGGCTTACTGATACCATCTTTAAAGGAAAGGTAAAGAGGCTTGCAAAGGGTATGGAAGGTGTCTTCGTAGATGTAGGTATAGGGAGAGATGCCTTTCTTCCTCTAAAGGGAGAGAGCTATAAGGTAGGTGAGAGCTTGATAGTTCAGATGGTAAGGGAACCAGAAGGGGAAAAGGGTGCAAAGCTAACCACAAACATCAAACTGGTAGGCAAATACTTAGTTTACTTTCCTCGGGGTAAAGACATAAAATGCTCCAGCAAGATCCAATCTGAAGAAAAGGAAAGGCTATGTAGCATTTTGGAAAAAGAGTTGCAGGATGAAGGTATAATTTTGAGAAGTTCTGCACTGAGAGCAACCCCAGAACAAATAAGGGAAGAGCTTCAAAAGATGAGGATTCTATGGCAACAGGTGCAAAAAAGAGCCAAATCTTTGAAAAAGCCTCAACCCATACTAGAAGAATATCCATCTTATATTAGACTTATAAGGGACCACTGGCAAGACCTTGAAGAAATCGTTTCGGACAATCCTCTAGTTTGGAACAACATAGCCTCCTTCCTTGAGGAGTTTGAGCCAGATCTTCTCAAAAGAAATATATACGCAAAGGACCCTTCCAGCTACATTCAAAGGTATAGGCTTTACGATAGTCTAAGGAGTGCTTTAAGTAAGGTCATCTGGCTAAAAAGTGGTGGCTATATATGTATAGAGGAGACGGAAGCCTTTACGATAATTGATGTGAACAGTGGGGATCCAGTGGGAAGCTCCCATGAGGAGAATGCCCTCAGAACAAACCTTGAAGCTGTAAAGGAGATAGCTAAACAGATAATACTTAGAGACATAGGTGGTATAATTCTGATAGACTTTATAGATATGAAGAAGCAGGAAAATAAGGATCTTATAATTAAGAGTATGCTCTCTGCCTTTGAAGAAGAAGCGTGTAATATAACTATTCATGGCTTTACAAAGTTGGGTATATTGGAGATGTCCAGGAAAAAATCTGGTAGAAGCCTAACCAAGCTTTTGACCGAGGATTGTCCATACTGCTCTGGCAAGGGGTACATAAAAAGCTCAAGCTATTTCCTCTTTGAATTGGAAAAGGAGCTTATGGAGAGCCCTCACAGAAGCTTAAAAGTAGAGGTTCATCCCTTCAGGTATGAGAAGGTGAAGAAAGCGCTTCAATCAAAAGGCTATCAATATGTGCAGCTGGATGGAAGCTATGATGTGAACATAAACAGCTTTAACATAAGCCATGGCTAGAAGGCTGACCCTTATATTGATCATCTTTATGCTTAGTTGTGCAAAAGTAACAGAAGAAAAAAGGGAGAAAATGGCTTTGGAAGCCTATTCTCAAGGTATGGCTGCATACGCAAGAAAAGATTATAAAGAAGCAATAAGCAAACTGTCAGAAGCTCTAAAGTATCTTGAAAATTTAAGTCCACAAGAGATAAAATCTGCCAAATACACCATAGCTGAAAGCTATTACCTTAGAAAGGATTACATAAATGCCATAGTTTACCTTGAGGACTTCCTCTTTTATTATCCAGAAAGTCCAGAGGCGGAAAAGGCATACTTTATGCTAGTGGAAAGCTATATGAGAGTTGCACCGGATGCGTACAGGGACCAAAGCTACACACTTAAGGCCATAGATAAGGCAAAGGATTTTTTAGCAAAGTATCCCAACAGCCCCTATACTGATAGAGTTATGAGCCTAATAGATGAAGCTCAAAAAAAATTGGCAAGGCATGAGTATCTTATAGGGAGGTTTTACGAAGATTTTGGCTACTATTATTCTGCCTCTTTAAGATACAGAAATCTTCTGGTGAACTATCCTGAACAAATTTCTGAAGCTGAAGTCCTATACAGATATATAAAATCCCTCCTTTTGGTGGAAAAACAGGCAAAAAAGCAGGAAGAGAAGTATAAAAAATGGATAGATGAAGCTCAAAAGGAGTTAAAATCTGTAAAATCTGAAGAGGATAAGAAGGCCATACAGAATAGGATAGCCTTTTTGGAAAAGGAGATAGAAAGGTGGAAAAGGCTTGCAGAAGAGAGCAAAAAGGAAGGATTAAAGCTAATGGAAAAGTATAGAGAAGTTTATGGAGAGAATATTTACTATAGAGAGTTGAAGGGTTATGCAAGATAGCAAAGGTCTTTTGAAGTTGATAAAGGATATCTTAGAGGACAAAAAGGCGGAGAATATAGTTATCCTTGATGTTTCAAAGCATACGAACATAGCCGACTACTTTGTTATAGCAACGGCAAACTCACCAGTGCATGCAAGGGCACTTCTCAAACATCTATTGGAAGAGCTTGAAAAGAGACAGGTAAAGCCGGACCATGTGGAGGGTGAAGAAGAAGCAGCTTGGATATTGGTAGACCTTATTGATATAATAGTTCACATCTTTTTGAAAGAATGGAGGGAGTATTATGATCTTGAATGGCTTTATTCTAATGCAGAGAGGCTAGAGCTATGAGCATAATAAAGGTGATACTTTCCCTTTTAGTGGTGGTGCTATTTCTCCTATTTATAGCCCAGAACGCTGGATATGTAGACATAAGCCTATTCTATACTGTGTATAAGGTACCCCTTTTTGTTCTACTGCTAATCTCCTTTGCCCTCGGCTTTATAATACCTTCCCTTTACTTTATCTTTAAAGAAGCTATACTTAGAAAAAGGCTAAAGGACTTAGAAAACGCTCTGGAAGCCTACTCAAAAGGCCATATGAACAGAGCTGAGAGGTTTTTGATCGGAGTTGTGAAGCATATTAAGGGAGCAAAAGCTTTGCTGGGAGAAGTCTTAATAAGACAGGGTAGGGTTGATGAAGTAAGTAAGGTGGACCTCGTGATCTTTTCCAAAAAGCTTTTGAAGGAAGGGAAGTTTAAAGAGGCTGAAGAAGGTTTTAAAGAAGTATTGATAGAAGACTCAGAAAACGTTGAGGCTTTAAAAGGTCTGAGAGACGCATACGCTTTACAAAATAAATGGAAGGAATCTTTAGAATGTCAAGAAAGGATTTTGGATATATGCGAGCGTTGGGAAAAGGAGGTTCAGAAAAGGATAAAGGCGGAGATTTTAGCTAAGCTGTATTTAGAAGAGGGAAATGAAAAGTATATAGAAAAGGTCTTTGACCTTTATGCTACACCTTTTGTATATGCAACATATATAAAGTATTTACTCCTTAAAGATAGGATAAGGGATGTGAAAAAGCTTTGGGAAAAGCTTTTTTCCCTAAACTATCAAGAAGATGTGCTATGGAACCTTATGGAAGATGAGAAAACACTTTCAAAGATTCTGGATCTCATAGAATTAAAAAAAGAATCCATTCACCCAGACACCCTTCTTTTGGTATATATAAAGCTTAACCTCCTTAGCAAGGCTAAGGAGTTGGAAGATACTCTATCTTTTCCAGCAAAAGCTTTACTGTATAGCGCACTATCACATAGAGATCAAGACAAATTCTGCCTAACTTCTATAAAGGATCTTTTAAAGCCACTTGTTTGCTCTTGTGGTAAGGATTATAATAGTTATCATCTCTTATGTAGTGTATGCTTCAATTGGGGGGAAATAAAGATCAGGAGGGTGTGATATGTTAGTGGATGTTGGGAAAAAGATAATCAGATTGAAGGTAGTATATTATGGTATTGCTCAATCTGGCAAGACTACGAATCTTGAAAAGCTTGCACAAATAGAAGGTTTAGATCTTATAAAACTTGATACACAGGGAGAAAGAACTTTAGTTTTTGACTTTACCACAAAGAAGGTAAAAGTAGGGGATGTAACTCTTTCCTTTGCTTTATATACTGTACCTGGTCAGGATATATATAAGGATATAAGACTAACTGTCCTTAGAGGTGTGGATGGTCTTATCTTTGTAGTAGATTCTCAGAGGGAAAGGTTAACCGAAAATTTAAACTTTTACAGCCTGCTCAAAGCGGACCTTATGCGAGTTGGAAAAAATTTACAGGATGTACCTTTGGTCTTCCAATATAATAAAATGGATCTTCCTAATGCTCTGAGTTATCAGGAGTTAGAAAAGCATATAAATACTGATAAATTTCCATCAGTATGTGCTAGCGCCATAAAAGGTGAAGGTGTTATAGAAACTTTTAAGCTTCTTGAAGATTATCTTGTATCAAAGGTGGAGAAAATGCTACTATGATATCGGGTTATTTATCTTCACAGCAGGATTTTGTAGATTTATTAAATGGATGTCTTTTCAGTAAAGTAGGTTTATTAAATCTCTTTTTTGGTGTAAACACTGTATCTCTTTACGTAGAAAATGGGTTAATAAAAGGTTTCAAGTTAAATGTACCTGAAGATTTATCCAAAGCAAACAAAAGATCTTTACTTCTATATCACCTATTTGAATTTATGGAACATCCTTTTGCTTTCTTTACATTTAGAGAAGATTCCATTGAAGAAATAACAAACCTTGAAGATCCAATATCTGCGGAAGAGTTAATATTGCAGCTTCAGCTTGTGCATACAGAATTAAGGAACCTTTTAGATAAAGTAATAACTCCACTTGCCGTTGTAAAGGTAATTAAAAGTTTTGAAAATGATCAATATTATGATGGTAAAAGTATCTATCATATACTTGTGCATTCTTCTAGAAGTTTAATTGAAGAAATAAGATATCTTAATACACTTTTTTCTGCTGGCTATTTAGATATAAATCAATTTCAGAATCCAGAGGGTTTAAAGGAAGAAATTGAATTTGATTATATTATGAAAGAAGTAGAAAGTGAAAAAATAAATCTAATAAACCTTTTAGAAAGCTTTCAACTTGGAAAATTTACAGGTATACTCAAAGTTGTAGGAGACGATTTTGAATATGAACTATACTATAAAAGAGGTCAGTTATTTGCAATATATCCATGTACACCAGAAGTCTTTGAACTCCTATTAAACCCTAAAGGTAAGTCTTTTTTAAATGCAGTAAGGATTAGTAGTAATATGCTAGATCTTCTCGTGTTAAAGCATGCGGAAAATAAGGTTGTAAATGGTTTGCCCACATCTTTTGTGGAAATAGGAAAGATGCTAATGTCCATGAGTGCAGAAAATAGAACAGGGGTTATAATCATATATGCTGGTACTTACAAAGATTACATAATGTTCAAAAACGGAGCACTTTTAGGTATTGCCAGAGAAGACTTTAAGGAGGGTCTGAAACTTATAAACAAAATATCTTACGAAAGGGTGGGTTATGTTGATCTTATTTTTCTTCAGTCTATGGAAAATACAAAGGATACTGTACACCTTTTTTTACTTAACGTAATATATGGACTTCTCTTAAAATATGCGAGCCATCTTAACCATGTGGTTCTTTCTCAGCTATCATCATCAGATGTTCTAAAGTATGAAGAAGGTGTGATACTTTATAGAAAAAAGCCCAAAAATGGAGATGAAGCTTTTAGTTTTTTACAATTCTTACTCGATCTAAGTTATAATGTATTAGGACAGGAAAGGTTTGCACAAGAGTTAGAGATTGCCCTTCAACCTTACAGAGACATACTTAGAATACTCAAAGTAGAGGAATATATAAGATTGCAAGAGGCATGAGGGTTCTCATTGTGGAAGATGATAAAGCCTTAGGGCAGCTTCTTAAAGAGGGGCTAACTTATGAAGGCTTTCAAGTGGATTGGGTAACCGATGGATACAGTGCAATAAATAAGCTAATGGAAGAAGATTATCAGCTTGTTATCTTGGACATAATGCTTCCCAAAATGGATGGTTTAAAAGTGTGCAAAAAGATAAGAGAGACAAAGGATATTCCTATAATTATGCTTACAGCAAAGGCTCAGATTGAGGATAAAGTGGAAGGTCTTTCTGCGGGTGCAGACGACTACATAACCAAACCCTTTTCCTTCAAAGAGCTTGTGGCAAGGATAAAGGCTGTATTAAGAAGGTATAAGAAGGAGGGGCCTGATGTTTTAAAGGTAGGAGATCTTGAACTTAGGTTAAAGTCTCTTGAAGTCTATTATAAGGGCAATAGGATACATACTACTCAAAAGGAGTTTAACCTACTTAAGCTTCTTATGGAGAGGGCAGGATGTGCCGTAAGTAGGGAAGAGATATACGCGAAGGTATGGGGATATTCCTATGGAGAAGGCTCTAACATAGTAGATGTGTATATAAAAAATCTAAGGAACAAGCTGGGAGATAAAGAACACAAGCTCATAAAAACTGTAAGAGGATATGGTTATATGCTAAGCGTAGAGGATGTCAGTCAGGCTTAAAGCTCTAATTCTTTTCTTTAGTCTTTATATAGGTAGTGTTCTATTGCTCTCTTCCTTTAGCCTTTTGATCATAAGGAAAACCCTTTATGAATATACGCTTAGCTACATGGAGTACCAGATAAAACCACTTATAGACTTTTACAGAAGATACTATAAAAATCCTGATTTTTATGCAAAACTTCTTGCAGAGGATGTGGTTTCAAGGGAAATAGCCAGTATTTTGGTGGATGAAAAGGGAAAGGTTGTAAACAGGGAGAGCTTTTTGGAAGGAAATATGCCAGAGGTGGAAGAGGAAGAGATAAAGCTTATGTTGAAGGAAAGGAAAGGTATAGGAAGAGAGTATGCCTTTATAGTTAAAGAGGTAGGGCATTATAAGCTTATCGTGTTGGGAAAGCTGGAAGGCATAAGGAAGATAGAGCAAAGGATACTAATCTTTACAGGTGCTTTGGTTTTACTCATATCTCTTTTCTCATCCTTGCTTGCAGTATTTTTGATAAAAAGGCTTCTTGAGCCTTTATCTTACCTTAGGGAGATATCAGAACTTATATCTAAAGGTCAACTAGATATAGAGATAAGGGTAAGTGGAAGAAGGGATGAGTTCGGTCTTTTGGAAGAGGCTTATGCTAATATGGTGGGAAGGCTAAAAGGCATAATCCTGTGGCAGAGGGAGTTTATAAGGAATATAACCCATGCTTTAAAGACACCCTTGGCCTATATAAAGGGGCAGATGGAGCTTTTACAGATGGGTGCCTATAGAGAAGAAAAGTTAAGGGAGATATACTCAAGAGTGCAAGCACAGACGGAAAAGATGGAAAGGCTTATAACACAGCTTGCTACCATAATGAGGCTTGAATCTCAAATGCCACTAAAAGTAGAAAGGGTGAGCATAAATCAGCTTTTTGCGGAGATAGAAGAGGAGTATGAGTTTATAAAGGAGGAAAGAAACTTTTTCGTGGAATATCTTGAAGAGGACAAGGAGATAGAGGTGGACAAGGAATACTTTAAACTGGCCTTGAGAAATCTTATAGAAAATGCTTACAAGTATTCGGAAAAGGGTGCAAGGATAAGCCTTTATTTTAAGGATGGGTGTATAGTGGTTGAGGATGAAGGCATAGGCATGGATCATCCAGAAAAGGCGGGTGAGCTTTTCTACAGGGAGGCTACAGATAAGGATGGTTCAGGCCTTGGATTATACATAGTGAGGCTTATAGCCCAAAAGAGCGGTATGAACATGAAGATAGAAAGTAAAAAGGGTCTTGGTACAAGGGTAAGCCTTTGCTATAATTTTAAATTATGAGGAGAAAATTAACCTTTCTTATAGCCCTTCTTTGGGCCTTTGTAGCCTCTTGTAAAAAACAGCATGAGTTCTATGGTCATCTCTTTGACCAGCCAGCCTATAACTTTGAGCTAACAGACCACAATGGAAAAAGGGTAAAGCTATCCGATTACACAAGCCAAGGGAAGATAGTGCTCATATTCTTTGGCTATACACACTGCCCCGATGTATGTCCAACAGCCCTTGAGACAATGGCAAAGATGATGAAGTATCTAAAACCGGAGGAAGCTCAAAGGGTGCAAGTGCTTTTCATAAGTGTGGATCCAGAAAGGGACACGGAAGAGGTGTTAAAAGGCTATGTGCCTTACTTCAATCCTACCTTTGTAGGTCTAAGAGGGTCTGAGGAAGAGATAAGAAAGGTGGCAAAGGAGTATAAAGCTTATTACAAAAAGGTAGAAGGTCAGTCGGCCGGTGGCTACCTTATAGATCATACTGCCACCATATACCTTATCACTCCGGACAACAAGATAAAACTCCTTTATACACCTTCTAAGCAGGATCCACAAAAGATGGCGGAGGACATAAGATTTCTTCTGAGGGGTTGATAAGAGAAATATTTCAAAGGAACGGTTTTAGCCTATCTGAAGAACAGATAAAAAGCTTTGATATATACCTTAAGGAGCTAAAAAGGTGGAACAAAGTTCATAACCTGACCGCCATAGAGGAGGACGAAGAGATTATCATAAGACATTTTCTAGATTCTGTAAGCGTGAGCCTTTGTTTGGAAGAAAAGGGTATAAAGGTGGATGGGCTTTCTTTGTGCGATGTGGGTAGTGGTGCAGGTTTCCCCGGTGTGCCACTAAAGATATACTACAAAGATAGGATAGATCTTACTCTTATAGAGTCTGTTGCAAAAAAGTGTGCCTTTCTTGAGTATATAAAGGTAAAGCTTGGACTTTCCTACAGGGTCATATGTAAAGAAGCTCAAAAGGTGGAGGAAAAGTTTGACCTTGTGGTCTGCAGAGCCTTGGGAAAGCTAAAGGATATTTTGCCCATTTTGGATAGGCTTTCAAAAAGATACATACTCATAATGAAAGGGGCCACTGTGCCAGAAGGTTATGACTATTGCAGAATAGACCTTCCAGATATAAAGGGCTATATCCTTTTCCTTGCAAAGACAAGGTAGCCCGTGTGCGCTACCATGCTGTCCTGTGGCCTTAGCCTTTCTGGGTTTATCTTATAGTGCCTTTGAAGTATTTCCAAAACATCTATATCACAAAATAGGCCTTCCATGGCCTTTATCAAAGCGCTAACTTGATTGGCAGTAGGCAATATACTTCCAAAAGAAGCGCCAGGCTTTAGAACCTTCCAAACCTTTCCTATGTAAGGTAGTGGATCTTTTACATCCACAAAGACCGCATCAAAAAAATCTTCCGGCAAATCTGCAAGCATAAAATCCATATTCTCAAGCCTTACATTTTGACACAGACCAAAGCTTTCCCAATTCTTCTTCGCTAGCTTATAAAAGTCTTCTCTTATCTCATAGGCCCACACCTCCCCAGCGAGTTGGGAAAATACAGCTGTAGATGCACCACTTCCCACTCCAAACTCAAGAAGCCTTTTATCCTTTGACAGGCCTAGCCTAAAGGCTATGTAAAAGCTGTCTTTGGGATAAACTATCTGTGTTTTCCTTTTGAAGCCATGTAGTATGATATCTTCTAAGCTTGGTGTAAGAAGATAAAAGCCATTGACCCTTTCACCTACCCTCCTGTTAACAATATCCTCAAACTTTATAATCCTATCCTTTACGCTTAGATTAAGGTCCTTTGTAAGGCGCTTTAGATACCTTTTCTCCTCATCTACAATAAGCACATAATCACCCTCTTTAAAAATCATCTTAGCTCCAGTATGGCTCTACCTAGATTGTAAGATGCTATAGAGTATTTTAAAGCATATTCATAATCACCTACTCTGTAATTTTCCCTGGCAACCTGATAGAAGAGGAGTTGGTAAGCAAAGAGCTGTGGATACTTTTTTGAATATTTCTGAGTTTCATTGAGAAGTATAGAAGCCCTCCTTAGCCTTTTACTTGCTACAATTTTATCCTTTCCAAAGCTTTCTGGAAACTTTATATTTTCAAGGGCTTGTAAGATTTTATCTGCGGACCTTAAAGCCCTTTTATCTCCTTTATTGCATGCTATATCTATCAAAGTTTCCGCTTCCTTCATAAGGTCTTCATAAACCATATCGTCTTTTAGTGCAAGGTACCTTGCTTTTAGAAGTTTACAGTCAAAGGCAAAGGCATTTAGAAAAGCTATAAACACTATTAGCCAAAACACGGAAATTTTATTATAATATAAACACCCATGGTGCTTGGCATACTTAGAGTAGAACTATTCTTTCCAGAAAACGGATCTCTTAAGGAAAAAAGACATTTTATAAGGTCAATAAAGGATAAGGTAAGGTCCTCTTTAAATGTATCGGTAGCGGAGGTGGATCATCATGACCTTTGGCAGAGGGCAAGTCTTGCCTTTGTATGCGTTGCGGGAGAAAGAACAATAGCGGAGGAAACCCTTGTGAAGACAAAAAACCTTTTAGAGAGGTTCTATCCTGAGTTCTTGTTAGACCTTAAGATGGAGTTTTTAAACTTTTAAGATAAGATCTGCTGTGTTTATTATCTGGCTGTTTGGAACCACAAGGTCCGCACCCAACTCTTTTGCCAAGTTTATAAGGTCAAGCCTTTTATGTCCGCAGTAGGCTATAACTTTTGCACCTTTTTCTTTCAAACCTTTGATTACTTCTGGAGAAAATTGCTCAAGGTTTATAAGAACAATATCCTCTCCCTGATATTCTCCTCCAGCCCTTACCTCATGACCGCTTAGAGAAGACCTTATCCTACTAAGAAGTATTAAGTTCTTTTCCATGAGAAGGATCCTCATGTTTTAGCACCTCCAAAGAATTTAGAAAGCTTTTCCTGAACTCCTCTTTGAACTTGTGGGACCAGAAGGCTACCTTTAAAGTGTTTCCTTCAAGCCTTGCCCAAACCTTTCTATGAACTGTGTAAAAGGCTATTAGCATACCACCCACTACCAAGATGGAGCCAAGCCATATGATGGGTGTTCCAGCTTGGCGTGACACCTGAAGACCGCTAAAGTATTGAGGCTCAAATTCTACAAGAAAGAAGATGTAGGGAAAGTCTTTGAGCTGTGCTAGCTGAGTCTGGGCAAAAATACTAAGTTCTGGAGAGTATACCACTGGCACATCGTAGGATTTTCCATCCATTAGCACCTTTACCACCAAGGCAGGCTTTAACTCCCCCTGAAGGCCCTTTTGCTCATCCTCAATGTTTAATGTGGATCTATCTATAGAAAGAAGCATGTCTTTAAACTCTGAAACCTTTCCAGCCCTTAGTTCTACTTCTCCTATAAAGGCTTTTTGTGGGTCCTTTGGTGCCAAGGCCTTGTCAAAGATGGCTATCTTAGCTATTCCAGCCTCACCTGTGAGCCCATAGGTAGCTTGGAATATCCTGTAGCTTCCAAAATCAAAGGGAGAGTTGACAGCCGTTGTACCACTTGCCACCACCTTACCATCCTGAATGATCCTTATGTCGCTTTCAAAGCTCGCTATGGCATCTTTAAAGGGTGTCTCCTTTACCTTACCCTTCCTTTTGAACTCCTCCTCGTAGCTAACTATTCGGAAGTCTTCAAGCTCTATCTGAAAAGGGAGCTTTATAGCCTTCTCCTTTGCTGGAATGAGTAGTGTATCGCTCTTTGACCCTTCTGGCACTATTACAGTGCCCCTTATACCCCATATGGCGTCAATGAGTGCTCCAGCCATGATTACCAAAAGGCCTATGTGCACCACATAAACACCAAGGCGTGAAAACCTACCTTTTTCCGCATAAAAGTAGGTTCTTTCACCCTCCCTCTCCATATAGACCTTAAAGCCCATCCCTTGAAGGAGCTTAACCACCTTCTCTTCGGAAGGGTTTATATGGATTGAAATGGGTTTGAGATGCTTCTCCATGTGCTCATCCAGCTTTTGAAACCTCTCCTTTGTAAAGGTTTGTACCCAAACCCTTGGAAGCCTTTTGAAGGAGCATGCTATAAGGTTTATGGCAAGCAATACGATAAGTCCTATGTAATACCATGAGTGAAAAACATCGGTTATCCAAAGCCTCCAAAGCCAGTAGCCTAAATCTGCACCAAACCTGTCAAGGTAGAACTCTATGGGCTGGTTTTGTTGCACGTAGGTGGAGCCAAGCATGGAAAGTATGCCAAGGACTATCATGACAAAAATGGCAAGCCTAAGGTCTGCCAAGAAGTCAAATATAAAGGACCAAAGGTTTTTCCTTTTTGAGTACTCTTCCTTTAAATAGGCATATACACCCAGAAGATAAGAAAATAGGGAAAAACTAAATAAGGCTAAAATGCCACCAAGCACCGCGTAGAAAACAATACCACGTTCTTCTATATGAAATAGGCCAACTATGAGGACTACCACAAGAAGAAGGAAAGAGGCTACCAAAAGGGTATATCCTTTAAAGCCGTAGGCCAAGTTTAGCATGGTAAAAAATATAATGCATTTTTGTACGCTGGGTGAGAAATTAGACCTCAAGTTCACCCCTCCTGTAATAACTATATCCAATAGCATAAGCATATACATACACAAGCACACAAGTTAAAGTCCTCCACCCACTACCAGCATTGAAAAGCTT